>NZ_SCUT01000066.1 GCF_004297265.1 Reyranella sp.
CTGGCTCTTGGCCAGATTTTCGGGCAGCGGCAGAGTCAGGGCCGTGCTGAACACCAAGGAATAGACGGCGATCATCAGCAGGGGGGCAATGATCGCCCAGATCCATCCGGCGATCGACCCTTTGAAGCGCTCGCGAACCTCGCGCCGCAGGATCGCGGCGATCAGGTCGCGATGCTGCGACATGCGGACGAACGGCTTCACGATGAAGCTGAAGAGGCGCTCGGTCGGGCCGAGATTCTCGACCACGATCTGCTTGCCGTTGACGACTTTCACCGACGGCATGAGCCGTTCTTCTCCTTCTTGGGTCCAGTGGTGAGCCCGGTGGGGTACGATCCCACGACCCTCTGATTAAAAGTCAGATGCTCTACCGCTGAGCTACGGGCTCTTTCCGGTTCCGCGCCGCGGGCTTCTTCGCCGCGCGGCGCCCATATAAAGTGCGGGCGGCCGATGGTCAACGAGGCCTCTCCCGGCCTCATTTCTTGCCGAATTTGGCCTTCAGGCGCTCGAATACCTTCTTGGACACGAACTGCGACGTGTCTCCGCCCAGGCGGGCAATGTCCTTCACCAGGGACGAGGCGATGAACTGGTGCCGGTCGGATGCCATCAGGAAGATGGTCTCGATCGCAGGCTCCATGCGCGCATTCATGTTGGCCATCTGGATCTCGTACTCGAAGTCCGAGACGGCCCGCAGCCCGCGGATGATGACCGATGCCTTCACGTCGCGCGCAAAGTGGATCAGCAGCCCCTCGAACGGCACCACCTCGATGCGATCGCGGTCGGCCTGTGGAAAATCCGCAATGTCTTCGTTGATGATCTCGATCCGCTCCTCGAGCGAGAACAGCGGTCCCTTCCCCACGTTGATGTGCGGGCCGATCACCAGCCTGTCGACGAGGCGCAGCGAGCGGCGCACCACTTCCATGTGCCCGCTCGTGATGGGATCGAACGTGCCCGGATAGACCCCGGTGCGTTCTACGGCCATGTCTCCCCCTTGTGCGCAGACTGCGACGGCGAAGTCTTAGCGACACGACCGATCCTTATCCACCGTTTGTTTCGGAACTGGAGTCCTGCTCCGTTCCCGTACTCGGCTCTGCCTGGACGTCGCCGCTTCCACCGTTGCCGGCGTCGTCGTCTCCGATCCGAACGGCCGTGACGACGCGCTCGCCCTCGCTCACGTTGACGATGCGCACGCCACGCGTCGCACGTCCGGCGATGCGAATTCCATCCACCGGGCAGCGGATCAGGGTACCGCCGTCGGTGACCAGCATGATCTCGTCGGTATCGAGGACGGGAAGAGCCGCGACGATCTCACCGCCCTTGGCCAGGCTCATCAGCTCGACGCCCTTGCCGCCGCGACCGGTGACCCGATACTCGTAGGCGGAGGTACGCTTGCCGAAGCCCGACGAAGCCACCGTCAGCACGAACTCCTCCTTGGCCTGCAGTTCGGCGAAGCGTTCCGGCGAAAGCGTGGTGGCGGGCGCTGCCGCCTCCTCACCCGCGGGAGCTTCCTCCTCTGTGACCGCCTCGCCCGCTTCCGTTGCGTTCTCGGCCTGGCGCAACACGCGCGACTGGCGCAGGTAGGCATCGCGGTCCTCGGTCGGAATGCCCTTGCCGCCGTCGACCAGCGACATCGAGATCACCTCGTCGCCCTCGGCCAGCGCGATACCGCGCACGCCGGTCGAATTGCGGCTGGCGAAGACACGCACGGTCGAGACGGGGAAGCGCATGGCGCGGCCCTGGCGTGTCGCCAGCAGCACGTCCTGCTCCTCGGAGCAGACGCTGACGCCGATCAGGCGATCGCCCGCATCCTCACCCTCAAACTTCATGGCGATCTTGCCGCCCTGGTTGACGCTGGTGAAGTCGCTGAGTTCGTTGCGGCGCACGCCGCCGCGTGCCGTCGCGAACATCACGTTGAGCGTCGACCAGCTCGCCTCGTCCTCCGGCATCGGCATGACGGCGCTGATCGTCTCGCCCTCGCTGAGCGGCAGCAGGTTCACGAACGCCTTGCCGCGCGCCTGCGGCGCGCCGAGCGGCAGGCGCCAGACCTTGAGCTTGTAGACGATGCCACGGCTCGAGAAGAACAGCACCGGCGTGTGCGTGTTCGCCACGAACAGGCTCGACACGAAATCGTCCTCGCGCGTGGCCATGCCGGAGCGGCCCTTGCCGCCGCGGCGCTGGGCACGATAGGCCGACACCGGCACGCGCTTGACGTAGCCGCCATGGGTCACCGTGACGACCATGTCCTCGCGCTGGATCAGGTCCTCGACGTCCTGCTCGAACTCGTTGTCGACGATCTGGGTGCGCCGCGGTGTGGCGTACTTCTCCTTGATCTCGCGCAGTTCCTCGCCCATCAGCGCGAACAGCTTGTCGCGATTGCCCAGCAGTTCGAGGTAGCCCTCGATCAGCTTCGCGACCTCGGTCAGCTCTTCGGCGATCTTGTCGCGCTCCAGGCCGGTCAGGCGCTGAAGTCGCAACTCGAGGATGGCGCGGGCCTGTACTTCGGAGAGCCGGTAGGTTCCCTCGGGCGACACTTCGCGGCCCGGCTCGGCGATCAGGTCGATCAGCGGCTTCACGTCGGCCGCCGGCCAGTCCTTGGCCATCAACCGCTCACGCGCCACGTTCGGATCGGGCGAGCGGCGGATCATCTCGATCACTTCGTCGATGTTGGCGACGGCGATCGCGAGACCGACCAGCACATGGGCGCGGTCGCGCGCGTGGTTGAGCTCGAAGCGGGTGCGCCGGGTGAGCACTTCGGCCCGGAAACGAATGAAGGCCTCGAGCAGCTCCTTGAGGCTCATCAGCTTCGGGCGGCCGCCGTCCAGCGCCAGGGCGTTGACACTGAAGCTCGTCTGCAGCGGCGTGAAGCGATAGAGCTGGTTCAGCACGACGTCGGACATGGCGTCGCGCTTCAGGTCGATGACCAGCCGCACGCCATCCCTGTCGCTCTCGTCGCGGATCTCGGAGATGCCCTCGACCTTCTTGTCGCGCACCACCTCGGCGATGCGCTCGTGCAGCCGGGCCTTGTTCTCCTGGTACGGAATCTCGGTGACGACGATCGACTCGCGGCCACCGGATTTCTGCTCGATGGCGGTCTTGGCCCGCATCATCATCGAACCGCGGCCGAGTTCGAAGGCGGCACGGATGCCGTTGCGGCCGAGGATGATGCCGCCGGTCGGGAAATCCGGGCCCGGCACGTATTCCATGAGCTGCGGCACGGTCAGCTCCGGATTGGCGATCAGCGCCAGGCAGGCATCGATCAGTTCACCGAGATTGTGCGGCGGGATGTTGGTCGCCATGCCCACAGCGATGCCACCGGCGCCGTTGGCCAGCAGATTCGGGTAGGCCGCCGGCAGCACCGTCGGCTCGTTCTCGCGCTCGTCGTAGTTCGGCTGGAACTCGACCGTGTCCTTGTTGATGTCCTCGAGCAGCGTCTCGGCGACGGTGGCGAGACGCGCCTCGGTGTAACGCATCGCCGCCGGCGGATCGCCGTCCATCGAGCCGAAGTTGCCCTGGCCCGAGATCAGCGGCAGGCGCATCGAGAAGTCCTGCGCCATGCGCACCATGGCGTCGTAGATCGCGCTGTCGCCGTGCGGGTGATACTTGCCCATCACGTCGCCGACGATGCGCGCCGACTTGCGGAAGGGCCGCGTCGAGTCGTATCCACCCTCCTTCATCGCGTACAGGATACGGCGTTGCACCGGCTTCAGTCCGTCACGCGCATCTGGCAGCGCGCGCGCCACGATCACGCTCATGGCGTAATCGAGGTAGGAGCGGCGCATCTCCTCTTCGATCGTGATCGGGGCGATATCGTGCGGCGAAGGCTGTGGCGGAGGCGCGTCGGGGGGCGGCGGCGCCGGCGGAAGGGTCGTATCGTCGCTCACGGAGACCTGGGATTTTCTCGTTCTTGCAGCCCTTCCGGAGACTCCGGCGGGGGTATTTCGCAACCTAGCAAACAAGCCCCGCAAGACCAACTAAAATCGGCTGGCAGACCGGCCTTTAATGCTTTGATATTATTGACTAAATTCGCACCGAAAATACCTCACGGAAAGGCAGCGAATTGCCCCCAGAAATTGCTCCGTCCCGCCCCTCCGTCGTGGTCTTCGACATGGGCGGCGTGCTGATCGACTACAATCCGCGGCACCTCTACCGGAAGCTCATCCCGCAGGAGGCGGAGATGGAGCACTTCCTCGCCAACGTCACGACCCGCGAATGGCACATGCGGCAGGATTACGATGGTGACCCGGCCGCTGCCACGCGCGAACTCCAGGCCCTCCATCCCGGCAGGGAAGCGCTGATTTCGGCCTACTACGACCGGTTCGACGAGATGCTCGACCATGCCTTCCCGGCGATGGCGGACCTCGTCGAACGGCTGGGCGATGCCGGCGTGCCGCTCTATCTGCTGTCCAACGCCCCGGGCTTTCTCGACGCCTGGCTGCGCGGTCCTGGACGGGTCAGGCATCCGTTCATCGCGCGCTTCCGCGACTACGTCGTCTCCGGCAACGTCGGCTGCTGGAAGCCCGACGCGGCGATTTTCGAGCTGACCTGCCGCACGGGCGGCTTCGATCCCCCGGATGCCGTATTCATCGACGACGTGGTGGCGAACGTCGAGGGCGCCCGCGTCGCCGGCATGAGCGGCATTCACCATCGCTCCGCGGAGGAGACGGTTGCCGAACTGCGCGCGCTGGGCTTTCCTGCATGAAACTCCCGGCGGCCCTCGGCGACCTGCCGCAGCCGCTCTACTTCTTCGATGGACATTGCATCCTGTGCAGTCGCTTCGTGGCCTTCTGCCTGAAGCGCGATCCCGAGGGACGGCTCAAGTTCGCCAGTACGCAATCCGGCCTCGGCAAACGGGTTCTCCTCGCCCTCGACCTTGCCGACGACACGTTCGACCGGACGATCCTGCTTCTCGAGGGCGACCGGATCTACACGCGTTCGACCGCCGCGCTGCGGGCGGTGAGCCACCTCAAAGGCCCGGCACGCTGGCTCTATCCGCTTATCCTCGTCTCCAGGTTCCTGCGCGACCCGATCTACGACATCGTCGCACGCAACCGCATCCGATGGTTCGGCCGACTCGATTCCTGCCTCGTGCCATCGCCCCAGGCACGCGACCGCTTCATCGATTTGTGAGGAACCCGCAATAGCGGACCAGCCCGGCCGATCACGGGCAGGTCGATCTCGGCCCGGTCGTCAGCTCGAGGAGAAGGGCGCTGGCAAGAAGGCGGCACAGCCTGCCGCCGAAGACGCCCGTCCCATCCAGGACGAGCGCCGCACGGCCTAGAACGGGATGTCGTCGTCGAGCTCGGCCTTGGCGCGCGGAGCGGCGCGTCCACCACTGCCACTACCGCTCGACATGCCACCACCGGACATGCCGCCGCCGTAATCGTCGTCCATCCCGCCGCCGTCACCGCCACCGCCGCCACTACGGCCATCGAGCATGGTGAGGGTTCCGCCGAAACGCGGGATGACCACTTCGGTCGTATAGCGTTCCTGGCCGCTCTGGTCGGTCCACTTGCGGGTGGTGAGCTGGCCTTCGAGATAGACCTTGGCGCCCTTCTTCAGAAATTTCTGGGCCACTTCGGCCAGCTTGTCGTTGAAGATCACGACGCGATGCCACTCGGTCCGTTCCTTGCGCTCGCCGCTGTTGCGATCGCGCCAGGTCTCCGACGTCGCGACCGACATGTTCACCAGCGAACGGCCGTCCTGCATGGACTTCACTTCGGGGTCGCGGCCGAGATTGCCGACCAGAATGACTTTGTTGACGCTGCCCGCCATGGGGGCCTCCTTGGCTTTCCCGGCGCCGCGGGACGCGGCACCTACCTCACGGCCGGCAAACTAGACCCGGCTGCCTGTGGGCAGCCACCTAATAACGGTTGTGAAGTGAGGTCTGCTCATGGGCGCCCTCCGACAATTCATTGGTTGGGGCGGCAAAGTCTCCCGTATCTTCCCCGGCCATGAGCAAATCCTTCCACGTTCCCCAGGTTTCGACCGGCCAGGCCTACGCCATGCTGGGCGGCGCGGCGCTGATGATGACCCTCGCCATGGGCATCCGCCAGAATCTCGGCCTCTTCCAGGCGCCGGCCTCAAAGGAACTCGGGATCGCGATCTCGGACTTTGCGCTGGCGATCTCCGTCCAGCAGGTCGCCTGGGGTGTGAGTCAGCCGATCGCCGGCATCTTCGCCGACAAGCATGGAACGCGTTGGGTCGCCATGATCGGCAGCGCCCTGTTCATCCTCGGCATCTGGCTGACGGCCACGGCCCAGGGCGTCCTGCCGATCATCCTGGGCGCCGGCGTCCTGATCGGCGTGGCGCTCGCCTGCACGACCTCGGGCATCACCGCCAACATCGCCGCCCGCGTCGTCGAACCGGGCCGCCGGACCCTGGCCTTCGGCATCGTCTCGGCCGCCGGCTCGGTCGGCACCATGCTGACGGCGCCCATCGCGGCCTACCTCCTCAATACCGATGGCTGGCGCGCCGCCGTCTGGGCCTTCGTCATCCTGGCGCTCGCCATGCTGCCGGCCGCCTGGATTGGCAGCCGTGCCGACAGGCTGCCCAACACCCTGTCGACCGACCGCAACCTCACCCTGGCGGGCGCGCTGGATGAAGCCCGGCGCCACACCGGCTATGTCGTGATGGCGCTGGCCTTCTTCGTCTGCGGCCTGCAGCTCGTGTTCATCACCACCCACCTGCCGACCTATCTCGCCCAGTGCGGCATGGACCCGTCCTACAGCGCGGTGGCGCTGATGCTGATCGGCGGCTTCAACATCCTGAGTTCGTGGCTGTTCGGCTGGCTGGGCGATAAATACCCCAAGCGCCTGCTGCTGGGCGCGATCTACCTGCTGCGCTCGCTGGCAGTGGCCCTGTTCTTCCTGTTCCCTCCGACGCCGCTTTCCGTGGTGCTGTTCGGCGCCGCCATGGGCACGCTCTGGCTGGGGGTCATTCCCCTGGTCAACGGGCTGGTGGTGCAGATCTTCGGCCTGCGTTTCCTGTCGACCCTGACCGGCATCGCCTTCCTCAGCCACCAGGCCGGTTCCTTCCTCGGCGCCTGGGGCGGCGGCTACCTGTTCGACCTGCTGGGTTCCTACGATCTCGCCTGGAAGATCGGCGTCCTGATCGGGCTGATCGCGGGCACCGCGCAGCTTCTGATGAACGACCGTCCGACGGCCCGGGTGCTGGCAGCGCAAGCATCGCCAGCGTGACGCAGGGCACTGGCGGAGCTGGGGGATAATCGCCATATGCGCTGATCCCGCGCATACCTTATTGTTCCGGTCCTGATGGCAAAGTCCCGCTTACCCGCTGCCGAGCCGCATCGCTTCATCTCCGTCCGGGGGGCGCGCGAGCACAATCTCAAGAACGTCGACGTCGACCTGCCGCGCGACAGGCTGGTCGTGATCACCGGCCTCTCCGGCTCGGGCAAGTCGTCTCTCGCCTTCGACACGATCTATGCCGAGGGCCAGCGCCGCTACGTCGAGAGTCTGTCCGCCTATGCGCGCCAGTTCCTCGAGCTGATGCAGAAGCCGGACGTCGATTCGATCGAGGGCCTGTCGCCCGCGATCTCCATCGAACAGAAGACGACCTCCCGCAATCCGCGCTCGACGGTCGGTACCGTCACAGAGATCTACGACTATCTGCGCCTGCTGTTCGCGCGTGTCGGCGTGCCCTACTCACCCGCGACCGGACTGCCGATCGAGAGCCAGACCGTTTCCCAGATGGTCGACCGCATCAAGACGATGCCGGAGGGCACGCGCCTCTACCTGATGGCGCCGATCGTGCGTGGCCGGAAGGGCGAGTACCGCAAGGAACTCCAGGAACTGCAGCGCAAGGGCTTCCAGAGGGTCAAGGTCGACGGCAAGCTCTACGAGATCGCCGAGGCTCCCGCGCTCGACAAGAAGTTCAAGCACGACATCGACGTGGTCGTGGACCGCATCGTCGTGAAGCCCGATCTCGGCAACCGTCTCGCCGATTCGCTCGAGACCGCGCTTACCCTCGCCGAGGGCCTGGCGATTGCCGAGAACGCCGACAATGGCGAGCGCACGGTCTTCTCCGCCCGCTTCGCCTGCCCTGTCTCGGGCTTCACCATCGAGGAGATCGAGCCGCGCCTCTTCTCCTTCAACGCGCCCCAAGGCGCCTGCCCGGCCTGCGATGGCCTCGGCGTGAAGATGTTCTTCGATCCCGAGATGGTGGTGCCGGACGACCGGCTCTCGCTCTCGGAAGGCGCGGTCGCGCCGTGGGCCGATTCGTCGGGCCAGTATTACATGCAGACGCTCGAGAGCATCGCGAAGCACTTCAAGGTCAAGACCTCGGTGCCGTGGCGCGATCTGCCGAAGAAGGTGCGCGACACGATCCTTTACGGCAGCGGCAGCGAGTCCATCGCCATGCGCTACGACGACGGCATCCGCCAGTACCAGACGACCAAGCCGTTCGAGGGCGTGATCCCCAATCTCGACCGCCGCTGGAAGGAGACCGACTCCTCCTGGGTGCGCGAGGAGCTGGAGCGCTTCCAGCACGAGAGCAAGTGCGAGACCTGCAACGGCGCCCGCCTCAAGCCCGAGGCGCTCGCGGTCAAGATCGCCGGCCTCAACATCAGCCAGACGACCGAGTTCTCGATCGGCGAGGCGGTGAAGTGGTTCCTGGCGCTCGATCCCAAGCTCACGCCCAAGCAGCGCGAGATCGCCGCGCGAATTCTCAAGGAGATCAACGAGCGGCTGGGCTTCCTCGACAATGTCGGCCTGTCCTACCTGACCTTGAACCGCACCTCCGGCACCCTGTCCGGTGGCGAGAGCCAGCGCATTCGCCTGGCCTCCCAGATCGGTTCGGGCCTGACCGGCGTGCTCTATGTGCTCGACGAGCCGTCGATCGGCCTGCACCAGCGCGACAACGACCGGCTGCTCAAGACGCTCACGCGCCTGCGCGACCTCGGCAACACCGTGCTGGTGGTCGAGCATGACGAGGATGCGATCCGTGCCGCCGACTATCTGGTGGACATGGGTCCGGGCGCCGGCGCCCATGGCGGCACGGTGATCGCCCAGGGCACGCCCGACGAGGTGATGCGCAACACCGCGAGCCTCACCGGCCAGTATCTTTCGGGCTTCCGCCAGATTCCGATCCCCAAGGTGCGGCGTGAGCCACCGCCGAAGAACGGCCGCTGGCTCACGCTGAAAGGCGCCAGGGAGAACAATCTCCAGAACGTCACTGCCAGCATCCCGCTCGGCACCTTCACCTGCGTCACCGGCGTCTCGGGCAGTGGTAAGAGCACCCTGATCGTCGAGACGCTCTACAAGGCGCTGGCCAAGCGGCTGAACAATGCGCGCGAACATCCCGGCGCCCATGCCGGTCTGGACGGCATCAACCATCTCGACAAGATCGTCGACATCGACCAGTCGCCGATCGGCCGCACGCCGCGCTCCAACCCGGCCACTTACACTGGCGCCTTCTCGCCGATCCGCGACTGGTTCTCCCAGCTGCCGGAATCGACCGAGCGCGGCTACAAGCCCGGACGCTTCTCCTTCAACGTCAAGGGCGGCCGCTGCGAGGCCTGCCAGGGCGACGGCGTCATCAAGATCGAGATGCACTTCCTGCCCGACGTCTACGTCGAATGCGACGTCTGCAAGGGCAAGCGCTACAACCGCGAGACCCTGGAGATCGTGTTCCGCGGCAAGTCGATCGCCGACGTGCTCGACATGACCGTCGACGAGGGTTGCGAGTTCTTCAAGGCGGTGCCGGTCATCCGCGACAAGCTGCTGACCTTGCAGCAGGTCGGGCTGGGCTACATCCACATCGGTCAGCAGGCGACGACCCTGTCGGGCGGCGAGGCGCAGCGGGTCAAGCTCGCCAAGGAACTGTCGCGCCGCGCCACGGGCCGCACGCTCTACATCCTCGACGAACCGACCACCGGCCTGCACTTCGAGGACGTGCGCAAGCTGCTGGAAGTGCTGCATCGCCTGGTCGAGACCGGCAACACGGTGCTGGTGATCGAGCACAATCTCGAAGTCATCAAGACAGCCGACTGGGTCCTCGACATGGGCCCCGACGGCGGATCGGGCGGCGGCCGCCTGGTCGCCGAGGGCCCGCCCGAGGCCGTCGTGAAAGTGCCCGAGAGCTACACCGGCCAGTACCTCGCCCGCCTGCTCCCGCGCAGTTCGACGGCGAAGAAGCGGGCCTAGACCTCATTGGAGCGCGCCACTCCAGTGGCGCTCATGCCTTGCCGATAGACGGGCCCTGAGCGCAACCGGAGTTGCGCGCTCCGTTGATTGTCACTGTGGCGAACCCTCGAATCATTTCATCTTGGAAAGTGAAAAGGATCAGTGACGCTCCCAGTCGATTTCACCCAGATCGTAGCCAAACTGCCGCTCGACCACGGATGCCGTCGCGTCGGAAGCATCGCCTTTCCGGTCCGTCACGCGCTGCTGGGCCACGTCTTTCGGCACGTCGAGCCAGATCCCCTGGAACGGCACTCCGACCTTTCGCGCCAGCGCCTCGGCGGCGGCCCGTTCGCCAGGGCGGGCGAAGACGGCGTCGAGCACGACGCTGTGCCCGGCGCGCAGCACCCGCTCGGCGCGCGCGAGACACGCGGCGTAGACCCGCGCCGACGCCTCGGGGGAATAGCTGCCGGCGGGCATGCGTTCTTCCAGCGCGACGCCCGCCTGCCGCTTGCGCTCGACATCGGTCCGTACCACGACGGCGCCCGGGGTGCGGCCGATCTCCGGCGCGAGCTTCAGCGCCAGCGTGGTCTTGCCGCTGCCCGACAGGCCACCGATCGCGACCAGGCGCGGCGGAGCGGGCTGCAGGAAGGCCAGCGCCGCCTTCTGGTAGGCACGCGCCGGGGCATTGTCGGCGCCGCTGACCGCCGTGACCGCCGAATCGACATAGGCCCGGATCGCGGCCCGACGCGCGAGGAACATCGGCATCAGCGCCAGCGCCTCCTCGTGCGATGCACCTTCAAGCTCGCCGACCCGCCACAGCCATTCGTTCAGCAGGCGATTGGCCAGCGCCCCCAGCCCCTGGCGCGCCAGGTCCATGAGCGCAAAGGCCAGATCGTAAAGCACGTCGATGTTGGCGATCTTGTCGGAGAATTCGATGGCGTCGAACGGCACGGGTTGGCCGTTCAGGGTCACGATGTTGCGCAGGTGCAGATCGCCGTGACAGCGCCGGATCGCGCCGGCCGCGACGCGGCGCGCCACGAGATCGAGGTACGGCTCGAGCGAGCGCGGCATCGCCTCGGCCAGCGCCTCGCTGGTCGGCGGATCGAGCCGCTCCCCCGCCTCGCGCATCTGCCGGACGTCGGCCGCGACCGAGTGACGGTAATCGTCCGGCGAGCAGAAGCCCGAGGGGATGGCCGGCAAGCTGTCATGGAACCGGGCCACGCGTGTGCCGAGCGCCGCCATCAGCTCGGGCGTCAGCGCGCCGCGCGCCGCCATGCGGTCGAGCAGCCCCTCCTCGTCGAAGCGGCGCATCACGACCAGCCAGTCGATGGCGTGCTCGGACGCCTCGCCGACCCCGCCCAGCGCCAGCCCGCCGTCGCGCCGCATCACCGGGGCGATGCCAAGGTAGATTTCAGGCGCGGATCGCCGGTTCACCTCGATCTCGGCCGCGCACATTGCCGCGCGCCGGCCCTCGGTCGAGAAGTCCATGTAGGGAAACTTCACCGCCCGCTTCAGCTTGTAGGCGCGCTCGCGGCACAGGAAGACGACAGCGCCGTGCGTGTCGATCCGGCGCTCGGGTTTCAGCTCGGCATCGAGGAAGGCGATCGTCTCGGACTGGTCCTCGACCACGAAGGAAGGTCTGCCCGTCATGGCGCGGCCGAAGGATCGACGTGGATGATGATTTCCGCGCCGGGAAAGGCCCGGGCGATTTCGGCCTGCACCTCGAGGCCGATCGCGTGGCCTAGTACGACCGAGAGGTCGCGATCGACCTCGATGTGGAGCTGGATGAATTTTGTGAGGCCGCTCGACCGCGTCTTGAGGTCGTGCACGTCCCTCACGCCCGGATGCGCCCGCACGATCTCCCCGATCTTCCGCCCATCCTCGGCCGGCAGTTCGTGATCCATCAGCACGTTCAGCGATTCCTTGCCGACGTTCCAGGCGCCGTGCAGCAGGTAGAGCGCCACCAGCGCCGCCACGCCACTGTCGATCAGCGGCTGGTCCAGCACACCCGACAGGAACACCCCAACGCCGGTCACCAGGGTCGCCACGAGATCGGTGCTGTAGTGCGCCATGTCGGCATTGATGGCGAGCGAGCCGCTGCGCCGCACGACGTACTTCTGGAACGTGACGAGACAAAGGGTCAGCCCGATCGCCAGCGCGCTAACGGCGAGGCCAAGTCCCTCTTCCCGCACCTGCTTCGGATCGCCCAGCCGCTCGACGATCGCGACCAGCAGGGCGCAGCCGGACGCGGCAATGAAGCCCGCCTGGATCAGGCCCGCCAGCCCCTCGGCCTTGCCGTGTCCGAAGCGATGATTGTCGTCCGCCGGTACCAGCGACTGCCGCACGGCGAAGAATGTCACCATCGAGCTGACGAGATCGAGCGACGTGTCGACCAGCGAGGACAGCATGCTCACGGAATCGGTGAGCCGCCAGGCCGCGAACTTGGCGACGATCAGGATGAGCGCCGTCGAGATTGAAGCGACGGTCGCCAGCCGCATCAGCCGTTGGGGCTCCATTGCCGTCACGTCCTCAGGGGTACAGCGTTCGCGTGGTCCAGGGTTCCGCCAGAGAGCCGCGCCGGTATTCCAGGCGGTCGTGCAGGCGGAAGGCGCCGTCCTGCCAGAACTCGATCAGGGTCGGCTGCAGGCGGAATCCTGACCAGTGCGGCGGCCGCGGCACCGTCCCGATCACGTGCCTGGCCCCGTACTCCGCCACCCGCTTCTCGAGCGCGAACCGGCTCTCGAGCGGCCGCGACTGCTCCGACGCCCAGGCGCCGATCTGGCTGCCCCGGGCGCGGCTGGCGAAATAGGCGTCGGCCTCCGCCGCGGTCGTCTGGATGACCGGCCCCTCGAGGCGAACCTGGCGGCGCAGCGACTTCCAGTGGAAAAGGAGGGCCGCCTTGGGATGGGCCAGGAGGTGGCTGCCCTTGCGGCTTTCATAATTCGTGTAGAACACGAAGCCGTCGGCGTCATAGTCCTTTAACAGAACCATGCGCACGGCGGGCGTTCCGTCCGGACCCACCGTGGCCAGGGCCATGGCGGAGGGGTCGTTGGGCTCGGAAGTGCCGGCCTCGCCGTACCAGGCGGCGAAAAGCTCCAGCGGATCAGTGGTTTCCCGGATCATGACCCACAATATGAGGGGGTCGGCCGCGTTCCACCACCGGCATCTTGTCCCAATAGCCGTCCCCCGCTAGAACCGCAGCATGACCTCTGCTGCACAACTGATGGCCGGTAAAAAGGGCCTCGTCATGGGCGTCGCCAACGAACGCTCGATCGCCTGGGGCATTGCCAAGGCCTGCCACGACCAGGGAGCGGAGGTGGCCTTCACCTTCCAGGGCGAGGCGCTGGAGAAGCGTGTGCGCCCGCTGGCCAACTCGATCGGGGCCAAGATCATCGAGCCATGCGACGTGACCAACGCCGCCAGCATCGACGCGGTCTTTGCCAAACTGGAAAAGGAATGGGGCAAGCTGGACTTCGTGGTCCATGCGATCGCCTTCTCCAACAAGGACGAGCTCCGCGGCCGCTACCTCGACACCACGTCGGACAACTTCAACCTCACCATGAATGTGAGCGTCTACTCCTTCACCGCGGTGGCGCAGCGCGCCGTGCCGCTGATGAAGGACGGCGGCAGCCTGCTCACCCTCACCTACTACGGCGCCGAGCGGGTCATCCCGCACTACAACGTCATGGGCGTGGCCAAGGCCGCCCTCGAGGCGAGCGTGCGTTACCTGGCGGCCGATCTCGGCGAACAGAAGATTCGCGTCAACGCGATCTCGGCCGGTCCGATCAAGACGCTCGCCTTCGCCGGCATCAACGACGGCCGCTATATACTGAAGTGGAACGAACTCAACTCGCCGCTGAAGCGCAACGTCACCACTGAAGAAGTCGGCAATGCCGGCCTCTATCTCCTCTCCGATCTCGGCACCGGCGTGACCGGTGAAGTGATGCACGTCGATGCCGGCTACCATGTCGTCGGCATGATCAACACCTCGTCCGCGAAGCAGATCGCCGACTTGCTCGGCAACTTCGAAGGCGAGTAGCGCAGGAGGCCGGCGACCATGGCCGGCAGCAGTTTCGGCACCCTCTTCCGGTTCACGAGCTGGGGCGAAAGCCACGGGCCGGCGATCGGCTGCGTGGTCGATGGCGCGCCGTCTCGCATCCCCCTCTCGGAGGCCGACATCCAGGTGTGGATGGATAAGCGCCGTCCCGGCCAGTCGCGCTTCGTCACGCAGCGCCAGGAACCGGACACGGTGAAGATCCTGTCCGGCGTGTTCGAGGGCGTCACGACGGGCACGCCGATCGGGCTGCACATCGACAATGTCGACCAGCGCAGCCGCGACTACGGCGAGATCAAGGACCAGTTCCGCCCCTCTCATGCCGACTACACCTATCACATGAAATACGGTGTCCGGGACTATCGCGGGGGCGGGCGCCAGTCGGCGCGCGAGACCGCGGTGCGCGTCGCCGCCGGGGCCATCGCGCGCAAAATCCTGGGTGATGGCGTCACCATCCGCGGCGCCGTGGTCCAGATCGGCACGCAGAAGATCGACCGTGCCAATTGGAATTGGGACGCCACCGGCGACAATCCCTTCTGGTGCCCCGACCGTCAGGCGGCGCAGAACTGGGAAGGCTATCTCGACGATGTCCGCAAGCGCGGCAGCTCGTGCGGAGCGGTGATCGAGGTGGTCGCCTCGGGCGTTCCCGTGGGCCTGGGCGATCCGGTTTACGACAAGCTCGATGCCGACCTCGCCAAGGCGCTGATGAGCATCAACGCCGTGAAGGGCGTCGAGATCGGCGACGGTTTCGCCTCGGCTGCGATGAGCGGCGAGGAGAATGCCGACGAGATGCGCATGCGGGACGGCCAGCCGGTCTTCCTCAGCAACCATGCCGGCGGCATCCTGGGCGGAATCTCGACCGGGCAGGACATCGTCTGCCGCCTCGCGGTCAAGCCGACCAGCTCGATCCTGACGCCGGTCCGCAGCGTCGACCGCAACGGCCACGAGATCGAGCTGCGGACAAAGGGCCGTCACGATCCCTGCGTCGGCATCCGCGGGACCCCGGTGGCCGAAGCGATGATGGCCTGCGTCCTCGCGGACCACCTGCTGCGCCACCGCGCGCAAGCCGGCTAGCGCTCCGCAGTGGCCGCCCGGCAAGCCCTCCAGGTGCGCTACGGCACCCTCCACAATCTGGGGATGGCCGCCGTCTCGCTCCTGATGATCGGCTCAGCCATCGCGCATTTCACATCGGGAGATTCGGCCAACGCGCCGACGCTGTCGCTGAACGATCCACGCTTCGTGCTGTTCTCGGTCCTGGCGTTGATCATGGTCTACTACATCTACGTCGGCGTCAGTCGGTATCTGAATCGCACACCGCAGGTCATGATCGACCACGAAGGCATAGCCCTCGGCTTCGGCCGTAACGCACGCATCGCGTGGGAAGATATCCAGTGGGTTCGACTGCGCCGCCTCGCGATGCGGACCCAGCTCCAGATCGGCGTCGAGCCGCAGGCCTTCCTCGCAGCGGACCTGCGCCTTTCCCAGTTCAATCTCGATGACAGCCTGCGCCCGGTCCGTGGCATGCCGGCGACCGTTATGGTCCGCGACAACGGCCTCGATACGAATGCCGTGGCGATGCTTGACGCCGTGAAGTCGTTCCGGCCGAATCTCGTCCGTTCCTGACCCACACACAACATCAGAGGGGAACTCTCGCATGCGGCGTTTCATCGTCGGCTTTCTTGCGACCATCGGCACCCTCGTCCTGCTGGCGATCGTCGCCGGCGTAGCCTTCTTCGCCTCGGGGCCTTTCTCGCCCAAGCCGCTGCCGCAGCAGATGGTGCTGTCGCTCGACTTGCGCTCGCTGCCGCCGGAAACGACGTCGGCCGGCCTGCTGAGCGGCGGACTGTTCGGCAGCTCGCGCGACATCGTCGAGGTGGTGCAACTCCTCTGGCAGGCGGCTGACGATCCGCGCGTCGTCGGCCTCTACGTCGAGATCGGCGACGAAGCGGGCGGTCTCGCCCGCGTGCAGGAGCTGCGCCAGGCCATCGCCCACTTCCGCGGCAAGGGCAAGTTCGCGGTGGGCTTCGCGGAAGCGCTCGGCAGCGGCGGCAATCATGTCGCCGACTACTATCTCGCCGCCGCGCTGGAGCAGATCTGGCTCCAGCCGAGCGGCGGCTTCGGCGTCACCGGCATCGCCGTCGAGACCCCGTTCCTGAAGGGCGGCCTCGACAAGCTCGGGGTCAAGGTCGAGGGCGGCAAGCGCTACGAGTACAAGAGCGCGCCCGACTCGTTCATGGAGACGAGCTACACCCGTCCCGCCCGCGAGAACCTGCAGCAGTTGATCGACAGCCTGTTCGGCCAGTTCGTGAGCGACGTGGCCCGCGACCGCAAGATCGAGCCGGCGCAGCTTCGCCGCCTGATCGACACGGCGCCACACGAGTCCGAGCAGGCGCGGCAGGACGGCCTCGTAGACAAGATCGGCTATCGCGCCGACGCGCTCGAGGACGTCTACCAGCGCGCCAACGGCAAACGCGATCTCGTGACCCTGGCGGAATATGCCGGCGACGAGGCACGCCCGAAGCAGAGCGGCGACGTCATCGCCCTCGTGCGCGTGAACGGCGCGATCATGTCGGGCGGCGGCGAAGGCAGTCCCCTCGAGGACGACGCGATGGCCAACGCCGAGGACGTCGTCGAGGCGCTGGAGAATGCCGCCCAGGCCAAGGATGTGCGCGCCATCGTCCTGCGCATCGACTCGCCCGGAGGCACCTATCCCGCCGCCGACGCCATCGCCGACGCGGTCGGCCGGGCACGGGCCGCTGGCAAGCCCGTGATCGTCTCGATGGGCGACGTCGCGGCCTCCGGCGGCTACCTGGCCGCCGTACGCGGTGACGTGATCGTCGCCCAGCCGACGACGATCACCGCCTCGATCGGTGTCTTCAGCATCTGGCCCATGGCGCAGGAGCTGCTGACCTCGCTCGGTGTCAACGTCGAGCGCATCTCGGTCGGCCGAAATGCCGGCATGCACTCGACCTTCCAGCCGCCGACGCCGGCCCAGCGCGCCGCCATCAACCGGGAGCTCGACGTCATTTACGCGGCCTTCACGACCCAGGTCGCCGAATCCCGCAACCTCGACGCCAACCGCATCGACGCCGCCGCCCGCGGCCGTGTCTTCAGCGGCACCGACGCCAGACAGGCCGGCCTGGTGGACGAACTGGGTGGCCTGCAGCTCGCCCTCAACATCGCCAAGGCCAAGGCCGGCATCGGCGAAGGCCGCAAGGTCGAGATCCGCCGCTTTCCCGACGAGGGCGATCGCTGGCAGAAGATCATCGATCGCCTGTTCAAGCTGGCCAGTGTCTCGACGGCATCCAGCACGAGCATGCCCCGCGAGCTCCGCGAGGCGCTGGCGAAGTTCGGCATCGCGGCGCGGCCGGGCAACGTCCGTCTGCCGCCCCTGCCACCGCTCTGGCGTTGATCGACTTACGCCTCAGGGAAGAACCGTCGTCTCGACCGAAGCCTCGCGCAGCGAGGCGTAGTGGAGAGACCTTCGCTCTACGATTAGCCGGCAATTGGTGGAGCGAAGGTCTCTCCACTACGCGCCTTTGGCGCTCCGGTCGAGACGACAGGTGCTTGTTATCGACCTTCAATTCTTACGCCTATCGCCGCTCCTCCAGGAGCGCGACGATCGCCTGCCACATCTTCCAGGCGTTGGCGACGTTCACGGCCGTGAACTCGACATGGCCGATATCATCGATCAGGAACAGGGATACGCGCGCCTTCGACGCGGCCACCGCGAGATCCTGGCTCTCGCTATAGGGAACCATCGGATCGGTGCGGCCGTGCACCAGGATGAGATGGCCGCGCAGCTTCGACAGATCGTAGAAGGCGAGGTTCAGGCCGTCGATCTCGCGACGCACCGTCTCGGGCAGTCCTTCGATCAGGCGATTGACGGCATCTGGATCGCGATTGTCGACCAGAGCCAGCACCGCACGGCCCTGCGGTCCCAGCATGGCGACCTCGCGGGAGATGTCGGCGTTGCGGTCGCGGAAGCGCAGCACCGCAATCTCTTCCAGAAGGCGCGCGTCACGCGGATCGTCGAGCCGGCTCGCATTGGCCCGCAGGATGGCCCAGCGGCCATAGGCGTTCGGCTCGACCCGGAACTCCCGGCTGTCGCCTCTCGGCCGGAAGGCGCCCGTGGTGACGAAGCCGATGGTCGTGTAGGCGTCGCGATAGCCGCCGATGGCGACGACGAAGGCAATGCGTGGGGCAAGATCCTCCTCGATTGCGGCAATGATCGCGGGCGCGGCGGCATAGGAGATCGCGGCGACGCCGAGCGGCAGGTCGGGCAGGCGCCGGTTCAGCTGCCGCAGGGCGTCGGCCACCCGTTCGCCGTCGGCGCGGGACAGGACGAGTTGGCGTACTTCCGGCAGTTCCGGCACCAGCACCGCAAAGCCCACCCGTGCGAGGCTGCGGGCAAAGGCCTGCAGGCGCGGCTCGTCCCGGCCCAGCACGGCGGCGCCGGGGACGAGGACCATCGCCGCGCGGGGCTGGCTGGCCGGGAGGTAGAGGTCGCCCTCCCCACCTTCCCAGCGCATCGGATATTCCTGCGGCGACGCGGTCACGCCCTGCAGCCAGGTCGGCGCACCACCGGCCGCGATGTCCCACATCATCAGCGTGGCTTCCGCCCAGACCATCGGGCGTCCGAAGAAGAGCAGCAGGAGAAGGCCGGCCAGGAGCGCGAGCAGGGTGCGCCGGACGATCTTCATGTTCCGAGGCGCACGCTGGCCAGGGTTTCGAGCGTGTCGCCGGTTCGCCGCAAGAGTGCCAGCTCCTCGATCCGGCCGGTCATCGGCAGGTTCTGGCGACCGACGATGCGCGCCACCTGCTCGGCCTCTACAGCGCTGCGGAACCGGCCGAGCGTGATGTGCGGTTCGAAGGGCTCGCTGCCGGGAACCGGGTTCAGGTCCTCATGAAGGGCCGTCAGTTCGGCCGCGCCATCCGATGGCTCGGCATAGAGATGGAGGTCCGAGCGAACGATGCGGTCGATCAGGAACCAGAAGGGCCGCCGATCGACGGCTTGCAAAGCCGCGCGCAGTTCGCCCTCGCGGTCGGCCGGCGCGCCGAACACCAGGGTGAAGTGCGGGCCGATCAGCTCCGCTTCCTGCGGATGATACTGCGCCCGCAGCCGGCGCAACGCCGTGTCGTCGGCCTCGCCGAGCACCGGCCAGGCCACGACGTAGAGCATCTCAGCTGTAGCTCTTGGCCATGCCGAGGGCCGGATCCATCACCGCGCCGTAGGGCGGGAACGGATAGCGCAGGCCGTTCTTGCCGAGATGGCCCATGCCCTCGACCGCGCGCAGCAGCTCGTCCGGCGGGCAGGCCATCAGCAGCTCGTCGTCGGCCACGCCGCCGTAGCGGCGTTCGGCGAAGCAGGGCAGCGACAGCGAGGTCTGGCGCGTGGCGAGCGCCCTTCCCCACGAATCGGCGCAGGCGCTCTCGCCCGTCACGGTGAAGTCGTAGCGGCGGTAGCGGTGATACTGCAGGCCGTTGATGAAGTAGATCATCTGGCCGGGCGTACCGTAGAAGAGGCAGATGTCCGGCGGGTCGAGGCGCGCCGAGCGCAGCGGCGACACGACGAGGCCGTTATACTTGCCGTCGGGCACGCGCGGCATCTGCGCCTGGTGGGCGGCAGACGCTTCCTTGTTGCCGAACCACACGCCGTTCATGTGGTCACCGGACAGAAAACCCTCGCCCGGATGGTTGAGGCCGACGACGCCCCCGCAATTGCCGCCGCGCGTATTGTCGACGGTGATGCCCAGCGTGAAACCGTACCAGCGCGACTGCGTCACCATCTGGCACATGGTGAACTTGAATCCCTCGGTGGGTTTCCGCACGCCCTTGATCTTGTCCATCTCGGACGGGTCCTCGAACAGGCGCATGCCGATCGGCTGGGTGCGGATGCGCAGCAGTTCGATCAGCTTGTTGCTCGCCTCGGCCAGCATGGCGCCGGTAATGGTCTCGGGCGGCGTCCATGGGGCGGTCTTGTAGCCCGGCGGCAGCGTCTGGACGTTCATTGTTGTTTCCTCCGTGTCTGGCTAGGTGAGGTTCAACCCACCGTCGGCGATGACGATCTCTCCCGTAACGTAATCGTTGGCGCACAGCGCGGCCACCAGATCGGCGATGTCCTCCGGTTTCGCAGGTCGCTTCATCGGCGACCTGGTCTTCCAGGTCTCGAGCATGTCGGGCCAGTTCGCCGTCATCGGCGTCTCGACCAGACCCGGCGCCACGGCGTTGACACGGATGTCCGGTCCCAGCGACAGCGCCAGCAGCTTCGTGACGTGATGCAGCGCCGCCTTCGAGGCCGCATAGGGGATCGACGATCCCTTGGGGCGCGAGCCGGCATGCGTGCCGATATTGACGATGCTCGCGGGCCGGCCGCCTTCGCTGGAAGTGCGCAATGCGGCTTCGGCCTCCGCGACGAGCACGAAGGGCGCGATCAGGTTGACGTCGAGCATCTGCCGCCACAGCGCCGGCGTCGCCGCCTTGAGATCAGTGTGCGGGATGCGGATCGACAGGCCGGCATTGTTCACCAGCACGTCGAGGCGACCATGCGCCTCGAGCACCGACGCGACGAGACCGCGCGCCGCCGTCTCATCGCCGAGATCGGCCCGGTGATAGCTGGCCCGATTCAGCTCCTCGGCCATTGCCTTTCCGACATCGGCCGAACTGCGCGAATGCAGCGCCACGATGTAGCCATCGCGCGACAGGCGACGCGCAATGGCAGCGCCGATGCCGGAGGTCGAGCCGGTGACGAGCGCGACGCGATCAGACACAGGACTTCAGCGCCTCCAGCGTCTCGTCGGGCCGCTCCACCATCATGAAGTGCCCGCAGTTCGGGATGGTCACGGCACGCGAACCGGTGATGGCAGCGACCAGTGACCGGGCCTTGGCGGCCGGCGTCATGAGATCACCGTCCCCCAGCACGAAGACGGTCGGGCACGTCACCGCCGCCGCCCGCGCGGGTGCATCCTTATAGGCGTTGCAGGCGGCCAGATCGCTATGAATGACACCCGGCTCGTTGCCCGCCAGCACGGCCAGCGATTCGCGGCGCAGCCAGAGGCCGGGCGAGACCATTCCGCCTTTGTGCAGCGCGTTGCCCATGCCCCAGAAGGTCATCAGCTCCTGCACCTTCACCGTGTTGGCCTTGGCCGATTCGAGCATCTCGGGATGCACCGGCATTTCCGAAGCGACGCCGCACAGGCCGAGCGCCCGTACCTTGTCGCCGTGCCGCGCTGCGCAGTCGAGGGCGACCAGCGCGCCCATCGAATGGCCGACCAGGGCCGCCTGCTTCAGGCCGGCCGCCTCGATCAGGCGCGCCGTCCAGTCGGCCATCGCGGGAATGCTGTCGAGCGCCGGTCCATCCGACCAGCCGTGCGCCGGGAAGTCCACGGCCAGCACGCTGCGGCCGTGATGGGCGAACCAGCGCGTCTGCAGGCGCCAGGCGGTGCGGTCGAAACCGGCGCCATGAAGGAAGACGATCGCGGGCTTGGACGGATCGAATTCGGTGCCGCCGGTCGTCGCGAAGACGGTCCGGCCATCGACGGTGAGCTTCATGGTCAGCCCTTCTGCGCGGCGCGCAGCGCCGGCCCGAGATCGTCGATCAGGTCTTCGGGGTCTTCCAGGCCGACCGAGAGCCGGATCATGCCTTCGCCGATGCCCGCTTCCTTCAGCGCCGCCGCATCGAGCTGGGCGTGCGTCGTCGAGGCGGGATGGATCACCAGCGACTTGGCGTCACCGACATTGGCCAGATGCGAAAACAGCTTCAGCCGCTCGATGAAGCGCCGGCCCGCCTCGCGGCCGCCCTTGATGTCGAAGCTGAAGATCGAGCCCGTGCCCCTGGGCAGCAGCTTCTGCGCCAGCGCATGGTCGGGATGATCCGGCAAGTCGGGCGAGGCGATGCGCTCGACGGCGGGATTGGCCTTCAGGAACGCCATCACCTTGCGGGCATTCTCGACGTGGCGGGCGACGCGCAGCGGGAGGGTTTCGAGACCCTGGATCAGATAAAAGGCGTTCTGCGGCGACAGGCAGCAGCCGAAGTCGCGCACACCCTCGGTGCGCGCGCGCATCACGAAGGCATGCGGGCCGAACTCCTCGGCGAAATCGATGCCGTGATAGCCGGCATAGGGTTCGGTGAGCGTCGGAAACTTGCCCGAGCCCTCCCAGTCGAAGCGGCCGGACTCGACGATGACGCCACCGATCGCCACGCCGTGCCCCCCGATGAACTTGGTCGCCGAATGGAAGACGATATCGGCGCCCAGGGTGAGCGGCTTGCACAGGACCGGCGAGGCGAAGGTGTTGTCGATCATCAGCGGGATCTTCGCCTCGTGGGCGATCGTGGCGATGGCCGGGATGTCGAGCACCTCGCCGCCCGGATTGCCGATCGTCTCACCGAGGACCAGCCGCGTGTTGGGACGGATGGCCTTGCGGAAACCTTCATGGTCGCGCGGGTGCACGAAGGTCGTCTCGATGCCGAAGCGCGGCAGGGTCAACGCGAGCATGTTGCGCGTGCCGCCATAGAGCGAGGTCGAGGCGACGATGTGGCTGCCCGCGCCCATCAGCGTGGCGATGGCGATATGGAGCGCCGCCTGGCCGCTCGACACGGCGAGCGCGCCGGAGCCCTCCTCGAGCGCCGCAACCCGCTCCTCGAACACCGACACGGTCGGATTGGAGATCCGGCTGTAGATGTGCCCGCCGACCTCAAGATTGAACAGGCTGGCCGCATGGTCGACATCGCGGAAGACGAAGGACGTCGTCTGGTAGATCGGCACGGCGCGCGCGCCGGTCACCGGATCGGGATGCTGCCCCGCATGCAGCGCCAGCGTATCGGGCTTCAGGAACTTGGCTTCGACCAATCTATCCTCCCCTTTCCAAGCGGTTCCGCGTTCACTTCTTGAACAGGGAGGCCGCGGCTGCGGCGTGACTCCGCTTGGCCTTGATCTTGGCTTCGACGCGCTCGAGTTCGGCCTTGAGCACGATGACGTATTCCTCCAGATCCTCGACGTTCATGACGTCGAGATTCCTGGGTTGCGTCTTCTTCTGCCTGGGGTCGAGGTCGTCGAGATCGAAGGCCATGGCGCGTCTCCACGGAAGCGGCTAAGGCAGGACTAGCACCGCTCCTCCCGCTTCGAAAGGCCGACCATGAGTGCCCTGCCCGCCACGATGACCTGCATCGAGATCACGAAATATGGCGGGCCTGAAGTGCTGGTGCCGACGACGCGGCCGGTACCGCAGCCCCGGGCCGGCGAGATCCTGATCAAGGTCGCGGCCACCGCGGTCAACCGCCCCGACATCGCCCAGCGCCAGGGCAACTACGCTCCGCCGCCGGGAGCGTCGGACCTGCCGGGCCTCGAGGCGTCCGGCACCGTTGCGGCCTTGGGCGAAGGCGTGACCGGCTGGAACCTGGGCGACGCGATCTGCGCCCTGACGCCGGGCGGATCCTATGCCGAATACTGCATCGTGCCGGCGCCGCAGTGCCTGCCGCCGCCCAAGGGCTTCGACCTGCTGCAGGCCGCGGCGCTGCCTGAGAACTACTTCACCGTCTGGCACAACCTCTTCGAGCGCGGCCAGCTCAAGGCCGGGGAGACCGTGCTGATCCATGGCGGCGCGAGCGGCATCGGCACGACCGCGATCCAGCTCGCCAAGTCGTTCGGCGCGACCGTGCTCACCACCGTGCGGACCGAGGAGAAGGCCAGCGCCGTGAAGGCGCTCGGGGCCGACCACGCCATCCTCTACAAGGACAATGACTGGGCGGCCGAAGTGAAGAAGCTGTCAGGCGGCGTCGACGTCGTGCTTGACATGGTGGCAGGCGACTACCTGCCGAAGAACCTGTCGCTGCTGAAGCTCGACGGACGCTGCGTCGTGATCGCCGTGCAGGGCGGCGCCATGGCGACGATCAGCGCCGGCTTCCTGATGGTCAATCGCCTCACCCTCACCGGCTCGACACTCAGGCCTCAGAGCATCGAAAGCAAGGGCCGCATGGCGCGCGGGCTGAGGGAAAAGGTCTGGCCCCTGCTCGAAGCCGGCAGGATCAAGCCGATCATCTACAAGACCTTCCCACTCAGGGATGCCGCCGGCGCGCACGCTGAACTGGAACGCGCCGACCATGTCGGCAAGGTGATGATGACCGTCTAGGGAATAACACTCCCCTTTGCGGAGCACGCAAAGGGGAAGGTTCGAGCCTACCGCTCGCTGACGTCGGGCTGGTCGGCTTCGGCCGGATCGACGTCGGCGGCTTCCTCGACCACTCCCGACTGCGCCGCCTCCTTCTTGCGCGAGGCATCCTCGCGGGCGGCCTTGCGGCGCGCACGGTCGACGGCGTCGTTCAAGTCCTTCAGCGAGCAGAGGCCGAGCGTCACCGGATCGCGCGGACGCACGTTCTGCATGTTCCAATGCGAACGATCCTTGACCGACTGCACCGTGCTCTTGGTCGAGCCCACCAGCTTGGCGACCTGGCTGTCCTGCAGCTCGGGGTGAGTCTTCAGCAACCAGGCGATCGCGTCGGGACGATCCTGTCGCTTGGCGACCGGCGTATAGCGCGGGCCCTTGGAGCGGGCCTGCGGCATCGGCACGTCACGCGGGCTGAGTTTCAACCGCGCGTTGCTGTCGGCTTCGACGCGCTTGATCTCTTCCTTGGTCAGCTGGCCGTTGGTGGTGGGGTCGTAACCCGTCATGCCGCCTGCGACTTCGCCGTCGGCAATCGCCTGGATTTCGAGCGGATGCAGGCCGGTGAAAGCCGAGATCTGATCGAAGGTCAGGGTCGTGTTCTCGACCAGCCAGACGGCGGTCGCCTTGGGCATCAACACTTGCGACATGAATTCACTCTCCTGCGCCCGGATATAGAGGCCGGCCCCGGCGGCGCCAACCCGAAAAGCGCATAGCTGAAAATGGAAACGGCCGGGGTTGCCCCCGGCCGTTCCTGAAGTCAACGCTTCGGATCGTCTTACTGGATGACGATTTCGACGCGGCGGTTCTGCGGCTCGCGGACGTTCGGGCCGGTCTGCACCAGCAGGCCCTGCTCGCCACGGCCAACCACCGCGATCGCGGTCGCCGGCACGCCTT
>NZ_SCUT01000014.1 GCF_004297265.1 Reyranella sp.
GCTCTTCCGATCTCGCTGTGGCGGACAGGCCCGCCACATCAGGTCAGGGATTTGGGCGTTAGATTCCACGGCCTTGGACTCCTGGTCCAACCTCTTGGACATGCATGCTCCTAGGTTCTGGTGCATGCACAGCAGTCACCCCGAAGGAGATCGCGAAGGTCGGTTCGTTTCCGTTGGAGAGATCGCGCGGCGCCTGGTTGGAAGCCTGAAAGCGCAGCGTGAAGAGACAGCGGCCCGATGGCCGCACGCGACCACCCGGCAAGGTGGCGCAAAATTCGAGACTGCGACGCCCGGCAATAGCTGCCACAGCGCGTCGCATACGGGAGGCGTCGCCGCCATTGGTCCCCGCCTTAAAGCCGCGGCGCCTCCCAACCCATCCGATGGCCGTTGATCGAGCCGCCTTGGCCAAGAGCCCGCGGCCCACCATCGGACCGTGCATGTGCCGCGGTCGTCTTACGGGATCCGAAGAGGCCTCCCGCTCCTGCAAACAAGTCGAGGCGTGATCATGCCGAGGAAGAAGAAAGACACGTCGGCCGAGTCCTTCGCCGTCGATTTTGCCGTCGGCTTGTGTGGGTGGCTGTTGATCGTCGAGATGATGGGGACGCTGGAGCGACGCGGCGTCCTCAAGGAGAAAGACTCGCTCCGGGTCATCGCCAACGCCACGACGGCATTGGAAGCTCTGGCCAGCGAGAACCCGAGCCATCCGACCTTCCGGATCGCCAAGGTGATCATGGATTCGCAGCTTGTCGGCTGGAATCGAGAAGACCTGAAGTAGAGGCGGCCGCCCGAACGCGCTCATGCAGCCAACTTCGGAAAGAGCTGCAACATGGCGCCTTCGGGAAGGTTGATTCGACCTTCGGCGGCTGCCCGGCGAATTTGATCTTCGCGGTAATGCGGGATTCGGCCGCTTGTCGACCAGTTTTTCACCAGATTGGGATGCTTCTCGCGTAGTGCGCGTTGCATCGCCCTTATTCCGCCGAAGGCTCCAATGATCTGATCGGCGGGCGACTGTCCGGTGTCGGTTTGCATAGGACAGATTTGTACACATCCCGCCGGATTTGTCAAAATTCATTGTGCAGCATTTGTACAGACCACAGACCGACAATGGTCGGGCCATGAGTCGATCAGAAAATGCCCGAAAATTGAAGACGATCCGCGAGCGCGCCGTCGGTTTGCGCGAACTCGCGCGGCTGATCGGCTGGGACGCCAGCAGGTACCAGTACTACGAAGATTCGTACAAAAAGCCCTACATGCCGGTCGAACTGATCGACCTTATCCGCCCCCATCTGGTCGGCCGGGGGGACCCCCCTATAACTCACGCGGAACTCGACGGCCTCCTGCCGCCCCAGCGAAAGCCCGCAATTGCTCCTCCGCCCACACGATCGGGCCACGTCGATGACGCAGCACGGCTCGGCGCGTACATTCGAGCCACGCGAGAGGCACGGGGCATAGACGTTGAAATTCTCGCCAAAATAGTAGGCCTCAAGGCCGCGCTGCTTTCTAAAGTGGAGAGCGATGATCACCGGCCAACAGACGATGTTCTACGCAAGATTGCTCGGACGCTAGGACTTGAAGGAGAGGATCTAGTAGCTCGCGCTCGCCGCGACGCCGAATGGTTTGCCCTAATTAGAAACCCCAATTCTCGACCTGTTGTGGAGGCGCTTTTGCGCACAACGCGTGACCTGCCACCCGAGAAGGTGGCGGAACGCCTAGAACAGATCGCGGAAGAGGTGGCAAAATCTAAGCCATGATCCAAGTACCATCACTCACCCTTCCACAGGTTGAGCAGCGAGCAAACGTGCTGTTGGGGGAGTATGCGGACACGATTGGATCGAATGTGCCATCACCGGTTCCCGTGACAGACATCGCGACAAATGAGCTGGGGCTTACCCTCGAATTCATGGATCTCCACGCCTACTTTAAGAGACCAAAATCAGGTGCCTCGTCGGAAATTCTTGGTGCGATGGAATTCTCGAACAATCGAATTCTAATTGACCACAGCCTTGATCCCAGCCTCTTCCCACATCGCCTCGGGCGCTTTAGGTACAGCGTGGCGCACGAGATTGGCCATTGGCGTCTACATCGCGGCAAGGTGCTTCAGAGCCAGAAAAAGAGCAAACAGCCGCCTATTATCTGCAGGGATCCTGGACGTCAGAAGATGCCCACCATAGAGCGTCAGGCTGAGTATTTTGCTTCTTTTCTTCTGCTCCCAGGAGATCGTGTGTCGGACGCTTGGGGATCGAAGCCTCCTTTCGTATTCGATGTTTTCGGGCACGGCTCACCAGAGCTGCGATCACTGTGGATGAGCACCAGAGCGGATTCGATCCTTACCCGAAGCCTTTTTGCCAGCGAATGCGAGAAGCGCTTCGAGGAAATTGCCGCGCCACTTGCCTGGAAGTTCGAGGTCTCGAAGCAGGCAATGTGCATTCGGCTTGAGGGCATGGGCTTGATCCGTCGCAGCGCCGCTGGATCTAAAATTCTCTCGACCAGCCGCGGTGATTTTTTACACAGCCCGATGAATTCGTAAGGCGACTGTACAAATTCCTTTGACACTACTGTACAGTATTTGTACAAGGGTTGCGAGACGGCGGGACGTTTGGCCCGCGGTCACTCTCTCGAGAGGCAACCATGCCCGACACGCTTTTCACCGCCCCGGCCACTTTCACAGTCGCCCAGCGCATCGCGCTTCACCGCCGCCCGCTGCCGTCTCACGAGCTGACCGGCCAGAACTTCCGGACATGGGCCGTCGCGGTCTGTCACGCCGAGGTCCAGCACCGCAGCCGTGACTTCGCCCGGATCGAGCGCGAGCTGAACATCTCCTTCGACCGCATCGAAGACCCAAGCTGCGAAGAGCGCGGCCAGTATCCCCACGAGGCGAAGGCAGCCACGGCGCTGATCTGGCTGTCCCACCTCCAGACCCATGAGAGCGAGAAGCGCGCGCCCTTCGACGCGAAGGCATGGCGTGACTGGCCGGCTGCCCGCCGCGCCGCATGGCTCGCCCGCCGCCGCTACCTCTGGGCCGGCTTTCTGAAAGCGGTCCGCGCCTATCGCGACGCCCGCGCCCTCATCGACCAGCCCCTCGCCGCCTAGTTCACAACCGAAGGAGAACCGCCGTGCCCGATTCATTGATCAGCCTGACCTCGCCTGCAGAGCCATCCAGCAAGGCTGGCTGCCGCAAGAAGACCCCGAAGCACGGCAGGCAGGCAGGCCCGTCCGCCACGATCGCGGCCCTCGCCAGCGCTGAAACGGCCCGCGTACTGCCCAGCATGATCTTTCACGAAGCCGACCAGATCGAGATCGGCATGCGCCGCGCCAAGACGTCCTGCGATTTGGTGTGGGGCTTGGTTGACGAACTGGACGTTATGGCCGAGGACGCCAAAAAGAGGAGCGGAGATATCCGCCTGGACGGCATCTCCTCCAAACTCTACCTGTTGCTCGGCATCGCCAGCGACGAGCTTGATGCCGCCCGTGGACGCGCCGACAAGATCACCGACGCCGCGCGCGAGCTGAAGCACCCCACGCACGCGCAGCCGCTTGGAACGGGCGAAGACCTGCTATCCCTTCGCCTTCAGCTCAAGGCCGCCGAGGATGCGGTGAACGAGGACGGCGCACCCGAGGATGGCCCCCTCGTCGACGCTTATCACGCGGCAAACGAACGGTTCCTCGAGGCCCCGGCGCGCACCCCGTCCGAGATGCTGCTGAAGCTCGAACGCCTCGCCGAAATCGAGGAGATCGAGGAGGACTCGCCGCGGGCTGCCGAGCAGATCGTCCTCAACCTGATCCGTGACCTGCGCGCAGGCTTGGGCATCGACAGGCAGGCAGCGGCGTGAAGAGCTGCCCCTTTTGCCAGCGCGCCGGCGGCCTTCGCCAGAAGTCCGCCCGCCAATACTTCGTCGAGTGCATCGCATGTGGCGCCGGCTCCGAGCCGAAGCCCACGCCCGTCGAGGCCGAGGCCGAATGGGTGCGCCGGGTCCGCGCGCCCGAGGCACGACCGAGTGAATGGACCCAATCCGCCAAACAAGCTGCCTAGCGAGGAGAGAACGATGCCCGATACCTTGACCGCCTTTCACCCGATCCCAGGCCAGTCCGTCGCCCAGCCGGCCCCGCTGCTCAGCGGCGCCCAGATGCGCGACCTCTGGACCGCCTACGAGGCCGCCCGCGCCGGCTACAACGAGGACGACGAAGAGCGCACGAGCGCGATCTACGCCGAGGCGGTGGACCGTATCCTGCAGGCCCGCACGGTCGAGCCCGAGGGCATCGCCATCAAGGTGAAGCTGCTCGACGAGCGCGGCGACTGTCCCAAGGGCCTGCTGCCGGACGTCTTCAAGGACGTGCTCAAGCCCCAGGACGCGCCCGCCCCCCAGCCGCGCCGCCGTGTCCAGTCGCGCCTGCGGCCCCTGTGGGAAGCTTACGTGAAGGGCTGGAAGGAGGTGTGCGATGCGGGCGACGCCGAGGATGCCGCAATGCTCGCGAGGCCCAAGGAGGCGCCTCGGGACAGCACCCAAGCCGAGAAGGACGCCGACGCCCGGATGGAGCGCGCAAAGCAGGCCTTCGATGCGGCATCCAACGCGCTCGTCGCCGCGCCGACGCGTACGGTCGACGATGCCCTTTGCCGGATCGAGCACGCGATCGACCTCGCCGACGAGAGCACGAACGCCGATCTCATCAGCTCGCTCAACAAGGCCCTTCGCGTGCTGCGCAAGGCCTACGCCACGGCGGCGAACTAAGCAGTCCGTGCCGACCCCGCCGTCCCTACAGTTAGCGAAGAGGCCTGTTCTCGGCCTCTTCGAAGCTCGCCCGCACCTCGGCAATCGTGACCGTCGGGCTACCACTGAAGGCGATTTCGGCCGCCTTGGTCCGATAGAGTTGCGGCCGGCAGGCCCTAAAGGCGGCATCGATGGCCAGCGCGTAGTTACCCGTCTGGAGGTAGGCCAAGGCTCGCGCGAGGGTATCCGACTGCCAGGCATCGAGCGGTTCTCCGATCTCATGGAGATGATCGATGCTGTCCCGGATTCGGTCTGCGGCCGAGTCGAAGGTCGTGGGAACCACTTTCTCATAGCCGGCCATGAAGCAAGCATACCATGAGCAAACCCGTCCGCGACTGGCCCGCCCTGATGAAGCCGCTGACGGCGCGCGCCTATCTGGACAACATGCCGGCCGCCAAGTTCGTGGCTCTGGTCGTGCCTCACCTCGACACCCGGACCACCGGGGGCGAGCTGAGGTTCACCCGCAAGTCCCTGGACGACTGGATTGACGCCAGCGGCGGCCCGCGGGAGGTTCAGACCCCGGAGGCGCTGGGAAGGCTGCTGGATGACGACGGTCCACATCTCGGGCATTAAGCGCTACGTCAGCAACGGCACGACGTACTACTACCTGCGCGCCAGCGGCGAGGCGATCACCGACGAGGCCGGGCACCGCCTCGATCCCAACAAGCAGCCGCAGGAGTTCGCCGCCCGCGTCGAGGCGATCAAGGCGAAGCTGGCGGCGCTTCCGAAGCCCAAGGCAAAGGCCGGCTCTCTCCTCGACCTGATCGAAGCGTGGCGCGGCATTCCCGGTACGGACGGCCGGCCGAAGCGCGATCCCTCCCCCGAATGGCTCCAGCTCTCCCCGGCCACCCGCAAAAGCTACGAGCGCATGATCGACCCGAAGCAGGGCTATCTGCGCCGGGCTCTCAAGCTCGACCTCGGGACGCTCATGCTGCCGGCGATCGACACGCCCAACGTGGTGAAGATCCGCAACAAGGTCGGCAAGGCGTTCGGCTTCTGGACGGGCAACTATGCGGTCACCGTCCTCTCGACGATGTTCTCGTGGGGCATCCTCTACGGCCACCTGACCGTGAACACCGCCAAGGGCGTGCCCGACCTGGAGCGACCTGAAGACCTCGAGGCGCAACACCGTCCCTGGGCGGATACCGAGTTCGCCGCGATGGTCGACGGCGCCCGGGAGCGCGGATGGCGCGGAATCGTCCTGGCGCTGGGGCTGGGGCGCTTCGCCGGCTGGCCGACGGGAGACATCACCCACCAGCCGCCTTCCGTCTGGCAGCGCCCGCGGCTGATCTACACGCGCCGCAAGACAAGGAAGGGCAGGAAGATCACCAACGTCCTCGCCCCGGACCCGCTCATCGCCCTGCTGGACGAAGTGGGCGTCAATCCCGAGGCCAAGACGCTGGTCGTGAACGAGGCCGGCGAGCCCTACACCGCGGACGGCCTACGGACGATGATCAACCGGCTATGTCGGGAGCTGGCCGAAGAGGGCAAGGTCAAGAAGGGCCTCAACATCCATGGGCTGCGCCACTCCCTCGGAAACGAACTCTACGACCTCGGAATCGAGCGCGAGGCCCGGAAGCGCATGATGGCCCATGAAAGCGACGCCGCGAGCCTAATCTATGAGCAGGGCGGCAATAAGAGCCGGCAGGCCGACAAGGCGACGCGGGCACTCAATCGGAAACATCGGAGCAAGCGATGAGCGACAACGAAGAGCGGAAGAAGCGACTCGAAGAGGCCTTTCCCTGGTGGGCAGAAGGCAAGGCGAAGCACGGTTGGACGATGAAGGTGGAACTCAGGCGGGGAGCAAAGGAGATCCGTCGCGGCGGCATCTTGCTTGCCCTCGAACACGATCCGGCAAAGGACGGCGTTTCGATCGATGTCGACATGCCGGGAGCGACCAAGGAGCAGGAAGACGCCGTCATCGCGTGGGCCAAAGCAGAATACGGTCCGCTGCTATAGAAGCCTCGGCAGGAACGTGAACAGAACAAGACCGATGTCTAAAACGGCGAGCGAAGGTGTCTAAAATGCAAAACCGCCCCTCAAGGGCGGCTTCGGAGATGAGACCTAAGTCTCTGATCTAACGGCACAAAACGAATGGTGCCCAGGGGCGGAGTCGAACCACCGACACTGCGATTTTCAGTCGCATGCTCTACCAACTGAGCTACCTGGGCACATCGTTCGTTGGCGGCCGGGCTTATAGGATGGGCTAGCTCCGCTGTCCAGACGCACCGCCGCCCCTCTCGTCGAGGTCTTCCTCGCCGGGCGCCTCGTCGGTCGGCACGCGGTAGCCTTCCTTCAGCCAGCGGCCGAGATCGATGTCGGCGCAGCGCTTGCGGCAGAACGGCTTGTACTTGGGGTCCGAGGGCTTTCCGCAGGTCGGGCATTTCGGTTCGATGCGCACGGCGCGCAGCGGCGGGGATCGGTCAGTCATCGCTCTTTTCCAGCGCTTCGAGCTGGGCCGCCAGGGTCGGGCCGCGCCGCGCGCGGGTCAACTCGAACAGGCCGAGCCGGGTGAAACCGTAGATCTGGGTGGGCACAGGGTCGCTCGCCAGATGCTCGGCCAGCACCGCCTGCACCTTGTCGCGGTCGTAGGCGCTGCGCATCGTCACGAAGTCGATCACCACCGCGCCCGCGATGTTGCGCAGCCTGAGCTGCTGGGCGATCGCCGGCGCCGCCTCCAGGTTGACGTCGACCGGCCGGCGCGGCGCGCGGCCCTGACGGCCGCCGGCACTGGCACTGTCGACGTCCACGGCGCACAGCGTCTCGCCCGGTTCGAACAGCACTTCAACGCCGCTCTGCAAGGCGATGCGCGGCGCCAGCGCGGTGTCGATCTGCCCTGCGACATCGTCGATGTCGAAGGCCGGCATGGTCCCGTTGTGCCAGCGCACGCGGATCTTCTCGCCCAGCCGGTCCATCCTGTCCTGCAGCGTGCGCGCCATGGCGCGGTCGTCGAGGATGACCTCCTCGAGGCCCGCGCCATGATCGCGCAAGGCCCGCGCAATCGGATCGCCCTCGCCCGGGATGCGCGACGACAGGTCGGCCGGCGGCTCGACGTCGAGGGCCAGGCGCCGGATCTTCTCCCACCGTTCGAGCACGCGCGTGGCGTCGGCCTGCAGCACGCCGGCGGTGGCACCCGCCGCGGCGGTGCGCAGCACGATCCCGCCGTCCAGCAGCCCCTCGACATGGCCACGCAGCCGGTCGCGCTCCAGTTCTCCCTCGATGCGGCGGGAGAAGGTCACGCCGGCACCATTGGGATGGTAGACGAGATAGCGACCGCTGATGGCGACGTTCATCGAAAGGCGCGGACCCTTGTCGCCGTCACCGTCATTGCGCACCTGCACGAGGATCGGCGCGCCGAGCGGCGGCCAGCCATCGATGCCGGAAAGGTCCTCGGCGCGCAGGAACCCCGCGCGATCGATGCCGATGTCGACGAAGGCCGCATCGAGATCGGGCATCACGCGCTCCAGGCGGCCGAGGAAGATGCTCTCGACCCTCGAAGGCCTGTCGCGGCGAGCGACCTGCAGCTCGACCAGGCGGCCCTCCGTCACCAGCGCCATCAGGAACGCCGTGGGCAGCACATGGCAGACAAGACGATCGACGCCGCTCACGGTAGAGCGACCTTGAGGAGCGCCACGGTTTCGAACAGCGGCAATCCGACGACGTTGCTGTAGGAGCCGGACAGGAAGGCGACGAAGGCCGCGGCCCGGCCCTGGATGGCATAGCCGCCGGCCTTGCCCTGCCACTCGCCGGTCGCAAGATAGGCATCGATCTCGGCCGCCTCGAGGCGCTTGAAGCGAACGATGGTCTCGACGAGGCGCGTGCGCACACGGCCGTCGGGACCGGCCGCGGCGACGCCGCCCAGCACGCGATGGCGGCGGCCCGACAGCCTCGCAAGGCAATCCCGTGCCTCGGCCTCTTCCTCCGTCTTCGGCAGGATGCGGCGACCGCAGACCACGACGCTGTCGGCCGCCAACACGAGGGCGCCGGCATGGCGCTCCCTCACAACCGCAAGCTTCGCCCGCGCCATGCGCAGCGCATAGGCGCGCGGCAGCTCGCCCGTCCCGGGCGTCTCGTCGATGTCGGCAGGGTCGATTATCGCAGGCTCGAGGCCGACCTGTCGCAACAGGTCGAGCCGTCGCGGAGACGCGGAGGCCAGTACGAGCGGGGGGATCGGCGAGGCGCGCAACGCCTACTTGAAGCGGAAGGTGATGCGGCCCTTGGTCAGGTCGTAGGGCGTCATCTCGACGGTGACGCGGTCGCCTGCCAGAACGCGGATGCGGTTCTTCCGCATCTTGCCCGAGGTGTGGGCGAGAATGACGTGGTCGTTGTCGAGCTTCACGCGGAACATCGCATTGGGCAGCAACTCTGACACGACGCCCGTAAATTCGATCAAGTCTTCTTTGGCCATCCGGCCTCCGGCTGGGGTGAAATTCTGGGAAAGCGGCCGGAAAATGGGCCGCAGGAAGGGCTAAGTCAATGGCGGCGCGGGTGGCGCGGCGGGGATGGCCGGCCTTCTCACGAGAGCCCTGCTCCCTTATACAGGGCGCGGCTGCGGACGCCCGGGAAAGAAGGACCAGCAAAAGATGAACTCAACGTGCATGTCGGGCCTTGTGGCCGCCCTGCTCCTGGCGCCGGCGCTGGCATTCGCCCAGACGTCGCCGGCTCCCGCGGCGGCGCCCAACGCGATCACCCATCCGGCCCAGAAGACGATCGGCAAGCCGGCCAAGCGGCAGTATTCGTCGGCCCTGATCGTCATCAATGCCCGCGCCGCGAAGCTCGACGGCCAGAAGCTGGTCCTCGACGGCGTGTTGCCCACCGCAACCCTGTTCACCAGCCGGCCGAAGCGCTCGGTCGGTCACATGGTGACACCCGACATGGCCGACATCTGGCGCACCGGCAGCTTCGCCAAGGATCCGCCGAACGCCACGGTCTCCGTCTTCAACAAGGACGGCGGAAGCGTGTCGGACCTGGTGGTGACCCTGAAGACCGCGAAGCTCGAGGGCGAGAAGCTCACCTTCGACGTCGAAGTGCTCGAGGGCAGCCTGGGCGCCGCGGACGGTCCCGCCTCGGTGTTCATCGACACGATCTGGTTCGGCATCGGCTCGCACGGCGCGCAGTACTACGGCCAGAGCCAGACGACCGGCGGCGAGACGCCGGCGATCGGTGATCCGAATGGCACGAGCACGTTCAGCGGCTGGTCGAATCCCTCGCCGACGGAACCCGTCAATCCCTATCCCTATGCCGGTGGCGGAGGCGGCGGTGGATACAACAGCGGCGCCGGCGCGCCCCCGCCGCCCGACATCGATCCGCGCTACCAGCAGCGCTACAATGCGCCGAGCTGCGGCAAGCCGCCTCTCCTGCCCTGCTACTGAGCCGCACGGTGATGATCATGCAATCTTTCCGTCTCTCCGTCGCTCTCGCGACCGTCGCCGCCACGCTCGGCCTCGCCTTCGGCGCCGCCGCGCAGACCCAACCGGCGGCGCCCGCCGCGTCGTCGGTGCAAGGCCTGCCCAAGGTCGTCGGCGCCGCGCGCCATCCGCGCCTCATCCCCTCGATGTTCGTGCTGAACGCACGGGGCGCCAAGCTGCAGGACAACAAGCTGATCCTCGACGGAATCGCGCCCAGCGTCATCGTGTTCGCCGACCGCCCCGTGCGTTCGGCCGGCCATGCGATGCTGGCGCACGTGCTCGAGGAGTGGACGCTCAAGGCGCCCAACTCGTTCGCGAAGGATCCGCCCAACGCCACTGTGTCGGTGCTGAACAAGGCGAAGGCCAGCGTCGTGGACGCCGTCGTCACGCTGAAGTCGCCGAAGCTCGAGGGTGACAAGCTCACTTTCGACGTCGACGTACTCGAGGGCGACCTCGCGGGCGCCGACGGCGGCGCGTCGGTGTTCATGGATCTCGTCAACCTGCCGGTGCCGCGTCACAGCTCGCATCGCGCTGCCTGGTACGCGGGTTCCGACAGCACCCGCTGACGCTGTCCTTACACGCGCTCGTGCACAGCGGGAGGCTCGCCTGCAGGCACGGGCGCGCCGCCGCCACAATCGGCCCACAATCCGGTCCGGAAATGATCCCGGGCGAAGGCGCTCCAGTGTGGCAGCGCTTCGCACCTGAGGAGAGACATCATGAACCGGACATTGCTTGCATTCTCACTGGTCGGCGCCGCGGTTCTCGCGACGAATGCGGTCCAGGCGCAAGGCATGCCCACCGGTCGCGAGCCCGGTACCGAGCCCAACAGGATCTTCACGCCGACGACCGCGCCCAACTGGACGCCGACCGCCGAAGGCGCCATCGCGCGACAGCAGATTCACGATGCCGGCTACAACGGCGTCACCATGCTGCTGCGCAACAAGGATGGAAGCTGGGAGGGCCAGGCCCTCAAGGGCGACACCTACTACCTGATCACCCTCGACCCGGCCGGGCACGTCACCCAGCGCTAAGCCGAGACGGTCAGACCGAGGGCGTGATCGGAATCCCGAAGCGCGCCTTCAGTCTGGCCAGGACCTGATCGCGGGTATGGCGGTAGGCATCGAGCCGCGTCTCCCGCGATCCCTCCACCGCGCTGGGGTCGGGCATCGGCCAGTACTCGACCTCGGCCGCCGTCCCGCGCGTGAATTCCAGCGCACTATGATGCGCTTCCGGCGACAGGGTGACGATCAGCTCGAACGACGCGGCATCGACGTCATCGAAGGTCTTGGCGTGGTGGCGGTGGACGTCGATGTCGATCTCGTCGAGGGCGGCGACCGCAAATCCGTCGACCTCGCTCGCGCGCACGCCGACCGAATCGATATAGACCATCTGCCCGTAGAGTCGCTTGGCCAGCGCCTCGGCCATCGGCGACCGGACGGAGTTCTCACTGCAGGCGAAGAGCAGGCTGGACGGCAATCCGGTCATCCACCCCTCCCCGCTCACGATTTGATGTGCAGGGCGCAGATCAGGGTGAACAGCCGCCGGGCCGTGTCGTGGTCGACCTCGATCTTGCCGTCGAGCCGCTCGCGCAGCAGTTCCGAGCCTTCGTCGTGCAGGCCGCGCCGGCCCATGTCGAGCGCTTCGATCTGCGCCGGCCCCAGCTTCTTGATGGCGGCGTAATAGCTCTCGCAGATCAGGAAGTAATCCTTCACGACTTTGCGGAACGGCGTCAGCGACAGCACGATGTCGCGCAGCTTTTCGTCGGACTCGTTGCGCACGTCGAACACCAGGCGCTGCTCGAAGATGCCGATTCTCAGGCGATAGGGCCCGGGCTGGCCGCCGACCAGATGGAAGTCGTTCTCCTCGATCAGGTCGAACAGCGCGACGGCTCTCTCGTGCTCCACCTCAGGCGTGCGGCGGGCGACCGATTCCTCGTCCAGCACGACGTCGACGATGCGCCGCGTCCTGTCGGTCGTCCCGGCCGTCATGGCTAGCGGCCCAGCCGGAGCGAAACCGACCGGCCATGGGCGCCGAGCCCTTCGGCATCGGCGAGCGCCACGGCGGACGGGCCGAGGGCGGCCAGCGACTGCGGCGTACAGGCGACCAGCGATGTCCGCTTCAGGAAGTCGGCGACGCCCAGGCCGCCGGAGAAACGCGCGGCGCGCGAGGTCGGCAGCACATGGTTGGTGCCGGCGACATAGTCGCCGATCGCCTCGGGCGTGTGGCGGCCGAGGAAGATCGCGCCGGCATGGCGCAGCTTCTGCGACAGCGCCTCGGCCTCCGCCATCTCCATGGCGAGCTCGACATGTTCGGCGGCGATGGCGTCGATGATGGCCGGCGCGGCCGAGAAATCGGGCACGAGGATCACGGCGCCATTGTCACGCCAGCTCGCCGAGGCGATTCCGGCACGCGCCAGCGTCTTCAGCTCGGCCTCGACGGCCCGCATGACGGCGTCGGCAAAGGCGGCATCGTCGGCGATCAGCACCGACTGCGAGGACGGATCGTGCTCGGCCTGCGACAGGAGATCGGCCGCGATCCACTGCGGATCGTTGTGCCGGTCGGCGACCACGAGGATCTCGGAGGGACCGGCGATGAGGTCGATACCGACCTGTCCGAACACACGTCGCTTGGCGGCGGCGACATAAGCGTTGCCCGGCCCGGTGATCTTGTCGACCGGCTTGATCGATTGCGTGCCGTAGGCGAGCGCCGCCACGGCCTGCGCGCCGCCGATACGCCAGATCTCGTCGGCGCCGGCGATGCCGGCTGCCAGCATGACCAGCGGATTGAGTGTCCCGCCGGGTGTCGGCACCACCATGACGATGCGGCGAACCCCTGCGACCTTGGCTGGCACGATGTTCATCAGCACCGAGGACGGGTAGGCCGCCGTGCCGCCCGGCACATAGACACCGGCCGCATCGACCGGGCGGTAGCGCGCACCGAGCCGCGTCCCCGTAGAGTCAGTGAAATCGACATCCTGGGGCATCAGCGCGCGGTGGAAAGCCTCGATGCGCCGGGCGGCGAAGGCCAGCGCCTCGCGCTGCGCGGCCGGCACCTGCGCCGCCGCGGCATCGCGCTCTGCGTCGGACACGCGCATGTTGGCCGCCGTGATGCCGGCCCAGTCGAACTTCGCCGTGTAGTCGACGACGGCGGCATCGCCGCGCGCGCGCACGTCGGCCACGATGCTGGCAGCGACGCGGTCGACATTCTCGTCGGTATCCCGATTGCGCCCGAGGAAAGCCGAAAATTCCTTCTCGAAGCCCGGCGCCGAAGCGTCGAGCCTAAGCGGCACGGGGCACCCCGAGGGCGACTTCGCGGAAACGGTCGATCCAGTGGCCGACCCGCTCGGGCCGCGTCTTGAGGGCGGCGCGGTTCACGATGAAACGCGAGGTGATGTCGGCGATGTGCTCGATCTCGACCAGCCCGTTCTCCTTCAGCGTGCGGCCGGAATCGACGAGGTCGACGATGCGGTGGCTGAGTCCGAGCGACGGCGCCAGCTCCATCGCGCCGGAAAGCTTGACGCACTCCGCTTGCACGCCGCGCGCAGCAAAGTGCCGGCGGGTCACCTCGGGATACTTGGTGGCGATGCGCACGTGGCTCCAGCGCCTCGGATCGTCCTTGCCGGCCATCTCGACTGGTTCGGCGACGGCGAGACGGCATTTGCCGATACCGAGGTCGATCGGGGCGTAGATCTCCGGATAGTCGAATTCCATCAGCACGTCGGCGCCGGCGATGCCGAGATGGGCGGCGCCGAAAGCTACGAAAGTGGCCACGTCGAAGGAGCGGACACGGATGATGTCGAGGTCGGGATGGTTGGTCGTGAAGCGGAGCTGGCGGGCATCGGGATCGGCGAAGGCCGCCTCCGGTTCGATGCCGGCACGCGCGAACACAGGGGCCGCTTCCTTGAGGATGCGACCCTTGGGCAGCGCCAGAATGAGCTTCTCGTTAGCCTCGCTCGACACGACAGGTTCTCCAGTAACGAATGCCCGCCCCTCGCCGGAGCCGAAAGGCTATTCGACCGGGTGGGCGGGCTTCCACGGGGTGGGCCAAGGCTCCCCGACATCTCCCAAATGGCATGCGAGACGGCCGATTTCCAGCCGTATGGCCCGGCCGGCCGAAAAGCGCAGCAGGACTGAATGCTCGTTTTCCAGCACCACCGCGAGCAGTTCCAGCATCCGGTCGGGCTCAGCCGTGGGGATGTCATGGTGCCGCACCGCCGTCACCTCGTTGAAAACGAGAGCGGAATGGGTCCTGGTATGACCGGTTCCCTGCTCCGGATCGGCTTCCCACCGGAACCGGTTGAGCAGCAGGACGAAGCGGCTTTCATCCTTCAGGTAGGCGCAGTCGCGAACCGCCACCAGCGCGTCCTGGACGGCGGCCGAAATGATGGCCAGGTCGTCGGCGTCGAGCGCGCTAAGTTTCAGCTTGGCCGTCACGCGCTTCAGCCCTTCAGCCGTTCGATGTCGGCACCGCAGGCGCTGAGCTTCTCCTCGAGGCGCTCGAAACCGCGGTCGAGGTGGTAGACGCGGTGGAGCATCGTGTCGCCCTCGGCCGACAGGGCGGCGATCGCCAGCGACACCGAGGCGCGCAGGTCGGTCGCCATCACCTCCGCACCGCGCAGTTTCGGCACGCCGCGGACCAGGGCCGACTGGTGATGGATGGTGACATTGGCTCCCATGCGCGCCAGTTCCGGCACATGCATGAAGCGGCTCTCGAAGATCGTCTCGGTGATCATCGAGGCGCCCTCGGCCCGCGTCATCAGCGCCATCATCTGCGCCTGGAGATCAGTCGGGAAGCCCGGGAAGGGCTCCGTCATCACGTCGACGCCGTGCAGCGCGCCGTTGGTCCGGTGCACGCGCATGCCCTTCTCGGTGTTCTCCAGCGTGACGCCGGCAGAACGCAGGCTGGCGGCCACCGTATCGATCAGGTCGACCCGGCCGCCGATCAGCTCGACGTCGCCCGCCGTCATGGCGACGGCCATGGCATAGGTGCCGGTCTCGATGCGATCGGGGATGACCGCGTGCTCGATGGCGTTGAACGAGGTCACGCCCTCGATGGTGAGTGTCTCCGTGCCGATGCCGGCCACCGGCACGCCCATCGCCGACAGGCATTCGGCGAGGTTGGCGATCTCGGGCTCGCGCGCGGCATTGTCGAGCACGGTCGTGCCCCTGGCGAGCGCGGCCGCGATCATCAGGTTCTCGGTGGCGCCGACCGACACTTTCGGGAAGGTGTAGCGCGCGCCCCTGAGGCCCTTCGGCGCCCGGGCGACCATGTAACCGCCGTCGATGTCGATCTCCGCGCCCATCTTCCGGAGGCCGGCAATGTGCAGATCCACGGGCCGCGCGCCGATCGCGCAGCCGCCCGGCAGCGAGACCTTGGCCTGGCCCTCGCGCGCCAGCAGCACGCCCAGCACCAGCATCGACGCGCGCATCTTGCGCACGATGTCGTAGGGCGCAGTGGTCGAGGTGATGTCCGACGCCTTCAGCACCATCGTGGTGCCGTGGCTGTGGCCGTTCTCCCCGGCGGTGGCAGTGATTTCCACGCCATGCTGCCGCAGCAGCTGGATCATGGTGGTGATGTCGGCAAGGCGCGGCACGTTGTGGAGGGTGAGCGGCTGGTCGCTCAGCATCGACGCCACCATCAGCGGCAGGGCCGCGTTCTTGGCGCCGGAAATGCGGATCTGGCCCTTGAGCTGGCGGCCGCCCCTGATGCGAATTCTGTCCATGGTCGCCTCCGCTCAGATTTTCGGCAGGGTGACGCCGCGCTGGCCCTGATACTTGCCGGCCTTGTCGCGATAGGAAACCTCGCAGGGCTCGTTGCCCTGGAGGAAGAGGAACTGGCAGGCGCCCTCGTTGGCGTAGATCTTCGCGGGCAGCGGCGTGGTGTTGGAGAATTCCAAGGTCACGTGCCCCTCCCACTCCGGCTCCAGCGGCGTCACGTTCACGATGATGCCGCAGCGTGCATAGGTCGACTTGCCGACGCAGATCACCAGCACGTCACGCGGGATGCGGAAATACTCGACTGTCCGGGCCAGCGCGAAGGAATTGGGCGGGATGATGCAGACTTCGGTGTTGCGGTCGACGAAGCTCTGCTGGTCGAAGTCCTTGGGATCGACCACCGACGAATTGACGTTGGTGAAGATCTTGAAGTCGGTGCCGACACGGGCATCGTAGCCATAGGACGACAGGCCGTATGAAATGACGCCTTCGCGCTTCTGGGCGTCGACGAAGGGCTCGATCATGCCCTTCTCCTGCGCCATGCGGCGAATCCAGCGGTCCGAGAGAATGCTCATGTGGGGGCGCTTCTAAACGAGGGAGGGGGTCGGCTCAACCGCCGGTCTTGCCGGCGGTCGGATCAATACCCTGGCCCGGACCCGGCGGTTTCGGGGCCTCCCCCTTGGCGCGCGCCTGCGCCTTGCGCCGCTTCAGGTTTTCGCGCAGGGCGGCGGCGAGCCGTTCGGCTCGTGCGTCCTTCTCCGGGACGAGTTTCGAGGGGGCCGTCATGGCCCGGAGGATACACTATCGGGGGCCTGTCGGGGCAGCCTTGTCTGCTGCCCCGGCCGCCCTGAACCTTCAGTCGCCCGCCGCCGGGACGGCCTCGACATGCTCGCCGGCGCCCCGCTTCCTCGAATGGTCGGCCGCGAGCATCAGGTAGACGGCCGGTACCACAAACAGGGTGAACAGGGTGCCGACAGCCAGGCCGCTGGCGATCACCAGGCCCATCGAGAAGCGCGACAGGGCGCCGGCGCCGGTGGCCACGATCAGCGGCACGACGCCGAGGACCATCGCCGCCGTGGTCATCAGGATCGGCCGCAGACGGATCGAAGCGGCCTCGACAATGGCCTCGCGCCGCGACTTGCCGGCCTCCTGCAGCTCGTTCGCCACCTCGACGATCAGGATGCCGTGCTTGCTGATCAGGCCCATTAGGGTCACCAGGCCGACCTGGGTATAGATGTTCAGCGTCGCCCCCGGCATGCCGACCGTGCTCAGCGCCATCAGGAAGATGAGCGCTCCTGCGATCGACATCGGCACCGAGAAGAGGATGATCAGCGGATCGCGAAAGCTCTCGAACAGCGCCGCGAGCGACAGGTAGATAATGATCAGCGCGAAGCCGAAGGTGACGATGAAGCCACCGCTTTCCTGCACGTACTGACGAGACGCGCCGCCATAGTCGATCGAGTAGCCTTGGGGCAGCGTGCGCTGCGCCAGCTCCTTCAGCGTCTGCAACGCCTCGGCCTGCGACACGCCCGGGAAGGCAACGCCCTGGATGGTGGCGCTGTTGAGCTGCTGGAAATGGTTGAGCGACTGCGGGATCGCCTTGGTGGCGATCGACGCGACCGTGGACAGCGGCACCGTCGTGCCGTCGGCGGCCTTGATGTGATAGTCGAGGATCTGGTCGATGTTCTGGCGCGACGACTGCTGGACCTGCGGGATCACCTTGTAGGAACGGCCGTCGAGGGCGAAGTAGTTGACGTAGCCGCCGCCCAGCATCGAGCCCAGGGCGCCGCCGATGTCGCTCATCTTCAGATCGAGCGCCGAGGCCTTGTCGCGATCGATCACGACCGTGGCCTGGGGCGCGTCGATCTTCAGGTCGGTGTTGAGGAAGATGAAGCGGCCGGTGGCGAGCGCTTCCTGCAGGAACTTCTGCGCCACGTCGTTCAGCGCCTCGAAGCCGCCCGTCGTGTTGATCACGAACTGGATCGGCAGGCCGGTGGAGCCCGGCAGCGGCGGCGGCTGGAAGGCCACGACCTGCGCACCGGCGATCCCCGCCAGCTCCTGCTGCACGATCGGCTGCAGCTGGTTCGAGGTCATGGTGCGCTTGTCCCACGGCTTCAGCACGTAGCCCGCGATCGACTGGCCCGGCACGTCGAGCTGGAAGACGTGATCGGTCTCCGGATGGCTGGCGCCGATCTTGTAGATCTCCCGCGAGTAGATCTGGCGCTGGTCGATCGTCGAGTTTGGCGCCGATGTCGCGAAGCCGATGATGATGCCCTGGTCCTCCTGCGGCGCCAGCTCGCTGCTGGTGGCCGTGTAGAGGAAGTAGATGCTGCCCAGTACCAGCACGGCGAAGGTCGCCGTGACCGGGAGATAGTTGAGACTTCCGGTCAGCCAGCGGGAATAGCCGCGCCGCAGGCCATCGAAGACGCGGTCGATACCACGGATCAGGCGCGCTTCCAGGCCACGGTCGTCGTGACCGTGCGGCTTCAGCATCAACGAGCACATCATGGGCGAGAGAGTCAGCGCCACGATCGCGGAGATCGTGACGGCGCCAACCAGGGTGAAGGCGAACTCGGTGAACAAGGCCCCCGTCAAGCCGCTCTGGAAGCCGATCGGCACGTAAACCGCGATCAGGACCACGGTCATGGCGATGATCGGCCCGCCCAGCTCGCGCGCCGCCTGGATCGCGGCCGGGAAAGGCTTCTGCCCCTCCTCGAGATGGCGGTTCACGTTCTCGACCACGATGATGGCGTCGTCGACCACCAGGCCGATCGCCAATACCAGCGCGAGCAGGGTCAGCAGATTGATGGAGAAGCCGAAGGCGGCCATCATGGCGAAGGTGCCGATCAGCGACAGCGGAATGGCGATCACCGGGATGATCACCGAGCGGACCGATCCCAGGAAGGCGAAGACCACCAGGGTCACGATCACCAGCGCCTCGACCAGCGTGCGGATCACCTCCTCGATCGAGCTGTTCACGAACTCCGTCGAATCGTAGATGATCTGCCCGTTCAGGCCCTGCGGAAGCTGCGCCTGGATCTCCGGGAAGACATCCTTCACGCCCTTGATCACGTCGAGCAGGTTGGCGGCCGGCGCGACCTGGATGCCGATATAGACCGCCTTCTGGCCGTCGAAGCTCACTTCCGATTCATAGTCGTCGGACCCCAGCGTCACGTTGGCCACGTCGCTCAGCCGGACGATCGCGCCCTTGTCCTGCTTCAGCACCAGGTTGCGGAACTCCTTCAGCGAGCTGAGCGCCGTCGAGGCCTTGAGGGTGACCTGCACCATCTGACCCTTGGTCGTGCCGAGGCCGGCGATGTAGTCGTTCGCCGTCAGCGCCTGGCCGACATCGGCCGCGGTCAGGCCATAGGCGGCGAGCTTCTGCGGGTCGAGCCAGGCCCGCAGCGCGAAGTTCTTGGCACCCAGCAACTCGGCCGTCTGCACACCTTCGACCGCCTGCAGCCTGGGCTGCACGACGCGGACCAGGTAGTCGGTGATCTGGTTGGGCGCCAGCTCCTTGCTGTTGAAGCCGATATACATCGCGTCGATCGTCTGGCCGACCTTCACCGTCAGCACGGGCTGCTGAGTCCCCGTCGGAAGCCGGTTCAATACCGAGTTCACCTTGGTGTTGATCTCCGTCAGCGCCTTGCTCGAATCGTAGTTGAGGCGCAGGTAGACTGTGATGGTGCTGACGCCGCTCTGGCTGGTCGACGTCATGTAGTCGATGCCATTGGCCTGGGCGACCGCCTGCTCGAGCGGCGTCGTGATGAAGCCGGCGATCACGTCGGGATCGGCGCCATAGTAGGTCGTGGTGATCGTCACGACGGCATTCTCGGTGCGCGGATACTGCAGCACCGGCAGGGCGCCGATGGCGCGCAGGCCGACGACCAGGATCAGCAGGCTCACGACGCTCGCCAGAACCGGACGGCGGATGAAGATGTCGGTGAACTTCATGGGACGATGTCCTGCGGGGCTGGCTACTTGTCGACGATCTTCGGGGCGGCGTCGTTGGTCGGCAGAGCGCTGTTGTTGACCACAACCGGCACCCCGTTGCGCAGCTTGATCTGGCCGGAGGTGACCACAGTGTCGCCCTCGGACACGCCCTTCAGGATCGCCACCTGGTCGCCGCGCGTGGCGCCCGTCGTGACGAAGACCTGTCGGGCAACGAGTTCGGGCTTCGCTTCGGCGCCCTTGCCCTTGTCGTCGACGACATAGACCAGCGAGCCGTAGGGATTGTAGCTCACCGCCGTCTGCGGCAGCGTGACCAGGCGCTGCGCCGCGCCGGTGTCCAGCTCGACCGCGGCGAACATGCCGGGCATCAGCTTCTGGTCCGCATTCGGCAAGGTGGCGCGCACCTGCACGTTGCGGCTGCCCGTCTCGATCTTCGGATTGATGGCGGTGATCTTGCCTTCGAACGTGTGACCCGGGAAGGCATCGATCCTGGCCCTCACCCTGTCGCCGACCGCGATCTGCGCCACGGCCTGCTGGGGCAGCAGGAAGTCGACGTAAATCGGATTCAGTGACTGCAGGGTGGCGATCATGGTGCCGGCCGCGAGGAACTGGCCGAGATCGACCTGGCGCAAGCCGAGCTTGCCGTCGAACGGTGCCCGCAGCGTCTTCTTGTCGAGGACCGCCTTCTGGACGGCGACCTGGGCGCGGGCATTGCGCAGGTTGGCCTCGTCGTTGTCGACGATGGCCTGGCTGATCGCCTGCGCCTTGAGCTGCTTCACGTCGCGGTCGTAGGTGATCTGCGCGAGCTGCGCCGTCGCCTCGAGCGACTGAAGCCGGGCCTCCTCGTCTTCCTTGCGCAGGGTCAGCAGCACCTGCCCCTCCTTCACCTCGTCGCCCGATTGGAAGGTGATCGTCTCGACCACGCCCGGCACTTCGAGCGACAGTTCCGCGCCGCGCACGGCGCGCAGCGTGCCGACCGCATCGATCTTCGGCTGCCAGTCGCTGGTCTCGGCCTTGGTAGCCGAAACGGTCTGGGGCATGTTGGCCATGCCGGCCATGGCTTCCTTGATCTTGCCGTTGACGAAGGTCTTGAAGCCGAACAATCCGCCGAGCACCGCACCGACGAGAATGAGCATGATGAGCATTCGCTTGATCATCGTATGCCTCTTGAGCTGATCAGGATGACTTGATTCGGATTGGAGGGAGCGCGGCTGGTCAGTGACCGGCGCGCGGCAGCTTGATGTCCTGGACGGGCGGCAGCGCGAAGCGCGTGGGCTTACCCATCGATTTCGGATCGACGTCCGTCCGGTTCCACCAACCACCGCCCAGCGCCTGGAACAGCGCGGCGGTGTCGGCATAGCGCGCAGCCTGCGCGCGCAGCCGGTTTATGATGGCGGTCTGGTAGGTCTGCTGCGCGTTGAGCAGGATCAGGTAGTTCACCGCGCCGAGCTGGTACTGCTGCTCGGAGAGCCTGAGGCTCGCCGCTGCAGTCTGCTCGGCGGCGACCTGGGCACGCAGCGTATCGGCATCGTACTGCACGGCACGCAGGGCGTTGGCGACATCCTGGAATGCCGACAGCACGACGCCGCGATACTGCGCGGCCGCGCGCTCATAGGCGGCGATCGCGGCCTGCCGCTGATGGTCGAGCTTGCCGCCGTCGAACACGGTCTGCGCGATGCCGAGACCGATGCTCCACACGCCCGAGCCCGGCACGATCAGCGAGCCGAGGCCCCCGGATGTGAAGCCCAGCAAGCCGGTGATGGTGAACTGCGGCATCTGGTTGGCGACGGCGACGCCGATATCGGCACTCGCGGCATGAAGCTGGGCCTCGGCCGCCTTCACGTCGGGCCGCTGCTCGACGAGTTGCGAGGGCAGGCTGAGCGGCAGCTCCTGCGGCAGCTTCAGCTTGGCGAGATCGAAGCTTTCGCCACGATCCTGGTCCGGCGAGCGGCCGACCAGCCGCATGAGCTGATTGCGCTGCTGCGCGAGCTGCTTCTGCAGCGGCGGCAGGGTCGCCTGGGTCTGCGTCAGCGCCGCCTCCTGGGCCAGCACGTCGGCGCGTGAGGCGCCGCCCAGGTCAAACTGGCGACGCACGACACCCAGCGAGTTGTTGAGGATGTTGATGATGTCCCGGGTCGCGCCGATCTGGGCCTGCAGCGACGCGAGGTTGATCGCGGCGACGACGACGTTGGAGGAGAGGGTTAGATAGGTCGCTTCGAGCTGGAAGCGCTGGTTCTCTGCGGCCGCCTCCCGGGATTCGACCTGACGCCGCACGCCGCCGAACACGTCGGGCGAATAGGAGATGCTGAGCGACGCCGAGGTGACGCCGAACATGGCCGCGGAGCCCGCCTGCCCCTGCGAAGCTGGAGAGGCGAGCTGCTGCTGGCCGGAGCCATTGGCGCCCAGGGTCGGGAACAGGCTGCCCTGCTGGGCGAAGTAGAGTTCCCGCGCCTGCCGCAGCGCCGCCTGCGCGGCATCGACGTCGGGATTGGCCTGCAGCGATTCCTTGATCAGCGCATCGAGCTGCGGCGACTGGAACAGAGCCCACCACTCGCCGGGGATGTCCTGCTCGGGCACGAAGGTCTGCGCGGCACCGCCGGGACCGGCCGCGGAACTGGTCTGCAGTGCGAGCGGCTCGGGCGTGTAACCGGTCGATGCCGGCTTGGCGGGCTTCACGAAATCCGGACCGGCGGTGCAGCCGGCGAGGAGGAAAGCCGTGAAGGCCAGGAGGAAGGGCGACCGCCTGTTCATGCTGGTACTCGCGAAACTGTTTTCAGGGCGCGACGGCGCGGCAGATGGCGAGCGTCTGTTCGCGCACGATCTGCTTCATCAACTGGACGTTCTCGCCGTCGAGACCGACCGCCTTGAGGATGGGGCGCTTGTGGTTGTTGCAGAAGATGACGACCTGCCCGATCAGCGCCATCGTGCGCATCGTCATCTCCGGGTCGCCCTCGGACTTTCCATGGATCCGGGCAAAGAGAGCGAGACAGGGATTGAAGACCTGCCGCATTCCGTTCTCGTGCATCCGGTCGAGGCCGGGTGTCTCTTCCACCTCGGCACGCGCGAAGATCAGGCGGCGGCTCTCGACCTGCGGGCCGCTCGTCACCACGGTGACGAAGGCTTCGAGCGTCTGGCACAGGAGTTCGGTCAGCTCGACCGGCGTGGCCTCCGGATCGTCGAGCGCCGCTCGGACGCGGGGCAGCACCGCAGACATGTGCCGCTCCGTGTCGGCCACGATATCCTCGATGATCGCTCGGTAGAGACCTTCCTTGTTGCCGAAATAGTACTGGATGGCCGGGAGATTCACGCCCGCGCCCTCGGCGATCTGCCGGGTGCTGGCGCCCTCGTATCCGTGGGCGGCAAAAAGATCGAGCGCCTTTTCCAGGATGCGCCGACGCGTATCCTCGCCCCTCGCCTGGGTCCCGGGACGGCCACGTCCAGTGGTCTGAATATTGATCATCGCTACCCTGAGCAGTGCGGACCCGAGCCAATTACTATCAGTCGATACACTGTGTCAATCGATAGATATTGTCCTGATGCACGCGAATTCAGGCATGCCGACAAGAGCAGGAAGGTGATGTCATGCACGCGCAGTCGCGCTGCCGCCGACGCCCGGGCGATCGACGGCGCGCCGCTCCAGACGGTCCGGGTCCACAAGCCGGCAACAGCCGGACTAATGCTCTTTCCCGCGACGCAGCGAGGAGCTTAAGAGCCTAACGTCGCTCCCAGTGACTTCGGCACGCGAACCGGCATGTCCAGCAGCATCTGCGCGAAGGCCTTGGCCAGCGGATCGGCCTTGAGAGAGGCCATGCCGCCGCCGCCCAGCGCCTTGCGCAGCAGGAAGTTGAAGCCCTTGATACCCGGCAGCCGCCAGCGCGTGACCGGTCCCTCGATGCGGTGGGCGAAATACTTCGCAACCGCCTCTTCCGTCACCTCGGCATCGAGGACGGGCTCGTACTCCGGCCGGCGCGCGAAGATGCCGATATTGGCATTGTCGCCCTTGTCGCCGGAGCGCCCATAGGCCAGCGCGATCAGCGGCACGGTCACCGTATCGCCGGCCGGCAAGGGTTGGGCCGCCGGCGCCTCGACAGGAAGCTGTGCCGAGGTGAAGCCGCCGCTCAGCGCACCTTCCTGCATCGCGATCTGGTGCCCTCCGACATCGACCGTGACCGGCACCATCGACTTAGGCACCAGGCAGGAGAACATGCGGATGACGGGCGACGGCGAGACGCGTCCGGCGCCGAAGCTGCCGGTCATGCCGACCACGCCGCCGGTCGACATCGGCGAGATCTCGCGGCCGAGCAGCGCCAGCGCCTCCTTCTGGTCGTGCTTGGCGGCGATCTTGACGACGACCTCGCGCGCATCGGGCACACGGCCGTGCGGCCCGTAGGTCGCCTCACTGCCGATCACCTCGATGCTGACGTCGCGATAGTCCGCCATGCCCTTCTCGGCGAACAGGCGGCGCGTCTTCTTGATGATCGACTCCGCGCTGTGGCGGCCCTTGGCCACCGCCTCGCGTCCTCCCATCATGAAGATCGAGCTGAACTTGTAGCCGTCGGGCCAGGTCGTCGAGACCTTGTAGGTGTCGGTGGGCGGCCGCCCGCGGGCACCGCTCACGCGCACGCGATCCTTGGCCAGCTGTTCGTAAGTCGCCTGCGTGAAGTCGCACACCACGTCCGGCACCATGTAGGCGCGCGGATCGCCGATCTCGTAGAGCATCTGCTCGGCGACGGTCGCGGTCGTGATCAGGCCGCCGGTATCGTCGGGCTTGGAGAGCACGAAGCTTCCGTCGTCCGACACCTCGGCAATCGGGAAGCCCATATTGTCGTAGTCCGGCACCAGCCGCCAATCGGTGAAGTTGCCGCCGTTGCACTGCGCGCCGCATTCGATGATGTGGCCGCACAGCGTGCCGGCGGCGAGACGATCGAACTCTTCCGGTGTCCACGAGAACGCGTGGATCAGGGCGCCGAGGGTGACGGCCGAATCGACGCAACGGCCGGTGATGACCACGTCGGCGCCCTCGGCCAGCGCCCGCGCGATCGGAAAGCCGCCGAGATAGGCATTCATGCTGGTGATCTTCGAGGGCAGTTCCGCGCCCGTATCCATCTCGCGGATGCCGGCGGCGCGGAATTCGTCGGCGCGCGGCAGGATGTCGTCGCCCAGCACGACCGCGACCGTGAGCGTCACGCCCGCGGCCTCACAGGCTTTCAGCACCGCGTCGCGGCAGGCCAGAGGATTGACGCCGCCGGCATTGGTCACGACCTTGATCTTCTTCTCGGCGATCTCACGCGCCAGCGGCGCCATGACGACCGAGACGAAGTCGATTGCATAGCCTGCCTGCGGATTGCGCAGCTTCTGCGCCGCCATGATCGACATGGTGACTTCGGCGAGATAGTCGCTCACCAGGTAGTCGACATTGCCGTGGCGCACGAGCTGCACCGCAGCGGTCTCGGTGTCGCCCCAGAAGCCGGAATGGCAGCCGATGCGGACCGTCTTCTTGCTCATCGCGCAGCCCCTCCCGTCGCCTTACTTCTTCTTGCGATTGACGAAGGCCGCCATGCGCTCGACGTGCTCGCCCTCGGCGACACTCTGGGCGAAGGAATCGATGCCGGCCTGGACGGCCTCGTCGAGCGGCAGCCGTTCCCAGCGCCGCATCAGCCGCTTCTGGGCGCGCACGGCGAGCGGCGTCGCATCGACGAGCGATTTCACGCAGCGCTCGACGGCCGCGTCGATCTTCGCCGTCTCGACGACTTCCTCGACCATGCCCCAGGCCTCGGCCTTGGCGGAATCGATGTTCTCGCCGGTGAGAAGCATCCACGACGTGCGGCCCCAGCCGATCAGGCGGGGCAGCAGCGCTGCCTCGACCACCGAGGGAATGCCGACCTTGACCTCGGGCATGCCGAAATGCGCCGTGTCGGTCGCGATGCGCAGGTCGCAGGCGGCCGCCACTTCGAGGCCGGCGCCCAGCGTGTAGCCTTCCAGGCGGCAGATCACCGGCACCGGACAGTCGCGGATCGACTGGCAGAGCTTGTGGACCATGGTGATGAAGGCGCGACCATCCTCGGAGGTGCGCATGCCAGCCATGTGGTTGATGTCGGCGCCGCCGATGAAGGCCCGGCCGCCCGCGCCCGAGAACACGACGACGCGCAGATCATCCTCGGCCGAGAGCGCGTGGAAGGTCGCGGCGAGATCGTGCAGGGCGGGCGGGTTCAGGACGTTGAGGCGCCGCGCATTGTCGAACACCAGATGAGCCACCGTGCCGGCATCTCGCTTGTCGCGACGGACCTCGATCCTGTGTGCGGACTCCGCCATGACGTTTCGCTCCGTGGCTCTTTGTGATTGCGCGATTCTCCCCTATTAGAACCCGCCTACGACGCTTCACAAGAGCCAATGCCCGATACGATCGACCTCTCCCGCTACACCGTGTTCGTGCCGCCGGATCCGTTCGAGGATCATGTCGGGCCGTTCTATTTCGACCTCCAGGGCGATGCCCGGAAGGCTGGCACGGTGCACTGCGTGCTGCCGACGCTCGCCCGACACGGCAACTACATGGGCGGCGTGCATGGCGGTGGCATCCTGACCTTCGCCGACTACGCCCTCTGCCTGGTGGCCGGCCGCGCGGCCGACGGCGGCACCAACACGTCCTTCGCCATGACGGTGAGCATCGCCGTCGAGTTCCTGAACGGCGCAGTCATCGGACCGCCGCTGGAAGCACGCGGCGAGCCGCTGCAGGTGACGGGCCGCCTCGCCTTCGCGCGCGGCTCGATCACCCAGGAAGGCCGCACGATCGCGCTGTGGTCCGGCGTCTGCCGGCACGTCGCGCGCGCCAAGGCGATGGCGCGCAAGGATGAGCAGGCACCGTCGCGGATCGACTTGCCGCCGCAGGTCGTGCCCGAGGGCTTCGAGGCCTTCAAGGCCAGCGCCTACTCCACGCATATCGGTCCGGCCTTCGTGCGCCGGGAGGCCGACGGCGCCTCGCTGATGCAGCCGACCCTGGCGCGCATGTGCAATTCCGGCGGCGCGCTGCATGGCGGCTACATGATGAGCTTCGCCGACACCGCCATCACGCGCGCCGCGGCGATGACGAGCGACCTCGCGCCGACCACCGTCTCCTTCGCGGCCGAGTTCCTCTCTGCCGGCGACATCTCCGCGCCGCTGGTCACGCGCGTGGAAGTGCCGAAGCAGGGCAAGTCGATCGCCTTCCTGCGCGGACTGCTGGAACAGAACGGCCGCGCCCTGCTCTCCTACTCCGCAACGGTGATGCTGAGGCCGCGACGTTAGAATTCGATAAGGAAAACCTCCGTCATCTCGACCGGAGCGCCCCTCGAGTACCTCGGGATAAACTCCGCGCGGAGTGGAGAGATCTTCTCTCCACGAATTTCCGGCTTTTGGTTGAGAGGAGGTCTCTCCGCTACGCACCTTCGGTGCTCCGGTCGAGACGACGGGGATTGGTTTTCAGGGGGCGTCAGCTTGAACAGCCACCCTCCTCACTTCTTCACTGAACGCCTGCTCCAGCCGGCGCACAGCCGGAAGATCCTGCGCCTTGGCCGCCTGCTCGACGGCGGCGGCGACGTGGCTCAAGGCGTTGGCGCCGATCATGCCCGACGCGCCTTTCACGCGATGCGCCGCCTGCGCGATCGTCTCCAGATCATCGGTGCCGCGAATCTCGCGCTCGGCGCCGCGCGCCGTGTCGAGGAACTCGCGTTCGATTTCGGCCAGCGTGGAAGGATCGTCGCCGAACAGCTCGGCCAGCCTGACGCGATCGTAGGCCAGGCTCATGCCGCACGCCTCCCGGCCGCATTCTTCAGCCAGACGCCGAGGGTCGCGCGCAATTGCTCGATGCCGACCGGCTTGGTGATGAAGCCGTCCATGCCGGCCGACCGGCTGCGCTCCTCCTCGCCCTCGAGCGCGCTGGCGGTGACGGCGAGAATCGGCAGGCGTGCCCGGCCCTGCCGGGCCTCGTCTTCGCGGATGCGCCGCGCCAGTTCGAACCCGTCCATGTCCGGCATCTGCAGGTCGGCCAGCATGAGGTCGTAGCCGCCTTTGCGCCAGAGACGCAGGGCCTCCTCGCCGCTCGCCGCCACGTCGGTCGAGGCGCCGGCCAGTTCGACTTGCCGCGCCAGGATCCTGCGGTTGACGGAATTGTCGTCGACGACGAGGACACGCCCGTTCAACCGCCCGACCGGCTCCGGCATTCCGGCGGACGCTGCCGGGCACTTGGTGCGGCCGGCGGCGCGCGCGATCGCCCGCACGAACAGATCGCGCCGCCACGGGCGCTTGAGGTCGGCCAGGGAAACCTGGTTCCTGGCGCCGTCGATGCTCACGGCCGCCAGGTTCGACACCACGACATCGACCTCGGCGCCGGCATCGCGCAGGTAGCGCGCGATCGCGGCGCTTTCCTCTGGATCGGGCAGTGACAGGACGAGCGACAGATCCTTCAGCGGCAGGTCGGCCGCAATCGGCTCGGCTGGCGCGGCGCCGAGCTGCACCGTGACGGTGAAGGTCGAGCCGACGCCCGGCTCGCTGTCGATCGCGACGCTGCCCTGCATCGCCTCGGCCAGGCGCCGCACGATGGAGAGGCCGAGGCCGGTACCGCCGAAACGGCGCGTCGTCGAGCTATCGGCCTGGACGAAGGGATTGAACAGCCGGTCGCACTGTTCGGCGGTGAGGCCGATGCCGGTGTCGACGACCCGGATGCGGAGCATGAGTCCCTGGCGAAGATCGGCCGGCGAGCGTTCGAGCACGAGGCGGACAGATCCCCTTTCGGTGAACTTGATGGCATTGCCCAGCAGGTTGAACAGGATCTGCTGCAGGCGCAGCGGATCGCCGATCACCCGGGCGGGCACGTCGGGCGCCACGAAGGCCGACAGGAGCAGTCGCTTCTCGGCCGCCTTCGCGGCCAGCGTCTCGGCCACGCCTTCGATCAGCTCGAACGTCGAGAGCTCCAGCCGCTCGAGATCGAGATGCCCCGCCTCGATCTTGGAGAAATCGAGGATGTCGTCGATGATCCGCAGCAGCGAGGCCGCCGAATGGCGCACGGTCCCCAGTTGGTCGCGCTGGTCGGGCGAAAGCTCGGTGCGCTCCAGAACGTCGATCATGCCCAGCACGCCATTCATCGGCGTGCGAATCTCGTGGCTCATCGTGGCGAGAAAGGTCGACTTGGCCTGGTTGGCTTCCTCAGCCTCGCGCTGAGCCACCAGCGCGGCGTCGTAAGCGACCTGCAGCCGGCGCGCGAGATCCTCCTTGTCGTAGGCCAGCGCGATATTATCGTACTGCCAGCGATGCACGTCGCGCACATAGGCCATCAAGTGGCCGACATAGGCGGCCCCCGCGATGCCCACGAGCTGATAGAACGGCCCGCCCGAGGTGATCAGCACCAGCAGCAACGGCGCCGTCGTGGCCACGGCGAAGGCGTAGAAGGTCGGCGGGTGGGCGGACCGGATCGGCACCGCCGTCGTGATCGTGGCCAGCAACACCAGGCCGAGCAGCATGCGCTGCAACTCGAAGTCCTTGGCAGCCAGCACGAAGCCCGCCCATCCCCAGCAGGCGCCGGTCAGGAAGGTGAAGCCTGCGAACCACCACCCCCAGCGCAGGGTCTGCTCGTCGCCCGGACGGGCCCGCGCGAAGTTGCGGCGCAGGACGTCGAAGCCCAGGGTCACGGCCAGGTAGGCCCCGAATGGTCCGGCCAGCTCGATCGGGTCGATCTGCCGCCAGTAGATCGCCGCGATCACCGGCCACAGGACGAAGGAGAAATAGCGCGAGGGCGAAGATCCCTCGAACAGGCGCCTGACCAGCTCGGCGCGGACAAAACGGTCCTGCTGGGCGGCCGGATCGGCAACGGCGAGCGACATTCAAATCCTGGAGGCTAGGGCTTGGGGCTCCGCCCATGAAACGCAGCTAGGAATTGCGCAAATCTAATCGTATCAAAAATATCAACAAAACAATATAATTCCTTGAGAAATAGTGTTATTTTGAAGGCATTAAAAGTCATTTATTAGGTTAAGTCATGCAGCTACCGTCCGTGTTGTTGGTCGAGGACGACGCATTTCAGCGCAAGGCCGCCGAGACCTATCTTTCCAACCACGAGCTCAAGGTGACCGCCGTCGAAAACGGTGCCCGGATGCGCCGCCAGATCGCTCGCGCCATGCCGGACCTCGTCCTGCTCGACGTCCAGCTCCCGGGTCCCGAAGACGGGTTCGCGCTGGCCCGCTGGCTGCGCGAGAGCAGCGCCCGCGTCGGCATCATCATGCTGACGGCGGCCAGCGACCCGGTCGACAAGGTGCTGGGCCTCGAGAGCGGCGCCGACGACTACGTCGCCAAGCCCTACGAGCCGCGCGAGCTGCTGGCCCGCTGCAAGAGCGTCCTGCGCCGGTCGGTGAACAAGGCCACCCCGTCGCGGCTGGAGCGGGTGAAGATGGGCGGGCACATGCTCGACCTGTCCAAGCGCCAGCTCCTGGACGGGGAGAACGGCGATGTGCCCCTGACTTCGGGCGAGTTCGATATCCTGAAGACCTTCGCCGAAAACCCCAACCGGCCCTTGTCCCGCGACTGGCTGCTGGAGACCACCAGCCACCGCGCCCGGGACCCGTTCGACCGCGCGATCGACCTGCGGATCACGCGCATCCGTCGCAAGATCGAGCCGGCGCCTGACAAGCCGACGGTGATCCGCACGGTGCGGGGCGTCGGCTATATGTTCGTGCCCCCCGCCGAATAGCCGGGCTATAAGGTCCGGCCCCGGCGAACCCGGGGCGCGGCCGTGCCGGCCAGTGTCGGTACTGGGGGCCCGTAGTTCAGCGGTTAGAACGAGCCGCTCATAACGGTTATGTCGCAGGTTCGAATCCTGCCGGGCCTACCAACCGCTCGCCGCCGCGAACACCGGCAGCGGGTAGTTGGTCCAGAGATCTTCGACATGCCGTGGCACTGTCGGCTACAGAAGCAACGCCGATGAAGGCCCAACATGTTGCAGAGCTTGCCTTGCGAGGGACAATATGGGCCTGAGATTTCTGAAGGCGGCGCTCGTCGCTCTCCTCGCACTGGTGGTCGGCTACGCCGCAGCGCTCGGGGTCGGCTTGGTCGCGCTGGATGTCTTCGAGGCCTCACAGCGCGAAGGCGCCAATGCGATGGCACTGGCGTTCGTCATCTGTCCGTCCGTAGCGGTACTGAGCGCCGTCGTCGCAACAATCTGGTATTGGATCGCTTCCGGCAGGCGCGCGGCGACCAGGCACCCCACCGCCGCGGTGGCACACCGCGGTAACGCCGCGCGTATTGCTGCCATCACCGTGTCTGTGGCCATCGGCTGGCTGGCCGGCGCTCTCCTGCAATGGATGTTGGCGGGTCGTTCCTACGAAGCATTCATCGTCGCGCTCGCGGTATCCACGGCGCCTTGGATCGGCGTGATCGTCCTTGGTGGCCTCACATGGCGGCTGACACGCCCGCGAAAGGCGCCAACGAGCTGATCCGCGCGGTCGTATGATGCGATGGCCGTCCCTGGAACAGCGGCGCTGAAGCCACCTACGCCTAACACCCCCATTTTCCACACACGGATCGACTGGAATTTCCCTGCTATTTCGCCTCCTGGCTGGGAATTCGCCCGAAGATTGGTTCGTATCCGACTGGTCCCACTACCGCCGACCCTGCAGCGAAGATCTGCCACTCGAGCAGGCGCCGAAATGACTGCGCCGGATCGAAGGCCGACCAGTTGGCCTGCGCCAGCTGCGCTGCCTCCCCGACCGGCACGCCGCGACCGATCGCACCGACGAAAGCCGCGCACCCCGGATCGAGATCTGCAAACACGGCATCGTCTCCCTGACGCATCACCAGCAGCGACACCCCACCGGCTGCGAGATCGACCTCGGCGTCGGGCGCGTCCGGTTGGCATGCCCGCCAGATGCGGCCCAGCGGGTACGCCGAAGTCAGCAGGGTCACGTCGGCCGCCAGGGTCAGGGTCAAGGCGGCCAGCCGTTCGGGCCTCACGCTCCCGAAATCGCCCGCTTCCCGTCGAGGGACGCGCGCGGCATAAAATGCCAGGTTGAGTGCCCAGTCGAGGCGCGCCGCGTCGGCGAGATAGGGCAGTCCATGTGCCGGCGCAAAGGCTTCGATGAAGACCGCAAGGTCCTCGCCATATTCGGCGAGCACGGGGCCTTCAGGCGGGCTGTCCGCCACGAACGCCTTCGCCATGCCATCGAAGAACGCGCCGCCGACCAGACTGGTCACCGTCGGGAAGGTCGTGGCGAGCGCCGCGGCGAGGCTTTGCCGGACGTGATTGCGATGTATCCGAACCCGTGCGTCGGCGGAGATTGAATCGCCGGCGATCATGTCGAGCAGGCGGTCGCAGCTCCTGCCGCCGAGGCCATCGGCAAAAGCCGCCTGCAGCTCAGGCAGCGTGAGCATGGGCCCTCCCCGCCTCGAGGACGCGCGCGGCACGACGCGCCTCGCCCAGCAGGACGTCGAGCGCCGGAACGTCGGTGTCCCATTCGACGAGAGTCGGCCGGCGGCCGTATCGATGCACCATCTCGCCGAACAGCTCGAACACGCGGTCGTCGATACGGCTGCCATGGTCGTCGATCAGCACCGGCTCGCCATCCGCGTCGTTCACGGCGTGGCCGGCCAGGTGATACTCGGTCACCGCATGGACCGGCAGGTGCTCGAGCCAGCCCGTCGGATCGAGCCGGAGATTGTGTGCCGTCACGACGACGTTGTTGGCATCGAGCAGGATGCCGCAACCGCTGCGCCGCACCACTTCAGCCAGGAACTCCGGCTCCGACAAGGTCGAATGCCGGAAGCCGAGATAGCAGGACGGATTCTCGATCGACACCCGGCGGCCCAATCGCTCCTGCAGACGCTGCACGTTACGCACGACGACCGCCAGCGCCTCCTCGGTGTAGGGCAAGGGCAGCAGATCGTTGTAGTAGCGGCCGCCGATGCTGCTCCACGACAGGTGATCGGACACGAGCATCGGCTCGACCCGTTCGACCAGCGCCACCACGCGGTCCAGATGGGCTTCGTCGAGACCGTCGACGGAACCGAGCGACAGGCCCACCGCGTGGACGGAGAGCGGATAGTCGCAACGCAAGCGCTCCACCGTGCAGAGCGCTTGTGTCGGCGCGAGATAGTTCTCGGCATGGATCTCGAGGAAGCCGATCGAGGGTCTGTCGTTCGAGATCTCGGTGAGATGCGGCGCGCGCAGCCCGATGCCGGTCGTGACTCGATTGCCGTTCATGGGTTCTCCCTTCCAAGACAGCATGAGCCTACTCCGAAGCCCTCCCGGTCCGCCCTCACACGCCGGCTATCGTTCCGATGTCCACTCGATATTTCAGACCGGAGCGGGCGAACGGCATGGTTCGCCATCCCGAGAGGGAAACCAACCGAAGGAGATGACCATGAAGTCCACACTCACTATCGCAGCCGCCCTCAGCACCGCCCTGCTGCTCGGCGTCGCGGCCCAGGCCCAGGGCAACGTCGAGAAATGCTACGGCGTCGCCAAGGCCGGCAAGAACGACTGCCAGACCGCCACTTCGTCGTGCGCCGGCACCTCCAAGAAGGACGCCGAGGCCAGCGCCTGGCTCGGCGTGCCGAAGGGCACCTGCGAGAAGATCGTCGGCGGCAAGCTGACGGCGGCAAAGAGCTGATCCCATCGGCCGCCGCCCGGGAAGCGGCGGCCGACCTTTTTCCGAGGAGAGAGCAACCGTGACGACTGACATCTTCACCCGCGGCACTGACGGGTTTCGCCCCATCGTCTCGCGGCTCGCCGCGCTACGCGCTGCCGGCAATCGCTTTCCGCTGTCGTTGCTGGAACTCGGCATGCGCGTGGCCGTCGGCGCGACGTTCTTCCGCTCGGGCATGAACAAGTTCGAGAGTTTTGACACCGCGGTCGAGCTGTTCCGTGAGGAATACCGCCTGCCCCTGTTGCCACCGGAGATCGCCGCCACGATGGGAACCGCCGTCGAGCTGGGCGCGCCCGTGCTGCTGGTCCTCGGCCTGTTCGCCCGGCTCGGCGCCGCGGCCCTGCTGACGATGACCCTGGTCATCCAGTTCCTGGTCTATCCCGGCAACTGGCCCGAGCACCTGATGTGGGCCTCGATTCTCGCCTATGTTCTGACACGCGGGCCGGGCGCCCTGTCGATCGACCGCATCATCGCGTTCAACTTGTTCGGACGCTCTTAACTCCGGGGAGGTTCGCCATGGCCCGTCCGCGTATCGTCATCGTCGGCGCGGGCTTCGGCGGCCTCAGCGCCGCGCACAACCTCGCCGGCGCCGACGCCGACGTCACCGTCATCGATCGGCGCAACTACCACCTCTTCCAGCCGCTGCTCTACCAGGTCGCGACCGCCGGCCTGTCGCCGGCCCAGATCGCCTCGCCCATTCGCGCAATCCTGCGCCGCGCGCCCAACGTGCGCGTGGTGCTGGGCAAGGTGTCCGGCGTCGACCGGCAGCGCCGGATCGTGCGGCTCGAGGACCGGGAGATCGCCTATGACCAGCTCGTGCTGGCAACCGGGTCGCGCCATTCCTATTTCGGCCACGACGAGTGGGAGAAGGCGGCGCCGGGCCTCAAGAAGATCGACGACGCCACCAGCATCCGCCGCCGCATCCTGACGGCCTTCGAGCATGCCGAGGCGGCTGACGATGCGGACTCGCGCCGGCGCCTGCTGACCTTCGTGGTGATCGGCGCCGGCCCGACCGGCGTCGAGATGGCAGGCGCCATCGCCGAGCTCGCCCATGTCGCGCTGCGTCACGATTTCCGCACCATCGATCCGCGCGATGCCCGTGTCATCCTGGTGGAAGCGGGTCCACGCGTGCTGGCCGCGTTCCCGCCCGTCCTCAGTGCCTCCGCCCGGGCGGCGCTCGAACGGCTGAAGGTCGAGGTACGCCTCGGCACACCCGTGTCGAATTGTGACGAGAGCGGCGTAACGGTCGGCGCGGATCACATTCCCGCCGCCACCATCGTGTGGGCCGCCGGGGTGGCGGCATCGCCGGCCGCGCGATGGCTGGGCATCGAGAGCGACCGCGTCGGCCGCGTGCCCGTCGGCCCGGACCTCACCCTGCCCGGTCATCCGGAAATCTTCGTCATCGGCGACACGGCGAGCGTCGCCCGCGGCGACGGCACACAACTGCCGGGGTTGGCGCCCGTCGCGAAGCAGCAGGGCGCGTATGTCGCGCGCGTCGTCCGGGCGCGCCTTGCCGGCCGGCAACCGCCGCCGCCCTTCCGCTATCGCGACTATGGCACCATGGCGACCATCGGCCGGCGCTCCGCGGTCGCGGATTTCGGCTGGCTGCGGCTCGACGGGACCCTCGCCTGGCTGATGTGGGGCCTGATCCATGTCTCCTTCCTGATCGGCTTTCGCAACCGCGCCATCGTGATGCTCGACTGGATCTGGTCCTACGTGACCTTCCAGTCCGGCGCGCGCCTGATCACCGGCTCGGAGCCGGACTGATCTCGCGATCCTCGACCAGCCAGGCCGCGAGCGACGCACCCAGGGCGAGCGACGCGCCGATGCCGATCACGCAGGCCGTCCAGCCCCATCGGTCGAAGACCTCTCCCAGGACAGCGCTGCCCGCAAGGCCGCCCAGGAAATAGCTGGCGAGATAAAGCCCGCTGGCCGCGCCGCGATCGATCGTGGCGGCGCGCCCCACGAAACCCGTGGCAGTCGCCTGCGCGAAGAACGTGCCCACCGCTATGAGGCCGAGACCGAGCAGCACCGAGGACAGGCCTGTACCCAGCAGGAACGGCAGTCCGGCCGCGGCCACGGCGAAGGACAGCCAGAGGGTGGACCGGGTCCCCAGGCGTCGCACGACCGTGCCGGCCAGCGGCGTGGTGATCACCGAAGGCAGGAACACGAAGTAGATCACCCCCAGCATCATCATGCCGACGGCGAAGGGCGGGCCGACCAGCACGAAGTTCACGTAGGTGAAGGTGCCGATGAAGGCGAACAGAATCGCGAAACCCGTGGCAAAGGCGGCCCGCAGCCCGGGATTGCCGAGGTGACGGCGCCAGCTCGAGAATGGAGAGCCGTGACTTATGTTCACCGCCCTCATGGGCGGTGTGCGTTCGACCGTGAACCAGACCAGCGCGGCGCCCGCGAGATTGAGGATCGCGAAGACCTGGAAGTTCGCGGCGAGCCCCAGGTGATCGACCACCCCCGCCGCCAGCAGGCGGCCGAACAGGTTGGAGGCGACGTTCCCCGTCACGTAGGCAGCGAAGGCGTTCGCCGTATCGGCGGGCCCCACATGCTCTCCGAGATACGCCAGCGTGAGGCCGAATGCCGTCGACATGAAGAGGCCCTGGACGACGCGCAATGCGGTGAACACCGGCAGCGACGGCATGGTGGCCAGCAGCGCGGTCGGCACGGCGAGCAGTGCGAGGCTGAGAAGGATTCCGCGCCGGCGGTCGAGCCGCCTTCCCAGCAGGGCAACGCCCAGCCCGCCAGCGGCCATGCCCATGGTGCTGGCGTTGACGGCCAGTCCCATGGCGGCGGGCGTGACGCCATAGGCGGTCGTCAGGGCCGGCAGGATGGCCTGCGTCGCGAACAGGTCGACGACGGTCAGGAAGGCGGTAAGGCCGATCGTGAACGCGCGCAGGACACCCGACATGATGCGATCCTTCGATTCAGCGCGATCCGGTCACATGTGGTTGTCGTTGGGGTCGCTCTGGATGTCGAACGACAGCAGGACGACGGTCGCCTTGCCGTTGTTCTGCCACCAGTGCGACGTGGCATGCGTCTCGCGGGCGACCTCGCCTGCCTTGTGAATGATCGGTACGGCGCAGTTGCTGGCATTCTCGACGATCTCGCCGGTCACGACGTAGATCAGCGCCGGCCGCTCGGCATGGCTGTGCCAGGGCACGATCCCGCCCGGTTGGATCTCGAGCTTGCGAACGCGCATCATGTGGCCGTTCAGCGAGACCTTCTCCTTCGAGAGGTCGATGGCGGCCAGCACCTTGTCGGTCACGCCCTTCGGGCCATGGGTCACCGGCTTGACGGCGTCGGCCTTCATCTTGTCGGCCGGGCATTCGCCGGCGAAGGCGGGGGCGGACAGGCCGGCCACGATCAGAGTGGAAGCAATCAGGGTTCGAGCGAACATCGGTATCTCCGTGCAGTTGAGCCGCGACGGAAATGCCGCGGCGATGCCGACAGCATCGGAGCGACGGGCTTCGTCTTGAAATGCCGAGTGAGGATCGATTCCATAGCCGCGCCGTCAGGCGCTGGCGTTCATCCACGCAAAAGCGAGGATCTCCCGGACGAAGGCGCCAACGGCGGGCACGTGCGGCCGTCCGCGAACGGTGACGACCTGGATGCTGCGTACGATCTCGGGCTCGATCAGCGGCCGCACGCGCAGGCCGGGCATGGTGACCGCGAACTCCGGGATGAAAGTGAAGCCCAGTCCCGCCATCGCCATGCTCTGCACCCAATCGTCACGATCGGAGCGGAATACGATGCGCGGCTTGCCGCCATGCTCACGGAAGATGCGACCGGCGTGTCCGAAGAACTCGCACTGGAGGCGATTGACGTAGGCCTGGTCGTGCAGGTCCCGGACCCTCACGGCATTGAGCTTGTCGAAGGAATGTCCTGGCCCGACACCGATCACGAACCTCTCGTCGTACAGTCGGCGGGCATGGAAACGCTCGTCGATCTCCTCGGGCTGTCCATAAACGGCGACATCCAACTCGCCCTGGACCAGCCGATCCTGCAGCATCGTGTTCGAACCATCCTGCACGATCAGCCGCACCTTCGGATGCCGCTCGCGGAACGCCTGCAGGAAGGGCACGAAGCGGCGCGGGCCGATGGTGCACATCATGCCGAGCTTCAGCTCGACATCGTCGAGCCTTGCGAAACTCTTGGCGCGCTCCTTGGCGGCGTCGGTCTCGATGAGGACTTGCGTGAGATGGGGGCGCATCATCTCACCGAGCCCGGTCAGGTGCGTGTTGTTGCGCTCGCGGCGAAACAGTGGGCCACCCAGCTCGTCCTCCAGACCCTTGATCGCACGGGTGAGCGACGGCTGGGAAACATTGCAGGACTCTGCGGCGCGCGTGAAGTTCAGCGTCTCGCACACCGCGAGGAAGTAGCGGATCTGATGCATTTCCACGGCAGCGGCCCCCCGGAATCGCAGCCATTATGCCTTGCACGACCATAGCCTGTGGCTATCGATTGCAAAACAGGAAGGCATTTCCGGGGTCTGGAGATACTCGCCACACTGCAGCCGGCATGAACCTCGTCCAGACTCTGCGCGACCTGAACGACCGCCATCGGGCGGCGCTTCCGGCTCGCGACCGGGCGGATTTCGAGGACGAACTCGACCGGCTGCGCATGGTCCGGCTGGTCGAGGAAGGGCTTGGCCTCGGCGATCATTTGCCTGACTTCAGCTTGTCCGATGGCGCCGGCCGGCTATGGACGTCGCAGGAACTGCTCGATGGCGGCCCCCTCGTGCTGGCGCTGTTCCGCGGCGGCTGGTGCCCCTACTGTGACCTAACCATGGCCGCACTCGAGGAAGCCCGCCCGGCGATCGAGGCTCTGGGCGCCCAGGCCATCGGCATCATGCCGGAACGGGTGGAGCACGTCGCCGCGACCGTCGAGAGACGCGGCATCGGCTATCTCATGCTGAGCGATCCCGCCAACGGCTTCGCGCGGACCTGCGGACTGGCCTACGATCTGTCGCCGGCGCACATCCGCATCCATCGCGACCGCGGCCGCGACTTCCCGGCGCTACACGGCGACACGCACTGGCGCCTGCCGGTGCCTGCCGTCTTCGTCGTGGCGCCCGATGCTCGCGTGGCGTTCGCCTTCGCCGACGTCGATCCAGCGTGCTGGCCCGATCCCGAGGCACTGCTGACGGCCCTTCAGGCGTTGCTCGATACGCACGCCCTATCGAATCGGTAGGGACACGGCATTTCATCGCCGCCCGCGCCGCGGCCAGAGTGGGATCGTCCATCAGGAGGAATGATCCCATGCTCAACGGCAAGACCGCCATCGTCACCGGCTCCACCAGCGGCATCGGCCTCGGCATCGCCGAGGCCTTCGCACGCGCCGGTGCGAACGTGGTGCTCAACGGCTTCGGCGACACGATAGAGATCGAGCGAACCCGCTCCGATCTCGCCCATCGCACCAATGCGATGATCGCCTATTCGCCGGCCGACATGAGCAAGCCCAGGGCGATCGAGCAGATGGTGCGGCAGACGACCGATGCCTTTGGCGCGGTCGACATCATGGTGAACAACGCCGGCGTCCAGCACGTCGCGCCGATCGACGAGTTTCCCGAAGAGAAGTGGGACGCCATCATGGCGATCAATCTTTCCTCGGCCTTCCATGCCACCAAGCTCGTGCTGCCGGCGATGCGCCGCACGGGCTGGGGCCGCGTGATCAACGTGGCGTCGGCGCACGCCCTGGTGGCCTCGCCCTACAAGGCGGCCTACGTGGCCGCCAAGCACGGCGTGCTCGGCCTCACCAAGGTGACGGCCCTGGAGACCGCCGAGGACGGCATCACCTGCAACGCCATCTGCCCCGGCTACGTGCGGACTCCGCTCGTCGAGCAGCAGATCGACGACCAGGCCAAGGCGCACGGTATCGACCGCGAGAAAGTGATTTCCGACGTGCTGCTGAAGAACCAGCCGAACAAGCGCTTCGTCGAAGTGGCGGAACTCGCAGCCCTGGCGCTGTTCCTGTGCAGTGACAACGGCGGCTCGGTGACGGGCGCCGCGTTGCCCATGGACGGCGGCTGGACCGCGCACTGAGGAGGCCGTGATGGAGATCAAGCGCATAAATCTCGCCCTTCAGGGCGGCGGCGCCCACGGCGCCTATACCTGGGGCGTGCTCGACCGCCTGCTCGACGAGGATCGCCTGGAGGTCGAGGCGATCTCCGGCACCTCGGCCGGCGCCATGAATGCCGCGGTATTCGCCGACGGCATGGGTCGCGGCGGACGCGAAGAGGCGCGCCGCGCCCTCGACAATTTCTGGACCAACATCAGCCGGGCCGCGCAGGCCGGTCCCCTGCAGCCCACGCCGTTCGATCGATATTCCAGCGGATGGAACCTCGACCATTCGGCGGCCTTCGTGGCGTTCGACATGCTGACGCGCATGCTGTCTCCCTACCAGCTCAATCCAATGAACCTGAACCCGCTGCGCGGCGTACTCGAGCGCTCGGTCGACTTCCGGCGACTCGAAGGTTGCCGGGCAGTGAAGCTCTTCCTCAGCGCAACCAACGTGAAGACCGGCAAGGTCCGGGTCTTCCAGTCGGGCGAGATCACGGCCGACGTGCTGCTGGCGTCGGCCTGCCTGCCCTTCCTCTTCCAGGCGGTCACGGTCGACGGCGATCCCTACTGGGATGGCGGCTACATGGGCAATCCGGCGATCTTCCCCTTGATCTACGGCACGCAAAGCCAGGACGTGGTGATCGTCCAGATCAATCCGCTGTGCTGCGACCGCGTCCCGACGACGGCGGCCGAGATCATGAATCGCGTCAACGAGATCTCGTTCAATTCGTCGCTGATGCGCGAGATGCGCGCCATCTCCTTCGTCACCGACCTGATCGACGAACAGAAGCTCGACTCCAACAGCTACAAACGCATCAACGTGCACTGGATCGAGGCGGAGAAGCAGATGCGCGGGCTGGGGGTGTCCAGCAAGCTCAACGCCAGAATGGATTTCCTGCTGCACCTCAAGGCGATCGGCCGGAAAGCGGCGGACGACTGGCTCGCCGGGCACTTCGACCATATCGGCCGCCGGTCGACGATCGATATCAGGGAGAAGTTCCTCTAGCAGGCCGTCGAAACGGCCGGAGTCGGCACGGATAAACGAAACAAACGAAATAAATGAAATAAACGAATCAGACGAACCGAAAAAACCTGTTTCGACAGCCTGCCAGCAGCGATTCCGCCGATTCCCGCCCCCTCATCCATTCCGCCACGACCCCGGCGATCTCGCGGACAACCTCCTCCTCAGGGCTTCGGCCCGACCGGACCAGGACCCCAAAGGAATGGTCGGCGTCTTTCACCGGCCGGAAAGTGGCCCGTTTCCCCAGGCTCTTCAGGACCTTTCGCAGGAGCGCGGGCCGGGCGAAGCCATCCCGTGTGCCCTGGATGAACAACAGGGGAATTCGGATGTCGAGCAGATGCGCGGCGCGGTCCACCGAGGGCTTTTCCGGCGGGTGCAGCGGGAACCCGAGGAACACCAGGCCACGGACGTTCGGGAGAGGCTCCAGCGCCTGGGCCTGGGAGGTCATGCGGCCACCGAACGACTTCCCGCCCGCGAACAGCGGCAGTCCCGGCGCCAGCGTCGCGGCTTTCCGGACAGCCGCCCGTATCGTGGCATGGGCCATGGCCGGCCGGTCGGGCCGCCTGGAGCCGGCCTCCATGTAGGGAAACTGGAACCTGAGGGTGCTCACACCCGCTTCCGCCAGCCGGTCGGCCACGGCCGCCATGAACGGATGCGTCATGCCGGCCCCTGCGCCATGCGCCAGCACGAGCAGCGCGACGGCGTGGGGCGCCTTCCTATAGCGGACCGAGACCTTGGTTCCCGGCAGGACAGGCAGGCTAAGTCGTCGCGCTCTCGTGGAAATTTTCATCGGCCGGGACCAAAAAAGCAGAAATCCAGATAGGATCAATCGGGGACGAGTCCGGGGGAAGTATGCGGAAGCACATCGCGTTGGTCTGTGGGCTGGCAATGCTGGTCTGCTGTGAATTCTCCTCGGCCTTCGGCCAGACGTCCGCCAATATCCCCCTGAGCTACGTCTTCGATGCCCAATCCGGCGCCGCGCGCCTCTCGATCAACATCGGCATCAACGGTGGCGCGCCGAGGCCCTATCTGTTCGACACCGGCTCCTCGCTGTTCAATGCGGCCTTCGATCCCAAGACGTGGGGTGGCTACTCCGAATATACTTCGTCTGTCCCAACCTCCACCGTCGCCAATGGCAACAACATCCAACTCTGCTATTCGGAAAGCGGCGGTTGCCGGGGCTATGTGGGCAACATCCTGCAGATACCGTTGCTCAGCTTCTATGCGGCGGCCGTAACCACGACGGAAACGGCACCGGCGGCGACGCTCACCACCCCCAGCGGGACCGGGATGGGTTTCCAGGTCAACGCCGCCAGCCAATACACCGATCCCTCGGTAGGCGCTCAGGACACCTTTCCGCAGTACTTCTTCGACCCGGCTACGAAGGACCTGCCGGTACAGGAAGGGCTGTTCTACGGCGTGTTCGGCTCCAGGATCTCCGTCGACCTGCTCAACAAGAATTCCTGCAGCGGCTCGAACTGCTACATTGCCGGCGGCGTGCTCGGGCAGGCCATCATGCCCGGCGCAGCGCGCCAGGGCTTCGTCGTCGCCGCCAACGGCCAGGGCGATCCGGCAAATCCATCCGTGACCCCGAATGCCAAGGTCTCGATCGGCGGCACGACCCGGAGCCTGACGTCGTGCAATCCTTGCGTGACGGTGGGCCTGACGCCGGAAATCATCGGCCAGTTCGCGCCGGTTGCGATGCCGACGCCGACTTCGGCTCCCGGCTTGATCCAGTGGGTGGCGCCGACGTCCTCCAACCCGGCGCCTCCCTTCCCCAATCCCTACGGTGGTTCGACCGGAAACAACTCGGCGCCGACGGATGCCATGTATTTCAAGGTGACCGTGTCGGACGACGGCAAGACGACGGCGAAGGCCTTCACGCTGCTGGATACCGGGACCAAGTATTATTCCCTGACCAAGGATTTCTCGGAAACGCTCAGAGGCACGATCTCGATCACGGGCCTTACGCCGGACGAGAAGCCGATCGCCGGCCTGCCGACAGTGACGGCCCCCCTCGTCGGCAAACCCAACTACTATGTCGACGGGAGTGGAAAGACCAACACGCTGGGCATCCCGTTCTTCATACAGAATTCGGTGTTGTTCGATCTGAGCGACCAGGTGACCGGCTACACGCCGTTCTTCGTCACGGCCACCAATCTCGAGACGACGGCCGGCGGCCCCCTCATCGTCACCAAGGACAACGTTCCGCTGGGGCTGGCCGGCGTCGTTTCCGGCGCCGGAGGCATCACCATCGACAAGGAAGGTGCCGTACAGCTGAGCGCCACCAACACCTATACCGGTGAGACGAAGATCAACGGCACTGGCGACAAACTGGGGATGCTGCTGATTTCCGGGCCGGGCAGCATCGCCGCCTCAAGCGGCGTGGAGAGCAACGGCGTGTTCGACATATCGCGCGCCTGGGCGCCGGTCAGCATCAAGGACTTGAGGGGCACCGGATCGGTCAATCTCGGCGGCCAGAATCTCAGGATCACCGACGGCAGCAGCACGTTCTCCGGCAACATTCTCGACGGCGGCGAGTATCCGGGAACTGGTGGCAGCGTAACCGTCGCCGGCGGCACACAGACCTTCGCCGGTGAGAATTTCTATACGGGCGGCACATCGGTCCTCGGCGGCAGTACCCTCAACCTGACAGGCACGATGATCGGCAACCTCACGGTCGCGTCTGGCGCGTCGTTCAACACGACCGGAGGCTATTCGGTCGCCCGCGGGTCGATGTTGAGCAACGCCGGCTCCTTCAAATCGTCAAGCGGCGTCGGATTCCTGAACCATGGCATCGCCATCAACACAGGCGCCATGAACAGCGACATACTCAACACCGGCTTTTTCCTGAACAATGGAACCCTTGCCGGCGCGTTCGCGAACCTGGGCACTCTGTCGGGAACCGGAAGTTTCACCGGCACACTTGCCAATACCGGCACTGTGGCGCCAGGCACGCCGTACGGCACGATGACGGTGAACGGCAAGTACACGCAGGCCTCGACCGGCGCGTTCCAGGTCGCGGTATCCCCCTCCGGCCAGGCGAGCCGGCTGAACGTCATCGGCGCAACGGGCACCGCCTCGCTGGCCGGCTCGGTCCTCGCCCAGATCCAGGAGGGCGGCGGCTTCGCGCCCCGCACGACCTATACGATCCTGCAGGCCACTGGCGGGCTGAGCGGCGGCTTCTCCAGCGTGACGAGCAACTCGCCTTTCCTGCTGCCGAGCCTGAGCTACGACGCCAACAACGTCTATCTCACCCTGCAGATCGGCGGCTTCGCCGCCGCGGCGCTCACTCCGCAACAGCAGGCGGTCGCGAGCGTGCTGGACAGCACGGCGGCCACCGCGACCGGTGACTATGCCACCGTGCTGAGCGCGCTGGCCGCGCTGTCGCCGGCGCAGGTCCAGCCGATCCTGACGGCGCTGTCGGGCACCAACTATGCGGGCTTCTCCTCCGCCATGGTGCAGGGTGCGCAGTTCTTCATGAACAATTTCGCCAGCCAGGCCACCGGCGGCGGTCCGTCGGGCAGCGCCCGCGTGGCGCTTGCCGAGGCTTGCGACGTCGCCTGCGATGCGTCGGCCACGCCGCGCTGGGGCGCCTGGGGCGGCGCGATCGGCGGCCTCGGCACGATTGGCGCGGGCACCCCGCAGGGCGCCGTCACCTACAATGCCGGCGGGTTCGCTGCCGGCCTCGACCGGGCCTTCACCGAGAATTTCCGCGCCGGCGTCACCGTGGGCTACAGCGGCGGCACACAATGGGTCTCGGGCTTCAGCGGCCAGGGCAACAGCGACACCGTCCAGGCCGGTCTCTACGGCAACTATGCCAGCGGACCGTTCTATGCCGACGGCCTGATCGGTTACGCCTACAGCAACAACCGCATGACGCGGCAAATCCTCATCCCGGGCCTGGCGGCGCGCACTGCCTTCGGCCAGGCAGGCGCCAATCAGTTCTTCGGCCAGCTAGAGACCGGCTACAGCTTCGACATCGACACCCGGGCCGATGCCTTCATCAAGCCATTCGCGCGGCTGCAGGCCTATACCGGCACCCAGAACGGCTTCAGCGAGACCGGAGCGCAGTCGTTGAACCTCTCGGTCGCACAGCAGACGACCAACTCGCTGCGCTCGGTGATCGGCGCGCAGTTGGGGGCGTCGATGGACATGGGCTGGCAGGATAGGCTGGCGATGCGGTTCCGGCTGGGCTGGAGCCACGAATATGCCGATGTCGGCCGGCCGGTGACGGCCGCGCTGGCCGGCGCGCCGGCATCGCCCTTCACGACCTTCGGCATCTCGCCGGTCCGCGACGGCGTGCTGCTGGGCCTCTCCGCCAGCACCGCCATCGCCGAGGCGACCTCGATCTACCTGCGCTACGAAGGCACGCTGGCCGGAACGGATGGCAGCCAAGGCCTCACGGCCGGTGTGCGCATGACCTGGTGAGTCGAGAGAATCGGACTCCGCCCGAACTTGCCGACGGGCGTCACCGTCGCTTCAGGTCGGCGGCGGTCATCCTGGGCGGGGAACCGAGCTTGCCGGTGAGCACAGGCTGCAGCCGGCGGCGCAGGCTGCTGGGCGGCTCGCCGGTGAGGTCCTTGGCCACTTCGTGGCTCATGCAGTCCAGGACCTGCCTCGCCAGGAGGCCGCGCAACTCACCGAGGCTGCGTCGGGGCGCCACCAGGATGAGATCGTCGAAGGCACCACGGCCGCGGGCCTCCTCCAGCACCCCCGCAAGTGTCGCCATGAACCTGTGTTTCTCGAGCTTGTGATAATCGTGCGGCGGCTCGAATGCGTGTCGGGCGCCGCTGCGCGCGGCATTGAAACCGCGGCCGGGCCGGTCGCTCTTGAGGTCGCGTGTCCGCTGCCGGCTCGCCGGCGCCACGAGATCTGAAGGGCCGGCCGGAACGAGCTTTCCCAATTTCCTGTCCGGACTGAAGATACGGGCGCGGGCGCCGTCGGCGACGACGATCCATGTCTTCGTGCTTCGCGTGGCCATGATCATTCGCCTATCAATGAGAATCGGGAAAGAGTGACTTCCTGCAAAAGACTATGCCAGCGCGGGCCGGTGTACTTGATCTGCGTCAACCATCCACGCGAGCAGATCACCACGGGCACCGACGGTCGGCACCGAACAGCGCGGCGAACTGCTGCGCCGAACAGGTCAACGGCCGATCGGCCGGCGGTCCGCCGACGGCACGCGAGAACTCGATCGTCCAGGCCGAGAAACCGGCCATGAAGAATCGGCCTACGCTTCCGACGATGGTATCCCCGTCCCCTTCCTCCAATCCGACGGCCTGCGGATACCAGGCGCCGCCCTGCACGATCTGCAGTGGCGGGCTCCAGGAGTCCGGATCCGCCGGATCGCGACTGAGGCTGACGTAGACGCCCTCCTGCACCAGGTCACCGGCGCCGCCGGCGGTGTGGTTGAGCAGCATGACGAAGGCGTCGAGCGTGCGATTGTAGTGCAGCGCCGGCCCCCAGAAGCCGTCGGGATCGGCATGGCACCAACCGCGCCGCATCGGCCAGATTGGCTTAGGCGGCAGCCTTTCGTCCGTCGACCAGCCTTCCCCGGTCCAGAGCGCGGGCGGTGCCGCGAGGTCCGAGATCGGCAGGCGCAGCACGGCTATTCCCTGCGCAAACTCGTCGGGATGGTAGCTGGAGAAGAAGACGTAGATCGACCGGCCGGCACGATCCGGCAGCGCGCTGAGGTCGCCATAGCCGCCGGCGAAGAATCCATTTCGCCAAGAGCGGTCGGCGAGCGCCGGTGGCAGGCGCAGGAGGTCGCCGCCGTAGCGCCACGTCAACCCGCCATCGTCCGATCGGGCTCGGCCCATATGAGGCATGAAGAGCTTCCCGGTGCCGCACGCCGGTGTTTCGGCGTGGAACCACCCATGGAGGGGGCCACCGGGCTCCTGCCAGATGGCTTCGATCCACTTGCCGATCAGGGGCTCGGGATCGTCACGGAACGTCACCGCAACTGGCGGCTCATCGAACACGAGATCCCGTCGCCCGACCCGCCTCAGCGTGTGCCCGATGGGGTCGTAACGGGAAAAGAAGGCCACCGCCGAATCCTGGCCGATCCTGACCGGGCTGTTGCCGTCGGTACGCCAGCATGTCCGATCGTGCAATGTGATGGGAGATGCCGCACGGAAGCGAACGTGCAGGTCGGCGTCACCCGCTGCGGCTACGCCCGTCTCGTCCACGAGTGACTTCACCCGCCGCACCTTACATCAGGCCCGGCTCGACCTCCCGCTCGTGTTCCTTCTTCGGTTCGGCGATCTCGGTCATGGTCGCCTCGCTCAGCAGCAGGATGCTGGCGACCGAGACGGCGTTCTCCAGCGCAATGCGCACGACCTTGGTGGGATCGATGATGCCGGCCTCGACGAGATCGACATACTGCTTGCGGGCCGCATCGAAACCCTGGTTGCCCTTCGATTCCAGCATCCGCGCGACCACGACACCGCCGTCCGCGGCCGAATTCTCCGCGATCTGGCGGGCGGGCGCCTCCAGGGCACGCCTCAGGATCTGGATGCCCGTCCGCTCGTCACCCTCCGCCTTGGCTTCCTCGGCCGCAACGGCCTCGGTGCAGCGCAGGAGGGCGAGGCCACCCCCGGGAACGATGCCTTCCGCCACCGCCGCCTTGGTGGCGCTGATGGCGTCGTCGAGAGCTTCCTTCTTGGCCTTCATCTCGGACTCGGCGGGCGCGCCGACCTTAATCACGGCGACGCCGCCCGACAGCTTGGCGAGCCGCTCGCGCAGCTTCTCCTTGTCGTAGTCGCTGGTCGACGACTCGATCTCACGCCGGATGGCCGCGACCCGCGCGTCGATCGCATCCCGGGCGCCGCCGCCGCCTACGATCGTCGTGCGGTCCTTGTCGATGACGACGCGCTTGGCCGTGCCGAGGTCGTCGATCGACGCGCCCTCCAGCTTGAGGCCGAGTTCCTCCGAAATGACCTTGCCGCCAGTCAGGACGGCAACGTCCTGGAGTATCGCCTTGCGCCGGTCGCCGAATCCCGGCGCCTTCACCGCGCAGCAGCGCAGGGCGCCACGCAGCCCATTGACGATCAGCGTGGCAAGCGCGTCGCCTTCGATGTCCTCCGCGATCACCAGGAGAGGACGCCCCGTCTTCACCATCTGGTCGAGAAGCGGGAGCATGTCCTTCAGTGCGGCGATCTTGTGGTCGCACAGAAGGATGCGGACATCCTCGAAGGCCGCCTCCATCCTCTCGGGATTGTTGATGAAGTAGGGCGACAGGAAACCGCGATCGAACTGCATGCCCTCGACGACCTCGAGCACCGTCTCCGTCGTCTTCGATTCCTCGACCGTGATGACGCCGTCATTGCCGACCTTTTCCATGGCGTCCGCGACCATCTCCCCGATAGCCACGTCGTTGTGGGCGGAAATGGTTGCGACCTGCGCCTTCTCCTTCCGTGTCGTCACGGGCCGCGACATAAGCTTCAGCGCGCCGACGGCCGCCCGGGCGGCGCGATCGAGGCCGCGCTTGATGTCGATGGCACTCGCGCCGGCCGTCACGTTGCGCACGCCGTCGGCAAGCAACGCGTGCGCCAGGATCGTGGAGCCCGACGTGCCGTCGCCGACCACTTCGGCGGTCCGCTCCGCCGCCTGCCGCAGCATCTGGGCGCCGAGGTTCTCTTCCGGATCCTTGAGCTGGATTTCCTTGGCGATGGTCACCCCGTCGTTGCAGACCAGCGGCGCGCCCCAGCTCTTCTGGATGAGCACCGATTTCGATTTGGGTCCGAGGGTGACGCGAACGGCATCGGCCAGTTGAGTGGCGCCGCGCAGAATCTTCTCGCGCGCGGCCGCACGGAACATCACATGCTTGAAGGCCATGACTGTCCTCCGATTCGAAGCTGCCTGTCGATGCAGGCTAGACTGGGTCGCCTCAGCCCGACCTGATCTATGTCAATCCGCGCCACCGCCGGAAGGATTGATCCATGTCAATAAGCGAGCATCCCTGCTGCGATATCATTCCAAGGTTGCAATCGGGAGGATCAGAACATGTTCAAGCATATCCTCATTCCCACGGATGGCTCGGCGCTTTCGACGATGGCCATTCAGAAAGCCCTGCAATTGGCTCGCGACGCCCAGGCAAAGGTTACCGTCATCACCGTCATGGAGCCATTCCACATCTTCTCCATGGACAGCACGCAGCTCGCGGACACGCGGTCCGCCTACGCGAAGCATGCCGGAGAAGCCGCCGAGCACTGCCTGGAGGGAGCGAAGCGGCAAGCCGAGGTGCTCGGCGTCCCGTGTGAGGCAATCCACGTCGAGCATGCCATGCCGTACAAGGCCATCATCGACACCGCGGTGGCGAAGGGCTGCGACCTGATCGCCATGGCTTCGCATGGTCGCCGCGGCGCCGCCGCCCTGATTCTCGGAAGCGAAACCGTGAAGGTGTTGACGCACAGTTCCATACCGGTCCTCGTCTATCGTTGAGGATCGGCTATCGATGCCGCTCAGGTTGCGGCGGGCGGAGGGTCGCGCGATGAAATGGATCAATCCGTATCTCGAGCCCCGCGAACGCATGGTTCGCGACCAGATTGCCGGCCGGGGCGTTCACGATAGGCGCGTTCTCGACGCCATGCTTCACGTTCCGCGGGAGGCCTTCGTGCCCGAGGAGTGCCGCCCGGCCGCCTATTCCGACCAACCACTCGCCATCGGCGAGGGTCAGACCATCTCGCAGCCCTACATCGTCGCCGCGATGCTCCAAGCCCTGGGACTGGAGGGAGGCGAGCGCGTGCTGGAAATCGGCACGGGCTCGGGCTACGGCGCCGCCGTCCTCGCCCACATCGCCCGCGCCGTGCATACGATCGAGCGCATTCCGGCCCTGGCCAGGGCAGCCCGCGAGACGCTCAGGCGGTTGGGATACGACAGCGTGGACGTGGTCGAAGGCGACGGCACGCTGGGCTGGGATCGCGCCGCCCCCTACGATGCGATCGTCGCAACCGCCCACGGGCCGGGCATCCCGCCCTCCCTACGGGCTCAGCTCCGCCCGGGCGGACGGCTGGTCATGCCCGTGGCCGACAAGGACAAGGGGCAGATGCTCGTCCGGGTGGTCAGGGCAGGCGACGGCCACGACCGGATGGATCACCTCGAGCCGGTGCGGTTCGTTCCGCTCGTTGGCGCACAGGGTTGGCCCGAAGGCGACGCGCGAGGCTCGATCGATCTCCCCTGAAGGGTCAGCGGCGCGGGCTCGCAAGCGCGACGTTCTGTGGCGCCGGCCCCGTGGCGCAGCGGCGCACCGCGGCAACGACCTTGCCGCGCGTTCCGGCAGGGCCGGCCTGAAGGTCGACCACCGCCCCGCCGTCGAAGGCCTCGGGCCGCCCCACCGGTTCGGCGACGAGGTCGAAGTTCAGCCGCATCGTCGTTCCCTGCTCGATTGCATCGAGCAGGTGCTCTGAAAGGCCCGGGAACATTTCCCGGGTTTCATCGCTCAGCACGACATGGTCTTCGGCGAACAGCAGACCGACCGGAAAGACATGGTCGTCGATGACGATCTCGGCACGCGGGTCGGCTTTGGCCCGTCCCGCCGCCACGCCGTCGGGCATCAAGGGGCCATCGTTCGTCAAATAGAGCTGGAGCTGCAGGACGCGGCCGTCATCCACCTGTTCGCAGGCGAGCACCACGACGTCGAGATTAAGATTGCGGCTGCGCGGTTCGATTACCGCGTAGCTCGGCGCGTCGACACCCTGCTCTGCGGTCCAGCCCGCGTTCACGTCCAAGCCACCCGCGAGAACCGGGACGAGGCACAGCCTGGTCACGAGGCCTGCCATCAGGGCCGTTCGCACAATCCGTCGCAAAGCCTGCATGATGGATGATCCTTCCCGCGTTCGACCTCACGCTAGCCGGGATTCGCGTGACCAGGGCTGATCCAGATCAAACCGGCGCCGGGTCGGCGGATCGCCTTCACCCGTTGATGCAGGTCAATGAAGTGGCACGAAAGGCAGGCAGGCTGAGCCATCGAAATCCGCCATTCGCCTGCTGAGGGCCGTCCCGTGTCCATCCATCGGCTTCTTCCCGCCCTGCTCGCCGCTTCCATCGTCCATCCCGCGCTGGCGGACCCTATTGGTGGCATCTCCACCCCGATGCTCTCCCGGTGCGCCGGGAAGGCCGGCCTGGAGACTCGGCAGTCGGACGCAGCTTTCGGGCTGCTCGCCCTCGACGGTGTTCCCTGGCTCTCGATCGAACGAACGGACGAGGCGGTGGGAATCCAGCCGATCATGACCACGGTGACGGGAACCGGATCGCGGCACCGCCGGAACGGCACCTCGGTCCCGTTCCGCTTCACCTGCGTACTCGACGTCAATGGGCAGGCCCTGATGTTCTACGCCAGCCACCTCATGCCCAACCTGGGGGATGCCCTGCCGCCGGCGACGGTCGTCAGCGGCACGGCCACACTGGCCGAGAAGACCCCGCTGCCACGGGGTGTGGAGCTGCAGATCCAGCTGTTCGACGTCGCCCGTTCGGCGGAGGGCGAACTGCTTGCCGAACAGGTGGTGCGCAGCGGCTGGCAGGTTCCGATTCCCTTCGCCCTGCGCCTGCCTGGGACGTTCTCATCCGAAGGACGCAAGCTGATCCTCACGGCGCGGCTACTGATGTCCCGTCAGGTCCAGTACCGGCTGCCAAGTCCTCGCGTCCTGACCGACCGGGAACTCCTTGCCCCGGTCGTCCTCGTGCTCGAAAAACCCGAAGCCAAAGGCCCCTGACAAACCCCGCCCTAGACGCCCATGCCGACAGCGGCGGGCATCGAGCGCAGGTGACTCTTGACCCTCTTCACGCCGGCAACATTCTCGGCCGCCACGCGGTAGGCCTTCCGGACTTCCTCGCCTTCGACGAAGCCCCAGAGATGGACCACGCCGTCGCTGACGACGACATTCACGGGCCACCGCGACTTCCAGGCCTGCTTGTCGAACACCTCGACGACGGCCTCGCGGAGCCGCTTGTCGTCGGGCAGTCCAACGGCCCCCTCCGGCTCGCGCGACAGGAGTGCGCCGAGCAGATTGGCGCGGCTCACGATGCCCACGAGCTTGTTATCCCGCACGATCGGGATGCGCTTCACGCGGTGCTTCTCGATCAGCTCGACGAGTTCGCCCAAGGTGGCTTCGTCGCTGGCCGTGACGACCTCGCGGGTCATGACGTCCGCGACCTTCCGGGCATGCGTGGAGACGAAATCCCTGGCGGCCGTCGCTTCACTGCCGAGCAGGCGCTGCAGCCAGGACTTCCGCGGGGCCGTTTCGATCTCGGCGCGATGGATGAGATCGGCTTCGCTCACGATTCCAAGGACGTTGCCCTGGTCATTGACGACCGGCGCCGCGCTCACCCCCGACCCGAGCAGGAGTTCGGCGGCGTCGAATACCGTTTCCTTGACGTTCACGCAGACGATGCTTTCGGTCATGATGTCCTTGGCGCGCATTTCCAGCTCCTTTTGGTGCTCCACGGGTCTGACAATCGCGTCGGTTGCAGCGGGTCGCATTGCGCCATGTCAAAAGGTCGCCGGTGAGGACGTCAACGGACGGTCGCTTGACATCAAGATATGAACTGAGGTTCACTACTAAAATAGTGAACCTATGTTCATCCTTTTGAGCGAGGGAATGTGGTCTACCGGCGAACGGAGAACGCCGCCCAACGGCTGGCGGACAAGCGCGCGCGCATCCTGAAGGCTGCGCGCGATCTCGTGGCCGAAGGCGGATGGGCCGCCGCCCAGATGGATCATGTCGCGGACAAGGCCGGCGTCGCGACCGGTACCGTCTATCGCTACTGGCCGTCGAAGACCGAGCTGTGTGTGGAGATCGTGGCGACCGTCTCCGCCCGGGAGGTCGGGATCGTGAAGGCCGTGGCCGACCGGAAGAGTCCGCCGATCGAGAAGCTGTCTGCAGCCATCCACACGTTTGCCAGCCGGGCCCTCCGCGGCCGTCGCCTGGCCTATGCCCTGATCGCCGAACCGGTGGATCCCGAAGTCGAGGCCGTGCGTCTCGAATACCGGGCGCAGCTCGCGCACTGCTTCGACCGCATCGTGCGCGAGGGCATCATGCGCGGCATCTTTCCGCGGCTCGATCCCGCGGTCGCCGCCGCGTGCATCGTCGGCGCCTTCATGGAGGCGCTGATCGGCCCGCTGGCGCCGGCCAAAGGCACAGGTTCGCGCGCGAACAAGCACCTGATCGAACAGATCACCCAGTTCTGCCTGCGCGCCAGCGTGGGCTCCCCGGCAGGAAAGCCATGAACGAACGTGCAGCAGCCATGACCGCCGACCCGTTCGGGCGCTTTCCCTCCCTGCCGTCGGAAGGCTACGCCACGCATGAGGTGATGAACCAGGCGACGCCGCTCACCGGCCACAACGCCTTCACCGGCGACCGCCTGCTGACCGAGATCGCCCGCCGCGAGAAGCTCGGCTGGGCGGACGGGCTGCTGACCGACGCCGGCGCAACGGTGGCGAGCGCACACGTGGCCAAACTGGCGCGCGACGCCAACCGCGTCCTGCCCGAACTCAGGAGCCACGACCGCTTCGGCAACCGCATCGATCAGATCGAATTCCATCCGGCATGGCACGAGCTGATGTCGCTGGCGATCGGCCACGGCACACATTCTCTGGCCTGGACGACCCGTCAACCCGGCGCCCACGTCGCCCGGGGCCTCCTGTCCTACCTCTGGAATCAAGGGGAGAACGGCATTTGCTGCCCGCTCGGCATGACCTACTCGGCGGTCCCGGCGCTGCGCCTGCAGCCCGAGCTCGCCTCGGTCTGGGAGCCTTTCATCCTCTCGACACGATACGACGCGACCCCCGCCCCCTTGCATGCCAAGACCGGCGGCACGGTGGGCATGACCTTGACCGAGAAGCAGGCAGGCTCGGACCTGCGCGCGACGCAAACCACCGCGCGCCCCGCCGGGCCACGACGCGGGCCGGGGGAGGCCTACCTGATCGACGGGCACAAGTGGTTCTTCTCGGTGCCCCACAGCGACGTCTTCGTCACCCTGGCGCAGACCGATCGCGGCCTCTCCTGTTTCCTCCTGCCGGGCTGGCTGTCCGACGGCTCGCGCAATCGCCTCATGATCCAGCGCCTCAAGGACAAGTGCGGCAACAAGTCGAACGCCTCGAGCGAGATCGAGTATCGTGGCGCGCTCGGCTGGCTGGTCGGCGAAGAAGGCCAGGGCGTGAAGGCGGCCCTGGCCATGACCCATCTGACGCGGCTTGATTTCGCCATCGGGTCGGCCGGCCTGATGCGCCGCGCCCTCTCCGAAGCCATCCACCACACGACGGGACGGCGCGCCTTCCAGCGCTCGCTGATCGACCAGCCACTGATGCAGAACGTGATCGCCGACATGGCGCTGGAAGTCGAGGCGGCCACCCTGCTCGCCTTCAGACTGGCGCGCGCGGTCGACGACGAACAGGCCGGCGATGCGGCGGCCGCCCTGCTGGTACGCATCGGCACGCCGGTCGGCAAATACTGGAACTGCAAGCGCGCCGTCGGCGTGGTGCACGAGGCCCTCGAGTGCCACGGCGGCAACGGCTTCGTCGAGGAGGGACCGATGGCGCGGCTCTATCGCGAGGCGCCGCTCAACGGCATCTGGGAAGGCAGTGGCAACATCATTGCGCTCGATGTCCTGCGCGCCGCCGCGAGGTCGCCGCAGAGCGTGCCCGCCTTCCTCGACGAGGTGCGACTGGCCGAGGGCGGCGACCGGCACCTCGACCGGACGATCGACCGCCTCGAGGCGGAGTTGCGTCGGCCGGAGGAGCACGAGGCGCGGGCGCGCCGCATCGTGGAAAAGATGGCGGTCGCGCTGCAGGCGAGCCTGCTCATCCGCTTTTCCCCCTCGGCCGTGGCCGACGCCTTCTGCGCGACGCGGCTGAACGACGATGGCGGCGCCGTCTATGGCAGCCTGCCAGCCGGTTTCGACCAGCGCGCCATCGTCGAACGCGCGCGGATGGCCCCATCGGCCGAGGCGGGCGATGCCGGACTTTAAGGACAAGGTCGTCCTGGTCACCGGCGGCGCGACCGGCATCGGACTGGCGACCGCCAATGCCTTTGGCCGCTGCGGCGCCCGGCTGGTGATCGCGGGACGCCGGCGCGATGAAGGCGAAAAGGCCGTGGCGGCGCTGGCCGGGACCGGTGCCGGCGCTCGATTCATTGCGACCGACGTCACCCGTCCGGACGAGCTGGAGAGCCTGCACCGCACGATCCTGGAGACCTACGGCCGCCTCGACGTCGCGTTCAACAATGCTGGCTACCAGGAGCCCCGCGCGCCCCTGGCCGAGCAGGACTCTGCGCTCTACGACCGCGTGTTCGACACCAATGTCAAGTCGGTCTACCTGTCGCTGCAGCACCAGATTCGCATCATGACGCAGCAGGGCGGCGGCGCCATCGTCGTCAATGCGTCGGTGAGCGGAATGCGCAATCCAAATCCCGGACTGGCGCTCTACTCGGCGTCGAAGGCGGCCGTGCTCTCGCTGACCCGGTCTGCCGCAATGGAGTACGCACAGGACGGCGTCCGGATCAATGCCGTGGCGCCGGGACGCGTCGTCACCGACATGATGCTTTCGTCGAAGATCATGGACATGGGCGCCGTCGCGGCCGGCCTGCCGCTGCGCCGTATGGGCCGGCCCGAGGAAGTCGCCGAAGCCGTCCTCTGGCTGGCTTCCGATGCCGCCTCGTTCGTCGTCGGGCACGTGCTGTGCACCGATGGCGGCTTCATGGCGCTGTGATTTCGGGAGGACCCGTAATGTCAGTTCACGCGCAGCGCGCCCGCTACCTGCCAGTCGAAAGAGGCTTCAACATCGAGCGGCCGCCGATCGAGCCGCAGGCCTTCGTTGCCGAGACGACCCGCGCCTTTGCCGACGATGCGCCGACCGGCTTCACGCCGCTCGACCTCTCCGCGGTGCTCGGCACGGCCTATGCCGCGACGACGCCGTTCATGCTGGCGCGCTACGCCCGCGTCCGCAGGGGGGAGCAACTGCCCTGCACGCTCCCGGCGAGCGGCGAGATGTGGGCCATCCTGCGCGGACGCGGAACCTTGCAGCGCGGCGGCGAAACGCTGGAATGGCGGGAGAGGGACATGTTCGCCCTGCCGGGCGGCGTGGTCTCGACATGGCGGGCCGAGGAGGATGCCGTTCTCTGGGTCGCAACGGACGAGCCGATCCTGGCCTTCGAAGGCGTGCGCCCCGAACGCGTCGAGCGCGCACCCATCGAATGCACGCACTACCGGGCCGATGACGTCGCCCGTGAGCTTCGTGCGCTCTACGACCGGCCCATCGGGCCGGATACGCCGGGACGCGCCCTGTTCATGACGACCGAGCGTACCGAAGCGCTCGGCACCTGCCTGCCGTCGATGACGCTCACCCTCAACGCGGTGCGGCCCGGCGAGGCCCAGCGCCGGCATCGCCACAACGCCGCCGCGATCGTGCTGGCCCTGAACGAGTCCCGATGCACGTCGACGATCGGCGGCAGGACGTTTCCCTGGACGCGACACGTCACGTTGCTGACGCCGGCCGGCGTCGAGCACGATCATCGCAATGCGGCAACCGACGGCATGGTGACGGACGACGACGTCGCGCTCGCCCTGATCGTCCAGGACGGCGGCCTCCACTATTACGGCCGCACCATGGGCTTTGCCTTCGCCTGAGGAGACGCGCCATGCTGGGACTGATGCAGGACGTGCCGCTTCTCATCAGCGGCCTGCTCGACTACGCCGAGCGCTATCACCCTGACGCCGAGATCGTCTCGCGCGAGGACGACGGATCGGAGCACCGTTACGGCTACGCCGAGGCCGCGCGCCGTGCGCGGCGGCTGGCCGCCGCCCTGAGCGCGGCCGGCGTGCGGCCGGGGGACCGTGTCGCCACCCTGGCCATGAACCACCACCGGCACTTCGAACTCTATTTCGGCGTGTCGGGCATGGGGGCGGTGCTGCACACCGTGAACCCGCGCCTCTTCGCTGCGCAGATCGAGTACATCGTGGATCATGGCGGCGCCCGGATCCTGTTCGTCGATCCGGCGTTCGTGCCGCTGATCACGCCGTTGGTCCCTGCCCTGCGCAAGGTGACGCGATACGTCGTGCTGGGCGGACGGGACGCCCTCGCCGGCGACGGCCTTCCCCAGGCCGTGGACTACGAGACCTTTCTGGCAGAAGGGACAGAAGCCTATGCTTGGCCGTCGTTCGACGAACGCACGGCATCGACCCTGTGCTACACGTCCGGCACGACGGGCAACCCCAAGGGCGTGCTTTATTCCCATCGCTCGACCGTGCTGCACGCGCTCTCCGCCTGCCAGCCGGGATCCTTCGGCCTCTCGGCGGAAAGCGTGCTGCTCGCCATCCCGCCGATGTTCCATGCCAATGCCTGGAGCTTTCCGTACCTGGCCGCGATGACCGGCGCCAAGCTGGTCCTGCCGGGTGCGAGGATCGACGGCGAAAGCCTGCAGGACCTGATCTCCAGGGAACGCGCGACCTTCACGGTGGGCGTGCCGACGATCTTCACCATGCTGCTCGAGCATCTTCGCCGGACCGGCAAGAGCATCGCCCCGCTGACGCGCGCCGGCATCGGCGGTTCGGCGGTGCCGCGCGCGATGATCGATGAGCTGGCGCGCCACGGCTGCACCGTGCTGCAGCTCTGGGGCATGACCGAGACCAGCCCGCTCGGCACGATCGCCACGCCAACCCCGCCGGTTGCCGCCCTCCCCGAGGCCGAACGCGCCGACGTGCTGGCGCAACAGGGTCGCGTGCGCTGGGGCCTCGATGTCCGCATCGTCGGCGAGGACGGCGTCCCGGCGCCGCACGACGGCAAGACCCAGGGCGCCTTGTGGGTGCGGGGTCCCTGGGTGGCGAAGGGCTATTTTGGCGCCGACGCCGATGTCCTCGACGATGCCGGATGGTTCCCGACCGGCGACGTGGCGACGCTCGACGGCCACGGCTATCTTCGCATCACCGATCGCACCAAGGACGTCATCAAGTCCGGTGGCGAGTGGATCAGCTCGCTCGAGATCGAGAATCTGGCCTGCGACGTGCCCGGCGTGCGCCAGGCGGCCGTGATCGCGGCCTACCATCCCAAGTGGGAGGAGCGGCCCCTGCTGATCATCGTCGCCGATCCGGAGCATCCGCCGACACGGCAGGAGGTTCTCGATCATCTGCAGCCGCGCATCGCCAAATGGTGGCTGCCCGACGATGTGGTGGCGGTCGATGCGCTGCCCATGACGGCGACCGGCAAGGTCTCGAAGATCGCCTTGCGCGACCGCTTCCGCAATCACCTGATCGGCGGCTAACGCAACCCGGTCGATCAGGGCATCAGCACCGCCGCGCCCTGGAAGGCGCCCGAACGCAGATCAGAGAGGGCTTCGTTGGCGGCCGCCAGCGGGTAGACGGTCGTCGTCGTCTTCACCGGCACCAGCGGTGCCAGCGCAAGAAACTCCCTGGCGTCCTGGCGCGTGAGGTTGGCGACCGAAAGGATCTGCCGCTCTTCCCAGAGCAGGCTGTAGGGAAAGGCCGGTATGTCGCTCATGTGAATGCCGCCGCAGACCACGCGTCCGCCCTTGCGAACGGCCTTCAGCGCTGCCGGCACCAGGTCGCCGACGGGCGCGAACAGGATGGCCGCGTCGATAGGCTGCGGCGGGGTCTGATCCGAGCCGCCGGCCCACGTCGCCCCGAGCGAACGTGCATGCGCTTGCGCCGAACAATCTCCCGGCCTGGTGAAGGCAAAGACCTCACGCCCCTGCCATCGGCAAACCTGGGCGATGATATGGGCGGCGGCGCCGAAGCCGTAGAGCCCGATCCGGTGCGCGTCGCCGCAGAGCTTGAGAGACCGCCAGCCGATCAGTCCGGCGCACAGCAGCGGCGCCGCGGCCACCGGGTCATCGAAGCCCTTCAGCGGAAAGGAGAAGTCCGCACTGGCCACGACATGGGTTGCGAACCCGCCATCTCTGCTGAAGCCGGTAAAGACCGGGCGATCGCACAAATTCTCTCTGTCCGACGCACAGTAGGGACAATGGCCGCAGGTCCCGCCCAGCCACGGCACGCCGACGCGCGTGCCCAACCGTATCGCCGGCACGCCCGTGCCCACGGCTTCGACGATGCCCACGATCTCATGCCCGGGCACGATCGGATGCCGGATTCCCGAGAGGTCGCCGTCGAGGATGTGGAGATCGGTGCGGCATACGCCGCAGGCCTCGACCCTGATCAGCAGGTCGCCGGGGCCGGGCCGCGGCTCGGGCCGCTCCTCGAGCCGGAGCGACCCGCCGGGGGAAGAGAGAACCATGGCCTTCAAGGAAGGACTCCCTCTTCCTTTGCGGTGACGGAGCCTAGGCGGCCTTGATGGCGACCTGCTTGACCTGGGCGGGCGGATTCGCTGTTTTGGCGATTTCCAGCTCCAGCACGCCCTTGGCGAACTTCGCGGAAATCCCGTCGCGATCGGCATCCGCCGGCAGCGTGAAGGCGCGCGTGAAGGAGCCGTAGCTGCGCTCCGTGTAGTGCGTCTTGTCGTCGGTCTGCTCGACCTTCTTCTCGCCGGAGATGGTGAGGACGTCGTCCTCGACCTGGACCTTGACGTCCTTCTCGTCGAGACCGGGCAGTTCGACCGTCACGGTGTAGGCCTTGCCGTTCTCCTTCACCTCGACCTTGGGAACGTGATCGAAGACCTGCAGCGCCTTGGGCGCCGAGCTGGGCGCCATTTCGGGCCAGCCGAACGGCCAGCCGCGCATCATGCGGTTGAAAACCTGGTCGAAATCGCCGCCGAACGGCAGTGCGCTACGCGGCGTCGTCAGGGACTTTGCATCTGTCATAGGAACCTCCTTCCCGGCTTGCTGTGATTGCAGGTCCCTGATACCGGCTTCCGCGCCGACGCGACTTGATCGAGATCAACCCTGCTCCGGCGTCACATTGGCGGAACGAATGAAAAAGGCCGCGAATGCGGCCCTTCCCATGCTTTGGATGACGCTGGGGCGTGCGGATCGCTACTTCTTGACGGCGTCGATCTTGAACACCGGCTTGAATCCGTCCGGCGCAATCAGCGTCGCCCGATCGTAGGTGTTCACGTTCTTGCCGTCGATGATGCTGAACTTGCGGCTCGCCACCTTGACCTCGAGCTTGCCTTCCAGAAGGCGCAGCGCCTGGTCGACGCTGATCCGCGAGCCCAGCAGGTTGTTGTCGTTGACGGTCGCCATGACGATGCCGTCGCGCACGGCCTGCTCGATCGGCGGCGTCGAGTAGAAGGCGATCAGCTTCTTGTCCTTGAGGCCCCGCTCCTTGACGATCTCCATCGCGCCCTCGATCGCCGGCGCCACGCCGCCGATGATGGTGAGATCGGGATAGGTCTGCAGGGCGTCTTCCAGCAGCTTCATCTGCGTGGCCTTGCCGGTGTCGCCGTAGATGACCTTGACCAGGTCGACGTCGGAGCCGGCGATCGCGGCCTTCATGCCCTTCACCGCGTCTTCGACCCACTGCGAGCCGGCGGGGCCCGCCAGCCAGACCATCTTCTTCTTGCCCGAGCCGGCCGGATAGGTTTCCGCGAGGTATTTCCCGGCCGTCGCGCCCGCGTAATAGTACTGGGCGAGCGCCGCCGCCGCGATCTTGTCCGTCGTGACGCCGTTGCCGAGATCCAGCACCGGCACGCCCTTGCGGGTGAGCTCCTCGATCATGCCGTTCAGGCCCGACTTGGAGACGGCGTTGACCAGCACGGCATTGCCGCCGGCGGCGACGCAATCCTCGATCTGCTGGATCTGGCCGGCGACGTCGTCATAGCCGTTGGCCGCCATGATGGTGGCCGAGACGTTCTGGCGCTTGGCCTCGATCATCACGCCATAGTCCTTGGCGACGTAATAGGCGTCCTTCATGTGCGGGAAGGCGACGCAGAGTTTCCACGGCTTGGTCAGTGCGCCGACCGGAAGCGGCTTGTAGACGGCCGTCGGATTCTTCTCGTCGACCATCAGCTCGGCCGTCCAGTCGTCGGCCGCGAGCGCCGCACCTGCCTGCATTGCCAGCACTGCCGAAAACGCAATTCCGGAGATCTTCCTCATGACACGGCTCCCACTGCTATATCCCGACTCGGGATAATGGCTCCCCTAGACCCGGCCATGGATGATCATCGACGTGATGTCCTGGCGGGTCGTTCTCTCCGTCGGCACCACGCCGACCAGATTTCCGTTCTTGAGCACGGCCACGCGATTGGAGATGCTCATGACATGCTCCATGTTGTGGCTGACGATGAGGAATGAGATGCCGCGCAGGGACAGGCGCTGGATGAGGTCGAGAACCTTCTGGCCCTCGTGAACGCCCAGCGCCGCCATCGGCTCGTCCATGATGATCAGCTTGATGTCGCCGAGCAGCAGCCGGCTGATGGCGACGGCCTGACGCTGCCCGCCCGACATGGTGCTGACCGGGCGGTCGAGATAAGGCATGCGGATGTCGAGCTCGCGCAGCAGCGCCTTGGTGCGCTCCACCATCTCGGCACGCCGCAGCAGCGGCAGCACGCCGAGGATCTTCGTCGACAGCTCGCGGCCGAGGAACACGTTCTGCGGGACGTCGAAGCAGTCCACGAGACCCAGGTTCTGGTGCAACGTGGCGATGCCGAGATCGTGCGCGTCGTGCGGGCTCTGGATGGCGGCAAGGCGTCCGCTCACGTGAATGGTTCCCTCGTCCGGCACTTCGGCGCCGGACAGGATCTTCACCAGGGTGGACTTGCCGGCGCCGTTGTCGCCGACCAGCGCCATGATCTCGTTCTCGTGCACGTCGAGCGAGACGCCGTTCAGGGCGCGGTTGCCGCCGAACGACTTGACGATGCCGGAGGCCTTGAGGAGCGACGTGCCGCCCGCAGCGGGGCGTGAGGGTGCGAGGACCTGATCCATGCTATTCCGCCCGAACCTGCTGCATCATCTTGATCCGCACCTGGTCGACCACCACCGCGAGGATGAGGAGGACGCCCAGCACGATGAGCTGCTGGTAGCTCGGCACGCGCAGCAGGTTCATTCCGTTGGTGACGAGTGTGACGAAGAAGGCGCCCAGCACGACGTTGCCGACCCGGCCGATGCCGCCGAAGAACGAGACGCCGGCAATGACCACCGCGGTGATCGATTCGAGCACATGCGTGCTGGCCAGTGTCGCCTCGCCCGTGCCGACCCGCGCCGTCAGCAGGACGCCGCCGACCGCGACGATGACCGAGCACATGACATAGGCCATCACCATGTGGAGCCGCGTGCTGATGCCCGCGAGCCGGCTGGCCACGATGTTGCCGCCGAGCGCGTAGATGCGGCGGCCGAACGGCGTCCAGTTGAGGATGTAGTACATGATCAGGAAGACGCCGCCGGCGACCCATACGGGCGCCGGGATGCCGAGCGGGGCGGCGTAGGCGAAGACCTCGCCGAACTGCTTGGGCATGCCGTACATCGGCATGCCGCCGCTGACCGTCAGCGCGATGCCCGACAGGATCGAGAGCATGCCCACGGTCATGATGAACGGGTTGACGTTGAAGACGGCGATGCCGATCCCGTTGATCGCACCGACCGCGGCGCCGATGGCCATCCCCGCGCCGATGCCGGCGGCGATGGCGAGCCAGGGCGCGTTCGGATCGCCGGCGAGCACCGTGGCCATGACCAGCGCGACGCACACGCTGACCAGCGCCTCGGTCGAGCCGATCGACATGTCGATGCCGCGCACCAGCAGGGTGAGCATCTGGCCCATGCTGACGACGACCAGGAAGCTGGACGCCCGGGCGACGTTGAAGAGATTGTTGTAGGTGAGGAACCGCGGCTCGGCGATGGCGAAGCCGACGATGGCGACGACGAGGACGATCGGCAGGATACCGCCTGCCAGGAAGATCCTGCGTGCGAGGCTGGAAAGACGTCCCAGCAGATCGGGCAGGAATTTCTGCTCCACGGCGATGCGCTCAGACATCGTCTTTTCTACAACTTACCACGGCCATCCCCTTGATCTTTTCCCGATTAGCCTACAGGCGGGCTGCATGAGGCAAATTGATATTTTCAATGACGAAAACAATAATATTGATACTCAGTTCCGATAGCGCACAGGAGTCAGATGTCCAAGCAACCCGCGCACCAAGTCCGCTCGATCGAGGGGCTCGCCAGGAAGATCAACTGGAACCTGCTGCACATGTTCGTCGTGGTGGCCGAGCAGCAAAGCCTCTCCCGCGCCGCCGACGTGCTGGGCCGCGGTCAGCCCGCAGTGAGTGCGGCCCTCAAGAAACTCGAGGAACGCCTCGGCTGCAAGCTGGCGACGCGCGGTCCGACCAACTTCGCCCTGACCCCGGCCGGCGAGGTCCTCTACCGGGAGGCCCGCGAGATCGCCAACGGCATCGACCGCATCTCGCTGCTCATCGCCGATCTCAGCGGGGAACTTACCGGCACCGTGCATCTCGCGATGGCCAGCCACATGACAAGCCCCCTGCTCAACCGGGCCTTCGCGGAGTTCCACCGACGGCACCCCAAGGCCACGTTTCTCACGACGGTCATGTCCAGTCCCGACATCATGAAGGCGATGGCGGCGAGCACGATCCATTTCGCCATCACGCCGCTCTATCAGACGCCCGACCAGTTCGAGTGCTTTCACCTGTTCCGCGAGCACTGCGCTTTCTATTGCGGGCCGACGCACCGGCTGTTCGGCCGCCGTGACGTCACCGCCGCCGAACTGCGCAACGAGGCTTCCGTCAGCTACTATCGTCCAACGACGATCGCCTACACGCTCCAGACGATCGCCGATGCCCATGCCGAAATGCAGCTCGCCGAACCCGCTGCCGCGGTCTCGAACCACATGGAGGAAGTCCGGCGCATGATCATCGCCGGCATCGGAATCGGCGTGATCCCCATCCACATCGCGGCGCGCGACGAAAAGGACGGGCTGCTGTGGCGGCTTCCCCCTTACAAGCCGATGATGCCCGTAGACGTTTTCATGATCACCAACCCACGCGTGCAGCCCAGCCGGGTCGAGCAGTCGCTGATCGACGTCGTGAAGGAACTGGTGGACGCCCGCCCGCTGAAGGAGCGGACCTACCCGCAGGCGCTCGGCCTGTCCTTTGCACCGCCCGCCGCAACACGCACACGCCAGGGTCAGAAGAACCGGTCGTAGTGAATCCGATCCGCCGGCACGGACCGGCCGCGGGCCAGCAGCGACACGACCGCCTCCGCCATTGGCGGCGGCCCCGCCAGATAGAAGTCGGCATGGCTGAAGGTCTCGTCCGGCAGGTCGGCCACCAGCTCGTGCACCATTCCCGTTCGGCCGGTCCATCGCGAATCCTCGTTCGAGACGATGGGATGGAAGCGCAGCCGGCCGCCGAGCCGCGGGAGGTCCCGCAACATCATCTCGCCGCAGATGTCGTCGGCGGATCTTCCGCCATAGAAAAAGTCGAGGCTGCCGCCATGCTGCGGGCCCAGCCGATCCAGGCCGCGCGCGATGCCGATCATCGGCGACAGGCCGGAGCCGCCGGCGATGCAAACGACGTGGCGCGCCGCGGCGGTCCGCAGGTAGGCGTGGCCATAGGGTCCATCGAGCGTGACACGGGCGCCCGGACGCAGGTCGAACAAAAGCGACGTCGCGACGCCATCGCGAACGCGCCGGATGATGAACTGCCATTCGCCGGTATCGTTGGCGACGTTCGACATCGAATAGGCGCGCGTCGATCCCAGGCCGGGCAGCGACAGCAACGCATACTGGCCGGGCAGGAAGTTTGCCGGCCGGTCGGTGCGGAAGCGGAACTCGCGCATGTCGTGCGTGAGATCCTCGACCGCTTCGAGGATGGCGCCCACCCGCTCCGGCGTTGGTGCCTCCGAGGCCTCGCCGCGGCCGATCATCCTGATGCGGCAATCCGAGGCGGGGCGAGACTGGCACGCCAGATGGCGATGGCGGCCGCGGTCGCGCTCCGACAGGCCGGGCGCCGCCGGCCAGGTGTCGAGGATCTCGCCGTCGAGCAGCTCGAACTTGCAGCTGCCGCAACCGCCGGCATTGCATTCATAGGCGAGCGGCAGTCTCGCGCGCAGACCCGCCCGCAACAGTGCGTCGTCGGCCGCGCAGTCGAAAGCGGCGCCGAGCCGATCTTCGTGGATCCGGTACGCCACGCGGCGTCCTAGTCGAGCCGCCGCGAGAGGGCGTCGTGGAGCTTGGCGAGCCGGCCCGGACCCACGAAATCGCCGTCCTTCACGAGCTGGACGTCACCGACCCAGAGCGACTGATCGAGGACGATGCCGTCGGGATGATTCTCGCCGCCACCCGGCTCCCACCAGGGGAGGCCCATGCCGATCGCGTTCGAACCCGGAACGCGGATGTCCTCGATGAACTGCCGCTGGGTGAGCATGGTGCCGGGATGGAAACCCAGGGTGAAATGGACGAAATAGCCATAGTCGCCCTTTCCGCCCGCCCGGCGCAGGGCACGTCCGAAGCTCGGCCGGTCCTCCGTGCCGCCGCCGGTGAAGCCCTTTATCTTGCCGTCGACCTCGATGGTGATCGGCTCACGCAGCGTCCGATAATACTCGTCGAACAGCGCTTGGATGACGATCCTGCCCTTCACGCTGTCCATCACCGGATAGAAGCTCTGCGTACCCGGCACGGTGTTCATGCCCGGGCTCTGGCAGACGCGCTGTCGGATCATCTTCAGCTTGTCGAGCGTCAGCGTGACGTCCGTGCCTTTGGGGCAGGTGAAGCGCACCTGCTGGCCCGCCGCCTCGGCGAAGAATTCAGCCAGGGCGACGTTGAAATCCATCATCGTCGCGAAATCGACGCAACCATAGAGGCGCTCGAAGCTGTCCGCCTCGGCGAGCGCCAGCAACGCATAGCGGCAGCGATTGGCGTCCATCGCGGCGGAGTGCGCGCCCGATCCTGCATGGTAGGGAAAGCAGAAGTCGAACCAGACGTCGCAGGCAATCGCCGCGGCCTTGAGGGCGTCGGAAACGTAGGGGTCCGACAGCCCGCCCTGGAAGGGCAGCTGCGGCGCCATGGCGATGAGCGGCTTGCCGCCGGCCTGGATCACCGTATCGGCGACGGCCTGGATCAGCCTGCCCTCGGTCGCCGTGTCGGCGGTGATGAGGACGGTCTCGCCATTGCCCACCGCGAAATGCTTGTTGACCAGATTGTCCGCCGCTCGCAGCAGCCGCTTCGACGTGAACATGGGCACTCCCTTGGCTTGCGGCACTCAGACGGCGACGCGCGTGGGTCTCGGCATGGTGAACGTCTCGCGCACGACGGCGTATTCTTGGTAGCCGAGCCGCGCGATCGGCTCGAGCCGGTCGATCTTCAGGAGCCCGTCCTGCAGGAGATCGTCGCGGATGTGGACGCCCAGCACCTCGCCCAGCACCATGCAGTTGGCGACGCCTCCGAACGAGCCGGGCATCGAGATCACCTGGACCAGCCGGCACTCCAGGTGGAGGGGCGATTCCTTCACGCGCGGCGGACGCACGAGCTGCGACGGCTCCTTGGTCAGTCCCGCCAGTTCGAATTCGTCGACGTCACGCCCCGCCGGCGCCGAGGACACGTTCAGCGCCTCGCGCAGGCCCCAGGTCGCGACGTTGACGACGAACTCGCCGACATCGCGCACCGCCCGCAGCGAATCCTTCTCGCCTCCTTCCGAATGGGCGCCGACCGGGCAATAGATCACCAGCGGCGGGCTCTCGCTCACGAGATTGAAGAAGCTGAACGGCGCCAGGTTCACCCGCCCCCTGCCGTCGACGGTCGACACCCAGCCGATGGGCCGCGGCACGACGCACTGCTTCAGCGGATTATGCGGCAATCCATGGTCGTTGCGCGCGCATTCGTAGAACATCGTCCGGGCCCTATTCGGCCGCGGTGGCCATCTGCCGTTCGCCGTAGATGCGGTCGAGATTGTGCAGGATGAAGTGCTGCACGCCCTTCTCGAGACGGCTCATGCGGCCGGGCACGAAATGCCTGGCGCGCGACGCGTTCTGCAGCGATTCGACCATGGCGAAGTCCTCGCCGAGGATCTTGTCGCTCATCTCGAGGAACTGGCGCTTCACCTCGGGGAAGCCCGGCGACTCCACGATATGCCTCGGGAAGACGATGAACTGCTTCATGATCATCGTGTTGGCATCGACCGGCCAGGACGAGTAGAGCATCACATAGTCGGGCCGCACGAAGAAGTTCACGTTGGGCGTGAGGACGCCGGCCTGCGAGAAGCGCGGCGGCTTGTCCTTCAGCGCCGGGATCGGCTCGACGAAGACTTCGCCCGACTTGGTGTGCGAGCCCGCATCATACTCGTTGATGAAGACCTGGCCGCGCTTGCGCGTCTCGTAGGGCACGTCGGTCGTCTTCATGTAGCGGCCGATCGTGTCCTTGTGCAGCACGCCGATGTGATAGAAGTCGATGAAGTTCTCGACCATCAGCTTCCAGTTGCAGTTGAGCGGGATGTCGCGCTGGATGCCGAGCCGCATCGGCTCCATGTCGAGATACCCGAACTTCTCGGCGAACTCGGCGATGAATGTCTCGAATTTCTCGGGTGTCTTGTTCAGGGAGACGAACACCCAGCCCTGGAACGTCTCGCACGGCAGCGCCGGCAGTTTACAGTTCTTGCGGTCGAAGCCTTCGGAGTCGCGCATGTAGGGCGCGCCGATCAACTGGCCGTCGAGATTGTAGAGCCAGCCGTGATACGGGCAGGTGAATTCCTTCGTGTTGCCGGCGCCGGTGGCGACTTCGACTCCACGATGGAGGCAGGTATTCGAATAGGCGGCGATCGTCCCGTCGGACTTGCGGCACAGGAGGACCGGCTGCTCGACGAGGCGGAACGTCTTGTAGTCGCCCGGATTGGCGATCTCCTCGGCGCGACCGATGCAGAGCCAGTCCTCGCCGAAGATCACCTGCTTCTCGCGCTCCAGCACGGCAGGATCGTGATACATCTCTCCGGTCGGGTGCGCAGCCTGCGTGACGGGCAGAAGGGTCTTGGCGTACGACGTTTCGATTCCACCCGCTGTCTTGGTCGTGCTGTCCATTGCTTGGCCCTCTTGCTACTCCGCCAAGCATGACGCCCCTGCTTTCTCCGCTCAAATCGATACGATCTATATCAATATCGTTTCCATTGATGACTGACGCCGAACGGAATTGACGGCGCACGGGGCGGAGTGGTCTATCTTCCTACCATACATCGAGACCATCGATATTAATCATATCGATATCACACCGATTGATGAGAGGAAGAATGGCGACCTGGCACAAGGCGGCGGAGACGAGCGCGCTGGCCGACAAGGACGTGATCGGCGTCGAGGTGGGCGGCGAGGAGATCGCCATCTTCCGCCTCGAGGACGGCTACTTCGCCACCGCCAACATATGCACCCACCAGTTCGCCTTCCTCTCGGAGGGATATATCGAGAAGGGGTGCGTGGAGTGCCCCCTCCACCAGGCGTTCTTCGACATCCGCACCGGCGCCGTCGTCGAAGGCCCGCCCGAAGTGCCGCTGAGAACCTTTCCGGTAAAGGTCGAGGGTACCGACATCTTCGTGGCCCTGAGCTGACGTTCGCGCCACACACTCCGTTCCCCGAGAAAGGTCCCTCCATGGTTCAGCCGGTTCGCGTCGACTATCAGATCACGGGAGAAGGTCCCGCCCTGTTCATGACGCATGGCGTCGGCGCCCGGCGCCAGGTGTGGGACGGCGTCATCGCCAGGCTCGCGCCACACTTCCGCTGCATCTCCTACGATCTCCGCGGACACGGCGCCTCGGAGGGCGCGACGGCACCGCTCGGCCTCGACGAATTCGCCGCGGACCTGGAGGCGTTGCGGGCGGAGCTCGGCATCGAGCAGGCGCATTTCGTCGGCCATTCGCTCGGCGGCATGATCGTGCCCACCTATGCCCGCACCCATCCGCAGCACGTCAAATCCCTCGGCCTGATCTGCACGGCCGCGTTCCGCAGCCCCGAGGCGAAGGCAAATGGCGCGAAATTCGTCGAGAAGCTCTATGCGGAAGGCATGCCGGGCATTCTCGACACGATGCTCGGCCGCTGGTTCACCGACGAATTCCGGCGCGATCACCCCGAGGTCGTCGAGATGAGAAAGCAGCAGATGCTGAACGCCGACCAGCGGGTCTACCGCGAGACCTACAAGGTGTTCGCCACCACGGACATGGGCCCCTGGCTGCACGAGATCACCGCGCCGACGCTGGTGACGACCGGCGAGTTCGACCCGGGCTGCAATCCTGCCCTCAACGAGAAGATCGCAGCGGCGCTACCCAGGTCCGAACTCGTCATTCTTCCTGCCCTTCGGCATTCGGTCCTCGTCGAGGCACCGGATCTCGTCGCTAGCCTGCTCCTGCGCTTCCTGCAGTCGGTCGAGGCGCGACCCGGTGTCCCCGCCTAGCAGCGGATCAGAACTCCAGCAGGTTATCCCGCAGGTGCTTGTGCGCGTACTGCTTGCGGGTCACGCCGCGGCGCTGCAGTTCCGGCACCAGTCCGTCGCAGACTTCCATGATGTAGCGGCGGTCGAAATAGCTGTTGAAGATCAGGAAGCCGTCGCCGCCCACCTCCTGCATGATCTCCTCCATCAGGCCGGCGACGTAGTCGGGCGTGCCCGTGAAGTCGATGCCGCCCTTGCGCGAATAGCTCTGCAGGATCGAGCGCGGCGTCTTGCCGATCCATTTGGCGAGCGACGACTGGTGGCCGTTGGTCGTGAGATGTGAAGGCAGCGGCTCGTCGAGGTCGAACTTCGAGAAATCGATACCGGTCAGCCGCGACATGCCCGACAGATGCAGGTCGAGATGCTTCTCGGCCTCGGCGGCTTCCATCCGTCCGCGGTCAAGGGCCGCCTCCATGCTGACATCGACGATCGGATGGGCCAAGAACAGCACCTTTATGTCGTCGGGATTGCGGCCATATTCGGCAGCCTGCCGGCGAACCTTGTCGCGATAGGCCTTCATGCTCTCAATGCTGCCGCCGCCTTCGGTGATGATGGTGTCGGCCCACTTCGACGCGAATTGCTGGCCGCGCGGCGAACCGCCGGCCTGGCAGATCGGCACCCGTCCCTGCGGCGAGCGCGGCGCGTTGATCGGCCCGCGCACCTTGAAGTACTTGCCCTCGTGATGGATGGCATGGACCTTCGAGCCGTCGGCAAACATCGGCTTCTCGCGGTCGAGCACGACCGCATCCGGTTCCCAGGCCTCCCACAGCTTCGTCACGACGTCGGCGAACTCGTCGGCCACGTCGTAACGCTCGTCGTGCGGCCGGTGCTTCTCGTGGCCGTAATTCTGCGCCGCGCCGTCGTTGCTGCCGGTCACGCAGTTCCAGCCGATGCGGCCCTCGGTCGTATGGTCGAGCGAGTTGACCAGGCGCGCCAGCAGGTACGGCGGATACTCCGACACCGACAGGGTGGGCACGATGCCGACCGTCTTGGTCGCCATCGCGAGATAGGGCACCAGCACGGCAGGATCGAGCTTGGGAGCACTCGCCGCATACTGGAGGTACGAATTGTGCGAGCCCTGATAGGTGTAGGGCACGTTCGAGCTGTCCTCGATGATCATGTAGTCGAAGCAGGCGCGGTCCATGCCTTTCGCCAGGTCGACGAAGATATCCGGCATCATCCAGCGATCGACGTCGCTGCCGGGAAACTCGCTGCGCCAACTCTTCGGTCCATAGCCCTGCGACAGGAACCACGCCAGATGGAACGGCTTCTTCATGACTGAGACCTCACGCTACGATGATTGGGGATCGCGGCCTCCGGGCCGGCCGGCACGGGGCGCGCCAAATCGACCTGCCGGCGATGGCGGAAGAGCTCGATCTTCGGAACCAGGCGATCGGAGCGGACATAGAGATCCGAGTAGTAGATCGCCACGCCCTCGATATCGAAGTAGGTACGCTGCAGCAGCAGGAGCGGGCCACCCGGCTCGACCGCGAGACGCTTGGCCAGTTCGGCGTCGGCGGCGACCGCCGAGGAGGCCTGCTGCACGCGGAATGCCTGGACGCCACAGTATTTCTCGATCAGCGGGATGACCCGCGCCGACCGCATCTGTTCGGCAATGTCGGACGGCAGTCGCGCCGCCAGATCCTGGGGCAGATACGCCCTGCAGAAGGCGATTGGGCCGGTTGGCCGCACGCGACTCCAGGAAACACGCAGGATGCGCTCGTTCGACGGCACCTGCAGCAGCGCTGCCACCCGCTCGTCGGCGTGCGGCGGCAGGCGGTCGATCCCGTGCAGGTCGAATTTCGCGTCGGGATCGTGGATCCTGAGATCCTCCAGCGCGCGCGCGCTCCAGTCGCGGCTCTCGGGGTCGCTTTCCAGTACGAAGGTACCGCGACCGGGAAAGCGGCGCGCCAGCTTGCGCGACACCAGCTCCTCCACCGCCGAACGCGCGGTGTGACGGCTGACGCCGAATTCGGCCATCAGCTCGGCATCGGTCGGAAGCTGGGAGCCCAGCCTGTAGACGCGCGTGGCGATGCGCTCACTCAGTACCTGATAGATCCTGTAGTAGGCTGGAACCGGATCTCGACGCATTTCCTCTCCATCACTTCATTTTTCATCGCCGGTCCGCGCGCCGCGGATCGAGCGTCTCACGCAGGCCATTGCCCAGCAGGTTCACGCCCAGCACCAGCAGCACGATGGCGATGCCGGCGAGGTTGGCGATCCACGGTGCGACCAGCAGCCGGTCGCGACCTTCGGCCAGGATATTGCCCCACGTGGCGGTCGGCGGCGGCAGGCCGAGGCCGAGGAAGCTCAGCGCCGTCTCCTGCAGGATGAGCTGGCCCACCTGCAGCGTGGCGATCACCGTCAGCACTGGCGACATCTGCGGCAGGATGTGGCGCCACATCACGTAGCGTCCGCCCGCTCCCGACGCCACCGCCGCCTCGACGAACGGCCGCTCGCGCAGCGAGCGCGTCAGGTTGAAGGCGACCCGCGTATAGCTCTCCCAGCCGGCGAATCCCAACACCAGCACCAGCACGACGACACCGCCGCCGAATACCGCGACCACCACGATCGCCAGCAGGATCTCGGGGATCGCCTGATAGCCGTCGGCGAAGCGCATGATGACCTGCTCGGTGCGACCGCCGAGATAGCCCGCGACCAGTCCCAGCGTCGTGCCGAAGGAGAGCGCCACCAGCATCGCCATCAGGCCGACGGCGATGGAAAGCCGCGAACCGTAGATCAGGCGCGACAGCAGGTCCCGGCCGAAATTGTCGGTGCCCAGCGGGTAGGTCCAGCTCCCCTTCGCCTCCCAGACCGGCGGGCGCAGCCGCAGCATGAGGTTCTGTGCGTAGGGATCGTGCGGCGCCAGCAACGGCGCGAAGACCGCCATCACGCACATGGCGAGAACCAGCGCGATGCCGATCTGGATCTTCAATCTGGGACCAAACCACTTCATTCTCGTCACCGCAGCCGGATGCGAGGGTCGATGGCGGCCTGCGCCAAATCGACCAGGAGGTTCGCGAACACGATGGTGACGGCGACGATGAACACCGCGGCGATCACGATCGGTACGTCGCGCTGGAAGATGGCACTCACCATCAGGCGACCGACCCCCGGCCAGGCGAAGATCGATTCGGTGACCACGGCGCCGCCCATCAGGCGGCCGAGCTGCAGGCCGACCAGACTCACCACCGGATTGAGGGCGTTGGGCAGGATGTGCAGCCAGAGCGCCCGTGCCGGCCCCGAACCACGAGCGCGTGCCGTGACGACGAACTGCTCGCGCATGGTCTCCAATACGCTCACCCTCGTCACCAGGATGAAATTGGGCACCAGGAACGTCGCGAGCGTCACCACGGGCAGGACCATATGTTCCCAACCGCCCTGCCCGGACGTCGGCAGCCACTGCAGATCAAGCGCGAACAACTGGATCAGCAGGATGCCCAGCCAGAAGCTCGGCATCGACTGTCCCACGACGGCCAGCACCGAGATGACGAAATCCGGAACCTTGTCTTTCCACACCGCGCAGGCGACGCCGCCCAGCACGCCGAGCCCGATGGCCAGCAACAGACCGAGGGAGAGGAGCTGCAGCGTCGAACCCAGCCGCTCGAGCACGATCTCCATGGCGGGCCGCTTGAACTGGATCGAGGTACCGAAGTCTCCCTGCAGCAGATCGATCAGGAAGTAGCCGAACTGCACCGGCAGGGGCTTGTCGAGATGCAACTCGGCCCGCAGCACCGCCTCCTGCTCGGGCGTCGCATCGAGCCCGAGATAGATCGCCACCGGATCGCCGGTCAGTCTCAGCACGACGAACACGAAGGCGATGACGAAGACCAGCGGGACCGGCACCAGCAGGAGACGCCGCAGGAGGTAGCGCATGTCAGCTTCCTGCGGACATCACGGCTTCACGCTCACCTTGTGAAGACGCAGCAGCGAATCGCGCGAAGGCTGCCAGCCGGAGACCTTCTCGTTGCGGCCGGAAATGCGCGGAAGCCCGAGTAAGAAGATCGACGGCAGCTCCTCGTGCATGATCTCCATCATGCGGTTGTAGGCCTTCAGCCGGGCGGCCTCGTCCATGGTCGAGCGCGCCTCGAGCCAGAGCCTGTCGAACTCCGCGTTCGTCCAGTAATTGCGCTTGCTCGCCTCGGTGTACCAGACGGTGTTGAAGTCGGCGTCGCCGACGCTGAACCAGCCGACCTGGTACATCGGCCCCTGCTCGCGCGAGCGGTCGAGCTGGGACCACACACCGCCCTCGACGACGTTGACGCTGGTCTTCACGCCAACCGCCGTCATCATCCCCGCGACGGCATTGGCGATGTCGACGTCGGAGAGATAGCGACCCGACAGCGTGTTGATCTTGTTCTCGAAGCCCTTGGGAAAACCCGCCTCCGCCAGCAGCGCCTTGGCCTTGGCGGGATCGTAGGGTCTTGACTTGAGGTTGGGGTTGTAGCCGAACGTGGCCTTGGTCACGAGTTGGCCGTCCAGCACCGAGCCGTAGCCCCCCAGCATCTGCTTCAGCAGAGCCTGCTTGTCGATGGCATAGTCGAGCGCGAGTCTCACGCGGACGTCGTTGAACGGCGGCTTGCGGGTGTCGAAGGTATGTACGAGGCTCACCGAGGATTCGACGGCGTCGATCTTCAGGTTCCTGCGCTTCTCGACCGACGGCAGGAGGTCGACGGGAATCTCCTCGATGATGTCGGTCTCGCCCGCGACCAGCGAAGCCACGCGCGTTGCGCCTTCGGGAATAGCGCGGATGCGCAGCTTCTTCATCGCTGGCGCGCCACCCCAATAGTCCTCGTTGGCTGCCAGGTCGTAGCGGTCGCCCGCCACCCAGCTCACGTATTTCCACGGGCCGGTGCCCATCGGCTTCTTGTGGGCTTCGGCCTGGCCGACCTTCTCCGTATGGGCCTTGGATTCGATCGGGATGTCTGCGAGACCACGCAACAACAGCGGTGCCGGCGAGGCGGTCTTGATGTCGACCGTGTAGTCGTCAACGACCTCGGCGCCGGTGACGCCCGCGATGCGCGTCTTGCGCGCATAGACCTGCTTGGGATCGATGACGTAGTCGATCGTGAACTTGACGTCGGCGGCGGTGAAGGGCGTGCCGTCGTGCCACTTCACGCCCTTGCGCAGGAAGAAGCGCCAGTGCGTCGGGCTGATCGCCTCCCACTTCTCGGCCAGAGCGGGCACCAGCTTGTCGTCGCTATCGCGCGCGACCAGCGGCTCCCAGGTCTGGTAGCAGAGGCTCAGCGTGATGTAGGCGCCGCCCGTGGGCGCGATGGAATCGGTGAAGAGCGACGCGCCCACCACCAGCATATCCTTGTCCTTCTGTGCCTGCGCGGACGATGCGCCGACGACGACGGCCAAGGCCGCCGCTAGAGCCGTTCTCAGGAACTCACGCATAGAACCCCCTCTTCGATGACACTCCCGCTCTGATTTCCCCCGGCTATTTTTTCTGCTGGTCGCGCCAGCGATCGTCCCGCGGCAGGCGCGGGTTGTAGGGTCGCTCGCTGTAATAGGGCAGCAAGGGACGGAACCATTCGAAGATCCGGCGCAGCTCGCCGATCGGCTCTTCATGCACGTCGACGCGCAGGTCGACATAGGCGAAGGGCTCGTCGCCGTAGACCAGGATCGACGAGGAGACATGCCCGTCGGCCTGGCCGCCGGCGCGTCCGCCCGCTTCGACCGCGCGCACCAGCCGCTCCTCGAGCAGTTCCTCGCCGGTCGTTTCCATCGACCGCGCCATCGCCTCGGTGACCTGCGGGCCGACGATGCCGTTGCCCATCACCAGCCAGCCCTTGCCGATGATGTGGCCGGCATAGGCGCCGTTCTCGGTGCCGGTCATGGCGGCGGCGTTGCCCCAGGCGTCGACGACGCCGACCTGGCGCAGCGGCGCGTTGGGGTCGCTGCTTTCGAGTTCGTGGATGATCTTGCCGGCGTGGTACCCGAGCCCCATCAGCTTGGTGCAGAGCAGGGTGAGCCGGGGATCGGCGATCGCCTGCACCGAGGCCGCCGCCATGCGCGGGATGACCACGGGACAGCGATTGCCGACGGCTGGCGCATGCGTCGCCATGGCAACACCCAGCATCCTCGTCCGGGGGCAGCGGCCGACGACCGTGAAGGTCATGGCTTCACCCCCGCCGCCTTGGCCTTGGCCCGAGCTTCGACCCAGTCCTCCACGACACCCAGCGCCGTCGGTTGCCAGGGTCGCGTCTCGTAGTATTCGATCTGCGGACGATACAGGTCGAAGAGGCGGCGCAGTTCGCCGATCGGCTCGTCATGCTCGTCGACCCGCAGGTCGACCAGCGGATACTCCTGGGCGCGATAGACGACCAGCGCGGCCGAGTGCTGGCCCCCATGCTGCCCGCCGGCATCACGCCCGACCTCCAGCGCCGCCATCAGCCGCGCTTCGAGATCGTCACCCTTCATCGCCTTGAAGGTGTCGGCCATTGCCGAGGCCGTCCGCTCAGAGATCAGGCCATTGCCCATGGCCACCATGCCGGGCTCGCAGAAGTGGCCCGACCAGTCGTGATTTTGCGCGCCGGTGCGCGCGACCGCATTGCCGTCCCGATCGATCACGGAAATCTGGCGGTACTCGATATGGGGGTCGCTGACGGCGATCTCGTCGAGCGTCTTGGCCGCCGAATAGCCGAGGCCGAGCAGACGCAGGCCGAGCGGGCCGAGCCGCGGATCGGTGACCGCCATCGTCACCACGACACCGACTCCCGGCTTCACGAAGGGGCAGCGCGTGCCGACCGCCATGGGCCGCGTGGAAATCGCGACGCCGAACTTTCCGGTCTCCGCACAACGGGCGGAAATCGCGAAGGTCGAGAACTCTTCGCCCAGTGGCCCCAACATTGCTTTCTCCTGCTCGTGCCTTGCTCCAAGCCTAAAGCGCTCTATTGTACGACTCAATGTCTAATTGTCCGGTCATTTAGGCATTCTGACTTGTAGATCCGCGAAGGGAGCCCTTCTTCTTCATGGCGCTGCTGGAAATCGAAGACCTCGCCGTCGCCTTCGGGCCTGCGGCCAACGCGACCATGGTCGTCGAGAGCGTCGGCTTCACCGTCGATGCGCATGAGACCGTCGCCCTCGTGGGCGAGAGCGGCAGCGGCAAGAGCGTCACGGCATTGGCCGTCATGCGTCTGCTGCAGGAACCGGGCCGGGTGGCGCGCGGCGCCATCCGCTTCGAGGGTCGCGACCTTGCCCGTCTCAGCGAGCGCGAGATGGCCGCGATCCGCGGCAATCGCATCGCCATGATCTTCCAGGAGCCGATGTCCTCGCTCAATCCGCTGCTGTCGATCGGGGCGCATGTGGCCGAGCCGCTTCGGCTCCATCGTGGCCTCTCGAAGCGCGACGCGCGAACACGAGCCATCGCCCTGCTCGACCGGGTGGGTATCCCTTCCGCGGCACGACGCTACGACGACTATCCGCACCGCATGTCCGGCGGCATGCGCCAGCGCGTGATGATCGCGGCGGCACTCGCCTGCGATCCCGCTCTGCTGATCGCCGACGAACCGACGACCGCGCTCGACGTGACCATCCAGGCGCAGATCACGGACCTTCTCGCGGACCTTCAGGCCGAGTTCGGCATGGGCGTCCTGTTCATCACCCACGATCTCGGCGTCGTCGCCGAGCAGGCCCATCGCGTGGTCGTCATGTACGCAGGCAGGGTGGTGGAGCGTGCCGAGACCACGAAGCTGTTCGGCGCGGCAGCGCACCCCTACTCCGCCGCTCTGCTGCGCTGCATGCCGAGCGACGATGAGAGCGCAGGCGACCGGCTGGCCGTCATCGAGGGTTCGGTGCCCACGCCAGCGACGTCACTCGGCGGCTGCCGCTTCGAGCCGCGCTGTCCGCAGGCCATTACGGCCTGCCGCGCCCAGGAACCTCCACTGCTTTCGCTTGCGCCCGGTCATGCCGCCGCCTGTCTCAAGCCCCTGGCAGTCGCACGATGACCGAACTCCTGGCGGCCCGTGGTCTCACCAAGCATTTTCCCGTCCTGGGCGGACCGCTGGGCATCGCCCGGGTCGGCACGGTGCGGGCGGTCGAGAACGTCGATCTCTCGGTGGCGCGCGGCGAAGTGCTGGGCCTGGTGGGTGAAAGCGGCTGCGGCAAGTCGACGTTGGGCCGCCTGCTGATCCGGCTGCTGGAGCCGACGGCGGGCTCGGTCGTGTTCGACGGCACGGATGTCGCCGCGGCCGAAGGCGCCGAGCTTCAGGCACTGCGACGGCGCTTCCAGATGATCTTCCAGGATCCCTACGGGTCGCTCAACCCGCGCATGCAGGTCCAGGAGATCGTCACCGAACCGCTCCGGCTGGCCGGCATCCCGCGCAAGGAATGCCGCGAGCGTGCACCGTCACTCCTTGCCATGGTCGGGCTCGCTCCCGAACATGGCGCCCGCTACGCGCACCAGTTCTCCGGCGGCCAGCGCCAGCGTATCGGCATCGCCCGCGCGCTCGCCCTCGATCCGGCGCTGATCGTCTGTGACGAGCCGGTGTCGGCGCTCGACGTCTCCGTCCAGGGCCAGGTCGTGAACTTGCTGCGCGACCTGCAGCGGGAGCGCGGCTTGAGCTACGTCTTCGTCTCGCACGATCTCAGGATCGTACGGCACATCGCCGATCGCGTCGCCGTCATGTATCTCGGCCGCATCGTGGAGATCGGCGACAAGGAGACCATCTACCGCCGCCCGCTGCATCCCTACACGCAGGCGCTTCTCGCCGCCGTGCCGGTTCCTCGCCCGGGTCGCCCGCGCCGCCGCGCTGCCGTTCAGGGCGAGATCCCGAGCCCCATGAACCCGCCGGCCGGTTGCGCCTTCCATCCGCGCTGCCCCATGGCCACCGACCGCTGCCGGGTCGAAATGCCGGTCCTGCGCCCGGTCGACGATCGCAACGTCGCCTGCCATCTGGCTTCCTAGCCTCTAGATGGCAAGGACATCCACCTTCATCGTGGCGAGCTTCCGATAGAGCCGGCCATGGTGGCGGACCGGCCACCAGTCGTAGAGGAAGATCTGCAGCGGACGCCACATCGCCACCCAGCCCAGAATCAGCAGCCCTTCCTGGAACACCTGCTGGACGGGCGCCGGCGTGATCGAGCCGGCGAGCTGGCGAAGCAGGATGCAGGTCGCCAGGAACGCGAGGCCGATCAGGAGGGCGAAGCGACCTTCGCGAAGCTGGAACCGGATGCGCCGCGCGCTCGCGACCGCGCGGTAGGAGAAATAATTGTGAACCGCCTGCTGGATGTTCGATTGCCGCGCCTGGTCGAGCTGCTCCCGCGGCACGCGGATGACGAGCTCTAGGGGACTTTGGAGCGGATACTCGTCCGCCCATCCCACGATGAACTCTTCCGCCTCGCGGTCGAGATCCCTTTCATGAAAGGGGGATGGATCGAGGGAATTGAAGAGCTGCCGGATGTCGCTGATCCGGATGTCGATGATCTTTGAATCGGGGATCTTTGAATCGGGCATGGCTCTCTCCGGCGGTGCATCGGGACAGCACTCGATGAATACCGCGATCAGCCTATAGCGGGCCCAGGCACGCCCCCGGAAGGCTTTCGTCCGGCGCGCCGGCGGCGGCTGTTTGCTGACGGTAGACGTCGGGGTAATCGGCCAGGCGGCCATCATCGTCCGGAAATCGCGTGCGATAGACTAGCGCTACCGGAACGATGGCCGCCAGAGGCTCGCGGTGAGTCCCGCCATGTGCGATCAACCGGTCGATCTCGGCCTCCGTGACGCCGAGCGCCCAGGCGGCCAGAGCGCGCGCCTTTTCCACGCGCACACAACCGTGACTGAATGCCCGCACTGGGCGCTCGAAGTACCTTCGGTCATTGGTGTCGTGCAGGAAGATCAGTTGATCGTTGTCGAGTTCGAACAGGATTCGACCGAGCGGGTTCTGCGGCCCGGGCGGCATGTGACGTGCGCCTTCCCAGCGCACCATGGCCGGCGTGGGCGTCCAGGACGGGTTGAACGTGACCGCCCAGATCGCCGTCGCAAGCTCGGGCGTCGGGGTGGACGGCCGACCGACGACGACGCGACTGCGCAGGACGGGCTTCCCATCTTCGAGTGCCACGAGTTCGAACGACGGAATGTTGACCACGACCAGCTTGCCGCGCGGCGGCACCGCGATCCCGATCCCCTGAAGCGCCGCCGCGAGTTCCGAGACCGCTGGCACCGCTGGAGACGGCGCCACGGAAGAGGATGCCGGCGGCGGACTGGTGGCGCAGCCTGCGATCAGCGACAGGGTGAGGACGGCGACCAACCTCGCTAGTGCGAGAGAAAAACGCATCGACTGCCCGAGAGGAGCTCGCTGGTGATTCCGCCAAGCGTCCATCGCCCCTGGCGGTTGTGGCCGTAAGCGCCGGCCACGATCAGGTCGGCGCCGTATTCCCGCGCCAGCCCCGTGAGCTGGGAAGCATTTGCCATTTCGGCGGCGACCACCTTCTGCTCCGCGGCGATACCGTGACGGGCGAGCCAGCCCGCCACACGCGTCACGCCCTCGCGCGCCACGGCCTCATCGTCCGGCGAGAAGATCTCGGTGACGAGGACGTTCCGGGCCTTGACCAGGAGAGGCAAGGCATCGGCGACAGCACGCCGGGCCTCCCGCGTATCCTTCCAGGCAACGATTATCCGATCGAACTTCGCCGTCTGGCACGACTCCGGCACCAGCAACACCGGACGCCCCGCTTGCATCACCAGCTCGCACAGGTCGGGTTGCCTCGTTGCGTCGGCCGGCTCGCCGGCCTTGGGCACACCCGCGACGACGATGTCGGCTGCGGCGGCCTCGCGGGCGAAACGCTCCGGCAACGCTTCGATGCTGCTCTCGCCTTTCCAATCGACGGGCTTGTCATACGTTGCCACCGCCGACCGGAACTCCGCTTCCGCCTCCCGGAGATGGCGCTCGATCTGCTTGCGGTCTTCCTGGAACAGCGCCGCGGGAACCGAATAGTCTCCACAGATGCAGTGGATCGGCCGGCAGAACGCGCGGCCCAGGAGGACGGAACCGAACCGCCGGCCGAACTCCATCGCCGCGCCGGTCACACCCCGACAATCCCGACCGGGCGCGAGCGACACCATGACGGTCCTGTACGTCACAGGCTTCCCTCCGCTTGAGCGGGAGCAGCCGGGGAAGGAATCGGGTGCCATTGGCCACCCGGTACGAGGTGGTAGAGCTGCTTCACCGCCGCCCAGGCGACGCGGCTGGCATGCTCTTCGCGGCCCACGTCGCCGGCATGGAGTGCCCATGTTTCGTTGAAGGCTTCGCGATAGAAATCCTGGGCTCGCGGCGGAAGCTGCTGGCGAACCGAGATCGGCAGAGTGGCGTTGCTGGTGTAGAGCATGGCGGTCTCGACCAGATAGGAAAACGTATCGCAACCATGACGGCGCCAGCGTCGCGCCGCTTTGACCTATCTCAACGGCCCTCGACCGCAAAATGCAGTGCTGGTCAATGACCGATTCCTTTATGGAATCTCTATTTTCGGCGGCATTCCCTCATCTGGAACCCTTATGCCTTGGCAGCCATATGGTTCGCGAGGAAGGTGCGCTGTGGACATCACCCTGCATATCGCTCATCTGCGCTGCCGGACGTCGAGGACCCCTTCGACTCTCGCCGGCCCTGAACGTCACAAGGTTTCGCGTCTCGGAGAGAGCGTCGGCGGCATGAGCCATGCCGTCGTTGGCTGGCTGCGCGCCCTGGACAAGCGAATGACGGAAAACCTCGATCGCCGGGCGCGTTACATGCTCCATGGCGACGATCCCGGTCAGAACAAGCGACGCTAGTGTTAGCCGGGCACGCGTCAATAAAGTGGGCGATCGGGCGCTTGCGGGCCGAGGCGACTGGGAGACGTCACCCGGACTCACCTCCGCTCCTATGCCGCGACTATGACGGCACATCGCGACCTGTCTCGATTCCCTATGCCGTTTCGAGTTAGCGAACGGCATGAAATCCGAAACCCATGACCCGTCGAGGCCCGACGACATGTCCGTCGTCGTTCGACGCGCGGCGCTGACGCTGGTCTGCGTCGCACTGTTTGCAATCTTCGGCCTGGCTGCACCCTACAAGATCTACAAGCACTACAAGTCGCAGCCGGACGCCGCGAGTGCGCTCACGACGTTGGGGCGGCCTTGATCGTCGTGGCCACCGGTTCACGGCGGCTGCCGGTGCACAAGCGCAACGCGGCGACGACCTCGGCCCCTCCCACCTAGGCCTTCGCCTTCTCGGCCGGCACTTCCCCGGTGCGGACCTGCTCCGGCCGGAGCTTCATGTAGACCAGTCCCGCGCAGGCGATCCAGATCGAGGAGTAGGTGCCGACGAAAACGCCCCACAGCATGGCGATCGAGAAGCTGTAGAGTACAGGTCCGGCGAACAGAACCAGCGCCGCCACGGCGACGAACACGGTACTTGCCGTCATTAGGGTGCGGGCCAGCGCCTCGTTGATGCTGAGGTTCAACAGTTCGACCAGGTTCATCTTCTTGTAGCGGCGCATGTTCTCGCGCACGCGGTCGAAGATCACAACCTTGTCGTTGATCGAATAGCCCGCGATGGTCAGAACCGCAGCAAGCGCCGTGAGGCTGAAATCGAGCTGGAAGATCACGAAGATGCCCAATGTCGTAATGATGTCATGCAGCATGGCGATCAGGGCCCCGACGCCAAACTGCCACTCGTACCTGAACCAGATATAGACGACGATCGCCGCCATGGTCGCGAGCGCGGCGAGGATTCCGCCGTTCATGAGCTCCTCACCGACCTTGGGCCCGACCGACTCGGTGCTGCGCAGCTCGTAATTGCTGCCGATCGCATCCTCGACCAGCTTGATGGCGACCTGCTGGCACCATTCCGCCTGGCTCTCGGGCGACATGTCGACAGTAGCCGTATTGGTCGAGCCGCGCGGGAGCTGCCGCTCCTGCAGGGTGAGACCGGCGCGGCTTACCGCCTCGCGCCAGGCGGCGGAATCGAGCGCCACCGGCGACGTGAAATCGACTTTGGCGGTGCCGGCCGCACCAGGCTTGACCTGCCAGCCGGGGCCGGCACGCTTCTGCATGATCCTCTGGGCACCCGCGACGCAGTGCGACCCGCCTTCCTGGCGTTGGATGCGGATCAACGCCGTGCTGGGATCGCCGAATTCCTGGAGCGCGACCTCGCCGACACCCAGCGCACCCACCGTTGAGCGCAGCTCGTCGAGTTGTGCCACGCCCTGCTTGGCGCGAACCTGCATAGCGATTCCGCCCTTGAAATCGATGCCGAAGTTGAGGCCGACGAAGGCCACCGCCAGCAGCGCCAGGAGGTTGACAACCGTCGACAGCGCGAGAGCCAGGCGGCGTTTGCCCAGGAAATCGAAGCTCGTGTGTGCCGGCACGAGACGCAGCGGCCGCCAGAGCATGTTGCCGCCCGACAGCGGCAGCTCGGTCGGCCGCCGCCAGTGGACCCAAACCGCCAGTAGCATGCGGGTGAAGACGGTGGCGGTGAAAAGGTGGGTAAGCAGGCCGAGTGTCAGCGTCGTGGCGAAGCCGCGGATCGGGCCCGAACCGAAGCCGAACAGCAGGACGCCGGCGATCAGCGCCGTGATGTTGGAGTCCAGCACGGCCGACAATGCCCGCTCGTAGCCGATGGCGAGCGCGCCGAAGGGCGATCGTCCGTTGGCTCGCTCCTCGCGCACGCGTTCGTAGATCAGCACGTTGGAGTCGACTGACATGCCGACGGTGAGGACAAGGCCCGCGATGCCGGGCAGGGTCAGCGACGCCCCGAGCAGTGACATACCGGCGAGGACCAGCAACAGGTTGACCAGCATGGCGAGGTTGGCAAAACCGCCGAAGGTCGGCCCATAGGCGGCGAAGACGAAGATTGCGACGAGCAGCGTGCCGAAGGCGGCAGCCAGCATGCCGCCATGGATGGCATCGGCACCGAGATCGGCGCCTACTGTGCGCTCTTCGACGATGGTGAGCGTTGCAGGCAGCGCGCCGGAGCGCAGCAGCAGCGACTGCTCCTGCGTCTGCTGGGTCGTGAAGCTGCCGGTGATGATGCCGCTGCCGCCGCAGATCGCGCTCTGCACGACCGGGGCGCTGATGATCTCGCCGTCGAGCTGGATGGCCAGGCGCTTGCCGATGTTGGCGCGGGTGGCGGCGCAGAAGGCGCGGCCGCCGGCCGAATTGAAGGTGAAGCTGATGATCGGCCGGCCGCCCTGCTGCTGCTCGAACGTGGCCTTCGAATCGTCG
>NZ_SCUT01000015.1 GCF_004297265.1 Reyranella sp.
GCGCTATAAGAGCGGCCGACCGCGCTTCCCGGACAGGTGGCCGAGCGGTTTAAGGCACACGCTTGGAAAGCGTGCGTGGTGTAACAGCCACCGCGGGTTCGAATCCCGCCCTGTCCGCCATTTCAGTCCTTGAGTGGGCACTGCGTTTACGCCGCCGTTCGCCACCAGGGTCTGGAGCAGCCGGGACTTCGATCCCATGATCCGGACCTCGCCGGTATCGACCTCCACGCGCTGTGCAAGCGCGCGCAGATGGTCCCGGCGATAGCCACCGCCCTCGATTCGGATACGCTCCCGCGCGGTGCGGGCGAACTTGTGCAACGTCTGCGGCGTCACCGCCTGCTGGCCTGAGTTCTGAAGCATGGCCTGCGCGCGTACGGCGTCGGCCTTGGCCTGATCGCGAACGGCCTTCAGGGCCTCGATGCGATCCTTGAGCGCCGGATCGTCGAGCCCGGCCACTCCCGTCTCGATGGCGTCATAGAGACGCTTGAGACGCAAATCCGCCTCGGTGGCGCGCTTGTTCAACTCGGCAATATGCGCGCGGCGGCGATCGGCACGCTCCTCCCTGCGGTCGAGAACGCCGGCAAGGATGGTTTCCAGTCGTTCGGGCTGAAGCAGGCGGTCCTTCAGGTGGCTGGCGACCAGGTCGTCCAGCTTCTCCATCGGTATGGCCATCCCTTCGCAGCCGGTCTCACCCTGCCGCGCCCTGGTCGAGCAGGCGTAATAGCGATAGCGGCCGCTCTTGCCGGTGCGGATGGTCATGGCTCCACCGCACCTGGCGCAGTGGATGAGCCCGGTAAGCATGGTCGGGCCGCTGATCACGCGAGCGGGCATGACCTTGGGATTGCGGGCCTTGAGCAGCGCCTGCACCGCCTCGAACGTCTGCCGGTCGATGATCGGCGGGACGGCAACCGTCACCACCTCGCTGACCGGCTTCCACTCCCGGGTCTTCGACCGCCTGTTGAAGTGATGCTCGCCCGCATAGGTCCGGCTGGTCAGCATGCGATGGATCTGGGCGATGCCCCAGCGCCCGCCATCACGGGTGAAGATGCGGTTGCGGTTGAGATGGGAGACGATGTTCTTGATGCCCATCTGACCCGAGGTGCCGTCGCCCTGGAGGGCAAGACGGTAGACCAGCCGTACCGTCTCGGCGTGCAGCGGGTCGATCTCCAGCTTCTTCTTGACCTTCGCTCCGCGCATCTCGGCGGCGACGGTGCGATAGCCGATCGGCGGCAGCGCTCCGTTCCAGAAGCCCTGGCGGGCATTCTCCTTCAGGGCACGGATGACGTGCTTGGCGTTCTCCTTGGACTGATACTCGTCGAACAGCGCCATGATCTGCCGCATCATGACGTGCATCGGATCGTCGCCCATCTCCTGGGTGATGGAGAGCAGTTTGACGCCGTTCTTGGCCAGCCTGCGGACATAGAACTCCAGCTCGAAGTGGTCGCGGAAGAAGCGGCTGAACGAATGGACGACCACCACATCGAACGGCGCGGGCTTGGCGGTCCCCGCCTCGATCATCCGTTGGAACTCGGGGCGGCGATCGTTCGTCGCCGATGCGCCCGGCTCCACGAAGGTCTCGACAACCGAATAGCCGCGAGACTGGCAATAGGCCTCGCCCTGGCGCTTCTGGTCGGGGATGGAGACATCATGCTCGGCCTGCCGCGCCGTCGAGACGCGCAGGTAGAGGGCGGCGCGCAGCGGCACGGTCATGGCAGGTGTCTCCTGGTCAGATCATGAGTGTGGCCCGAACAGCTCGTCGAACAGGTCGCCGAACCAGCGTTCGAAGACGTCGATCTCGGCTTCGGTGACAGGAACGTCTGCCGGCCAGTCGTCAGTGACGGTCCAGGTCGAGAGGTCGTGCGTGGGCGGGCGGCCCGGGAATGGCCACGGCTCGCCGAGCAGCTGGCGGAGCTGTTCCGACGCCGATGGTGGACGTGAACGCACGGGGCGAGGCATTCCACCAAAGTCGTGGAGACGCCGGACGGAGACAATCGTCCCTCTCTACTCCACAGCCCGACGCGTAGCCTGGGATAGCCAAACAGGGACAGGGCGGCTCGCGGCGGTGCCAGCGTCGCGCCGGCGGGCGTCAGGCGGCATATGTTCATGGGCTTATGCCTCCTGCTTGGTCCGTGGAGAGATGGCGAGCCCGAGGAATACGAGGATGGCCCGATTGAGCCGCAGGATGTCCTCCTCGTCGAGGCGGCCGACCTGGGCGCCGACCCTGCCCTTCGGGACGGTGGTGAGCTTGTCCACCATCAGCCGAGAGGCCGCGCGCAGCCCGTTGCGCTCGTTCGGTTCCACGGGCAGCCGGAACAGCGGCGCTTCGGTCTTGTCGGTGGTGAAGGCGCAGACGGTGACGGAAGCGGTGGCGTTGAAGCTGTCATCCTGCACGATGACGACGGGCCGCGGCTTGCCCGCATAGCCCTTGCCGCCTGCGACGGTCCAGATATCGCCACGCCTCATTCATCGCCCCAGTCCGACACCGCGTCGATGAACGCCTGATCTTCGGCGGCTCGGGCACTTCTCGCGACGGCGAGCGACTGCCGATGCGCTTGCGATCGGAACGACGGCGCCCGCACGTCCGGCACCCAGATCTGGATCGGACGCAGGCCTTGCAAGCGCAGGCGCTTTCGATGTTCCCGCACCTTGACGCGGGACGGCTTGGGCTTCGTTGCCGGGGCCATGATCATCCTCCGCATGGGTTACATGTAACCTATCATGAGCCGCTCGCCTTGACCAGCCACTGGATCAGAAAAGGAGCGGACCGCTCCCAATCCGCCTTGATTGCTTGCCAAGCGCTTGGCGGACCGGCGACAGGCGGTCAAGGCTGGCGCGGCACGCGCCACCGCGAAGCGGCTGCGGCCTTGACGGGCTGACGCCGGTCCGGCCTCCTGCCCGCAAGCAGATCATGGCTCACAGTCCAAGCCCGCGTTTCCGCCCGAACGACCAGTCGACATCGCCGCCGGGCGTGGCGATGCCGGAGATGTGCCGGCCCATCTGCTGCTCCAGCACCGGCCGCCAGGGCACGAGGCTGAAGCCCATCCCATCGTCGATCATGGCGAACCGGCCGCTGGCGAGCTGGGTCGACCCCAACAGCTGGCCACCGACATAGTTGCCGGGAACGGCCGGCTGCCACTCTCGTCCGCGCTCCGCGGCCAGCGTCCTGCCGGCCCGGTCGATGTCGACGGCTTCGAGCCGTCGAATCAGGTCTTTGGGCGCAATGACACGGCCATCCCCATGGTCGGTGGCATAGCCCATGTCGACCAGCGACTGCTTGCGCCTCTCCAGCGCCGTCTTCACCTCCCGGCCAAACCCTTCATCCGCCAGGACGGTACGCTCGCGGACCGCAAGCTCGCGGTCCAGCCAGGTCGCACCCTCATGGCCGATCTGATGATCGAGGCCGGTGGTTGACAGGATGCCGATCCGGATATTCCCGCGGTCCCGCGCCAGATCATAGGCCTGGCCCCGGCCGACCAGATCGGCCGGGACGCGCCAACGATCGGCGTCGAGCCGCTCGGCATGGCCTGCCCGGCGCAACGCCTCCAACCGGCGCACATGGGAGCGGATGAACGCCTCGGGATCATCGATTGCCGTCATGAAGCTCAATGCCGTCACCGGACCGACGCCCGGGATCGCCACGAAGTGCCGACAGAACTCGTGACGCGCCACGAACTTCACCACCAAGTCGTGCAGCCGGCGGTATTGCTTCTACAGCATTGCTCGCCCCGTCAGCGTGGCATCCATCAGCTCGCAGGCCAGCCCATCGCCCGTTATTGCGTCGCGCACCGCCGCGTCGAAGCCCATGCGCCCCGTGCCCTTGATGTGGATCCGAAGGCCTTCAGCGAGTGCCGGATGGTGTTCTCAAGATTTAGCACCTTACGCTTGAGGTTGCGGCGCTGTGTCAGGAGAAGCCGCAGACGGTAACTGCTCACTGTCCGCTCCATCGACACTTCGAGACCTGAGAAGAATTCCATCGCTCGCCTTCTGCGCTGCTGTTTCGCTGCAGCGACGCTAACAGCAGGGGCTCGGACAATTGACGTTCACCGGCACCACTCAGCTCACACCGATTGTGGCCGCAGCCCCAATGGTAAGCCACTTGGCACCATCGTTCCGGTGCGCCCTGCTCTCGGCATAGACTTTCCTTCGGCGATTCTCAGCCGCAGGGATGTCTCGAAGCCACATCTCGGTTGCTTCAATATTCGCCGTCGCGAGTACGAGCCCGCGCCC
>NZ_SCUT01000016.1 GCF_004297265.1 Reyranella sp.
CCACATAGCTGAACAGCGATCCCGAACGCTCATCCGATCCGCGCATCATCGCCCCGTCTGAACTCTCAGATCAGTGAATCATCTTCCAATGATCGCCGCGATGCATTTTTCAACAGCCTGCTAGAGCGATTCTAGGTCTGAGCGTATCCGGCTTTAGAGAAGTAGTTGCGGCATTCTTCGGGCGGGACGGTTGGCAGTAACTAGGCGATGGCGTGATAGACGGCGTCGTGAGTTCGCTGGGCGGCGTTTCGCAAGCCATGCTTGAGCCTTGAGAAGAGCATCTCGATCGGGTTCAGATCGGGCGAGTATTTGGGCAGGAAGAAGAGCTTGGCTCCGACCGTCCGGAGGCTCCTTCGGACAGCGCTGCTCCTGTGCGAACCGAGGTTGTCCATGATGACGATGTCGCCGGGCCACGTCGGGACGATCCCGTTCGCTGGCGATCAACGTCTTTTTTTCTAGTACCAACCCTTACTGAGCTTGACTCTCGGTATGGGATTCCTCGTAGTCGCGATTTGTGATTCGATTGCTCGTCTCCAGGTCGCTGACGGGGTATCGAATGGGAACGGCAGTCGAGGTTACGCGCTCGGATCATACGGCGTTGGAGCTTCGCCATCACGCCAGCAAGAGCGCGGATAGTGCGCAGGTTTGCCGGCTATTGGCGCTGGCGTCGGTGGTGGAAGGTCGGTGTCGTGGCGAGGCAGCGGCACTGGGCGTCATGGACCGTCAAACGTTGCGCGACTGGATCCATCGCTACAACGAGGCCGGGATCGGAAGGTCTGAAGTCTCGCCGCAGCCCAGGCCGAGCGCCGGCCCTGAGCGCGGCCCAGATGGCGAAGTTGAAGGCGGTGGTCCTGGCCGGCCCCGATCCGGCCGAGCACCAGGTGGTGCGCTGGCGCTGCGTTGACCTGCAGGCCGAGGTGGCGCGGCGGTTTGCCGTCGAAGTGCACGAGAGCACGGTGGGCCGGTGGCTGCATGAGCTGGGGTTGACCCGGCTGCAACCTCGTCCGAGCCATCCCCGGAAGATCGCCGAAGCGGAAGAGACTTTCAAAAAAACTTCGCCAGCCTGCTGACGGCGGCCTTGCCCGCCCGCGCGCTCGGTGGACCGATCGAGATCTGGTTCCAGATGCTATGAGGCAGGACACGGCCTGGGCTGATTGAGCAACATTGGCAGCATCCGCAACCAGACAAGGGAACCCGCCGCCATGCCGTCAGAGAAAACCGTCTATGTCGCCATCGAACTTAGCCTCACGTCATGGCTCGTGGCCGAACGCGCGCCGGGCATCGAGAAGCCGCGATTGCATCGTCTGGAGGGGGGTGACGCAGCGGCGTTGCTCAAAACGATCGGAGATCTGCGGTCGAAGGCTTCGGCCAAGCTGGGCTGCGCAATTGACGTGGTGTGCTGCTTTGAGGCTGGCCGGGATGGATTCTGGCTGCACCGATTGCTGGCCGCGCATGGGATCGCCGCTTACGTGTTGGAGCCGGCGAGCATCCTGGTCAACCGACGTGCGCGCCGGGCCAAAACCGACCGGCTCGACGCGGAGGGTATGCTGCGCGTGCTCGCCACCTGGCTGGCTGGCGATCGGCAGGTGTGCAGCATGGTGCGGGTGCCGACACCGGACGAGGAGGATGCCAAGCGACCGCACCGTGAGCGCGAGCACCTGGTGCAGGATAGGCTGCGCATCGAGAACCGCATCGAGGCATTGCTGTTCGCGCAAGGTATCAGGGGAAGGCCGTCATTACGCTCCTGGGAGCGCGACGTGGCGGCGTTGCGGACAGGCGACGGACGCGCCCTTCCACCATTGCTGCGCACCGAACTCCACCGCCTGCGCCGCCGGCTTGTGCTGGTCCTGGAGCTGATCCGCGAGCTGGAAACTGATCGTGCCCACGCATTTGAAGAAGCACAAGTGGGCGACACGATGGTTGGCAAGATCGCCGCCTTGCAGCGCATCCGCGGCATCGGTGAGAATTTCGCTGCCGTGCTGGCGCGCGAGGTGTTCTATCGCTCTTTTGGTAATCGTCGCCAGCTTGCAAGCTATGTTGGCATCACACCCATGCCCTACCAGAGCGGCGGCATGGACCGCGACCGAAGCATCAGTCGAGCCGGCAATCCACGGGCACGCACGACCATGATCCAGCTCGCCTGGCTCTGGCTGCGCTATCAACCCGACAGTGCGCTCGCCACTTGGTTTCGCGAGCGCGTGGGCACGCTCCAGGGGCGCACCCGGCGGATTGCAATCGTGGCGATGGCGAGAAAGCTCCTGATCGCACTGTGGCGCTACGTGGAGACGGGGGTTGTGCCGGACGGCATCGCGCTCAGGGCAGAAAGCGCGGCCACGGCATGATCTGACAGGATTGCTGCAGGCGGAGATCTCGCCAGCGGCGATGCGGGGAGCGCGACCGTCTTATTCTTTGATAGCCTCGTGCTATCGCGTTTCAGGTTGGTCGTGCCTCGTCGGGGCAAAGCCTCGTGCAAGAGGCATTATGGTGCGGGCCGCCGATGCAGCCCGACCGCATGTAAGGTGACGCAGCACCCGCTGCGATGCAGATAGCCCCGAGCCCGGAAGTGCTTTGAAAGCAAAACGATTAAGACAGGAGGGGCCATCGCAAAACAGCGTTGACACCTGAACCCTCATGTAAGGACGAGGCCAGGGTCGGCCAGAAGGGAACCCACGCCTATGTCTGGGCGCCGATCGGCTCGCGACCGTTGATGGTGCGCGATAACCGGCACGACTCGGCCTACATCTTCGGCGCAATCTGTCCGGACCGCGCCGTCGGCGCGGCGATCGTGATGCCGAAGGTCAATGCCGAGGCGATGAGCCACCATTTGAAGGTGATCGGCGCCGAGGTCTCGCCGCTGGCCCATGCCGTACTGATTTGCGACTGCGCCGGTTGGCACCAGACCGGGGGACGATTGCGCGTACCCGACAACATCACCCTGCTGCCCTTGCCGCCCTACTCTCCCGAACTGAACTCGATGGAGAATGTCTGGCACTACTTGCGCGAAAACATTCTCTGCTCAGGGGTCTGGGACACATACGACGACATCGTCGAGGCCTGCTGCGCCGCCTGGCGCTTTCTAACCGACGATCCTGCCCGCATCCGATCCATCGGACGCCGAGCTTGGGCATCGGTCAGCCTCTAAGCGGGTTGGTATAACTCAGCTTCTCCTCGTGGACGATCCCCCAGACCACGCGATAGCCCACACTCAGGCCGCGCTCTGCCAACTCGCCGACTAGCCCGCGCAGGGTGAACTCGCGCTCCCGACAGCGCTGCAGCAGCCAGTCCCGGTACTTGCCAACAAGCTTCCTCGGCCGGTACCCGCCGATCTGCCACGGCGCCAAGCTGCCGGTCCGACGATAGCGGTTCACCCAGTCGATCGCCGTGCTGATCGCAACTCCAAAGCGGGCCGCCGCCTAGTTACACGACAAGCCCTCCCGCCCTACCGAGAAGACTACCCGCTCCCGAAGGTCCATCGAATAGGCTCGTGCCATCCCTGCTGGCCTCCAACCCAGCCAGCAGGTTGAATTAGATCAACATGCCTTAGGGAATTCCCTTCGATTCCTTCTCAATTCATCCCGCTCTAGTTTCCGCCTGCTGCGCCGCGCCTCTCGCGGACCGGCGCGCTTTGGCAAAGGCACGATCGGCAGACATGAACCGAGCCAACATCGGTCCCACGAGCTTGGCCGGATCGATCGTTTGATCTGTTTCACGGCCGAGGGCCTCGGCGTAGACGACGAGATCCCGGTGGATTGCTGCCGGCAAATCCACCGTCAGCTTCACAGGCTTCTCGTCCAGGATGGCACCGAGCTTGAGCTTGGACATCGGGTTTCTCCTATTTGCGGTAAGGCTGAAGCACGAGATCGCGCGTCACGATGACCCGGACCGGATACCCGGGGCGGATCGTGAGGGTGGGCTGGACGTTGAGATTGCGCCGCACCACTTGCTGCCCGGCCTGGTTCAGCGTGTCTCCCGCACTGCGGCGCAGTGCACGGACGATATCGCTATCATTCTGGTCCGATCCCAGTTCGGTGCCGACCGCCAAGATTGTCGAGAGAAGTGCTGCCTTGAACAGGGAACCCCAGTGATGGTCGACGCCGTCTTCCAGACCGGCCTGACCGCGGGCATCCGCCCCAGGTAGTCGTTCGAGCACGATCGAGCGGCCGTTGGGCAGAAGCAGCCGCGTCCAGACCAGCAGAAGACGTGACTGTCCGAAGCTGACCTGGCTGTCGTAGACGCCGATCAGGCGTGCCCCTTGCGGAATGAGCAACGCGCCACCCGTCGGCGTGTCATAGACGTTCTCCGTCACCTGGGCGGTGATCTGTCCCGGCAGGTCGGATCGAAGGCCGGTGATCAGCGCCGCCGGAATGACGGCGCCGGCCTGGAGCACAAACGGCGAAGCGGGCCGCACCAGACGATCGGGAGTCGTCGTCTTCCGATCGACAGGCGCATTGATGAAGGCGACCTTGCGGTCTTGTCCATTCTGGATCGAGGCTTCGTCTGTCGCCGCAGCCCCCGCCGACATTGATGATTGAGAAGGGGGAATACCCGCGCCACCAGCCTGTGTCTGACGATTGCCGGGCGCGAACAGGCGGCTGACGCGCGCCGCCTCCGTCTCCTGCGCCCGGCGCTGTTGCTCCGCATCGGGCGATGACGGACCGGGCTGACCCTGAGCTGCCACGATCGGCCGGCCAAGGTCGCCCGGCAGCGGCGGCCCGAGTGGCGGGACATCCCGAGGAACACCCGTGTAGTCGCGCGGCAGCGCCGCCAGACCGTCCGCCACGCGCGGCCGGTCGGTGGTGTAGAGTTCCTGGGGTGAGACACCCCGTAACCGGTCGCTCTGCAAAGCCCACAGCACCGCGCCGCAGACCAGGAACAGGGTCAGCGCCGTCCCGCCGATCAGCACAGTGCGCGACAGACGCATGACTCGGGGTCCCTCCGATCGCAGCCTGAAGGGCTGAGTGGCCGTCGACTGCGGCGAATCCGACTGAGATTGATCGGTCATCGCTAGCGTCTTCCGTCCGTACGGACGATCCGGACGATCTGCTGGCTCTCCCCGCCCAATCGCAACTCAGCCGCAGCGAACAAGCGGTCGACGATCAGGACGTTGCCATATGCCCGGGAGTTGACGAGCTCCGGCTTGCCATCCGCACCGACGACGAAGAGAGGAGGCATCTCACCCTGCACAATGCCAGGCGAGAACTCGACATAGACCTTGCGCCCATCGTCGTAGGCGTTCACCGGTCTCCAGGGCGGCTTGTCGCCCTCGATTGAGTAACGGTACCGGCGCTGAGCGATCTCAGGGAGGACCGGCACAGGCGGCAGAGCGCGTAGGCTCTTGCCTCGGCTCTCCGGGTAGAACCATGCGACCGAGGGCATATAGGGGCGCTCGTGCGCTCGCAGCTCAATGAGATAGGTACGCCGGTCGGTGTTGACCACGAGGTTGGTCACGATGGCAGGCCGGGTTGGCTTGACCAGGATGTGGACACGACGCGTATCGCCGTTACCGCTCTCGGTGTCGCCAATGATCCAACGTACCGTATCGCCGGCCGCTACCGGACCTGCCCCCGTGAGCTGCTCGCCAGGTTCCAAGGCAAGGTCGGTGACCTGTCCTGGGGCGACGTAGACCTGATAGAGAGCTCCCGGGCTGTAGGGAAACACCTGCACCGCGTTGAAATAACCCTCGCGGCGCGGCTCCACGCGGGCGGCGCCATTGGCAGCCTCGACGCGCGCCACCGGGTCCCTCGCATCGCCCGATCCTCCGCGCGCCGGTGTCCAAGCCGGTGGAACGTGCAGAGGCCGCGGCGGCGGATCCTCGGCGGGCGCGGAGGATATCGGGAGCGGCGGCACGCTCTCGTCGTAACTGATCTGCGGCGGCTTGGTCGACGCGCATCCGGTGATCGCCAGCAGGGAGACGAAGACGGCTGGCCGCATGCTGCGATACCTCATTGTGCGAGCTCCTTCGACCAGTTGATGGCATTGACGAATACCCCGAGCGGATTCTTGCGCAGGCGATCGGCGTCGCGCGGCGTTTCGATCACGATGGTGAGGATGGCGGCCCAGCGCTCGGTGGCAGCGAGTTGGCCGCTTTCGAAGCGCCGCTCGGTCCAGGCCACCCGAAAACTCTCCGGCGATGCCCGGATGACGCTCGAGACCTCGACGGAGACCTGCATCTTGCCGAGCTTGGCAAACGGATCGGCGCGGCGCGCATAGTCGTTGAGGGTCGCGGCCCCACGATCCGTCGTGAACTCGTATGCCCGTAGCCAGCCCTGGCGCAGAACGACCGCGTCGGACGGCAGTGCACGCACGTCTTCGATGAAACGCGCAAGGTGAAAGGCGATCTGTGGATCGGTCGGCCGATAGGAGGCGTCAGCCGGGGCGATCGCCTGCGCCTGGCCCAGCCTGTCGACCTGAACGACCCAGGGCGTGATCGTCCCCCGGGCGGCCTGCCAAACGAGCGCTGTTGCCAGTCCCGCCGACAGCACGAGGCAACCGAACGCCATCAGGCGCCAGTTCCTGGCCTGCACGCGCGCGGAGCCGATCCGGTCGTCCCAGACCTGCGCAGCCTTCTGGTAGGGCGTCTCCGGCACCGGTGTATGGCCGTAACGGACGGACGAACGCTTGAACATCAATGGTTCCCTTCAGAGAGATCGATGGAGGCGCCGCCACCGCCGTGATCGCCGGAGCGGATGGCGTGCGTGGCGGCGGAAGCGCCGTGACTTGCGGCCTGGCTCCGCCTCATGCGCCGCGCCCAGGCGGGCGGCGCGTCCGGCGGACCCGCCGCAGTGCCGCTCTCGGCACCGCCGGCAGCGGCCCGCCCGCCCGCTGCGAAGCTGCTGGAAGCGCCTTCTGCTGCCCGGCGGAGCGGGCTGGCCGCGGCGGACGCGCCAGCGACGGTCACGCCGGACAGGCCGCCGGCGCGGTAGGCGGTTGCGGCTCCACCTGCCAGGGCCGCCGAGCCGCGGGCGGCCGCGCCCGCAGCACCGGCCAGGGCGCTCGCACCGCCGGTCGCAAGGGCGCCGCCTGCGGCGGCAAGCCCGCCAGCCGCCAGCCCGGTTCCCACCGCCGCGCCGGCCCCGAGCTGGGGTCCGCCCGAGACGATGCCGTTGGCGATGCCGGGCCCGAAGATGCCAAGGCCCAGCAGGGCCAGGGAGGCGAGCACCAGCGCCATGGCATCCTCGATAGACGGCTGGGCCCCAGTACCTGAGGTGAACTGAGAGAAGAGTGTCGAGCCGATCCCGACGATGACCGCCAGCACCAGGACCTTCACGCCGGAGGAAACGACATTGCCCAGCACGCGCTCCGCCAGGAACGCGGTCTTGCTGAAGAGGCCAAATGGAATCAGCACGAACCCGGCGAGCGTTGTCAGCTTGAACTCGATCAGGGTGATGAAGAGCTGGACGGCGAGGATGAAGAAGGCGAGTAGGACCACGATCCAGGCGAACAGCAGCACCACGATCTGGATGAAGTTCTCGAAGAAGCTGATGTAGCCCATCAGCCCCGAGATCGACTCCAGAAGCGGCCGTCCGGCATCGAGACCGACCTGGGCCACTCGCCCGGGCCGTAGAAAATCCGCCACCGACAGGCCGGTGCCAGAAGCCTTCAGGCCAAGGCCTGCGAAGCTGTCAAATACGGTACGGGCCAGACTGTTCCAGTTGCCGATGAGATAGGCGAAGACACCAATGAACAGGGTCTTCTTGACGAGCCGGGCGATGACATCCTCGTCCCGGCCCCAGGCCCAGAACAGCGCGGCCAGCGTCAGGTCGATCGCGGCCAGCGTGGCGGCTAGGAAGCCCACTTCGCTGCCCAGCAACCCGAAGCCGCTGTCGATGTAGCTGGTAAAGACTTCGAGGAACCGGTCGATAACGCCTGTACCGCCCATCGGCTTTCACTCCGTACCTCTTGCCCACGCGGCGGCGGGCTTATTCGTGGAACATGCGCACAGTGGACGGCTGATAACCGGTGTTGGGCGCGAGGAAGCGGCGAAGCTGTTCCCTCGCCTGGTCCTGGGCGGCCACGCGAGCGGCCGCCTCGAGGCTCTGTGCCCGGCCCTGCGCCGCGACCGTCGCCGTGAGATCGGAGAGCTGCTGCGCCTGAAGCGCGATGAGCTGGTTGCCGGCTTGCGCCGCCTCCAGTGCCCCCGCCGCGCCTTGGCTGGCATCGATCAAGGCGGACATTTCTGAGCGGTTGGTGTCGAGATTACCGACAACGGTCGCCTGCACACGCAAAGCGTCCTGGAGGCCAGCGACGGAGTTCTGCCATCGGGTCTGCGCATTGGCGATCAGCGATTGCGTCGACTGATTTGCCGATGCCGGCGCGTAAGTCGTCGAGAAGGCCCGATCGATCTGCTGGACGTCGTAGGCGATGTTCTGGGCTTGGCTCAGCAGTTGCCGGGTCCGTCCGATCGACTGCTGGAGCTGTTGCAGCGAGGAGTAGGGTAGGCTCGCGAGATTGCGGGCCTGGTTGATCAGCATCTGCGCTTCATTCTGAAGCGACAGGATCTGATTATTGATCTGCTCAAGCGTGCGCGCCGCGGTCAGCAGGTTCTGAGAATAATTGGTAGGATCGAACACGTGCATCTGCGCCGCAGCTGGCAACGCACCGCCGGAGAGAGCGAGGCAGGCCAAAAGCGTAACGCCGCAACGACGGATAGAAGTCATGACAATTCTCCTGTGCTGAGGTCGGGGATGAGATCGGCAGCCCACGGCGCGCCGCGAGCTTGAAGCCAGCCGGCAAGGAAGCCCTCGCGGCCATGCTCGGCGAGAATCCGTTCGATGAGAGCCTGGTCGGCCTTCGACGAAGCCGCCGTGAGGGCAAGCGCGACCTCGCCAAGGCCGAGTTCGAACAGCCGATTGCCGCGGCGGGACTGGCAGTAGTAGTCACGCTTCGGCATCGCCCGAGCGAGAATCTCGATCTGACGGTCATTAAGACCGAAGCGGCGATAGATCTCCGTGATCTGCGGTTCGATCGCCCGCTCGTTCGGCAGGAAGAGCCGGGTCGGGCAGCTCTCGATGATGGCCGGCGCGATGGCGGAGCCATCGATGTCAGAAAGCGATTGGGTCGCAAAGACGACCGAGGCGTTCTTCTTGCGTAAGGTCTTCAACCATTCGCGCAGCTGGTCCGAGAAATCCTCGTCGTCCAGGGCGAGCCAGCCCTCGTCCACGATCAACAGGGTCGGGCTACCGTCGAGACGCGCTTCAATTCGATGGAACAGATAGGCGAGCACGGCAGCCGCGGCGCCGGTGCCGATCAGCCCCTCGGTCTCGAAGACCTGCACCGACGTGCTGCCAAGCCGCTCGGCCTCCGCGTCCAGCAGACGGCCATAGGCGCCCCCAAGACAATAGGGCTGGAGGGCCCGCTTGAGGGCGGCCGACTGCAGCAGCACCGATAGGCCGGTCAGCGTGCGTTCGTCGACGGGGGCGGATGCCAGGGACCCGAGGGCCGACCAGAGATGGTCCTTCACCTCCGGCGTTATCGCGATCTTCTCCCGAGCCAGGAGGGCGGCGATCCAGTCCGCAGCCCAACCCCGCTCGGCGACATCGTCGATGGCCGCCAGGGGTTGGAGGGCGACGGGCTCCCTTTCCTCTTCGCCGAGCGCGCTGCCGAGGTCATGCCAATCGCCGTCCATCGCTAGCGCCGCGGCGCGGATCGAACCGCCGAAGTCGAAGGCGAACACCTGTGCCTTGTCGTAGCGCCGGAACTGCAAGGCCATGAGAGCCAGCAGCACGGATTTGCCGGAGCCCGTCGGGCCGACCACGAGCGTATGGCCGACATCGCCAACATGGAGGGAGAACCGGAACGGCGTCGCCCCTTCCGTCCTGCCGAAGAGGAGCGGCGGCGCATCGAAGTGCTCATCCGCCGCCGGACCCGCCCAGACCGCCGACAAGGGGATCATGTGCGCCAGGTTGAGCGTCGAGACCGGCGGCTGGCGCACGTTGGCATAGACATGCCCTGGCAGGGAGCCGAGCCAGGCGTCGACGGCATTGACCCTCTCCACCATGCAGGTGAAGTCGCGACCCTGGATCACCTTCTCGACGAGCCGAAGGCGTTCATCGGCGATGCGCGGGTCGTCGTCCCATACCGTTACGGTGATCGTGCAGTAGGCCGCACCGACCGCGTCGGCGCCGAGCTCCTGCAGTGCGGCATCGGCATCGATCGCCTTGTTGTGCGCATCGGTGTCGACGAGCGTCGACGCCTCGTTGGTCATGACCTCCTTGAGGATGGCCGCGATGGACTTCCTCTTGGCGAACCACTGTCGGCGGATGCGTGTCAGCAGGCGGGTGGCGTCGGTCTTGTCGAGCATGATCGCGCGCGTCGACCAGCGATAGGCAAAGGCCAGGCGGTTGAGCTCGTCGAGGATTCCCGGTGTCGTCGTTCCCGGGAAACCAACAATCGTGAGAACGCGCAGATGATCGTCGCCGAGCTTCGGCTCCAGGCCGCCCGTCAGAGGCTGATCGGCGAGTAGCCCGTCGAGGTACATGGGCACCTCCGGCACCCGCACGCCCTGACGTCGGGTCGAGGTGCAGGAATGCAGGTAGGTCAGCGTTTCGGCGTCCTCGAGCCAACGGCACTCGGGCATGAAGCCCTCGAGGAGTTGCAGGACGCGGTCCGTCCGGTCGGTGAAGCCGGCCAGGATCTCCCGAGCATCCGCGCCCGCCGCGCGGTGCCGGCCTTCATATAGAAAGCGCTCGGCGCCGGCGGATTCCCAAGCCGGCGGCAAATAGAGGAAGGTCAGGTAATAGGCCGACTCGTAATGCGCCCCCTCTTCCTCGAAGGCCGCCTTACGCTCGGCATCGACCAGCGCCGATGCTGCGTCCGCAAACCTTCCTTCCGGATAGACGCTGGCAGGCAGCCGCTGCGCCTCGACGAAGAGGGCCCAGCCCGATCCAAGGCGCCGCAGGACGTTGTTCAGCTGCCCAGCGACGCCAACCAGCTCTGACGGCACCGCCGAGTCGAGATCGGGGCCGCGGAAACAGGCCGTCCGCTGAAACGAACCATCCTTGTTCAGCACGACACCGGGAGCAACCAGTGCTGCCCAGGGAAGGAAATCTGCAAGACGAGTGGCAGAGTTCCGGTATTCGGCGAGATTCATCATGACTGCCCCCTCAGACGCTGAGCCGGCCCGGAATGCGCAGGTGGCGGCGCACCACATCGACGAAGAGTGGATCGCGCTTGGCGGCCCAGACGGCCAAACCGTGACCGACAAGCCAGATCACCAGGCCAGCCACCCAAAGGCGCAGTCCCAGGCTGATGGCCGCCGCCAGCGTGCCGTTGAGGATCGCGATCGAGCGCGGTGCACCGCCCAGCAGGATCGGCTCGGTCAGGGCGCGGTGAAGCGGCACCACGAAACCGGCAACGGGCTCGGTCATCAGACCAGGACCCCACCGCCGAACGAGAAGAACGAGAGGAAGAAGCTCGAGGCGGCAAAGGCGATCGAGATGCCGAACACGATCTGGATCAGCCGGCGGAAGCCACCAGAGCTGTCGCCGAACGCCAGTGTAAGACCGGTGACGATGATGATGATCACCGCAACGATCTTGGCGACCGGCCCTTCGACCGATTGCAGAACCTGCTGCAACGGCTGTTCCCAGGGCATGCTGGAACCTGCCGCAAACGCTGCCGCCGAGTACATCACCATGCTCAGCGACGAGATCGCGACCGCCCTTACGGCGCGACGGATGATTAGGCGATTCATTGACGTTCTCCTGCGGGTGAGAGGGCATAGTCCGAGCCGGCGCCGAGGCCCTCGACGCGGGCGAGTTCCGTCAGCCGCCGGGCACTCCCCCGACTCGACAACACGGCGATGAGATCGATCGTCTCTGCGATGAGGGCGCGCGGCACCGTGACGACGGCTTCCTGGATGAGCTGCTCGAGGCGCCGCAATGCCCCGATCGCCGTTCCGGCATGGATCGTGGCGACGCCGCCCGGGTGGCCCGTGCCCCATGCTTTCAAGAGGTCGAGCGCCTCGGCGCCCCGCACCTCACCGATCGGAATTCGATCAGGCCTCAGCCGCAGGGACGAACGCACCAGTTCGGACAACGACGCGACGCCATCCTTCGTGCGCAACGCCACGAGGTTGGCGGCGCGGCATTGCAGCTCGCGGGTATCCTCGATCAGCACCACCCGGTCGGCCGTCTTGGCCACCTCAGCCAGGAGCGCGTTGGCGAGCGTCGTCTTGCCAGTCGACGTGCCGCCGGCCACCAAGATGTTGCGGCGATCGGCAACGGCCTGCCGAAGCGCGCGCGCCTCGCTCATCGTCATGATGTTCGCGGCGGCATAGTCATCGAGGGTAAAAACGGCGACCGCCGGCTTACGGATCGCGAAAGTCGGCGCCGCAACGACGGGCGGCAGCAGCCCCTCGAACCGCTCACCCGTCTCCGGCAACTCGGCCGATACGCGCGGGCTGCCGGGATGGACCTCCGCACCGACATGATGGGCGACCAGCCGTACGATGCGCTCACCTTCGGCCGCTGCCAGTCTCTCCTGCGTCTCGACCAGACCGCTCGAAAGCCGGTCGATCCAGAGCCGACCATCGGGATTGAGCATCACTTCGACGACGTTCGGGTCTTCGAGCCAGGTCGCGATCGCCGGCCCGAGCGCGGTGCGCAGCATGCGCGCGCCCCGAGAAATGACCTCTGCCTGGAAGGAATGGACCGTCATCGTCACCCCGATCTGCAGCGCCGCAACTGCGGCCGTCGAACGGGTCGACTAAAAGAAGGAGCAATACGCTCGGCGCAACAACAACCAAGGGATCGTAGTACTTAGGCGTAGAAGGTCGCGTGAATGCGCGTGACGCTCACACAGGCTCCTGGGGCGGGGCGCTTTCCGTGCCCTCACTTGGCTCAATGTCCTGCGCGATTTCTTCCGCGAGCGTCCGGCCTTTCGCCAAGCGCCGGCCAAGAGCGTCGACGAAGCCCTCATATCGCTCGCGGCCCTTGGCTTGCGCCGCTTGATGTGCGCCGTCAGGCAAAGAAGGCGTGGTGGTCAGCCAGAAGCGCACGAAGAGCGCGAGCGCCTCATTCGAGATGGTGACATTGCGTTCCAGCCTTTCGACCTGTCGAACGAGCCGGTCCAGCCGGCGGCCAAGCGCTCCTTCCAGTCTTTCCGAGGCATCCGGCGACAGGAACGAGGCGAGTGCGGCCTCCACGATATGAGCCTGCGGCACACGTTTGCGCGACGCATAGTCGGCAAGTTTCAGCGCCAGATCGGGCGGCAGGCGAAAGGTATGCTTGGTACGCATCTATCGGCTCACAGGTCGATGCCATCGCCAGGGTCCATCGCGGCCTGGCGGGCGAGTCCCCGAACCGTCGCGCGCAAACGGCGGGCACGCACCGCGTCGTCATCGACCTCGTCTTCGGCGAACTCGAACTCGGGCGAAGACGTGATCGGCTCGGGCACGATGTCTTCATGCTGGGCAAGCTCCGGCTCCCGCCGAATGCCGCCATTGGCGGGATCGTCACTGGGCTGCCCTTCCTGAAGCCCGTTCGCTGCCTTTTCCGTCGAAGCTGAGGGAACAGGCGCGCCACTCCAGTCATCGTGGGTGACGCTGGAAGGTCTCGGCCGGTCCAACTGAGGCGGCGGCAGCAGACGCTCCGTCAGCTGCCGGTCTTCGTAGTACCGGGCCTTCCTGGCCCGGATCGGCGGGCAGCCAGAGACCAGGACCAACTCGTCGCTCGCCGGCAGCTGCATGACCTCTCCGGGCGTCAGCAGCGGTCGCGCCGTCTCCTGCCGAGAAACCATGAGATGCCCGAGCCAGGGACTCAGCCGATGGCCAGCGTAGTTCCTGGCATCACGAATCTCTGTGGCGGTGCCGAGCGCATCCGAGACACGCTTGGCAGTACGCTCGTCATTGGTGGCAAAGCACACCCGGACATGGCAGTTGTCCAGGATGGCGTTGTTGGGACCATAGGCCTTCTCGATCTGATTGAGGGATTGGGCGATAAGAAAGCTCTTCAATCCGTAACCGGCCATGAAGGCCAGCGCCGATTCGAAGAAGTCCAACCGCCCCAGAGCCGGAAACTCGTCGAGCATGAGCAGCAGCCTGTGCCGCCGCCCCTTGGCATGCAGTTCCTCGGTCAATCGGCGGCCGATCTGGTTCAATACCAGCCGCACCAGCGGCTTGGTCCGGCTGATGTCGGAGGGCGGCACCACGAGGTAGAGGGTCGTCGGCCGTTCGTTCTCGACGAGATCGCGGATGCGCCAGTCGCAGCAACGCGTTACCTGCGCAACGACCGGGTCCCGGTACAGCCCGAGGAACGACATGGCGGTCGAGAGCACACCGGAGCGCTCGTTCTCGCTCTTGTTCAGCAGTTCTCGCGCCGCCGAGGCGATGACCGGATGGACGCCCGCCTCGCCGAGGTGCGCGGTGGTCATCATTGTCCGAAGCGTCGTATCAATCGGCTGTTTGGGGTCTGACAGGAAAGCCGCCACCCCCGCGAGGGTCTTGTCCTGCTCGGCGTACAGGACATGCAGGATGGCCCCGACCAGAAGCGCGTGACTGGTCTTCTCCCAGTGGTTCCGGCGCTCCAGCGCGCCTTCGGGATCGACCAGCACATCGGCGATGTTCTGGACGTCGCGGACTTCCCATTCTCCGCGCCGCACCTCGAGCAGCGGATTGTAGGCCGCCGAGGCCGCATTGGTCGGATCGAACAGCAGCACGCGACCATGCCGGGACCGGAATCCCGAAGTCAGCTCCCAGTTCTCTCCCTTGATGTCATGAACGATCGAGCTGCCCGGCCAGGTCAGCAAGGTCGGCACGACCAGGCCGACGCCCTTGCCGCTACGCGTTGGCGCAAAGCAGAGAACGTGCTCTGGTCCTTCATGGCGCAAGTAGTCGGCGCCGAGCTTGCCCAGGACCACGCCGTCCGGACCGATCAGGCCTGCATGGCGGGCTTCACCGACTGTCGCCCAACGCGCCGATCCGTAGGTCGCCACGTTCTTCGCCTCGCGCGCGCGCCAGACCGACATGCCGATCGCCACCCCGATCGAGATGAATCCACCCGACGACGCGATGCAGGCACCCTCCACGAAGATCGCTGGGGCATAGGCGTCGAAGGCGTACCACCACCAGAAAAAGGTCGGAGGGAAGTAGATCGGAACGTGAGCAAGCTCGAACCATGGTCGGCCAAGCTGGGGTTGATAACCCAGCCGCCAGGCCGTCCATTGTGTCGATGCCCATACCGTTACGAGCACGATTGCGAAAACGAGGGTGATCTGCCCCCACAGGATCTTCGTCGCGGACATACCGAGGAGATCAAGCGGTCACTTGCCATCATTCAATGCCGACGACGAACAGAGCGCTCACGCGGCGGTTCTGGCGTGCAATCTGGTAGAGTTCCGGAAGGCGTCTGGCAGCGTCGTTCTACTTCCCCGCTAAAGCCCCAGTCCTCGACGCCGGCCTAGAGACCAGCTGACGTCACCGCCGGGCAAGGCGACGCCAGAAACCAATCGGCCCACATGCTGTTCGAGCGTGGGTCGCCACGGAACCAGGCTGAAGCCGAGCCCGTCGTCGAGCATGGCGAACCGTCCACTCGAAAGCTGCGTGGATCCGACGAGCGTTCCGGCAACGTGGCGCCCTGGAATGGCGGGCTGCCATTCCCGCCCCCGTTCGGCGGCGAGCGCGCGGCCGACGCGCTCGACGTCGCGCGCCTCGAGCCGCTGCACCACGTCGCGCGAAATCCGGATCCGCCCGTCGCCGACATCCGTGGCATAGCCCCTGTCGGCCAGCCATCGCCGGCGCCTGGCAAGCGCGGCGGTCACGTCCCGGCCGAATCCGTCTTCGGCCAGAGCGGTGCGCTGCCGGGCCGCCAGCTCCCGGTCGAGCCACGTCGCACCACCATGGCGGACCTGCTGCTCGAGCCCCGTCGCCGAGAGCACGGTCACCCGACCGGACGCGCCAGCCTGTGCGAGGTCGTAGGTCTGCCCCCGTTCGGCCAGATCTGCGGGAATGCGCCAGTGGTCGGCGTCGATCCGCTCGACGTGGCCGGCCCGTCGCAGCGCCTCCAGGCGCCGGACATGGGATCGGACGTAAGCCGCGGGATCGCCGCCGATACGCTCGACGGTTCCGACAGCCTGTTCCAGATGTGCGGCCGGCCGATAGATCCCCTCCTCTCCCGCCATTGCCAGGATATTGCGGTCCGATGCGCGCGGTCCCGCTTCGGCGGCACCAGCGGTCACGATCATGCCGCGCTGAATATTCTCTACGCGGGCAGAATCCATCTCGAGATGATGGACATGCCCGTCAACGCCGTCGATGACGAGCCGCACCCGCTCGCCCATCTCGTCGCCCGCCAGCCCCTTGTCGAGCACCCGGCCAACGATCGGCGCCGCCATCTCCTCACCATGAAGGACGTAGCCCGCGACGGAGCGGGCGTCGGCCAACCCTTCGCGGTCCAGTGCCCGGTGCATGGCCTTGATGATGTCGCCGCGCTCTCCCAGATCTCGCAGGACGGGTTCGGCCTTGCGCGATACCGTCCACCGGCCTGGCTCGACCTCGGCGGCCAAGCCCATGCGCTCCAGCTTGCGCGCCCGCCGGATCAGCAGCGCCCGACTCTGTCGCAGGCTCTCGAGCATATCCCGGTCCGGCCTCAGGTCGGTGAACTCGGTTCGGCTCCTCTGCTCGGCGAGCAGCATGCGGTCGAGGCGCGTGAAGCGGTCAGCATCGACCTCCCGCTCCAGGCCACGGGACACCTCTTGCTCGGTCTGGCGGCCGAGCTCGCGCGTTACGATTTCGCTCGCCCGCTCCCGGATGCCATAAGCGATGTAATCGCCAGCGATGTTGAGAGTCTTGTCATCGTCGGTCACTCCCCGAACGATGATGTGAGTATGAGGGTGGCCGGTGTTGTGGTGATCGACCGCGATCCAGTCGAGGCGGGTGCCAAGGTCGGCCTCCATCTGCTTCATGAGTTCGCGGGTGGTCGCGCGATGATCAGAGAGCGCGACACCCTCCTCGGACGACACGATGAAGCGGAACTGGTGGCGGTCTTCCCGGCCCCGTTCCACGAATGCACGACCATCCTCGACATCCTGGCTGGCCGAGTAGACCTGGCCCCTTTCTCCGTCCTTCGTCACACCATCGCGCTGGAGATAGCGCAGATGGGCATCGACGGCCTTGGCGCTGACCAACTGACGTCCCCCGGGCGCGCCTCGCTGCGGATTGAGCTTCACGATGCGAGCCTTGACCGCCACCCGACGTGAGCGGGTGCGGATGCCATCGACTCGGCTCCAGGCATTCCGGTTTTTCAACGCCGCGGCCACCGAGGCACCGCGCCCCCGTTCATTGAACCGGCCGCGGCCCTTCCCGGCCTCGCCCAACCGGGAGGGATTGCCGCCGGCCCGTCGAATAGCCCGCTGAACTTGCCCGTTGAAGGTCGACGCCCGGCCGCGCCCGCTCCGGGCAGGGCGCTTGCCTATCCGCGCGTCGACGCGATCCCGGATCCTTCCAGGCCGGAGACGGAAGTCGTCATCATCGCGTGCCATGACACAACGATTGGCAGCAACGAGAAAGTCTGCAAGCGCCAGAACACAAGTATCGTTGCAGGGCGTAATAAAGGTGGTTCCAGCGCAGCGTCGGAAGGGTTACCTAAAGAGCCGATGGCGTCAGGCGCCTTGAAAACAAAGACAAAAATGCTTCGGGAGCCATATGCTCGCCGCCGAGAGCCGGCGCGTCGCGCTCGAAAAACAACGTGCAGACAAGACTTTAGGAGCACAGCGACGGCAGCGGGGCCACCCGCTTTATCTTGCCGTCCATGATCTGGGATGTAAGCGTCCGAGTCTTGCACGCCCTTCCGAGGTAAGCGTCCGAGTCTTGCACGCCCTTCCGAGGGTGCACTGTCGTTCCATATCGGGTTCCTTCGTTCATGGGAGGTTCTCCGGTGGCAACGAAACATTTTGAAAATGCGGCACGTCGAGAATGGTGGGCTGTGCACATCGAGGCATGGCAGCGCAGCGGCCTGTCGCAGCGCCGCTACTGTCGGACGCACCGTCTCACGGACACGACCTTTACACGTTGGCTGCGTGCGATCGCTGATGCGGAAGTGGCCAAGATCCGCGCGCAAAACGCCAGAATCCTTGCCGAAACCGAGCACGACGAGCGTCGCAGACGTCGCAAGGGGCGCCGGTTCGAGCTGTCCGACGACAAACGCAACCAGGCGGTCCAGGCGTTCTGGGCGATGCATGTGGAGACGCTGAACTGGAGCGGCATGACAGTCAGGCAGTACGCTGCGGCGGCGAAGCTCTCGAAGCACAGCCTGCGCCGCTGGCGAGATCTGATCGACAGCGGCGAGGTTGCGATCGACTGGCGCGCCCGTCTTCATCCCAGTGCTCGCCCGAAAATAAGCAGCGGTGTTAGCAGCGCTGCTAAGGATCTCTCCGTCGAAACGGAGTTGACAGGACCGACGACGGCGGGGCCGCAGTACGACCGGCGCTCAAACCGACGCAGCTTCAGCGATGAACAGAAGCTGGCGATCGTCATGGAGTCGGAGGCGCCTGGGGTGAGCGTGGCTGCGGTGTGCCGTCGCCACGACATCTCCACCAGCATGGTGTTCCGTTGGCGCATCCAGTTCGGCTTCGGTGCAGAGCAACCGGCCAGGCTGGTGTCGGTCGCCGTGGCCGGGACGGAGAAGACGGGCGGCGCGGGTGTCAACGGAGGTGCGCTCGTGCTGCAGGATCTTCTCCCGGTTCCCGACGGCATGGCTGCGGTCGACCTGTCCGACGGGCGCCGTGTGTTCGCACCTGAGGGCAGCGATCCGGAGGCGGTCCGGGTGCACGTCGCCGAGCTGGAGACCAAGCGATGATGATCGTTCCCGCGGGCGTGAAGGTGCACCTGGCGCTTGGCTATACCGACATGAGGAAGGGCATGGACGGGCTTGCCGCGTTGGTCCAGGAGCAGCTGAAGCGAGACCCCTTCTCGGGCCATCTGTTCGCCTTCCGCGGCAAACGGGCGTCGATTCTGAAGGTGCTGTTCTGGGATGGAAACGGTCTGTGCCTGTTCACCAAGCGCATCGATCGAGGCGGCTTCGTATGGCCGCGCATGTATGAACCCGGCGGCGCGGTGACGCTCTCGCCGGCGCAACTGGCCATGCTGATCGAAGGCATTGACTGGCGCTCGCCCGAACGCGTCTGGAGGCCTGCGAGAGTCGGCTGAAGCGATGCAACTTGAGCACCAGGAAGGGAAAGTTCTTGGTCGCTGACTCGAACAAAAGTAGAATCGGGCATGCGGCTCGATCTCGACAATCTGCCGGCCGACATGGCCCTGCTGCACGGTCTTCTGCGCGACATGGCAGCCGTCGTCGAGCATCGTGACGGGGAGATCGAGCGACTTCAGACGATCATCAAACAGCTTCAGCGGACGCAGTTCGGCCGCCGTTCCGAGCGCCTCGATCCCGATCAGCTCGCCCTTGGTCTGGAAGATCTCGATAGCGATATCGGACGCGCCGAAGCGAGCGGCCCCCACGTAGACGTCGAGATCGCCGACAAGCGGGCACGGCGCAAGCCGCTGGCCGATCATCTGCCTCGCGAAGAGGTCGTGATCGACGTGGCGAGCGACACTTGTCCGTGCTGTGGAGGTGTCCTGCACAGCATTGGGGAGAGCGTCAGCGAGATGCTGGACTGGGTTCCCGCCCAGCTCCGAGTGCTGCGCATCACGCGCCCGAAATACGCCTGTCGCACATGCAACACCGTAGCCCAGGCGCCCGCGCCGGAACGGCCGATCGCCGGCGGGCTGGCGACGCCGGCGTTGCTCGCCCAGGTGCTGGTCAGCAAATACTGCGACCACACTCCGCTCTATCGGCAAGCGCAGATCTTCGCCCGCCACGGCGTCGAACTGGAACGCTCGACCCTTGCCGGCTGGGTCGGCGGCGCGTGCTGGTGGCTCGAGGCGCTGGACGATCGCCTGCGCAAGGACGTGTTCGCCTCCGATCATCTGTTCGCCGACGACACGCCGGTCCCG
>NZ_SCUT01000017.1 GCF_004297265.1 Reyranella sp.
TTGGTGGCGGAGGCGGCGGCATGTCGCCCATCACCATGGCCTTGCTGGGTCTGCTGGCCTACAAGGCGGTCAAGGGGTTCAGCGCCGCGAAGCCGGCCGGCTCCGGCATGGCCCCAGCCAGTGGGGGCGGCCTGGGCGATATCCTCAAGAATAGCTTCGGCAATGCTGGCCAGGGCGGGCTCGGCTCCATACTGAGTGGCGGTCTGGGGGACCTGCTGAAACAGTTCCAAGGCGCGGGCAAATCCGACATCGCCGATTCCTGGGTCAGTCCCAACGAAAACAAGCCGATCGGAGCGGGCGATCTCAGCCGTGTCCTCACGGCGGAGCAGATCGAGTTCCTGAGCCAGCGCACCGGCCTCAGCCGTGAGGAACTTCTCGCAGGCCTCGCGGCGCAGCTACCCGCGACGATCGACGAATTGACGCCTCAGGGCCGCCTTCCCAGCCCCGACGAAATCGATCATCCGACCAGCAAGACGTCCTGAGGGAGCGCAGCCATGGGCATTCTGTGGATCGTCGTCATCGGCTTCGTCGCCGGCATCATTGCGCGCCTCTTGGCGCCCGGCCCGAACAAGCCGTCTGGATTCATCCTGACCACGGTGCTGGGTATTGCAGGTGCGTTCGTGGCGACCTTCATCGGCCAGGCCGTTGGCTGGTACCGCCCCGACCAGGGCGCGGGTTTCATCGCCGCGACAGTCGGCGCTATCGTTGTCCTGTTCATCTGGAATCGAATCGCCGCCCGCCGCGCGGTCTAGGGAACGAGAGAAGCGCAGGCAATGACGCCTGCGCTTGACGTCATACCTTGGGAATACGGATCTTCTGACCGGGGAAGATCTGATTCGGGTCCTTGATCACCTCGCGGTTGGCTTCGAAGATCTTCGGATACTTGTTGGCATCGCCGTAGAACTGCTTCGCGACCGCAGACAGCGTGTCACCCGACTTGATAAGGTAGTACTGCGTGCCGTCGTCGACCGACGCGGGCGCCACACCGGCAATCTTGACCTCGCCGACACCCATGACATTGCCAGCCATTAGAATGGCCTTTTGGAGAGCCTCCACCGGACCACTGCCCGATAATTCGACAATGCCGTTCTCGAACTTGACGGCAAGATCCTTCAGGCCCGGATTGTCCTTCTCGATCTTCGCCTTGATCTTGGCGCCGGATCGGGATCGCCTTCCCCGAAGATCTTCTTTCCGATGGTCTTCACGAAATCGAACAATCCACTCATAGCGCGCTCCTGCTGCCTGGTTGGCGCCCCTGAACGGTACGCCGCGCCCGGCGTTGCTCAGGTGGGCAAAAGCTTTGCGAACCGTCCGGATCTCCGCCGCTGAAGATGACGGAAGGCCTTCAGGTGCTGGCGCCTCGAGGTCCGTGCGGCCTATGACCCTTCACGTCCTCATTCTGGCTGCCGGGAATCGCCGCACCACCATCGTCGCGCGTCGTGGCGGGGTTGGGCTTGTTCCGCTCCTGCTGCTGCGATGGCGGACCGCCAGCACCGGGATTGAGGCGCTCATGCTCGCGCTCGGGCGAGAGGTCGGACTGCGGCAGCGATTTGGATTTCTGTGTCATCGGATACCTTCAGGCAGGTGTGAGAGGGCGCGACAGACGCGCCAGGGGGGACGTGTCGTAGTGGGCGAGGAGATCAGCTGGGTCGTCGAACACCGTGACGCAGCCCGCGCCGCGCAGCTCGTCCGCCGACCAGCCACCGCAGCGCAGGCCGATCGTCTGCAACCCGGCCTTCAGGGCGGCCTGGGCGTCATAGGGCGTGTCTCCCACGACCAGGATCCTGGTCAGGTCGGTGATGCCAAGCTTCTTGATCGCCGCCTCGAAAATATCCGCACAGGGCTTGCTGTGTTCGGCGTCATCGGACGAGGTCTCGGTATCGATCAGGTCCTCGATGCCGGCGATCTTCTTGTATTCCGCCAGCTCGTCTTCCTTCGCCGAGGATCCCAACGCAACTCGAGCACCGTCGTCCAGGACGCGCTGGACCAGCTCCCGCACCTTGGGAAAGGCCCGGAACTGCGAAAGATAGCGTTCCTTCAGCAGGTTCCCGCGGTGGGTCTCCAGCGCCTTGCCCGTCTGCTCGATCTCCTCACGACTCAGGAACATCGGCATGAGCTGGTCGCCGCCCTTGCCGATCTGTCTTCGCACTTTGTCGAAGGCCACGGCGTGGCCGAAGTCCGCGAAGGCGTCCACCCAGGCGCGGGCGTGGAAGTCCACGGAATCGATCAGTGTGCCGTCGACATCGAAGATGACGGCATAGCGGGATCCGGAGGACCCGTTGGCCATCTCAGGCAGCCAGGATCGCGGGGATGCGATCGGCGCCGGCCGCTTCGATCTTCGGCCGCCGCACAACGGTGGTCGCGCCCGCCTCAGTCTCGCCTCGGGCAACCTTTGCCACGGCGTGACGGCCGTCCAAAAATCCCTCAGCCCATCGATCCCGCGCCGAGGCGAGGGAGAAATCGTAGATCAACTCCGGCCCCGCTTCGCCGCTGATGGGATGGTAGCTGAGGTAGAGAACCGCCGGGGCGGCACGGTCTTCCACCAGGTCGCGCTGCCACAACCGCCGCCAGGCTTCGAGGCGATACCAGGTCTGATTGCCGTATATGAGCGCGTTCTTGCGGGCGAGCGAGGCTTGAAGGCCAACGGGTCGTGCGCCATCACGGGCAAAGAGATCGGCGACGATCACGGTATTGTACGTGCCGGCGAATTCGTCGAAGACGGGTTCGACGGGCGCATTGATCGAGAGACCGCCATCACCCAGCAGGCGTCCCGCGATCTCAACGGGCGCGAACTCGGGCAGGAATCCGCAGCTCGCCAGGATATGGTCGATCTCGACGCGGTCGCCTTTGCCCGTGTCGAAGATCACCGCGTCGCCGGTCTCGATATCAGTCGTCGCCACGGTGAAGCGGATGTCGCCCGAGTTGAGGCGGCCGAAGTCGATCGTCTTCCTGAAGAAGGCGACGGTCGGGGCAAGATCGTAGAAGCTCGAAAAGGAGAGCCGCGGCCCCAGCGTCTGGATGTGACCGGCCGCACCGAACAGCCGCGACTGCATGGCACTGGCCCAATTGAGCGCGTGACGCGTGATCCCGAAGGACAGGGCGTTCACGCTCTCCGGTCCGCGCAGCCAGTAGCTGCGCAGCACCTCGCAGCGACGCTCGGCAGGCGTGCCCGCGATCAGTGCGCCATTGAGGGTGCCGGCCGAACTGGCGGCGATCCAGGCGGGGGAAAGCTCCGGCTCCTGAGCCAAAGCCTCGTAGATGCCCGCCTGGTAGGAGCCCAGGGCGACGCCGCCCGAGAGCACCAGCGCCGTGGAGCGGTTAGACATGCTAGGCAGCCTTCGCTTGCTTGACCGGCCGCCCCTGGATCATCTTATGGCCAGCGAAGGAGCGGGTTTCCGGAGGCGGCAGCGCCGTACGCTTGGTCAGGTCGGCCAGCAGCTCGTCCTTCAGCATCTTGAGCTTTGTGCCGAGAGCTGCGAGATCGAGGCCGGCCTCGCGCGCCTGAGCGAAGATGCCTTCCTTCGGCTGCTCCTCTTCCTTGACGTGGTGCTTGATCAACTCGGACAGGACCTTGACCTTGGCGTCGTAGAACGCGTCCTTGGGCGAACCCTGGGAGAGCTCGGCGATGAGGACCTTGGCCCCGTCATGCTCGACATAGGCCTCGTCGAGCATGTCTTCCTCGACCTTGGCGTTGCACGCCGGATAGAAGATTTTCTCTTCGATCGAGGCATGCACGGTGAGTTCGGTGCAGATCTCGCGCACGAGTGCGACCTTCCTGGCTTCGTCGCGTGTCTTTTCATACTTCTCGAAGAGCTCCTCGACCTTGCGGTGATCGGCTTTCAGCAGGGCGATGGCATCCTGTGTCGTTGGCATGTCAAATCCTTGGGGTTCGGCGTTGGTTGGCGCGGAAGCGCTTCCCATCAAGTTGTGAGACGTGCGCTCCCAACGGCACTTTTCCCCCGACGTTGCTGCGTGCGGCGGCGCACGGTTACTTGGCCGCAGTCGGATTACGGACCTTTGCGGCTCCAGAACCGTTCCAGAGACAACCGCTTTTTCTCCTGCGTGAGGTTTCTGGATGTCCGTTTGCGAATCGGTGGCGCCGCCGTCCAAGGCGCTGTTCTTCCTCGAGAGCCGGGCCTTGCCGGAATTCAGCGCCTTCTGCGTGATGCGCCCCTGGCTGTCGCTGGCGCCGCGCGGTGACGGCCATCCCGTTCTCGTGCTCCCCGGCCTGCTCGCCGACGACGGAAGCACGCGCCCGTTGCGCGACTTCCTGAAGGACCACGGCTACCGGGCTCATGGCTGGAAGCAGGGCCGCAATTGCGGACTGCGCGCCAACGTCGAAGTCGACATGATCGCGAGGGTCGACGAACTCTACGAGCGTCATGGACGACGCAAGCTCAGCCTTGTCGGCTGGAGCCTGGGCGGTCTCTATGCGCGGCACATCGCCAAGATCAGGCCCAACAAGATCCGCTGCATGATAAGCCTCGGCAGTCCCTTTGCCGGATCCCCGCTCAGCACCAACGCCTGGCAGGTCTATGAATGGGCCTCGGGCACCAAGGTCGAGGACAATCTCGAATTGAGCAGCGGGGCGCTCGCCGACGCGCCGCCGGTCCCCACTACCTCGGTGTTCAGCCGCACCGACGGCATCTGCGCGTGGCAGAATTGCCTGAACGCGGAGACGCACGAAGCCGAGAACATCGAAGTGATCGGCAGCCATTGCGGCCTCGGCCATCATCCCGCCGCCGTATTCGCGGTGGCCGACCGTCTCGCCCAGCCCGAAGGCCAGTGGCAGAAGTTTGATCGCTCGGGTTGGAGGAGCTTCGTCTATCCGGACTGGCGCCGCGAATAGGCACGCCCTCACCATCGACGGCAGCGCCGGCTCGCCAACGCCGACGATACCGATCCGATGACGCCTGAGTCTCTGCACTGAACGTGCTTTGTTGCCAGTTGCAGGGGCTCGTACTACCGTCGCCTGGGGACGGTAACGCAGGGCGGCGGCATGATTCGGTGTGTGCGGATTTGGACGGGCGAAGACCAGAATTCGCATGTCGAGGAAGGCTGGATCGACATGAAGCCGGGTGCGCATGGCGACCTGCTCAGCAGCAAGATCGCCGTTACCAGCGCGTCGCTGCAGGAAACCGAGCCCGGCGGCACCTATGCTTGGCATACCGCGCCCGTACGGCAGCTCGTCGTCACCCTGAGCGGCACCCTGGATTTCAGCACGCGCGGCGGCCAGCACTTCGTCCTCGCGCCCGGCGACATCCTGCTGGCCGAGGACACGACCGGCGGCGGCCACACCTGGCGGCTGGTCGACGACCAGCCGTGGCGTCGCCTCTACGTCGTATTGGACAAGGATGCGCCGGTGCCGTTCAAGCCCGCCACCCAAGACAATCGCCGTTAGGAGAGTTCGATGGCAGACAATCATTCCGGCGACTTCGACGTCGTCTTGGTCGGCGCCGGCATCATGAGCATGACGCTGGCCACGTTTCTCAAGGAACTGCAACCTCACCTCAAGGTCCATATCGTCGAGCGGCTGGAAGGCGAGGCGCAGGAAAGCTCCGGCCCGTGGAACAACGCCGGCACCGGCCATGCCGCCAACTGCGAACTGAACTACACCCCGCAGCGCCCCGACGGCAGCGTCGACATCTCCAAGGCGCTGGAGGTCAATGTCGAGTTCGACCTGTCGCGGCAATTCTGGTCGTACCTTGTCAGGAAGGGCGCGATCGAGGCGGCGCATACGTTCATCCATCCCGTGCCGCACATGAGCTTCGTGATCGGCGCCGACCGCCAGGCCTTCCTGAAGAAGCGCCACGCGGCAATGAGCGCGCATCACTGCTATCGCGGCATGGAGTATTCCGAGGACCACAAGCAGATCGGCGAGTGGGCGCCGCTGATCATGGAAGGCCGCGATCCCAACCAGCCGGTCGCCGCGACGCGCATGGTGACGGGCGCCGACGTGAACTACGGCATGCTCACCACCAACCTGCTGACCTACCTGCGGCGCCAGGAAGGTTTCTCGATCGAGTTTTCCCAGCAGGTCACCGGCCTTCACCGCCGCACGGATGGCGGCTGGACGCTCGACGTCAAGGACGAGAAGGGCCACGCTCACAAGACGATCGGCGCGCGCTACGTCTTCCTCGGCGCCGGCGGCGCGGCGCTGACCCTGCTGCAGAAGTCCGGCATTCCCGAGGCCGACGGCTTCGCCGGCTTCCCGGTGAGCGGCATCTGGCTGCGCTCCGGCAAGCAGGAGATCGCCACGCGCCACATGGCCAAGGTCTACGGCATGGCCGCCAGCGGCTCGCCGCCGATGTCGGTGCCTCATCTCGACACGCGCTATGTCGACGGCAAGCGCTGGCTGCTGTTCGGCCCCTATGCCGGCTTCTCGACCAAGTTCCTGAAGCACGGCTCGATGTTCGACCTGCCGCTCTCGCTGCGGCCGGACAATCTCCTCCAGCTGCTCGCCGTGGCGCGGGACAATCTTCCGCTGGAGGAATACCTGGTCGGACAGGTGCTGCAGACCAAGGCCCACCGCTTCGAGGCGCTGCGCGAGTTCTATCCCAACCTCGACGAAAAGGACTGGGAGTTCGATGTCGCGGGCCAGCGCGTCCAGATCATCCGCAAGGACGTGGCGCACACCGGCAAGCTGGAGTTCGGCACCGAGATCGTGCATTCGGCCGACTCCTCGATCGTGGCCCTGCTCGGCGCTTCGCCGGGCGCCTCGACCGCCGTCTGGATCATGGTCCATATGCTGGAGAACTGCTTCCACGAGCAGCTGGTCGGTCACTGGGTGCCGAAGCTCAAGGAGATGATCCCCTCCTATGGGCAGGACCTGAAGACGGACGCCGCGCTGGTCGAGCGCGTGCGCAAGGACACCGCCGAAGTGCTGGGCCTGCATACGGTCTGATGACCGACCCGCAGGCCGCGCTCACCGAGACCCTCGACGTCCTGCTGCGTTTCGGCGCGTTGATGCTGCGCGCCGGCGATACCGCCTTCAGGGTGCGCGATGCCATGCGTCGCCTGGCCCATGCGCTCGGCGTCGAACGGATCGAGGTCGAGCTGTCGACCGTCGGCCTGGGCGCGACGGCGTGGACCGGAGACGAGGCCACGACGCTGTCGCGCGAGATAGGGCCGCCCGGCGTCGATGCCTCGAAGATCGCCGCGCTGGAATCGCTGTCGCTCCGCGCCGCGCCCGGCCTCGACACGGCGACGCTGAAAGCCGAGCTCGACGGGATCGAGAAGGCGGCGCCGTTACACGGGCTGCTGCCGGTCGCCCTGTCGATGGCGGTCGCTTCGACGGCCTTCTCCTACCTCAACGGCGGCGACCTGCTGGCGACCGGTGCGGCGGCGGTCAGCGGCGGTATCGGCCAGGCGGCCCGGACCCTGCTCTCGCGCCAGGGCTTCAACCAGTTCGCCATGACCGCGCTGTGCGCCGTACTGGCATCCGGCCTCTACTGCCTGATCGTGATCGGCTTCGGGGTCCATACATTCGCCTTCGCGCACGCGATCGGCTTCATCTCGTCGGTGCTGTTCCTGGTGCCGGGCTTTCCCCTGGTCGCCGCGCTGCTCGACCTGACGCAGCACCAGACCAAAGCCGGCGTGACACGTCTGTTCTACGGCGTGCTGCTGACATTGAGCGCCGCCTGCGGCATGTCGGTGGTGGCGATGCTGGCCGGCCTCGCGCCGGCGCCGGCCGCGTCGCCGCCCGGCGCGATCGAGCCGGTCGCCGTGCTGGGACGGGCGCTCGCCTGCTTCGCCGGCGGCTACGGTTACGGCATCCTGTTCAACAACCCGCATCGCACGGTTCTCGCGGTGGCGCTGCTGTCGATGGTCGGCAACGAGGTGCGGCTCGGCCTGCACGATCTCGGCCTCGCCCTGCCCCAGGCGACGTTCTTCGGCGCGCTGGCGGTCGGGCTGGGCGCCTCGCTGGTGCGCAGCCGCCTGCATGCGCCGCGCATCGCTCTGACGGTGCCCAGCATCATCATGATGACGCCCGGTCTGTTCGCCTTCCAGACGATCGTCTTCCTGAACCAGGGCAGGGCGCTTCCGGCGGTCGAGGCCGCCGCGACCTGTGGCTTCGCGGTTGGCGGCATGGCGATGGGCCTGGTCGCCTCGCGCTTCCTCACCGAGCGGCAGTGGCGCTACGAGCGTTAGCGCCTGGAGCGGCGACGTCGCGATGAGCGGCGCTGGATCGTCGAGTGATGAGGACGATCCTTGGAGCGCGCAACTCCAGTTGCGCTCGGACTTCATCGACCGACAATGCCTGAGCGCAACTGGAGTTGCGCGCTCCAATGAGGCGACGGCTGCCTACTCCGTCGCGACGTAGGGGTGGACCATCTTCGACGGGTCGACGACCTTGTCGAACTCGGCCTCCGTCACGTATTCGAGCTTCAGCGCGGCCTCCTTCAGCGTGAGATCGTGGTCGATCGCGTAGTGGGCGATCTTCGAGGCCTTGTCGTAGCCGATCACCGGCGCCAGCGCCGTCACCAGCATCAGCGAGCGGTCGACGTACTCCTTGATCTTCTTGAGGTTGGGCTGGGTGCCCTCTACCAGGAACTTGCGGAAGTTGGCGCAGCCGTCGGTCATCAGCGTGATCGAATGCGCGATGTTGTAGATCATCAGCGGCTTGTAGACGTTCATCTCGAGATAGCCGCTGGCGCCGCCGAATCCGACCGCAACGTCGTTCGCCATGACCTGCACCGCGACCATGGTCAGCGCCTCGGCCTGGGTCGGGTTGACCTTGCCCGGCATGATCGAGGACCCCGGCTCGTTCTCCGGGATGTGCAGTTCGGCGAAGCCGGCGCGCGGGCCGCAGGACATCAACCGGATGTCGTTGGCGATCTTGTAGAGCGAGACCGCGAGCGTGCGGAACGCGCCGGAGAGCTGCACCAGTGCGTCGTGCGCGCCCTGCACCGTGAACTTGTTCGGTGCCGTCACGAACGGCAGCCCGGTCAGCCTGGCGATCTCCGCCGCCGCCGCCTCGGCGAATCCCGGCGCCGCATTGATGCCCGTGCCGACCGCCGTGCCGCCCAGGGCCAGGCGATAGACGTCCTTCAGCGAATCCTCGATGCGGCCGATATTGTCGGCCAGCATGCCGGCATAGCCCGACCATTCCTGGCCGAGCGTGATCGGCGTCGCGTCCTGCATGTGGGTGCGGCCGATCTTGACGATGTCGGCCCACTCCTTCGCCTTGACGTCGATCGCATCGTGCAGCGCCTGCAGCGAGGGCAGCAGCCGCTCCTTGGTGTTCACCGCGGCCGCGATGTACATGACCGACGGGAACGAATCGTTGGACGATTGCGACATGTTGACGTGATCGTTGGGATGCACCGGCTTCTTCGAGCCGAGCGGCGTGCCCGCGAGCTGGCAGCAACGGTTCGAGATCACCTCGTTCACGTTCATGTTGAACTGCGTCCCGCTGCCGGTCATCCACACGTGCAGCGGAAACATGTCGTGATGCTGGCCGGCGAGGATCTCGTCGCAGGTCTCCAGGATCAGTCCGTGCGCCGTGTCGTCGAGCCGCTTGCCGGCATGGTTGGCGTTCGCGCAGGCCTTCTTGAGGGTCGCATAGGCGGTGATCATCTCGCGCGGCATCAGGTCCTTGCCGATGCTGAAATGCTCGAGCGACCTCTGCGTCTGGGCCCCCCAGAGCTTGTCGGCGGGAACGCTCACCTCACCGAGGCTGTCTGTCTCCTTGCGAACATCTGCCACGAGGCACCTCTTCTGCTGCGAGGCCGCGACCTTAGCGCACCGTCTGCCATGCCGTCAGTCGTCGGATGACCGCGCCTTCCGCAGGGATTTGACGGCGCCGTGACGCTTCTTGTCATCGACACGACGGCGCTTCGCCGCCCGGCTCACCTTCGTCTTCACACGCGGCTTGGGCTTGTGGGTCGCCTCCCGGATCAACTCGACAAGTCGAGCCAGAGCCTCCTCCCGATTGCGCAACTGGCTGCGATGGCCCTGGGCCACCAGCACCAGTACCCCCTCGCTCGTCAGGCGGCGTCCCGCCAGACGTTCCAGGCGATGTCGCACATCCTCCGGCAGCGACGGCGAGCGACGGACATCGAACCGAAGCTGCACCGCCGTCGACGTCGTGTTGACGTGCTGGCCGCCAGGGCCGGCGGCGCGCACGAAGCTTTCCTGGATCTCGTCCGGGTCGATCGCCAGCGAGCCGGTCACCCGGATCGGGGCCGCCCCGACCGGTGTCATTCCTTGCCGCCGGCCGTGCGCAGCATCGCCTCGATGGATCCGCGGCTGTTCTGCTTGGCATAGCCAAGCGCGGTACGGCCGGTGAAGTCGCGTGAATTGGGCTCGGCCTTCTTGTCGAGGAGGAGCCGTACGATCTCGGCGTAGCCACGCCCCGAGGCGATCATCAGCGCCGTCTGTCCCTGTCGATTCTGCACCCGCGTGCTGGCGGTCCGGCGCAGCAGGACTTCGGTAATGTCGACGTCACCCTTTTCGGAGGCGCGCATGAGCGCCGAGTAGCCTTCCGGATCGACGGCATCGACCCGGGCGCCGCCCTTCAGGAGGGTCTCGACCACGGGGACATGGCCCGCGCGCACCGCCACGATCAGCAGCGGCTGACCGTTGTTGGCGGTCTGGTTCGGGCTCTCCTGCTTCAGCAGGGCCTGACGGACTTTCTCCTCATCGCCCTCCATCACGGCCCGGACGATCTGCTTCTGGCCGAGCAGGTCGGAGCCCGATGCCTGCGCCAGGGCAGCGCCCGCCGGGACGACCATCGAGAGGCAGAGAAACGTGCGTCGGATCACGCCTTGCTCCGGGTTTCCTGATAGCGGACCTCGATCCGGTCCCAGATCTGCGCCTCGAGCGAAACGCCGTCGAAGCGATTGATCTGCTGCAGACCGGTCGGCGAGGTGACGTTGATCTCGGTGAGATAGTCGCCGATCACGTCGATGCCCACGAAGATCAGGCCGCGCCTCGCGAGCTCCGGGCCGATCGTCTCGCACAGCTCCCTGTCGCGCCGGGTGAGCGACGCCTTCACCGCCTTGCCGCCGACATGCATGTTGGAGCGCGCTTCGCCGGCCGCCGGCACGCGGTCGATGGCGCCGACCGCCTCGCCGTCGATCAGGATGATGCGCTTGTCGCCCTTGCGCACCTCGGGAAGATAGCGCTGGGCGATCACCGGCTCGCGGCTGCGCTGCGAGAACATCTCGAGCAGCGACGCGAAGTTCTCGTCGTCGGGGCGGACGCGGAAGACGCCGGCGCCGCCATTGCCGAACAGCGGCTTCAGGATGATGTCCTGGTGCTCATCGCGGAACTCGCGCAGCGCGCGCGCATCGGCGGTGATCAGGGTCGGCGGCATCACATTGTCGAAATGCGTGACGAACAGCTTCTCCGGCGCGTTGCGCACGCTGGCGGGGTCGTTCACCACCAGCGTCTTCGGATGGATGTGCTCGAGCAGATGCGTCGTCGTGATGTACGACATGTCGAACGGCGGGTCCTGCCGCAACAGCACGACGTCGATGGTCGAGAGATCGATCATCTCGGGCGCGCCCAGGGTGAAGTGATTGCCTTTCTCCCGGCGCAGCTTCATCGGCTGCGCCCGGGCCATCACCTTGCGGTCGCGGAAGATCAGGTCGGTCGGCGTATAGTGCCACACCGTGTAGCCGCGCTTCTCGGCTTCCAGCCCCAGCACGAAGGTCGAATCGCCGTCGATGTCGATCGTCGAGACATGGTCCATCTGGATGGCAACGTTGAGCTTCATGGCGGAATCCTGACTGGCGGGCTCGGGGCTGAGGTCGGCTGGTTTCAGTTAAGGCCGCGGCGCAGTTCCTGCAACAGGGCCGATGCCTGATGGCGGAGGTCGGCATCGACGTCGAGTTCGAGGATGCGTTCATAGGCCGCGATGGCCGCCCGCCGCTTGTCGAGGCGCGCATTGAGCTGGCCCGCCTCGAACAGCAGTTCCACCCTGTCCGGCGCGATCGCCAGCATGCGGTCGAGCGAGCGCGCCGTACCCGGCAAGTCCTCGCGCCGGGCCAGTCGCAGCCGCACGTTGTTCTCGAGTCGCAGCAGCACGTCGCGGTCGGAAACGGGATCGAAATGCGCCGGCGCGAGTTCGGCGTCGGGACCCAGGACCTGCCGCAGGAGCCTGCGCAGATCCGCGGCCTCGCGCACGGCCCCTTCGTGAAAGGGATCGACGACATGGCGCGCGCCGTCGATGCCGATGCGGATCAGGAAATGACCCGGGAACGCCAGGCCTTCGGCCTGCCAGCCCTGGGCGCGGGCGACGTGCAGGTAAAGGATGGACAGCGCGACGGGAAGACCTTTGCGGCGCTCGATCACGCGCACGAGATCGGCATTCTGCAGGTCGTCGTAGGTCTCGCTGTCGCCGCGATAGGCGTAGGACCGTGCGATCACCTCGGACAGCGCTTCCGGCGTCGCGCCGCGCCGGTGCACCAGATCCGCAAGGCCGTCGGTCATGGCCGTCACATGCTGGCGGAAGGGCGCGAGGTCGATCGCCTCGCCGCGACCCAGTACGCTCAGCAGGAATCCCGCCTCGAGCAGGTCGATGCGCTCGCCGTCTCCCGCACAAAGATCCTTCAGTGGACCCAGATCAGCTGCCAGACCGTCCGCCACGCGTCACTCCGGCGCTTGCCAGACGTCTGGCAGATGGCGTGGCCACACGCCACCGACCAGCACCGCATCGAAGCGCACCGAGCAGGCGGCATAGCGCGGATGGTGGGCGATGAACAGGCTGGCGGCGCGCGAAACGCGGCCAAACTGGCGATCGCCCAGCGCGTCGGCCGCCTTGACGAAATCGCCGCGCGCCTTGACCTCGACGAAGGCCAGCACGTTGCCGCGGCGCGCGACGATGTCGATCTCGCCCAGGCGCGTCTTGTAGCGGCGGATCAGGATCGTGTAGCCACCGAGCCGCAGCCGCCACACCGCCCGCCATTCGGCGGCATGCCCCATCCGGTAGGCTTTCTGTCGGGCCTTGATGGTCATGGCGCACCGCGCTTCAGTTCGAGAGCGCGGGCATAGACGTCGCGCCGCTTCAGCCCGTAGCGCGCCGCCACCTCGGCCGCGGCGTCCTTCACCGACGCGACAACCATCGCTTCGCGCAACGCGTCATCGACGGTGCCGGCGCTGCGCTCCGTTTCGGCGGAGGGCGCGCCGATCACGATCACGATCTCGCCCTTCACGTCGGACTGTCCGGCGTAGTGGGCCGCGAGCTTCCCCAGCGACCCGCGCCGGACTTCCTCGAACAGCTTGGTCAGCTCCCGCGCCACCGCCGCCGGCCGATCGCCCAGCAGTTCCAGGAGATCGGCCAGCGATTCGGGCAGGCGATGTGGCGCCTCGAAGAACACGAGGGTCGAGGGGATGGCAGCCACCTCGCCGATGGCGCGCCGGCGCTCCGTCGACCTGGCCGGCAGGAAGCCCGCGAAGAAGAAGCGGTCGGTCGGCAAGCCCGACAAGGCCAGCGCCATCGGAACGGCCGAGGGTCCAGGCGCCGAGGTGACCGGATGGCCGGCCTCGACCGCCGCGCGCACCAGCCGATAGCCCGGATCGGAGATCAGCGGCATGCCGGCGTCCGAAACGAGGGCGACGCTCTTGCCGGCGGCCAGCGCCCGCATGAGGCGCGGCTCGGATTTCTCCTGGGTGGCGTCGCTGTACGACACCGTCGGGCCGGCGATGCCGTAATGGGTTGCGAGCTTGGCGAACACGCGGGTGTCCTCGCAGGCGATCAGGTCGGCCGCTTGCAGCACGTCGAGTGCGCGCAGCGTGATGTCGCGCATGTTGCCGATGGGTGTGGCAACAATATGCAGCCCCGGGGTGAGCGGCGGTTTACGCGGGGGCTGCCCGCCGGTAGCTTGGGGCCGTTCGTCCAAGTCCATTTGTTTCCGATCGCCGGAGTTTCGCGCCGATGCGTAGGTCATTCATTGCGCTTGCCACTGCCGCCCTCCTGTTGGGCGCCTGCAGCGAGCCGCCCAAGCCTAGCACGAGGACCGCGCAGTCGGTGACTGTCTCGCCCAAGGCCGGCTCACCGCTGACCGCCTCGGGCAAGGCGCGCATCGCCCTCCTGCTGCCGCTCAGCGGTCGCGCCGCGCCGATCGGGCAGGCCATGCAGCAGGCCGCCGAAATGGCGCTGTTCGACACTGGCGCCAAGGACATCGCCCTTTCGGCCTATGACAGCGGCGAGAGCGCCGACACCGCCGTCGAGGCCTATCGCAAGGCCCGTCTCGACGGCGCCGCCCTCGTCCTGGGACCGCTCTACGGCACGTCGGCCTCGGCCCTGGTGCCCCTGGTCAACCAGGGCGGCATGAACGTGGTGGCCTTCTCCAATGACGAGCAGGTCGCCCAGCGCGGCGTCTGGATCATGGGCATCGCGGCACCGCCGCAGGTCCGACGCGTGGTCGACCATGCGTTCGAGGCCGGCATCCGACGGTTCGCGACCTTCGCGCCCCAGACGACCTACGGCCAACAGATGTCGAGCACGCTCGAGACCTATGTCACGCGGCGCGGCGGCACCGTGGTCGGACGTGAATTCTTCGATCCCAACGGCGCCGACATCCCGGCCCAGGCCCGGCTGCTCGCCGCGTCGGCCAGGACCGAGGGCGAAAGCGGCAAGGTCGCCGTCCTCGTGCCGGTGGCGCCGCCCCTCCTGTCGACGGCGCTGGCCTCCCTCGCCACCAACGGTCTCGACGGCCGGGCGATCCAGCTCATCGGCACGGGCGTATGGGATTTCCCCGGTGTCGGCGCGGAGGCCATGCTGCGTGGGGCATGGTACGCCGCGCCCGATCCGGCGAAGCGGGCCGACTTCGAGCGCCGGTTCGTCTCGACCTATGGCCGGCCGCCGCATCGGCTGGCGACCCTCGCCTATGACGGCGTGGGGCTCGCCAGCCAGCTCGCGCGGCTGAAGCCGGGCGGCGACTTTTCGGCCGAGGCGATCGCCAATCCCAACGGCTGGTCCGGCGTCGACGGCATCTTCCGCTTCCTGCCCGACGGCCGCTCCGAGCGGGCGCTCGCGGTGATCGAGATCCAGGGCGACCGCGGCGTGGTCGTCAGTCCCGCGCCCACGACCTTCGCGGGCCAGCCGACAAACTGAGATGGCCGATCTTCCCAAGGCGGGGCTTCCCCGCGCCATCCTGTTCGACATGGACGACACGCTGATCCGGGCCTACGCGCAACCGGAGGAGGCGTGGACCCGCCTGCTCCATGTCTTTTCCGCCCATCTCGACGCTCATGACGAGGCGGCCATCGCGCGCGTGCGGACGGCGGTGATGGAGGAGGCGCGTGCCTTCTGGAACGATCGGGCCGAGGCCGCGAAGTGGCGGCTCGACATCCCGGGCGCCCGCCGCCTGTCGGTCCGTCGTGGTCTCGCCAGGCTGGGACGGCCCGACGACGCGCTGGCCGATCGAATTGCGGACTCCTTCACCGAGCTCAGGCGCAAGGAATACCGGCTCTATCCCGACGCCCACGCCACGGTCGATGCGCTGCGCGACGCCGGGGTGCGGCTCGCCCTCGTCACCAATGGTGCCTCGGAGACCCAGCGCGCCAAGATCGAGCGGTTCGAGCTCGCCCATCGCTTCCATCACATCCAGATCGAGGGCGAATTCGGCCAGGGCAAACCCGAGCTGGCAGTCTACCGCCACGCGCTGGAGCGGCTGGGTGTCGCTCCCGAAGAAGCCTGGATGGTCGGCGACAATTACGAATGGGAAGTGGTGGCGCCGCAGGCGCTGGGCATGTGCGGCATCTGGTACGACCCATTCGATGCCGGCGTGCCCGCTCACGCCACCGCGCAGCCGACCCGCATCATCAAGCGGCTCGCCGAGCTGATCGAGTAAAGTTTATGCCAGATAGCAACCAATATCCGTCGTCCTGAGCGCAGCGCCGAAGGCGCGTAGTCGAAGGACCTCTTTTCTCTTCGACACGTCACGCGCCGAAAAACAGGTCCTTCGACTGCGCCGCCCTACAGGCGGCTCCGCTCAGGACGACGGGAAGTACTTTACGCCGCGCCGTTGCCCGTCGAGCGCGGCGGCACGCCGATCGCGGCGCGTTCGTACACGGCCTTCACCTCGGCGCTGCGGCGGCCGAGTTCGTAGCGCAGACCCGTGTAGAGGTTCACCGGAAACGGCATGTCGGCGTTGAAGTCGATGATCAGCACGACGCGCGTCTCATCGGTCTGGTTCTTGACCCAGTGCTCGCGCGTATCGTCGAACACCAGCGGCACGCCGACTTCCCAGAAGAAATGGTGGCCGCCGATCTCGATCCAGCATTTCTCCGGCTCGCTGGGCACGATCAGCGGATAGTGGAAACGAACGACGCCCGCCGCGGAGCCGCGGTGCGGCTCGATCTCGGCCCGGCCGGCGAGGATGCTGAACAGGGCCGTGTGCACGCCCGGGATCCGGTTGATGGCGGCCATCGTGTCGGGTACCGCCGCCGTGTTCGCCTCGATCTCGTGGCCGTAGATCTTCAGGATGAAGGTGCGCCAGGCACGACCCGGCACATAGAGGTCGCGCGGATGGACCTCGTGCAGGGTGGGGATTTCCTCGTGGTGGCTGAGCAGGTAGTCGAGGTCTGCCTTGATCTTGTCGTGGCTCTTCCTGAGCTCGGCCAGGAATGGAAAGGACTTTAACGCCTCGTCACCGGCCAGCGGCAGCTTGGGCATGTTCTGCAGAATCCAATCCGAGAGCTTCAGATTGAGCTTCTCCAGGGGCTCCTGGGGCACCCAGATGTTCTTCGTGAGATAGAAACGGCCCTTCTGGCCAACGCCTTTTGGCACATCCGTCGTCGTCATGCGGAAGCAATCCTGCCTGCTGCCATGCCCGGTTCCTGCACGAAAGGCGCGAAAACGCTGCCTCGTGCGTCGCACAGGGCTCTATTTCTGAAATAAACATTCCCTCGATGCAATAACCTCAAATGTCGCAAAAACCGTGTGGCCCGCTGCGTCGGCGGATGGCCTATTGTCCGACCATGAAGATCAGGGCCACCCCATGACCGATACCGCTCACGCTGCCGGCGCCTCGCCGGAAGCCATCCGTTCGCACTACGACGTCGGCAACGATTTCTACCGGCTGTGGCTCGACGAGACGATGACCTACTCCTCGGCGATGTGGCGCGACGAGGACGACGCCGCCCCCCTCGCCGACGCCCAGCGCCGCAAGATCGACTGGCATCTGCGCAACGCCGGCGCCGACCGCGCGACCTCTTTGCTCGACATCGGCTGCGGCTGGGGCGGCATGTTGCGGGCGGCGGTCGCGACGCGCGCGCCCGGGGCGCCGCCGCTCTCGCGCGGCGTCGGCTTGACCCTGAGCGACGCGCAGGCCGAACTCGCCCGCGCCGCGCTCCGCGAAGCCGGCTCGCCGCCCGTCGATATCCGCGTCGAAAGCTGGGCCGATCACCAGCCGGCGGAGCCCTACGGCGCCATCATCTCGGTGGGCGCGTTCGAGCACTTCACACGGCAGCAGGACGACTCGCCAACCAAGATCGCGATCTATCGCCATTTCTTCACGCGCTGCCATGACATGCTGGCGCCGGGCGCGCGCATGACCCTGCAGACGATCGCCTATGGCGATCCCGACGACAAAGTCCCGACCGGGCCGCTGATCGAGGACATCTTTCCCGAATCCGAACTGCCGCGCCTGCCGGAGATCCTCGCCGCCGCGAACGGGATCTTCGAGGTCGAGCGCTTCCGCAACGACCGCAACGACTACGGCCGGACGTGCGAGATCTGGGCGGCCAACCTCAAGGCCCGGCGCGCCGAAGCGCTCGACATGGTCGGCAAGGACCAGACGCGGCGCTATGAGCGCTACCTGAAGTTCGCCGCCTGGGGCTTCTTCTCGCACCGCCTGCACCTGCTGCGCTTCCGCCTGAAGCGCCGCTAACCGGAGCCGCCATGACCGCCCTCGACGCCTTCGCCGCCAGCGTCACCGCCGACGCGCCGCCCGCCGGGGCCGGCCCCGCCCTGCAGGCCCTGTGGTGGGCCCGCCGCGGCGACTGGGCGCGCGCCCACGAATGCGTCCAGGCGCACGAGGGCGAGCCGGACTGCGACAGCGTCCATGCCCATCTCCATCGCCAGGAGGGCGATCTCGCGAACGCCGGCTACTGGTACCGGCGCGCGGGCCGGCCGGTATCGCAGCAGTCGCTGGACGAGGAATGGGCGGCCCTCGCGGCGGAGCTGCTCACCCGGACCTTACGGCGAGACCGATCCGGGTCATAAAGCACGCCTCATGCAAAATCCCCTCCCCGGCCAAGGGCCACGGCCCAGGGAGGCCTTTTTCCGTTTCGATCGTTTCGTTTATTTCGTTTGATTCGGTTGGGAGCCTCGCCCGCCGGTTATTTGTCCTCCGGCTTCAGCATCAGCCGCTCGACCCGGCCGCCCTTCACGAGGTGTGTATCCAGCACCTCGTCGACGTCTTCCTTGGTCGGCACGCGGTACCAGATCCCTTCCGGATAGATGACGATCGTCGGGCCCAGCTCGCAGCGGTCGAGGCAGCCCGCGTTATTGATGCGCACGTTCCTGAGGCCGAGCGCCTTGGCGCGGCTCTTCATGTGATCCCGCAGCGCCTCGCCGCCGCGCTCGGCGCAGCAGCCGCGCGGATGACCGGCCGGGCGGCGGTTGGTGCAGCAGAAGACGTGGGCTTCGTAATAGGGCTTGGGATCGCCTGGCTTGTCACGCTGGCTCATGATCTCGGTCTATTCCTTCTTGGTCGATCCGCCGGTGGCGATATTGGCCAACTGGGACCAGAAGACCTGCTGCATCTGCTGCATCTGGTCCATGCCCTGCATGGAGGCCGGCAGCCAGGTCTTGAAGATCGTCTCGGGGTTCATCGACGCGAGGCTGTTGCGCAACCGCTCCTCGATCTCGCCCATGATGCGGTCCTGCATGGGCTTGATGTCCGGCAGTCCCATGAAGGCGCGGGCCTCCTCGGGCGTGCAGGTCACTTCGACGTTCACCTTCATGGGCCACTCCGTTTTGGGGACCTTAGCATGCTATGACCCCCGCATGACGACCCCCTGGCTGGCCAGAAATCCGCGCGCCACGCGCCCCCTTCCCTTCGGTCCCGAGCAGCGGTTCGTGATCAATCCCAACGGGATTCCCGAACTGTGCGAGGAGTTGAAGGCCTGCCCGGCGCACAAGCCGACGCCCCTCTACGCGCTGCCGGCCCTGGCCCAGCGGCTGGGCGTGGGCGAAATCCGGGTCAAGGACGAGAGCCAGCGCTTCGGGTTCGGTGCCTTCAAGGCGCTGGGCGGCGTGATCGCCGTCGCCAACGTGCTGACCGGCGCGGTCGGCGATGCCTATCATTCCACGCCCTCCTTCGAGAGCGTGATGAAGGGCGAGCACAGGGAAATCACCGGCCGCTTCGTGTTCACCGCCGCCAGCTCGGGCAACCACGGACGCTCGGTCGCCGCGGGCGCGAAGCTGTTCGGCAATCGCTGCGTGATCTTCCTGCCGAAATTCACCAGCGCCGAGAAGGAAGCCGCGATCCGGGCGCGCGGGGCCGAGGTGATCCGGGTCGACGGCGACTACGACACCGCCGTCGCCGAGTGCCGCCGCCAGGCCGAAGCCAACGGCTGGACGATCATCTCCGACACGTCGTGGGAGGGCTACGATTCGGTGCCGCGCAGCGTCATGCGCGGCTATTGCGTGCTGGTCCACGAGGCGGCCGTCCAGCAATGGGGCAAGGCCCCCACCCATGTCTTCGTGCAGGCGGGTGTGGGCGGACTGGCCGCCGCCGTGATCGGCTATCTCTGGGCGGTATGCGACGAGCGGCCCATCTCGATCGTAGTCGAGCCCGAAAGCGCGGATTGCTGGTTCCAGAGCAACCTCGCCGGCAAGCCGACCCTGGCCAGCGGCAATGCCGACACGGTGATGGGCGGCCTCGCCTGCCGCGAGATCTCGCCCGTGACCTGGCCGATCATCGGCGCGGCGGCGGACTGGTTCATGACCATCGGCGAGGACAGCGTCCTGCCGGCCCGCCGGCTCTATGCCAATCCGTTGGGCAACGATCCCGCGATCATCTCCGGCCCCTCGGGCTGTGCGGGTCTCGCCGGCCTGATGCGCGTCTGCACCGACGAAGCCGCTTTCAAGGCGCTGGGCCTCGGCCCGACCTCGCGCGTGCTGCTGATCAACAGCGAAGGCAACCTCGGTGAACCGCTGCCCGCGTGAGGCACATCGCATAGTTGCTCTTCCCAGTCTCCCACACCCTGTGGTAGCACTCCTCCCGCCGGGCCTTCCGGCAGGGGGAGAAACGAGAGAATGGATTTCGGGAAACTGGCGGGCCTGGGCCGCCTGGTGATGGCTGTCGCCTTGCTGGCGACGACGGCGGCGTGTGCGACGGTGGTCGGCGGCACGACGCAGGAAGTATACGTCGAATCCGATCCTGCGGGCGCCGAATGCAAGATCGACCGCCAGGGCGCCAATATCGGCGTGGTCAAGCCGACGCCTGGCCGGGTCAGCGTCTCGCGCTCCAAGGAAAGCGTCATCGTGAGTTGCAATCGCGACGGCTACGAGCAATCGAACGAGGTGCTGGTCTCGAGCTTCACCGGTGCGACGGTCGGCAACCTGCTGCTGGGCGGCGTGGTCGGCATCGTCGTGGATGCCGCATCCGGCGCCAACAACAAGTATCCCGAACGCGTCATGGTCGTGCTCACGCCCACGAGCTTCCCGAGCGATGCCGCCCGCGACGCCCACTTCGCGGGCATCCAGCAGCGACTCGAGGCCGGGGCGAAAGCCGAGATCGATCTCGTCAACAGCCGCTGCAGCTCGACCAACCGGGAACTCTGCACGATCGAGGCCAAGCAGATTTCCGATGCCCGCGACAAGGCGCTGGCCGATCTCGACCGCCGCCGGCTGGCCGCCAAAGTAGTGCCGGGCTGACATCGGCTCGCTGACGTCCTTGTCTCGCTGCACGAAGCGACGCATCCTGCGGGCACATCACAGGAGTTTCGGTTCGTGCAGCTTCAGCTCAAGACGTGGCAGTTCGTCGACGACTATCTCAAGACCAAGACCGGCATCATCATCCCGATCGGCTCGACCGAGCAGCACGGCCCCACGGGCCTGATCGGCACCGATGCGCTGACGGCGGAGATGATCGCCCGCGGCGCCGGCGAGAAGGCGGGCGTGCTGGTGGCGCCGACCATCTCGGTCGGCATGGCGCAGCATCATCTCGACTTCGCCGGCTCCATCACCCTGAAGCCGACGACGCTCATCGCTGTCGTGCGCGACACGGTGGTGTCGCTGGCGCGGCATGGCTTCACGCGCTTCTTCTTCGTGAACGGGCACGGCGGCAACATCGCCACCGTCACGGCGGCCTTCTCCGAGATCTATGCCGAGCGCTCGATGGAGCGGATGAGCAACCAGCCCTCCATCAAGTGCGCGCTCCGAAACTGGTGGGATGGGCCGGGCATCAAGCGGCTGAGTTCAGAACTCTATCCGACCGGCGAGGGCAGCCACGCCACCGCCTCCGAGGTGGCACTCACCTGGTACAAGTATCCCGAGACGATCCAGCGCAAGGAGATGGAGCCGCGCATCGCGCCGAACGGTTCCTTCGCCGATGCCGAGGATTACCGCCGCACCTTCCCCGACGGCCGCATCGGCTCGGACCCCAACCAGGCGACGCCCGAGCACGGCAAGCGCTTCTACGACACCGCCGTCGAAGAGGTCGCGCGCGATTACGAGGCGTGGGTGGCAAGATAAGGCTGGCGAGATCGGGGACCCGCCGAGCGGGTCAGCGCGGTCATCCAGGAGAGCGAAGAACACGCGGGAGATCACCGGGTTTACACGCCACCCGGGGTCCGCCCTGTTAGCGTTTTGTTCGATAGAGAACACTAGAAGTCGCATATTCCTGCACTTTTTCGCCGGCATCGCATTGACGGCAAGACGAATTGGCCGTGGAGTAAGGCCTGAGGCGAAGGCACTTTGTTGCCGCAGGTTGGCCAATGACGCTTCGGGTTCTCCTCGTGGAAGACAACGTCGAGTTGCGGGGGGAGATATGCGAGTATCTGTGCCGGCGCTCGCTCACAGTCACGGCGGTGGGATCGGTCGCGGAGGCGCGCTCCTTTCTCGACCGCTCCCCATCGTCCGGCGATGCCCTGGATGTCGTCCTGTGCGACCTGAATCTCCAGGACGGAAACGGCGCCGAACTGTACGTCGAGTTTGCATCCGTTCACCCTTCCTGCCGGTGGATTCTGATGTCCGGCGCGCCCGACCCTGACGCCCTGCGATCCGCGCAGCAGCCCGCAGCTGGCCTGCCTCCTTGCACGATCGTAACCAAGCCGGTTTCGTTGCGGGGCCTGGCAGCGCTGGTTTCAGTCGGTTCACCTCCCTAGGAAACAGGGAGGGCAGTGTGACCACAGTGCATCTGGGACCCACCGCGTTGCACGAGACCGCACACCATCTCAGCCTGTTCGTCGAGGGCCTGCGCGACTACTCGGTCGTTACGCTCTCGCCCGACGGTACCATCATGTCATGGAATGCCGGGGCGGCGGCCATCAAGGGTTACGAGGCCGACGAAGTCGTGGGCCGGCACTTCTCGCTCTTCTATACGCCTGCGGACATTGCTGCCGGAAAACCCGCCCTGGCACTTCAGGAAGCGGCCGCCAAAGGTCGCTTCGAAGTCACCGGGCCGAGGGTGCGCAAGGACGGTGGAGTGTTTTCGGCAAATGTCGTCGTGACGCCGATCGTTGCCGAGGACGGGAGATTGCTGGGCTTCGGCAAGATAACCCGGGACGTCAGCGATCGGGTCGCAGCGGCCGACCGCCTGACCATGAACGAATCGCGCCTGCAGGCTCTCGTCGACACGGTTCTCGACACTCTGGTGGACGGATTGATCATCATCGATCGAACGGGCCGCGTGCAGGTCTACAACCGAGCCTGCGAGAAGCTGTTCGGGTATGACTCGGCGGAGGTCGTCGGCAACAACGTCAAGATGCTGATGCCGCCCAACATAGAGCGCGAGCACGACCAGTACCTGATAAATTACCAGACGACCGGCGTCCGAAAGATCATCGGCATCTCCCGTGAAGTAGTCGGGCAGCGCAAGGACGGTTCGACCTTCCCGATGCACCTAGCGGTAGGAGAAACCACGCATCTCGGCGAACCGATCTATGTCGGCATCATCCGCGACCTCAGCGAACGCAACCAGGTCGAGTCGCAACTTCGTCAATCCCAGAAGATGGAAGCCGTCGGCCAGTTGACCGGCGGCCTCGCTCACGACTTCAACAACATTCTCATGCTGATCTCGGTCAATGTCGAAGCGTTGCTGGATCAGGAGTTTCCCGCGCGAACGCGGGAAAGACTCGAACAGATCGAGAAATCCGCATCGCGTGCCGCCGAGCTTACCCAGCAGCTCCTGGCCTATTCACGTCGCCAAGCGCTCCAACCCCGCCTCACCGATCTGAACGAACTCGTATTCGCGACAAGCAAGCTCCTCGGCCGCACGCTGGGCGAACACATCGAAATCGAGGCGATCCTTGCCGACGATCTGTGGATTACCAACGTCGACCGCACCCAACTCGAGACCTCGCTGGTGAACCTGAGCCTGAATGCGCGCGATGCGATGCCCCGCGGTGGCCAGCTCCTGATCGAAACCCGCAACGTGATCCTCGACCAGGACTACGTTTCACAGAACCCCGACGTAGCTGCCGGCGCCTATGCGATGCTCGCCGTGACCGACACGGGAAGCGGCATTCCGCCCGACGCCCTGGAGAAGGTCTTCGAACCGTTTTTCACGACCAAGGAGGTCGGCCGAGGCACCGGACTGGGCCTCAGCATGGTCTACGGGTTCATCAAGCAGTCCAATGGCCACATAAAGGTCTACAGCGAACTCAATCGTGGCACGTCGATCAAGATGTACCTGCCGCGAGCGGACGGCACTGTCGATGCCCAACCAGTTGCCAACGCGGCCTCTCTCGCGACCGGCACTGAGCGGCTCCTGGTCGTGGAGGACAATGCCGACGTCCGCGCCAGGGTTTGCGAAATACTTCGCGACCTTGGCTATACGGTCGACGAGGCGGCCGATGGTGTGGCCGGACTCGCGCAATGCGAAAATGCCCAGCCTCCGTACGACCTGCTTCTCACCGACGTCGTCATGCCGGGACCGATCGGCGGCAAGGCCCTTGCCGATGCCGTGTCCAGCCGGTGGCCCGATACACCCATCGTTTTCATGTCGGGCTACACGGAAGACGCGATCACCCATCAGGGCCGACTGGATGCGGGGGTGCGTCTGCTGGCAAAGCCCTTCCGACGACACGAACTCGCGCAGATGATCCGCCAGGCTCTCGACGAAAGAGGCTCGTCGCCGGGTGCTCCATAGAATGCCGGCGGCCCGGCGCTGCAGCAGGGAGCGACGCTGACAAACGCTATCGAGACACCCTCTCGCGGTGCAGGATGTAGAGGCCCGATCCCACGATCACGGCGATGCCGGCGAGGGCCAGGCTGTTGGGGACCTCGCCCCACACGACATAGCCGATGGCGAGCGCCCACAGGATCGAGGAGTAGCGGAACGATCCCATGACCGAGATCTCGCCGCCCGAGCGCAGCGCAATCACCAGGAACTGGTAGCCGATCGCGAGCAGCAGCGAGGAAGCGACGATGTAGCCCAGGGCGCGCGCATCGATCGGCTGCCAGCCTTCGGCCAGGGCCCAGGCGCAGCCGACGATGGCAACGGTGATCGCCGTGGTGAAGGAGACGACGAGCGTCGGCACGGCCGGCGGCAGGTGACGCGCGATGATGTCGCGAAAGGCGCCGAGAAACGTGCCGGTGAGTGCCACCCAGGTCCAGCCGTTGATGTCGCCGGGCCGCGGCTGGATGACCAGCAGCACGCCCACGAAGCCCACGCCCACCGCGGTCCACCGCCGCCAGCGCACATCCTCCTTGAGCAGGAGGACGGCGAGAACCGTCAGGATCAACGGCGTCGAGAGATTGACGGCGGTGGCGATCGCAAAGGGGATCTGGAACAGCGCGATCAGGTAGATGATGGCCGCGCCCGCCTCCAGCCCGCCGCGCAGCAGGACCTTGGGATGAACGGCATAGGCCATCTTGCGCCAGGCGCCCGTCGCCAGCACGGCCAGCGCGCACCAGAGCGTGGCGAACAGCCCGCGCACGCCGATCGCCTGGACCGACGGCACGGTCTCGGCCGCGAGCTTGATCAGCGCATCGTTGAAGATGAAGACGACGACCGACGCCAGCATCGCCACGATGCCGCGGGTATTGTCGATCATGACCGGGCTGCGGCTTACTTCGCCATCTTCTCGATGAGCTTCCACTGCTCGGCAGAGACCGGCACCACCGAGAGGCGCGACTGGCGCACCAGGCCGAAATCCGCGAGCTTCGGATCGGCCTTGATCGCGGCCAGCGTCACCGGCGTCTTCACGGGGCCGACCGGCTTCACGTCGACGGTGACGGCCTTGCCCGCCTTGTCGGTGGGATCGGGATAGGCGGCCTTCACGACCTCAGCGATGCCGACGATCTCCTTGCCCTCGTTGGAATGGTAGAAGAAGCAGCGGTCGCCGGGCTTCATCGCCTTGAGGTTGATCGCAGCCTGCGCGTTGCGCACGCCCGTCCAGGAGGTCTGGCCGTCCTTCACGAACTGCGCCCAGGAATAGACCGAAGGCTCGGACTTGATGAGCCAGTACGCCATGTCGTTTCCCCCTGCCCTTACTTGCCTTCGCGCCGCAGCGGCCGCGCCAACAGGGCGCGGATCGACTCGTCGAGGTCCGCGCCGCGATGCAGGATAGCATCGACGGCGGTGCATATCGGCATCTCGATGCCGAGCTTCGCGGCGCGTTCGAGAACCGCCGGCGCGGTCGCGGCGCCTTCGACCACCTGCCGCCTGCCCTGCATGTAGGTTTCGTATGACATGCCCTTGCCGAGCGCGGCGCCGAGCGAGCGATTGCGCGACAAGGGCCCCTGGCAGGTGAGGACGAGATCGCCGAGCCCGCTCAGTCCCGTCAGCGTTTCGAGCCGGGCCCCAAGGGCAAGCCCGAGCCGCGCCATTTCGGCGAAGCCGCGGGTGATCAGCGCGGCGGCCGCGTTGTGGCCGAGGCCGCGGCCTTCGACGATGCCGGCGGCGATGGCCAGCACGTTCTTCACCGCGCCGCCCAGCGAGACGCCCACCACATCGTCGGTCCAGTAAGGCCGGAACATGCCGGCGGCGAGAGAGGCTGCGAGGTCACGACCCAGCGCGGCATCGGCGGTGGCGATGCTGACCGCCGTGGGAAGACCCTGCACGGCCTCCTCGGCGAAGCTGGGCCCCGAGAGCATGGCGATGGCCCGGCCCGGCAGGACCTCGGCCAGCACCTCGGGCATCAGCAGGCCCGTCGTGGCTTCGATCCCCTTGGCGCAGATCACGACGGGGCCGCTGCCGGGGAGGCCATGCGCCACGGTGCGCAACGCCTGGGCCGGACAGACGAGGAGGATCGCATCGCAACCGGCAAGCTCGATGAGGTCCGTTGCCGCTTCGATTCCGGCGTCGAGCGATTGTCCCGGCAGGTAGATCTCGTTGCGACGGTCGTGCGCGATCGCGGCCGAAACACTGCGATCGCGCGACCACAGGGTCACCTTGCGACCGGCCCGGCGCCCGAGACAGGCCAGCGCCGTCCCCCAGGCGCCGCCGCCCACGACGCCGATATGGGCGATGCCCGTCACGCGATCCCCGTCACAGGCTGAGATTGAAGGCGATGGAGATGCGCTGCGCCGTGCCGCGATAGGGTCGCACCTGGTGCAGCACCCAGGACGGGAACATCACCAGACGCCCGGCCCGCGGCGAGATCGTCTGGTTGGTGCCGACCGACAGGCCGCCCGGCAGGCTGAAGGCGAGATACGGCGCGTACATCGCCGGCGCCGGGCCGCGCGGATCCATGAACTCGAGCTCGCCGCCCAGCGACGGATCGGCCGGGATGCCGCCATCGTCGACATAATAGACGCCCGACCAGTAGCTGGCGGGATGGGAATGGAATTCGTTGCCGTGGCCGCCACGATTGATGTTGGCCCAGATGTTGGCCTTCCAGGCGATCGTGACCGCATTGCCCTGGCGATCGGTCGTGCTGCGGTTGGCGATGTTGCGCGCGATCGCCAGCAGCTTGATCGCCGGAACGCCCGCCCATTTGTCGAGGTCCCAGCTCGACTGCCACCCACCGAGCGTGCTGCGCGGCTCGTTCGCCTGTTCCGCCTCGCGCTTGGCGAGGACCGGGATCAGCGCGGCATTGAGCTGCGGACCGTCGGGCAGATCGGCGATCAGGATCGGCGTCGCGAAGGCAGCGACGGTTTCGAAGGCGGGCTGGGCCTGGCTCATGGCGGCACTCTACATCCGATTGGCGGCGGCGGGATCGAGCGGCCAGCGTGGCCGGGGACGGAAATCGAGCGCATCGACCTGGCCGAGACGCAGCCGTTCGACGCCGGCCCAGGCGATCATGGCGCCATTGTCGGTGCAGAGCCTGACCGGCGGCGCGACCAGCTGCGCGCCATGCGCCGCCGCGACCTCTTCGAGCCGGCCGCGCAGATAGGTATTGGCCGCGACACCACCGGCCACCACCAGCGTCGACGACGGGGCCAGCACCAGCGCGTTGGCGCAGCGGTCGGCGAAGACGTCGCCCACCGTGCGCTGGAAGGAGGCGCAGAGATCGGCGACGGCGCGCGCGTCATCGGCAGGCAGCTTCTCGACGGTCTGGCGCACGGCGGTCTTGAGGCCCGAAAAGGAGAAGTCGCAGCCGGGCTTGCGCCACATCGGCCGCGGCAGTGCGAAGCGTTTCGGGTCGCCGCCGACCGCCGCTTTCTCGACGGCCGGTCCGCCGGGGAAGCCCAATCCCAGCAGCTTGGCGGTCTTGTCGAAGCATTCGCCGGCGGCATCGTCGATGGTGGTGCCCAGCCGCGTGAAGTCGCCGGGACCGCGCACCGTGAGCAGCTGGCAATGGCCACCTGATACGAGCAGCAGCAGGTAAGGAAACTCGACGGGCTCCGTCAGCCGCACGGAGAGGGCATGACCTTCGAGGTGATTGACCGCGATGAACGGCTTGTCGTGCGCGAAGGCCAGCGCCTTGGCCGTCATGACACCGACCATCACGCCACCGATCAGCCCCGGCCCGCCGGTCGCAGCGATGGCGTCGAGATCGGCCAGCCCGAGACCCGCCTCGTCGAGCGCCTGGGCGACCAGCCCATCGATGCGCTCCAGGTGAGCCCGCGCAGCGATCTCCGGCACCACGCCGCCGAACCGGCGATGCTCGGTCAGCTGGCTGTAGACCGTATTCGACAGGATCCGGCCGACCGGCTGTGCCCCGGCCGCGCCTTCGACCACGGCGACGGCGGTCTCGTCGCAGCTCGTTTCGATTCCCAGCACGCGCATGCGGGACTTCTAGCGGCCCGCACGCCGGGGCGCCAGACGACTCCTCGCCGACGCACCACCTCATCCTGAGAGGCTGGCCGGAAATGAACTGAATCGATTCAATCACTGACCTCACCCTGAGGAGCATCGCGCAGCGATGCGTCTCGAAGGGTGGGAACGCGCACCCTGTCTGTTGCCCATCCTTCGAGACGCCGTGCTGCGCACGGCTCTTCAGGATGAGGTTAAGTGTTTGTTGGGAAGACTCTACAGGTTCAGGTTGAACGCGATCGAGATGCGCTCGGCCGTGCCGCGATAGTGGCGGACCTGATGGAGCAGCCACGACGGGAACAGGACCATCCGGCCGGCCTTCGGCTGCAGGACCTCGTTGGCCCCGCCCGACAGGCCGCCCTTCATCGCAAAGCCGAGATGCGGCGCATACATTACCGGGCCGGCTCCGCGCGGATCGAGGAATTCGAGCGCCCCGCCCAGCGACGGATCGGCGGCGATGCCGCCATCGTCGACATAGTAGACCCCGGACCAGAAGGCGCCGGGATGCGTGTGGGGCAGGTTGCCGTGGCCGCTGCGGTTGACGTTGGCCCACATGTTGGCGCGCCACGTCACGGCGAAGACGCCGGGATGCGGGCCGCCAGCATTGCCCGACCGGTCGATCGTCACGCGATTGGCGGTGTTGCGGGCGATGGCCAGCAGCTTCAGCGCCGGCACGCCGCCCCAGCGCTCCATGTCCCAGGTCGACTGCCAGCCGCCTTCGTTGGAAGCCTGTGTGCCGGGGTGGGACTTCTCGCGCGCCTCGATGACCCTTCGCAGGTCGGCATTCAACGCGGCCGCATCCGGCACGTCGTGGACGACGAGCGGCGTGGCGAACAACGGTACGATTTCGAGATCCTGGCTCATGCTCGCGCTCTGTTCGCCGCCTTCATGCCTGCCGGCTTCGGCCCCCGCAACCGCCAGCGGCCGCGACCTGTCGGCACGAGCCCTTCTGGCGTGACGAAGCGACCTACGCTAGAGCAGCGGCCATGACGGCCCCCCTCCTCCGCCTCGGCACGCGCGGCAGCCCTCTCGCCCTCACCCAGACCGGCCTCGTGCGCGACGCCCTGGCCAGGGCGGTGCCCGCCCTCGCGGCACCCGGCGCCATCGAGATCGTGACCATCCGGACGACGGGCGACGTGATCCAGGACCGGCCGCTCTCCGAAGCCGGCGGCAAGGGACTTTTCGTCAAGGAGATCGAGGAGGCCCTGCTGCGGGGCCGCATCGACGCCGCCGTCCACAGCATGAAGGACATGCCGACGGCACAGCCGCCCGGCCTGGCGATTTCGGCGTTCTTGCCGCGCGAGGATGCGCGCGATGTTCTGATCGCGGGGGACATCGCACGCATCGACGCGTTGCCGCAGGGCGCCATCGTCGGAACGTCGGCGCTGCGTCGCAAGGCGCTGCTGCTGCATCGCCGCCCGGATCTGCGCATCGTCACGCTGCGCGGCAATGTCGACACACGTTTGGCGAAGCGTGCCGACGGCACCGTGCAGGCGACGATCCTGGCGCTGGCCGGGCTGAAGCGACTGGGCAGGACCGGTGTCGGCACGGCCATCCCGGAAACCGAGATGCTGCCGGCCGTCGGCCAGGGCGCGGTGTGCATCGAGGCGCGAGAGAATGACGCGCAGACGCGCGGCTGGCTCGCCGCGATCGATCATGATCCCACCGCCGTGTGCGTGCGCGCCGAGCATGCCATGCTTGTCGTGCTCGACGGATCCTGCCGCACGCCGATTGCGGGACATGCGATCCTGACGGGCGGCGAGCTGCATCTGCGCGGCCTGATCGCCCGGCCCGACGGATCGGAAGTGATCGCAACGGAACGTCGTGGATCGATCGCCGAGGCCGCCGCCCTGGGGCGCGATGCCGGCGAGGAACTGAAGCGCCGCGGCGGACCGGGCTTCTTCGCCGACTGACGCACTCTCGACCGCGCGCGAACGGGCCCCTAGACTTCGGCCCATGCACCCCATCCTGCGCTTCCTGCTGATCGCGTGCGGCTTCGCGTCTCTGCTCGCTGCGTGCGAGACGGCGCCGGTGTCCGGCCGCTCGCAGGTGATGCTGGTGAGCGAGAACGAGGAACGCGAGATGGGCCTGCAGGCCTATCGCGAAGTGCTGAGCAAGGAACCGCTGTCGCGCGACGCCCAGACCAACGCCATGGTCGAGAAGGTCGGCCGGCGCATCGCCAACGCCGCCGAGCATCCGCCGCAGGAACTGTGGCGCGCGCCGCGCTTCCGCTGGGAATTCAAGACCGTCGACAAGAACGAGCCCAATGCCTTCTGCCTGCCCGGCGGCAAGGTCGTGGTCTATACGGGCCTGCTGCCGATCACGAAGACCGAGACCGGCATGGCCGTCGTGATCGCCCACGAAGTGGCGCATGCCCTTGCGCGCCATGGCGCCGAGCGGATGAGCGACCAGATGGTGGCGTCGGTCGGCACCGCCGCGGCGGCCGTGGCCCTGTCGGCGACCGTGAGCGGCCGCAGCCGCACCTATCTGCCGGCGATGATGGCCGCGGTCGGCGCCGGCGCGACGGTGGGCTACATCCTGCCGATGTCGCGCGCCCAGGAATCGGAAGCCGACCGCATCGGCCTGGTGCTGATGGCGATGGCGGGCTACGACCCGCGCGAGGCGGTCGCCCTCTGGGAGCGCATGCGCGCCGCCAGTTCCGGCAAGCGGCAGGCAGAATGGCTCAGCACCCACCCCGCCGACACGACGCGCATCGCCGACATCAAGCGTTGGCTCCCCGAAGCCCTGCAATATTACAAGCCGCGATGACCCAAACGCTGGAATACGACGCCACGGGACTGCTTTGCCCATTGCCGGTGCTGCGCGCCAACCGCAAGCTGCGCGAGCTCGTGGTCGGTGGATTGCTCACGGTACGCGCGACCGATCCCGCCGCGGAGGCCGACTTTCCCGCCTTCTGCCGGCAGACCGGACACGAGCTGGTCTCCTCGAGCCGCGAGGGCGAGGTGCTGGTATTCGTAATTCGGAAACGGTAGACGGCGGAAACGCCAGACGCCCGTTCGACAGACGAGAGAGAGTTCATGCCGCAGACGACCTTCAAGACCATCGATTCCACCGACGTGTCCGGCAAGCGGGTGCTGGTGCGCGTCGACCTCAACGTGCCGATGAAGAAGGGCGTGGTGACCGACGCGACGCGCATCGAGCGTGCGGCGCCGACCATCAAGGAGCTGGCGGCCAAGGGCGCGAAGGTGATCGTGCTCAGCCATTTCGGCCGTCCCGACGGCAAGCGCGTGCCGGAGATGACGTTGCGGCCCCTGGTCGAGCCGCTGGAGAAGGCGCTGGGCAAGACGGTCGCCTTCGCCGAGGACTGTATCGGCCCGCTGGCAGAAGCCGCCGTGCGCAACATGAAGGCAGGCGACGTGCTGCTGCTCGAGAATCTCCGCTTCCACAAGGAGGAGGAGAAGAACGACGCGGGCTTCATCGACAAGCTCTCGCTGCTGGGCGACGTCTACGTGAACGATGCCTTCTCGACCGCGCATCGCGCGCATGCCTCGACCGAGGGCCTGGCCAATCGCCTGCCGGCGGTCGCCGGCCGCCTGATGCAGGAGGAGCTCGAGGCGCTCGACAAGGCGCTGGGCAATCCGAAGCGCCCGGTCTGCGCCATCGTCGGCGGCGCCAAGGTCTCGACCAAGCTCGACCTGCTGGGTAACCTGGTCGGCAAGGTCGACAAGCTGATCATCGGCGGCGGCATGGCGAACACCTTCATGCATGCGCAGGGGATCAAGGTCGGCAAGTCGCTGTGCGAGAAGGATCTCGCGGCCACCGCACTCGAGATCCTGGAGAAGGCCAAGGCCGCCAAGTGCGCCGTCCTGCTGCCGGTCGACGTCATGGCGGCGGACGAGTTCAAGGCCGACTCACCACACGTCGTGGTCGACGCGGACGCCTGTCCCGACGACAAGATGATCCTCGATGTCGGACCGAAGTCGATCGCGCTCTACCAGAAAGAGCTCGCCGAGTGCTCGACGGTCGTCTGGAACGGCCCGCTCGGCGCCTTCGAGATCAAGCCGTTCGACACCGGCACGGTGGCGATCGCCCGGGACGTGGCGCGGCTCACCGGCATGGGCAAGCTGCTGTCGGTGGCCGGCGGCGGCGACACGGTGGCGGCCCTGGCCGCCGCCGGCGTGGAGGAAAAATTCTCCTACGTCTCGACCGCCGGCGGCGCCTTCCTCGAATGGATGGAAGGCAAGACCCTGCCCGGCGTTGCGGCGCTGATACGGGCGGCGTAGCGTCGGCGCATGAGCGCCCCGCCAACCCAACCCGATCGCCCGCGCCTGCCGTGGGATCCGCCCGAACATTTCGAGAAGCGGGTTCCTGACGGCGACAATCGCGAGCGGCTGGTCTGCGGCCGCTGCGAGTTCATCCACTACCAGAACCCCAAGGTCGTCGCCGGCGCCGTGTGCACTTGGGAAGACAAAATCCTGCTGGCCAGGCGCGCCATCGAACCGCGCAAGGGTTTCTGGACGCTGCCCGCCGGCTACATGGAACTCGGTGAGACGACCGAGCAGGCCGCGCAGCGCGAGGCGCTGGAAGAGGCCTGCGCCACCATCGAGATCGACCGGCTGCTCGCCATGTACAGCGTGGCCCGCATCGGCCAGGTGCAGATCATGTACCGCGCCCGGCTGGTCACACCCGAGATCGCCTGTGGCGTCGAAAGCGAGGAAGTGGCGCTGGTCGACTGGGCCGACATACCGTGGGACCAGCTCGCCTTCCCCACGGTCGTGTGGGCGCTCGCCCACTTCCACGAATCGCGCGACAAGACTGACTTCTCCACCTACTCGAATCCCGCCGGTGACCTCGCCCGTATGTGGCCGCCGCGCAAGCCGGCCGGCGTCTAGTCGTCCGGGAGTCGAGCGGCGACCCGAGAGGGCCGGATGAACAGCGAAACCGACTACTACACGATACTCGGTGTCCTGCCCTCGATCGACCAGGGCGCGCTGGCAGCCGTCTACCGTGCGCTGCTCAAGAAGCATCACCCGGACCTGCATGACGGCGACAAGGCGAATGCCGACCGGATGACCCGGCGCCTCATCGAGGCCTACGAGATCCTGGGGAATGCCGATTCGCGCGCCGAATACGACCGGCTTCGCGAGGATCGCGGCGCGTCATCCGGCGATTTCGACGCCGATGCCGACCCGTCCGACGACGGGCAAGAGATGGAGGACGAGCACCTCGACGCGGCGTGGTATTACATCGCGAGATACTATCCGGAGGCGGAGCGGGCTCGCCGGGAACTCGCGGAACTGTCTACGGCGCTGGCTCTCACCTTCCAGGTCACGCTCGTCGAGACGAAGGTGGCGGCGGATGCGGACGAGCTGGCCGACGCCCTCAGGCATCAGTTCCTCGAACGCTATTTCGGATCCAATCCCGACGTGCAGGCGTTCGCCGTCGAGGCGCTGCGGCGGAATCGTCGCGATGTCGCCCTCGAGATCAACCAGGCCGTCAAGTTCCTGGGCTCGCCGCGGCCCGCCGAGACCGCCCGCTTCATCGAGACCGTGAAGCAGGTGACGCAGTGGAAAGTCCGCGTCGCCCCGCGGCAACGGCCGGCGCGCACCGGCGACTGGGGCGGCTACACGCTCTCCAGCGTCGACTGGGCAACGCTGGCCGCCGTCTTCTCGATCAGCTTGATCGTGCTGGCCTACGCGAAGATCATATAGGGGTCGTGCCGCGCCTCAGCTGCCGCGGACGAAGGGATTGTCGTCACCGTCCCAGTAGCGCCTGAGCAGCGGGATCTGCAGGAAGGCGAAGATCATCGTCAGCGGGAAGCTGAGGAACATCTTGCTGGCGATCCACGTATCGGTCGGGAAGTTGCGCCACATCACTTCGTTGACGATGGCCAGCACGAAGAAGAACACCGTCCAGCGCATCGTGAGCTGATACCAGCCCTCGTCGGTCAGCCGGAAGGCCGCGCCGAACAACGGCTTCAGCAGCGGCTTCTTGAACAGGACGAGCCCACCCCCCAGGATCACGGCGAACAGGCAGTTCACGATCGTGGGCTTCAGCTTGATGAAGGTGTCGTCCTGCAGCCAGATGGTGAGGCCGCCGAACACCAGCACGAAGAAACCGCCGACCAGCGGCATGACCGGCCAGCGCTTCTCCAGCCAGCGGTAGCAGGGCAGCGCGATCGCGGTCGCGACGATGAAGATGCCGGTGCCCCAGTAGATGCCCCAGCGACCGTTGGCGGCGAAGAACAGGACCAGCGGCCCGAGTTCAAGCGCCGTGGCGTAGAGCCGGCGCATGCCGTTGTCGTCGCCGCTCCGCTCTGTGCTCATACCGGCAATCCCATCAATCCGCGCGCGAAGGCCCTTGCCTCGAAGGGCCGGAGATCGTCGATGCCTTCGCCGACACCGATGGCAACCACCGGCAGCTTGAATTTCTCAGCCAGCGCCACCAGCACACCGCCCTTGGCGCTGCCGTCGAGCTTGGTGAGCACCAGCGCGTCGACTGGCGACATGGTCCGGAAGGTCTCGACCTGGGCATGGGCGTTCTGGCCCGTGGTCGCATCGAGCACCAGCAGGCAGGAATGCGGCGCCTCGGGATCGAGCTTGCGGATGACGCGCACGATCTTGGCGAGCTCTTCCATCAGGTTGGTCTTGTTGTGCAGGCGGCCGGCGGTGTCGATCAGCAGCACGTCGGTCCTCTCGGCGCGCGCCCGCTCCAGCGCCTCGTAGGCGAGGCCCGCCGCGTCGGCGCCGGTCTGCTTCGACACGACCGGGACGCCGGCGCGGTCGCCCCAGACCTTGAGCTGCTCAACGGCGGCGGCGCGGAACGTGTCGCCCGCGGCCAGCATCACCGAGCGGCCCTCGCCCTTGTAGAGGCCGGCGAGCTTGGCGATGGTCGTGGTCTTGCCGCTGCCATTCACGCCGACCACCAACACGACATGCGGCTTGCGCGCGGCGTCGATGGTGAGCGGCACAGCGACCGGCTGCAGGATCTCGGCGATGTCGTCGGCGAAGGCCGCGCGCACCTCCTCGTCGGTGACTTCCTTGCCGAACCGTTCCTTGCCGAGCTTGGCCACGAGCCGGCTGGCGACGGCGACGCCGAGGTCGGCCTGGATCAGCACGTCCTCGAGATCGTCGAGCGTCTGCTGGTCGAGCTTCTTCTTGGTGAAGAGGCCGGTGATGCTCTCGGCGACCTTCCTGGTCGACTTGGACAGGCCCTCGCGCAGGCGCGACAGCCAACCTTTCTTTTCGACTTCGGGCTTTTCGACCTCGGGCTTTTCGACCTCGGGCTTCTCGACCTCGGGTTCCTTCGCGGCCACCGCTTCGGCCTCGGTCACCGTTTCGACGGGGACCGTCTCGGGCTCCGGCGCCGTCGGCACCGGCTCGATGGGCGGCGGCGCGACTTGTGTCTCGGGCTCAGCCGTGACGGCCGGCTCTACCGGTTCAAGTTTCTCGACCTCGGGCTCGGCAGGCCTGGGTGTCTCGACAGCCGGGGTCCCGCGGCGGAAGCGCGCAAACCAGCCCTTCTTCTGCGGCTCGCCGGTATCGCTCATGCGAGCAACGAACGGTCGAGTTCGCCCCTGTAGGCGAGCGCGATGCCACCGGTCATCGACACATGGTCGTCGCGCAGCCACTCGATGGTGAGCGTGCCATGCTCGACGACGACGTCGACCTTGCGATCCGTCAGCCCCCGCCGCGCGGCGGCAACGCCGGCCGCACAGGCGCCCGAGCCGCAGGCGAGCGTGAGGCCCGCACCGCGTTCCCAGACACTCAGCCTCAGCTTGTTCTTCCCGATGATCTGCGCAACGCCGACATTGACCCGCTCGGGGAAGAACGGATCGTGCTCGAGCTTCGGCCCCAGCTCCGTGATCGGGATCGATGCGAGATCGTCGACGAAGAAGGTCGCGTGCGGATTGCCGACATTGGTGCCGACAGGGTCGTGCAGGGGCCCGAGGCCGACCGGCATGTGATTGGTGTCGCAGGCGGTCGCGACGGGAATCTCGCGCCAATCCATGCGCACCAGCCCCATGTCGACGGAGATGACCGGCAGCCCGTTGGCGCCGCGTCCGACTTTCTGCGATTCGAGCAGGCCGGCAACCGTCTGGATCGTCACGTCGTCGGCCTTGCGCTCGTCCATCAGCACCGAGGCGACGCAGCGCGTGGCGTTGCCGCAGGCCTGGGCTTCCGTGCCGTCGGGATTGTAGATGCGCATGAAGACGTCGGCGTCGGACTCGGTCGGCGGCTCCAGCACGATGAGCTGGTCGCAGCCGACGCCCAGCCGGCGATCGGCGATGGCGCGCCGGCGCGGCACCGTGAGATCGAGGGCACCGCCCCGCGCGTCGAGCACGACGAAGTCGTTGCCCAGCCCGTGCATCTTCAGAAAAGGCGTTCCGGCCATGCGGCGCTATATGGCGGTTCGGCCCGGCCAGCGCAACGAGCGTGCCCGCACCTGCCCTGCATCCGGCCCGCCGATCTCGCGCACGTCCAATGTCGGCAGGCGTTTGGTGTAGATCGTGAGATGCAGGATGCCGAGCGCCTCGTAGGGCATGGCGGGCTCGACGAACAGGCCGCGGCCGGCGTCCCAGGCCGGTGTGGCGTGATGGACCGGCCAGTTGCAGCGGCTGGGCAGCGGCTCGCAGGCGAAACCCCGGTCATAGACCAGCACGTTGAGCGCAACCTGGTCGGTCATGTCGGTGGAGCGCTGCAGCGCCTCGCCCAGCAGCCCGGCCCAGCCCTGCCAGTGCGGCGCATCGGCCGCGAGGGCGAAGACGCCGGCGTTGATCAGCGGATAGCGGATCAGACGTTCCGCCAGTTCCCGGTCGAAGGCGGCTTCGAACGCCGCGCCGTTGATCGACGAGAATTCCTGCCAGGCATGGCGGTAGTGCCGCATCGAGCGATGGATCTCCGGTGCCACGGCGAGGGCACCGGTGCGCGCGGCGGCGAGGAACAAGGCGACCGCGTCGCCCTGCTGCACCCAGCAGTCGCCGTCGATCCAGAGATAGAGGTCGTAGTTCGGGAAATAGCGCGGCAGGAACGGCCGGGCCGTCAGCGCCTTGTAGCCGTCCTTCAATGTTTCGCGGCCGGGAAAGTCGAAGTCCCATTGCGGTACCACCAGGGTGGCGCCGCGCGCGACACACCAGGCCCGCTGATCCTCGGTCAGTCCGCAATCGAGGACGCCCAGCGCCAGGGCGCGGCCCTCCGCCGTCGCCTGCAGCGAGGCGATGCAGTCGCGCATCAGGTCGAAATAGGCGGCATCGCCGCCGGTGATGGCGATGGCTCGTTGAGGGGCGGTCACGCCACGAAGATGGCGTATCGACAGGCTTTGCGCCACAGTCCGCGCCAACGAACGCCTCTCTGGGGGACCCTATGGGCAAGCATGTCGATTACTACGTCTCGCTGAACTCGCCGTGGACCTACCTCGGATCCGCACGCTTCGACGCCATGGTGAAGAAGCACGGCGCGACGGTCACGATCTGGCCGGTCGATTTCGGCTCGGTCTTCGCCGTGTCCGGCGGCCTGCCGCTGCCCAAGCGTTCGCCGCAACGCCAGGCCTATCGCATGATGGAGCTGAAGCGCTGGCGCGATCATCTCGGCGTGAAGACGACCCTGGAGCCCAAGTTCTTCCCGGCCAACGAGGTCCCGGCCGCCAAGTGCGTCATCGCCCTGCGCGAAGAGGGCCGCATGGCGGACGCGATCAAGCTGGCGCACGCCGTGCTGACCGGCCTGTGGGCCGAGGAGAAGAACAGCGGCGATCCGGCCACCTTGAAGGCGATCATCGACGGAAGCGGCCTCGACGGCACGGCGGTGATGAAGGCCAGCGAAGCGCCGGGCATCGCCGAGAAGCGCGAGGCCTACACCCAGCACGCCATCCAGCAGGGCGTGTTCGGCGCGCCTTCCTACGTCATCGACGGCGAGATCTTCTGGGGCCAGGATCGTCTCGACTTCGTCGAGCGCAAGCTCGCCTCCTGATCGGCGCGTCTGTCGACGATCCGTCACCGGCCGCCTGCCCCGGAAGTCAGGCGTTCGCATGATGGACCGACAAGCGCCCAGGCCGCATCCACGACCTCGACAAGCGAGACAGCGTCGAGGCCGATGGAGCGCGCATAGTTTCGCCACTGGCGCTGCCTTGCCGCATCGTCGACGAAAGCCTGCGAAAGGCCGACTGGCCGACCCGATGGTATTGCGGTCTTCCTGCGGTCGAACGTCGCGCTGATTGCAGCGTCGAGATCGACCGCACGGATGTCGAGCGCCTTCGGAATGGGCCCACAGATCGTGGAAGTCCTTCATACGTCCGTTGATTAGGCCAAGAGCGACGATCGCCTGAAATTTCTCGGCGACGACGGCCGCCGGTGGATAGGCCTGAATGGAAGGCTCCTCCATTCCCAGAATGGAAGGATAGTTCATCTGCTCGAGCTTCGGCGCGACGGCGTCACCGAAGCCGATGTCCACCGTCACCGGAATGCGCGTTCTGTCGAGGTACGCCGTCGTTCGAAGGCGGACGCCTCCATATTCCATCCTTTCGCGGATCTGATCTGCCCGCAGTGCGGCAACGTCGAATACGAGGGCATCGTCGACGCCCGCAGCCATGATCTCCGCAAAAGTCGCCTTCAGTTCATCGGGTGTGGACTCTCCAAAACCGAGAAAATCGGCGTCCGCGTTTCCCGATTGTCGCCGCCGATCCACCGGGTCACGAGCATTCCGCCTTTCAGCGCAAAGCGGGCGCGATGAGGGGAGATGGACAGGCGGTAGAGCAGCCGCTCGAGCGCGTATCGCACCAGCACGACTTCATGGACCCGACCTTCGGCACGCGCGAAGTCGAGCAGACGCTGCCTTATCGACGCTGCGGATGTCCGCCGCCCGTCAGCCATCGGACGCCAGCGCTTCAAGGTAGGGCCGCATGATCTTCCACGCGCCACCGTCCTGGGCGGACTGGGCGATCTCCGCAGGTGTCGCCTTGCGGCTTCGCAGTGCGGCGCGCAGCGCCTCGATGGCAATCGATCGATCGACCGACCGGCTGCGAAATACGTCGGCAAGCGTCTTCACCACCGAGAATATCGGGACATCGACCCCGGAAATCCGATGCTTCTCGACGCCCTGCGTCATGTATTTCTCTGGGAATTCCGTGATGCGGATAGGAGGGTAGGTGGTGACAGGCGCCCAGTCGCGCGGACTGATCGCGATCCAGACCTTCCTCGGCATCTGGTCGGTCAGCTCATGGAAGGCGAGCGCCGATATCAGAGCGATCACTCCCTTGGGCACCAGCTTGGATGCCTCTGCCAGCGACTGGTCGGCAGACAGTTCGGCATCGACCCGTCGATAGAGCCCTCGCGCAATCCTGACGAGTTTCCCAGCCGCCACGGCCCGCGAGATGGTGGGCGCCGAGACGCCCTCCCGCCGCAGCTCGTAGGCGCGCACGATCGGGTGTGTCTCAAGGAGAGCCGAGAGGCGGTCGCGTTGTGATGGTCGATCCATGAGTTTGGAACATATCATGGGGGAAAATACACCCCACACCCAGAATATGTTACAAACTCACGGGCTCAGGAACGTCGCCGCCGCCACCGCGATCGTGTTGTTGATGATGTGCGCCACGATCGTCGGGACCAGCGAGCCGGTGCGCCAGCGCAGCCAGCCGAACCAGAAGCCCAGCGGCAGGACGAGAAGAATGTGCAGGGGCTCTGTATGGGCGGCGGCGAAGGCCAGCGAGCTGAGCACGAAGGCGACGAGGTTGTTCCAGCGGCCGGCCAGCCAGCCATAGAGCAGACCGCGAAAGACCAGTTCTTCCGTGATCGGTGCCAGCAGGCCCAGGACGGCCAGGGTCTCGAGCGCCTGGACGCCCTCGATGCCCTCGGTAACCTGCCGTACCCCCTCGGGCTGGGGTCCGAGCTGGCTGACGACGAAGGACAGGACCGTGGTGCCCAGCACCGCGAAGACGACCGGTCGCCAGCCCACGGACCTCAAACCCAGGGCGGCCGGCGCATCGCGGCCCAAAGGGAGGACGGCGATGAGGAGCGCCAGCAGGCCCGCCCCGAAGAAGGCGGCCAGCACGATAAGGTTGGTCCGCTCGGGCAAAAGCCAGAACGCCGCCAGCCCGATCAGCGGTGCGACGACCAGGAAAGCCAGCACGGACCAGCCCGGAAGGCGCCGGGAAGTGTTATCGATCAATGGGTTAGACGACTCGTCCAAGCGTTTTGACTCCTGACGCGGCAGGCTTTATACCCCGCCGGCTCAATCGGTCGTGCCGATTTACAAGGTTCCCCCTTCGGGGAGCTCCGCTGATCCGCGAAGGTTCGCGCATCGGCGCCATACGTCTTTGAGCAAACGGGAGCGCGATGTTCGAGGGTCTTAGCAAGCGTCTGGGTGACGTATTCGACAAGCTGAGGGGGCGCGGTGCGCTTTCCGAGGCCGATGTCGACGCGGCCCTGCGCGAGGTCCGCACCGCCCTGCTCGAGGCCGACGTCGCCCTGCCCGTCGTCCGCCAGTTCATCGACCAGGTCCGCCCGAAGGCGATCGGCGCCGACGTCATCCGCTCGGTCACGCCGGGCCAGATGGTCATCAAGATCGTCAACGACCACCTGGTCGAGATGCTGGGCGGCACCGTCGCCGATCTCGATCTGGGCGCCATCCCGCCGGTCGTCATCCTGATGGTCGGCCTGCAGGGCTCGGGCAAGACCACCTCCTCGGCCAAGATCGCCTATCGCCTGAGCCAGGGCCCGCAGGGCATGGCGGCAGAGATGTTCGGCGGCAGCTTCTCGACGCGCCGCAAGGTCATGATGGCCTCGCTCGACACGCGCCGCCCGGCAGCGCAGCACCAGCTCAAGGTGCTGGGCGAGCAGACCGGCGTTCCGACCCTGCCCATCGTCCCGCTCGAGATGCCGCTCGCCATCACCCGGCGTGCCCTCGAGACGGCCAAGCGCGAGGGCTTCGACGTCCTCATCCTCGACACGGCGGGCCGGCTCTCGATCGACGAAGAGCTGATGAAGGAGGTCGCCGACATCAGCGACCTCGCCAAGCCGAAGGAGACGCTGCTCGTCGCCGACGCCATGACCGGCCAGGACGCCGTGAACGTGGCCAAGGCGTTCAACGACCGGCTGGCCGTCACCGGCATCGTGCTGACCCGCGTCGACGGCGACGCGCGCGGCGGCGCGGCGCTGTCGATGCGCGCCGTCACCGGCCGCCCGGTCAAGCTGATCGGCGTCGGCGAGAAGTTCGACGCGCTGGAGCCGTTCCATCCCGACCGCATTGCCTCGCGCATCCTCGGCATGGGCGACATCGTCTCGCTGGTCGAGCGCGCCGCCGAGACGATCGACAAGGAAGACGCCGAGAAGCTCGCCGCCAAGGTCCGCAAGGGCCAGTTCGACATGGACGACCTGCTCAGCCAGCTGCGCCAGCTGCGCAAGATGGGCGGCCTGTCGGGACTGATGGGCATGCTGCCGGGCGCCATGCAGGCCAAGGCCGCGATGTCCAAGGCCAAGATCGACGAGGGTCAGCTGAAGCGTCAGGAGGCGGTCATCCTGTCGATGACGCCGAAGGAACGGCGCAATCCTGACCTGATCCACGCCTCGCGCAAGAAGCGCATCGCCAAGGGCGCGGGCGTTCAGGTGCAGGACGTCAACAAGCTGCTCAAGCAGCACGCCGACATGCTCAAGATGATGAAGCGGGTGAACAAGCTCGGCGAAAAGGGATTCATGCGCAGCCTGGGTGGTATGGGCGGCATGGGCGGCCCGCCCGGCTTTCCGCGCTGAAGGTTCGACGAAGTTAGACAGATCAGACGTATCGAAATCGAAAGATAGAGAGAGGACTTGAGAGAATGATCGCAATCCGCATGACCCGGCACGGTGCCAAGAAGCGTCCGTTCTTCCACATCGTCGTGGCCGATTCGCGCAGCCCGCGCGATGGCCGCTTCATCGAGAAGCTGGGCACCTACAACCCGCTGCTGCCGCGCGACCATGCCCAGCGCCTGACGCTCGACAAGGAGCGCATCGCGCACTGGCTGAAGGTCGGCGCGCAGCCGTCCGACCGCGTCGCCAAGTTCCTGTCGCAGGCCGAGCTGATGAAGCCGCGCGAGCGCCGCGAGCAGACCAAGAAGTCCGTGCCGCGCGCCAAGGCGCAGGAGCGCATGAAGGCCGAGGCTGCTGCGGCCGCTGCCGCCGCGCCGGCCGCCGAGGAAGCTGCGGCCACCTGATCGGGTGGCGGCTTCGATGAGCAAGGGTCGCGTCCTGCTGGGCGTCGTTGCGGCGCCCCATGGGGTCCGCGGCTTGGTGCGCATCAGGAGCTTCACCGAGGACCCGATGGCGATCGCCTCCTATGGCGCGCTGTCGGACGAGAAGGGAACGAAGGAGTACCGGGTCGAGGCGCTGAGCTCCGTAAAGGGCGCGGTCCTGGCCCGGATCGAGGGCGTAGCCGATCGCACGGCGGCCGAGGCAGTCCGCGGCTTGCGGCTCTATGTGGAGCGCGAGCGCCTGCCGGAGACGGGCGAGCGGGAGTGGTACGAGGCGGACCTGATCGGGCTCGCCGCGTTCGACCGGGAAGGCCGAAACTGGGGGAAGGTCATGGCCTTCCACGATTTCGGCGCCGGAAGGACGATGGAAGTGTCGGGAGGCAGCGCATCGAGGCATTCGGTGATGCTGCCCTTCACCGACGCGGCGGTGCCCGAGATCGACGTCGAGGGCGGCAGGGTTACGGTCGATCCGCCGGCAGGATTGCTGACGGGTGGGCCGGCGAAGGAGGCGGAGGACTAACGTGTGGCGCGCGACCGCGCTGACGCTTTTCCCGGAGATGTTTCCGGGCCCGCTGGGCGAGAGCCTGGCCGGCCGGGCGCTGAAGGAAGGCGTGTGGTCGCTGGAGGCCGTCGACATCAGGCGGTTCGCCGGGGACCGCCATCGTACGGTGGACGATGCACCGTTCGGAGGCGGCGCCGGCATGGTGATGAAGCCCGACGTGCTGTCGGCGGCGATCGAAGCGGTCGCCGTACCGGGGGTACCGAAGGTCCTGCTCTCGCCGCGAGGCGCGCCGTTCAGTCAGGCGCGCGGGCGGGAGCTGGCGGCGGGGCCGGGCGTGTTGCTGGTGTGCGGTCGGTTCGAGGGCGTCGACGAGAGGGTCATCGAGGCCCAGGCGCTGGAGGAGATATCGGTCGGCGATTTCGTGCTTTCGGGCGGCGAGATCGCGGCCATGGCGATGATGGATTGCTGTGTACGGCTGCTGCCCGGGGTGATGGGCGCGGCGGACTCGGCGAACGAGGAGAGTTTCGAGGACGGATTGTTGGAGTACCCGCACTACACCCGGCCCGCGACCTGGGCGGGACCCGACGGAATCGAACGGCACGTGCCGGAGGTTCTGCTCTCGGGTCACCACGGCAAGGTCGCCGAGTGGCGGATGAAGCAGCGGGAAGAGATCACGCGGAGGCGGCGGCCCGATCTTTGGGCCCGTCGCCGGACCGCAGTTGGAAACGATGAGAAGTGACGAAAGGATGGATGCGATGAACATTCTCGACGCGATCGGCCAGACGACGATCGACAAGGTGCAGGAAGAGCGGCCCGTTCCGTATTTCGAGTCGGGCGACACCCTCAAGGTGCACGTCAAGGTGCAGGAAGGAAACCGCGAGCGTCTCCAGATCTACGAGGGCCTGTGCATCGGCCGCAAGAATGCCGGCGTGAACTCCTCGTTCACGGTGCGCAAGATCAGCTTCGGCGAAGGCGTGGAGCGCGTGTTCCCGCTCTACAGCCCGAGCATCTGGGAAATCGAGGTCGTGCGTAAGGGCGTCGTGCGCCGCGCCAAGCTCTACTACCTGCGCGAGCTGCGCGGCAAGGCGAGCCGCATCGCCGAGGACACCGAGGCCCAGCGCGAGCTGCTCGCCACGCAGGCGGAGGAGGCTCTCAAGCGTCCGCGCCGCGAGAAGCTCAAGAAGGAAAAGCCGAAGGAAGAGAAGAACGTCCGCGCCGCCAAGGGCGGCGGAAAGAAGTAGCAGGCGCAGCATGGCGTTCCGCAAGAAGTCGGCCACCCCGCCGGCCCCGCCGCCGCCACCGCGGACCCTGTTCGAGAAGATCTGGGACAGCCACGTCGTCCATCGCCAGGACGACGGCACCTGTGTCATCTACATCGACCGTCACCTCGTTCACGAGGTGACGAGCCCGCAGGCCTTCGAGGGCCTGCGCATGGCGGGACGGCCGGTGCGCCGGCCCGACGCCACCATTGCGGTCGCCGACCACAACACGCCGACGACGGACTTCAGCCAGGGCATCGAGGACGAGGAGTCGCGCGTCCAGGTCGAGACGCTCGAGAAGAACGTCGCCGACTTCCATGTGCCCTACTTCGGCCTGAACGATCCGCGCCGCGGCATCGTGCACGTGATCGGCCCCGAGCAGGGCCTGACCCTGCCCGGCATGACGATCGTGTGCGGCGACAGCCACACCTCGACGCACGGCGCGTTCGGCGCGCTGGCCTTCGGCATCGGCACCTCCGAGGTCGAGCACGTGCTCGCCACGCAGACGCTGATCCAGAAGCCGGCCAAGAACATGCGCGTGTCGGTCGAAGGCAGCCTGCCGCTCGGCGTCACGGCCAAGGACGTCATCCTGGCCATCATCGGCAAGCTCGGCACCGCCGGCGGCACCGGCTACGTGATCGAGTATGCCGGCCGCGCCATCCGCGAGCTCACGATGGAAGGCCGCATGACGGTCTGCAACATGTCGATCGAGGCGGGCGCCCGCGCCGGCCTGATCGCGCCCGACGAGACCACCTTCCAGTATCTCGAGGGTCGCCCGTACGCGCCGAAGGGCGGGGCGTGGGATCTGGCGCTCAGCCAGTGGCGCCGTCTGCCGTCGGACAAGGGCGCGCACTTCGACGTGCAGCTCGACCTCAGCGCCTCGGACATTCCGCCGATGGTGACCTGGGGAACGAGCCCACAGGACGCGCTGCCGATCACCGACGTCGTTCCCGACCCGGCCAATGCGCCGGACGAGAACCGCCGCGAGGCCTGGACCCGGTCGCTGGCCTATATGGGCCTGACGCCGGGAACGCGCCTCGTCGACGTGCCGATCGACCGCGTCTTCATCGGCTCCTGCACCAACGGCCGCATCGAGGACCTGCGCGCCGCCGCCGAGATCGCGCGCGGCCGCAAGGTCGCCTCGACCGTGTCGGCCATGGTCGTGCCGGGCTCCGGCCTGGTGAAGGCCCAGGCCGAGAAGGAAGGTCTCGACAAGATCTTCCTCGAGGCCGGCTTCGAATGGCGCCTGCAGGGCTGCTCGATGTGCCTGGCGATGAACGCCGATCGCATCGAGCCGGGCCAGCGTTGCGCCTCGACCTCGAACCGCAACTTCGAGGGCCGCCAGGGCCGTGGCGGGCGCACCCATCTGGTGAGCCCGGCGATGGCCGCCGCCGCCGCCATCCGGGGCACGCTCGCGGACGTTCGCGACTTCCAGTAGACGCCGTTCCTTGTGACGAACGGAAGACGGGCGGTGCCACAGGGCACCGCCCGTTTCTATTTGCAGTCGGGAACGCTCATGGCCAATGTAGCGTTCGCTTCACCAACGATAGGGGGAGAGACACATGGCCAGCGTTCCGAATTCGGGTTCCTCCGCTCCGCCCCCGCCTCCCGTCTGGGACGCGACGCCGGCAGGCACCACGCCGGTGGGCTATGGCGGCTTCTGGATCCGCGTCGTGGCCTACATCATCGATGCCATCCTGGTCAGTATTGTCCTCGGCGTCGTGACGGCCGTCTTCGGCATCAAGTACATGGACTTCGAGCATCCGGAGAATTTCGACCCCACGGTGAACCTGCTGTCGCTCCTCGTCTTCTGGCTCTATTTCGCCCTGATGGAGAGTTCCGAGAGGGGCGCCACAGTCGGCAAGATGGCGATGGGCCTGCGGGTGGTGAGCAACGACGGCAAGAGGATCAGCTTCCTCAACGCCACGGGGCGGTATTTCGCCAAGATCCTCTCGGGGATGATCTTCTGCATCGGCTACATCATGGTGGCCTTCACCGACCGCAAGCGCGGCCTGCACGACATGCTCGCCAGCACCCTGGTGATCAAGACGCGGTAGCTTTGGCTATTGAGCACCCATCACCCCAAGTCTTCGAACGCTATGATTTACTGCCCTGCATCGGCGCTCGACGGTCTGACTAATCCAATTAGGCCGCAGGATCCCTTCAGTTATCGATTACCACCGCTCTATGACTCTCGTTAGCTTCGCCGAGTGGGAGACTGAGAAAATGGATTAACAAGAGGATCCGCTAACGCTTGATTACGGCGTTCGTTAATAAGTCGGAATCTGTTTAGCTGCTCTTCCCAATTTCGATCTACATCCGAATAGGCAGGCAAGAGCTTGAGGAATCCTCCTCTAAACTGACTAAGTATATATTCCGCCCTTCTACCTCTCTCCACTGAACGAATAATATATTCAAACAATACACTATTGCCGAACAAGTTCCTGTCGACTTGTAGTTGAGCTATGGGATGCCCAGGCTTCTCCCAATTTACTTTGATGACTTCGCTTAAGTATGCGGCACCAATTCGGCCGTTCACAAAACGCAATGCCGCATTGCTATGCTCGAACCACGCCATACCCAACTGCGAATCCCACCCTAGCTCCTCACGGATGACACCTTGAATTATTGACCAACGAACAACTGGATGGGGGTAGTTAGTCAATGTGACAACATCAAAAGATCTACTCCGCCAATCGGTGAGCGTGACGGCACATGCTAACCCTACCGCAAACGGCCAGAGTGCCTTTTGCAATACCTCAGCGATCGAGACCCTCCCGCTTGCGAGAGAATCGCTCTCCGCCTGTACAATGGCCAATATCGGACCAGTCAAGGATCTCGCCGACTGTTGATCCGCCGAAACTTCTAAACCTTCTAGGATCTCCTTACGTGTCATTCCAAGAGTAGACTTGGAATCCCAAGCATCAGGCTTTCTGTTTATCTCTTGAGCCAATTCGAAGTGCCCACTGTCGATGTGCGCGAGCTCGTGATAGGAAAAAAACAGGAACGCTGCGCTGAGCATATGCAGTCGTGTGAGCTGATCACCGCGAGCGGGAAGTGCGAATTCAGCAAGAAGACTCTTAGTTTCGTCGCTGTTCAGAGCATGCTCTGGATCAAAAATGCATCTGAGGCGTCCTGGGATGGCATTGGCAACATCTCTCTTGTCGGTCGGCGAGAGTTTCTGCTCAACCAATCCAAGTCGATCCAAAGTCGGAGACAACATTATTGTTAAGAGTAGATAAAGCCTATTGAATACTCCGGTGGGAAAGTAGATCGAGTAAATACCTTGCGATTTTCGCGTGCACCTGGGTGCAATCGCATCATCCGAATAGAAGCGGACGGTAATATCTTTCGCTGGATCGCCGCCTTGGAATGCTTGTTTAGCGACAAGCATACATTCGCAGACGTACTTGAAGGCGTTGCCATCCAGTATCTCCCGCATTATTGGGCGGGCCTCGGACAAAGGCGTCGAATACCGTACTTAACTATCATTGCCGTCAGAACAAGCACAGGAACGCCACCAACCGATGTTAGAACGATATCCAATATCGTTGTAATTAAAGTGACTTCTTCCAGTTCCCTATCTCGCTCTAAGATTGAGATAATTCTCTTGTCGGAACAAATCTTGGCTGCCAAATCAGCCAAGGTTTCTTCAAAAATGGTTTTGCCGAGTTGTCTGTCACTTTCAGGTGGCGTCTCAGAAGCCCCAAACAAGATGACATTCTCACCTTGGGCAAGTGCGGCTTCCAATACAGACATATCTTCAGCCATTAGACGACGAATCACATCTACACTTTCAAGCATTCCGCCCCCAGTCCATGCGCTTGCTCACCCAATTCTAACACCACCACCACTGCGTGCAATTCGGTTACTCAAACCATCAAAAGAATCCATCCCCAACGATATTTGCACCGGCCTCCCCCAGTTGACCTCACCCAGCGCGGCGAGCATCGCGGAGCGACATACTCCTTGTCGTTTGGCGTAGATTTTGCTCACCTGGGTTCCAAAAGTGACTTTGCGCTGGGTGGCAGCTTGGAACCGGCTGACTCACGACTGCGGAACATCCCAGGAGTGGCAAGGTCGGGGTTTGTGCCGCCACCTTGACGAAGGTGAAGAAAGCCCGTTTATTCCGGCCTTTCCGGGAGGTCTCATGGAGAAATTCACGACGCTGAGCGGCGTCGCTGCGCCGCTGCCCATGGTCAATGTCGACACCGACATGATCATTCCGAAGCAGTTCCTGAAGACCATCAAGCGCACGGGCCTGAAGGACGGCCTGTTCTACGAGATGCGCTGGACGGCGGACGGCCAGAAGAAGGACTTCGTCCTCGACCAGCCAGCCTACCAGAATGCCAAGATCATCGTGGCGGGCCCCAACTTCGGCTGCGGCTCGAGCCGCGAGCATGCGCCCTGGGCACTGCTCGACTTCGGCATCCGCTGCATCATCTCCGAGGATTTCGCGGACATCTTCTACAACAACTGCTTCAAGAACGGCATCCTGCCGATCAAGGTGCCGAAGGAGATCGTCGACAAGCTGATGGACGATGCCAGCCGCGGCTCCAACGCCATCATCGAGATCGACCTCGAGAAGCAGGAGATCAAGGGTCCGGACGGCGGCACCGTCCACTTCGACATCGACCCGTTCCGCAAGAAGTGCCTGATCGAAGGCCTCGACGATATCGGCCTCACCATGGAGAAGAAGTCGGAGATCGACGACTTCGAGCGCCGCCAGAGCGAGTCCCAGCCCTGGCTGCACGGCGCGTCCTGATCACATCGAACGCCCGCACATTGTCATCCCGAGCGCAGCGAGGGACCTTTCCACGGTCTGAGCAAGGGTCCCTCGCTGCGCTCGGGATGACAGCGGGTTTTTGAACTTCAAGCCATACAATCAACGGAAGACCTGACCATCATGGCGTCCAATCGCAATCTGCTCGTGCTGCCCGGCGACGGCATCGGCCCCGAGGTGATGAACGAAGTCCGCAAGATCATTGCCTGGATGGGCAAGAAGCGCGCGATCGGCTTCGACATCAAGGAAGACCTCGTGGGCGGCGCCGCCCTCGACAAGCACGGCGTGCCGCTCAGCGACGACGCCATGAAGACCGCCCTGGAAGCCGATGCCGTGCTGTTCGGCTCGGTCGGCGGCCCGAAGTGGGACACCGCCGATTTCAGCAAGAAGCCCGAGCGCGGCCTGCTGCGCCTGCGCAAGGAGATGGACCTCTTCGCCAACCTGCGCCCGGCCAAGGTGTTCGACGCGCTGGTCGATGCCTCGTCGTTGAAGCCCGAGATCGTCAAGGGCCTCGACATCATGATCATCCGCGAGCTGACCAGCGGCGTCTATTTCGGCGAGCCGCGCGGCCGCCACACCAATGCCGCCGGCGAGATCGAGGCCTTCGACACGCAGCGCTACACGGCCCCCGAAATCCGCCGCGTCTGCGCCGTCGCCTTCGAGCTGGCCCGCAAGCGCAAGAACAAGGTGCTCTCCTCGGAGAAGGCCAACGTCATGCACACCGGCGTGCTGTGGCGCGAGGAGGCGACCAAGCTGCACAAGGAGCAATATTCCGACGTCCAGCTCAGCCACATGTATGCCGACGCGCTCGCCATGCAGCTGCTGCGCGCGCCCAAGGAATTCGACGTGATCGTCACCGACAACCTGTTCGGCGACATCCTGTCGGACGAAGCCTCGATGCTGACCGGTTCGCTGGGCCTCCTGCCCTCGGCTTCGCTCGGCGCACCCGACGCGGCCGGCCGCCGCAAGGCTCTCTATGAGCCGATCCACGGCAGCGCGCCCGACATCGCGGGCAAGGGCCTGGCCAATCCGATCGCCCAGACGCTCAGCTATGCGATGATGCTTCGCTACTCGTTCGACCTCGGCAAGGATGCCGACATGGTCGAGCTGGCCGTCGAGAACGTGCTGAAGGCGGGTTACCGCACCGGCGACCTGCTGGTGGGCAACACCGACGGCGTGAAGAAGGTCGGCACCCAGGAGATGGGCGACGCCATCGTCAAGGAACTCGACCGCCTGAGCTGATCGGGCGGTCGTCGCCGGCCCCGGCGGATCAGCCTCTCAGGATCGATCCCAGCACGCCGCGCAGCACGGCGCCGCCGATGGTGGCGCCGATGGATGCCGCCTTGCCCTTTCCGAACACCGCCTTCGCCGCCTCGCGCGCGGCGATGGTGGCCGCGCTGCGGCCCGCGGCCTTGGCGACGGTGATGCCGATCGAGTCGCGCTGGCGGCCGGCCGGCACCTTCTTCGGTGCCGGCGTGGGTGGTTGAGGCTGGGGCTGGGCCTTCTTGAGGCGCGGCTCGGGCCGCGGCGCCGGCGGGATTGGCTGTTCGACTTCAGGTGGCGGCTCTTCCGAACGAGGTCCCCATGGCCCGGTCTTGGCCGGCACAGTAGGCGGCACCGATCCATACTGGCCGCGGCGACGCGGTGCCGGAGTGGATTCGGGGGCAGCCGGCGTGGCGATCCGGCCGGTCAGCACCTCATAGGCCGACTGGCGATCCACGACCTTGTCGTACCTGCTGGCCAGCGGGCTCGCCGCCATCACGGCCGCGCGCTCCTCCACCGTCGCCGGCCCGATGCGGCCCTGCGGCGGCGCGATGAAGCAGCGTTCGACCGGGAACGGCACGCCCTTGGCGTCGAGGAACGACAGCAGCGCTTCGCCGACACCGAGTTCGGTGATGACCTGCGCGGCATTGAACGCCTTGTTCGGGCGGAACGTCTCGGCCGCCACCTTCACCGCCTTCTGGTCGCGCGGCGTGAAAGCGCGCAACGCATGCTGCACCCGGTTGCCGAGCTGGCCGAGGACCGACTCCGGCACGTCGAGCGGATTCTGCGTGATGAAGTAGATGCCGACGCCCTTGGAGCGAATCAGCCGCACCACCTGTTCGATGCGCGACAGCAGTGCCTTTGGCGCATCGTCGAACAGGAGATGCGCCTCGTCGAAGAAGAACACGAACTTCGGCTTGTCGAGATCACCCACCTCGGGCAGCGATTCGAAGAGTTCGGACAGCAGCCACAGAAGGAAGGTCGCGTAGAGGCGCGGACTCTGCATCAGCCGGTCGGCCGCCAGGACGTTGATGGCACCGTAGCCCGCGGGATCGCAGCGAATCATGTCGGTCAGCACGAGGGCCGGCTCGCCGAAGAACCGTTCGCCGCCCTGCTGGCTGAGCGTCAGGAGCTGGCGCTGGATGGTGCCGACCGACGCCTTGCTGACATTGCCGAATTCCGTCGTGAGCGTGCCGGCATTCTCGGCGACCCATTGCAGCAGCGCCTGCAAGTCCTTGAAGTCGAGCAGCAGCAGGCCCTGCTGGTCGGCGATCCTGAAGACGATGTTGAGCACGCCTTCCTGCGTCTCGTTGAGCTGCAGCAGGCGGGCCATCAGCACCGGCCCCACTTCGCTCACCGTCGTGCGGATCGGATGGCCCTTCTCGCCGAACAGGTCCCAGAAGATCGTCGGGAAGGCGCGTCCGGCATAGCCGTCGATGCCGAGCTGTTTCGCGCGCTCGAGCGCCCGTGGATTGTCGCCGCCGGGCTGGCTGACGCCCGACAGGTCGCCCTTCACGTCGGCCATGAAGACCGGCACGCCATAGGCGGAGAAGCCCTCGGCGATGGTCTGCAGCGTGACGGTCTTGCCCGTGCCGGTCGCGCCGGCCACGAGGCCGTGGCGGTTGGCATACTTCAGCAGGAGATACTGGTCGGCCTCGCTTGCTCCCACGAAGATCGCATCGTCGCTCATGCCGTCTCCTCTGCATCGGCGCCGATTTTAGCCACAGCGACCCGCCCATAGTAGGTTAGCCGCATGTCCCTGCCCCGTCTCGCCCTCGCCGTGATCGGCGACGAAATCGGCCCGTCCCTCGACGAAATGATCTCCTTCTGCGGCGAAAACGAGGTGCGGCGCCTCGACATGCGCACGGTGGAGGGAAGGAACCTGCTCGGCCTGTCGCTGGATGAAGGCGGCGCGATCGCGCGCCGGATCGAGCAGGCCGGCCTCACGGTTCCGACCTTCGTGTCGCCGCTGCTGAAATGGGCCGCGCCCGGCAAGGGCAGCGAAGGCGGCAAGGTCGACTTCGCCTTCGATCCGGCCGATTGCCCCGCCGACGATCCGCTGGTGCATGCCTTCGACATGGCCACCGTGTTCGGCGCCGAGAAGATCCGCGTCTTCACGCACTTGCGCTATCCCGGTTACAAGCCAGCCGATCTTTTCGGACGTTTCGAGCGGTTGGCCGATCTCGCCCTCACCTATTCCATCAACGTCGAGATCGAGAACGAACCGGTCTGCAACATCGGCTCTCTGGCCGAACTGGCCGATTTCTTCACCGCGATGGAAGAGGCCATGGCGCCCAATGCGATGCCGGCACACCTGCGCCCGCTGGTCGATATCGGCAATGCCTGGTCGATGGGCGCACCGCCGACCGATGCCGAGATCGCCGTACTGGCCCCTCTCGTCGACCTCATCCATCTCAAGGACCGCGACCTGTCGGCCAAGCGCACCGTGCCGCTGGGCGATGGCGACGTGCCGTGGGCGAAGGAACTCACGCGGTTGCTGACCGGATCGGCCAAGGCTCCAAACCCGGTCCGGGAAATCCATGCCAGCATCGAAACGCATTGCCCGCAGGACGGCCGCAACGCGACCGCCCGCTCCGTCGCCGCCCTGCGCCGCATCGCCGCCGAGATCGGCGTCGAAGTGGTTTAGAAGGATTGCCCGAATTTCATAACCACTCCGTCATCTCGACCGGAGCCGAGCGTAGCTCGGCGGAGTGGAGAGATCTTCTTTCCTCGATTTGACGGCTTTAATTGGAAAAGAGGTCTCTCCACTCCGCACCTTCGGTGCTCCGGTCGAGACGACGGGTTTATTTCAGTGCGTCTAAGCGGGCGTGATGACGAAGCCGGCGCGGGGGAAGTGGACCACGACGTCGCCGACTTGCTCGTCGTGACGCTGGATCGAGACGCGGTCGTTCGTCAGCCCGACGAGCGTGCCACTCACCGGCACCTTGCCGGTATCGTCGGGCGTGACGCTGACCGTCTGGCCGGCCTTCAGGCCACTGGGATCGTTGGCGTCGACGCTGGTCGCCTCGGGGGTCGCGGCTTTCGCGATGGCGATCGCGTCAGCTGCGCGGATCTCTGTCGGGCTGCCGCTGCCGGCCGCCTTCATGCGCTCCGACCAGGCCGTGATCAGCGGCAGCCGGTCGAGCGGCGGCACAGGCTTTCCGCTGCCCAGCCGCTCCTTGATGAACCACACCGGATTATAGAGCGCGCAGTCGGCCAGGCACGGAGCGTCACCCAGCAGATAGGATCGTCCGTCCGCCAGCATCTGTTCGGCCATCACGAGCTGGGCATGGGTCTGCTGCAGCGCCACCGACGCGGCGGCCTTCAGCGCGGCCGCGTCGAAGGAGCGGCCCGAGAAGGCGGCACGGTCCTTGAGGAACGCCTCCGGCAGCTTGTCGCCCAGCGCGCCCATGACGACGCCGACCGCCGCCCAGAAGATGTTTCGGTCGATCCACATGGCGAGCGCCCTCGCCTCACCTTCCCTGCCCTTGGGCAAGAGCGGCGGTGTCGGCGCGCGCTTCTCGATCTCGAGCATGATCAACTGCGTGTCGCAGTAAATGTCGGCCCCGACCTGCATCACCGGTGTCTTGCGATAGCCGCCGGTCAGCGGCATCAGGTCGGGCTTGGGCAGCATGTTCGGGATCGTGACCGACTTCCACGCGGCCTTCTTGACCCCGAAGGCGATCCGCACCTTCTCCGAGTAGGGCGAGTTCGGATAGTGATGCAGGATCATGTCGGTCATGAGCGCAGGGCCTCGATGTTGGCGGCGTAGCGTTCCGGTCCTCCGGTGAACACGGCGGTACCGGCGACGAGCACGTCGGCGCCGGCCTTGATGCAGCGCTTCGCAGTCTCGACGTTGACGCCGCCGTCGACCTCGAGGTCGATCGGCTTGCCCAGCGCGTCGATCGCCTTGCGCAGGGCGGCGATCTTGGCGAGCTGGCTTTCGATGAAGGCTTGGCCGCCGAACCCCGGATTGACGCTCATCACCAGCACGAGGTCGAGATCGCCCAGCACATGCTCGATGGCGGAAAGCGGCGTCGCGGGATTGAGCACCGCGCCGGCCTTGCGGCCGAGACCCTTGATGAGCTGGATCGTGCGGTGGACGTGCGGCCCCGCCTCGGGGTGGAACGAGATCACGTCGGCGCCGGCCTCGACATAGGCCGGCACCAGCGGATCGACCGGCGAGATCATGAGGTGGACGTCGAACGGCTGCCTGCTGTGCTTGCGCAGCGCCTTCACCACCATCGGCCCGATCGTGAGATTGGGCACGAAATGCCCGTCCATCACGTCGACATGGATCCAGTCGGCGCCGGCTTCGGAGATCGCCTCGACCTCGCGGCCGAGCGCGGCGAAATCCGCCGACAGGATGGAGGGGGCAATGCGGACGGGCTGTTGCGGCATGAATTACCTTTGGGAGGGGGCCTCAGGTTCCGGGGCGGGTCGGGGCTTCCCAACCCTTGCGCCGGAAGGGATTGGCCGGGAAGGAGCCCAGCATCTTCAGTTCCTCGGAGAAGAAGCCAAGCTCCTCCAGGGCCAGCAGGACGTTGCGCTGTTCGGGATGACCCTCGACCTCGGCATAGAACAGCGCCTGCTCGAAGCGGGCGCCGGACAGGTAGCTTTCCAGCTTCACCATGTTGACGCCGTTGGTCGCGAACCCGCCCAGCGCCTTGTACAGCGCCGCCGGCCGGCTCTTCACCCGGAACAGGAAGGCCGTCATGCATTGCACGGTGCGCCAGTCGGGATGGGCCTCCTCGCGCGAGAAGACCAGCATGCGGGTGGTGTTGTGGTCGGCATCCTCGATGTTCTTGGCCAGCACCTTGAGATCGTAGATGCGGGCGGCCAGCGACGAGGCGATGGCACCGACGCTGGCGTCGCCGATCTCGGCGATCTCGCGGGCGGCGCCGGCGGTATCGGCGTGAACCACCGGCTGCAGCCGGTGCTTCCTGAGGAAGTTGCGGCATTGGGCCAGCGCCTGGACATGGCTCTTGACCGTCCGGATGGACTTCAGCGACGCGCCCGGCAGGGCGACCAGGCAGTGCTCGACCCGCTGGAAGTGTTCGGCCACGATCTTCAGCTTCGTGTGCGGCAGCAGGCTGTGCAGGTCGGCCACGCGGCCGGCGATCGAATTCTCGACCGGGATGATGGCCAGCTCCGCCTTGCCGGCCTGGACGGCGCCCATGGCGGCGTCGAAGGTCGGGCACGGCAGGGTCGTCATGTAGGGAAAGGCCGCGCGGCAGGCCATGTCGGAATTGGCGCCGGGTTCGCCCTGGAAGGCGATGATGTTGCTGGCGACGGCCTTGCCCTGCCGCTTCTCGCCCCGACTTTTTGCCATTTGCCGAACTCTCCCGTGCCGCGTTCCGAGGCCCACCGATAGGCGAAAAACCTCGTAATATCCGGCACTTGCGACGTTCCGCCGCGCGATCTGCCGGACATCATGGAATACTACTGGCGGCCGTGCGGGCATGCTACAGCAGCGTCCGTAGAATTTGCCGCTTCGGGATTTGATATGGCCAGTTTCAACACGATCGCAGGCTGCGTTTTGGCTTCCGCCCTCTTCGCAATGGTGGTCGGCAAGGTCTCCAATGCCGTCGTGCACCCGCACAAGCTGGACAAGCCGGCGCTCGCCGTCTCCGACGATGCGCCGACGCAGACGGCCGCCGCGCCGGCCGCCGTCGAGATTCCGCCGATCGGTCCGAAGCTCGCCGGTGCCAACGTCGACGCGGGCAAGGCCCTCTTCCAGAAGCAGTGCTTCTCCTGCCACACGGTCGACAAGGGCGGCGCCAACAAGGTCGGCCCCAACCTGTGGGGCGTGGTCAACCGGCCCAAGGCCAGCCACGCCGGCTTCACCTACTCCTCGGCTCTGACCGGCAAGGGTGGCGACTGGAGCTATGAGGACATCGACCACATGATCTTCAAGCCGAACGCCTACGTGCGCGGCACGAAGATGGCGTTCGCCGGCCTTCCCAAGGAGCAGGATCGCGCCGACGTGATCGCCTACCTGCGCACGATGGCCGACACGCCCGCACCGCTTCCCTAAGTGGTTCCGCCGAATCTCGTCGCGCTGGCCAACCAGCTTGCCGACGCCGCCCGGCCGATCGCGGGCCGCTACTTCCGCACCGGCGTCACGGTCGACGACAAGTCCGACCTGAGCCCCGTCACCATCGCCGACCGTGAAGCGGAGACGGCGATGCGCGAACTGCTCAGCCGCCACGTCCCCGACCATGGCGTGTTCGGCGAGGAGCATGGCGCGGTCCGCACCGACGCCGAGTATGTCTGGGTGCTCGACCCGATCGACGGCACCAAGGCCTTCATCACCGGCCTGCCGCTGTTCGGCACGCTGATCGGCCTGTTCCACCGCGGCAAGCCGGTGCTCGGCATCATCGACCAGCCGATCCTGCGGGAACGCTGGCTGGGCGTCGACGGCGAGCGCTCGACCCTGAACGGCAAACCGATCTCGGTGCGCGCCTGCGCCGGCCTCGCCAGCGCGTACATGTATTCGACCGCGCCCGGCATGTTCGCCGAGGGCTATGCCAAACCGCATCAGGCGCTCACCGAAAAGGTGAAGCTCTTCCGCTGGGGCGGCGACTGCTACGCCTACGGGCTGCTGGCGGCGGGCCATGTCGACCTGGTCGTCGAGGCGGACCTCAAGCTCTACGACTACGCGGCGCTCATTCCCGTCATCACGGGCGCGGGCGGCACCATCACCGACTGGAAGGGCAAGGCGCTCGACATGCATTCCGACGGAGCGGTCGCCGCGGCCGGCGACCCGGCGGTTCACCGCGCCGCGCTGGACATCCTCTCGGCATAGGTCGCACGCTCGACATCGTACCAGACGATGTCGGTGAAGCCCTTGTAGTCAACCCGCTTGCGGTAGGTGAGGCCGATCCGCTCCATCACGGCCCGCGAGGCGCGATTCTCCTCCAGCGTGATCGCGAAGACGTGGTCGAGTTCGAGCGTCTCGAAGCCATAGGCCAGGGCGGCGCGCGCCGCTTCCGTCGCATAGCCCTTGCCCTGGGCCTCCGGATGCAGCGACCACAGGACCTCGACCCCGTCGAACTGCTCGATGAAGTTCAGCCCGGCATGGCCGATCAGCCTTCCGTCGTGGAACACGCCCCAGGGCGCGTAGCGGCGTTCCTGCCAGGAAACGGCAAATCGCTCGATGGCTGCATGGGCCAACGCCACGAAATCGCCTTCCTGCCCCGTGCCCGGGGCCGGCGGCAGCCATCGGGCCACCTCGGGATGAAAGCGCATGGCCGCGTAGTCTTCGGCATCGGCGGCCAGCAGGGGCCTGAGCGAAAGGCGCTCGGTCGTCACGATCGTCATGGTCGAGGCACTTTACACAACTTTACCGGCGCGAGATGGGCGCGAAACCGGGACTCTCCATGTTGGCTTCACGGGGACAGCAACCCGAACCAGATGGAGACAGACATGACGAACCTCAGCATCAAGACGGTAATGGCCGCCCTCCTCGCGGGCAGCCTCGCGGCGACCGCCGGCATGCCGGCCTTTGCCCGGGCGGACGGCGGGTCGGTCGATCCGGCGAAGTTCCAGGAGCGCATCGAGAAGCGCGTCGACAAGGCACTGAACGGCACCGACGCGACGCAGGACCAGAAGAAGCAGATCGTCGGCATCCTGCAGGCCGCCTTCGCCGACATGAAGCCGCTGCACGCCCAGCGCGTCGAGAACCGCAAGGCGATGCGCGCGGCGCTCGAGGCCCCGACCATCGACCCGGCGAAGATCGAGCAGATCCGCGCCGAGCAGATGAAGATCGCCGACGCGAGCTCCAAGCGCTTCACCAAGGCCCTGACCGACGCCGGCAACGTGCTGAACGCCAGCCAGCGCCAGGCCTTCTTCAAGACCTGGAGCGACCACAAGCACGGCCCCCGGAAGGGCTGACGGCGGATGACATCGGGGCTGCGCCGGTCGGATACTGAGCCCATGGCCGAGCGCATCCTGATGATCGACGACGACGACCGCCTCGCCGGGATGGTCTCCGACTATCTCGGCGGGGCGGGCTTTCGCGTGACCGTGGCCAACACCGGCCGCGACGGCGAGGCCCAGCTCAAGCGCGAGACATTCGACGCAGTCATCCTCGACCTGATGCTGCCCGATGCCGACGGGCTCGACCTGTGTCGCCGCCTGCGCGGCACCAGCGACGTGCCGATCCTGATGCTGACCGCACGCGGCGAGCCGATGGACCGTGTCGTCGGCCTCGAGCTGGGCGCCGACGACTATCTCGCCAAGCCCTTCGAGCCGCGCGAGCTGCAGGCCCGCCTGCGCGCTATCCTGCGCCGCAAGGGATCGACGGCGCCGAAGGAAGACGTGCTGCGCTTCGGCCGGCTCGAGATCGACAAGGGCGCCCGTGTCGTGCGGGTCGACGGCGAGGAACGCACGATCACCTCCTACCAGTTCGCGCTGCTGCTGGCGCTGGCCGAACGGGCGGGCCGCGTGCTCTCGCGCGACGCGCTGATGGATCTGCTGAAGGGCGAGAAGCTCGAAGCCTTCGACCGCTCGGTCGACGTCCACATCAGCCGCATCCGCGCCGCCATCGAGGACGATCCCAAGAAGCCACGCCGCATCCTCACCCTGCGCGGCACCGGCTACGTCTTCGCCAAGGACCAGGATCGATGAGAACGAGGCCTGTTCTTCGCTGGGGGCGCGCCACTCCAGTGGCGCGATCATCATCTGTCGGCATTCCGCATGACGCGCCACTGGAGTGGCGCGCCCCCAGCCTCGATCGCTGACTATGCAGCGCCTTTACCTGCAGTTCTATGCCACCATCCTCGTCGTGCTGGCGGTGTTCGTCGGCGCGGCGGTGCTGTTGTGGCGGGTGGCCGACGACGACAATCGCACGCCGCAATATCTCGACGTCGCCGCCGAACTGACCGGCGCGCTGCTGCCGGACGCCACGGCGCCGCGGACCGACCAGCAGCGCGCGATCGAGGGGCTGCAGCGCAAGCTGCGCTTCGACATCGCGCTCTACGAGCCCGATGGCGACATGATCGCCATGGCCGGCAAGCCGCCGCCGCGCTTCGAGCCCATGCGCGCGCGCACCGGCTGGCGGCGCGGACCGGGCGGGCCGAACTTCGTCCTGCAACTGCCCGACGGCCGATGGCTGGTGGCACGCCAGGTGCGCGAGCGGCCCAACCCGATCTTCTGGATTGCCGCCGCGCTGGGCCTGGTCGCCGTCGCCGTGGCGATCGCTTCCTTTCCGGTCGTGCGCGGTCTCGGCCGGCGGCTGGAACGGCTCAAGGCGGGTGTCGACCGGCTGGGCGGCGGCGATCTCAGTGCCCGCGTGAAGGTCGAGGGCCGCGACGAGCTGGCCGCCCTTGCCGCGAGCTTCAACCGCTCGGCCGAGCGCATCGAGGAACTGGTCGCCGCCCACCGGTTGCTGCTGGCCAATGCCAGCCACGAGCTGCGCACGCCGCTCACGCGCATCTCGGTCGCGGCCTCGCTGCTGGGCGACGCCGCCGATCCCAAGACCCGCGAGTCGCTGAAGCGCGACGTGGCCGAGCTCGACCAGCTGATCGAACAGATCCTGCTGGCCAGCCGGCTGGAGGCGCTGCCCACCCTCGAACGGCGCGAGCCGGTCGACCTGCTGGCGCTGGCCGCCGAGGAAGCCTCGCACTACGACGTCGAGGTGGACGGCGAGCCGGTGACGGTCTCCGGCGATCGCACCCTGCTGCGCCGTCTCGTCCGCAACCTCGTCGAGAATGCGCAGCGCTACGGCGGCGGCACCCCGATCGAGGTTTCGGTGAAGCGCGACTCCGACTGCGCCGTGCTCGAGGTCACCGACCGCGGGCCCGGCGTGCCCGAGGCCGAGCGACAGCGCATCTTCGAGCCCTTCTATCGCATGGCCGGCGCGGCCGAGAGCGGCCGCGGCAGCGGCCTCGGCCTCGCCCTGGTCCTCGACATCGCCCGCCGCCATAGCGGTGACGCGGTTTGCCTTGCGGCAGAAGGCGGCGGCAGCTGCTTCCGGGTCGACCTGCCGGCAACGTGAAGTGCTGGGTCAAGGTCCGACACGGCGCCCACGGAGGCGCCGCAATGCGGCCGCGACCGCATCGGGCCCATGGGACCGCGAAACCAGGGCGCCGGCCCGGCAGGCAAGATGCCGCGCGAGGGCGGGATCGGATTTGATCCTGAGGCAGGCGCGGGCGATCGATGCCGCGCTGTCGCCGATCAGCAGCTCCCGACCGTCGACCGCGCCCAGTCCTTCGGCACCGAGCGCCGTGCTGACGACCGGCACATGGTGAGCGAAGGCCTCGAGTATCTTGAGCCGCGTCCCGCCCCCGGCCCGGATCGGGACGATCGCAACGTCGGCTGCCGCGTAGAAGGATGCGAGGCAGGGTGCGTATCCATGCAGCCGCACATCCTCGAGGCGGCCGAACCGATTGAGGAGATGCTCGCCACCGGCGCCGACGATGTCGATGGCGATCTCTCGTGAAGACAGGTCATGCAGCGCCGCGCGGATGGCCGTGCACAGAAATTCTACCGCGTCCGCATTGGGCAGATAGTCGAGCGTGCCCACGAACAGGAGTCGGAGCGGACCCTCGGCGGATGGCTCATGCCTCGGCACGCCGTCCGGCGGCAGGACGCCGTTGGGCACTACCGCCGTTCTCGCAGAAGGGAATTGCCGGCCAATCCGCGCGGCATCGGCAGGGTTGGCAAGCGACACTCGGTCGAACGCGGCCAGGTAGCGGTGAACGTAGGTCTCGTACTTGCCACGCTCTCGCTCCTCTTGCCGCGCCGCTTCGTCCTCGCCGCGCAAGCGGCAAAGGTCGGCCAGTCTCGTTCGCGTCTCCAGTTCGTCGTCGTCGAGATCGAGGACCATTTCCGGGCGCACCGCAGGAGCTAGCCGCAGGAACGGACCGGCCAGGGGCGCAAGGTAGAGCCGCATCACATGGACCACCGTGGGCGGACAGATCCGCGCCCAATCGAAGACCTCTGCCGCGCTGGCCGCCGTGCAGAAGCGGGCGAGGTACGGCTTGGGATAGCGCTCCATCGCACGTGCCTCCTCCAGCGGGTCGGTCAGGCGCGCGATCAGTGCGACATGCGGATCGAGATGCTCCTGGAGCGACAGGACGTGGATCCGGGCCGCTTCGAGCAGGACATGATCGGGCGGTGACGGCTCGCCGCCGGCGACCGGCACCACGAACAGATCGACCTCGCCGTCGCGTGCGAGGGCAGCGAGCGTCATCGCCGCGCGTCGGGCGAGACCGCTGCCGGTGTGTCGCGGCATGACCGGCGCCACGAGGAGCACTCGCCGCCGCATCAGTCGCGGGCGTGGAGAACTTCGAGGTTCGGCATCCCCCAGCACTGGTGGCCCATGTCGGCGGCAAGCAGGGCGAGACCCTCGGTTTCGATCTCGCCTTCCATCTGTGGGCCCCATGGTCCCGGCCGCCGGGCCACGGGATGGCCCGGCCGGTAAGGGAACGGTGGAAAGATGAGTCCGTCGCGGTGGATGTCGCCCCGCACCAGCAGCACCGTGCCGCCGACGCTGTCGAGACGCACGAGGTCGGCTCCGCCGCGCAGGGCATCCATATGGACCGTGCCGCGATCGCGCCAGCCATTGCGATCGAAGGTCGGACCGCCATAGTCGTGGACACAATGCGGGTGGACGATATCGCGTCCGACCGCGATCAGGCGCTGCAACAGGTCGCGCGGATACTCGACGACGTCGACATCCAGCCACAGCACCCAATCATGGTCCGCCAAGGCCTGGAAAAGCAGATGGTTGCGCGCGCGGGCGAGCACGCGCCGGCGCTGCAGCTGCCAGGGGTGGCTCCAGCGCGGCACGCCGGCCGGCAGACGGAAGCCGAAGTCACGCTTCCAGACACCCACCCGCGCAAACCGCGCCCGAGCCACCGCGGCCTGTTGCGCCAGTCGTCCGAACGTATCGTCGAGACTGTCGCTTTCGAGCAGGCCGACGGAGATCGCGCCGAGAGGCCAGTCCAGGCGATGAAGGTTGTCCCAGTAGCGATCGAGATGGCGCACCGCATCCTTCACGGGGGTGAGGATGAGGATGGTGGACGGGCTAGACTCCAGGATCATAGCCGCTGAGGGGAAAGGCATGGCGGTTCCAGCCATGTCCCGGCGCGATGCCGCGGCTGGCAGGGCGATCGGAAGGTGCAGACCAGCCGTCGGAGGCGAGCCGGATCAGCCGAGCGCGAGCGGGGCTTGACGCGCTGCTTGCGATGAAATCGAGCCGCTCCCGCACAGACGGATCGAGGATCGCGAGGGTGCGCAGAAAGCCCGCGAGATCGCGCAGGGTCTCGACATCGCAGGGCAAAACCTCGTATTGCGCCAGAGCGCGTTCGAGCAGTTCATCGAGCGATCCGGTCGTGGTCACCATCACCGGCCGCAGGTCGGCGATAGGACCCACTCGAATCAACGCGGTCGGGCTGTACGGGGGATGCAGAAGCTGACCGCGCCAGTTTCCGTCGATCGCGCGGCGCAGTCGCGTGTGCGTCGCGCCATTGCCCGAAAGCACCAACACGGGCCCGTCGGCGTCCTCGTCCACATGCCAGTAGAACGACTCGCCGGGCGTACCGCCAATGCGATGATCGGGCAGCAACTCTACGCTTCGTTCATCCGACGTGACGCGGACATAGCTGAACCGTCTCACCTCCGTGAGCTCGCGCTCGATCGCAATGGCGGCAGGCGACCGCGCCGGCGGATGAAAGACGTGCCCGTCCCATCGCTCGCCCAGCGTCGCCAGCAGGGCAAAGCACTCCGCCTCGCGGCGGAAGCCCTCAATGGCCGGGTTCTCCCCCTGGAGCACCCATTTGGCGCCGTTCCGATGCTGGAACAGCACGGTGCCGGACGACGGATCGCGCTGGCATAGCGTGCCCTCGAGCTGCTTGGGTGGATGGGCCACGAGATGGTAGGGCTGGGCCAGCATCAGCCATGCGATGAGGAACGTGTCCTTGTCGCCGTGCAGCAGTCGGTAGACCTCGTCCGATCGCTGGTTCATCCAGTGCGCCAGGCCGAGCGCCCGCCAGCAGCGCGACTTGTCGAGCAGCAGCTGTCCCGATTCGAACGAAGGGCAATCCCTCGGCTCCAGTCCCGCGAGACGCCATATCGGGTTCGCACGCGACAGCCGCAGGAGGTCGGGCCAGAAGAGTGCGCCCGTCGTCTGGAATGCCGGATGGTCGAACAAGTCGGACGGATCCCTGACGGGCACATTGTCGGCGTCGAGCAGCAGCACCTGGCGGAAACGAGAGTGGCGCAGCGCGTAGGGCTTCAATTCCCATCCCCCGAGCCGCCGGACCCTATGGCGCCGCGCCACCTCGAAGGCGTCGACCGTCTCGACGCCAAGTTCGGCGAGCAGGCCACGCATCGGCATGCTCATCTCGAGTGGCCCGAGGAACCAGATCTCGATCGGCAAGGTACACCCCAGCTGTCGCAGCATGCCGACGCAGATCCAGGCGCACGTGAACAGGCGCGGGCCGCCGGCGCAGATGACGATGCCACGACCCTCGAAGCGTGATTCCGGGAATTCGTCGGGAGTGGCAGCGGCGGCCGCGAGGGCGGCCGACAGCTCGCCGCGGCTCATGAGCGCCGGCGCGCTCGCGACAGGCTCCTGTTGCCCGGTTTCCGCCGTTTGGGCATGCTCGTTTGCAATGACACGATCCTCCTTGGGCCGTCCGGCCTGCGCCGCCGGCCTTGAGATAAATCCCGTCTCGGACGGCTACATCGTCTATCAACCGGACCGTGATCGCATCCACTATCTCAACGCGACCGCCGCGCTCGTCCTCGAATTGTGCAACGGCCGCAACGACGTGAACGAACTGGCGGCGCTGCTGCAGCTCGCCTTCGATCTCGGCGAACCGCCGCACGACGCAGTGGCCGAATGCCTCGATACACTGATGAGCGAAGGACTCGTCCACTGACGGCAGGGGACCGGTTCCAGTTTCTCGGTAGCGCCTTCACGGTCGTCGGTGATTGCGACGGCGCACGTCGGCGGGTCCGCGAGGTCGCGCCACAGGCGCGCCAGGCGATGGCGATCGAACGACATTGGGAGCTGGGCGTCTGGAACGACGATGGCGAAGTCCGCCTCACCGTCGACGGGCAGGACGTCGACTTCGAGCTGACCGCGTTTCAGGCCGGCGAGAACCTGCTGCGACGAATGCACCGTGAAGCCCTGGCCGCCTCGCCCGACCATGTGCGCTTTCGTGCGGTGATCGGCCGGTCTGGAGGGCGAGGCTTCCTGGTGGCAGGCCCTCGACGCTCGGGCAAGACGACCCTGGCACTGGGTCTGCTGTTGGCCGGCTGCGAGGTGAGCGGCGACGAACTCGTGCTGCTGCGCGACGGGCGGGCAGTCGCCTTTCCGTGGCGCTTCATCGTGAACGAGCCGAGCGTCGCGCTGCTGCCGCCCCTGCGTGCGCTGCCGCCGGTCGTCGCTCGTGCCGGGGCGCTGGCGCGCGACTGGTGGTTCGCGACCGATCCGACGGACTTCGGCCGGCCTTGGGACATAAGACCGGCGGCGATCGAATCGATGTTCTGGCTCGAGCCGGGCCATGGTTCACGGAGCGTGGTCACGGAGGTCGGCAAGCTCGACATGACCCGCCACCTGCTTTCCCAAACGACGGCGCCTCCGTCCGGACGCGCCGACTGGCTGGGCGACGTCACCCGCCTGGTCGAGGGGACGCGAACGTTCCGTATCGAGATGGGCGACGTCGCCTCGACCTGCGTTGCGGTCGCCGACCGCGTTTGATACAGATTATCGCATGACCAACGATGTCGATCCGCGCCTGCTGACCAGTGTCGACGAAACCCGCCGCGACATCGTACGGCGGCTGGTTCTCGGCAGCGCTTTCGTCCTGCCTGCCGTCGCTTCGTTTCCGATGGACTCCCTGGCCCAGGCACAGGCGCCCGTGCGAACCATCAACAGCACCTTGACCCCCGAACTGAAGACACCGGATGGCGCGGCAAAGCCAGCCAATCCGACGACGATTCCCGGCACTGGCACCCCGGCCGGTCCCGCGCGGCGCTGAGACGCCGGGCTCGCACGCACTGCCGCGGCAGCGTGCGGATCACCGCCACCCTGATTGCACGCGACGAGGAGCACTTCCTCCCCGGTTGTCTTCAATCGATTCGGCCTCTGGTCGACGAGATCGTCGTCGTCGACACCGGATCGCGTGACGCCACGCGGGCGATCGCCCGCGCGCACGGCGCCAGGCTCCACGACTTCGCATGGCGTGACGATTTTTCCGCCGCCCGCAACTTTGCGCTGGATCAGGCGGGCGGCGATTGGATTCTCTACATCGACGCCGATGAGCGCCTGCGCCCGCTCGACAGGGCGACCGTCGAGCGGGAGCTGTCCACGCCGGAATGGTGGGCGGCGACGCTGCGCTTTCATCCGCAGACCGGGTACACGGCCTATCGCGAACTGCGGCTGTTTCGCCGCCATCCCGAAATCCGATTTCAGGGTGCGATGCACGAGACAATCGTCCCGTCTCTCAACCGGCTGGCCGGTGACCGTGGGGAGGCGATCGGCACCTCGACCCTGACCATCGATCATCTTGGCTATGATGGCGGCTCGGTGCGCAAACATGCCCGCGATCTCGGACTGCTGAGGCGTCAGATCGCCGCCACGCCGGATCGCACATACTTATGGTGGCACCTCGGATCGATCGAGCGCGAGCGCGGCGATCCGGCGGCGGCCGAGCGAGCCTGGCGGCAGGGCGTCGAGGCGGCGCGGCGTTCGCCCATCCGGCTGGCCGAAAAGACGATGTGCTTCGCGGAACTCGCTCGACAGTGCGGGATCGATGGCAGGAACGGTGAGGCGCTGGCCTTGATCGCCGAGGCCCGCACCCTGCAAGGCGACAACTACCTGCTCGATTGTCTCGAGGCCCGTTCTCTCGCCGCGACAGGCCGCTGCGAGGAGGCTCTGGCGATATTCGAAAGCCTGGCCAGCATCGATGCGGACATGTTGGTCGACGACTTCGCATACGATCGCGCGCTGTTTGGCGCCGGTGCGCTGGCCGAAGGCGGACTTTGCCTTTTCCGTCTCGAACGCTACGCCGACTCCGCGCACTGGTTTGGGCGCGCGGTTGCGCGAGAGCCCGGCAATCTCGCCTTCCGCGCCCGATTCCAGCTGGCCCGGGCGCGGGCGCAGCAATCGAAACAGAAACACCACCGTCTGGGGTCCGGCCACGCCGACACCGCGCTGGGCGAGGCACCGTCCCCCGAAACGGGGTAGATGCCGAACGTCGAGGGCGGCACTAGAATGCGGTGAACAGCCGTTTACCGAGGAACCGACCCAATGGATTTCAACATTCCCGCGGAGATCGCGGCCTATCTGCGCGAGCTCGACGAATTCATCGAGCGCGAGATCCGGCCGCTGGAGCGCGAGAACGACAATATCCGCTTCTTCGACCATCGCCGCGAGCATGCGCGCACCGACTGGGACAATGACGGCCAGCC
>NZ_SCUT01000018.1 GCF_004297265.1 Reyranella sp.
CGGGAACTACGGCGAGGTCTTCGACCGCAACGTCGGCATGGGCTCGCCGCTCAAGATCGCCCGCGGCCAGAACGCTCTGTGGACCCAGGGCGGCCTGCAGTACGCACCGCCGATCCGCTAGTGGGTGCGACGGGAGACAGAGGATGGCGGGATTTGCCCGGTTGCACCCGGGTAATTCCCACCTACACTGAGGGCAATATCGGGCAAACAAGGCCCGCGCGGACAATCCGCAACGGGCAGGGGGAATAGCGTATGGCAGTCGAGACTCTCGGCTCTGCGCCACAGGTGAAAGTGGCTCCATGGAACGACCCGGTCATTCGCGGCTGGGTGTTCCAGATCGTCGTGGTCGGTCTCGTCGGCTTCCTTGCCTGGTACCTGGTCAGCAACACGATCGACAATCTGCAGCGCCAGAAGATCGCCAGCGGCTTCCATTATCTCGAGCGGGAAGCGGGCTTCGAGATCGGCGACACGATGATCGAGTACTCGCCGGCGAGCACTTACGCCCGCGCGATCTGGGTCGGCATCCTCAACACGCTGCGCGTCGCCGTCCTCGGCATCCTGCTGAGCACCATCCTCGGCACCCTGGTCGGCGTCGGCCGGCTCTCGCCCAACTGGCTGCTCAGCCGGATCTGCGCCTGGTATGTCGAGGCCTTCCGCAACGTGCCGCTGCTGCTGTGGCTGTTCCTCTTCTACAAGCTGATCAGCGAGGCCTTTCCCGGTCCGCGGCAGGCGATCTCGCTGCTGTGGAACAGCGTGTTCCTCAGCAATCGCGGCGTCTATTTCCCGGTGCCGATGGCTGATCCGATCCACGCATGGATGGGCGTAGCGTTCCTGGTCGGCGTCGCCGGCGCCTGGCTCCTCAATCGGTGGGCCAAGAAGCGCCAGGAGACCACGGGCCAACCGTTTCCGATCATCTCCACCGGCCTCGGCATCGTCATCGGTCTCCCCGCCCTCGTCTGGCTGGCCGGCGGCGCGCCGCACCACATGAGCTGGCCGGAGCTGAAAGGGTTCAACTTCGCGGGCGGCACGGTCATCCAGCCGGAGTTCACCGCGCTTCTGGTTGGCCTCGTGCTCTACACCTCGGCCTTCGTGGCCGAGATCGTGCGCTCCGGCATCCTGGCCCTCCACAAGGGGCAGAGCGAGGCTGCGGCGGCACTCGGCCTGTCGCGCGGCCAGTCGATGCGTCTGGTGCTGCTGCCGCAGGCGCTGCGGGTCATCGTGCCGCCGATGACCAGCCAGTATCTCAACATCACCAAGAACAGCTCGCTGGCCATCGCGATCGGCTATCCGGACCTGGTCGCCTCGGTCAACGTGACCATCAACCAGACCGGCCAGGCGATCGAGAACATCCTGATCATCATGGCCGCCTACCTGTCGGTCAGCCTGTCGATCTCGGCGTTCATGAACTGGTACAACAAACGCATCGCCCTGAGGGAGCGCTGAGCATGACCGACGCCATGCCCGTCGGCGACCGCAAGCCGCTCGCCCCTCCCGTCGATGAGACCGGCCCGCTCGGCTGGGCCCGCAAGAACCTGTTCTCGAGCTGGGGCAACGGCATCACCACGGTCGTGCTGGTCGCGGCCGTCGTCTGGATCGCCTCCTGGTTCCTGGAATGGGCCCTGTTCACCGCCAACTTCACCGCCGCGACCGGCGCCGAATGCCGCGGCGGCGGCGCCTGCTGGGCGCTGATCCGCGAGAAGTTCCGCTACATCTTCTTCGGCTCCTTCCCCTACGAGCAGCACTGGCGGCCGCTCTTCGCCGTCATCACCATGCTGGCGATGCTGGTGCTGAGCGCCGACCGGCGCATGTGGAACTGGCGCCTGCTCGTGATCTGGGGCGTCGGCTCGTTCGTCACCTTCCTGCTGATGTTCGGCCAGATCCACATTCCGCTCAGCCTCATCCTGTTCGTGGCGCTGGCGGGCGGCGGTATCGGCCTCACGCTGCGCAGCGCCCTCGCGGCGCCGTCCGAGCGGATGGGCTACTACGCCCTGGTCGGCATCGGTGCCGTCGGCCTCGTCCTGCGCATCCTGGGCGTATTGCCGAGCTGGAGCATCGCCATCGCGCCGCTCAGCTACGTCGAGACCAGCCTGTGGGGCGGCCTGCCGGTGACCTTGATCCTGGCGACCTATGGCCTGGCCTTCGCCTTCCCCTACGGCGTCCTGCTGGCGCTGGGGCGGCGGTCCAACCTGCCGCTGATCAAGGGCCTGTGCGTCGGCTTCATCGAGCTGATCCGCGGCGTGCCGCTGATCAGCCTGCTGATCATGGCGTCAGTCATGCTGCCGCTGTTCCTGCCCTCGGGGACGACGATCGACAAGTTCCTGCGCGCCCAGGTCGCCGTCATCCTGTTCGCCGGCGCCTACATCGCCGAGGTCATCCGCGGCGGCCTGCAATCGCTGCCCAAGGGGCAGTTCGAGGCTGCCGACGCGATGGGTCTCAACTACCCGCAGAAGACGCTGCTGATCATCCTGCCGCAGGCGCTGAGGGTGGTGATCCCGCCGCTCATCAACACCTTCATCGGCTTCTTCAAGGACACGTCGCTGGTGCTGATCATCGGCATCTTCGACTTCCTGAACACCGCCAACCAGGCGCTGGTCGATCCCAACTGGGCGGGCTTCCCCGGCGAGGTCTACCTGTTCGCCGCCTTCGTCTACTTCATCTTCTGTTTCTCGATGTCGCGGTACAGCAAGTACCTCGAGTTCGAGCTCAACAAGGGTACGCGCCGCTAGGCGCCGTCAGGGAGCAACACATGGCCGCAACCGCGCGCGATCTCTCGAAGGTCGAATCGGTGATCCAGCTCAAGGGCGTCAACAAGTGGTACGGGCAGTTCCACGTACTGTCCGATATCAATCTCGACGTGAAGGAAGGCGAGAAGATCGTCATCTGCGGACCGTCGGGATCGGGCAAGTCGACGCTGATCCGCTGCATCAACCGCCTGGAGGAGCATCAGCGCGGAGACATCGTGGTGCACGGCGTCACGCTCTCCAACGACGTCAAGAACATCGAGGCGATCCGCCGCGAAGTTGGCATGGTGTTCCAGTCGTTCAACCTCTTCCCGCACCTCACCATCCTCGACAACCTCACCCTGGCGCCGATCTGGGTGAAGAAGATGCCGAAGAAGGACGCCGAGGAAATCGCCATGAGCCTGCTGAAACGGGTCCGCATTCCCGAGCAGGCGCTGAAGTATCCCGGCCAGCTCTCGGGCGGCCAGCAGCAGCGTGTGGCGATCGCCCGTGCGCTCTGCATGCGCCCCAAGATCATGCTGTTCGACGAGCCGACCTCGGCGCTCGACCCCGAGATGGTGAAGGAAGTTCTCGACGTCATGATCGAGCTGGCGCGCGAGGGCATGACCATGCTCTGCGTCACCCACGAGATGGGCTTCGCCCGCGCCGTCGCGGACCGGGTGATCTTCATGGACCGCGGCGAGATCGTCGAACAGAACGAGCCGGAGGCGTTCTTCGCCAATCCCCGGAACGAGCGCACCAAGCTGTTCCTGGGCCAGATCCTGCACAATCACTAATCGACCGCGGTCGATCCCGCTGGCGTAATTGTGGCGAGTTGAGGGTTGCACCGAACGGGCTGCAACCCTTCAGCCTCTTCTTGTGTTGAATCCGTCGACATCAAAGGAGAGCGCCATGCGAGTCACTGGCATCATCGCGGCGGCCCTGATGGCCGCGAGCGTCGCCGGCTGTGCGTCGGAATCCTATTACGGCCCGAGCAGCAGCTATCCCTATCGTTCGCAGGCCTACGCGCCAGGCTATACGACGACCTATTATTCGTCGCCGGCCTACTATCCTCCGCCGGCCTATCGGACGACGACCTATCAGTACAGCTACAACCAGCCGACCTATTCCCAGCGCGGCTATGACGGCTACTGGGACTATCAGCGCAACTATCGCGGCATCCACGCCGCGCCGGAGCTCTAGGCGGCGAGCGTCTGCCGGATCACGGCACAGACTTCGTCCACCGACTCCAGCGGCATGTGTGGCCCCATCGGCAGGCTGAGCACGGTCTCGGCCAGCTTCTCGGCGAGGGGATAAGTGCCCTTGCCCTGGCCGAGTTCGGCATAGGCTTCCTGGAGGTGCGGCGGGATCGGATAGTGGATGAGCGAGCCTATTCCGGCCGTTTCCAGCGCTTTGATCACGTCGGCACGCCGGTTCGTCCGCACGACGTACAGGTGCCAGACCGGGTCGGCCCATTGCGGCACGTTGGGCAAGGCGAGGCTCCTGATGTCGGCCAGCCTGTCGTCATAGCGCGCCGCAACGGTCCTGCGGCGATCGTTCCATTCGTCGAGCTTGGCGAGCCTTACGCGCAGGAAGGCCGCCTGCAGCTCGTCGAGCCGCGAGTTCAGCCCCTTTTCCAGGTTCACGTACTTCACACGGCTGCCGTAGTTGCGCAGCACGCGAAGCCGTTCGACGAGCTTCGGATCGTCGGTCGTCACGGCACCGCCGTCGCCGAAGGCGCCGATGTTCTTGCTGGGAAAGAAGCTGTGGGCGCCCGCATTTCCCAGCGAGCCGGTACGGCGGCCGCGGACCCTGGCGCCCTGCGCCTGCGCGACGTCCTCGACCACCTTCAGCCCATGCTTGGCGGCGAGCGCCATGATGGCGTCCATGTCGGCCGGCTGGCCATAGAGATGAACCGGCATGATCGCCCGGGTGCGCGGCGTCAGCGCCGCCGCGATGCGGTCGGGATCGATGTTCGGCCCGCCGGGAGTCGGCTCGACCGGCACCACCCTGGCGCCGACCGCCGTGACCGCCAGCCAGGTCGCGATATAGGTGTTCGACGGCACGATGACTTCGTCGCCGGCGCCGATGTCCCAGGCGCGCAAGGCAAACTCGAGCGCCTCCAGCCCGTTGCCCAGGCCGACGCAGTGCTTCGTCCCGCAGAAGGCCGCGTATTCGCTCTCGAAGGCCTCGACTTCCTTGCCGAGCACGAACCAGCCGGATTCCATCACGCGCGCATAGGCGGCATCGAGCTCGGGCTTCAGCTCGGTGTAGACCGACTTCATGTCGAGGAAGGGGATCATGCGCCCCTCGCCGCCGCAGCCTCGCGCTTGAAGGCTTCGTAGTCGCGCAGATACTCGCTCTCGTCGTACAGGGTCGAGGCGATGACGAGGATCACCGTCTGCGGCGCGAAGTGGTCGAGCTCGTGCCAGACCATCGGCCCGATGTGCAGCGCACGTCCCGGATCGTTCAGGACGACGGTCTCCTTCGCCCTGCCGTCGTCCAGATGCACCTGGCAGGACCCGTTCATCACCAGGGTCACCAGGTGGGACTCGCGGTGCCCGTGCCGGCCGCGCCACTGGTCGGGGGCGATGTCGTGCAGCCAGAACAGGCGCCGGACGGTGAAGCCCAGCTGATGATCGAACTCCAGGAAGTTGAGCTTGCCACGGACGTCGCCCCTTCCGGGGACGGAGAGCCAGCGGCAATTGGACACTTTGAGCTGAGGGAGAGACATGTCGGGCATGGCAGAGCCTGTCTTATCGTTTTGTCGTTTGTAGCTTTCGCCATTGCATGTAGACGACGCCACTCAGGGCGACGAGCCCACCGGCGATCTGGTAGGCGTTGGGGATGAAGCCATAGGTCATTGACCATAATACGGCGAAAAACGGAACGAGATTGACCCAGAGTGACGCAATTGCAACCCCCAGCCGGCTCGCTCCGACGTTCCACAGATAGGCGCCCATGCCGCTCGCGAAGACGGCCACGAGTAGGAGCTGGCTCCATATCCAGGCGTCGGTCACCGCGAACGGCGAGTGCGCCCAGCCCAACCCGATCAGCACCAGACTGAGCGCCGCCATCCAGCCCATCGCGGACAACGACGCGACATAGGCCCGGTGGAGCTGGCTCGCCCGGTCGAACCAGGCCTGCGCCTTCAGGCTGTAGACCGTCCAGAGGGCGTTGGAGAGCAGCACGATGATCTCGCCACCGCCCAGGGTCAGCGCACCCCGGCCGAACAGGCTGCCGGCGGCCAGGATGGCGCCTCCCGTCAGGGTCAGCGCCAGCGCGACTCCAAACCCGGGATCGAATCGAGCGCCGGTAACGAGGCGCACGGTCACCGCCGCGACCAGCGGCCCCGCCACCTGGACGGCCGCCGCCGAGATCGGATTGCTGAACCGGATGCCGATCAGGAAGATCGTGAAGAACCCGCTCATCATCAGGCCGATCAGCAGGAAGCGCTTCAAGCCGATCTCGATCCGAAGGCCGCGGACGCCCTCCGCCAGGACCAGCAGCACGCCCAGCGTCGCCACGGCCGCGATCGTGCGGATGGTCAGCATGGGCACGACGTCGAAGTGCTGGAGCATGACCTTGGAGACGGGCACGTTGGCGCCCCAGCTCACGCCCACGAACAGCATCGCCGCAAAGGCGCCCAGCATGTGGTGCCGGCCGTGCCCGATCGTCGGAGCCGTCGTCGAAGCCGTCCTCGGGCCCTTCGTCATCGCCGCGCCGCCCGGGTTTGCCGGATCTGAAGCTGGGCGATGCCCGCCAGGACGATGAAGCCGCCCGCGACCTGGAGCCAGCTCGGTTCGCGCCCCATCAGGGCCGCAAGGCCGATCGCGAAGACGGGCGCCGAGTTGGCGAACAGCGAGGCGACCGGTACGCCGACCAGCGACACGCCGGTGTTCCACAGCAGCACGGCCACCGCGACACCGAGAACGCCGATCCAGGCGACCATGCCCCACTCGACGGGCGTCGGCGGCCGCGTCGGCCAGGCGATGCCGCCCAGCGCCCAGACCACGGCGCAGACCATGCCCAGCAGCACGCTGGCCACCGTCGAGGTGAGCGCCGACAGGGCGATCTGGCCGCGGTCGGCCAACCATTGCTGGGCGCGGATCGAGTACCAGCTCCAGCAGAGCTGGGCGATCACCAGCAGCCCCTCGCCCCCTTCCAGTCCGAAGGAGCCTGCCGCGCGGCCCGGCGTGCCCACCACGACGACGATGCCTCCGGCAACGACCAGCACCAGCGTGATCCCGAAACCCGGCGGCGTGATGGAGCCCAGCATGGCGCGCGCCAGCAGCGTCGCCCAGATCGGACCGCACATCAGCACGATCGCCGCGGTCGCCGGATGGGCATGCGCCACGCCGAACGTGTAGAGCACCGAGAAGGCCGTCATGGCCGTCCCGAGCTTCATCAGCCTTCGCCAGTCGAGCGGTCGCGGCGCGGCCACGGGCCGGGCGCTCAGCAGCACGGCCAGCCACAGCACGGGCAGCCCCAGGATGTAGCGCGACCAGGACAGCAGCCAGTTGTCGTAGTGCTCGGCCAGCGCCGCGAGCACCGGGATCATCGATCCCCAGATCAGGGCGGCGAGCAGCAGCACCAGGGAGGCGCGCCGCAGCGCGCCGACGGACGGAGACATCAGGTTTGCCGCTCAGCCCGCGGCGCGACGGCGGACCGCCTCGTAGCCGACGCGGCAATCCTTGTAGACGTCGGGCTTTTCGGTCGAGACGCGTGCCTCGACGACCTGCGGCTGCGCCAGACACAGATCGAGGATGCCCTCGACCAGCGTCTCCTGGAGATTAAAGTGACGACTGCCGGCGAGGGCCACGATGCCATCGTGGATGATGTCGTAGTTCAGAACATTGGCGATGCTGTCGCCGTGCGCACGGTCGGGGTCCGCCAGGAGCAGCTCGACGTTGATCACCACGGCCTGCGGCTTGGCCAGCTCGAAGTCGTAGATGCCGATCGACACCGGGAGCCGCATGTCGCGGATGAAGATGCGGCGCTCGGAGGTGACCATGCTCATTTCTTCTTCTTCAGGTCGAAGGCGATGTCGCGCGGCCGGCCGGTCAGGTGTTCGCCACTGTCGACGACGAGCGTATCGCCGGTATAGCTCGGCGTGGCCACGATGAAGCGCAGCGCACGGACGAGATCGTCGACCGTCACACCCACCCCGAGCGGATTGGCGGCATGCTGCTCGGCAAAGCGCGCGTCCGTCTGGCTGCCGCTGCGCAGGGTGAGGCCCGGCGCGATGCCCGCCACCCGCAGGCGCGGCGCAAAGGATTGCGCCAGCAAGGTCGTCAGCCCCTGCAGGCCGATCTTGGAGAGCGTGTAGGTGAGGAAGTCGGGATTGAGATTGAAGAGCTTCTGGTCGAGCACGTTCACGACCAGGCCGGTTTCGTCCGCGGGCAGCTGCCGCGCCAGCGCTTGCGACAGCAGCAGCGGCGCCCGCAGGTTGATCGCCATGTGCAGGTCGAAGTCGGCCGCCGTCGCGGTGGGCGCGCGATCGAGCTTGAACAGCGAGGCGCTGTTGACCAGGCAGGTGAGCCGCACGCCACGGGCCCGGCATTTGCCGACCAGCGCCTCGGCCTGCCGTGCGGAAGCGAGATCCGCGCGCACCGCAGCGGCCTTGCCGCCGGCCTTGCGGATCGTCGCCACGGTCTCGCGGGCGCCCGCCGCCGAACGGTTGTGATGCACGAAGACGAAAAAGCCGTCGGCGGCCAGCGCCATTGCCAGCGCGCGCCCGATCCGTACGCCCGCCCCCGTGACCAACGCACCTTTCATGATGCGACACCCGCCCTTGGTGACTGAAGAAGGCGGCGGTTCTAGCATGCGACCATGAATTCGTCCCCGTTCGAAACCGTCGACTGCGTTGTCATTGGCGCAGGTGTCGTAGGCCTTGCCGTCGCCCGTGCGCTTGCCCTTGCAGGCCGTGAGGTCATCGTCGTGGAGGCCGCCGACGCCATCGGCACCGAAACGAGCTCGCGCAACTCCGAGGTCATCCACGCCGGCATCTACTACCCGAAGGGCAGCCTGATGGCGCGCTCCTGCGTCGCCGGCCGGCGCATGCTCTACGCCTATTGCGGGGACCACGGCGTGCCGCATCTCAATTGCGGCAAGCTGATCGTGGCGACCAACGAAGCCGAGAGCGGGAAGCTCGCCGAGATCAAGGGCCGTGCGGAAGCCAACGGCGTCGAGGGCATGCGCTTCCTGAGCGCCGCCGAGGCGATGGCGATGGAGCCGAACCTGCAATGCACGGCGGCCCTGTTCTCGCCCAGCACCGGCATCGTCGACAGCCATTCCTACATGCTTGCCCTCCAGGGCGATGCCGAGAGCCACGGCGCGATGTTCGCCTTCAACAGTCCGGTGAAGCAGGGCCGCGTCGTCGACGGCGGCGTCGAGATCGAGGTCGGTGGAACCGAACCGATGAACCTGCGTTGCCGCCTCTTGATCAACGCGGCCGGCCTGCACGCGCCGACCCTCGCGAAAAAGATCGCCGGCATGCCATCCGGGCACATCCCGACCGCGTACTACGCCAAAGGAAACTACTTCACCTTGACCGGCCGCTCGCCCTTCTCCCGCCTCATCTACCCGGTTCCCGTGCCGGGCGGCCTCGGTGTGCACATCACCGTCGACATGGGCGGCCAAGCGAAGTTCGGCCCAGACGTCGAATGGATCGACGGCATCGACTACACGGTCGATCCGCATCGTGCCGACAAGTTCTATGCCGCGGTGCGCAAGTACTGGCCCGGGCTGAAGGACGGCGCGCTCCAGCCGGGCTATGCCGGCATCCGTCCCAAGATCGTGCCGCAGGGCGCGCCGGCGCAGGATTTCACCATCACGGGGCCGGCCGACCATGGCGTCCAAGGCCTCATCAACCTGTTCGGTATCGAATCGCCCGGCCTCACCGCCTCGCTGGCGCTGGCCGACCAGGTGCGCGACCTCGCCTCGACGGCATGACGCTGGCGCGCCGAGGCCTCATCGCCAGCGTCCTCGGCCTGCTCGGCGGCTGCTCTCCCGCGGCGCTCCTCAACACGACCGTCTCGCGCTCGGGCTACAGGCTCGAGGCCGACATTCCCTACGGCAACCTTCCGCGCCAGAAGCTCGACGTCTACACGCCCGAGCAACCACGCGCCGATGCCAAGTCGGTGATCTTCTTCTACGGCGGCTCCTGGGATTCGGGCGCCAAGGGCGACTACCTCTTCGTCGGGCAGGCGCTGGCGGCGCTGGGCATCACCACCATCATCCCCGACTACCGCGTCTATCCCGAGGTGCGCTATCCGGCGTTCCTCGACGACGGCGCCGCCGCGACCGCCTGGGCGGCCAACAAGGTCGGCACGGAGAAGCTGTTCGTCGCGGGGCATTCCGCGGGCGCCTACATCGCGATCATGATGGTCGCCAACACGCCCTATCTCGCGGCCGCCGGCGTCGACCGCATGAAGCTGCCGGGCGGGATCGGCATCGCCGGCCCCTACGATTTCCTGCCCCTCACCTCGCGGCGCCTGCAGGAGATCTTCGGCGGGCCGAACCGTCGCGAGACGCAGCCCATCGAATATGCGCGCGCACCGCTGCCACCGCTCCTGCTGCTGCACGGCACGGCCGACACCACGGTGAAGCCCTTCAACAGCGAACGCCTGGCGGCGGCATGGCGCAAGGCCGGCGCGAGAGCGGAACTGAAGCTGTATCCCGAGGTCGACCATATCGACATCGTCGGCTCCTTTTCGGCGCTGCTGCGCAAGCGCGCCCCGACCCTCGACGACACGATTTCCTTCATCGACCGCATGTGATCCGCAGGGCGGACGGCATGTCCACGGTGCGAGCCGTGGGCTGGCCCCCGGCGTTCCGGTTCGCTAATGCTTGGGGAACTTACCCAGGGGGAAAAGTCCATATGATCAAGACGCGCTTCACCGAGATGTTCGGCATCAAGCACCCGATCGTGCAGGGCGGCATGCAGTGGGTCGGCCGCGCCGAACTCGCCTCGGCCGTGTCGAACGCCGGCGCCCTCGGCATCCTCACCGGCCTCACGCAGCCGACGCCCGAGGATCTGCGCAAGGAGATCAAGCGCTGCCGCGAGATGACCGACCAGCCGTTCGGCGTGAACCTCACCATCCTGCCGACGCTCGTGCCGCGCCCCTATGGCGAGTACATCGACGCCATCATCGATTCCGGCATCAAGATCGTCGAGACCGCCGGCAACAATCCCAAGCCCTTCCTGCCCAAGCTCAAGGAAGCCGGCGTCAAGGTGATCCACAAGTGCACGGCGGTCCGTCACGGCCTCTCGGCCGAGAAGGCCGGCGTCGATGCGATCTCGATGGACGGTTTCGAGTGCGCCGGCCACCCGGGCGAGGACGACGTGCCGAACCTCGTGCTGCTGCCGGCCGCTGCCAACGTCATCAAGATCCCGATGATCGCCTCGGGCGGGTTCGCCGACGCGCGCGGCCTGGTGGCGGCACTGGCGCTGGGCTGCGAGGGCATCAACATGGGCACGCGGTTCATGGCCACCAAGGAAGCGCCGATCCACCAGAACGTGAAGGAGAAGATCGTCGCCTCCGACGAGCGCAGTACCGCGCTGATCCTCCGCACCATGCGCAACACCAGCCGCGTCTACGGCAACAGCATCGCCAAGAAGACGATCGAGATGGAAGGCGAGGGCAAGACGATCCAGGAGATCGGCCCGATCGTCGCCGGCGCCAAGGGCAAGGTCGTCTACGAAACCGGCGACATGGAACACGGCATCTGGTCGGCCGGCACCTGCATGGGCCTGATCAACGACATCCCGTCCTGCAAGGAGCTGGTCGAGCGCATCGTCGGCGAGGCCGAGGAGATGATCCGCGGCCGTCTCGCCAAGGCGCTCGCGGCTTAGGATCGGGACCGCACTCAAGGGAGCGCGCAACTCCAGTTGCGCTCTTTCCTTGCTGGCTCAAGACAAGCTTGAGCGCCACTGGAGTGGCGCGCTCCAATGAGACGACCTTGGGTGATTGCTGTATTGCCCTAGCGCGGTCGGGCGCGATGGCGCTTCCAGCCGCGCCAGGCCACGCCGCCGAGGGGCGGCAGGAAACACAAGCTCGCGGCGACGATCGCCATCGCTGCCGCGATGCAGTTCCAGCCGCGGCGCAGGCCCACCACGCACTCCCAGTCGAGGGCCATGAAGACCAGCGACACCAGCAGGATCGGGTTGGCGAGCAGCGCCACCAGATAGAGCCGCCATGCCGGCGCCTCGACGCCGGGCTTCCACTGGCACACGAACGAACTCACGACCGCTCCCGCCAGCAGGCCGAGGGCGAAGTAGAGCGATGCCCGGACATCGAGGAAGGCCCCTGCGCCCGCTCCCACCAGGACGGCGGAGACGAGATGACCCATCACGAACGGCTTGATACGCAGCATTGATCCTCAGCCGGCGATCGACCTGGCGACCGCTTCGGGATGGCTATCCAGCATGCCGTGGTTGGCGCCGGCAAGCGCGTCCATACGGGCATTGGGCAACAGCTGCACCATGCCGCGGCCGATCGCCCGCACGATCTCGGGGCTGCGGTCGCCACAGATCACGGTGACGGGCGGCGTGAAGGCGGCGAGCTGCGCCGACGTCGCGGTGTCGTTGAAGCTGCTGCGCACGTCGAGCGCGTTGCGCGGGGCGTTGGCATCGAGATAGCCGCGGACCGGATCGGGCATTCGGGCAAACGCCCCTTCGCCAAACCAGTAGTCGATCATCAGCCGCACCACGCCCGCCTCGCCCGCCACGGCACGGCCTGCGTAATCCTCGAAATGCGCCGCCGCCGGATCGAGCGCTTCCCTGTCGTCGGTGATCTGAAGCGCGCGGAAGAAGACCGGCTCGAACAGGACCAGCGCCTCGATCGTCCCGGGCGCCGCCTGTAACCCCGCCTGCATCGCGACGACACCGCCATAGGAGTGACCGGCCAGGCGGACCGGCACGCCGGCGCTTTCCGCGAGACGCGCCACCGCCGCGCCCATCAGGGCCGCGCGGCCAACCGGCGCGTCCGGCACGCCGTCGGACCCGCCATAGCCCGGCAGATCGACGGCCAGCACACGAAACCGCTCGCGAAGGTGGGGCACGACCCGGCTCCAGGATCGGCTGTCGCCGGGCGAGCCATGGGCCAGCAGGAGGGCCGGACCGTTGCCCTCCTCGCGGTAGTGCAGCTTCTTGCCGTCGGGCAATTCGAGCATGGGCATCGGGCGAATCCGTTCAAGATCGGTGAGACATGAGTCCGTGGATTGACGTGGGTGGCAAGAGCATCCTCCGGCCTTTACATGCATATACATTTTATGTATATGCATGTTACTGTGTCCCGCAAAGCACAATCCGCGAAATCCCTGCGCACTGACGCCCGTGTCGCGCTCGAAACCTGCACTGGTTGGAATCTCCGGCTGGCGGCGCGGCGCATCACCCAGTTCCTTGAGCAGCGGATGGACGGCGCCGGCCTCTCCTTCGCCCAGTTCGGCCTGATGGCCGAGATCGCTTCGGCCGACGACGACACGATCACTGCGTTGGCGACCCGCATGGGCCTCGACCAGTCGACCTTGTCGCGAACGTTGCGCACGCTCGAATCCGACGGATTGGTCGAGATCGCCATCGCCGAGGGCGACCAGCGCCGACGCATGGTGTGGCTTACGGAAAAGGGCGCGCGTCGATTGGAGGCCGCCCTCGTGTCGTGGCGACAGGCTCATGCCAAGCTGAACGAACGCATCTCGCCGAATCTGGCGCGACGCCTCGCCCTGGAGACCGAACGGCTATGACGAACGCCACCCTGCTCGACAGCCGCACCGCCTGGATCACCGCGTCCGCCGCGCTCGCCATCCTGACGCTCTGCTACGGCGCGCCGCTGGTATCGGTGGTCGCCATGAAGCCGATCGCGGCCGAGCTCGAGACCTCGCGCTCGGGCCCGGCCGGTGCCGGCTCCATGGTCTATATCGGCGCAGCCTTCGGCGGCATCGTCGCCGGATGGCTGGCCGGCAAGCTCGGCGTGCGTCGCGTCGTGATCTTCGGCGGCACCATGGTGGGCGCAGGCCTGATCCTCTCCTCGTCCGGCGGCATGCTCGAGCTTTATGCCGGGCACGGCGTGCTGATGGGCCTGTTCGGCACGGCCTGCATGTTCTCGCCGCTGATCACCTATGTGAGCCGCTGGTTCGAGCGTCGGCGGGGCGCGGCCGTGGCGCTCATCTCCTCGGGACAGGCCGTGGCCGGCGCGATCTGGCCGCCGATCCTGCAGCTCGGCGTCGATTCCTTCGGCTGGCGCTGGACGATGGTCGCGTTCGCGATCCTCACGGTCGTCACGGTGGTGGCGCTCACCCTCGTCTTCCTGCATCCGCCGCCTGAAGAGTCAGCGGCGGCGATCGCTGCGAGCGACCGGCCACAGGCGAGCGGCGACGTACTGGGCATGCCGCGCAACCGGCTGATGATCCTGCTGATGGCGGCGGTGTTCTGCTGCTGCGTGCCCATGGCGGTGCCGATGCATCACGTACCCGCTTTCTGCAGCGACCTCGGCATGACGCCGCAATATGGCGCCGCGATGCTTTCGGTGCTGCTGGGCTGCGCCTTCCTGGCGCGGCAGTTCTGGGGCTGGGTCGCCGATCGCATCGGCGGCCTGCAGACCCTGCTGTGGAGTTCGCTCGTCCAGGCGACGGGTCTGGCCGGCTTCCTGCTCACGAAGGATCAGGCCGCCCTGTTCGCCATCGCGGCCGTCTTCGGCATCGGCCTGTCGGGTCTGCTTCCCGCCTATGTCATCACCGTGCGCGAATACTATCCGGTCGAGGAAGCCAACTGGCGCATCCCCACCGTTCTCTTCGCAGGCCTTCTGGGCATGGCGACGGGCGGCTGGGGCGCCGGCTTCCTCTACGATGCCTTCGCGGGCTACCGGCCCGCCTTCGCCGTCGGGATGGCATTCAACCTCGCCAATCTCGCGGTCCTGCTATTCCTGGTCTCGCGCACTCACACGAGGTTGATGCGGCAGCCGCAGACCTCGACCTGACCGACGCCATGCCGCCGGCCGCGCTTCTCGGCCGCGGCCAGCACGCGCTCGCGATCCACGACGTTCACGTCGTAGGCCGACACGCCCGGACCACGTCCGTCGACGATCGGCACGAAGCGGATCTGCGAACCGTCGAGCCGGATGATGTTGTCGACGGCCGGCCGGTCGAGGATCCGCGACCACGAGGCGGCGGCACCGTCGGGATCGTCATGCTGGATCTCGACGCCCGCCAGGCCATTGGTGACGTCGGAGCGCGCGTGCTTCGTCCAGTCCTTCTCGGCGGGCGGCCACCACAAAGCGGGATCGACGCCCGGTGGAGCAAACGTCGTGTCGAGCGACAGCAGCACGCCATTCGTGTCCGAGGGATGGAAGTGCGTGTACTGGTATTCGGGCAGGTCCTTCTCCGCCACCGCGCGAACGCCGAGCGCGGTCACACGCTGGCGCTCTGCCGCCGCGTCGGGCACCTGCAGGATCACCATGTAGCCGCCATCACCCTTGCGGCGCTCGATGTAGCGGCCGGCCGATGTGCCCTCCTTGAAGGGAGACACGATCTCGAGGAAATCGTTGCCGGTCGGGCAGACGACGTTTGCCAGGCCCCACTTCGCGACACCGGGATCGCGATAGGCGACCTCGATGCCGAGATTGTCGCACAGCTCCTCGGTGGAACTTTCCAGGTCCTTGCAGACGAAGACGCTTTGCCTCAGTCTCATCGCTTCGCTCCCGTTCCTTGGTTGTATGGTCTATCGTAACGCCATGCGGACCGTATGGACCATGGGCTTCGTGGCGGCGGCCGCCCTCTCATTCTGCTTCCCGGATTTCATCGTCTTCCGTTTCACGCAGGCCGCGATCTGGTCGATCGCGCTGATGGGCCTGGTGATCCTCTGCGGCATCAGCGGACAGTTCTCCCTCGCGCAGGCGGCCTTGTTCGGCATCGGCGGCTATGGCGCGGCGATCCTCGGCGCCCACACGTCGCTCCCGAGCTATGCCGGTCTCTTGCTTGCGCCGCTCCTGGGCTTTGCTGCGGGCTACGGCGTGGGCCGGATCGCCGGCCCGCACAGCCTCTGGACGCAGGCGCTCGTCACCTACGCCGTCGTCATCGCCTTTCCGCAGCTGCTGCGCTGGCGGCCCATCGAGCATTGGACGGGCGGCGTCCAGGGCCTCTATCTCGACTTCCCGACGCCGCCAACCGATCTGCTCAGCAACGATCGCTGGGCCTTCCTGATGGCGCTCGCGCTCCTGGCCGCCGGTATCTGGCTCGCGCACAATCTGATCGACAGCCGGGCTGGCCGCGCGCTGAAGGCGGCACGCGATCACGATTTCGCGGCGACCGCCCAGGGCATCCGCGCGCCGCAAGCGCGCGCCGCGGCCTCCGGCATCGCCGGCGCCTATCTCGCCGTCGCCGGCTGCCTCTCGGCTTGGCAATTCGGATTCGTGGGACCGGGCAGCTACAATTTCGCGCTGTCGGTCCAGATGCTGTTCGGGCTGGTGATCGGGGGCATGCACTCGGCCGGCGGCGCGATCCTGGGCGGGCTCTTCCTGCAGTTCTTCCCCGACGTGACGGCGGGGTTGGGCAAGGGCTACTCCGCCCTGCTCTACGGCGTGCTGCTGATCGCCGCCATGGTGGCGATGCCGGACGGCGTGGCGGGCGCGCTGGCCCGCCTCGCCGCCTGGCTGAAGCTCAGAGGCCCTTGAAATTCGGAGCACGCTTCTCGACGAAGGCGCGCGCCGCTTCCTTGTGGTCCTCGGTCTCGCCGGTGCGGATCATGCGCGCGGCCTCGCTGTCGAGCGCCTCGGAGAGCGTGCCCTCTTCCGCGATCTTCATGTTCTTCTTCACGTGCCACCAGGCAACGCGCGGGCCGGCGGCCAGCTTCCTGGCGAAGGCCATCGTCTCGGCGTCGAGATTGGCGTCGTCGACCACGCGGTTGGCGAGGCCGAGCTTCTCGATCTGCTCGGCGTTCAGGATCTCGGCGGTGAAGTAGAGCTCACGCGCCTTGGCCGTGCCCACCAGCTTGTGCAGGAAGAAGTGCGAGCCGAAGTCGCCCGAGAAGCCGACCTTGGCGAAGGCCGTCGTCATGCGCGCGCTCTTGCCGGCGAAGCGCATGTCGGCGGCGAGCGCCAGCGACAGGCCGGCGCCGGCGGCGACGCCGTTCACCATGGCGATCGTCGGCTTGCCCATCTCGTGCAGCAGCTCGGAGACCTTCATGCGCTCGCGGATATCGTGGACCTTGTCCTCGTAGGTCTTGTCCTGGTCGCGGCCGGCGGCCATCGACTTCACGTCGCCGCCGGCGCAGAAGGCCTTGTCGCCCGCGCCCCGAACGACAACGCAGCCGATGGCGCGGGTCCCCGCCGCTTCCTCGAGCGAGTCGCTGAGCGCCTGCATCATGTCGCGGCTCAGCGCATTCATGGCGTCGGGACGGTTCAGGACGATCTTCATGACGCCGTCTTCGACGGTCTTGATCAGGTGGGACATCGATTCCTCCGGGATTGCGATTGGCGGGTTGCGGCGAATGTTTCCCAAACCAATGACTCACGCAACGACATTCCGTCTTGCTGAGCGGAACAATGCCGGAGGCCGGTGCTCAGGCGGCGGGCGGTGTCAGATAGACACCGGGCTCGGCCGACAGGTTCTGCTTGATGTGACGGCTGACCTGGTCGGCCAGGATCTCGGACTTGCCGGCCTCCAGCGCCTCCAGCGTCTGCCGCACCACGTCCTCGGGCTTCGACTTGGGCGCCGTCACGTGCCGCACCATGTCGGTATCCATGAAGCCGACATGCAGGGCGAGGACCTGCGTGCCCTGGTCGCGCAGCTCGTGGCGCAGCCCGTTGCTGAACGACCAGGCCGCCGCCTTGGAGGCGGAGTAGGTCGAGGACGACGGAAATGCGACCCAGCTCAGCACCGACAGCACGTTCACGATCGCGCCGCCGCCGTTGCGGGCGAGGATGGGCGCGAAGGCGCGGCTGACGTTCACCGGTCCGAAGAAATTCGTCTCGAACTCGGCACGCACCGCCTCGACGCCGTTCTCGCCGAGAAAGCCCGAGCCGCGGCTGATACCGGCATTGTTGATCACCAGGGTGACATCGCCGAGGTCGCGCGCCGCGGCCGCCACCTCCTCGGGCTTCGTGACATCGAGCCGGACCGGCTGCACGCCCGCCTGCTTGATCGCTGCAGGATCGCGCGCCGCCGCATAGACCTTGCGCGCGCCACCGGCGAGCAGGCCCTGGGTGAAGGCAAGGCCGAGGCCGCGATTGGCGCCGGTCACGAGGGCAACTGAGTTCTGGATTTTCACGACACGTCTCCAATGGGTCAAGATGACCGGTCGTCTTAAACTGGACATGCCGACGTGATTCTTCGAGCGAGTTTTCCTGTGTCAGATGAGAATTTTGTTGAAGGTGACGGCCATGAAGGCGTCGAGCGGCGCCGCGCTCTTTTCGACCCTCGAGCGCAGGACCGCGCCCTCCCACGCGTTGAGCAGGAAGGAAGCCAGCGTGGCAGCCGGGATCTCCCTGCCCACGTCGCCGGCCTTCTGCGCCTCGGCGATGACCTGCGCGATGTCCCTGGTCCAGTTGTTCAGGGCTCCGCCCAGCGCCGCCCGGATATCGGCGCTCTGCCCTGCCAGTTCGGCGCTGAAATTGCCGAGCAGGCAGCCGCGACTGAAACCGGTGGCCGGCCCGAGCTGGTTCAGCGCTTTGAAATGGGCCTTCAACCTAGCCAGTGGCGCGCCCGTTCCACCGACCAGCACCTGCCGGCGTTCGGCTCCCGCGGCGGCGTAGCGCTCGACCACCTCGACGCCCAACGCCTCCTTGCTCTCGAAGTGATTGTAGAAGGATCCCTTGGGGACCTTGGCGGCATCGGTGATGTCCTGGACGCCGGTGGCGTTGAAGCCGTTCTTGTGCAGGGCCTCGAACGCGGCGGTCAGCAGCCTTTCGCGGACGTTGGTCTTCTGTGTCATGACATTCGATATGACCGGTCGCCTTGCCTTTTCAAGAGCCGCGGCGCGCCGGCGGGCTTTTGCGAACGACGATCGCAGACCGTAAGGTCGCGCCATGGAATTGAGCCGAGGAGAAACATGCGCGCGATGATCTGCCGCCAGTGGGGCGGCCCCGAAGACCTGCGATTGGAGGAGGTCGCGTCGTCGCCGCTGAAGACAGGCCAGGTGCGCATCCGCATCCGCGCGGCGGGCGTCAGCTTCGCCACGACCCTGGTCATCGCGGGCAAGTACCAACGCCGCCCGCCCTTCCCCTTCGCGCCCGGCACCGAGGCGTCCGGCATCGTCACCGAGGTCGATCCGGCCTGCACGAGGGTCAGGGTCGGCGACGAGGTCGTGGCCGTGCTCGACTGGGGCGGGCTCGCCGAGGAAGTCGTGGCCCACGAGGTCAATGTCTTCCCCAAGCCGCGCAACGTTGGGTTCGTCGAGGCGATCCAGCTCGCCATCTCCTATCCGACCTCGGCCGGCGCGCTCACCTGGCCCGAGGCGCTCGACGTGCAGGCCGGACACACGCTGCTGGTCCATGCGGCGGCCGGCGGCGTCGGCATGGCGGCGGTCGAGATCGGCAAGATCCTCGGCGCGACCGTGATCGCCACCGCGGGCGGCGCACGCAAGACGGAATTCGCCAGGGCGCACGGCGCGGACCACGTCATCGACTACAACGCGACGGATTTCCGTGAGGAAGTGCTGAAGCTCACGGGCGGCCGCGGCGTCGACCGGGTCTACGATCCCGTCGGCGGCGACGTGTTCACCCAGTCGCTGCGCTGCATGGCCGTGGGCGGGCGCATCTGTCCCATCGGCTTCGCCAGCGGCACCATTCCCCAGATCCCGGCCAACATCCTGCTGGTGAAGACCCTCGCCGTGATGGGCTTCAACTACGGCTACTATGTCGGCTGGAGCCCGCACGATGCGCGCTTCGAGGAGGCGAAGCGCACCTTCGCCCTGGCGGAGCGGATCCGCGGCTGGTGCGAACAGGGTCTCTGCCGCCCGCACGTCGACCGGACCTTCACGCTCCCCGACGCCGCGCAGGCGATGCGCGCGCTCCTCGAGCGCAGCGTCACCGGCCGCGTGGCCATCGTGATGGACTGACCCTGCGTCAGGCGCAGGCCGTTACCGGCCGGTGAAGTTCGGCTCACGCTTTTCCAGGAAGGCCCTGATGCCCTCCTTCATGTCGTCCGTCTGCATCAGTGGCAGGAGCTGCAGGAAGACGTGATGGACGTGCTCGTTGAAGGGTTCGTTCCACGCCATGCGCATCATGCGCTTGGCGGCCTGGATGGCGAGCGGCGCATTGGCGGCGATCTCCAGCGCGAGTTCGCGGGCGGCGCCCATGACTTCGGCATCCGCCACGACCTTATTCACCAGGCCGATCTCGAGCGATTGAGCGGCGTTCAGCGTCCGGCCGGTGAAGATCAGCTCGGCGGCCTTGGCCCAGCCCAGCATGCGCGGCAGATACCAGGTGCCGCCCGATTCCGGCAGGACGCCGCGCTTGGCATAGGAAGCGGCGAGCTTGGCGGATTGCGCCATCACGCGGATGTCGGCGCCCAACGCGAGGTCGAGCCCGTAGCCGGCCGCCGACCCGTTGAGGGCGCAGATCACCGGCTTGTCCATCGCGTGCAGCACGGGCGGCGGCGTGTTGCGCAGGTCGATGTTGGTCGGCGTGGCGCCCGAGCCGACGCTCAGATTGTCGGTGCCCTTGTTCTGCGCCTCGAGATTGAGCCCGGCGCAGAAGGCGCGGCCCGTGCCCGTCAGGATCACCACGCGGACGGCACGATCCTCGTTCGCCTTCACCAGCGCATCGGTGAGCTGCTTCAGCATGGGACCAGAGATCGTGTTCATGCGCTGCGGCGCGTTGAGCGTGATCGTCGCGATCGTGCCGTCGATGGCGTAGAGCAGCTCCTCCGGCATGACCGAAGCTGTGGGTGCGGCCGCAAATTGGCTCATGTTTCCTCCTCCTGGCGATTGCCGGTATGGTGGCGCAGGAGATCAGAACACGCCATGCAAAACCGTTTCATCGACCTTTACAGCGACACCAAGACCAAGCCCTCCCCCGGCATGCGGAAGGCGATGGCCGACGCCGAGGTCGGCGACGAGCAGAAGATGGAAGACCCCACCGTCAACCGCCTGCGCGACAAGGTATGCGAGCTTCTCGGCAAGGAAGATGCGGTGTTCCTGCCGAGCGGCACCATGGGCAACCAGATCGCCATCCGCGTGCATTGCCGGCTGGGCGACGAGGTGATCGCCGACCGGACGGCCCACATCATCAATGCCGAGTCGGGCGGCACCGCCGCCAATGCCGGTGTCATGATCCGCATGCTCGACGGTCCCTACGGTGTCTTCACCGGCGAGCAGGTCAAGGAAGCCATCCGCGATCCGAACAGCCGCAACGCTCCGCGCTCGCGCCTCGTGTCGATCGAGAACACGTCGAACGGCGGCTGCGGCACCGTGTGGCCGCTCGCCACCATGCAGGGTGTGACCAAGGTCGCGCGCGATGCCGGCCTCAGCCTGCACATGGACGGTGCGCGGCTCTGCAATGCGGCCGTGAAGTCGGGCACCAAGGCGAGCGATTATGCCGCCTGCGTCGACTCGCTGTGGCTCGACTATACAAAGGGTTTGGGCGCGCCGGTCGGCGCCAGCCTCGCGGGCTCGAAGGAGTTCATCCACGAGGCCTGGCGCCAGAAGCAGATGCTGGGCGGCTCGATGCGCCAGTCCGGCATCATCGCCGCCGCCGCGCTCTATGCCCTCGAACACAACTGGGACCGCCTCGCCGAGGATCACGACAATGCCCGTCACCTCTCGGAAGGCATCGCCAACATCAAGGGCCTGAAGATCGACGTGCCGCGCATGGAGACCAACCTGGTCTTCTTCGAGGTCACCAAGCCCGGCTGGACGCCGGCCCGGCTGGTCGAGGCCTGCAGGGAGCGCGGCGTCGGCATGGGCACCGCCGCCGGCAACCGCATCCGCGCCGTCACCCATCTCGACGTCAACCGCGCCGACATTGACAGCGCCCTGAAGGTGATCAGCGACGCGCTGGCGGCTTAAATAACTTACCTCCCCATTCAAATGGGGAGGTGCCCGCGTCTTCGCGGGCGGAGGGGTCAGAGGGTTGGCAATATCAGCATGACCCCATCGCCCCGTAGGACGGGGCACTTCCCCATCTGAATGGGGAAGAAAATCGGATCACGGCACCGCGTGGCCGCGGCGGACCCACTCCTGGACCAGGAAACGGACGTCGAAGATCGGCTTGCTGTCGTAGCCCTTGCCGACCCAGCAGAACTGGCGCTGCTCGAGGCTGCGGCCCTCGACCAGGCGCAGGCCGGCCTCGAGATCGCCGCGCCGCGCCAGGGCGACGGCCTGCAGGCCCTGCAGCGTATCGCGCAGGCAGGCGGCGTCCTTCGCGGGCAACTGCGCCAGCTCGCGCGGTAGCCGGCGCGCCGCCGCTTCGATCTCGTCCGATGCGCCGTCCCAGGCGAGCGCATCGGCCACTTCGACGAGGCGGCGGCTGGCTTCCTGGGCGTCGCCGCCCGGGCGCAGCCCCACGAGCGTCTCGACGTCGCTCCGGTCACCCAGCTCGCGCAGCAGCATGACGCCCACGAAGATGTCGGAGACTCCGAAGGCGCCGGCGCTGCCGGCCACGAATTCCCGCAGCAGCACCTTCGCCGTGTCGACCCGCCCCTGCAGCAGCAGGAGCCGCAGCGCAGGAAGGTCCTTGCCCGGAAAAACGTACAGATAGGCATCGAGCGCGGCCGCGGCGCGGTCGGTCAGGCCGGCATTCTGCTGCGCCTCGATGATATGGAGGACGGGACCGGCGTCGAGGTCGACCGCGGCCGGTTCCGCTTCCATGAGTGCCCGGGCATCGACCGCATTCCCGTCGAGCACGAGGCCGATCAACTGGAGTTGTGCCCGCAGCCTGGGATTGATCCGGTCCAGGGTCTCGCGGTCCGCCCCGGTAAGCCCGGCCAATCGCCGCGCCAGTGGTGAGCGCGGATAGATCGCCAGGAAGGACGCGGCCCAATCGACGCCCAGCGCCTTGGCCGCCGCGTCGTCGATCGGGGCGCCGGCCGCAACGCGCGCGAGGATCAGGGACTGCCGCGCCCTGTGCCAGGCGAGCGCCGGCGCATTGTTGCGGCGCGCGAGATCGGTCTGGGCATCGGCCGCGAGAATCGCGGCATTGGTGAGATCGATGCCGTTTTCGCGCGCGCTCCTGTCGAAGATGGCGATCAGCTGCTCGATCAGTTCGACGGCAGCAGGCCCCGCCGTCGCCCCGGCCACCGAGTCCGCAAGCGCAACGAGATAGGGCTGCCCGAGCGGCGTGCCGCCGGGTTGCGCGGTCAGCTTGAAGGCCGACTGCCAGTAGACGCTACGCGCCTGCCAGCGCCGCGCGAAGCCGCGATCCAGCGTCCAGTCGCAGTCGCCATAGTCTACCGACACGCGGCGGTCGGGTGACAGTTGCCGCGGCTCGACCGCCTCGACGACCTTGCGCACGAGGCGCTCGACCTCGGCACTATCGCCGCGGCGACCGGCGACGACGGCGAGGCGAGTCAGGATCTCCGGACCGGCCGGCGCCCGGCGCGTGTTCTGGGTCATGCTGCCGGCCGCGCGCTGCTCGGCCTCTGCCGGGACCCCGAGATCGGCGAGCCTCAGCCCCATCGCCGCATTGAGTTCGGGCGCGATCAGGCGCGTTGCCACCTGCCGCGCGAGCGACCGGTGGCCGCGCTGGCACAGCCAGTCGATGGCGACGCTGCGATTGACGATTCCCGCCACCTCGCCGACACCCGGCTGCATCGACTGGAAGAACCAGCTCATGGCCCCGGCGTCGTTGGCGCGTGCGAGCTGCCAGAAGTATTGCTGGTTCACGCCCTCGCCGGACGACAGGCCGGAATACTGCCGGTCGAGCAGGAAGATGCGCTGCAGGTCGTCGCGCTCCTCGGCCAGGGCCCTGGCTGCGCTCAAGCCGACTTCGATGACTTCGCGATCGGTCGACGCGGATTTCTCCGCCAGCGCCTCGTCGATCACCCTCAGCCGGTCGGCGGCCTCGTACGGGCGGTGGGTCGACGGCAGGGACAGCAGCGCCAGATAGGCTTCGACCTGCATCCGCCGCTTCAGGTCGGCATTGGTCTCAGCCTGCGCCCTGGCGAGATGCGCCTCGACCAGCTCGATCGCGCGGGCGAGCGTCGTGCGATCGACAGGAGATTGCGCCTGGCCGAGGGAAGCGAAGCAGTGCACCCCCAGGGCCGCAGCCAAGGCAGACTTGATCCAAACCCGAATTTTCATCGTCGCTGCTGGTCGCCGGAACCGGTGTATGATGATCGCTAACGAACGACTGAGTGCATTTGGTGGCAAAGATTACAACAGACCGGCCGGTTCAGCGCCCCACCCCATCCCGGATCGACGGGATCCGATGAACGTCCCCCTCCAGTTCGGTCGTTCGATCACGCGCCGTGAAGACCAGCGATTCCTGACCGGTCGCGGGCGCTATGCCGACAATACCGCGCCGGCCGAAGCACTCTCCGTGCTGTTCGTGCGCTCGCCGCATGCACATGCGCGGATCGTGAGCATCGACACGGAAGCCGCCCGCGCCTCGTCCGGCGTCCGGGCGATCTACACGGCACAGGACCTCGTGGCCGACAGGATCGGCCACCTGCCGGCGATCAGCGAGATCAAGGACGAGGCCGGGAATCGCCATCGCGAGCCGGAGCATCTGCCGATGCCGGTCGGCAAGGTGCGCCATGTCGGCGACATCGTGGCGATGATCGTGGCCGGCACGATCGACCAGGCGCGCGATGCCGCCGAGTTGCTGCAGGTCGACTACGAGGAGCTGCCCGCCGTGGTGACGGCGGCGCAGGCGCTGGCCCCCGATGCGCCGCTGGTGCACGACGACGTGCCCGGCAACCTGATGTGCCACTGGGCCAAGGGTGACCGCGCCGCGACCGACGCCGCCTTCGAGCGCGCCGCGCATGTCACGACGCTCTCGATCCGCTCGCCGCGCCAGATCGTGCACTACATGGAGACGCGGGCCGCCTGGTCGACCTACGACGCCGGCGACGACCTCGTCACGGTCACCTTCTCCTCGCAGGGCGTGCAGATCCCGCACCGGCTGATGTGCGAGCGCGTGCTCGGCATTCCGAAGGAAAAACTGCGGCTGGTTACCGAGGATGTCGGCGGCGGCTTCGGGCCGAAATATCCCATTTCCGTCGAATCGACCCTGATCGCCTGGGCAACGCGCAAGCTCGGCCGCGGCCTGCGCTGGACCTGCGAGCGCGGCGAGCTCGCGCTGGCCGACAGCCATGCCCGCGACCTGGTCGCCACGGCGAGCCTCGCGCTCGACGCCGAGGGCCGTTTCCTCGGCCTGCGCGTGAAGGCGGAAGCCAATTACGGCGCCTATGTCTCGATGTTCGCGCCCAGCATCCCGACGACCGGCCTCGCCAAGGTGATCTCGGGCCTCTACCGCATCCCCGCGATCCGGGTCGACTTCGACTGCGTCTTCACCAACACCGTGCCGGTCGACGCCATCCGCGGCGCCGGCAAGCCCGAGGCGCTGTTCCTGCTGGAACGGCTGGTCGACCTCGCCGCGCACGAAACCGGCCGCACGCCGGTCGAACTGCGGCGTCTCAACCTGCTGCGCGCCGACGAAATGCCTTATCGTGCGGCGAGCGGTTACACCTACGATGCCGCCGATTGCACGCGGCTGTTCGAGACCGCGCTCTCCGCCGCCGACGAAGCGGGCTTCGATGCGCGCCGCGTGGCGAGCGAGGCCGCGGGCAGGCTGCGCGGCCTTGGCCTGTCCTGCCACCTGCATGGCACCGGCGGCATCGCCGACGAGCACGTCGTGGTGAATGCCGAGGCCGGCCGCCTGGTCGCGCGGCTCGGCACGCAGAGCCAGGGCCAGGGCCACGAGACGGTGTTCGCGCAGATCCTGGCGGCCGCGCTCGGCGTCCCTGTCGAGCGCATCGAGATCAAGCAAGGGGATACACACAGCATCCCGCGCGGCGGCGGCACCGGAGGCTCCTCCTCCACGATCATCAGCGGCACGACGTTGAAGCGCGCCGCCGATGTGCTGATCGAGCGTGGCCGCGATCTCGCCGCCGAGCGGCTGGAGACATCGCCCGCCGACATCGCCTATCGCGATGGCGCCTTCGAAGTCGTGGGCACCGACCGGCGGGTCGGCCTGTTCGAGTTGGCGGCCTGGAAGCCGTTCGACGGCGATGCGGTGTTCGCCGACAAGGTCGAGTCCTTCCCGACCGGGGTCATGGTCTGCGAAGTCGAAGTCGATCCCGAGACCGGCGAGACGCGCGTCGAGCGCTTCCTCGCGGTCGCCGATTGCGGCCCGGTGGTGAACCCTCGCCTGCTGGCCGGCCAGATGCACGGCGGCATCGTGCACGGTCTCGGCAACGCGCTGATGGAAGAAGCGATCTACGATCAGGAAACCGGCCAGCTCCTGTCCGGCACCCTGATGGACTATGCCCTGCCGCGCGCCGACAACCTGCCGCCGCTCCATGTCGAGACGATGGTCACGTCCTCGCCCAACAACTCCCTGGGCTTCAAGGGTGTCGGCGAACTGCCGACCAATGGCGCCCCGGCGGCGCTGGCCAATGCCGTGCTCGACGCGCTGCGCCCGTTGGGCGTGCTCCACATCGACATGCCATTGACCGCCGCCAAGGTCTGGGCCGCCCTGCAGAAGCGTTGATCAGGCCTGCAGCAGGTCGAACAGGCCGCGACCGCCCACGTAGAGTCCGGCCGCGATCACGAAGAGGGCGAAGATCCTCGTCAGCGCCCCCTTGCGCTTCGCCAGCACGGCGTTGGCCTTCGTGCCGGCCAGCGCACCGGCGATACCGCCCGCGATCAGAAGGGCCGCCACCTGCCAATCCACCAACCCGGACCAGGCATAGCTGCCGGCCGCCGTGATGCCGAAGGCGGTCACCGCGACCAGCGACGCACTGGCCGCCTCCTCGAGCTTCATGTCGGCGGCGAGGATCAGGCCCGGCACGATCAGGAAGCCTCCGCCGATGCCGAAGAAGCCCGACAGGAGACCGACGCCCGCGCCCAGCACAATGAGACGCGGCAGGAGCTGCCGCGCGTTCTCGCGCGTCAGCCAGGCCGACTGGCTGCCGCCCTTGTCCTTGGGACGCAGCATCATCAGGCCGACGACGATCATCAGGATACCGAACAGCGCGACGAGCTTCTGCCCGTCCATCGCCTTGCCGAGCGCGGCGCCGGCGAAGGCGCCGCCGACACCCGCAAGGCTGAACACGATGGCGCAGGGCCAGCGGATCGGCGCCTTGCGTGCATGCATCGCCAGGCCCGCCGCGGCGTTGACGGCCACGGCGAACGCGGCAGTGCCGATCGCGATGTGCGCCGACGGCATGCCCACGGCATAGAGCAGCAGCGGCACGGCGAGGATCGAGCCGCCGCCCCCGATGAGTCCGAGGACGAGGCCGACCACCCCGCCCGAGGCGAGCGCGGCGACCGGGGCGAACATCAGGCCAGCGCCTTCCGCACGGTCCGGTTCCACGGCATCAGGGCCAGCAGCTTGGCCATGCCGCACCAGCCCGTGCTGCCGGCAAAGACCAGACCGGCACCCACGAAGGCCGAGACGGCGAGGAACGCCGGCGCCACCCACAGGCTGAGGACGACACCCAGCACGACCAGGCTGCCGGCCACGATCTGGACCTGCCGCATGATCTCGATCGGCTGCTTCCTGTCGATTGCCACCGGCAGGCCGGCGCGCTTCCAGGCCTCGAGTCCGCCTTCGAGGAGATAGGCCTCACACCCCGCCGCCTCGCCCAGGCGGGCGGCGTTGGCGCCGGTGCGCGCGCCGGAGCGGCAATGGAAGATGACGGCCTTCGCGCCGGGCGCCTGCACGCTCCGCAGCGTCGAGAGAGGTGCGTGCTGCGTGCCCGGGATGTGCTCGCGCGCCCTTTCGTCGGCTTCGCGCACGTCGACCAGGACGGCGCCTTCGGCGATGAGTTGCCGCGCCCTGGCGGCATCGATGATTGGCAGAGACATATGACTGGGTCCTTTCCGCGCGGCCGTTCAGTCCGCGCAATAGAGTCGATGAAGCGTCGAAAGCAGCGTCTCGATCCGCGGGTCGCCGATCCGGTACCAGACGGTCTGTGCCTCGCGCCGGAAGGCGACGATTCCCTCCTCCCGCATGCGGGCGAGATGCTGGGACAGCGCCGACTGCGACAGGCCGACTTCTGCCGCCAGCGTTCCGACCGTCGCCTCTCCCACCTCCACGAGCTTGCAGAGGATGAGCAGGCGGCGGTCGTTGGCGAGCGCCGAGAGCGTGGCGGCCACTTCGCCGGCTTTCGCCTGAAGTGCCTTGGGATCGATGGTTTGCTTCGTCTTCATATTAGGTCTTGCTAAATTAGTTATATCTAATATATCTGTCAATCAGGAAACGGAGGAATTCATGACCCAGCCCCTCATCGACGCCTTCTTCGACGAGGCGACCTATACGGTGACCTATCTGGTGACCGATCCCGAGACGCGCCGCGCCGCGATCGTCGACCCGGTGCTCGACTACGACCACAAATCCGGAAAGGCCTCGACCCGGTCCGCGGAGCGCGTCCTCGCCAAGGCCGCGGAACGGCAGGCCTCGATCGACTGGATCCTGGAGACGCATGCCCATGCCGATCATCTGACGGCGGCCCCGCTGCTGAAGGCACGGACGGGCGCCAAGGTCGTCATCGGCGAGCACATCCGCGACGTGCAGAAGATCTTCAAGAAGGTCTTCAACGCGGCGGATGTCAGCGAGAACGGAAGTGAGTTCGACCGGCTGGTCAAGGACGGCGATGTCCTCACGCTCGGCAACCTGCGCATCGAGGTGCTGCACCTGCCCGGCCACACGCCGGCGGACGTCGCCTACCGGATCGGCGATGCCGTGTTCGTGGGCGACACGATCTTCATGCCCGACTACGGCACGGCCCGCGCCGACTTTCCGGGCGGCGATGCGCCTACGCTCTACCGCTCGATCCGGCGTCTCCTGTCCCTGCCGCCAGAGACGCGCCTGTTCATGTGCCACGACTACAAGGCGCCCGGCCGCGACCGCTATGCCTGGGAGACGACCGTCGCCGAGGAGCGGGCGCGCAATGTCCATGTGCATGACGGCGTGGCCGAAGCCGAGTTCGTCGCAATGCGCACGAAGCGCGATGCCACGCTGGCCGCCCCCGTTCTGCTCCTGCCCTCGGTACAGGTGAACATCCGGGCCGGTCATCTGCCGCCGCCGGACGACAATGGTCGGAGCTACCTCAAGATACCCGTCACGCTCGTGGCGGCATGACGATTGGCAGGGCGTTTCCCTCCCGCTAGGCTCCGCGCCCAAGGGAGAAGAAACGCATGTCCAAGAAATCCGTCGTCGCGCTCGCGGGCGCGCTGATCCTGTTTGCCTCGTCGGCCTTTGCCCAGGCGGCATGGCCCAACAAGCCCATCAGGCTGGTCGCACCCTATCCGCCGGGCGGCCAGACCGACGTCGTGTCCCGCTACTTCGCCGAGAAGCTGTCGGGCGTGCTGGGCCAGCAGGTCATCGTCGACAACAAGCCCGGCGCCAATGGCATGGTCGGCATGGAGATCGTCAAGAACCTGCCGGGCGACGGCTACACGTTCGTCTACGTGAACTCGTCGATGATGTGCATCAATCCCTACGTCTACAAGAAGATCCCCTATGACGGCTTCAAGGACTTCATGCCGGTGACGCAGCACGGGCTGGCGCCGCTCGCGATGGTCGTGCCGCCCTCGCTGGGCATCAAGTCGGTGAAGGAATTCGTCGCCTGGGCCAGGGAACGCAAGGGCAAGGTGAACTTCGCCTCGTTCGGCAACGGCTCCTCCTCGCACATCTGGGGCGAGATGTTGAACCAGGCCGAGAAGCTCGACATGACACACGTGCCCTACAAGGGCGCCGGGCCGGCCGTCCAGGACGTTATTGCCGGCCACATCCCGATGACCATCCAGGACCTCGCTGCCACCGGCGGGGCGATCAACGGGGGCAAGCTGACGCCGCTCGCCGTCACTTCCGCCCAGCGCTGGCCGCGGCTGCCCAACGTGCCGACCTTCGAGGAGGCCGGCTACAAGATCAACCTGACCGGCTGGAACGGCATCATGGCGCCAGCCGGCACGCCCAAGGAGATCGTAGAACGCATGAGCGCGGAGATCCGCAAGCTGGTGCAGACGCCGGAAGGCAAGGAGAAGCTGCTCGACATGGGCCTGATCGCAACTGGCACGACGCCGGCGGAGATGACCGAGATCATGAAGACCGGCTGCGCCGCCTGGGGCGACGCCGTGAAGCGCGCCGGCGTCGAACCCGAATGACCGGTCTGGCCTGATCCACATCAAGGACCGGGAGGCCTCCCCATGCGAGCGTTGCGCCCATGGGGAAGCGCATCCTGATCCTGAACGGCCATCCCGACGCCACCCGCAAGGGCCTGTGCGGTGCTTTGGCCGACGCCTATGCCCAAGGGGCCGCCCCCGGCGGCCATACGGTCGAAAGACTCGATATCGGGGCGCTGCAGTTCGACCTGCTGCGCTCCCAGAGCGAATTCGAGAACGGCACCGCGCCGCCCGACATCGCAGCGGCGCAGGAGGAGATCCGCCGCGCCGAACACCTGGTGGTCGTGTTCCCGCTGTGGCTGGGTGACATGCCGGCCCTGCTCAAGGGCTTCTTCGAACAGACCCTGCGGCCGGGCTTCGCCTTCGCCTATCGCCCCAACGGCTTCCCGGAGAAGCATCTCGGCGGGCGCAGCGCCCGGATCATCGTCACGATGGGCATGCCGGCCCTCTTGTACCGCTGGTACTACCGCGCGCACGCGGTGAAGAACCTGAAGCGCAATATCCTGGGCTTCGTGGGCTACGCGCCGGTCCGCGACACGATCGTAGGCGGCATCGCGACGGCCAGTCAGGCCGCCATGGCCCGCCACTTCGACACGATGCGCGCCCTCGGCCGCGCCGCGCGCTGAACTAGAGTCTTTCCGTCTCGGCTTGACCCATTCCCCTCATCCTGAGGAGCGCCGCGAAGCAGCGCGTCTCGAAGGATGGGCAACAGACGCGGTGCTCGTGCCCATGCTTCGAGACGCGCTCCGGCGGAGCGCTCCTCAGCATGAGGTTGGTGTTTGGATGAGCGACTGATTCAATCCCGCCCGGAAACACTCTACCGCCGGGACAGGCGGTCCAGCGCCACCGCGATCGCCTCGCGCGTCGACGCGGGCTGCTCGGCGATGGCGTGGCCCAGCAGGTCGAGCTGGCGGCGCAACGTGTGCACCTGGTCGACCAGGTCGACCACCGTCTCGACCGATTCGTCGTCGAAGCCCAGCTCGTCGACCAGCTCGCCCAGCAGGCGGGCGCGTGCCACATCGATCTGCTCGAAGCGCCAGCCATCCCCTGTGCCCGAGGGACGCAACAGCCCGCGCGCGACCCAGCGCTCGACGTGGACCTCGGTCAGCCGCCCGTGCTGGCGCAACAGCTCGTCCAGCGTCGTCATATGAACTGCTCCATCTCCTTGCGCGGATCGTAGGCGCGACCCGCCTCCCAGTTCGCGAGGAACTCCTTCAGCTTGTCGTCCGGCACCTCGGGCAGCACGACCTTCAGCTTCACATACTGGTCACCGCGCTGGCCCGACTTGCGGTCGAGCAGGCCGCGACCCTTGAGCCGCAGCGAGGTGCCGGTGTTGGAGCCGGCCGGGACGTTCAGCATCACCGCACCGCCCACCGTCGGCACCTTCACCTTGCCGCCGAGCGTCGCTTCCGTGACGGTCACCGGCAGGTCGACATGGATGTCGTTGTCGCGCGGCTGGAAGAAGGCGTGCGGCTCGACGTGGATCTCGACATAGGCGTCGCCGGGCGGACGGCCCTTCGTGCCCGGCATGCCCTGGCCCTTGAGACGCAAGGTCTGACCATCGCTCGTGCCCTCGGGCACGTCGATGTCGAGCGTCTTGCCGTCGGGCAGCGTGACCCTCTGCTTGCCGCCGCGCGCCGCCACCAGGAACGGCACGCGCAGACTGTAGGTGACGGGCATGCCGCCCATGTCGAAGTCGTCGCCGCCGAAGCCGGGGCCACCGCCCCGACGCTGGCCGAACATTTCGGAGAAGATGCCGCCCATGTCGACGAACGATTCGTGGCCACCGGCGTGTTCGTACTTGCCGCCGCGGCCGCCTGCCTGGTCGCGATAGAAGCCGCGTGGCGGCATTTCCTGACCGGTGCCGTCGATCTCGCCCGCGTCGAAGCGCCGGCGCTTCTCCGGATCGGAGAGAATGTCGTTGGCCTGGCCGATCTCCTTGAACTTGGCTTCCGCCGCCTTGTCGCCGGGATTGAGGTCGGGATGATGTTTCTTGGCGAGCTTGCGGAACGCCTTCCGGATGTCGTCCTCGGAAGCGGTCCTCGGCACGCCCAGGACGGAATAAGGATCTGTCATGGCCCTACAGATGTGACGTGTATTGTAAGCTTACAAGAGCTTTATGACAGGCTCTCACAGGCCCAGCACCGCCTTGGCGATGATGTTGCGCTGGATCTCGTTGGAACCGGCATAGATCGTCGACGCCCGGTTGTTGAGGTACAGCGGCATGGCGCTGATTCCCCACTCGGGCGTCACGGTCGGTTCGTTGTGGCCGAGTTCGCGCGCCTCCGGTTCGAACGGCGCGGCATACCAGGCCAGCGCCTCGACTCCGAGATGGTCGAGTTTCTGCAGCGTCTCGCTGCCCCTGATCTTCATCGATGAGGAGACGGCCCCGGGATTGCGCCCGCGGCTGAGGTCGGACAGGACCTGCATCTCGATCATCTCCAGCGCCTGGATGTCCATCTCCGCCTCCGCCAGCCGCTCGACGAAGCCGCGCTCGGCGATCAGCCGGCCCGACCCGTCGGCCGCCTCCTCCCGCGCGATGCGCTTCACGTCGTCGAGACGGGCGTAGAGGTTCGGCGTGTAGGCGTCGCCGCCGCGCTCGAATTCGAGCAGGTACTTGGCGACCGTCCAGCCGGCATTCTCGGGCCCGATGCGGTTGGCAACCGGCGTGCGGACATTGTCGAGGAACACCTGGTTGACCTCGTGGTCGCCGGCCAGGGTCAGGATCGGTGCGACCGCGAGGCCCGGCGTCGTCATCGAATCGATCAGCACGAAGGAGATGCCGTCCTGCGGCTTGCCCTCGGTCGAGGTTCGCACCAGGCAGAACATGTGGTCGGCGACATGGGCGCCGGTCGTCCAGATCTTGGTGCCGTTGATCACATAGTCGTCGCCGTCCCGCTCGGCGCGGGTCTTGAGGCTGGCGAGGTCGGACCCCGAACCCGGTTCGGAATAGCCCTGGCAGAAGGTGATGTCGCCGGCCACGATGCGCGGCAGGTATTTGGCCTTCTGCTCCGGCGTGCCGAACTTCATGATCACCGGCCCGACCATGCGCAGTCCCATCGAGAAAATCCGGGGCGCGTCGGCGGCGATGCATTCGCGGCTGAAGATGTAGCGCTGGGTCGCGCTCCAGCCGGTGCCGCCATGTTCCCGGGGCCAGCTCGGCGCCGACCAGCCGCGACGGGCCAGAATCTTGTGCCATCGCATACCGGCCGCAAAATCGGCGAACACGCCGGCCGTCTTGCGCCCCGCCTCCCGCAGGTCCTCGGTCAGGTTTTCGTCGAGGAAGCGCCGAACCTCGGTGCGGAAATCCTCGTCTTCCCTGCTGAGCGCCAGATCCATGCTTCCTCCCCTTCGTCTTTCCGCAAAGGCTAGCGACCCCCGCCACCGTTCGTCCAGTGGCGGGCTGACACCGGCGCGGGCGGGGCGGTATGGTTCTTGCCTCTGGAGCGTAACGAACGCGGAGGTCGCCGTGGCCCGACTGGTTGGTCTGATCGCCCTTCTCTTCCTGGCGCTTCCGGCGACGGCCCAGGAGCGCAAGGAAGTCGACCTTGCACTGGTGCTGGCGATCGACATCTCGGGCAGCATCGACCCCGACGAGGCCAGGCTGCAGCGCCAGGGCTATGTCGACGCCTTCAACGACCCCGTCATCGTCAGGGCGATCCTGGGCGGCAATCATGGCCGCATCGCCGTCGCCTATTTCGAATGGTCCGACTCCTGGATCCAGAAGCTGCTGATCGACTGGACGCTGCTCGATTCGGAGGCCGCCATCGCGGACTTCCGGCAGCGTCTGGCCGACGCCCCCATCTCGATCTCGCGCCGCACCTCGATCAGCGGCGCGATCCGCTATGCCATCCCGATGTACGGCCGCAGTCCCTACGAACCCGACCGCAAGGTGCTCGACATATCGGGCGACGGATCGAACAACGACGGCGGCCTGGTCACCGAGATCCGGCACGACGCGCTGAAGGAGCGGATCGTCATCAACGGCCTGCCGATCATGAACGGACGGCCCAACCCCTTCGGTTTTCCGGCCGAGGACGACCTCGACAAGTACTACCTGCACTGCGTTACCGGCGGGCCGCGCTCCTTCGTCGAGGTCGCGCGCAGCTTCGAGGATTTCCCCCGCGCCGTCCGCAAGAAGCTCCTGCAGGAGGTGGCCGATATCGGCCCGCTGAACGACTTCGACATCGGCGAACTCGGCGCGCCGCGCGACGGGCTGCAGCTCGCGCAATCGGGAAGCGGCGGCAGCGGCCGCCGTGTGGTCAAGGCCGACGACGACTACACCCGCTTCGTGCGGCCGGAGTATGAGCTGGGCTGCGACGTGGGCGAACGCCGCTCCCGCGATTTCTGGCAGCGCCGCTTCGGCGTCACGCCCGACTGAGGTCGCCTGCCTCCGGCCGGAGCGGCGCGAGCGCATCGATGCGTCAATCCGGCCGAAGGATAGGCAGCGCCGACAGTTTCCTGGCCGCGAACTCGAGGAACGCGTCGATCTTCGGTGCGCGATGGGAGCGGCCCTTGGTGAGGAGTTGGACCGGAAGCGGCGGCGGCTCGAAGCTGCGCAACAGGCGCACGAGACGTCCGGCGGCGAGATCCTCGGCGACCTGATAGGAGAGGAACTGGGCGATGCCGCGGCCCTCGCGCGCGAGACGCAGGCGGGTCTCGATATCGTCGACGCGCAGCCGGCCCGCGAGATGGGTGGGCGCGCCGCGACGGCGGCCGCCGAAGGTCCATTCCATCGCCCCGCGGAACGTGCCCAGCACCGCCTCGTGCCGCGCGAGATCCGCCGGTTCCTTCGGCGTGCCATGCCTGGCGAGATAGGCAGGACTGGCCACCCACCGTCGCCGCACATGCCCGACCGGCCGGGCCACGAGACTGGAATCGGCGAGGGCGCCGATGCGGACCGCCACGTCGATCCCTTCCTCGATGAGGTCGACGTTGCGATCGTTCAGCATGAGCTCGATCTCGACGCCGGCATGACTGTCGAGGAAGCGCGTCGCAAGCGGCGCGACATGGCGCCGGCCGAACTGCACCGGCGCGGCGATGCGCAGCAGCCCGCGCACCGGCGCCTCGCGGGCCCCCGTCGCCGCCGCCTCATAGTCCGCAACGACGGCCCGCGCCCGTTCATAGAGTGCACGGCCTGCTTCCGTCGGTGCGAGCCGACGCGTCGTGCGATCGACAAGGCGCACGCCGATGCGATCCTCGAGCGCCGCCAGGGCGCGCGTCACCGCCGGGGCCGAACGGCGCAAGCGCTGCGCCGCGCGCACCAGGCTCCCCTCCTCCACGATACGCACGAAGATCTCGAACTCGTCCAGCCGGTCCATCTCATTATTCCATTCATTGCAATTGTAAGTTTATCATTCATGCGATAATCGCGGCAATCGACCGGACCTATGTTGGCGAGAACCAGGAGGACACGGAGATGCTGAACGGAAGCTGCCTTTGCGGCGCCGTCGCCTGCGAGGCCGATGCACCCGTCGAGCGGATCGTGCACTGCCATTGCCACACCTGCCGCAAGACGCACGGCACGGCCTTCTCGTCCGTCACGGCAGTACCGCGCGAGAAGTTCCGTTGGACACGCGGCGAGGATGTCCTCGGCGCCATCGAATCGTCGCCGGGCAAGTTCCGCCGCTTCTGCGGCAGGTGCGGCTCGCACGTGATGGCCGAGCGCGTCGCGCAGCCGGTCGTTCTGTTGCGGCTGGGCTGCCTCGACACCGAGGTGCGCGACCGGCCCCAGCTCCATATCTGGCGATCGGACGCCGCGCCCTGGTACGACCCGAAGATCCAGTTCCCCGAGAAGCAGGAGGGCGTGTGATGACCGCCGACACGCCGGGCTTCCTGCCGTTCAATGCCGACGAGCAGGCAGCGCAGAGGCTGGCTGGCTATCGGATGGGACGGGCGCCGATCCGGTCCTTCCTGCCGGAAGAGCACCGCGCCTTCTTCCCCCTGCTGCCCCATCTCTTCACCAGCACGCCGGATGCGCAGGGCTGGCCCATGGCCTCGGTGCTCACGGGCTCCCCGGGATTCGTCACCTCGCCTGATCCGAAGACGCTGCGCATCGGTGCCTTGCCGCGCGGTGGCGATCCCGCGGCGCCGGGCTTTGTGACCGGTGCCGAGATCGGACTGCTGGGAATCGATCTCTCGACGCGGCGCCGCAACCGGGCCAACGGCCGGATCGTGGAGATCGACGACGGCGTGACCGTGCAGGTTGTCCAAAGCTTCGGCAACTGTCCGCAATACATCCAGACCCGCAAGGTGATGGCGCGCGATGAGGAGGCCGGACCGACAGAGACCCTGGGCAGGCTGGACGAAGCCGCCCGCGACCTCATCGAATCAGCCGACACGTTCTTCGTCGCGAGCCGGGGCCGGACGGACCTCGGCGCCGGGGGCGGGTTCGACATGTCCCATCGCGGTGGCAGACCGGGCTTCGTCGGCGTGCATGACGACACGCTGGTCATCCCGGACTTCAGCGGCAACCGCTTCTTCAACACGCTGGGCAACCTGCTGGGCGATCCCCGCGCCGGTCTGCTGTTCGTGAATTTCAATACCGGCGAGGTGATGCAGCTGCAGGGTACCGTGACCATCGACTGGCATCCCGGCGAGACCGGTCCGGCCGGAACCGAGCGCCTGTGGCGCGTTCGGCTCGAGCGGGCATGGCGCACACGGTCCGGCTTCCCTTACTTCTCGATTTTCAGGGATTATGCACCGACAACGCTGCTGACGGGCATCTGGTAGCCACATTCATCCCTACAACTCAAAACCATCATGGTACTGTCGTGCTGGGGTTGGGACTGTCGTGGGAAACAGGATCAGCATTGTCATGCCGACGCGCAATCGCGCGTCGCTGCTGCGGCGTGCGCTCGTGGGCGTGCAGGCCCAGACGGTTTGGGACAAGGAAATCGTCGTCGTCGATGACGCCTCGACCGACGGGACGCTTGCCATGCTCGCGAGCGAATTTCCGCGTGTGAAGGTCGTGCGCCACAGGTTTTCGCGCGGACCGAGCGCCGCGCGCAATTCCGGTCTTGCCATCGCGACCGGCGACTGGATTTTCTTCCACGACGACGACGACCTGATGCATCCGTCGCACCTCGCCGACCTGCTGGCCGCGACGCTCGCTGCGCCACCGAATTCGCTGGTCGCCGGCCGCTCGCGCGACTTCGCGATCATCGGAGACCAGGTCGTCCTCGGCTCTCCCGTCTGGACGGCAGCGGAACGCTCCGACACGGACACGCTGGCCCAGTTCCTCGATCCCAACGGCCTGCGCACCATCACCCACACCACGATCCTGTGGCCGCGTCGCCTGTTCGACACGGAGACGTGGGACGAAGCTCTCGGCTTCTACGAGGATTTCGACCTGTGCGGGCGGGCGATTCTCTCTGGCCTGAATGTGCGGGGTCGGGAGGTCGGCATGTATTACATCCGCGTGCATGCGGGACCCCGCCTGAGTTCCGCCGGCGACGACACCGCCCAGCTCGTGTCGTCGGCACGCTACTGGCTGAAATGGGCGGCGCTTCTTCACGACCGCCCCGAGCATCGCGCGTGCGGACAGGTGTTGCGCGACGGCTTGATGGATTGCCGGACCAGACTCTCCAACCTGCCTGCCGGCCAGGCCTATATGCCGCAACTCGAAGCGGCGTTCCGGCAATGGGGCGGCGGCAGGCTCTACGTGACCCCGCGACCGCGCAATCGGCTGAAGCGGGCCGTTGGCAATGCAGTGGTGAACATCGGCGGCTTCCCGGCGCTGCACACCCTGCTCCGCACCGTCGACTCCCTGAGGCCTGCGGGAAAGTCCTACCTCGACACGCTGCAGGCCCCCGCCACGAGGGCCGACAGCCAGGACGCCGCCCACATACGGTACTGCGAAACCCCAAGCGGTCGTCAGGCCGACGCCGGACGCACCCGCGCCACCATGGCCTCGAGGGCCAGGAGATAGGAATCGACACCGAAGCCCGCGATCATCCCGACCGCCGCCTCGGCGGTGATGGACCCGAAGCCGCGTTTCTCGATGTTGGTCATGTGGATTTCGATCGCCGGCATGGAAATCGACCGCAGGCAATCGCGCAGCGCGTGACCGGCGTGGAGAAAGCCCGCGGGATTGAACAGCAGCCCGTCGGCCTTGGCGCGATCCGCCTTGTAGATTGCCGACACGGCCTCGCCTTCGGTATTCGTGTAGAAAATCTCGATCTCCACAGCGAGATCCCTGGCCCGGCGGCGCACCGCCGCGTCGAGTTCCTTGGCCGTGGTCGTGCCATAGAGTTCCGGCTGACGCCGGCCCAGATACTCCATGTTCGCGCCCTGAATCAGCAAAATCTTCATCAGGCAATGCTAAAACAAAATTACCCGCAAGCGAACCACAACCGTCCGCAGTTTAACGCGGCAGGGTAGAAGATCCCATCAGGCTTTCGTCGATCGAGCGGGCGCACTGGCGGCCCTCGCGGATCGCCCACACGACCAGTGACTGGCCGCGACGCATGTCGCCGGCGGCGAACAGCCTCGGAACCGAGGTCTGGTAGTCCTTCACATTGGCCGCCACGTTGCCGCGCGGATCGAGCGCAACGCCCGCCTGCTCCACGAGGCCCGGCCGGCGCGGGCCGAGGAAGCCCATGGCCAGCAGCACCAGGTCGGCCCTGAGCTCGAAGGTGCTGCCCGCGACCTCCTGCATGCCCATGCGTCCGTCGGCGCCCTTCGCCCATTCGACGCGCACGCATTCCAGCGCCTCGACCTTGCCATTGCTGCCCAGCGCCCGCTTCGTCAGTACGGCGAAATCGCGCGCCGCACCTTCCTCGTGGCTCGACGAGGTGCGCAGCTTGAGCGGCCAGTCCGGCCAGGTCAGCGCCTTGTTCTCGCGCACCGGCGGCTGCGGCATGACCTCGAGCTGCGTCACCGAGGCCGCCCCGTGACGGTTCGACGTGCCCACGCAATCGGAGCCGGTATCGCCGCCACCGATCACGATGACATGCTTGCCCTTGGCGGTGAGCGTGCCGCGCGGCGCGGCACGCGCCTCGTCGTCGCCGGCATTGCGCTTGTTCTGCTGGGTCAGGAAATCCATCGCGAAATGGATGCCGTTCAGCTCGCGCCCCGGGACCTCCAGATCGCGCGGCAGTTCGGCGCCGCCGGTCAGGGCGACCGCGTCATAGCCTTCGAGCAGCGACTTGATCGACAGGGTGGCACCGACCTCGACGCCGGTGCGGAACTCGACGCCCTCGGCCTCCATCTGGCGCATGCGCCGGTCGATATGGTGCTTCTCCATCTTGAAGTCGGGAATACCGTAGCGCAGCAGGCCGCCGATCCGGTCGGACTTCTCGAACAGCGTCACCGAATGGCCGGCGCGCGCAAGCTGCTGGGCGCAGGAGAGTCCAGCCGGACCGGAACCCACGACGGCGACACGCTTGCCGGTCTTGTGGGCGGGCACGAGCGGCTGGATCCAGCCCTCCTGCCAGCCGCGATCGACGATCGCGCATTCGATCGACTTGATGGTCACCGGGTTGTCGTCGATGTTCAGCGTGCACGAGGATTCGCAAGGCGCGGGGCAGATGCGGCCGGTGAACTCGGGAAAGTTGTTGGTCGAGTGCAGGACCTCGAGCGCATCCTTCCAGCGGTCGCGGCGCACCAGCTCGTTCCACTGCGGGATGATGTTGTTGACCGGGCAGCCGTTGTGACAATACGGGATGCCGCAATCCATGCAGCGCGCGCCCTGCCGCGACACCTCGGCCGGCGGCATCGGCAGGACGAATTCCCTGTAGTTCTTGAGGCGCTGCTCGACCGGTTCGTAGGACCGGTCCTTGCGCTCGATCTCGAGGAAGCCCGTGACTAGGCCCATCGTCCAAATTCCTTCAGCTCACTTAATTCTTCCTCCTCTCCCCCGCTAGGGGGAGAGGTTGGGTGAGGGGGCGATGCACCCTCTCACTCCCCCTCACCTAGCCTCTCCCCCTCTCGGGGGAGAGGAATCCGAATTCACTCCGCCGCGACGGCATTCGCCGCCGCCCGTTCCCGCGCCCTCAGCAGCGCCTGCTTGTAGTCGCGCGGCATCACCTTCACGAAGCTCTGCAACGCATTGTCCCAGTCCTCCAGCAGCGACCGTGCCCGCGCGCTGCCGGTATGGAGATGATGGCGCTCGACCAGGATGCGCAGGCGCTCGGCGTCGAAACGCAGCACGTCGCCCATCCCGTTGTCCTCGACGTCGGTCGCACGCTGGCGCGGGCGGCCGGTCTCGTCACCATCGGTCGAAGCCGGACCGACCTTCTCCAGATCGACCATCGAGGGATTGCACAGTTCCTTGAAGCGCGCCTTGGGGTCGTACACGTAGGCGATGCCGCCGGACATGCCGGCCGCGAAGTTGCGGCCCGTATCGCCCAGCACGACCACGACGCCGCCGGTCATGTACTCGCAACCATGGTCGCCCGTGCCCTCGACGACGCAGACCGCGCCCGAGTTGCGGACGGCGAAGCGCTCGCCCGCCACGCCCTCGAAGTAGGCCTCGCCGCCGATGGCGCCATAGAGCACCGTATTGCCGACGATGATGTTCTTCAGCGGATCGCGCGCGCAGTCCTTGGGCTGGCGCACGACGACCCGGCCGCCCGACAGGCCCTTGCCGACATAATCGTTGCCGTCGCCGGACAGTTCGAGCGACACGCCGCGCGCCAGGAAGGCGCCGAAGCTCTGGCCGGCCGTACCGGTGAGGCGCACGGAGATCGTGTCCTCGGGCAGTCCGGCATGGCCGGTGCGCCGCGCCACCTCGCCCGACAGCATGGCGCCGACGGTGCGGTTCACGTTGGTGACCGGCAGGTCGATCTGCACCGGCTCGCCCCTCTCGAGCGCCGGCTGCGCCGCCTCGATGAGCTTGTGATCCAGCGCCTTGTCGAGACCGTGGTCCTGGCGCTCGACGTTCCAGATCGCCACGCCCTCGCGCGCCGGCGCCTGGTGCAGGAGCTTCGAGAGGTCGACGCCGCCCGCCTTCCAGTGGTCGATCGCCTTGCGCATGTCGAGCCGGTCGACCCGGCCGATCATCTCGTTCAGCGTCCGGAAGCCCAGCCGCGCCATGATCTCGCGCAGTTCCTCGGCGACGAAGAAGAAGTAGTTGATCACGTGCTCGGGCTGGCCCGTGAAACGCTTGCGCAGCACCGGATCCTGCGTCGCCACGCCCACCGGACAGGTGTTGAGGTGGCACTTGCGCATCATGATGCAGCCCGCCGCGATCAGCGGCGCGGTGGCGAAGCCGAATTCGTCGGCGCCCAGCAGCGCGCCGATGGCGACGTCGCGGCCGGTGCGCAGGCCGCCGTCGACCTGCACGGCGATGCGGCCGCGCAGCCCGTTCAGCACCAGCGTCTGCTGCGTCTCGGCAAGGCCGATCTCCCACGGCGAACCCGCATGGGTGAGCGAGGTGAGCGGCGAGGCGCCGGTGCCGCCCTCGTAGCCCGAGATCGTCACATGGTCGGCCCGCGCCTTGCTGACGCCCGCCGCGACCGTGCCGACACCGACCTCGGAGACCAGCTTCACGGAGACGCGCGCCTTGGTGTTCACGTTCTTCAGGTCGTGGATCAGCTGCGCCAGGTCCTCGATCGAATAGATGTCGTGGTGCGGCGGCGGCGAGATCAGGCCGACGCCGGCCGTCGAGCGGCGGACACGGGCGATGTTCTCGTCGACCTTGTGGCCGGGCAGCTGGCCGCCCTCGCCGGGCTTGGCGCCCTGCGCCATCTTGATCTGGATGTCGTCGGCATTGACCAGGTACTCGGCCGTGACGCCGAAGCGGCCCGACGCAACCTGCTTGATGGCCGAGCGCATGGAATCGCCGTTGGGCAGCGGCTTGAAGCGGTCCGCCTCCTCGCCGCCCTCGCCGGTGTTCGACTTGCCGCCGATCCGGTTCATGGCGATCGCAAGCGTGGTGTGGGCCTCACGGCTGATCGAGCCGAAGCTCATCGCGCCGGTGGCGAAGCGCTTCACGATGCTGGCCGCGGGCTCGACCTCCTCGACCGGGATGGGCTTCTCCGCCCACTTGAGCTGCATCAGGCCGCGGATGGTCAGCAGCCGCTCGCTCTGCTCGTTGATCGAGGTCGCGAAGGCCTTGTAGTCGTCCGACGAGTTGCCGCGAACCGCGTGCTGCAGGCGCGACACGCTTTCCGGCGTCCAGGCATGCTCCTCGCCGCGCAGGCGGAAGGCATAGTCGCCGCCGACGTCGAGCATGGTGCGATAGACCGGATTGTCGCCGTAGGCGTTGCGGTGACGGTGCACCGTCTCCTCGGCGATTTCCTGCCAACCCGCGCCCTCGATCGTGGTGGCGGTGCCGGTGAAGTACTTCTCGACGAAGCCCGAATGCAGGCCGACCGCGTCGAAGATCTGCGCGCCGCAATAGGACTGGTAGGTCGAGATGCCCATCTTGGACATGACCTTGAGCAGCCCCTTTCCGATCGCCTTGATGAAGTTCTTCTGGACCTCGTAGGGCTTCAGCGGCAGGCCGTTCTGGACGCGCAGCGTCTCCAGCGTCTCGAAGGCGAGATACGGATTCACCGCCTCGGCGCCGTAGCCCGCCAGGCAGCAGAAGTGATGCACCTCGCGCGCCTCGCCGGTCTCGACCACGAGGCCGGTCTGGGTGCGCAGGCCGCGCCGGATCAGACTGTGGTGCACGGCGGCGGTGGCCAGCAGCGCCGGGATCGGCACGCGCTCGGCCGAAACCGCGCGATCCGACAGGATCAGGATGTTGCGATCGGCCAGCACGCAGTCGGTCGCCTCGGCGCAGACCCGGTCCAACGCCGCTTCGAGTCCGGCCGCGCCTTCGGAGGCGAGCCAGGTCGTGTCGATGGTGGCGGTGCGGAACGAGCCGTCGAGCAGGTCCTCGATCGAGCGGATCTTCTCCAGCTCGGCATTGGTCAACACCGGCTGGGCCACTTCGAGGCGCTTGTGCGTGCCGGCATGGCGGCCGAGCAGGTTGGGGCGCGGGCCGATCATCGAGACCAGCGACATCACCAGCTCCTCGCGGATCGGGTCGATCGGCGGGTTGGTGACCTGCGCGAAGTTCTGCTTGAAGTAGTTGTAGAGCAGCTTCGGCTTCTTCGAGAGCACGGCGATGGGCGTATCGGTGCCCATGGAACCGATCGGATCATCGGCCACGCTGGCCATCGGCTCGAGGAAGAACTGGATGTCCTCCTGCGTGTAGCCGAAGGCCTGCTGGCGATCGAGCAGGGTCGAGGGATCGTTCGACGCCACCGGCGAGGGCGCCTCGGGGATCTCCGAAAGCTCTTCGAGCTTGTGCTGCGTCTCCCTCAGCCACTCCTCGTAGGGCTCGGCCTCGGCCAGGGAGCGCTTCAGCTCATCGTCCTCGACGATGCGGCCCTGTTCGAGGTCGATCAGCAGCATCTTGCCGGGCTGCAGGCGCCACTTGCGCACGATCTTCTCGTCGGGGATCGGCAGGACGCCGGACTCCGAGGACATCACCACGAGATCGTCCTCGGTGATCAGGAAGCGCGCCGGCCGCAGCCCGTTGCGATCGAGCGTGGCGCCGATCTGGCGGCCGTCGGTGAAGGCGATCGAGGCCGGGCCGTCCCACGGCTCCATCAGCGCCGCGTGATACTCGTAGAAGGCCTTGCGGCTGCCATCCATCAGCGGATTGCCGGCCCAGGCTTCCGGAATCAGCATCATCATGGCGTGGCTGAGCGAATAGCCGCCGGCGACCAGCAGTTCGAGCGCATTGTCGAGGCAGGCCGTGTCCGACTGGCCGTGCGGGATGATCGGCCACATCTTGTCGAGGTCGGCGCCGATCAGGTCGGATTCCATCGTGCGCCGGCGGGCGTACATCCAGTTGACGTTGCCGCGGACCGTGTTGATCTCGCCGTTATGGGCGATGAAGCGGTAGGGATGCGCCAGCTTCCACGACGGGAACGTGTTCGTGGAGAATCTCTGGTGAACCAGGCAAAGCGCTGATTCACAAAGAGGATTCCTCAGATCTTCATAGAAGCTCTCAACCTGGTGCGCGAGCAGCAGGCCCTTGTAGACCACGGTGCGCGACGAGAAGGACGGCATGTAGAGCTGCGACAGGCCGGGCAGCTTGTGCTTCTTCTCGAGGTCGGCCAGCGGATTCTGCGTCTGCTTGCGGATCGCCAGCACCTTGCGCTCGAACGCATCCTGGTCGGGGACTTTCGCACCCCGGCCGACGATCGCCATGCGGATGACCGGCATCGATTCGATGACCGCCTTGCCGAGGCCGGTGAGGTCGGTCGGCACGTCGCGCCAACCGACCATCTTCTGCTTCTCGACTTTAATAAAATGCTCGAAGCGCTTGATTGCAAACGCTCTTGCCTTCTCATCCGGCGGCAGGAAGCACATCGCCACGGCGTAGTGGCCGGGCTCCGGCAGGTCGACCCCCTCCTTGCGCGCCCAGTCGCGCAGCAGCGCGTCGGGAATCTGGATCATCGCGCCCGCACCGTCGCCCATCAGCGGATCGGCGCCGACGGCGCCGCGATGGTCGAGATTGACCAGGATCTGGAGACCCTGGCGCACGATGGCGTGCGTTTTCCGGCCCTTGATGTCGGCCACGAAGCCGACGCCGCAGGAATCGTGTTCGTTGCGTGGGTCGTACAGTCCCTGCTTTTCAGGCAATGCCATGATTCTACCCTGCTGGCGCGCTAGCTGGCCCAGCATCCCCCCCGGATGCGTTCGCTTATCGTGGCATTATTAGCCCGGCCGCCCCTGCAAACGAAAGCCCTCGTTACGCCACAAATGGCGGCGTTAAGAAACTACTCTATATATTTGAAATCCAACGATATTGCCGCCGGAGTGCTGACGACCTCGATGTCGCCGGTCCGAAGGACGGATCCAAGCGTGGCACGCAGGGCGGGCGCGAAGGTGAGTTCCTCGCTGTTGGAGACCGGATGGCGATCCGCCAGACCGTCGAGGGTTCGCCGGTACTTCAAGACCTTGATGGGGCACCCGCTCAGTTCGAGGATCCCTGATTCGAGTAATTCCAGGGTCACCCTGGCTGCCAGCTGGAGCTTTCCGTCGGCGTGCTTCATGTCGGCGCTGTAGCGGACGGGCTGGCCGCGCGCGAACTGAACCGTGGGACCGATCGAATAGGTCCATCTGCGCGGGTCGTCGGGCTCGGTCGAATAGTACGCGTCCACCGGAAACAGGGAACTGGCGCCGCGGGTCCTGAGATAGATCGCCGGCGAATCGACGGTGTAGGTCGTGACCTCCCCGCCTTTCCGAAACACCTGCATCTGCTGGAGTCGCGTCGTGGGCGCCTCACCCGTCCGCCGGGTGGTGACTTCGGAGGCAAGGGCGAAGGGAATTTCGGTGTTGGTGAGGGCCGCGCAATCGAGGGCGACCAGGCTTCCCGGCCACGAAACGATGGCCATCAAGATCGGCAAGGACGGGAAGTGGCGCATGTGCCGCATCCTAGCCGTCGCTCTCCTTGCATTGAAGACATCGCGCCCATGGCCTAACTTGCCGGCCGGACAGGGGCGGCGTTCATTGCCCCGGGGGAGAGACTGAGCTGATGCCGGAACGTTCGATCGGTCGCAGGACGACCCTGCTCGTGGCTCCCCTGCTGGCCGCTGCCCTGGCCACGACCTTGGGGGCCTGCAACGGTCCGGGCGCCACCCAGGCCTGGACCGGTCCCGGCTGGTACCTCGAAAAGTCCTACATCATCGTCGGCGGCGGTCCCAAGGTCTTTGGCGGCCCCTTCACCTACGAGAAGTGCGAGGAGGAACGCATCAAGATGGGGCCGATCACGTCGCCGGAAATGCTCTGCGTGAACCATCCCGGCAAGCCGAAGCAATACGGCGGTTACTAGCCTCGACCTCTAGCCGATCGCCATCAGGCTGGCGTTGCCGCCCGCCGCAGCAGTGTTGACGCTGAGCGACACCTCATCGAACAGGAGCTCGCGCGGATAAGGCGCGGCGTGGACCGGGACGATACGGCCCGGCCGTTCGGCCATGCGGCGGGTGAGCGCCAACAATTCCTCGGCGCTGCCGGCGAAAAGCGCGGCAGCGATGTCTTCGGCTTCGCTTTCAGCGACGCGATTACCCGTCGACCGCACAAGCTCCTGCTGTGCCTTGAGCTCCGGCGCATCCGCCGCGACACACAGGATCGCGCCTTTGGGCCGAAGCGCATAACCGTTGCGCTCGCCAACCGGACCGGCCAATTCGCCCGATGTCACCTCGACGGCCGGTCCGCCCGCCAGCAGGCGATGGACGTAGAGCGGTCCGCCCGCCTTCGGTCCCGTACCCGACAGGCCATGACCGCCGAACGGCTGCACGCCGACCACGGCGCCGATCATGTTGCGGTTGACGTACTGGTTGCCGGCCGCACTCGCCGCCGTCGCCCGGTCGATCGTCTCGTCGATGCGGCTATGCACGCCGAAGGTCAGGCCGAAGCCGGTGGCGTTCACGGCGCGGATGACCTTCTCCATGTCTTCGCGGGCGTAGCGCAGGACATGCAGCACCGGGCCGAACACCTCGCCCGGCAGATCGGCGAGGGCGCCGATCTCGATCAAGGTCGGCGGCACGAAAGTCCCCCGCGCCGCTTCGACCGGAAGTGGCACCTGATGGACGCGATGGCCGGCCGCGCGCATGCGGTCGACGTGATCGAGCAGGCGCTTCTGCGCCTCCGTCGAGATGACGGGCCCGACATCGACGGCAAGACGATCGGGAACGCCGATGCCGAGCTCCGCCATCGCGCCCTGCAGCATGGGCACGACCTTGTCGGCGATGTCGTCCTGCAGGCAGAGCACCCGGAGCGCCGAGCAGCGCTGGCCGGCCGAATCGAAGGCCGAGGACAGCACGTCGATCACCAGCTGTTCGGGCAGCGCCGACGAATCCGCCACCATCGCGTTCTGTCCGCCGGTCTCGGCGATCAACGGCACCGGCTTCCCGTCGACGCCGAGGCGGCGCGCCAGGGTGCGATTGATCGATTGCGCGGCCTCGGTCGAGCCGGTGAAGACGACGCCGGCGACCGTCGCGTTCGCGACCAGCCGCTTGCCGACCTCGCCGTCGCCCGGCGTCAGCTGCAGCGCCGTAGTCGGCACGCCCGCTTCGTGCAGGATCGACACGGCAAGGGCCGCGATCAGCGGCGTCTCCTCGGCCGGCTTGGCGACCACGGCATTGCCCGCCGCCAGTGCACCAGCGACCTGCCCCGTGAAGATCGAGAGCGGGAAATTCCACGGGCTGATGCAGGCGACGACGCCGAGCGGCCGGTGGGTCGCATTGTCGAACCTCTCGACGCACCCCGCGTAATAGCGCAGGAAATCGACCGCCTCGCGCACCTCGCCGACGGCGTTGCCCAGCGTCTTGCCGGCCTCGCGCACGATCGGCCCCAACAGCTTTTCCAGGCGGGCTTCCATCAAGTCGGCCGACCGGCGCAGGATCGCGGCGCGCTCGGCCGGCGCCGCGGACCAGGGCTCGGCCTTGGCGCAGGCTTCGTCGACCAGTTCGGGAGTCGATTCGACGACAGTGCCGACGAGATCGCCTTTATCCGCAGGATTGCGTACCTCTCGCTCGGTGCCATCGCGCGGCCCGTCGGCCAGCACGGGCGTCGCGCGTAAAGATACCGAAGCCCCTTCCGTCAGCTCGCGCGCCAACGCGGCGAGCACGCCTTCGCTGACCAGGTCGAGGCCCGTCGAATTGGCGCGCTGCGGCCCGAACAGGTCGCGCGGCAATAGGATGAGCGGGTGCGGCGCGCCAACCGGCGAGAGGGCTCGCGCTCGTTCGACCGGATCGGCAAGGAGACTGTCCAGCGCCACGTCGGGATCGGCGACCTGGTTCACGAACGAGGTGTTGGCGCCATTCTCCAGCAGACGACGCACCAGATAGGCGAGCAGGGTCTCGTGCGTGCCCACCGGCGCATAGATGCGGCACGGCCGGTTGAGCTTGTCGCGGCCGACGACTTCCTCGTAGAGCGGCTCGCCCATGCCGTGCAGGCACTGAAACTCATACTGGCCGGCGTAGAAGTTTTCGCCGGCCATCGCGTGGATCGACGCCAGGGTCAGCGCGTTGTGCGTGGCGAATTGCGGGAACGCCGCGTCGGGCGCGGCCAGCAGCTTGCGTGCGCAGGCGAGGTAGGAGACGTCGGTGTGGATCTTGCGCGTGAAGACCGGGAAATCCTCCAGCCCATCGACCTGCGCCCGCTTGATCTCGCTGTCCCAGTAGGCGCCCTTGACCAGCCGGATCATGAGCCGGTGGCGGCTGCGGCGGCCGAGGTCGATCAGATAGTCGATCACGAAGGCGGCGCGCTTCTGATAGGCCTGGACCACGAAGCCGACCCCGTTCCAGCCTTCGAGCGCGGGATCGAAGCAGAGCCGCTCCAGCAGATCGAGCGAGAGTTCGAGCCGGTCCGCCTCCTCCGCATCGATGTTGAGGCCGATATCGTAGTGGCGCGCCAGCACCGCGAGGTCGCGCAGGCGAGGATAGAGTTCGTCATGGACACGTTCGGCCTGGGCGCGGCCGTAGCGCGGACGCAGCGCCGAGAGTTTCAGCGAGATGCCCGCCCCCTCGTAGATGCCGCGTCCCGCCGATGCGCGGCCGATGGCGTGGATCGCGCGCTCATAGGCCAGGCGGTAGTGCTCGGCCTGCTGCGCCGTGATCGCGGCCTCGCCCAGCATGTCGTAGGAATAGCGGAAGCCCCCGGCCTCGAAGCGGCGGCCGTTGACCAGTGCCTCCTCGATCGTCTGGCCCGCAACGAACTGCTCGCCCATCAGGCGCATGGCGATGTTCACGCCGCCGCGGATCAAGGGCTCGCCGCCCCGCGCGACCAGTCGCGTCAGCGCCGCCGACAGGGACTTCTCGCTGCTGGTCGCGGTCAGCCGGCCGGTCAGCATCAGGCCCCAGGTGGCGGCATTCACGAACAGCGACGGGCTTTGTCCGAGATGCGCGCGCCAGTCGCCGCCGCCGATCTTGTCGCGGATCAGCGCGTCGCGCGTCTCGTCGTCGGGAATGCGCAGCAGCGCCTCGGCCAGGCACATCAGCGCCACGCCTTCCTGGCTCGACAACGCATATTCGTGGATCAGCCCCTCGACACCGCCCGACGGCACCTTGGCCCGCAGGGCTTCAACCAACCGCAGCGCCAGCGCGCGAGCCTTCACGGTCGCGGCCGGACTCAGGGTCGCGAGATCGAGCAGCGGCGGCACGCAGTCGGGCTCGGGCCGGCGACAAGCCGCGGTGATCGCCGCCCGCAACGGCGGCTGCAGCCGCAGCGAATGGGCGAAGGTTTCGAAGGGCGCCGTCATCTTCGGCCTACTTGTACGAAGACACCTCGATCAGGTTGCCGTCGGGATCGCGGCAATAGACCGAGACGATCGTTCCCATCGCGCCCATCTTCTCGCCCGGTCCCTCTTCGATCGCCACGCCACAGCTCCGGAAATGATCGGCCACCGCCTGCGGCGTCGACTGCGTGAGAAAGCAGAGATCGTCGCTGCCCGGCGCCACCGTCCTGCCCGTGAACCATTGCTTCTGTGTGGCGGTCTCGGGCCGCAGGTTGATCTTCTGGCGGCCGAAATGCATCGACGTGACGCGATGGCCGGGTCGTGGCTCGGTGACCTTGCGCACCATGCCCAGCATCCTCTCGTACCAGGCGGCGGCGACCTCGACGTCGCGCACGTTGATGACGATATGATCCAGGGCCTCGACGACAATAGCCATTGCACGACCTCAAGCGTAAGAACCCCACAGTGAACCCGCCCCTTCTTCCCGTCCATCCGCTCGCGCCGTGACACAGGGTTCGATGGAGCCGCTTCCCGTCGACGAGGCACTGCCGCGTCTCGAGGCCGCGCTGGTGGCCGGCACCGCCGCCGTGCTGGTCGCGCCGCCAGGCGCCGGCAAGACGACGCGCGTGCCGCTGGCGCTGCTCGACGCGCCGTGGCTCGGCGGCCGCAGGATCGTGATGCAGGAACCGCGACGGCTGGCCGCACGCGCCGCCGCGCGCCGCATGGCCGCGAGCCTGGGCGAGGCGGTCGGCGAGACCGTGGGCTATCGCGTCCGCTTCGATACCAAGGTCGGGCCGCGCACCCGCATCGAGGTCGTGACCGACGGATTGTTCCTGCGCCTGTTGCAGGACGACCCGTCGCTCGATTCCGTGGGCTGCGTGATCTTCGACGAGCTTCATGAGCGCGGGCTGGAAACCGACCTGTCCTTCGCCCTGGTGTGCGAGGCGCAGGCCGCGTTGCGCGAGGATCTGAGGATCGTGGCCATGTCGGCGACGCTCGATCCCGGCCCCGTATCTGCCCGACTGGGTGGTGCGAGCGTGATCGAAAGCGCCGGCCGCATGTTCCCCGTCGAGACGCGCTATCTCGACCGCGAGCCGGCGGGCCGTCTTGAAGACAATGTTGCCGCTGCCGTGCGTCGCGCGCTCGCCGAGGAAACCGGCAGCGCGCTCGTCTTCCTGCCGGGTATCGGCGAGATCCGCCGGGTCGAGGAGCGGCTGCAGGGCATCGGCGCCGAAGTCGACGTGGCGCCGCTCTATGGCGATCTGTCGCCCGCCGACCAGGACCGCGCCATCGCGCCCTCCGCCCCCGGCCGGCGCAAGGTCGTGCTGGCGACCTCGATCGCCGAGACCAGCCTCACCATCGAGGGCGTGCGCATCGTGATCGACAGCGGCCAGATGCGCGTGCCGAAATTCTCGCCGCGCTCGGGCATGACGCGGCTCGAAACCGTGCGCGTCAGCCAGGCCTCGGCCGACCAGCGGCGCGGCCGCGCCGGCCGTCTCGAACCGGGCATCTGCTATCGCCTGTGGCCGGAACAGGCGCAGCGCGGGCTGCTGCCTTTCACGCCGCCCGAGATCCTCGATGCCGACCTGGCGCCGCTCGCACTGGAACTGGCGGCCTGGGGCACCAGCGATGCCGCAACGCTGCCTTGGCTCACGCCACCGCCCGCCGCCTCGCTCGCGACGGCGCGCGCGCTTCTGGCCGATCTCGGCGCGATCGACGGCACTGGCGCGATCACGGCCCATGGCCGCGCGATGGTGCGGCTCGGCCAGCATCCGCGCATCGCCCATCTCGTGCTCAAGGGCCGCGAGCTCGGACAAGGCAAGGTCGCCGCGCTGCTGGCCGCGATCCTGGGCGAACGCGATTTCCTGCGCCTGCCGCCGGGCCAGCGCGACGCCGATCTCCGGCACCGGGTCGACATCGCGCTGAGCGGGCGACGCGACGGCACCTTGCGGCTGATCCAGGAGGCGGCCCGACGCCTGATGCCGCGCGGCGCCGGCGACGAACGCGCCGACATCGCCATGACGGGGCCGCTGCTGGCGCTGGCCTATCCCGACCGCATCGGCCGTCGCCGGCCCGGCACAGCCGGCCGCTATCTCCTGTCGGGTGGCCGGGGTGCCGCGCTGCCCGAAGGCGATCCGATGGCGAACGAGGAGTTCCTGGTCGTGGCCGATCTCGATGGCTCGGCGCAGGAATCGCGCATCTTCCTCGCCGCGCCGATCACGGCCGCGGAGATCGAGGAACTCTACGCCGATCGCATCGTCGACGAGCAGCTCGTGCAGTGGAGCGCGCGCGACGGCGCGGTGCTGGCGCGCCGCCGCCGCCGGCTGGGCGCGCTCGCGCTGGAGGACAAGCCGCTCGGCCAGCCCGATCCCGAGAAGGTGCGGGCGGCCATGCTCGACGGCGTGCGCCAGCTCGGACTCGGCGCTCTGCCCTGGAGCGACGACCTCGTGCGCTGGCGCGAGCGCATCGGCTTCCTGCGCCGCCATGCTGGCGAGGACTGGCCCGATCTGTCGGACGCCGCCCTGATCACGTCGCTGGCGGAGTGGCTCGGCCCCCATCTCGACGGCGTGTCGCGCAAGGATCATCTTACGCGCATCGATCTTGGTTCGGCACTGAAAGCGCTGGTGCCATGGGAGAAGCAGCGCGAGGTCGAGCGGCTGGTGCCGACGCACGTCGAGGTGCCGAGCGGATCGCGGGTGGCCATCGACTATGCCAATCCCGACGAGCCGACGCTTTCCGTCCGCCTGCAGGAGATGTTCGGCCTCACCGAGACGCCGCGCATCGCCGGCGGCAAGGTGCCGCTCACCATCCACCTGCTCTCGCCGGCGCGGCGACCGGTGCAGGTGACGCGCGACCTCGCGAGCTTCTGGGCCAATGGTTACAAGGCCGTCAAATCGGAACTGAAGGGCCGCTATCCGCGCCACTACTGGCCGGACGATCCGTTGGTCGCCGAACCCACGGCGCGCGCGCGTCCCCGCCCGCGTTAGCAGAGGCGGAGCCGCTACCGGGTCTCGATCAGGACCGACAGCAGGCGGCGCATCAGCGGCATCAGGAACAGCATCGTCGGGAAGGCGACCATCCAGGACGCCATCCACGATTCCATCCAGCGGGCGGTCATGCCCGTTTCGAATCCCATCGCCCGGATCGTGGCGATGCCGGAGACGATGAAGGTCATGACGAAGGTCAGCGCCAACGGCATGGCGATGTGCATCGTTCGGGCGGGGAGTTTCTTCACGGCGGGCCGGACAATATGGTACGGGCTTGGACCTCGTCCATCCCCGTTGCGGAACCCTCACCCCATGTCCCTCGCGCTCCCGTTCCAGACCGCCAAGCAGCTCGCCGCTGCGGTCCGGAAGAAGAAGATCGGCTGCCTCGAACTGCTCGACCTCTACCTGAAGCGGGTCGAGGCGTATAACCCCGAACTCAACGCCATCATCGCCACCGACATCGACGGCGCCCGCAAGCGCGCCAAGGCGGCGGACCGCGCGGTCAGGGCCGGCAAGAAGCTGGGGCCGCTGCACGGCGTGCCGATGACGATCAAGGAATCCTTCGACGTTGCGGGCCTCCCCACCACCTGGGGCGATCCCGCCTTCAAGGACACGGTCGCGACGCAGAATTCGCTGGTCACGCAGCGCATGCTGGATGCCGGCGTCACCCTGTTCGGCAAGACCAACGTGCCGCTGAACCTCGCCGACTGGCAGAGCTACAACGAGGTCTATGGTTCGACCAACAATCCGTGGGATCTCGGGCGCACGCCGGGCGGCTCCTCGGGCGGCTCGGGGGCGGCGCTGGCCGCCGGCCTCACCGGCATCGAAGCCGGCAGCGACATCGGCGCTTCGATCCGCAATCCCGCCCATTATTGCGGCGTGTGGGGCCACAAGCCCAGTTGGGGCGTGGTCTCGCCGAAGGGCCATGCCCTGGGTGGCGCCGTGGCCTACGGCGATATCGGCGTGGTGGGTCCGCTGGCGCGCGGCGCCGAGGATCTCGAGATCGCGCTGACGGCGATGGCCGGGCCCGATTCGATCGACGGCCGCGGCTGGACGCTTACTTTGCCGCGCTCGAAGAAGACGAAGCTGCGCGACTTCAAGGTGGCGGTGCTGTTGACCGATCCCAACGCCGAGGTCGACGATTCGGTGCAGGAGCAGATCTCGAAGCTCGCCGCGTTCCTCGCCAAGAACAAGGTCAAGGTGAGCGACAAGGCGCGGCCGGAAATCGACACGGTCGAACTGAGCGATGTCTATGTCCGCCTGCTGCGGGCGGCGACGTCGGCGCGCATGAGCGACGCGGTCTACGAGCAGGCCGTGAAGGATGCGGCCAGCCTGCCGGCCGACGACATGAGCTACTTCGCGCAGATGCAGCGCGGCAATTCGCTGCCGCACCGCACCTGGCTGCAGTTGAACGAGAAGCGGCACAAGATGCGCTGGGCCTGGGACGCTTTCTTCCAGGACTACGACCTGATGCTCTGCCCGGTCGCCGTGACGGCGGCCTTCCCGCACGACCAGGCGGGCCTGCGCCACAAGCGCACGATCGTCGTGAACAACAAGCAGGTGCCGGTGGTCGACCAGATCTTCTGGGCGGGCTACTCGGGCGTCACCTGGCTGCCGTCGACGGCCGCTCCGATCGGCCAGAGCAAGGACGGCCTGCCGATCGGCGTGCAGATCATCGGCCGGCAGTATGGCGACTACGAATGCATCCAGTTCGCCAAGCTGCTGGAGAAGGAATATCGCGGCTTCGTGCCGCCGCCGGCCTATAGCTGATCGCAGGAGACAGAATGTCCAAGGATATCGACCTCAAGAAGCACATCCGCTCGATTCCCGACTTTCCCAAGCCGGGCATCCTCTTCTACGACATCTCGACCCTGCTGGCGCATCCCAAGGCCTGGCACACCGCGATCGAGCGGCTGGCCGACCTGATCCGGCCGCACAAGCCCGACGTTCTGGCGGGAATCGAATCGCGCGGCTTCCTGCTGGCCGCCCCGCTCGCGCTCGCGCTGGGCACCGGCTTCGTGATGATGCGCAAGCAGGGCAAGCTGCCCGGCACGACGGTGCGCCACACCTATTCGCTGGAATACGGCACAGACACGATCGAGATCCAGCAGGATGCGGTACACAAGGGCGCAAGGGTCGTGCTCGTCGACGATCTGCTGGCCACCGGCGGGACCATGGGCGCCGCCGTCCATCTTCTGGAATCCGTCGGCGCCGTGGTGCCCGCAACCGCGGTCATCATCGAACTCACCTTCCTCGAAGGCCGCAAGAAGCTCACGCCGCGGGTCGAAACGCTACTGCAGTACGACAGTTAGAGTTTCGAACTCTTCCCCTTTGCGGATTCCGCAAAGGGGAAGTGCCCTCGTCTTACGAGGGCGATGGGGTCATGCCCCCTCCGCCCCTCCGGGGCACCTCCCCCTTTGAATTGGGAGGAAGGCCACGCTTTCCGCCTCGTCGCCAAACCGGCTACGATGCCCGCCGGAGGAAATGCATGTTCTCAGTGTCCGGGTGCTTCTCTGAAACCTATGCCGAGGCGCGCGCGAAGTTCTGCGGCGCCGCGGCCGATGCCGGCGGCGCGCTGCGATCCTGGCTCAATCCGAAGGCGCGGGGCCCCAACGGCGAGAGGCTGTTCCTAGACACGGCGCGCTTCGGGGCGACCGATGCCGAGAACATGCTGGTGCTGATCGCCGGCACGCACGGCGTCGAGGGGCATTGCGGATCGGGTGCCGAAATCGCGTGGATGCGCTCGGGCGGGCCGGCGAAGCTGCCGCCAAATACCGGCGCGCTGCTGATCCATGCGCTCAACCCCTATGGCTTCGCGTGGACGCGCCGCGTCACCGAGGACAATGTCGATCTCAACCGCAACTTCGTCGATCACGACAAGGGCTATCCGAGGAACGACGGCTATCTCGAGATCGCCGACGCTGTGCTGCCGGTTGCGTGGAACGAGGCGAGCGCCGCCGAGACCGAACGCACGTTTGGAGCCTTTGCGCAGAAGCACGGCGCCTTCGGCCTGCAGAGCGCGATCAGCGGCGGCCAGTACACGCACCCCGACGGGATCTTCTTCGGCGGCACCACACCCACCTGGAGCAACCGGACGATCCGCGCCATCGCCCGCGAGGAGCTGTCGCAGGCGAAGCGCGTCGGCATCATCGATTTCCATACCGGCCTCGGCCCGTTCGGCCATGGCGAGCTGATCTGCGCGGTGTCGCCTGCGGCCAAGTCGTTCGCCCGCGCCAAGGCCTGGTATGGCGACGAGATGACCTCGCCGGAAGGCGGCACCTCGACCTCGGCAGTGGTTGTGGGCGTCATGACCGATGCCTTCCCGCAGGAGCTGCCCGATGCCGAGGTGACGCCGGTGGCGCTGGAATACGGCACCTACACGGTGCCGGAAGTGCTGAACGCGGTGCGCGCCGACAACTGGCTGCATCATCGCGGCGACCCCGGCTCGCCGCAGGGTCGCACGCTGAAGGCCGACATGAAGGAGCGCTTCTTCCCGGCCGGCGACAAATGGCGCGAGATGGTCTGGACGCGCGCCGACCAGACCATCGGCTGGGCGCTGAAGGGCATGACCGGGGGATGAGTCTGACCGTGCCGAGCGAGGACACCGCCCGGCTGCGTCTGCAGAAGGTGTTGCAGCAGACTCCGCTGTTCGCCGACCTCGACCCCGAAGCCCTGGCGGCGGTCGAACACCAGTTGACGTTGCTGGTCCTGCCGGGCGGCGCGGCGCTGTTCCGCCAGGGCGAACCGGCCGACGCCGTCTATGTCGTGACGAGCGGCTCCCTCGGCGTCTTTCGCCATCACGAAGCGGGCGACGCCCGCGAGCCCGTGCTGATCGCCGAGATCCCGCCGGGCAATCTCGTCGGCGAGATGTCGCTCCTGTCGCAGGGCAAGCGCACGCGCAGCGTCGCAGCGCTGCGCGACAGCGAAGTCTGGCGGCTGCCCCAGACCAGCTTCCACGCCCTCACCTCGCATCATCCCGAGGTCCTGCCGGCGCTGATGCGCAGCGTCGTGGCGCGCAATGCGCAGGATGTCGGGAACCGGCGCCGCCAGCCGCGCACCTTCGCCCTCCTGCCGAGCGGGCCCGACGTCCCGTCGGCGCGATTCGCGGTGATGCTGGCCAACGCGCTCGGCCGCATCGGCACCCAGGTGCAGATGCTGGGATCGGAATCGCTCGAGCAGGAACCCGAATGGTTCACGCGCTGCGAGATGGAATCGTCGTTCGTGCTCTACCGCGCCGATCCGACCCTGACACCGTGGACCGAGCTCTGCCTGCGCCAGGCCGATTGCCTGGTGGTGATGCGCAACGCCGACAACGACGCGCCGACCAGGGTGCCGTTCGAGATCGAGACGGCGCAGAGCGGCGCGGTGTTCCACCGGCGCCGCGAGCTGGTGCTGCTGCACGAAGGTCACGATCCGAAGCCCGGCTCGACGGCCCCGCTGCTGGCGGGCGGCCTCTACGGCAACCACCATCACGTGCGGCTCGACATCACGGCCGACATCGACCGGCTGGCCCGCATCCTCACGGGTCATGCCGTGGGCATCGTCATGGCCGGTGGCGGCGCGCGCGCCTTCACGCATATCGGCGTGGTCAAGGCGCTGCGCCAGAGCGGCGTGCCGATCGACCTGGTGGGCGGCACCAGCATGGGCGCCATCGTCGCGGCCGGCGTCGCCTCGCGCTGGAACGACGAGGAGCTCGACTCGCGCTTCCGCCGAGCCTTCGTCGACAACAATCCGCTCAGCGACTACACGGTGCCGCTGATCTCGCTCTTTGCCGGCCGCCGCGTCACGCGCCTGCTGCGCATGGCCTTCGGCGAAAAGGACATCGAGGACCTGGTCCTGCCCTATTACTGCATGACCGCGAACCTCACGACGTCCAAGGCCGATATCCATACGGTCGGGCGGCTTTGGCGGTGGCTGCGCGCGTCGGTGTCGATCCCCGGCGTGATGCCGCCCTTCAACGAAGCGGGCGAGGTCCACGTCGATGGCGGCGTCATCGACAATTTCCCTGTCCGCGCGATGCAGCGGCTGGGCCGCGGCGTGACCATCGGCGTCGACATCGACACCGGCGGCGCGCTCTCCGCTGGCGAGGGCGTCATGGAACCCTGGTCGGCCTGGCAGTTCTTCCGGCGCCTCGTCTGGAAGCGCAACGAGACACTGCCGATCCCCTCGATCGTGCGCATCCTGCTGCGCTCGGCGCTGGTCGCCAGCACCTCGCGCGCGGCCGAGGATCGCGCCGCCGCGGAGCTGCTGATCGTGCCTCCGATGACCCATATCGACCTGCTCGACTGGACGAGCTTCGACGCGGCCATCGAACTCGGCTACCGCACGACCCTCGAGGGGCTGGAGAAGGCCCGAACACTGCCGATCGGGGCGCGTCTCTTCCTGTCTTGACAGCGAGCAGGCCCACCGCTTCTATTTTACCTGACGGTTAATAATGAAGAATGGCCATGACTCCTGCCAGCGATCGCCTCACCGCCACTTTCTCCGCCCTCGCCGATCCGACGCGACGGGCCATCCTGGCGCGTCTGACCCTGGGTGAGACCTCGGTCGGCGAACTGGCCGAGCCCTTCGACATGTCGCTGCCGGCGATCTCCAAGCATCTCAAGGTGCTGGAGCGCGCCGGACTCATCGCGCGGGGGCGTGACGCCCAGCGCCGCCCCTGCCGCCTCGCCGCCGCACCGCTGCACGAGGTCTCCGACTGGGTGGCCACCTATCGCCGCTTCTGGGAGCAGCGTCTCGACCGGCTGGAAGCCTACCTGCACGAAGCCCAGGCGTCTTCGCCCGCGCCCAGGAAGAGGAAACCGACCCATGCCCGCAAGAGCAAGTGAACCGAGCTTTCCGGCGCGTCGCGAATTCACGCTGAACCGGGTGGTGGAAGCGCCGCGCGCGCTCGTCTTCCGCGCCTTCATCGAACCCGAGCGCATGAAGCAATGGTGGGCGCCGCGCGGCTTCCACATCCTGTCCTGCGCCCTCGACCTGCGCGAGGGAGGCGCCTGGCGCATGCGGATCCGGTCGGACGAGACCGGCGCCATCCAGACCGAAGTCGGCACCTATCGGGAGATCTCCGAACCCGAGCGCCTCGTCTTCACCCATGCCTGGGTCCGACGCGACGGGTCGCTGACGCCGACGACCCTCGTCACCGTGACCTTCGCGGACCTTGATGAAGGCACGGAGGTCCGCTTCACCCAATCCGACTTCCATTCGCCCGAATTCTGCCAGAGCCACGAGGAAGGCTGGAGCTCGTCGCTGGAGCAGCTCACCAAATACGCGCCTCGCCTGTGAACGCGGCCGGCAAGACGGAGGAAGCATCGTGACGGACGACAAGGCGCGGCATCTGGCGACCCTGCGGGAGCTCAACCACCACTACGTGCGCTCGGTCGCCGAAGCCGACGTCGAGTGGTTCGACCGGCACCTGTCGGACGATTTCCACAATACCAATCCCGACGGCTCCGTGATCGAGCGCGCCGCCTTCCTGGCGCAGATCGGCCGCGGTTCGGCGGTGAAGGATCTGCGCGAGCACGACGTGAAGATCCGCCTGCTGGGCGGCTTCGCCATCATCCATGCCCGAACGAGCTACACGAAGCCCGACGGCAGCCCGGGCGCCGGCTGGTACACCGACGACTGGCAGCTCCGGCCGGAGGGCTGGCGCTGCGTTTCGGCCCACGTCAGCCGTTCCTGAGCGCGCCGTCGCCATGTCGCTGACTCCGGCCACCGACACGTCGCCGGCGGCGTGGCGCGTCGTCTTCGCCTGTTTCGTGACGGCAGTGTTCGCCTGGGGTTTCGGCTTCTACGCGCACGGCATCTATCTCGTCGAACTGCAACGGGCCCGCGGCTGGTCGACGGGCTTCATCTCGTCCGTCGTCACCGCGCATTACCTGCTCGGCGCCCTGCTGCTGCCACGCATCGCCGAAGCGATCGCCCGCTTCGGCCCGCGCACCGTGTTCCTGGCGGGCCTGGCGACCAGCGCCGCGGCCCTGATGCTGCTGCCGTCGGTCACCGAGCCGTGGCAGCTGGTCGTGCTCTACATCGCCATGGCGCCGGGCTGGAACGCCACCAGCGTGGCGCCGATCGCCGCCACGGTCGGCCAGTGGTTCGACCGCAAGCGTGGCCTCGCCCTGAACCTCGCGCTGAGTGGTGCCACCGTGGCCGGCCTCGCCGTCACGCCGGTGCTGCTCGCTTCCATCCCGGCGCTGGGCTTCGCCATGGCCGAGCGGCTGCTGGTTGCGATCGGTATCGTGCTGGCGGCCGGCACCGTCGTGTTGTTCGTTCGTCGCGGGCCGCTGTCGCCCAAGTTGACGGCGGCGCGGCCGGACCGGCTGGCGCCACTGCGGCAGTGGCATTTCTGGAGCATCGCCGCGCCCTTCGCCATCGTGCTGACCTCTCAGGTCGGTTTCCTCACCCATCTCGTGCCGCTGGTGACTTCCCGCGCGGCCGCCAGCGGGCTGGCGATCGACCCCGCCCTTGCCGTCGGCATCAACGCCGTGACGGCGCTGGCCGGCCGCGTGGTGCTGGGACTGGTCATCGACCGGTTCGAGCCCCGCCGCGCCTCGGCGGTCTGCTTCCTGGTGCAGGCCGGCGCCATCGCTGTCCTGCAATTCGTCGAGACACCGCTCGCCGTCTACGGCGCCTGTGCCGCCTATGGCCTCGCCGTCGGCAACATCATCACCCTGTCGCCGATGATCGTGCAGCGCGAATTCACGCCCGATCGTTTCCCCGCCATCGTCGCCCTCTCCACGGCGATCATGCAGACCCTCTACGCCTTCGGGCCAGGCCTGCTGGGCGTGCTGCGCGATGCGTCGGGCGGCTACGGCGTGCCGCTGGCCGTCTGCATGGGCCTCAATCTTACGGCATCGGCATTGATCCTGATGCGCCCTAGGACAGGAACTTCAGCCCGTTGACCACCTTGTCGACGGCCTTGCGCGGCCCATGCACGCCGATGCCGACGAAGTCCAGCGCATCGACGGGCGCCGCGGCCACGGCGGCGCGATTGTCGGCATCGTTGGTCGTGGTGAACATCGGCTCGATGTAGATCGCCGGCACCAGCTCGCGCGACAGCGCCCGCTGATGCGTCCGCCGAAGCTCCTCCAGCGTCGCGCCGTAGACGAACACCGGCTCACGGATCAGCGCGGTGTAGGCGCGACCGCCGCCGTCGCGATAGGGCTCGCCCATCATATGGGCATGCGTGCCGGCGAGGCCGCCCGCCAGGAAGGCCGCCACGTTGGCCACCTGCCAGGCGGCCAGCTCCCTTCGCAGCACAAGGGCTGTCTTGGTTTCGTAGATCATGCTGCCGATATGGGGCATGCTGTTCCCACCGTCTTGAACGTTCGTGCATGATCCTCGACCAGATCCGCCTCGACCGGCCCACGTCCGGCCTGCAGCGCCTCGAAGGGCGCTTCGGCGGCCATGCCTACGACCTGCACCGGCATGAGACCTACGGTATCGGCCTCACTCTCTACGGCGTGCAGCAGTTCCACTATCGCGGCAGCCTGCGGGCGAGCCGGGCGCGACAGGTGCTGGTGCTGCATCCCGACGAGGCGCATGACGGCCATGCTGGCGAGGGCCGGGCCTTCGCCTATCGCATGCTCTATCTCGATCCCGCGTCGGTCTCCCGGGCCCTCGATGGCGCGAGCCCGCCCCATGTCGCGGAGGCCGTTGCGCACGATGCGGCGATGGCCCGCGTCATCGAGGAAGCCTTCGTCGACTTCCCGCAGCCGCTCGAGCCGCTGGCCATCGACGCTGCGATCGGCCGCCTCGCCGACCTGCTGGCACGGCGCGGCGACTGCGGGCCCCATCGGAAACGCGGCAGTGTCGCGCTCCGCGCGGTGCGGCTGGCCCGCGAGTTCCTGGTGGCCGAGTCGCACCGTATCGTCGGCTCCGACGAGCTGGAGAGGGTGAGCGGGCTCGACCGTTTCACCCTCGCCCGTCACTTCCGATTGGCCTTCGGCACCTCGCCGCATCGTTTCCAGGTCGGCCAGCGCCTGATGCGCGCGCAGGCCCTGATCGTCGAGGGCATCGCCCTGTCGGAAGCCGCGGCCGCCACAGGCTTCGCCGACCAGAGCCATCTCACGCGGCATTTCTCCGCCCGCTTCGGCGTCACGCCGGGCCGCTGGGCCGCCCTGTCGCGGCCAAGCTAGAGCGGATACTGGCCGTCGGTGTCGAGCGATTCGGCCGACAGCCAGCCCCGACGCAGGCCGGCCAACACGCCCGTCAACATCGGCCGTACGATCGGCGTCTGGCAGGCCTGGCGAAGCAGGAGGTCGCGCAGGATGGCGAGAGGCACGCTGTCCGACTGGAAGAACGGCGTCAGCAGATGACTGGCGGATCGGTAGAAGCGGTTCGACGCCCCCCGCCGGCGCGAAAAGAGTTCCATCGCCTGGGCGAGATCGCCCGCCTCGGCGAGGCTGCGGGCCAGGGCATGGGCATCGAGCAGCCCGAGATTGGCCCCCTGCCCGAGTTGCGGGCTGGTGCCGTGCGCGGCATCGCCCACGAACACGACCGGTCCCTCGCTCGAGCGGGGCAAGGCCACGTGCCGGTAGGTCGCGCGCGAGAATTCGCCCCCGCTGACCGCGCGTTCGATGGTCGACGCTGCTTCCGGCCACAGTGCCAGCGCCTCCTGCCGGACGGCTTCCAGATCAAGCGGCCGCTCGGGTCCAAGATCCCGCGTCCGCAGACTCCAGAACATCGTGACCGCGTCGGGCGCCACCGGAAGAATACCCATCATCGTCGTCGTGTCGGCGAAGCGCTGGCGAAGCAGCCTGACAGCGCCGGACGCCAGGGGGTCGGGGACGGTCGCACAGATACAGCCCCACGGATAAAGCGGCGCCCGGGCCCTCGGAAACACGCGCTGCCTCAGCGCCGAATGTGTCCCATCCGCGACGACCAGCAAATCGAACGGGCCGTGCCGGCCGGCCTTCCGGTCGAGCGCGACGGCGCGGGCACCCTCGCGCTCCACGTCGACGATCTCCACGCCGGGAACCAGGCGGGCGCCCGCCGCGAGAAGGCGGCGACGCAGCAGATCGAACAGGTCCGAACGGCGGATGCCGAGGCCGAAGGCAGCTGGATGCAGGTCGCAATAGGCCAGATCGATGACCCGGATTCCCCACTGGTTTTCGCCGAGCAGCCCGTCGATCCGGGCGCCTGCCGACAGGGCGTCCCGCTCCAGGCCAAGCGCCCGCAGGACCGCCAGTCCAGTGGGCTGCAGCAGAAGGCCGGCGCCCACGGGATGCGGCTGCTCGAATCGTTCCAGCACGGTAACACGATGTCCGGCATCGGCGAGGAAACTCGCGGCGGCCTGACCGGCAACGCCGCACCCCACGATTCCGATCTCAAAAGGCACCAACGCCATCCACCATTCTGCCCTTGGAAGCGTATACAACGAAAAAGGGTGGCCAACAGGCCACCCTTTTAGCCGTTTTTGCCGGTTGGATGTCAGAGGCCGCCGTTCACGACCAGGCACTGGCCGCTGACGTAATCGCTGTCCGGGCTGCAGAACAGGTAGACCGAGCCCGCCGCTTCCTCCGGCAGGCCGCCGCGGCCCAGCGGGATCATCTGGTTCAAGGCAGCGAGGCGGCCGCCCTGGACGCCGATCTTGACCGTTCGGCCCTGGACTTCGATCTCACCGGACTCGCCTTGGGCCAGCGGCTTGGTGAGGCGCGTCTGGATGTAGCCGAAGGCCACGGCGTTCACCGTGACGTCGTAGCGGCCGAACTCCTTGGCCAGCGTCTTGGTCAGGCCGATAATACCGGCCTTGCCCGCCGAGTAGTTGGACTGGCCGGCATTGCCGTTGACGCCCGAGGTCGAGGAGATGTTCACGACCTTGCGCACGATGCGCTTGCCCTCGGCGCGCTCCTTCTCGACGGCATCCTTGAAGTGGAGCTGGAAGGCCCGGAGGATGCGGAACGGCGCGGTCAGATGGACGTCGAGGATGGCGTACCACTGCTCGTCGGTCATCTTCTGGATGACCGAGTCCCAAGTGTAGCCGGCATTGTTCACGACGACGTGGCAGCCGCCGAAAGCGTCGACCGCGGTCTGGACGATGCGGTCGCCGAAATCCGGCTTGGCGACGTCGCCGTTGCACATGACGGCCTTGCCGCCCATCTTCTCGATCTCGGCCACCGTCTCCCTGGCGGGCGCGTCGTCGATGTCGTTGATCACGACCTTGGCGCCGTCACGCACCAGGCGCAGGGCGATCTCCTTGCCGATGCCGCGTCCCGAACCGGTGACGATCGCCACCTTGCCGTCCATCTGACCCATGTCTGTCTCCTGATGCGCTACGCTAATTCAGCGCGACCGTGGCGGTGCCCTGAAGCGTGTCCTGGCCGTTCTGGTTGGTGCACTTGACCTCGAGATCGACCAGCGTCTCGCCGTCCTTCTCGCGCTTGCCCGTGACCTTGCCCGACACGGTGATGACGTCGCCCACCCAGGTGATCGAGGTGAAGCGCGTGCCGAGGGCGCGCACCTGCTTCTGCGGGACCCAGGAGGTGACGAGGCGGCCGAGGAAGGCCATCGACAGCATGCCGTGGGCGAACACGTCCTTGAAACCGAACTTCTTGGCGAAGTCGATGTCGACATGGATCGGATTGTGGTCGCCGGAGCCGCCGCAGTAGAGGGCGAGCTGGTGGCGGCTGATCGGCGGCAGCACCAGCGGCTTGAGTTCGTCGCCGACCTTCACGTCGGCAATTTTCGGAGCGGTCGCAGTTGCCATGAGTGCCTCCCTTACTTCTTCGCCGCGTCGGGGTTGCGAACGACGGTGACGCCGCGGCCCTTGGCCAGCAGCTTGCCCGTCTGGTCCTTCATCTCCATCTCCTGGACGACGAACCACAGCGCGCCGCCCTTCTTGTCGTAGATGTCAACGACCTTTTCCTGGCAGGTGACGACGTCGCCGACCACGACCGGCGCGTAGTATTCGAAATGCTGCTCGCCGTGCAGGATCAGGCCGATATCGACGTTGAGCAGGCGCAGCAGCCCGCCCTTGTTGGGATCGTCGGCCTGCAGGGCGCGCAGGAAGGTGAGCGGCGCGGTGATGCCGCGATAGCCCGCCGCCTTGGCCGCTTCCTCGTCGGCATAAATCGGGGCTTCCTCGCCGATGGCCTTGCAGAACAGCTTGATCTTGCCCGCTTCGACGGTGGCGGTGAACGGCTTGAACTCGTGGCCGATGAGCTTCTTGTCGAGCTCCATGGATGTCTCCTCCTGATCGGATACAAAGAAAAGCCCTCTCCCCGACTGCCTTGAGTCAGAGAGAGGGCTTCGCGATTCGCGACTACTCGTAGCGGCCGACGATGGCCACGCTCGCGATGTTCTCGCGCGGTGCGCCACCGAGATTGTGTGTCATGCCGATGCGCGGGTCCTTGAGCTGGCGGGGGCCGGCCTTGCCCTGGAGCTGCAGGTACATCTCGTAGAGCATGCGCAGGCCGGAGGCGCCGATCGGATGGCCGAAGCACTTGAGGCCGCCGTCGATCTGGCAGGGGATCTTGCCGTCGGCGTCGTAGAAGCCGTCGAGCACGTCCCTCCAGCCCTTGCCGGTCTCGGAGATGTGCAGGTCTTCCATGGTGACGAGCTCGGTCACCGAGAAGCAGTCATGGACCTCGAACATCGACACTTCGTCGCGCGGGCTCTTGATGCCGGCCTCTTCATAGGCCTTCTTCGAGGCGATGCGCGTCGTGTGGAAGTAGCTGCCGTCCCACGAATTGTGGCCCGACTCCGAACCGTTCGAGACCGAGAGCTGCAGCGCCTTGACGCTGACGATGTCGTGCTTGCCGAGAGCCTTGGCGATTTCGGGCGTCGTCACGATGGCCGCGGCCGCGCCGTCGGACACGCCGCAGCAGTCGAACAGGCCGAGCGGCGAGGCGATCATCGGCGCGTTGAGGATGGTGTCCATCTCCACGGCCTTCTGGAGATGGGCCTTCGCATTCTTCGCGCCGTTCTGGTGGCTCTTCCACGAGACGTGGCCGATCGCCTTCTTGAGGTCCTCGCCGCTCACGCCGTGCGCCGTCATGTAGGCGGTGGCGAGCTGGGCGAAGTTGCCGGGCGCCGTGCCGTTGGCGTTCCACAGGGCCTGCAGCGGGCCGCCGCGACCGCCGGGCAGGCCGCCGTAGCCGGTGTCCTTCAGTTTCTCGACGCCGAGCGCCAGGGCGAAGTCGGCGGCGCCGGACGCCACGGCATAGCAGGCGCCGCGGAAGGCCTCGGTGCCGGAGGCGCACATGTTCTCGACATGCGTCACCGGGATGTTGGGCAGGCGCAGCGTCATGCTGAGCGGGATACCCGACTTGCCGACGTGAACCTCGTCGATGGCGGTGGAGAACCACGCCGCCTGCAGCTGGTTCTGGTCGATGCCGGCGTCTTTCAGGCATTCCTTGTAGGCTTCGAGCATCAGCTCTTCGGCGCCGCTGTCCCAGCGTTCGCCGAACTTCGAGCAGCCCATGCCGAGAATTGCGACCTTGTCCTTGATACCACGAGCCATTGCAGGTCTCCTTGGTGGTGAGGGTGGAACTCTTGAGATCAACGAAACGCTTGAACCAGGAAGGCGATCAGACCGGTGTCGCCTTCCAGAAGTAACGCTTGAAACCGCCGCGCATCTGGTCGTTGTCGCGAATGCGGAACGTCATGCGCATCCTGGCACCGACCTTGACCTGATCCTTATCGCTGTCGGTGAAGTCGGCCATGAAGCGCCCGCCTTCGGGGAAGGTGATCATGCCGTAATACGCCGGCGGGTCCGGCGAATAGGTGAGCGAGTCGGCGGTGAAGGACATTACCGAACATTCGAGCCCGGCCATCGCGTAGGGATCCTGGCTGTCGATGGCATGGCAGTTGGGATTGACGCAGACCTGTGTGCGCGGGAACTGCACCGTGCCGCACACCTTGCACTTTCCGCCGACCAGCCCGTAGATCATGTCGCGCTTGCGCCACAGGACCGACAGCGCCGTCTTCTTGTCGAACTCCGCCCGCATGCCCTTGTCGATCGGCAGCATGTCGTTGAAGGCGAGGAACTTCATGTAGTTCTTCTCTTCCTTGCGGCGCGCCATCCAGCCGGACAGGCCCTTGCGCTTGGGAAGCTTGTCCTTCTCGGCCGTGACCTCGAAGACCAGCGTATCGACACCCTGGCCGAAGGCCACGACCATGATCCTGTCGCCCGCCTTGGCGCCTTCCAGCGCATCGACCAGCATGACGAGCGCATGCGCCGCGCCGGTATCGCCAAGCGAAGCCCCCATCAGGTCGCGCACCGCGCCCTCGCCGATGCCCGCCAGCTTGGCCATCAGTTTGGGCACCGCCGGCATCAGGCTGGGCATGATGAAGTGGGTGATGTCGCTGCCCTTGAGCTTGCAGGCCGCAAGCGCCGCCTTGATCGCGGGCGGCACGATCTTCGAGTAGCCCTCGTCGCGAATCCAGCGCTCTTCCCAGCCGTAATCGAACTCGGCGTCCTCGCCGCGGAAGTGATCGACGAAGTCCATCGATACGGAATGGTGGCCGACGAGCCTGGCGATCACGTTCTCGGTGCCGCACAGCAGCGCCGCCGCGCCATCACCGTAGTTGAGTTCGTTGGCCGAGGCGACGCGGGCCATCCGCTTGTCGGCGGCCGCCACCAGGGACGGCGCGCCATCCTTGGAGGCGTTGAGGCCGGCGATCAGCGCCGAGGTGCCGGCTTTCAGCGATCCGCCGACGTCCATCGCCGACAAATTCTGCTCGACGTTGAGCGCCGTGCCGATCACGCCGGCGTTCTGACGGTCCTTGAACGGATGAGTCGTCGAGGCGAAGTAGATGTTGCGGACGTCCTCGGCCTTGTGGCTGGTCAGGCAGTCGCGCGAGGCCTCCACCGCCATGGTGATCGAGTCCTCGTCCCAGTTGGCCATCGAGCGCTCGCCCTTGGCGAGGCCGCGCAGGCCCGGCGCAAACCACTTGTTGGCGTCGTAGACGGCCTGACGGTTGAGACGCAGGCGCGGCACATAGGCGCCATAGGCCACGATTCCGACCATCGTTCTTCTTCCTCCACCTGGTCCGACCGAGGTCGGTTCATGAACGAGCGTTTATGGGGTCGCTCTTAGCGCGGTCGCCCGTTCCCGGCGAGCCGCTTTTCGTGTCCGAATCGTTATGCGCGGAATTATCTTCCGGTCTGCGGAACCCCGCCGGACGGCGGCATTTCGCGGACGAGGTTGCGGTATCCCGCACCCTCGGGGATGTGCAGGAACTTCTTGCCGTCCTTCACCTCGACCCATGGCTGGACGGTGACGATCTTGCGGGCACTCGCCGCGGCGATCGCGCCCGCGACCGTCTTGCCCTCCGCCAGCAGCTCGAGGTTCTTCATCGTTGCGTGGACCAGCGTCCGCTTCCCGGCCTTCGCCTCGTCGATCGCTTCCTGGGCGCCGATCCAGACCGAGTCCGTCGATTCCGAGCCGTCGTGCAGCGCAACCTGGTCCTCCGGGGCCTCGGCCAGGAAGAACCAGGTGTCGAAGCGCTTGGGCACGAAGGTCGGCGTGATCCAGTGCGCGTAGGGCGTCATCAGCTCGGTCGCGATCTCCAGGTCCTCGGCCTCGACCATATCGACGATGCTCGCCTCGTCCTTGGCGAGCTTGGCGCGCCAGCGCTCTTCGATCCCCTTGAGATCGGCCGCCCCGATCAGCGCCCGCTGGCCGCGCTTGCGGGCCAGCAGGACGCCGCATTCCTCGAAGGCCTCGCGCACGCCGGCGACACGGAACTTGAGCTCGGCATCGTCGATCTTGTCGGCGCCGCCGCAGCGGGCGCGCAGCGACGGGGCGCCGTCTGCTTCCTCGAGCTTGCCGCCGGGGAAGACGAGCGCCCCGGAGAAGGAGTCGATCTGGTGATGGCGCACGACCATGAAGACCTCGAGCGGTGAGGCGGCGTCTCCCGGCTTTGACGGCCGCAGCAGCAGCACGGTTGTGGCCGGACGCGGCGGGGATGCCTCATTTTTAGAATCGTTCATGTCTTCCTGCATTCCTGTGACACTTGAGTGTCCCATACAACCGGCGACAGTGCCATTGCGCGGGTGTATCCTGACATTGTCCATTCCGCTCTGAAGGAGCATCGCCATGACAATGTCCACCAACACGCCGCTTCCTCCGAATCTCGCGGAAGGCATCAAGGTCCTTCGCGCCAAGTGGGGATGGATCGTGGCGCTGGGCGTCGTGTTCCTGTTCGCGGGCTTCGTCGCGCTGGGCAGCGCCGTTGCGGCGACCGCTTCCGCCGTCATGATCGTCGGCATCATGATGATCATGGGCGGCGTCGCGGAAATCGTCGCGGCGTTCAGCGTCAAGGGCTGGGGCAAGTTCGCCGTCTGGATGCTGCTCGGCCTGCTCTATGTCGGCGCCGGCGTCATCGCCATCGGCAACCCCTTCGCGGCCGCCACCATCCTCACGCTGATGCTGGGTGCGGCACTCGTGGCCGGCGGCGTGCTGCGCATCTTCCTCGCCTTCAGCATGAAGTCCGCGGGCAAGCCGTGGGGCTGGGTCGTCGTGTCCGGCCTCGTGACCCTGCTGCTGGGCGCCATGATCATCGCCCAGTGGCCGGCCTCCAGCTTCTTCGTGCTGGGCATCTTCCTCGGCATCGACCTGATCTTCATCGGCTCGGGCTGGGTGACGATGGGCCTCGCGCTGAAGAACCGCCCGGCCGCCTGAGGCGCTACTTCCGGGTCGGATCCTCGGCGACCTGCACCAGCAGCTTGCCGAAGTTCCGGCCCTTCAGGAGGCCGATGAACGCCTCGGGCGCGTTCTCGATGCCCTGCACGATATCCTCGCGATACTTGATCTTGCCGGCCTTCACCGCAGCCGGCACTTCCTTCCAGAAGTCGGCCATCTGGCCGAAGTGATCCGACACGATGAAGCCGGTCACAGTGGCACGCTTGATCAGCAGCAGGCGCCAGTCGGGACCCGGGTTCATCTGCATCTCGTTGTATTGCGAGATCAGGCCACAGAGCGGCACACGCGCGAAGTCGTTGAGCTGGGGCACGACGGCGGCCTGCACCGCCCCGCCGACATTCTCGAAGTAGATATCGATGCCCTTGGGCGCCGCGGCCCGCAGCTCCTTGAACAGGTTTGCACCGGCCGCGCGATAGTCGACGCAGGCATCGAAGCCCAGCTCGTTCACGACGTAGTCGCACTTCTCCTTGCCGCCGGCGATGCCGACCGCGCGGCAACCCCTGAGCTTGGCGAGCTGGCCGACCACCGAGCCGACGGCGCCGGACGCCGCCGACACGACCACGGTTTCGCCAGGCTTCGGCTTGCCGATCTCCATCAGCCCCCACCAGGCGGTCATGCCCGGCATGCCCAGCACCGACAGCGCGGTCGAGAGCGGCGCGGCGTCGGGATCGAGCTTCATCGACATGTCGCCGGTCGAGACGGCGTAGCTCTGCCAGCCGGCATACTCGACGACATAGTCGCCTTCCTTGAAGCGCGGGTTCCTCGACTTCACCACCTGGCCCACCGTGCCGCCGACCATCGCGTCGCCGAGATTGACGTTCGAGGCGTAGCCCTTGGTCTCCGCCATGCGGCCGCGCATATAGGGATCGAGCGACAGCCAGATCGTGCGCGACAGGTACTCGCCGTCCTTAGGCTCGGGGATCGACTGGTCGACGACCTCGAAATTGGCGGGCGTCGGTTCGCCCTGCGGACGCGACTTCAGCAGCACGCGACGATTGGTGGCCATGGCATCCTCTACTTGTTTGCGGCACGGTAGCACGCCGATGAAAACCCCGAAAACGCCGAGCTGAATGACCGAGTCTCGTACCTATATCTGTCTTCCCGGCGCCTGGATGGGCGCCTGGTCCTGGAAATTCGTCGTCGAACGCCTGACCGCGGCGGGCCACGACGCTCGTGCCCTGCCCTTTCGCGGCATCGGCGAGCGCGCGGCGGAACTGTCGCCCGAGCTCGACAACGACGTGTTCCTCGCCGACACGATCGCCACGCTGGAGAAGGAAGACCTGCGCGACATCGTTCTGGTCGGCCACAGTTTCGGCAGCCTGATCGCCACCCTCGTCACCGATCGCATTCCCGAGCGCATCGGCCATCTCGTCATCGTCGACGGCGGCATCGCCACCGACGGCCAGTCGATCTTCGGCCGCATCCCGCCCGAGATCGTGGCCAAGCGGAAGAAGCTGGTGAAGGTCGTGAACGGCACGGAGGTCCTGCCCTTCGCGCCGGTCGGCAGCCTGATCATCGACGATCCGGAATTGGCCGCCTGGACGCACCGCCATCTCACGCCGCATCCGCTCGCCTGCTACACCAAGCCGATCACGCTCCATCACCCCGCCGGCAACGGCCGCCCGATGACCTACATCGCCTGCACCAGGCCGCGCTATCCGGTGTCGGCCGGCATGCACGAGAAGGTCCAGACGATGTCGCATGTCCGCTACCGTTCGATCGAAGCCGGCCACAACTGCATCATCTCGGCGCCGGACCTGGTGGCCGCGGAGTTGCTGGCGATTCCGCGTTAATCACCAAGCCCGTCGTCCCGAGCGAAGCCGCCCCCGGGGCGGCGCAGTCGAGGGACCTCTTTTCCGACGCACGATGTGCCGAGGCGAAAAGAGGTCCCTCGACTTCGCTGCGCTCCGCTCGGGACGACGGGGAATTTTCAAAACGGTTCCTTGTACGGGCGCAGGTCGATCTCGTGCGTCCAGGCGCTGCGGTGCTGGCGGTGCAGGTGCCAATAGCTGTCGGCGATCGCGTCGATGTTCAGCAGGCCGTCCGGACCGGCCTTGTCGGCGCGGTCGGGCATGCGCGACAGCAGACGCTCGCCCTCGATGCCGCCGTCGATGATGGCGTGCGCGACATGGATTCCCTGTGGCCCGAACTCGCGCGCCATCGACTGCACCATCAGCCGCAGGCCGCCCTTGGTGGCATTGAAGGCGGCGAAGCGCGGCCGGCCGCGCAACGAGCCCGAGGCGCCGGTAAAGATCACCGTGCCGCGTCCCAGCGGCGCCAGCCGGCGCATGGCTTCGCGGCCGAACAGGAAGCCGGCGAAGCAGCCGACCCGCCAGGAATCCTCGAAATGCTGTGCCGTCATCTCGCGGAAATCGACGGCGGCATTGTTGCCCATGTTGAACACCAGCAGGTCGGCCGGTGCGCCGTCGGCATCGTCGGCCATCGCCCGGTCGAACAGCGCGACCACCTGGTCTTCCTTGGTGCCGTCGACCACGACGGCCGTCGCCGAGCCGCCGGCCTCGCGAATCCCCTGCACGACCTTGTCGATCTTGGGCCCGGTGCGACCGGCCACCAGCACGTGATATCCCTCTTTCGCAAAGCGCCGGCTCGCCGCCGCGCCAAGCCCGCGCTCGGCGCCCACGCCCAGCACGACCGCCTTCGTCTTCTTCGCCATGTTCGCTCCTCGCAACACCGTTGCACGGAACTTGCGGTGCGCCGGGCCGCTTCGCTACGGTCGGTCGCATGAAATTAGCTCCGTACCCCATGATCGATCTCGACCTTGCGGCGCCGCTCGATCGCCATCCCGCCACCGTGCTGCCCGACTGGATCGACTGGAACGGCCACATGAACGTGGGCTACTACGTCGTCGCCTTCGACAAGGCGACGGACACGCTCTGCCAGCAATTCGGCTGCGGCTACGAATATACGCGCGACGAGATCGGCATGACCTTCGTGCTCGAGGCGCACGTCACCTACGATCGCGAGGTCAAGGAAGGCGACCCCTTGCGCATCACCACGCAGATCCTCGATCACGACGCCAAGCGCCTCCACTTCATCCACATGATGTATCATGCGAAGGAAGGCTATCTCGCGGCCACCAACGAACTCATGCTGATGAACATCGACTACCAGACCCGCCGCTCGGCGCCCTGGCCCGGCTTCGCCATGGAGCGCATCGAGCAGCTCGCCGCGGCGCATGCCGCCCTCCCTCGTCCGTCCCAGGCCGGCCGCCTCATCGGAATCAAGAAGAAGTAACAGCGTCCATGCTTCAGTCCCTGCCGTACGAACTTCCCGAACTGATCACCCGCGCCCCGCTCGACACCCACCGCTCGACCGTGATTCCCGAATGGGTCGACTGGAACGGCCACATGAACGTGGCCTTCTACGTGGCGGCCTTCGATCAGGCCTCGGGCGCCTTCATGCGCAACATGGGGCTGGGCCGCCGCTACGTCGACGGCAAGCTCGGCATGACCTTCGTGCTGGAGACCCACGTCACCTACGATCGCGAAGTGCGCGAAGGCGCGCCGCTGCGCTTCACCACCCAGCTGCTCGCGCGCGATGCCAAGAAGGTCCACCTCTTCCACGAGATGTACCATGCCGAGCAGGACTATCTGGCAGCGACCAACGAGACGATCGTGATGAACATCAACTACGAGACGCGACGTTCCGGCCCCTGGCCGGTGCCGGTGGCCGAGCGTCTCGATGCGATCTGGGCGACGCACCAGGCCTTGCCGAAACCGGCCAAGGCCGGCCGCGTCATGGGGCTTTCGAAGAGGAGCTAGCGAGCGCGGCCAGCGCCTCGCCGCTGAGGCGATAGGGCAGCCAGTTGCGAATCCAGCGATAGCCCAGGCGCTCGTAGAAGCCGCGCGCCGGGTTCCAGTCGAGCACGTTGAGATCGATGCGCTTGTAGCCCTTGGCCACGCATTCCCGCGCCAGCCCCTGCATCAGCGCGCGCGCCACGCCGCCGCGGCGTTCCTCGGGTACGACCCAGATATCCTCGATGAAGATGCCGCGCGCGGCGGTCCAGACGGAATAGTTGAACGTATAGAGGATGAAGCCCACGGGCGTGGAGCCCCGCTCGGCGACCAGGGCGGCGAATTGCGGGTGCTCGCCGAAGCCGTCGCGCGCCAGCGTCTCGGGCGTCGAGCCGACGGCGTCCGGCTCGTCCTCGTAGGTCGCGAGATCGACCGAGAAACGATGCAGCGTATCGACATCCGCGACCGTGGCCGGCCGCACCACCAGTGTCTGCGGATCAGACGGCAAGATATCCTCCATCGACCGGGAGGATGGCGCCGGTGATGTAACTGGCCGCCTCCGAACACAGAAAGACCACCGGCCCGGCCAGTTCCTCCGGCTGGCCGACGCGCTTCATCGGCACGTGCGCCAGGAAGCCGTCCAGCTTCTTCGGGTCGGCACGCGTCACCTCCGTCATCGCCGTCGCGATGATACCCGGCGCCAGCGCGTTCACCCGCACGCCGTCGGGCGCCAGCTCCGTCGCGAGCGCCCGCGTGAACTGGGCCAGCGCGCCCTTCGAGACGGGATAGACGCCGCTGCCGGCCGGCGCGACGAAGGAGTTGATCGAGGCGATGTTCACGATGCTGCCCCTGGTGTGCTTCAGCTGCTCGATGAAGGCCATGGTGACATTGAAAGGGCCCTGGACGTTCACCTCCATCGTGCGTTCCCAGCGCGCCCGGCCGTCCGGCCCGGTCAGCCCGCCGCGCAGGAAGATGCCGGCATTGTTGACCAGGATACTGATCGGGCCGACCAGCAGGGAGACGTCCTGCGCCAGTTTGGTGCAGCTCTCTTCGTCGGTAACGTCGAGTGCATGACCGCGCGCCTCGCCGCCCGCCTTGACGATGCTGTCGGCGATCGCGCGCGCGGCATCCAGATCGACGTCGGTGACGATGACGCGGGCGCCCGCCGCCGCCAGGCCGCGCGCGATGGCGGCGCCGTTGCCGCGGCCCGCGCCGGTGACCAGCGCCAGCCGGCCCTTGAGCATGTCCTTCATGTCTCCTCCATCGTCTCGCGCGCCGCGACCAACGCTTCCTGCAGCACCTCGTCGCCGACATGGTTCGCCAGCAGGAGGATCAGGCGTGCGTCGAAGGCGCGGCATTGATCGTCGCTGAGATCGCGGTGCGCGTCGACGATCGCGTTATAGACGTCGTCGGGACGCGCGAGATTCAAGGTGCGACGCAACGCGCCAGTCGAGGTGTCGGCCATGGCGGTCTCCTCAGCCGTTGCCAGTCGCCCGCCCGATCGCCGCGGCGATCGCAGCGCCGTCGAAGCGGCGCCAGCGGGCGGCGACGTATCGGTCGGGACGAACGAGATAGGTCGTCCCCGGCCGCGCATCGTAGCGCTGGCGCGCCAGCCCGTCGCCGGCAATGCAAACGCCGGTCGTCCCACGCGGGAATTCCGTCACCGGCGAATCGTAATCCGAAAAGGTCAGCACCGTGAAATCCGGACCGAGCCGGTCGATGAGCCAGCCTTCCCCCTCCCGGCCGATCGGCGCGTCGAGCATCGCGCATCCCGGCGCCGGGCCGCGCACCCAGTCGGCATCGGTATCCGCCGTGTCGAGCGGCGAGCCCGGCTGCGCGGTCGGCACGGAGAGCCGACCGCTGTTGATCAGCGCGCGCGCGAAAGGAAAGTCACGCGCCAGCGACAGGGTGGCGTCACGGAAGGCGCGCGAGGCGGCAAACTTCGGCGTGATGAAGTCGGTGCTGCGCGTTGAGTTCAGGATGTTCTCCTGCGCCGCCGCACGACGCTCACTGCAGTAGCTGTCGAGCAGCGAGACCGGAGCGGTCTTGCCGAGCACCATCGCCAGCTTCCAGGCGAGGTTGTCGACATCGGCGATGGCGCCGTTGCCGCCGCGCGCACCGAAAGGCGAGACCACATGGGCGGCATCGCCGGCGAAGATCACGCGGCCGTGGACGAAACGCTCCATGATCCGGCAGGTGAAGGTGTAGACGCTGGTCCATTCATGCTCCCAGCGCGCATCGGGACCGAACATCTGGCGCAGGCGCCGGTCGATGTTCTCGGGCTTCTTCTCCTCTTCCGGATCGGCGTCGGGGCCGAGCTGGAAGTCGACGCGCAGCACATTGTCGGCCTGGCGGTGCAGCAGCACCGAGTTGGTCGGATGGAACGGTGGATAGAACCAGAAGCGCCGCTCCTTCGGCAGCTCGCTCAACAGCCTGATGTCGGCGATCAGGAAGCGGTCGTGGAAGACCTCGCCGGGATAGGGCAGGTCCATCAGGTGCCGCACGGTGCTGCGCACGCCGTCGCAGGCGACCAACCAATCGGCATCGAGCTTGTAGCGCCCGTCCGGCGTCTCAACCTCGACCGTGACGCCTTCGTCGCTGGGTGTGATCGCGACCACCTTGTTGCGGAAGCGCAGCTCGACCAGAGGTTCGGCGAGGCAGCGCTCGTAGAGATATTCCTCCACGTAATATTGCTGCAGGTTCACGAAGGCCGGGAACTTGTGGCCCGGCTCGGGCTGCAGGTTGAAGCGGAAGACCGGCCTGTCGTGGAGATAGAGTTCGCCCTGCTCCCAGGTGATGCCCTTCTCGACCATGCGGCTTGCGATGCCGAACCGATCCCAGCTCTCGAGACTGTGCTTGGCCTGGCAGATCGAGCGGCTCCCCAGGCTCACCGTGTCGTCCTCGTCCAGCACCACCGACGCCACGCCGCGTTGCGCCAGCGCGAGCGCCAGAGTCGGTCCGGCCATGCCGGCGCCAACGATCACGACCGGTCGGCGCTCGCTTTTGCCATCGAGTTCGGCGGGCCGGTGATAGGGATAGTGACGGTAAGTGTAGGAACTCATGGGAGCGCGCCACTCCAGTGGCGCTCATGATGCGCCACTGGAGTGGCGCGCTCCAAGGCGAGCATTGTCACTCGGCCTTTTCCAGCGCCGCCCACATCTCGATGTCGCGTTCGGCGGTCCAGATGCGCGGATGGTCGAGGCCCTTGGCCTCGTCGTAGGCGCGACTGACGTCGAAGGGCATGCAGTGCTCGAAGATCACCCAGTTGCCGTAGCGCGGCTGCAGCGCGGCCATCGCCTTGTCGTAGGCCTGCTTCAGCGAGTCGCCGCTCTCGGCGCTCTTCTCGACGACCTTGTAGAGGTCGCTGAGGAAGGCCTGGGTTCCGGCGATCCCCTCCTCGACCGGGCCCTCGCCGATCAGCGCGTCGCCCCGGCCCGGCACCAGCGCCTCGGCCTTGAGGTCGCGCAGCTTCTGGAGCGTCTCCGGCCAGTCCTTGTAGTGCGCGTCGCCGCAATAGGGCGTGGCGCCGTACTCGACGAGATCGCCGCTGAACAGCGTGCGCTCCTCGGGCAGCCAGACGATCGTGTCGCCCTTGGTATGACCGCGGCCGGCATGGATGATGTCGACCTGCAGCTTGCCCAGCCACAGGGTCATGCGGTCCGTGAAAGTGATGGTGGGCCAGGTCAGACCCGGAATGGTCTCCGCCGCCTGGAACAGGCGCGGAAAGCGCTGCAGCTCCGACTTGTAGTCCTCCGCGCCGCGCTCGACGATCATCTCGCGCGTGGCTTCGCTGCAGATGATGTGCTCGGGCGCGTAGCCGCTGGCGCCCAGCACGCGCACGGCATGATAGTGCGACAGCACCACGTACTTGATCGGCTTGTCGGTGACGGTGCGGATGCGCTCGATCACCTGCTCCGCCATCTTCGGCGTTGCCTGCGCATCGATCACCATGACCGCGTCGTCGCCGATCACGATGCCGGTATTGGGATCGCCCTCCGCGGTGAAGGCATAGGCGTGTTCGGAGAGACGGCTGAAGGTGATCTTCTTGTCCGTCATATCCGCCTGCGAGGCGAACGCCTTGGCCATCGATATCTCCCCGTTGTCGCTTGGCGCGAACCTATGCAGCGCGCGAGCCCTGAGTCAAAGCGCAGCTATTCACAGGCGGATCAGTCGGCGCCGTACTTGTGATAGGTCGCGCGGTCGCCGGTGCGGACGGTGACGTCGAACGTATCGTTGCCGCGTTCCATCCGGAGCTTCACCACCGAGCCCGCGGGGCCGATCGCCCAGAGCTTGCGGTAGAAGTCACCGACATCGTCGAGCACTTCGTCGTTCAGAGCATGCAGTATGTCGCCACGCTGCAACCCGGCGCGGTCGGCCGGTCCTCCGTCGGAAACGCCACCGACCACGAGTTGGCCCATATGCTCGAGCGTGTAGAGGCCCAGCCATGGACGCGGCGGCGTCGACAGCCGGCCTGTGGCCACCAGTTCGTCGAAGATCGGCTTCAGCCGGTTGATCGGCACGTACATGTTGCCCGGGAATGCCGGCGAGCCGGGACCCAGCGCTTCCTGCACCAGCAGCGAGCCGACACCCAGCAGCTCGCCCTCCAGGCTGATCAGGGCCGAGCCGCCCCATAATGGATAGGCCGGCACCGTGAAGATTGCATTGTCGAGCAGGTATTCCCAGTAGCCGGCGAACTCGCGCCGGCCGGCGACCTTGACCTTGAGCGCGGCCTTCTCGCCGCCCAGGCCCGCGACATAGGCCTCGCCGCGCAAGGTGAGGGAATCGGAGTCGCCGAACCGCATCGGCTTCAGCGGCATCGGAGTCTCGGTCCGCACGAGTCCGAAGCCGCTCTCATAGTCGTAGCCGACGATCCGGGCGGCCAGTTCGTTACCGTCGATGTCGGTGATCGTCACCGTGTCCGCTTCCATGATGAGATAGCCGATGGTGAGGATCAGCCCTTCATCGTCGACCAGGATGCCGTGACCTTCACGCTCCGTGCCCAAATTCTGGGCCGAACGGCGGGTCTCCGGAATCGTCGTTCTGACGCCGACCACGGCCGGCAGCGCCGCCGAAACCAGCGGCGGCAGGTTCGAGCCACCTCCAGGCGTGCGGGCGACCACGCCCTCCTCGCCGGGCGGCGGCCAATGGCCGGCACCGTTTGCGGAACCGTTCAACCCTCGGGCCATCCGCACACCTCCGCGCGCACCAAGCGCGTCCACAGTCTCAAAGATAGGCGTCCGCCGCCCCGATTGCTATATGACGGTCATGGCGCCCCCCGCCGATCCGTTCGAAATCACCGATGAACCCGTCCCGGCCGATCCCATGCCGGCGCGGCGCGCCGTTGCGTCCATGGCCCATCTCGAGGGGCTGAACGACGAGCAGCGCCAGGCCGTGACCCATACCGGCGGGCCCTTGCTGGTGCTGGCCGGGGCCGGCACCGGCAAGACCCGCGTGCTCACCACCCGCATCGCCCATCTGCTGATCACCGGCCAGACCCGGACGTCGCAGATCCTGGCGGTCACCTTCACCAACAAGGCGGCGCGCGAAATGCTCGACCGCGTGGCGAGCCTGATCGGCGGCGCCGCCGACGGGATGTGGCTCGGCACCTTCCACGCGATCGGCGTGCGCGTGCTGCGCCGCCATGCCGAGCTGATCGGGCTGAAGAGCAACTTCACGATCCTCGACACCGACGACCAGACGCGGCTGATCAAGCAGCTGCTGCAGGCCGAGGGGATCGATGACAAGAAATGGCCGGCGCGCATCCTGTCCGGGATCATCCAGCGCTGGAAGGATCGCGCCCTGACGCCGGACAAGGTGTCCGGCGACGAAGCCGGCGAATTCGCGGGTGGCCGTGCCGCCGACATCTACCGCCAGTACCAGGAGCGCCTCGCCGAGGTGAATGCCGTCGATTTCGGCGACCTGGTGATGCATTGCGTCACCCTGTGGCAGAAGCATCCCGACATCCTCGCGGTCTATCATCGCCGCTTCCGCCATATCCTGGTCGACGAATACCAGGACACCAACGTCGCGCAGTATCTCTGGCTGCGACTGCTGGCGCAGGGCACGCAGGATGTCTGCTGCGTCGGCGACGACGACCAGTCGATCTACGGCTGGCGCGGCGCCGAGGTGGGCAACATCCTGCGCTTCGAGAAGGATTTCCCTGGCGCCACCATCGTCCGGCTGGAGCGCAACTACCGCTCGACACCGCACATACTGGCCGCCGCCTCGCACCTCATCGCCCACAATGAGGGCCGGCTCGGCAAGACGCTGTGGACCGACGCCAAGGAAGGCGAGCGCATCTCGCTGCGCGGCGTCTGGGACGGCGACGAGGAAGCGCGCACCATCGGCGAGGAGATCGAGGCGCTGCAGCGCGACAAGCACAGGCTCTCGCAGATCGCGATCCTCGTGCGCGCCGGCTTCCAGACCCGCGAATTCGAGGAGCGGTTCATCACCATGGGCCTGCCCTACCGGGTGATCGGCGGCCCGCGCTTCTACGAGCGCCAGGAAATCCGCGACGCGCTGGCCTATTGCCGCGTCACCGTCCAGCACGACGACGACCTCGCCTTCGAACGCATCTACAATACGCCGCGCCGGGGCCTGGGCGAATCGGCGCTGCGCACGCTGCGACTGATCCAGCGGGCGCAGAAGATCTCGCTGTTCGAGGCGACACGGCGGGCGCTCGAGACCGACGAGCTGAAGGCACGGCCGCGCAAGGCGCTGGGCGACCTGATCCGCAACTTCGAACGCTGGCGGGCGATGCTCGACGGCATGAGCCACGTCGAGGTGGTCGAGACCATCCTCGACGAGTCCGGCTACACCGACATGCTGCGAATCGACCGGTCGCCCGAAGCCGAGGGCCGGCTGGAGAACCTGAAGGAGCTCATCAACGCGCTGCAGGAATTCGATTCGCTGCCGGCGTTCATGGAGCACGTGGCTCTGCTCACCGACATGGCCGAGCGCGGTGACACCGACATGGTGAGCGTGATGACCCTTCACGCCGCCAAGGGCCTCGAGTTCGACACGGTCTTCCTGCCGGGCTGGGAGGAAGGCCTGTTCCCCAACCAGCGCGCGCTCGACGACAAGGGGCTGGCGGGTCTCGAGGAGGAGCGGCGGCTGGCCTATGTCGGGCTGACACGCGCGCGCAAACGGGCCTACGTTTCCTTCGCCGCCAACCGCCGGGTCTTCAACCAGTGGCAGGCCGCGATCCCGTCGCGCTTCCTGCGCGAGCTGCCGCAGGGCCAGCTTGCCGAAAGCAGCGATGCCGGCCTCTACGCGACCTATTCCGCCGGCCACCATGGCGGCCTGCGCGACCAGGCCAGTGGCTTCGAATATGAGAGCCTGGGCGTCACCGGCCGGCGCGGCCGCTATCGCGACGAGACCGCCGACGATCGCCGCGCGACCGAAGGCGACCGGGTCGATCTCAGCATCGGCCAGCGTGTCTTCCACCAGAAATTCGGCTACGGCCGCATCGTTGCCGTCGATGGCAACAAGCTCGACATCGATTTCGAGAAAGCCGGCCCCAAGAAGGTGCTCGACAGTTTCATCGAAGCCGCCTGATCAAGAACCGCAGGAGAGAAACGCCATGTTCCGCCGCTCCGCCCTTGCCCTCGGCTCCGCTTTGGGTCTCGTGCTCGCTTCCGGCGCCGGCTTTGCGCAGACCGGCAAGGTGACGGTCGTCACCTCGTTCTCCAAGGACGTCACCGACCCGATCAAGAAGGCCTTCGAGAAGGCCGTGCCGGGCGCGATGCTGGAAGTGCAGAATCGCAATACCAATGCCGGCGTGAAGTTCGTCGAGGAGACCAAGGGCAACAACCAGGTCGACCTCTTCTGGGCCTCCGCGCCAGACGCCTTCGAGGTGCTGAAGGGCAAGAAGCTGCTCAGCCCCTACAAGCCCAAGGCCACCGGCATTGCCGAGAAGGTCGGCTCATATCCGGTGAACGACAAGGACGGCTTCTATTCCGGCTTCGCGGCCTCGGGCTACGGCATCATGTGGAACGAGCGCTACGTGAAGGCCAACAAGCTGCCGACACCGAAGGAGTGGCAGGACCTCGCGCAGGCGCCCTATTTCGACCATGTGTCGATCTCGGCGCCGTCGCGCTCCGGCACGACACACCTCACGATCGAGACGATCCTGCAGGGCGAAGGCTGGGACAAGGGCTGGCGCACGACCAAGGACATCGCCGGCAACCTGCGCACCGTGACCGATCGCTCGTTCGGCGTGCCGGAGGCCGTGAACTCCGGCCAGGTCGGCTACGGCATCGTGATCGACTTCTTCGCCTTCTCCTCGCAGGGCGCGGGCTTCCCGGTGAAGTTCGTCTATCCGTCGGTGACGACCCTGGTGCCCGCCAATGTCGGCGTCGTCGCCAACGCGCCCAACAAGGCCGGCGCCGAGGCCTTCATCGAGTTCCTGCTGTCGCCCACGGGCCAGGAAGTGCTGCTCGAACCGACGATCCGCCGTCTCCCGGTGCGTCCCGAGACCTATGCCAAGGCGCCGGCCGACTATCCCAACCCCTTCAAGGACAAGAACCTCCAGGGGCTGCTCACCTTCAACGCCGAACTGTCGGAGAAGCGCACGGCGGCCGTCGACACGCTGTTCGACCAGCTCATCACCTTCCAGCTCGAGCCGCTGAAGGCCGTGACGAAGGTGCTGCATGAAGTAGATGCGGCGCTGAAGAAGAAGGACAATGCCCAGGCCCGCGCGCTCGCCAAGGAAGCCCGCGACCTGATCGCCGCCATGCCGATCACCGAGGCCCAGGCCGCCTCGCCCGAGATCAAGGCCGCCTTCACCGGCGGAAAGGAAAAGTCGGCGCGCCAGGCAGAGCTCGAACAGCAATGGGCCGCCTTCGCCAAGGAGAAGTACGCCGCCGCCAAAGCCAAGGCCGACGAGGCGCTGAAGCTGGCGCGCTAGTGCGGGACTCGTATCACCTGCCTCCCCAGTCATCTGGGGAGGTGCCCGCGTCTCACGCGGGCGGAGGGGTCATCGCGTTGGGGGTCACGATTCATGACCCCTCCGCCCCTGACTACAGGGGCACCTCCCCATTTGAATGGGGAGGCGTATGAGCCGCTCCCCCGGTCAGGTCGCATTGGCGCTCGCCATCGCGCTGTTCCTCGGCGTCTTCCTGATCGTGCCGGTGGCGACCGTCGTCTATGTCGCCTTCACCGAGAAGGGTGGCGGCGGGCTCACTCTCGTCAACTTCCTCGACTTCGGCCGCACCGACCTGTTCGTGCGGTCGTTCTGGAACTCGGTCTACGTGTCGGGAATGACGGTCGTGTGGGCCTCGGCGCTGGCGCTGCCGCTCGCCTATCTCACGACACGCTTCGAGTTCCGCGGCGCCATGCTGGTGCAGACCCTGGGCTTCCTGCCGCTGATCATGCCGCCCTTCGTCGGCGCCGTGGCGATGCAGCTGCTGTTCGGCCGCAACGGCTCGGTGAACCTGCTGCTCGATGAATGGTTCGACTTCAAGATCGGCTTCATGGAAGGGCTGAACGGCGTCATCTTCCTGCAGGCCATCCACTACTTCCCGTTCATCCTGGTCAACCTGTCGGCGGCGCTGCGCAACATCGACCGCAGCATGGAGGAGGCGGCGCAGAACCTGGGCTCGCACGGGCTGCGCCTGTTCCGCCGCATCGCGCTGCCGCTGGCGCTGCCGGGCTACATCGCAGGCTCCAGCCTGGTGTTCGTGAAGGTGTTCGACGACGTGGCGACTCCACTGCTGCTCAACGTCAAGGAGATGCTGGCGCCGCAGGCCTATCTGCGCATCACCTCGATCGGCATCGACGATCCGATGGGCTACGTCATCTCGGTCGTGCTGATCCTCGTCGCGGTGGCGACCATGTGGGCAACCGCGCTGGTCATGAAGGGCAAGGACTATGCCACGACCCAGCGCGGCGGCGGCGGACTCGCCCGGCGGCAGCTGAAGCCGCGCGAGCAGGTGCTGGCCTATGCCGTCGTGATCCTGATCCTGACGCTGGTGCTGGCGCCGCATGTCGGGCTGGTGCTGCTGTCCTTCGCCACGGTCTGGTCGTTCAGCCCGCTGCCCGACGGTTACACGCTGGCGCATTACATGCGCGTGCTGGGTGACAGCTCGGTCTACATCAAGAACACGCTGCTCTATTCCGGCCTCGCGGCGGCCATCGACGTCGTGATCGGCGGCACCATCGCCTATCTCGTCCTGCGCACGCGCCTGCCCGGGCGGCAATGGCTCGACTGGGCCGCCAGCACCGCGCTCGCGGTTCCCGGCGTGGTGCTGGGTATTGGTTACCTGCGCGCCTTCTACGGCGTCAGCCTGCCCGACGGAACGCCGCTCGCGACGCTGTGGATCGTGATCGTGCTGGCCATCGCCATCCGCCGCCTGCCCTATGCGCTGCGCGCCGCCTATGCGGCCCTGCAGCAGATCTCGGTGTCGCTGGAGGAAGCCGCGGAGAATCTCGGCGCCACCAAGGCGCGCACGGTACGCCGGGTCGTAGTCCCGCTGATGACCGGCGGGCTGCTGGCGGGCTTCGTCACCAGCTTCGCCACGGCCGCGGTCGAACTGTCGGCCGTGCTGATCCTGGTCCAGTCGAATTCCGACGCGCCGCTGGCCTACGGTCTCTACGTGCTGATGCAGACCCCGGCCGGACGCGGCGCCGGCGCGGCGCTGGGCGTGATCGCCGTGCTCATCGTGGCGATCTGCATGGGACTGTCGCAGCTCGCGGTCGATCGCTCGCAACGCGCCCGGGGGCTCGATATATGACGGACATGACCATGTCGAAGCCGGCCCGGGCTGTGGGCATCGAGATCAGCGGGGTCAACCTGTCCTACGGTACGACCCACGTGCTGAAGGACGTCGCCCTCTCGATCCGGCCCGGCGAGTTCTTCGCCTTCCTCGGCCCCTCGGGCTGCGGCAAGACCACCTTGCTGCGGCTGATCGCGGGCTTCGCCCAGGCGCAGACCGGCAAGGTGTTGCTCGACGGACAGGACGTGGCGCCGCTGCCGCCGTGGAAGCGCGACGTCGGCATGGTGTTCCAGAGTTATGCGCTGTGGCCGCACATGACGGTGGCGAAGAACGTCGCCTTCGGGCTGGAGGAGCGCCGCCTGCCGCGCGCCGAGATCGACCGCCGGGTTTCGCAGGCCCTCGAACTGGTCGGCCTCTCGGCCTTTGCGGAACGGCGGCCGGCGCAGCTGTCGGGCGGCCAGCAGCAGCGCGTGGCCGTGGCGCGCACCATCGCCGTCGAGCCCAAGGTGCTGCTGCTCGACGAACCGCTCTCCAACCTCGACGCCAAGATGCGCGTCACCGTACGCCGCGAGCTGCGCTCTCTTCAGCAGCGGCTCGGCCTCACGACGATCTTCGTGACCCACGACCAGGAAGAGGCCAACACGATCTGCGACCGCATCGCCGTGATGGACGCCGGCCGGATCCAGCAGGTCGGCACGCCGATGGAGCTCTACGAGAACCCGGCGAACCTGTTTGTCGCCAACTTCCTGGGCTCGGCCAACATCCTCGACGAGCGGGCCGGCGTGCCCATCCCTGCGGGCAAGCGCCTGGTCTTCCGGCCGCAACACGCCACCCTCTCGGTAGCCGCCGGTGCGTCACTGCATGGGCCGGTCACCCATCGCGAATTCCTGGGTGCGACCGTCCGCTATGCCGTGCGCATCGGCGACAGCGAGGTGCTGATCGAGACGCCGTTCCAGTCCGGCAGAGAATTACGCATGGTGGGCGACATGGTGGGCGTGGACTTGCCGCCCCAACGCATGCTCTTCCTTCCGGCATGAGCAAAGTACGCAAGGCGGGCTTCGTCGCGCCGGCGGCGCAGCGCGCCGATTGGGAAATCCTCCTGGAAGAACGGCTGGGCGAGGAAGGCTTCATCGTCGCAAGCTGCGAGATCTCGCGTGACGGTCCCTGGCGCATCGACATTTTCGGCGAGGGCGACGAGGCGCTGGTCGAGACTGCCATCGATGCCGCGGCCCGCGCCCTCGGTCTCGACCGGCCGGACTGGCGCTGGGAAGCGCTGCCCGACATCGACTGGGTGGCCGAGAACCAGCGCTCCTTCCGGCCCTTCGCCGTGGGGCCCTTCTGGGTGCACCCGTCGCACGTGCCCGAAGGAAAGCCGGTCGGCCTGCTGCCTCTGCGCATCGACGCTGGCCTCGCCTTCGGCACCGGCACCCACGCTACCACCCGCGGCTGCCTCGAGATGCTGGCGACCCTCGATCCGGCCGAGACGGTCAACGCCGTCGACGTGGGCTGCGGCAGCGGCATCCTCGCCATCGCGATGGCGAAGCTTTGGAATCGGCCGGTGATCGGCGGCGACAACGATGCCGAAGCCGTCGAGGTCGCGCAGGAGAACGCGGCACTGAACGGCGTGCCCGAACTCTGCTCCTTCTTCGTCTCCGCGGGCCTGGAGGCCGAAGAACTGTCCGGCCGCGCGCCCTACGACCTGATCGTGGCGAACATCCTGGCCGGGCCATTGCTCGAACTCGCGGAGGGCTTCGGCGCGTCGGTGCGCCCCGGCGGGCGCGTGCTGCTGAGCGGCCTGCTGGTCGAGCAGGCTTCCAGCATCCTCGCTGCCTACGAGCGATGCGGCTTCACCTTCGAGCGTCGCATCGATCTCGAAACGGGCGGCGCCTGGTGGCGCAGCCTGGTCTTGCGACGCAGCTGAGTCCCAAAACGAAAGGGCCGGCTTTCGCCGACCCTTGTACGCTTACGCTACGCTACTCTACTCGAAGATGGCTACGCCGCGCGGCGCAGATTCTGGTTCGCCGCGGCAACCCGCTCGCCAGCCCGCTCGAACTGCGGGGTGACGCCCTCGGCGGCCTCACGGACGGCGAAGTTGATGTCGGCCCGGCAGAGGCCGAGGTCCGACAGTTCACGGTCACTCATGCGGTGGAGCTGGGCCTCGGCGGCCCGCAGCTTGAGGTCGGCCTTGATCCCGCCGACGGCGCGATCGTACAGACGGCCGGCCCACAGGATCACGTCACCCATCGCGTTCGCCAGCCATTCCGCGCGCGCGTAGCGGGCGCGCAGTTCGAGCAGGCGGCGATCGTCCAGGGTGAAGCCGATCTTGGTATTCGCGTTTCCCCCCGCCGGCGCAGTTTCGCTGGTCAGATCCTCAAAGGTCCGAATCGGCTGGGTCATCATGTGTCTCTCCTTCTATTGTGCGGCGCGATAGTCGATGCTGCACTGCACCCAGCAAATATAGAGCCTTGAGGAACAACAATAAGTGCGGACTCTGAAGGTTCGATATGCACACCGCGCATAGCATGTGATATTCAAGCATTTCGCACCTGCGAGCGAAATATTATTGCTCAGTTTGATCCGGTCCATTGCCGCGCGTAGGGTCCCCTTCATCATGACGACCGCTCCCGACGACGTAATCACCCTCCTCCGCCGCCATGGCCGCGGTGCCGACCCCGCTGCCCTCGAGGAACTGATGCGGGGGGTCGCCGCCGCCCCCGAAAGTCTGTCAGGGCCCGAGTGGGTTGAACTGGTCGATCCGGCGGCTGATGCCGAATTGACCAGGGCGCTGTCTGCCTGGCGGGCAGAGCTCGCGGCTGCCGACGACGGGCTGCAGGCGAGCCCGGCCCCGCCCGCACGCCTCGCCGACCTGCGCGCCGAACTCAAGCGCCGCGGGCTCGATGGTTTCGTCGTCCCCCGCGCGGACGAGCACCAAGGCGAATATGTGCCGCGCCGCGCTCAGCGCCTGGGATGGCTGACGGGATTCAGCGGCTCGGCCGGGCTTGCGATCGTGCTGGCGGATCGCGCAGCCATCTTCGTCGATGGCCGGTATACGCTGGCGGTGCGTGACCAGGTCGACGTCGAGGCCTTCGTGCCGCACCAGATCCCCGAGCAGTCGGCCGAACAGTGGATCGCCGACAACCTGCCCAAGGGGGGAAAGCTCGGTTTCGATCCCTGGCTGCAGACGGTCGACGGATACGACCGCTTCGCCCGCGCCTGCCAGCGCGCCGGCGGCAGCTTCGCAGCCGTCGAATCCAATCCTGTCGATACGGTGTGGCGCGGCCGGCCGCCGGCGCCGCTCGCGCCGGTGCTGCCGCATCCCGTGGAATTCGCCGGCGAAACCAGCGAGAGCAAGCGCGCCCGCATCGCCTCGACGCTCGCGGCCAGGAACGCCGATGTCGCGCTGATCACCGCGCCCGATTCGATCGCCTGGCTGCTGAACGTGCGCGGCGGCGATGTTCCGCGCACGCCCTTCGCGCTGGGTTTCGCGCTGATCCACGCCGACGGCCATGTCGACCTCTACATGGACCGCCGCAAGATCCCCGACCGCACCGTCTCCTGGCTCGGCAATGCCGTGACCCTGGCGCCGCCCGAGGAACTTGGCAGCGCGCTCGACACGCTGGGCAAGATCGGCAAGCGCGTCCTGCTCGAAACCTCGACCGCACCCTACTGGGCCGCGACACGACTGCAAGCCGCGGGCGCGATCCTGGTTCGTGACGCCGATCCCATCGCGCTCCCCAAGGCCTGCAAGAACGCCGTCGAACTCGAAGGCATCCGCGTCGCCCATCGCCGCGACGGCGCCGCGGTCAGCCGCTTCCTGGAGTGGCTCGACCAGAAGTCCGGTGCCGGGAACCTGCGCGAGATCGAAGTATCGGACCGGCTGCAGGCGCTGCGCCAGGAGACGGGCAGACTGCGCGACCTCAGCTTCGACACGATCTCCGGCGCCGGTGCCAACGGCGCCATCGTGCACTACCGGGCCTCCGAGACGACGGAGCGCACGCTCGAGCCCGGCAGCCTCTATCTGGTGGACTCGGGCGGCCAGTATCGCGACGGCACGACCGACATCACGCGCACGGTCGCCGTCGGCACGCCGTCGCCCGAGATGCGCGACCGCTTCACGCGCGTCCTGAAGGGCCACATCGCGCTGGCCAGCGCCCGCTTCCCGGTGGGCACGACCGGCTCGCAGCTCGACGTGCTGGCGCGCTACGCGCTGTGGCAAGTCGGCCTCGACTACGATCACGGGACGGGACACGGCGTCGGTGCCTATCTCTCGGTGCACGAGGGCCCGCACCGCATCTCCAAGATGCCGAACTCCATCGCCCTGCAGCCCGGCATGATCGTCAGCAACGAGCCCGGCTACTACAAGACCGGCGCCTACGGCATCCGCATCGAGAACCTCGTGGCGGTCAAGGAGGTCGAGATCGAGGGCGCCGACCGCCGCTACCTCGAATTCGAGACCCTGACCCTGGCGCCGATAGACCTCGCGTGCATCGAGACCGGCCTGCTGACGGAAGCCGAGCGGCAATGGCTCAACGACTATCACCGCCGGGTGCGAGAGACCGTCGGCCCGACCGTCGACGAAGCGACCCGCGCCTGGCTTGCCAAGGCGACACGTCCGATCTGAGCCTGGCCAGCAGTTCAGCTCTCACCACTTCATCCTGAGGCCCAGGGTGAGGGCGTTGTTGTTGGTACCGCCGCCGACCTCGCCGTCGTAGCGTAGGCTGACCTCGGTCGCGTCGGCGACCTGGAAGGTGGCGCCGAGACCGAGCACCGCGGAATCCCGTTGCGGGGTGGCGCCGAAGACGGTGAAGGGCGTGCCGGGCGAGCCCGAGAACGACGCCGTCATCGGGCGGCTGGTGTCGGCGAATTCGTGTTGCCAGCCGAGGCGCAGGCCGATCGTTGTCCTGGAGAAGGTCGCCGCCAGGTCCATCCCGATGGTGCTGCGCAGCGAATTCACCGTCTGCTGCTGGACGGACAGGTTGAGCGAGTCGGCTCCGCTTTCCGTGAAGCCGTTCTGCGTCGTCGTCGAGCCTTGCAGGCGAACGAACGGCGTGACCGAAGCGGGCTGCGACAGCGGTACGTCGAAACGCCATCCGGTCTCGAGTTGGCCCAGGAACTGGTTCGCCGCCGTCGTGCCCTGTGCCGTGCGCGCGGACAGTCCCGGGATGGCGATCATCCGTGTCATGCGGTTGCTCGCATAGCCATAGCCCACGAGGCCGTCGACGTAGAGATTGCCCGGCGTGTACGACGCGTAGACGCTGCCGCTGACCCCATCGGTGTTGGCCTGGCCCGTGAAGCCGTTCACCCACTGGGTTCCGCCGATGTAGCCCACCCCGATGCCCACCAGCAGGTCGGGCCGCACCCGATAATCCATGCCGACCGCGGCGCCGCCGAAATTGTAGGTCATGGTTCCGGCGTTCGCGTTGCCCAGCACCGAGCCCAGGCCACCCACACCGCTCAGCCAGGCGCCGAAGCGTGACGACTCCTGCGGAACATCGCAGGTGGCATTGCAGGCATCCTCGACGGGGGAGGCCATCGACACGTAGGTCCCTCCCTTGCCCTGCCCACCGTGAAGCGCGTTCAACTGCGCCCCCACGGCCGACATGAAGGCTCCGGCGGTCTGTGTGTTGAAGGTGCCGAGGTTGGCATAGGACTGCCCGCTGATCGCGTTCAACGCCGCCGGTCCCTGCTGCGTGTCGAGTTGCACGATGGCGTCCAGCACGGTGGCGAAATCGCCGCCGACATTGTTGTTGGCCCTGTCGAGCGCGGCGGCGACGGCACCGTGGTTGGCGGTCTGCGCGCCCTTGGAGAAGGCATTGCTGCTCTGGAGGAGCGACAGGTAGACGTTGTCGGCGTCGTAGCGGAGAGACGGCGTCAGGAAGGCCAGGTTGGAGGTGACGCCGGCGAAGGTTCCCGTCACGCCCGCCGATGCGTTGAGGATCGTGTAGACCGGGCCGCGCGTATAGTTGCCGTTACCCGCCATCACCGCGACGGTGCCGCCATTCAGCACGGCGTTGCCATTGACGTTGAGCCGACCGGTCTTCGAGGGAGTCACCTCGACCTGGTAGGTGCTGCCGGCATTGTTCGTGTAGGTGCCGGTGACATCCATCCGGCCGCTGGTGCGGAGCGCAATCGTGCCGCTGTTCGTGACGTTGCCGTTCACCGAGCCGATGCCGCCGAAGGTCGCGCCGGCATTGACCGTCACACCGCTGGCGAGGCTGGCATTGTCCAATATCAGCGCGCCCGCCGTGACCCCGGTCCCGCCGGCGTAGGTGTTCGCGCCTGTCAGGGCGAGCGTGCCGGCGCCCGCCATGGTCAGGCCGCCCGCGCCGCCGACGGGACCGGTCAGGGTCAGCGTCGTGCCTGCATCGGGGCTGATCGTCCCGCCCCCGCCGCCCAGCATGATCGAGCGGGCGCTCGTGAGCTTGGCAGTCGTCTGCAATGCTCCGCCGTCGAGCGACAGCATGCCGCCGGTATTGCCCAGATTTCCGTCCGACGAGATCGACAGGGTACCGGCATTGACCGTCGTACCGCCGCTATAGGTGTTCTGGCCGGATAGCGTCAGGGTGCCGCTGCCCTGCTTGAGCAAGCCGCCGCTACCCTGGATGACGCCGCCGAAGTTCGACAGGCTGGCCGTGCCGAGCGCGAGAGTATTGGCGCCGAGGTTGACCGTCGTACCCGCCAAGCCGATCAGACTCTGGATCGTCTGGTTGCCGCTGCTGCCGGAGATGTCGAAGGAGCCGGAGGTCAGAAACGCCACACCAGCTGACTGTGCGATGCTGCCATTGCCGACCAGGGCCAACCGGCTATCGCTCCCGATGCTCGTCCAGCCGCCATAGGTGTTGACCCCGCCGAGAGCGACCGTGCCGGCGCCCTGGATTCCCAGGCCCCAGCCGACCGCCCCCCCGATCGCGCCGTTCCAGGTCAGTGTCCCCCCCGCGTCACTCATGAGGATACCCCCGCTCCAACCGAGCGTGACCGAACGAGCACTGGAGAAAGTCCCCGTCGCCTGCAGCGTGCCACCGTTCAATGTCACGCCGCCGCTCGCGCTGCCGAGATTGGCGTCCGACGTGATCCACAACGTACCGGCGTTGACCGTTGTGCCGCCGCTGTAGGTGTTGGCTCCTCTCAACGCCAGAACGCCTGGACCGGCCATCGTCAGACCACCGGCACCGCCAACCGATCCGAACACGCCAAGCACGCCGTTTGGACTGAACGTGCCCCCGCCGGTCCCCAAGGTTACCGAATGCCCGATGTTCATATCCGTGGTCGTCTGCAGTGTACCGCCATCGAGCGTCAGACCGCCGCTCGTGAGTCCCAGGCTGGTTTGCGACGAGATCGACAGTATGCCGGCGGTGACCGTCGTGCCGCCGCCGTAGGTGTTGCCGCCCGCCAGCGTCAGCGTGCCGGGCCCTGCCATCGTCAGCCCGCCCGTGCCGCCGATCGTGCCGCCGTACGTCGAGGCGCCGGCCGTGCCCACGACGAGCCCGTTGGCGCCCAGATAGACCGTCGTGCCCGTGATGCCGGCCAGGTCCTGGATCGTCTGGTTGCCGCTGCTGCCGGAGATGTCGAGGACCGCGCCAGACCCTGCGAGGTTCACGCCCGTCGACTGGCCGATGTTGCTCCCACCCGTCAGCGCCAGCGTGCCCGAGGTGACGGTGGTCGCACCGGCATAGTTGTTGGTGCCCGCGAGCGCCACGGTACCGGCCCCGGCGATCGTCAGCCCTTGAGCGCCGCCAATCGTGCCGTTCACGGTCAACGTCATCCCGGAAGCCGCGCCGAGTGCTCCGCCTCCACTACCCAATGTGATGGTCCGGCTGGTCGACATATTCGCCGATGCCTGCAGCATGCCGCCGTCGAGCGTCAGGCCGCTGCTCGCATTGCCGAGAGTGCTGTCCGATGAAATCGACAGCGTGCCGGCCTCGATCCTGGTGCCGCCGCTGTAGGTACTTGCGCCGGTCAATGCCAGCGTGCCGGTGCCCTTCTTGGTCAGACCGCCGCTGCCCTCGATCGTGCCGGCGAAGGTCGTCGAGTTCGTGCCGTCTATCGTGAGCGTTCTGCTCCCCAGCTTGACCAGTGTCCCGGCGATGCCGGACAGGCCCTGGATCGTCCGTTCCCCGTTGGCGGCGGCGATGTCGAAGACGGCACCCGATCCCGTGAGACCCACGCCGCTCGATTGCGCGATCTTGCCGAAATCAGCGAGCGCCAGCGTGCCGGAAGAGATGGTGGTCGCGCCGGTGTAGACATTCTCGCCCTTGAGCTCCAGCTTGCCGGCGCCCGTCGCCGTCAACCCGCCGCCGCCCTCGATCGCACGCGTGAGGGTGAGTGTCGTGCCGGCGGCGGGGGCGAAACTGCCGCCACCGCTGTCCAGCTCGATCAAGCGATTGGTGGACACGTCCGCAGTCGAGGCCAGCGTGCCGCCGTTCATCGTCAGGCCGCTACGGGCATGGCCGAGGTTGCGGTCGTCCGAGATCGACAGCGTACCGGCGTTGAACACCGTACCGCCGGTGAAGTTGTTTTCCCCCGTCAGCATCAACGTCCCGAGGCCCGCCATCGTCAGACTGCCTGCGCCCGCGATATTGCTGGTCAGCGAGAGCGTCGTGCCCGCGTCCGGACTGAAGGTTCCTCCGCCGCTGCCCAGGGTGATCGAACGCCCCGTCGACAGATCGGCAGTTGTCTGGAAATTGCCACCGTTCAACGTCAGGCCACCCGTGCCCAGATACTGGTTGGACGAAGTCGACACAGTTCCGGAATTGATCGTCGTACCGCCGCTGAAATTGCTGACCCAGCTGCCACCTGCGAGGACCAGCGTGCCGGCCCCCGCCATCGTCAGCCCACCGGCACCGCCTATGCTGCCATTCAGGTTCAACGTGGTGCCCGCGTCAGGGGTGAAGGTCCCGCCGGCCTGGTTCAGGACAACCGGCAGACCATACCCCATGCTCGCGGTCGTCCGCAGAGTGCCGCCGTTCATCGTCAGACTGCCGTAGTCCGGGCTCCCGAGATTGCCGCCCGATGAGACCGTCAAGGTACCGGCATCGATGACCGTGCCGCCCTGATAGCTGTTGTTGCCCCTGAGCGTCAGCGTGCCGGGGCCAATCATCATCAGCCCGCCGTTACCGCCGATCGTGCCGTTCAGGACGAGGTTCGTCCCGGCGGCAGGGCTGAACGCGCCGCTCCGCACGCCGAGCGTGATCGACCGGTCGCTCGACAGGCTGGCCGTCGTCTGCAGCGTACCGCCATCCACCGTCAACGAGCCCGACGAAGCGCCGAGATTGGCATCCGACGAGATCGACACAGTGCCTTCAGTGATGTTCGTGCCGCCGGTGTAGGCGTTGGCACCCGCCAGCGCCAGCGTGCCGGTACCGGCCATCGTGACACTGCCCGCGCTTGCGCCCAGGTCATTGATCGTGCCGCTCAGGGTCAGCGTCGTGCCCGTCGCGGGGGCGAACGTCCCACCGCTCCCGCTCAGCCAGAACGAACTGCCGCTCGACAGACTCGCCGTCGACTGCAGCGTTCCGCCGTTGAGCGTCACGCCGCCCGTCGCGCTTCCCAGGTTGGCGGCCGCGGAGATCGAGAGCGTGCCGGCATTTACCGTCGTACCGCCCTCGTAGGTGTTGTTTCCCGCGAGAGTCGTCGTATTGGTGCTGGATACGATGACGGAACCCTTGCCCGTGATCGCATTCGCCACTGTCAGCGCGCTCAGCGGGTTGAACGTGACACTGCCGCTTTCGACCGCAATGTTTCCTGACAAGCTCCATGCGCCAGCCAGGACGAGCGTGTTCGCACCGCCGGTGAACGTGATGGCGTTGGCCTGTGCCGTGCCGTTGCCGTTCATCCCACCGGTGATGGAGCCGGTGTTGATGATGGTGAGGTCGGAGCCGACGATACCCGCACCGCCGATGCCCGGTGTCGGATTGCCGACTGTCACCGCACCTGTGCCGATCGCACCGCCGTTGCCTCCAGTGATCGAGGCCACGTTATTGATCGTAACACCACTGCCGAGGATACCGGCCCCGCCATTGCCGCCCGAGCCAGGGGAGCCCGAGGGGATCGGAATGCTGCCGCCGTTTCCGCCCTTGCCGCCGGCGATGGTTCCGCCATTGTTTATGGCGGCCCCGGAAACGACGGCTGCAAGGCCGTGACCGCCATCGCCACCGTTGCCGGCCAGACTGCCGTAGGCAGAATTGCCATCCGCGCCTGCACCGCCATTGCCTCCCGCCACGGTTCCACTGTTCGTGTAGGAGACTGCACCTTCAACGACGGTTCCATAGCCACCTTGTCCGCCGCCGCCCCCGCCATTCATGACTTGGCCACCGCCACCGGCACCGCCGCCGCCGCCGCCGCCCCCGACGACGACGCTGGTATTGGTTGTCGCTGTGGCTACGACCGAACCATGCGCACCGCCACCGCCACCGCCGCCGCCATCTCCACTATAGGTTGAGCCTGACCCGCCATCGGCACCGGGTGCCCCGGGGGTTGCTCCTCCGGCGCCGCCATACATACCGGCGGCGCCACCATAGTTGCTGCCCATGCCACCACTGCCGCCCGTGACGCCGGCGCCACCGCCACCGCCGCCCGCCGAAGAGGTTGTCGGCGTCCCGCCGGCCGCGCCTGCTGAGGCGACACTGCCCGAACCTCCAGCGCCCCCACCTCCGATTGTTGTGGAACTGGCACCCGCGCCACCGCTACCGGTGCTGACTTGCGCCCATGCTGATGACAACGGGTAAGCGCCCGTGAGGGCCGTCGTCGCGAGAAGTGCCGCGGCAAAGCGGCCTAACCATGCGGGAGCCGAACGAGAACCAAGCATTCTCGTTGGTGCCTGAGATTGGATGGACAACGCGTACCCCCGAAGCAGAGCAACTCCCCGCCGGCAGGTTACCGCAACGCCAGTGAAAAAAGTAAGAGGGATTCGAGCCCACGCTTCGAACGAGCCGATCAGGCCGAAAGTTCGACCCACTCTTCTTCGGTCATGGTCTGGATGCCCAGCTCGGCCGCCTTGCGGGCCTTCGAGCCGGCGTTCTCGCCGACCACCACGAGGCTGGTTTTCTTGGAGACGGAATCGGTGACCTTGGCGCCCAGCTCCTCGGCGCGCGCCTTGGCGGCCTCGCGGGTCATCGTCGACAGCTCGCCGGTGAAGACCACGATCTTGTCCTTGAGCTTGGCGTCGGCGGCGATGATCCTGCGCTCGACCGGCTGGACCGTGAGCTGCTTCAGCAGGTCCCGGATGATCTCAACATTGTGCCCCTCGGTGAAAAAGGCGCACATCGCGTCGGCCGTCGTCACGCCGATCTGCTCGACGTTGCAGAGGCGGCCGTAGCTCGGCCCGACCGTCTCGACGGCCTTCTCCTTCTTCGCCGCATCGGGATGCGCCTTGCGCTCCTTCGCCGCCGCCAGCATCTCCGATAGCCAGGTATCGGCGTCGGCATATTCCTGGGCCAGGATCTTGGCCGTGGCCTCGCCGATCAGCGGGATGCCGATCGCGTTGATGAATCGGTCGAGCGAGATCGTGCGGCGCGCCTCGATGGCGGCAATCAGGTTGCGCACCGAGAGATCGCCCCAGCCCTCGCGTTTCTTGATGTCGGCCTCATGCTCGGGCAGGCGGAAGATGTCGCCAGGCACCTTGAGCAGCCCGTCGTTGAAGAAGTTCTCGATGTGCGTGCCGCCCAGCCCCTCGATGTCGAAGCAGTTGCGCGACACGAAGTAACGCAGGCGCTCGACCTGCTGGAACGGGCATTCGAGTCCACCGGAGCAGCGCCGCACCACGCCGCCCTCCTCGGCCTTCACTTCGGTTTCAAGCGGACAGGGACAGCGCGTGGGGAAGTGGTATTTGCGCGCGTTCTTCGGTCGCTCGTCGGCGATGAAGCCCAGCACCTGCGGGATCACGTCGCCGGCCCGCTGGATCGTCACCATGTCGCCGACCCGCACGTCGAGCCGCTCGATCTCGTCGGCATTGTGCAACGTGGCGCGCGACACCATCACGCCGCCGACATTCACCGGCTCCAGTTCGGCCACCGGAGTCAGCGCGCCGGTGCGGCCGACCTGGATGTTGATACCGTTGAGACGCGTCCGCGCCTGCTCGGCGGGAAACTTGTGCGCCGTCGCCCAGCGCGGCGCGCGGCTCACGAAGCCCAGCCGCTCTTGCCAGTCGATGCGGTCGACCTTGTAGACGACGCCGTCGATGTCATAGGGCAGCGACGGGCGCTCGACCCCGATCTTCTCGTAGAAGGCGCGCACCTCGTCCGGTGTGCGGCACAGCTTCGTCAGGGGATTGGTCTTGAACCCCCACGCCTTGAGCAGTTCCAGGTATTCGCTGTGCGTCTTCCAGCTGCGCGGCTCGGCCTCGCCCCAGGCATAGGCGAAGAAGCGCAGGGGGCGCTTCGCCGTGATGCTCGCATCGAGCTGGCGCAGCGAGCCCGCGGCGGCGTTGCGCGGATTGGCGAAGGTTTTCTCGCCCGCCTCTTCCTGGCGCTCGTTCATCTCCTGGAACGCCTTGCGCTCCATGTAGACTTCGCCCCGCACGTCGATGGACTTCGGGAACCCGTCCTTGCCGTGCGCCTTCAGCGTCTGCGGAATGTCCTTCACCGTGCGCAGGTTGGCGGTGACGTCCTCGCCCGTGGTGCCGTCGCCGCGCGTCGCCCCCTGAACGAACTCGCCGTCCTCGTAGCGCAGGCTGATCGAGAGGCCGTCGATCTTGGCTTCGCAGCTGAACGCGATCTCGTCGTCCGGGCCGATGTTGGTTTCCCGTTCCAGACCGCGACGCACACGGTCGAGGAAATCCTGCAGCTCTTCGTCGGTGAAGCAGTTGTCGAGCGACAGCATCGGCCGCGCATGCTTCACCTTGGCGAAAGCCGTCGTCGGTGTCGGCGCCACCCTCTGCGTCGGGCTGAACATGTCGACGATCTGCGGGAAGCGCGCCTCGATCGCCTTCAGGCGCTGGCGCAGCCTGTCGTATTCCGCATCCGAGATCTCCGGCGCGTCCTTCTCGTGATAGAGCCTGTCGTGATGGAGTATCTGCTCCGCCAGGCGCTTGTGCTCGGAACGCGCCTGCCGCTCGGTCAGCTTGTCGACCGCGAGCGCCGCCACGACCTTCGCCGCACGGGACATCGTCGTCCTCCTAACCTGCCGTCGCCAGCAGCCGGTCGGCTGCGGCACGCGCCTCGACCGTTACTTCCGCTCCCGACAGCATGCGCGCGATCTCCTCGCGGCGGCCCTTGGCATCCAGCGCCACCACATCGGTGCTGGCGGCCGTCCGGGTCGTGGTCTTGCGGATCAGCCAGTGACGGTCAGCCACCGCGGCGACCTGCGGTGAATGGGTGACGACCAGCACCTGGACATCCTTCGCCAGCCGCCTCAGCCGCTCGCCGACGGCGGCCGCCGTCGCACCGCCGATGCCGGAATCGACCTCGTCGAACACGATGGTCGGCGCGTCGCCCGCCTTGGCGAGGCAGACCTTGAGCGCCAGCAGGAAACGCGAGAGCTCGCCGCCGGAGGCGATCTTCGCAATGGGCGACGGCGGCGCGCCGGGATTGGTCGAGACGGTGAACTGCACGCGATCGGTGCCGGCGGCCGACCACTCGGCTTCCGGCACGGCGGCGACCTCGGTGACGAACCGCGCCCGTTCGAGCTTGAGCGGCGCCAGTTCGGCCGCCACTGCCTTGTCGAGCTTGGCCGCGCCCTTGCGCCGCGCGGCGGCCTGCGCTTCCGCCACCGTCACGTAGGCCGCACGCGCCGCCTTCGCCGCGGCGGCGAGTTTCTTCAGCCCGGCTTCGCCGTCGTCGAGGGCCGCGAGTTGCGCCGAGAACTTTTCAGCGAGTTCCGCGAGCCCGGCCACGGCGACATTGTGCTTGCGGGCGAGGGCCCTGAGCGCAAACAGCCGCTCCTCGATCTTCTCGAGTCGCGCCGGATCGAACTCCAGCGTATCGCGCGCCATCTCGAGCTGGGCCTGCGCCTCCATCGTCTCGCTGAGCGCCCGATCGAGCGCCGCCAGCGGCGCATCAAGGCGGCCCGCGGCCTTGTCGGCATTGCGTTCGACCAGGCGATGCGCCGTCCGGAGGCTCGCGACGGCGCCGCGTCCCTGCTCCAGCTCGGCCAGTGCCTGAGTGACCGCTTCGCCCAGCGCGCTGCCGGCCCGCATGAGCGCTCGCTCGCCCGCCAGGATTTCCTCGTCGTCGGCCTTGGGCGCCAGGGCATTGAGTTCCTTCACTGCATGGCGCAGGAATTCCTCGTCGCGCCGCGCCGCCTCCGCCGTCGCCTGCGCGTCGGCGTGGGCCTGCTCGGCGCCGCGCCAGGTCGCCCATGCCGACGCAACGGCAACCGCCTGCTTCTCGAGACCGGCGAACGAGTCGAGCGAGGCGCGGTGTGTCGCCATGTCGAGCAGTCCGTGCTGCTCCATCTGTCCCTGTATCTCGACCAGGGTGTCGCCCAGCCGGCGCAGCAGCGCCACCGAGGCCGGCTGGTCGTTGACGAAGGCACGTCCGCGGCCGTCGGCACCGATCATGCGGCGCAGGGTCAGCACGTCTTCCTCGTCCAATCCCTGCTCGGCGAGGACCGAGCGTGCCGGGTGTTCACGCGGCAGATCGAAGGAGGCGGCGATCGAGGCCTGGGCGGCGCCGCGCCGCACCACGCCCGATTCGGCGCGCGCGCCGAGCGCCAGGCCCAGCGCGTCGATCAGGATCGACTTGCCGGCGCCGGTCTCACCGGTCAGCGCGCCGAGGCCTCCGCCATGGGCGAAATCGAGGTCGAGCTTCTCGATCAGCACGAAGTCGCGGATCGAAAGCGTGGCGAGCATGCCGGGCGGTCAGAAGAGGCGGGAGAACCAGCCGCGCTTCTCGTCGGGCGGCCGTGTGCCCTCGCCGGTCATCAGGAAGTAGCTGTCCTGGTACCACTCGCTGCCGGGGAAATTGTAGCCGAGCACGGCTGCCGCTTCCTGGGCCTCGCTCTTCACGCCGAGTGCGAGGTAGGTCTCGACCAGACGATGCAGTGCCTCGGGCACGTGCGTCGTCGTCTGATAGCGTTCGATCACCACGCGGTAGCGGTTGATGGCGCCGACATACTGCTGGTTGGTCTGGTAGTAGCGGCCGACCGCCATCTCCTTGCCGGCCAGATGGTCGATGCAGAGTTCCACCTTGAGGCGCGAATCGCGGGCATAGGGCGATTCGGGGAAGCGCTTCACGACCTCGGCCAGCGCATCGAGCGCCTGCTGGGTCGTGCGCTGGTCGCGGCCGACGTCGGAGATCTGCTCGTAGTAGCAGAGCGCCTTCAGATAATAGGCATAGGGCAGGTCGCGATGGCCGGGATGGAGCTGGATGAACCGGTCCAGCGCGATGATGGCCTCGTCATACTTGTTGGACTGGTAATAGGCGAAGGCCGCCATGATCTGGGCCTTGGTCGCCCAGACGGAATAGGGATGCTGGCGATCGACTTCCTCGAAGTTCTTGGCCGCCGTCTTGTATTCCTGCTGGCCCAGCGCATCGAGGCCGCGATTGTACAACTGCTCGACGGGCTGCTCGACATACTTGTCGTCGTCCGAGCCACACGCGGAGAGCCCGAACGCCGCCGACAGCGCGAGCGCCACCGCGATGCGACGGCCCTTACCCACAACCAACTTCGACATTTCCCATCCGCAATGAACTACGTGCCGCCGCCTTATATCACGCGCGAGCAAAAAAAAGAGGGGCCGCACGGCCCCTCGGAAGATGCGTGAAGAGCAGAAAATCCCTGCGTCAGTTGGCTTGCCGCCGCAGGAAAGCCGGAATTTGCAGGTCGTCGTCATCGCGCGCGGGCTTCGCACGCTCCGTGACGTCGAGGCTGATCGAGGTCTGGACCGGCGCGGGACGCGACACGGGCGCCTTCGGAGCCACCGCGACGACATTTTCGGAAGCCGGCGCGGGTGCCGGACGCGCGACCGGCGGCTCGGCCGCCGTCGCCGCAGGCTTCGGCGCCGAGAAGGCGCCGGTGATCCGCTGGAACAGGTTCGGCGCGCGATTGTCGGTCGCCGGACGCGCCATCGTCGGGCGCGCGACGGGTTCGGCCCGCACGGGCGCCTTGGCCGTCGAGGGACGGCTGACGCGCCAGTCGTTCTCGTCGACCAGGGGGCGTTGCGGCGCGGGCGCCGGAGCGGGCGCCGGTGTCGCGGGAGCGACCGCGACGGGAGCCGGCATCGGCGCAGGCGCCGGAGCGACCGGCGCGGCCTCCACCGGAGGCGCCATCATGACGGGGGCTTCGATCGGTGCTTCGTAGACGGGAGCCGGCGTCGGCATCGAGGCCATGATCGGCGCAGCCGTCGCGGCGGCGGCAATCGGCGCTGGCGCAGCGGCCGGCGGGGCCGGTGGCGCAACGGCGACCGGCGGAGCCGGCGGCGCGGCAGGAGCGGCCGGCATCACCGGAGCGGGCGCCGCAACGGCAGCGGCCGGCATGGCGACACGTCCCATCGGCGGCGCGGCCGGACGGCTGAGCGCCGGCTGGCCGGTCTGCATCGGCCGGTTCATGTCGAGCGACAGGTAGTTCGGCGCGGGCTGCTGGGCGGCCATGGCGGCGATGCCGGTGGCGACCACCGACACGCGCATGCGACCGTCCATCGTGGCGTCGAAGGTCGAGCCGAAAATGATGTTGGCGTCGCCGTCCACTTCCTCGCGGATGCGGTTGGCCGCCTCGTCGACTTCGTGCAGCGTCATATCGAGGCCGCCGGTGATGTTGATGAGCACGCCCTTGGCGCCCTTCATCGAATGATCTTCCAGCAGCGGGTTGGAGATCGCCGATTCGGCCGCGACGCGGCTGCGATCCGGACCTTCGGCTTCGCCCGTGCCCATCATCGCCTTGCCCATCTCGCCCATCACGGTGCGGATGTCGGCGAAGTCGAGGTTGATGAGGCCCGGCATGACCATGAGGTCGGTGACGCCACGCACGCCCATGTGCAGCACGTCGTCGGCCATCTTGAAGGCGTCCGCGAACGTCGTCTTCTCGTTGGCGATCTTGAACAGGTTCTGGTTGGGGATGACGATCAGCGTGTCGACCACCTTCTCCAGTTCGGTGATGCCCTGCTCGGCCGACTGCATGCGGCGGCGGCCTTCGAAGTGGAACGGCTTGGTCACGACGCCGATGGTGAGGATCCCCTGCTCGCGCGCCGCGGCGGCGATGACGGGCGCCGCACCGGTGCCGGTGCCGCCGCCCATGCCCGCGGTGACAAACACCATGTTGGCGCCATCGAGGAGCTGCAGGATCTCGGGCAGCGCTTCCTCGGCGGCCTGCCGGCCGACCTCGGGCCGTGCGCCGGCGCCAAGTCCCTGGGTGATGGTGATGCCGAGCTGCACGCGCCGGTCGGCGAGCGACTGGCTGAGCGCCTGCGAGTCGGTATTCGCAACGATGAACTCCACGCCTTCAAGCGCGGCGCTGATCATGTTGTTGACGGCGTTTCCGCCCGCGCCACCGACACCGACGACGGTAATGCGCGGCTTAATCTCGGACTCCGTCTGAGGGAGACTGAGGTTGATTGTCATTCGGTTTTCTCCACGCAAACGAGGGGTAATCTGCCCGGAGCGACAGCGTGAGCCTCCTGTTACGCTAGAGACCCTTCACCGACACCGGTTTCTTCTTGTCTTTTTGTCTATAGCCTGTGGGAACTGCCTTATCCCGCACAACATATTGCCTAAAAGTTATCCCTAATCCAACTGCCAATCCGGCCGATCCGACTGGCCGGAGCTTCGTTCGGGGCCGGCTGGTTCTGCACGACCGCATGATTGTGGAGCGCGAAGGTGAGGAGTCCGGCGGCGGCGGAAAATGCCGGCCCACCGGTTGAATCCGCAAGACCCGCGAGCCTGAGCGGCGCGCCGGTCCGGACCTTCTTGTTGAGAATCGCAGCGGCGACCTCGGGCACGCCATCGAGCTGACAACCGCCGCCGACCAGAACGGCGCGTCCGCCCGCCAACTTATCCACACCGCTCGCTTCGAGCCGGCTGCGCACGAGTTCGAACGTCTCTTCGACCCGCGGCCGAATGATGCCGACCAGGATCGAACGCGGAATGTGATTCGGTCGCGTGCGATCTTCCTCGCCGATCAGCGGCACATCGATGATGTCGTACTCGTCGTTAGGCTTGGCGACGGCGCGGCCGATCTGCGTCTTCATCCGCTCCGCATGGGCGACCGGCGTCGACAGGCCACGCGCGATGTCGCGCGTGACATGCTCGCCGCCCACCGGGATCGAATCGACGTGGACGAGATGGCCTTCATAGAAGACCGCAATCGACGTCGTGCCGGCGCCCATGTCGATCAGGGTGACGCCGAGGTCGCGCTCGTCCGAGACCAGCGAGCTGAGGCCGGCGGCATGGGCGGCGACCACGCGGTCGGCAATCTCGAGGTGGGCCCGGCGCACGCAGACCTGCAGGTTGCGCATCGCGCCGCTCGCGGCGGTCACCAAATGGACATCGACGCCCAGCCGCTCGCCGAACATGCCGCGGGCGTCGCGCACCGGCGTCCCGTCCACCGTATAGCCGATGGCGGCAGAATGGATGATGTCGCGATCAGCCGTTTCGGCCGGAAGCTGGATGTGCTGCTGGACGCGGCGTACGTCGCGCTCGCCGATCTCGTGATGCCCGATCGCCACTTCGAGGCTCTGGTTGTGCGAGGCGGCCGAGCCGCCGCTCACGCCGACGATCACGTCACGGACCTGCTCGCCGCACATCTCCTCCGCGGTCGACACCGCCGAGGAGATCGCGCGGGTCGCGGCCTCCATGTCGACGATGTTGCCGGAACGCATGCCAAGCGCGGGCTGGTGCCCGATGCCGACGACGCGGAGGCCCTGGCCATCGACGCGCGCCACGAAGCACACGACCTTGTTCGTTCCGATGTCGAGCGCCGCAACGACGCCATTTCTCGTCTTCGCCACGATGTCCCCCGTCTTACGCGTACTCTCGCTAATTCTTCGATTTTACGCCGGCCCAGGCGTCGCGTCGCCCGGATTGCGCTTCCTGAGATAAAGTTTGTCGGGCAGCCTGAGATCGACGACGCCGAATTCGCGCGACAGCAGCTTGTGCTGTCCGTCGAGCTTGGCGAGATGCTGGAGGGCCGCGACGGCGTCCTCCTCCGGCAGCCAGATCTCGACACCGTTGTTCAGGATGAGGTTCCAGCGGCGCTGTCCGACCCAGACGGCGGCGCGCAGCTGCTGCGCCACGGTCGGCTCATAGGTGAGCAGCAGCAAGAGATCGCCGACATGATCCGGCGCGCCGGGACCGCCCAGCAGCAGCAGGGTCGCGGCGCCGGGCGGCATGCGACTCGCCCGCACGGTGCGGCCGTTCGCATCGATCAGCGTGTACTCGGTGCCGTTCTGCCAGATCGCGACGGCACGGCGTTCCTTCAGCGTGACATAGAGCGTGTCCGGCAGGCGGCGCTCCACCGTCGCCCATTCGACCCAGTCGATCGCCTCGAGCCGCTTGCGCGACGCCTGGAGGTCGATGCCGAGCAGCGAGTCGCCGCGGCTCACATTCAGCGCCGCCAGGAGATCGCTGCGCTCGACATAGTCGCGGCCCTCGACCGTGACGTCCGCCAACTTGAAGGGCGTGATGGCGCCGACGACGCTGCGCGATATCGCGTCGAAGCGGTCCTGCGCCTCGACGAGCCAGCCCTCGCGCCAGGCCCACCAGCCGCCTCCGCCGCCACAGCCCAGCAGCAGGACGATGGCGCCGAGCAGCACCGGCTGCTTCCAGAACGGACGGCCGGTCTTGCGGATCGGCCCGCGCTTCTTGCGCCGATCGTAGTCGCGCCGCGGCGCGGTGCCGGCCTTCGGCGTGGTCGTCTTCCGTGCGGCGCTCACGAGGGGTGCCTCGCGTGTTCGACCATCCAGGTCATGAGCTGCGACCACGAGATGCCGGCCCATTTGGCCTGCTCCGGTGCCAGCGACAGCGGCGTCATGCCGGGCTGGGTGTTCAGCTCCAGGATCACGAGGCCCGAGGTGCCGGGCTTCGAATCGTCCCAGCGAAAGTCGGCACGGGCGAGCCCGTTGCAGCCGAGTTCCTGATACGCCGCGAACGCCCACTGCTTGGCGGCCTCATAGACGTCCTCGGGAATCGGCGCCGGCACGAGATGCTCGGTGATGCCGTCGGTGTACTTGGCTTCGTAGTCGTAGAACCGGGTGCGCGGCCGGAGTTCGGTCACTGCGACCGGCTTGTCGCCCATCACCGCGACCGTGAGCTCGCGGCCGGGCACGAACTTCTCGATCAGCACGCGCTCGCCGAAAGCGGCTTCGGCAGCCTCGACGGCGGCCAGGTTGTCGCCGTCGCGCACGATGTGGACGCCGATGCTCGACCCCTGGTCGATCGGCTTCACGACATAGGGGCGCGGCATGGGATCCCCGCAGGCGAGCGTGCGGCGCTCGATCACCCTGCCTTCGGCGACGCGCAGGCCGAGCGACGCAAAGATGTGCCGCGCCAGCGGCTTGTCCATGGCGATCGCGGAGGCGAGCACACCGGAGTGCGTATAGGGCACACGCATGATCTCGAGGACGCCCTGGATGCAGCCATCCTCGCCATAGCGGCCGTGCAAGGCGTTGAAGACCACGTCCGGTCCGTCACCAACGGCAGGACGCAGGAAATCGACCAGGGCGCGCAGGTCGCGCTTCACGTCGTATTCGACGACCTCGTGCCCGCCTTCGCGCAGGCCCTCGGCACAGGCCTTGCCGCTCACCAGCGACACTTCACGCTCCGGCGACCAGCCGCCCATCAGCACCGCAACGCGCGTCATCCCGCACTCCCCGCTGGTTCTCCGATGCGCCGGATCTCCCATTCGAGCTGCACGCCGGTCTTCTGCAGAACGCGGCGGCGCACTTCCTCACCCAATCCCTCGATGTCGCTCGCCGTCGCCTCTCCGAGATTTATCAGGAAATTGCAATGCTTCTCGGAAACCTGGGCGTCGCCGATGCGCAGGCCGCGGCAGCCCGCCTGGTCGATGAGCTGCCAGGCCTTGGCACCGGGCGGATTGACGAAGGTCGAGCCGCCGGTGCGGCTGCGCGGCTGGGAGTCGGTACGGGCGGCGTCGATATCGGCAATGCGGCGGGCGATGGCGAGCTGGTCCCCCGGCGCCGCGCGCAGGCGCGCCGAGGTGAAGATCCAGTCGACCGGCGCATCACTGTGGCGATAGCTGAACCCCATCGCGGTCGCCTCGACCACGTGGACCTTGCCCGTTCGATCGATGGCTTCGGCCGAAACCAGCACCTGTGCCAGGTCGCCTTCATAGGCGCCCGCATTCATGCGCAGGGCCCCGCCGACGGTGCCCGGAATGCCGCTCATGAACTCGAGGCCCGCCAGCGCATGGTCCCGCGCCGTCAGCGCGACGTTGAGGTCGAGCGCGCCGGCACCGGCCACGATCTCGTGTCCTTCGACCGAAATGCCGGTGAAGCCGCGCAGAAGGCGGATCACCACGCCCTTCACGCCACCGTCGCGCACGAGGATGTTCGAGCCAACGCCCAGGACCGTGACCGGCACATCCGGCGGCAAGCCGGCCATGAAGAATGCGAGATCCTCGACATCGGACGGCCGGAACAGGACCTCGGCCGGACCACCCGCGCGGAACCAGGTCTGCGGACCGAGCGGTGCATCGGCGGTCAGCCGTCCGCGCGGCCGGGGCAACCGGTCGATCAGGTGGGGTGTCGAGGTCGCGAGCGCCATCATGCCGCCGATCCGCCGTGGAAGCCCGAATCATTGGCGATGGCGCGCGGACCGGCCTTCTCGGCCGCGAGCTGCTGGATCTGGCCGGGCAGCGCGTGCGCCCAGGCGGTGATGTTGCCGGCGCCCAGACAGACCACGACGTCGCCCGGACGCGCGATCTGCCAGATCATTTCCGGGAGTTCGCCCGGTCCGCCGAGTGGCATCACGTCGCGATGGCCGGCGCGCTGCACCAGCCCCACGAGCATGTCGCGGTTGACGCCCTCGATCGGCGCCTCGCCCGCCGCATAGACATCGGCGATGATCACGGCATCGGCGTCGGAGAAGCAGGTGGCGAACTCGGCGCGCAGCGCGCCGAGACGCGAGTAGCGGTGCGGCTGCATGACGGCGATGACCCGGCCCGAGCCGCCATAGGCCTGACGGGCGGCGCGCAGCACGGCCGCGATCTCCACCGGATGATGGCCGTAGTCGTCGATCACCGTGATGCCGTGCGCCTCGCCGGTCTTGGTGAAGCGCCGCTTGACGCCGGCGAAAGCGCCGAGCGCCCGGCGGATCGTGTCGTCCGGCAGGCCCATCTCCTGCGCCACGGCGATGGCCGCCAGCGCGTTCTGCACATTGTGCTGGCCGAACATCGGCAGACGCATGCCGGTGATTGTGCGCGATTCGTTGGTGGCGCGATTCTCGACCATGACGTCGAAATCGGCGCCGCCGCGATCGAGCTTCAGGTTGATGGCGCGCACGTCGGCGTTGGCGCCGATGCCGTAGGTGATGATGCGGCGGTCGGCGACGCGCGGAATCAGCGCCTGGACCTCCGGGTGGTCCGAGCAGAGCACCGCGAACCCGTAGAAGGGAATGTTCTCGACGAAGCGCACGAAGGCGTCGCGCAGCGCGTCGAACGTGCCGTAATGATCGAGATGCTCGGGATCGACGTTGGTCACCACGGCGATGGTGGCCGGCAGGCGCAGGAACGAGCCGTCGGATTCGTCGGATTCGACGACCATCCAGTCGCCCTCGCCCAGCCGCGCGTTGGTTCCGTAGGCGTTGATGATACCGCCGTTGATCACCGTCGGATCAAGGCCGCCGGCCTCGAGCATCGAGGCGACCAGCGAAGTGGTCGTCGTCTTGCCATGCGTGCCGCCGACCGCGATGGACCATTTGAGGCGCATCAGCTCGCCCAGCATCTCGGCGCGCCGCACGACCGGCACATGGCGCGTGCGGGCGGCGAGCACCTCGGGATTGTCCTTCTTCACGGCGCTCGACACGACGACGACCTGGGCATTGCCGACATTCTCGGCACGATGGCCGATCATCACCTTCATGCCCAGTTCGGCGATGCGGCGCGTATTGGCGCCCTCGGCGACGTCGCTGCCCTGCACCTTGTAGCCGAGATTGTGCAGGACCTCGGCGATGCCGGACATGCCGATGCCGCCGATGCCGACGAAGTGGATGAGACCGAGATCGAGCGGCAACGCCCTCATGCGGCGACTCCCGTGGCTGAAGGCGAAAGGGGAAGCGAAACGAAATTGCCGACGACGTCCGCCAGTCGCGCCGCGGCATCGGGACGGCCGGCGGCGTGGGCCGCGCCTGCCATCGCCGCAAGGCGCTCCGGCTCCTCGGTCAGGGACACGAGGTGCCCCGCCAGGGTCGCGGCGGTGAAGGAGGCATGCGGCAGCACGATGCAGGCACCCGTCGCCTCGAAGGCCCGGGCATTGGCGGTCTGGTGATCGTCGGCGGCATAGGGATAGGGCACCAGGATGGAGGGCCGGCCGATCGCCGCCAGTTCGGCCACCGTCGAAGCGCCGGAGCGGCCGATCACGAGATGGGCGCCGGCGATGCGCTGAGGCAGATCGGTGAAGAACGGCGCGATCTCGGCGACGACGCCCGCGCGGACGTAGCTCGTGCGCACCCGGTCGATGCTCTCGGGGCGGCACTGCTGGACGATGCGCAGGCGCGCGCGCAGCGACTGCGGCAGGGAGAGAACGGCCTGCGGCACGACCTCGCCGAACGAGGCGGCGCCCTGGCTGCCGCCGAACACCAGGAGATCGATCACCCGTCCCTCGCCCGGCGCACGATAGGGCGAATCGCGCAGCGCCCGCACCGCCTCGCGCACGGGGTTGCCGACAAGCTGGGCCCGCGCATCGCCGTCGAGATAGCGGGTGCGGGCAAAGGAGGTCGCCACGCGTCCGGCGCCGCCCAGCACGAGACGATTGGCGCGGCCCAGCACGGCGTTCTGCTCGTGAAGCATCGCGGGCAGGCGGCGCAGGCGGGCCGCGACCATTGTCGGCACCGAGGCATAGCCGCCGAAGCCCACGACGACGGACGGACCGATGCGGCCCAGCGCGCGCCAGGCGTCGAACAGGCCGAGGGCGAGCGAGAAAAGCGCCAGCGCCTTCTTCACCGGCGACCCGGTCGGGCTCGCGGAATGGATGTAGTGGATGGGCCGCCGCGCCAGCGCGCCCTGCCACTGCCGGCCGCGCGAGTCCGTGACCAGGGTGAACGGCACGCCCCGCGCCTCGAGCTCACCGGCGAGTGCCTCGGCCGGGAACACATGCCCGCCGGTGCCGCCGGTCGCCAGGACCACAGGGCGCACGGCCTCCGTCATACGGCCTCCCTCAGGCCGGCATGTTCGCGCGTGAGCGACAGCATCATGCCGACGCAGATCGCCATCGCCAGCGCCGAAGAGCCGCCATAGGAAATGAACGGCAAGGTCATGCCCTTGGCCGGGATGAGCTGGATGGTCGAGGCCATGTTGATCGCGGCCTGCAGGCCGAACTGAACGGCGAGACCCGTCGACGCCAGGGTGATGAACAGGCTGGTCTCCTTCGAGGCGCGCGACATCGAGCGCAGGGTCACGAAGGCGAACAGGCAGAGGATCATCAGACAGACGACGAGGCCGAACTCCTCGCCGGCTACGGCCATGACGAAGTCGGTGTGAGCGTCGGGAAGCTGCGCCTTCACCGTGCCCTCGCCCGGCCCGCGGCCGAACAGAGAGCCGTTCATGAAGGCCTCCAGCGAGGTGTTGACCTGGTAGTTGTCGCCCGACGACGGATCGAGGAAGCGGTCGAAGCGGCTGCGCACGTGGCTGAAGAGGAAGTAGGCGCCGACCAAGCCCCCGACACCGGCGATCGCGCCGAAGCCCGCGACCCACATCGGCAGGCCGACGACGAAGAGCTGGACGGCCCAGACGGCGGCCACCACGACGCTCATGCCGAGATCGGGCTGCATCACCAGCAGCGCCAGCACGCCGCCGACCAGCAGGGTGGAGAGGAGATAGCCGGGCGCCCGACGCTCGGTACGGCTCTGCGCGAGCAACCAGGCCGAGATCACCGCGAGGCTCGGCTTGACGAATTCCGACGGCTGCACGCTCGACAGGCCCGGCACCGAAATCCAGCGTCGCGCGCCCTTGATCTCGATACCGATGACGAAGGTCGCTGCCAGCAGCACGATGCTGCCGCAGAAGACGAGCAGCGCCAGGCGCCGCACGTGCCGCGGCGAGGCGAGCGAGATCGACAGCATGACGAGCAGCGCCAGCGGCAGGAACAGGAACTGGCGCTTGGCGAAGAGGAAGGAGTCGGCGCCGATGCGCTCGGCGGCCGGGGGCGACGCCGCCAGGGTCAGCATGACGCCGAAGGCCATGATCGCCAGGATCGCGCCCAGCGACCAGCGGTCGACGGTCCACCACCATTGCCCGATCACACTGCGATCGTCGCGCGGAACCTGGATCACGCCGCCCTCCCCAAACTCTCCGCCCCCGGCAGCGCCCGCGCCATGGCGCGGAACGCATCGCCGCGATGTTCGTAGCTCTTCCACTGGTCCCACGACGCGCAGGCGGGCGACAGGAGGACCACCGCGGGTTCCGCGGCCTCGCGCTGCGCCAGCGCATGCGCGGCGTCGAGCGCCGATTGCAGGTCGCCGCAGCGGCTGTAGGGCAGCTTGCCCTCGAGCTGGCCGGCAAAGAGTTCGGTGGCCTCGCCGATCAGGAAGGCATGGCGGATACGGTCGAAGTACGAAGCGAGCGGCGCGACGCCGCCCTCCTTCGCCTGGCCGCCGAGGATCCAGTAGATGCGGTCGTAGCTCGACAGCGCACGCGCCGTGGCATCGGCGTTCGTGGCTTTGCTGTCGTTGACGTAGACGACGTTGCCGACGGCGGCGACGCGCTCCTGGCGGTGCGGCAGGCCGGGATAGGTGCGAAGCCCGGCGACGATCCTTTCGCGCGGCATGTCGAGCCAGCGGCAGACCGCCCAGGCGCAGGCCGCGTTCTGCGCATTGTGGTCGCCCGGCAGGGTCGGCACGTCGGAGAAATCGACTGTATAGCCGTCGGCATCGACCAGCATGCCGGCGCGGTAGGAGATGCCGTTGGCCACGGGGCGATCGAGCGCCACCGGCACACAGGCGATGCCGGGACGTGCCGCCATCTCGCGCTCGACTTCGCGCGAAGGCTCGTCCTCGGTGCCGATCACGACGCAGTCGCCGGCGCGCTGGCGGGCAAAAATGTTCTTCTTGGCCGCGACGTAGCCTGCGAGATCGCCATGCCGGTCGATATGGTCGGGCGTGATGTTGAGCCACACCGCGATGTCGGCGCGGAAGGTCTGCAGCAGCTCGAGCTGGTAGGAGGAAAGCTCCAGGACGTAGACACCCCCCTTGCCGATCGGCTCGAGGTCGAGCGCGCCACGACCGATGTTGCCGCCGACCTGGCAGCGCGCACCGGCCTGTTGGAGGATGTGGCCGACCAGCGCCGTCGTCGTCGACTTGCCGTTGGTGCCGGTGATGGCGACGAACCGTCCCTCGGGCTGCGCCCGGGCCAGCAGCTCGACATCGCAGATGATCGGCTTGCCGGCGGCGCGCGCGGCGACCGCCACGGGATGCGGCACCGGCAGGGTGCTGGGAATGCCCGGGCTGATCACCAGGGCGGTGACGCCTGGCCAGTCGATCGACGCGGGGTCGACGATGCGGGCGCCGAGCTGTGCCGCCGCGTCGCGCGACGCCACATTGTCATCCCAGGCAACGCACTCGATCCCGGCCGCCCGCAGGGCTCGCACGGTCGCCAGGCCGGAGCGCGCGAGCCCCAGCACGACGAACGACGAACCTTTCAGGATGGCGAGATCGATCATCCGTTCACCTGAGCTTCAGGGTGGCGAGGCCGGCCATCGCCAGGATGGCGGCGATGATCCAGAAACGGAAGACGATGGTGGGCTCGGCCCATCCCTTCTGCTCGAAATGATGGTGCAGCGGCGCCATGCGGAAGACCCGCTTGCCGGTCCATTTGTAGGACAGAACCTGCACGATCACCGAGACCGTCTCGAGCACGAACAGACCGCCCACGATCGACAGCACGATCTCGTGCTTGGTGACGACGGCGACCGCACCCAGCGCGCCGCCAATCGCGAGCGAGCCGGTATCGCCCATGAACACCATGGCGGGCGGGGCGTTGAACCACAGGAAGCCGAGGCCGGCACCGACCAGCGCCGCCAGCAGCACCGCCAGTTCGCCCGAGCGCGGCACGTGATGGAGATAGAGGTAGTTGGTGAGGATCGTGTTGCCCACGACGTAGGCGATCAGGCCGAATACCGCCGAGGCCATGATGACGGGGCCGATGGCGAGGCCGTCGAGCCCGTCGGTCAGGTTGACGGCGTTCGAGGTTCCGGCGATCACCAGCACACCGAAGATCACGAAACCGATGGCGCCGAGCGGGATCAGCACGTCCTTGAGGAACGGCACGGCAAGCTGGTAGCGCAGCGGCGCCGGCGAGGCCTGGGCGACGAGATAGACCGCGATGCCGGAGGCCACGACCGTGAGCGCAAGCTTGACCTTGCCCGGCACGCCCTTGGGGTTGCGCTTGGTGACCTTGAGGAAGTCGTCCCACAGGCCGACCGCGCCGAAAGCCAGGGTGACGCCGAGCACGATCCAGACATAGCGGTTGGTGAGGTCGGCCCACAGCAGGGTCGCGATCGACAGGGTGATGAGGATCAGCAGCCCGCCCATCGTCGGCGTGCCCTTCTTGGTCATCAGATGGCTGGCCGGACCGTCGTCGCGGATCGGCTGCCCCTGCTTCTGCTTGCTGCGCAGCCAGCGGATCAGCGCGCCGCCGATCAGGAAGCTCAGCACCAGCGCCGTGAGGAAGGCCGCGATCGAACGGAACGTCAGATAGCGGAACAGGTTGAACGGCGTGAACAGGTCCGCGAGCGGATAGAGAAAATTGTAGAACATCCTAGCGTCCCGCCTCGCCGCCGCTGGCCGCCACGATGGCATCCACGACGATCTTCATTTTCGAACCCAGCGACCCCTTCACCGCAACCACGTCCCCTGCCTTGAGCGCGGCGGCGACATCGCCCGCCAGCGCCGTTGAATCCGGCCGGTGCACGCCACGCTGCGCCGGCGCAAGCCGCTGCCACAGAGCCTGCATGTGCGGACCGCACAGGAAGACCTGCGCCGCACCGCTTGCCGCGACAGCATCGGCGAGGCCTGCATGATAGTCGTCCGCGCCCTCGCCCAGCTCGCGCATATCGCCCAGCGCCAGCACCCGGCGTCCGCCCGACTGCGGCTCGGTCCGCGCCAGGACCGCCAGCATCGCCCGCACCGAAACCGGATTGGCGTTGTAGCTCTCGTCCAGCAGCTCGATCGTGCCGCCGCCGAACTTCAGCAGGCGGCGCGCACCGCGACCGGGCGAGGCCTTCACCTCGGCCAGGATGGCCGCCGCCTTCACCACGTCCGCGCCCAGCGCTTCGACGACGGCCAACGCGCCGATGCTGTTCAGCACCCAGTGTTCGCCCGCCGCGCCCAGCCGATACTCGATCCGGCGACCGTGGATCAAGGCTGCAACATCACTGCCGGAATCCTGCAGGTTGCAGGAGACAAGACGGGCCTCCGCAGCCTCGCTGCGACCGAAGCCGACGATGCGGGAAACGCCGAATTCGCGGGCTTTTCCGGCGAGACGTTCATAGTGCCGGCTGTCGCGATTGAGCACGGCCACTGCGTCTTTCGCCATGCCGGCGAACAGGCAGCCCTTCTCGTCGGCGACCGCTTCCTCGCTGCCCATATGGCCGATATGGACCGGCCCGACATTGGTGACGATGCCGACATGCGCCTCGACCTGGCGGGCGAGCGGCTCGATCTCGCCGGGGTGGTTCATGCCGATCTCGAACACGCCGTAGCGCGCGTCGCGCGGCAGGCGCACAAGGCTGATGGGCACGCCGACATGGTTGTTGTAGCTCGCCACGCTGGCCGAGGTCGGTGCCTCGGCCGACAGCATCGCGCGCAGAGCGTCCTTGGTGCTGGTCTTGCCGACCGAACCGGTGACGCTGGCGATGCGCGCCACGCTGCGGCGGCGTCCGGCGCGACCGAGTTCGACCAATGCCTTCATCGTGTCCGGAACGCGGACCAGCGTGCCCCGAGCGCCCTCGACGTCGCGCGAGACGACGGCCGCCGCAGCGCCGCGCGACAGGGCGTCCGTGACGAAGCCGTGACCGTCGGTCGTCTCGCCGCTCAGCGCGAAGAAGAGATCCCCCTTGCCGACGGCGCGGCTGTCGAACGTCACGCCCGTGGCCTCGAACGGCGCGGTGATCGACGCCGCCGACAAGGCGGCCTGCACTTCGCCGGAAGTCCAGAGCGCGCTCACGCTTCACCTCCGGCCAGCGCGCGCGCCTCCTCGGCATCGTCGAAATGATGTGTCACGCCCTTGATCGTCTGGCCGGTCTCGTGGCCCTTGCCGGCAATCAGCAGCAGGTCGTCGGCGCTCGACAGCGCCTCCATGCCGGCGGCGATGGCGGAGTGCCGGCCGTCGGCGACCTCGATCCAGTTGCGACGGTCGGCAGCGATGCCGCGCACGATCTCGGCGCGGATCTCTGCCGGCTCCTCGCTGCGCGGATTGTCGTCCGTCACGATCGCGAGGTCGGCGAGACGCGTCGCGATCTCGCCCATCACCGGACGCTTCGCCCGGTCACGGTCGCCGCCGCAACCGAACACGACCACCAGCTTGCCGCGGGCAAAGGGCCGCAGGGTGCGCAGCACCGTCTCCAGCGCCTCGGGCTTGTGGGCATAGTCGACATAGACTGCGGCGCCCGAGCGATGGCGGGCGACGAGCTGCAGGCGGCCAGGCGCGCCCGTCAGATGGGGAAGAGCCTCCACGGCGCGCGCCGGATCACCGCCCGTCGCAACCACGAGGCCGAGGGCGGCAAGCGCGTTCGAAGCCTGGAAGCCGCCGACCAGCGGCAACTCGACTTCGTGGCGCGCGCCCATGATTTCCAGCGCAAGGTGCTGTCCGGTCGGCGTCGGATCGTCGCCCAGCAGCCGGAATTCACTGCCCTTCGTGCCGTAGGTCCAGAAGCGGATGCCGCGCTGCCGGCAGATCGCGCCGAGCGCCGTGGCGCGATCGCTGTCGGCATTGACGACCGCCGTGCCGCCCGGCGGCAGCAGCACCTCGAACAGGCGCGCCTTGGCCGCGAAGTAGGCGTCCATCGAATGGTGATAGTCGAGATGCTCGTGCGTCAGGTTGGTGAAGGCCGCGGCCGCCAGGTTCAGCCCGTCGAGCCGGTGCTGGTCGATGCCGTGGCTCGAGGCCTCGATGGCGAGATGGGACACGCCCTCGCGCGCCAGCGCGGCCAGATCCTCGTGCAGTTGAACGGGGTCCGGGGTCGTGAGGCCACCGTCGCGCACGAGGCCAGGCGAGACGATACCCAGCGTGCCGACGCTCGCCGCCTTCAGCCCCATCGCCTCCCAGATCTGGCGCACGAAATGCACCGTCGAGGACTTGCCGTTGGTGCCGGTGACGGCGGCGATCGTGGCGGGCTGCAGCCCGGCGAAGGCAGAGGCCATCAACGCCACGCGACGACGCGGATTGGCGTCGCGCACGACGACGATGCCGGGATCGAGCGAAGGCAACGCCGCGTCGGCCGCGGCCAGGATCGCGACGGCGCCGCGCCTCACGGCATCTTCCACGAACGCCGCGCCGTCGCGCTGGCTGCCCGGGAGGGCCGCAAAGAGATAGCCGGGCCGGACCTTGCGCGAGTCGAGCGTCAGGCCGGCGAGAACGGGATCGCGCGGCAGCGCGGAAGAAGGCGCGATCGCGTCGGCGCTCCGGCGCATGAGCTCACTCAGACGCAACACGGCGCACTCCCGGACCGGGCGCCGCGGCCGTCTGGCCAGGCGCCGGCCGAACCGGCAGGGCTTTGCGATGGTCGCCGGGAGAGCGGCGCACGCTGGCCGGCAGGAGCTGCGGCGGCGCGACAGGCGCCGGCACCGGCGTCGAGGCGATCTCGATCGGCGGCAGGCCGTCCTTCAGATCGCCCGGCAGGATGCCGTAGAGCGACACCATCTGCTCGATGATGACCTTGACCGAAGGCGCCGCCACCCAGCCCGCCGTCGCGTAGCCGCCGGTCTCGGGAAGGCCTTTGGGCTCGTCGAGTGAGACGATGATGACGAACTTCGGATCGTTCATCGGGAACGCGCCGACGAAGGAGCTGATCAGCGCTTTCTGGCGATAGCCGCCGCGCGCCGCCTTCTCGGCCGTGCCGGTCTTTCCGCCGACCTCGTAGCCCGGGACATTGGCGTTCTTGCCCGTGCCCTCGACGGCGTTCAGCCGCAAGAGCTGCCGCATGTTGACCGACGTCTTCTGCTGGATGACCCGCCTGCCCTTGTCGCTGGCGGCGTTACGCTTCACCAGCGAGGGCTGGTAGAGGATGCCGCCGTTGATCATCGCCGCCGAGCCCATCGCCAGGTGCAACGGTGTCACCGAGATCCCGTGGCCGAAGGCAATGGTCATGGTGTTGATCTTCATCCAGTGGCGCGGCCAGAGGGGCCCCGCGACTTCCGGCAGCTGCGTCGAGACGGGCTTCAGGAAGCCGATCTTGTCGAAGAAGGCCCGCTGGCCTTCGGGTCCCATGACCTCGACCGCCATCTTGGCCGAAGCGATGTTCGACGAGAACTTGAAGATTTCCGGCACAGACAACGGACGGCGCTGGGCATGGTCGTCGTTGATCGTGAAACGGTCGATCCGGATCGGCGACGTGGCGTCGAACACGCTGGTCATCGAGGCCTTGCCCGAATCGAGCGCCATCGCCGTGTTGAAGATCTTGAAGGTCGACCCCTGCTCGTAGACTCCCAGCGTGGCGCGGTTGAACAGCGCCTCGTTGGTGAGCGTGCGAGTACTGTTGGGATTGTAGGTCGGCAGCGACGCCATGGCGAGGACCTCGCCGTTGGTCACGTCCATGACGATGGCGGTGGCGCCGATCGCCGAGAATTTCTGGACGGCGCGCGCGATCTCGCGCTCGACGATGCGCTGCAGGCGGAGGTCGATCGAGAGCTGCAGGGTCTCGCCGCTCTGGAGCTGCTGGTCGAAGTAGCGCTCGACACCGGCCAGGCCCGTATTGTCCACGCTGGCATAGCCCAGGATGTGTGCCGCAGCCGTTCCCTGCGGATAGATGCGCCGTTCCTCGGCCTGGAAGTCGAGACCCGGGATGCCCAGCCGGTTGACCCGGTCGTGCTCGCGCGGGCTCAGTCCGCGCTTGATCCAGACGAAGGTCCTGTCGCCTTCCAGCTTCTCGCGCACGTCGTCGTACTTGAGATCCGGCAGCGCCGTCACGATCTTGCGCGCGGCCTCCTGCGGATCGATCAGCAGGTGCGGATTGACAAAGGCGGACATGACCGGGACCGACGTCGCCAGCACGGCGCCGTTGCGGTCCACGATGTCGGCACGCTCCGACTGGATCGAGCCGCCGCGGGCCGCGACGCGCTGCGTCGGCTCGGCGCCGTCGCGCAGCAGGGACACATAGCCCATGCGCAGGCCGACCGCCGTGAAGGCCAGACCGAAGATCAACGAGGCGATCACCAAGCGCTGGCGCGCCGTCTCCTGGACATCACCCTTCAGGCGGTCCTTGGGCGAGGCGTAACGCGCGCCGGCCGCCGCGTTTACCGCGGCGGCCGGTTCAGGCGACGCAGACTTTCGCCACAGCTTCACCGGGAACCCCCTTCATTTCGCGAGAGGATGTCGTCGATGGAGACTGCGGCGCTCTGGCCGTCGCCAACCGGACCCGATGTTGCCGGCTCTTGGATCGAGGCCGGTCGAGGGGGCGTCGTGGGTCCGGGGGTACGCTTTGAAAGGGGTGCGGAGGCCGGCGAGGGGCTGCCGGCCTCCGCTGCGACGCGGCCACCACCACCGGGCAAAGTCGACGAGGGGACGTCGTTGCCCGTTCGTGGGGGGGAAGGAGGTGGTGGATCGCGCCGCGGGGGGACAGATTCGGGTTTGAGCTGATCGAGTCGGACGACCTGCTTGATGGACGCCGACTCGAGCTTGAGATGCTTCTGCGCGAGCGCTTCGATGCGCTCGGATTCGTTCAGGTGAGCCCATTCGATGCGCAGGATGTGCGTGGCCTGCTGGCTCTCGATGATCTTCTGGTTGGTGCGGTCGATGCGCTCCTCGAGGTCCTGCACCTTGTACTTGACGGTGAACAGGCCCACGGCTGTTGCCACGGCGACGACCGACCAGAACAGGAGCCCGCGATGGATCATGCGGCACTCCCGGCGCCGAGCGTCTCGGCCCCCAGCTTTTCGGCAACCCGCAGGCGCGCCGAACGGGCCCGCGGATTGGCGGCAACCTCTTCGTCGGACGGCAGCACCGGCTTGCGCGAGAGATCGCGCAGGGTGGCAGTCCGCGCACCCATGCCCGGCGGCGCGTGGCGCGACGGGCCGGGCGTGCGACCGGCACGGGCGCGGACGAATTCCTTCACGGCGCGGTCTTCCAGCGAATGGAACGACACGACCGCGAGACGGCCGCCCGGCGCCAGCACCTGCTCGGCGGCGACAAGGCCCCGCTCGAGCTCGCCCAGCTCGTCGTTCACCGCGATGCGCAGCGCCTGGAAGGTCCGCGTCGCCGGATCGCTCTCGTCCCGTCCCTGCGGGCCGACCGCACGCCGCACGATCTCGGCCAGCTCGCCCGTGGTCTCGATCCGCTTGGTGCGCCGCGCTTCGACGATGCTGCGCGCCACGCGGCGGCTGCGACGCTCCTCGCCGTAGCGCCAGATGATGTCGGCGAGGTCCGTTTCTTTTGTTTCGTTTACGAGGTCCGCCGCCGAGGCGCCGCCCTTCTCCATCCGCATGTCGAGCGGGCCCGAGGCCCGGAAGGAGAAGCCGCGATCAGCCTGGTCGAACTGCATCGACGACACGCCGAGATCGAGCGCCACGCCGTCCACATCCTCGACACCCTCGGCCGACAGAAGCTCGGCCATGTCGCCGAAGCGGCCTTCGATCAGGCGCAGGCGCGGCGCATAGCGCTCGGCCAGCGCCCTGCCGGCGGCGATGGCGTCGGGGTCGCGATCGATGGCGATCACCTGGCAGTCGGCACGATCGAGCATCGCGGTCGTGTATCCGCCGGCGCCGAACGTGCCGTCGAGATAGCGGCCGCCGTCGCGCGGCTGAAGTGCGTCGACGACTTCGCGCGCCATCACCGGAATGTGGCGGGCGCCGCTCATGCGTCGCCTCCGCCCAGATTGCGCACGAACGCCGCCATCTTCTCGCGCTCGGCCTCGCGGCGCGCCTGCCAGCGGCCGGGATTCCAGAGCTGGAACTTGTCGACCTTGCCGACCAGCATCACGCCGTCGCCCGCGTCGAGCGTCTGGACAAACTCGCCGGGCATCGTGAACCGGCCATCGGGCTCCAGCGAAATGGTACGGGCTCCGGCCGACAGATAGCCCGCCGGATCGAAGGCGTCGTCGTCGAGGGCGACCTTCAGCGACCCCTTCGGTCCCAGCGCTTCGACACGCAGGCGATCCAGCATGGCATCGAAGCCCGCACGGGAGTTGCCGTTCACGAGGCCGGGGATGGTGGGCGAATGATAGAGAACGAACGCGCCGCGATCGTCCGCAGGCAGCTCGTCGCGAAAAGCCGCGGGCAACAGGACCCGGCCCTTCTTATCCATCTTGATCAGGATCTCGGACCGGAATGCCACGGCCCCTCTCCCCCTGGACCCGCTGCAGGCGCCCCACGCCCCTGCGTTGCCTGTTACACGGGATACAATGGGATATCATGGGGATGTCCGGGATGCAATTATCAACAGCAAGAATCCACAAGGAATCTGAAAGACTTAGACACAACATCTATTGTGCGCTCGCACCGTGCAAACGCAAGGGGTAGTAGAAGCGATTCGTCGTGCGGAAGCAGAGGGGTCAGACGGCCTGTAAGCCGGGTTCTGTCCTCGCCCGAAAGCGATGGATGGCCATTCCTCTGGGACGCCCGTTACCGAGCGCCTCGCGCGACCGACCCGGGCGACGACGCGGAAACACCGCTGCCGGTTGCCCGGCGTGTCGCCCCTATTTGGTCTTGCTCCCGGTGGGGTTTGCCGTGCCGCTTCCGTTGCCGGTCGC
>NZ_SCUT01000003.1 GCF_004297265.1 Reyranella sp.
GGTCGGCTTCCAGCAGGAAATGCGCACCGCCGCGCAGGTCGAGACCGAGATTGATGCGGCTGTTCGCATACCAGTGCGGCATGTGATCCAGCACGCTGGCCGGCAGCAGATTCGGCAGCGACAGCAGCAGAGCCAGCAGGGTGATGGCCACGATGCCGATTCTCTGCCAGCGGGGGAGCTTGAGCATGCGACGCGTATATCGATGCACCGCATAGGAAATCCATATGGGTCTCGGGTTTGTCGCGGGCCTGGCGACTTTCCCTTACGGAATTCATATAAAGCGATGCCACTCCCCTTCTGGATTTCCTATGCGCAGGATGCCCACGATTGGCCGGTGCGAAGCCTTTCCGAGGACGATGTCCGGCGAATCGGCGCTCAGTTGAAGCGCTGGTCGCAGCGGCCGATCACCGAGACCAATGTTCGGGCACTGGGGATGTCCGCCGTGTTCAGCGTGACGATGCTCGTCGCGGCCCGACATGCGCCACAGCCTGCCGCCACCGTCTGGATACTGTCCGTGATGTCCGCCGTCATGCTGGGATCGCTGCACTTCATGTCATTGGCCGTGCTGCGCGGCCTCCTGCGTGCGGGCATTCCCGAAGCACGGGACGCCATTGATGCCGTGCGCGATCCGCGCCGCATCTCCGCCTTCGACATGTCGATGACCTGGCTGCTGGTGGCTGGTTTGGTCCGCTACTTCTGGCTGGCCCAGGCCGCGCCCTCGGCAGTACCCTAGCAGATCGATCCACGTGACGGATTCCATGGTCTGGACGATCCACCGAAGGCGATGAGCGTCCGAAGGCGCCCAGTTCCGTGGTCTAGCTGCGCAGGCTCTGCCGCCACCATGGCTTGAGCGCCTCGAGACAGAGGACCATGCCGACGGCGGCGGCCAGCGATACGCCGAGATCGTCGACATGCAGCGCGCCGAACTGGAAGAGAGCCATCGCAGGCGGCCAGGTGAGGGCCACCGACAACACCGCGGCGACGAGCGAGAGAAGGAACCAGAGGAAGACGTTCGGGCGGCGCAGCGCCACGGCCAATGACGACGAGAAGGAGCGATTCACCACGATCAGCCCGACGTTGATCAGGACGAGCGACGTGAACATGAGGGCCCGCAACTCGTCGGTCGGCATGTCGCGCCGGATCCCCACCAGCAGCACGATGGCGAGGGCGGTGAGCGCCAGGGCACCCTGCAACACGCTGAAGACCATCATCGGGGGCGACAGCAACCGGCTGTCCGCGGCCCGCGGCGGCCGCTGCATCAGGTCGCGCTCTTCCGACTCCGCCTCGAAGGCGATCGAGCAGACGGGATCGATCACCATCTCGAGGAGCGCAATGTGCACGGGACTGAGCATGAACGGCAGGCCGAACAGCAAGGGCAGCAGCGCCAGGCCGGCGATCGGTACGTGCACCGCCACGATGTAGGCACTCGCCTTCCTGAGATTATCGTAGATGCGACGCCCCAGGCGGATCGTCCGCACGATCGAGCCGAAATCGTCGTCGAGGAGGACGATAGAGGAAGCCTCTCGCGCGACGTCCGTGCCGCGACCTCCCATCGCCACGCCGATGTGAGCGGCCCTGAGCGCCGGCGCATCGTTCACCCCGTCGCCCGTCATCGCCACGACCTCGCCGTCGGCCTTCAGCGCCTGCACGAGGCGGAGCTTCTGCTCCGGCATGATGCGGGCGAAAACGTTGGTCGTGCGGATGGACTCCCGAAGGGCGGCATCGCTCAGGGCCTCCAGGGCAGGCCCATCGATTGTCTGAGCGGCATCGAGCCCCGCCCGCTCGGCGATCGCACGCGCCGTCGCCGGGTAGTCCCCGGTGATCATGACGACCCTGATCTGCGCCGAGCGGCATTCGCCAATCGCCGCCGGCACGTTCTCCCGCAGCGGATCGGCGAATCCCACCAGGCCGAGGAATTCGAGAGCGAAGCCCGTCTGCGTGTCCGGCAAGGGCCCGTCTGGCGCCCATCCCCGCGCGACACCCAGCACGCGCATGCCTTCGATGGCCATGTCCTCGACCGCGCGATGCAGCCAAGCCTGCCCCGCCGCGTCGAGACGGCAGAGCGCTCCAACGGCCTCGGGCGCCCCCTTCGTCGCCACGTACCGGCCACCCTGCTCATCCTGCCAGACATGGCTCATGGCCAGCAGAGTTGGCTCGAGACCGTATCGGCGCAGGAGCGTGCCGGCGGCCGTACTGCCGGCCTGGACGGCAATGGCCCTTTCCATCGGGTCGGACGGCTCGGGCGAACTGGCGCGCCGGGCGGCTTCGATCAGGGCGGCCGCCTCTGCGCCGGGCCCCCCTTGTCCGGTCCGCCAGGTCATCCCGAGCGTGCGGACTTCCGCCAGGGTCATGCGGTTCTGGGTCATCGTGCCCGTCTTGTCGGAGCACAGGACCGTCGCGGCCCCCAGCATCTCGATGGCGGAGGCGCGACGCGTCAGGACCCGCACGCGCGACAGCCGCCACGCGCCCATGACCATGAAGGCGGTGAGCACGAGGGGAAACTCTTCCGGCAAGAGCGACATGCCGAGTGCGATGCCGCCCAGCACGGCCTGCAGCCAGTCGTCCTGTGTCAGGCCGATGATGAGGACGACGGCCACGGTGGCGATGGCTCCCACCGCCGCGAAGATCCGCACGAGCCGACGGGTTTCCACCTGGAGCCGCGGCGGCTCCGGGGAGATCGCCTTCAGCGACTGCCCGATGCGGCCGAGTTCGCTGTTGGGACCGGTCGCGCGCACCACGGCAATGCCCTCGCCGTGTACGGCCAGAGTTCCCGAATAAAGGTACGGAGTGTTCTCACCACCGGGGCGCGCCATGGCGGCCCCCGCGTCACCCGCGCTCTTGCCGACGGGAACCGATTCACCGGTGAGCAGCGATTCGTCGACGACGAGGCTGCTGGCCGACACGACGGCCGCGTCGGCGGGAATGCGGTCGCCTTCGAGCACCACGATCGTGTCGCCGCGCACGACCTCCCGCCCCGGGATGCGTCGCCGCTCGCCGTCGCGGATGACCAACGCGCGCGGGCTCGCCTGGTCGCGCAAGGCCGCGAGCACGCGCTCGCTGCGGGTTTCCTGCACGACCGTTATCAGAACGGACAGCGTGGCAAAGGCGAGCAGTACGATCGCCTCACCGAGATCGCCGAGCAGCAGGTAGATGACGCCTGCCGCCAGCAGCAGCGAGAACATCGGTTCTTTCAGCACATCGGCGACGATGCGCAGGATGCCCCGGCCGTCGCCCGTGGGCAGTTCGTTGAACCCTTCGTCCCGCAAGCGCGCTTGTGCGTCCGCCTGCGAGAGGCCCGCCTGCCACGAAGCCCCCGTCGTCTCCATCTCAGGTCGGGACAAAGATCATCTCCCGGACGCAGCCTCCGTCGCCGCGGGCCGGCGCGGTGCGCCCAGCTGGTCGACCGCCAGCAGCAGGACGCCCACCCGGCTGGCCGATGACGCCCATTCCGCCAGACGCGGATAGTTGTCGACCAGCCAGTTGAACGCAATCTGTACGGCCGCGAACGCGGCCGCGGCCTGCGTTACCTCGCCGAGCGACAGGGAGCCGTCAATGTACTTGGGCACGGACAGGATCAGGCCGATGATGGGCGCCAGCAGCGTATTGCCGGACGATACCAGCGTCGTCCGCACGTGCTGGCCGCACAGCAATCGCCAGTTTCTGATCACTTCGTCCAGCGCGAAGCTCACCGGCCCCGCCTGCGCGCCGGCACTCGCGGCACCGACCGGCGACGTACGAAGCCGGGCGACCGCGAACTTCAGCTCCGATTCGGCCTGGTTCTTCCGTTCGATGACATGTGCCATGCGGCGCCCGACCAACACCATGGCTCCCGTCGTGAGCATGGCGTAGACGATGCTGGCGAACACCAGGTAACCCGGCAATTCCAGGCCGAGGCGTGCAGGCCCGATGGCGATCGCGCCGCCCACCGTCCACAGGACCACGACGAACGTCGCGGCCGTCAGCACCGACGCGAGCAGGCCGGTCACGAGGTCTATCGGGGCGTCGGTGGCAATGCGCGCGTCCTCGGCGATGCGGTACTCCGCGAGCTGGGGTTCATCGCTCCCGGCCTCCAGACGCCGGTAGTTGCCGTTCTCGAGCCACAACCCGACCAGGTGCGCGGTGAGCCAGCCGCGCCACCGCCGCTGGAAGGTCATGCGAGCCCAGACGGCGAAGGCGGCGAGGAAAATGCTGCAGGCGGCAAGACCGGGCAACAGATAGGTCTGGTGGCGGATCCCGGTGCCATTGCGCTTCTCCAACGCATCGAAGAAGTCACGATTCCAGATGTTCAGCCGGTACTGGACCAGAAGCTGCGCCACGACACAGAGAATCAGCAAGGCGATCAGGGTCCACGGCACCCACGATCCCTTGCCGCGACCGAATCCCAGAGCGCTGCGCCAGAAGCGCCGCAGAGGCCTCGGGCCGACGGCCGACACGCCATCGTCCGTCCTCATCAGGATCCCCGCGCCGCCAGCGCCGCCAGGCCGAGAAAGGTTGGCTCCGGCCGAACGATGACGGCGGTGGGAATCTGCTCGACATATCCAGCGAACCGGCCTTTCGCGGCGAATCGCGCGCGGAACGACGAACTCCGAAGAAGCGGGACGATGTGAGGCGCGATCCCTCCGCCGATCAGCACCCCGCCGCGGGCGGCGAAGGTGAGCGCCATGTCGCCCGCGAACGATCCCAGGACGCCACAGAACAGATCGAGCGCGGCTGCATGGCGTGGCGCCGTGCCGTACAGGGCGCCCCGGACGATGTCCTCCGGCGTTGGCGATCCCGGATCGTGGCCGTCCTGCGTCGCGAGCGTCGCGTCGAGGTTCACCAGTCCTGCCCCCGACAGGACGCGCTCGGCGGAGACATGGCCAAAGCGCGCACGCAACATCTCCAGGATCGCGGCGTCACCCGCCTCGCTCGCCGCGAGCGTCGCGTGCCCGGCTTCGCTGGCCACGACCCGCGGAGTCGTGCCGGGAAGATAACAGGAAATGCCGAGGCCAGTACCCGGCGCGATGACCGCCACCGGTTGATCCTGCAGGGCGCTGCCATCGCCGATCGCGACCACGTCGTCGGCGCCGAAACGCGGCACGGCCCAGGCCAGGGCCTCGAGATCGTTGACCAGGCCGACCGACCGGAGATGGAGCGCCTGCCGGAGGCCTTCGGCGTCGAGTATCCAGGGCGCGTTGGTGAGTTTGCAGCGGTGCCCCGAGACGGGCCCGGCCGCGGCAATCACCGCGCGGTCCACGACGGCGCCCTCCGCCTGTCCGTTGAGGAAGTGATGCACGGCATCCTGCATGCTGGCATAGGCGCCGGTGCGCAGCGATTCGATCGGCCCCAGCCGCCCGTCCGTGAGCAAGGCGAAGCGGGTGCGCGTTCCTCCGACGTCGGCGAGGAGGCAACTCACGGCACGCTGCCTCGCACCTGGGCTGCGATGGTCGCCCTGTACCAACGGGCCGAGGCCTTGGGGATGCGGCGCTGCGTGGGATAGTCCACGCGGACGAGGCCGAAGCGGTTGGCGTACCCCGCGCCCCATTCGAAATTGTCGAGCAGCGACCACACGAAATAGCCCCGCACGTCGGCGCCCAGCATGACGGCCTCTTCGAGTGCATCTATGTAGCACGAGAGATAGGCGATGCGCTCGACGTCGTCCACGACGCCCGTTGCATCCCCGGTCTCCTCCGCGCCGGCGCCGTTCTCCGTCACGTAGATCGGCAGCCGATAGCGGTCGCAGGCGTCGAGCAACGTGTCCCTGAAGGCTTCGGGATCGATCTGCCATCCGATCGGTGACCGCGGGACGCCGGCCGGCGCGTCGCTCCAGGCGAACCCCAGGCGCGATGTGGCGTCGGCCCTGGCATAGATCGGCGAATAGTGATTGATGCCGAGCCAGTCGATGGGACGCCGGATCCGCTCCATGTCGCCTTCCTGGACGAATGGCGCGATGCGCCCGGCGAGCGCCTGAGGATAGGTGCCGCGAACCTGCGGATCCGCAAAGGCCCTGTTCCAGTATTCGTCCAGCAAGGCGGCCGCCGCTCGGTCCTGGTCCGTCGGATCGACAGGGCGCACCGGCTGCATGTTGCAGATGGTTCCGAGTGACGCGCCGGGAAGATAGGCCCGAAGCACATCGATCGCCGCGCCATGCGCCAGGTTCACATGATGGATCGCGGCATGGTGCTGCGACGGATCGTCGACTGCGGGGGGATGCCAGCGGAAAGCGTAGCCGAAGAGCGTGAAGACGCCCGGCTCGTTGAAGGTCGCAAATCGCTTCACACGGTCGCCCAGCCGGCTCGCCATCAGTCGGGTGTAGTCCGCGAACCAGCTCACGCTGTCGCGGTGGGCCCAGCCACCGCGATCCTGCAACGCCTGCGGCAGGTCCCAATGGTACAGACAGACCCAGGGTTCGATCCCCGCGGCGAGCAGCCCGTCGACAAGCCGGTCGTAGAAGGCGATCCCGGCCTCATTCACGGCACCCCGCCCTTCCGGCAACACGCGCGGCCAGGCAATCGAGAAACGATAGGCGCCGACACCAAGGTCGCGCATCAGGGCGATGTCTTCGCCGTAGCGATGGTAGTGATCGCAGGCGTCGTCGCCGGTGTCACCGTTGGCGATCCTGCCGGGCTCATGGGAAAAGCCGTCCCAGACGCTGGGACCGCGGCCATCCTCTCGTGCCGCACCTTCGATCTGATATGACGACGTTGAGACGCCCCATATGAAGTCGGGACGCAACAGGCGTCGGCCCGGCACCGAGGGCACGGTACGGCCATCGAATCCGGAAGGAAGACTGACCATCTCGGGTCCTTCTTGTCAGGGGGTGAGGGCGACCTTCAGGACCCCATCGCGCTGATGGGAGAAGAGATCGTAGGCCTGCTCGATCTCGGCGAGCTTGAAGCGGTGCGTCACCAGCGCGCTCAAGTCGGCCCTTCCCGCCGCGATCACGTTCATCAGCCGCCGCATGCGCTCCTTGCCACCCGGACAGAGCGAGGTGACGATCTTGTTGTCGCCCAGGCCTGCCGTGAACGCGTCGAGTGGAATGCGCAAGTCGGACGAGTAGACGCCGAGACTCGACAGCGTGCCGCCCGGCCGCAGCACGCGAAGCGCGTTCTCGAAGGTCTGCTGCGTTCCCAGTGCCTCGATCGCGACATCGACACCGCGGCCTGCCGTGAGTTCGCGGATCGCCGTCACGGGATCGCCCTTCCTGAAATCGACAACATGGTCGATCCCCAGCTTGCGGGCGACCGCCAGCCGCTCCGGCACGGTATCGACGCCGATCACCGTGGTGGCGCCCATCAACCGCGCGCCGACCGCCGCGCAGAGGCCGATCGGCCCCAGTGCGAACACCGCCACGATGTCGCCGATCCGGACGCTGCCGCCTTCGGCACCGGCGAAGCCGGTCGACATGATGTCGGGGCACATCAGCACCTGCTCGTCGGTGAGATTTGCCGGCACCGGCGCGAGATTGGTCATTGCATCCGGCACCAGCACGAACTCCGCCTGGCAGCCGTCGATCGTGTTGCCGAAGCGCCAGCCGCCCGCCGGTTTGAAGCCATGCCGCGTCCCCGGTCCGTCCTGCGAATGCGCGCCGCAGAGGCAGGCGTAGCTGTGACCGCTCGGCGTGATGGCGCCCGCGATCACGCGCTGGCCTTCCCTGTATCCCGTGACCTGCGATCCCAGCTTCTCGATGATACCGACCGGCTCATGCCCGACGATCAATCCCTTGGCGACCGGATATTCCCCGCGAAGGATGTGCACGTCGGTGCCGCAGATCGTCGTTGTGCTGATCCGCACCAGCGCATCCATTGGACCGACATCGGGCACCGGTCGGGATTCGAGGACAATCCGGCCCGGCTCGGCAAAGACTGCCGCCATCATCTTTGGCATGGCTTCCTCCGTTGTTCAAAACCACGCTAGGCGCGCCGGAACGTCGGGGAATTGATATGCCTCAAGCCTCCGCGCGAAACACGACGTCCATGGTCTGCGCGACGCTCTCGGGATTGACGCTTATCGAGTCGATGCCAAGCTTGGCAAGGAAGGATGCGACCTCGGGATAGCTGGCCGGTGCCTCGCCGCAAATGCCGACATGACGTCCGTTGCGGTGAGCGCCTTCGATTGCCAGCCGCAGCATCTCCAGCACTCCCGGATCGCGTTCGTCGAATTCGAACGAGACCATGTCCGAATCCCGGTCGACGCCCAGGACCAGCTGGGTCAGATCGTTCGAGCCGATCGAGAATCCGTCGAACAGCCGGGAGAACGCATCGATCTGGATGACGTTGTTCGGGATCTCGCACATCACGTAGACCTCCAGACCCTTCTCGCCGCGCTTCAATCCGTTCCTCGCGAGAGCGGCGATGACCCGTTCCGCCTCGTCCACCCGGCGGCAGAACGGCACCATGATCCGCACATTCTCCAGGCCCATGTCCTCGCGAACGCGCCGCAGCGCGGCGCATTCCAGGGCGAAGCCCTCCGCATAGGCGGGATGGGTGTATCGGCTGGCGCCGCGGAAACCCAGCATCGGGTTCTCCTCCCGGGGTTCAAATCCGCTTCCACCCAGCAGCTTGGCGTATTCGTTCGTCTTGAAGTCCGACAGCCGCACGATGACGGGCTTGGGATAGAAGGCCGCACCGATCGTGCCGATGCCTTCCGAAAGACGCTCGATGAAGAAGTTCTTCGGATCGTCGAAGTGGCGGGTGAGCTGCGCGATCTGCGCGCGATCGGCGGGATCGGTCACCTTTTCCGGACAGGCCAGCGCCATCGGATGAACCCCGATGTGCTGATTGATGATGAACTCCATCCGCGCCAGGCCGACGCCGTCGTTCGGTCGCATCGCCGTTCGAAACGCAAGGTCCGGATTGCCCAGGTTCACCATCACGGGTGTGCGCGGGCTCGGCAGCTCCGCGACGTCCCTCGTGACGACCTCGATGGGTTGCTCGCCAGGATAGACGCGGCCGGTCTCGCCTTCGGCGCACGACACCGTCACCTGCGCGCCCCTCTCCAGCATCGTCGTCGCTCCCGCCGCGCCGACGATAGCCGGGATGCCGTGCTCACGCGCCACGATCGCGGCATGGCAGGTCCTCCCGCCGCGGTCGGTCACGATCGCGGCCGCCCTCTTCATCGCCGGTTCCCAATCGGGGCTGGTGGAGTTCGCCACAAGCACGCCACCCTGCGGGAAACCGGCCAGGTCCGCGGGACTCGACACGGGATACACCTTGCCGCTGGCCGCCCTTTCCCCAACCGCACGCCCCTCGATCAGCGGCGCGACCGTGCTTCGGACCCTGTAGGTCTCGATGAGCGAAGGCGAGCGTCTCGAAATCACCGTCTCGGGCCGTGCCTGGACGATGAACAGGGCTCCATCGGGACCGTCCTTCGCCCATTCGATATCCATCGCGCGCGGCTCGCCCGCCAATCGCGAGTAATGCTCCTCGATCCGCAGGGCGCAGCCGGTCAACTCCAGTACTTCGGCGTCGGTGATGCAGAAGCGGTCACGCTTGTCGGCCGGCGTCTCGACATAGAAGGTGGAACCGGCGTCGGCGTCCGTCCCGTAGACCAGCTGCTGCTGCTTCCCACCCAGGGACCGGCGGAGCACGCATCGCCTGCCGGCGAGGAAGGGGGGCTTGTGGACATGGAACTCGTCGGGGTCGACCTTGCCCTGCACGATGCTCTCGCCCAGTCCCCAGACGCCGGTCACCAGCACGACGTCGCGAAAGCCGCTTTCAGTATCGAGCGTGAACGCCACGCCGCTGGCCGCCAGGTCGGAACGCACCATCTTCATGATGCCGACGGAGAGACCGACCTTGAGGTGATCGAAGCCGTTGGCATTGCGATAGACGATCGCCCGGTCGGTGAATGCCGACGCAAAGCACCTGCGGCATGCCTCCTCGAGTTGAGTGACGCCCCGGACGTTGAGGAAGCTGTCATGCTGGCCGGCGAAGCTCGCCGCAGGCAGGTCTTCGGCCGTGGCGGAACTGCGGACGGCGACCGCGACCCGCGCGCCGTAGATCGCCTCGAGCTTCCGATAGTTCTCCACCAGCATCGTGCGGATCTGGTCCGTCCCCGTCGCGGCGTAGACGATCGCCCTGGCCTCGGCTGCTGCCACGGTCAGGCGCCTGACGTCATTCGCGCCGACTCCATCCAGCAACGCCGCCAGTTTCGGCCAGGCGCCGCTCGCAGCAAGCGCTTCGCGATACGCGTCCACCGTCAGGGCAAAGCCATCGGGTACCTTCACGCCCTGCCCGGACAGCGCCGAGACCATCTCTCCGAGCGATGCGTTCTTCCCGCCGACCGCAGCCACATCGGTCGAGCGGATATCCCGGAACCAGCGGACCATATTGGATGACATGGCCTTCACGCGTCCAGGACCGGATCGCACTGGACGCCGGCCGCACGCAGACCGGCCGCGTCGGAGAGGAAGAACAGACCGAGCAGGCGACGCAACATGTGTGCCCCTTCGCATCGCAGGATGCGAAGCAATCTAAGGCCGCGGTCGAGACCGTCCTTGATGTACGTCAAGACGAACCGCGCCACGCGGGGTTTCATCCAACGCGCGCAGGAGAACGAGGCAGCCGCGAGAGCCATCTTCCCGACTGCTGACCGAATTCCGTCCTGCTTGATCTGGATCATGTTCCGCCGGGCGGGCGCTGGTAGCCTTCGGCATGCTCAAGACATGGACCTTTCTGGCGATCCTGTCCGGCGTGCTCTGCACGGCGGTCGCCGAGGCACCGCGCGCGCAGGGCTATGAGGCATTCTACCGGAAGTGCTACGAGGACGCGGCATCCGACCAGGTGATCATCAGCTGCACGGCCGTCATCTCACGGGGGCTCGTCGACAAGAACGACTTGGCCACGGCGTACAAGAATCGTGGCGACGCCTACGATGACAAGGGCCAGTTCGGGCAGGCGTTGGAGGACTACGACCGGGCGGTCAGCACCAACCCGCTGGATGCGGAGGCGTTCAACAGCCGGGGCGCGACATACATCGCGCTGGAACGCTACCAGCGGGCCATCGAGGATTTCGACCAGGCGACAAGAATCAATCCTGCAAGTTCGGTGGCGTTTGGAAACCGGTGCTTCGCTAAGGCCATGCTGGGAGAACTCGAACAGGCCCTGTCGGACTGCAACGAGGCCCTTCGCATCAAGCCGAAGTATCCGGGCGCCCATGCGTCTCGCGCGATCGCCTATCTGAAGCTGAAGCGCTACGACGACGCCATCGCGGACTACACGACGCTCCTGAAGAGTCAGCCCGACAATCCCTACGCACTGTTCGGCCGTGGCGTGGCCAGGCGCATGAAGGGAGATGCGCGGGGCGGCGATGGTGACGTCGCGGCGGCGGCATCCATCAAGCCAGACATTGCCGAACACATGGCCAGGCTCGGGATCGTGCTTCGGGATCCCGGATAACTAAGGCGTCGGCCGGCCGAGCCAATAGCCTACGCACACGAGCAGGCTCCCAACCGCCGCCGCGAACCATCCGATCAACCACAGCAAGGCTTCTGCCTGCAGGTTCGGCCATGAGGCCAATGCCAGGCCGAACAGAAGCGCGGCCAATCCGTCGAACACCAGTATCCAATGGCCGTCGACTGCCTTGCGCAGCTCGAGCGCGGCCCATACTTGCATCACACCGGTCACGATCGCCCAGATGGAAATGATCCCGACCAGGTGTGCGGATACTGCGTCGATTGCCAGAAGCGTGCTGCCGGCACAGGCCAGCCCGGCCAATCCGATCAAGCCCAGCCAGAGACGCGGCGCACCGCTCCTGCCGCCGACCGCGGCCGTAAGGGCGAGAACGCCATCGACAAGCGAGTAGCCGCCCCACAGCATCGCCAGACCGGTTATGGTGAGCTTGGGCCAGAAGAAGACGAGGAATGCAAAGAGCAGCGCCGCGATGCCCCGTAGCAACAGCAGCCTGCCGTAGTCGGATGCCACGGCCTCGAAGGGCTCTCGAGCGCGGCCTGCGATGCCCTGTCCCGGCAGGTTGTTCATGAAGCACCTTCCAGAGAGAATGCAGCCGACGACACCGGCCGCCGCCAAGGCTAGGCTGGGAGCAGTTGGCGCGCAAACGCCGTGCGGGGCGCGACCCAGATCAAGTCACCCGGGGCACAGGAAGCTGTTGCCGTGTGTTTGATCTGGAGCAAGTCCGGCGACGAGGAATCCAGTAAAGTCAGTGTCGAAGGCAGGCGGGGGAATGGAAATGGGCTCCGGACGGGCATTGATCACCCTGTGGCTGGTCGGCAGCGCCATGTCGTGGATTGGCTGGATGCTCTTCGTTCGCATGTCGTGCGTCCAGCAGGTCGATGGGCGTCTGTTGTGCCAGACGGAGCGTACATGGCTGGCCTTCCTGTCGCGCTCGGCGAGGGATCCCCTCGAGGTCGCCTTGATCGGATTGATACCAGCGCTGTTGGTGCTGTTCGTCGGCATCGCGCTCTTCCGGGCAACGCGCCGCTCCTGAGTTTGCCTGACCGTAACGACCTTTGGATCATGGAGAAGTCGATGAACCGGATGATCGCACCGCTGCTCGCCCTGCTGCCGCTCCCGGCGATGGCGCAGGCTCCCGGCTATGGAGCGGCCTTGGCCGAACGCTGGTGCATGGCCTGCCACATCGTCGAGCCCGCGCCGAGGACCGCCAGCGCAAATGGTATCCCGAGCTTCTCCGCCATTGCGGCCAAGCCCACGACCAACGCCGCGCAGCTCAAGGCCTATCTTTCGACAGGGCACACGCGCATGCCCGACTTCTCCCTCAGCAACCGCGAGAGTCAGGCTCTGGTAGATTATATCCTGAGCCTTCGATGATCCGCGTGAACGACGGGCTCGCGAGGTAACCTATCCCAGAAGCTGGGTCGTCTGCTGGGCCTCGGGCGTCGCGCCGGAAAGGGTCACGCTGGCGACCAACTCGGCCAGACGCTTGGCTTCCTTGGAATAGTCTTCGGCGGCGCGAACGCTCCAGGCGCTCTGCGCCTGCCAGACGCTCGCGGCGTCGCGTGCGGACAGCAGCGTCAGCCAGGTCGAGAAATTGTCCTTGAGGCGACGCTCGGCAAATTGCGAAACCTCACTCTGCCACGCCGCGCCGGCGGCAGCCCATTCCTCAAAGGAGTCGGCACAGGTCGACAGCGCCGAGTTCCACATGTTGCCCGCCGGCAGTGACTCCACGCTCGGCAGCTTGTCCGTATGCATGTCGCTCATCTCACCCTCCGCATCCAGCGCACACTGTAGGCGCATACGGAGTACGGGCCGTTGATCTGCATCAACACCCAGGAGCTTGACGCAGATCAACGCTTCGTCAAAGCCGCCGTCCTATCTTCAAGTCCGCGGAACCCTTTCCGCCTCCCCAGGAGACAATCGATGAACATGTATGCTGCAGCCCTCACGGCGGCGCTCTCCATTCTTCCCCTCGGTCTTGCGGCGCAAGCGCAGACGCCTCCCAAAGGCGTGAACGTCGGTTCGCTGACCTGCACGGTTGCCGGTGGCGTCGGATTCGTGTTCGGGTCTTCGAAGGATCTCGATTGCATCCTCGCCAAGACCGACGGCACCGCCGACCACTACACGGGTACCATCAAGAAGTACGGCGTCGATCTCGGCTTCACCAAGCAGGGACACGTCGTGTGGCTGGTCTTCGCCCCCGGCCAGGTCGCGAAGGGTGCCCTCGCGGGCGACTATGTCGGACCGACCGCCAGTGCCTCGGTCGGCGTCGGCGCGGGCGCCAACGTCCTGATCGGCGGCGGCAACAAGCAGGTCAGTCTGCAACCGGTCAGCGTCGAGGGCAATGTGGGCCTGAACGTCGCCGGCGGACTGGCCGAGGTCACGCTCAAGGCCGCCAAGTAGACACCGGGCGAATTCGAGGCAGGATGCGTCCGGGCGGTTCCGGACGCGTCCTGTTTCCGCCCTCGGCTCCTATCGGCCGCTGTTGCCCAGCACGCGGCGCAGCTGTTGCAGGAGCCGGTGCCGGGCGGCGTCGTCAGGCGCGGCCTGCAGGGCTCCACGTATATCCAGAAGCATCTGCGCATAGTCATTGTGCCAATCGCGCCGCGCGTTTGCAGCCTCGGGCGAGAGGCGCGGCATCCCGTTCGCCTCGGGCGTCGCCATCCAGCGCCCGTCGCGATGGGCCAACACGAAATTCTCGTCGAGGGTCGGCGCGACGATGCTGCGTCGGTCGACTCCGGCCGCCGCAAGAGCGTCGGAGAGACCATCGATCCCTTCCGGCTCCCCGTGCACGATCATGAGGGAGCCGAGACCGTCCAGCATCGGCTTGCACCAGGCGACCAGTTCCTCGCGATCGGCATGACCTGAATACGAGTCGATCGACCGGATGCGCGCCCTGACGCCTATCTCCTCGCCATGGATGCGCACCTGCGCGGCACCGCCGCGGATCAGCGCCCCCAGCGTGCCGGGCGCCTGGTATCCGACGAAGAGGATGGTGGAATCCGTGCGCCAGAGATTATCCTTGAGGTGATGCTTGACCCTTCCGGCATCGCACATGCCGGAACCGGCGAGGATGATCGCGCCGCCATGGATACGCCCGATCGCACGGCTCTGATCGACGGTCTCGCTCAACCGGAACTCGCCGCCGCTGAACGCATGTCCGCCCTCCGACCGGCTGAGCGAGGAACGATGGGTCCGGAACACTTCGGTGGTGCGGCCGGCCAGCGGCGAATCGAGGAAGACCTGCGCGCCCTGCAGCTTCCCGCCGCGCTTGAGCTCCGCGATATCCTCCAGGATTTCCTGCGTACGCTCGACCGCGAAGACCGTACGACGACATTGCCGCCGGCGGCCAGGGCGGTCTCCAGTTCGCGGCCCAGGACGGCCCTGCGGCCGGCCTCGGAGATGGGTTCGCGGGAACGGTTGCCATAGGTGGACTCGACCAACGCCACATCGGCGCGCCCGGGCCGCGCGGGATCGGGCTGCAGGGCCTTGTCGAGGGGGCCGACATCGCCGGAGAAGACGAGCCGCAGCGGGCGCGGTGCCGCGTCGACCTCGATCTCGATGAAGGCGCTGCCGAGAATGTGGCCAGCATTGCGCATGCGGGCCCGCACGCCGGGCAGCGGTTCGAACCAGCGATCGTAGGGTTGCGCGTCGATGAAGGAGAGCGACGCCTCGGCGTCCGCCCTCGTGTAGATCGGCACGACCTCGGGCTCGGCCCGGCGGGCGTTGCGGCGGTTCAGGCGCTCGACGTCGTATTCCTGGATGGCGCCCGCGTCGGGCAGTAGCCAGCGAAGCAGGTCGCGCGTCGCTTCGGTGGCGAACGCCCGGCCCTGGAATCCTGCGAGGGTCAGCTTGGGAAACAGGCCGCTGTGGTCGATATGGGCATGCGTGAACAGAACGGCGGCGATCTCCGCCGGCGCGAAAGGAAAGGCCCGATAGTTCAGGGCGCGCAACGATTTCGGCCCCTGGAACATGCCGCAATCGACGAGGAGTGCTCCGTGCGGCGTCACCAGGCGGTGGCAGGATCCCGTGACGGTGCCGGCGGCGCCGTGGATATGCAACGAGAGGGTCATGCGCGTCGTCCGATGGTCATGCCGTCCCCGGCGGCGGCGAGCTGGGTCGCGAAGCGGAAGTCGGCCTCGAAGGCGGCATGGATCCTGTAGAGCGGCTCGTCCCGCTGCACGGGATCGCCGATCCGCTTGAACAGGTCCACGCCCGCCCCCTTGTCCATCGGCGCGCCGGCGAGGCGGGCAATTCGCGCCAGGCGCAGGCAATCGATCGCCGTCACGACCCCGTCGTGGGCGGCCGCCACGTCATGCGTCAGGGTCCCGAGGGTGACCTGCTGCGGGGGCGCCCCCTGCGCCGCCATCAGCCGCCGCATCTTCGCAAGTGCCGCGCCGCTGTGCAGCAGTTCGCGCGCCCGCACGATGCCCTGGCCGCCGCGCAGCGCCGGGTCGAACTCGAGCACATGGCCAGCCAGGAGGACGGCACGGTCTTCCAGGTCGCGCGGCGCATCGGGATGCCGCTCCAGCACCCGCATGACGTCGCGGGCCTCGAGCCACGGGCCGATGCCGCGGCCGATCGGCTGGCTGCCGTCGGTCGCAACGACCGTCGTACTGATTCCGATCTGGTCGGACACGTACTCGAAGAGCTTTCGCAACCGGACGAAGCGCTCGCGGTCCCGCAATTTCGCCGTCGGTCCGACCGGCAGATCGAGGACGAGATGGGTGGCGCCGGCCGCCAGCTTCTTCGACAGGATCGAGGAGACCATCTGCTCGGGCGTGTCGATCGCCAGCGGCCGCTCGACCGAGATCAGCACATCGTCCGCCGGAGACAGGTTGGCATGGCCTCCCCACACCAGACAGCCACGCTCGGCCGCCACGATCTCGTGCATCTCGTCCGAGCCGACATCGACCCTTGCCAGCACCTCCATCGTATCGGCGGTGCCTGCCGGTGATGTGATCGCGCGCGACGACGTCTTGGGAATGGTAAGGCCATGCGCTGCCACGATCGGCACGACGATCATCGAGGTCCGATTGCCCGGGATACCGCCGATGCAGTGCTTGTCGACCACCATGTCGCTGCCCCACGACAGGCGACCTCCGACGGCCGCCATGGCCCGGGTCATCGAAAGGACCTCCGGTGCCGTCGTGAAGCGCGCGCTGGCGATCAGGAAGGCGGCGATCTCCATCTTGGAATAGCGATGCGCGGCAAGGTCGCGCGCGATCTCCTGGTAGGCGGCCGGGTCGAGTTCGGCGCCGTCGATCTTGGCGCGCACATGGTCGAGGCTGGGCGGCGGTCCGGCCTGCGCAATCTCCACACGCGTTCCCGCCGGAAGGCCGAGCTGACGGTAGGCGAGTTCGGACAGGCCGAGTTCGTCCCTCGCCATGATCGCCTCGTCATCGACGATGTTCAGGGTGGCGACGATGCGGCGGCCGCCGCCCCAGATCTCGATCCGGGCGAGGGCAACGAATTCCTGGGCGCGATAATGCTCGCAGTGGCGGGCAAGATAGGCGACGGTTTCCTGGCAGGCGTCGATCCCGAGCTTCCGGACTTTGAGCATCAAGCCAGTCTAGCGACGGCGCATCTGCACGACGAGCGCCGAGATGAGTCCCGCCACCAGGTAGAAGCAGCCGACGATCAGGGGCGCATAGACATCGCCGACCGATGCGACGATGGCGCGATAGGCCGACAGGGTCAGGAAGGCGAGGCTGACGGCCAGCAGCACGCCGACCACGAGATAGCCGGCCACGGTGACCGCGAGTCGCCGCCCCGAGGCGACGAGGACGCCTGCGCCCAGGGTCGCCGCCGACCGCGCGAGGGCGACCAGCAAGGCTCCAGTTTCCGAGGCCATGCTCACTTGCGCCGCATGAGAAGCGCCAGCACGAAGCCGGCAGCCGTTGCCACCCCGAGAGCGGTGAGCGGCTTCCTCCGGACGATGTCGGCAAGCCCTTCCTGCCCCGCATCCACCGCTGCCGCCGCTCCCTTGGCCTTGTCGACCCATTCGTCGGCCAGCAGAGCCGCACGCGCCAGTAGTTCCCGCGCCGCTTCGGCCGCTGCCGTGGCCGCTTCCGTGCCCTCGCTCCTCGCAGCGCGGGCAATCGCCGCGGATGCCTGATCGAGATGCTCGCGCAGGGCCGCCGCCTCCGTCCCGAGGTAGCCAAACCTGTCCTTGGAAGCACATGTGGTCATGAAAAGTCCCCTTTGCGGGGAAAGATCGGCGTCGAAACTGCGGTCCGCCTTGACCTGCATCAAGGCGTAGCACCGCGTCACAAACATAATAATGTGCGTGCGTACGTTCGTCTTCCGCTGCCCGACCACGGGCTACAATGTCCAGGGCCGCTACGAAGAAAGCAACGGCCCCCTGCCCGCGTTCGTCGGACAGCACTGCCTCGCTTGCAACGGGTTGCACGTCGTGGATCCACGGACGGGAAAAGGAATGAGCGAACTGCGCGCCGTCGCCACGCGCCGCCAGTCGTCCGACGATTGACCTGAATCAACGCATCGCCGCGGGCGCCGACGCAGGATATCCACATCGTTATCGGGAGAAACCATGACCCACAGTCACGCCATCGTCTGGATGGACAGCAAGGAAGCCCACGTGTTCCGGTTCAACGTCGACGATGTGGAACGCGAGAACATCAAGGCCCACAGCCCGTTCCGCAAGGTGCACCACAAGGCGGGCGTCATCGGCGCAGGCCATGCGGCTCTCGACCTGAGTTTCCTCGACCATATCGTCGACGCCCTGCGCGGCACCCAGGAATGGCTTCTGGTCGGCCCGGCGCAGGCCAAGCAGGAACTCGTCCGGCACCTCGACAAGCATCTGCCGCACGTCAAGGCAATGCTCGTCGGCGTCGAGCCGATGGACCATCTGACCGATGGGGAGCTACTCGCCTATGCACGACGGTCTTTCAAGGCCATCGATCGCCTGCGCCCCAACGCGCCGATCGGCGCCGTTCCGCACTGATTATCATGGAGCCAGGGAGAGTTCGATGACCGATATCCCGATCTACTTCCTGTTGCTCGCCTGCGGCTCGTTCATGCTGCTGGGCATTTCCGCGGCCTCTGCAACCGCGCAGTACCTGCGGTCGCAGCAAGCACAGGCCGTCGTCGTCACCGTGAAGAGTTCTGTCAATCGCTGACGACACATCTGCGCGGGCAGGTCGCTTGTGCGGGAACGGCGGGGCGACAGGTCGCTCCGCGATTTCCGGTCGTCAGGATCAGGCGTCCAGCTTGCGCAAGGCGGCCATGTTGCAGAGATCGACTGAACGGCTGCCGGCCTGCAGGCGGATAAGGCCCTGGCGCGCGAAGCAGGTCAGCGTCCGCGACACCGTCTCGATCGTGAGACCGAGATGGTCGGCAATGTCGGAGCGCTGCATCGGCAACTCGACATGCTCGTCGTCACTGGAGATGCGCTTGGCCATGTCCAGCAGGAAGGTCGCGATCTTCTCCTGGGCGGTCTTGCGACCGAGCAGAAGCATGTGGTCCTGGGCGCGGCCGAGACACTTCATCATGGAAGCGAGAACCTGGTTGGCGAAGGCCGGATCGGCAGCCGTCAGTTCGGCGAGGCGCGAGCGGCGGAAGGCCACGAGGGTGGCATCGCCCAGCGCTTCGGCGGTGAAGCGGTATTCGGCGCCGGCTTCAAGACCGAAGACGTCGCCCGGAAGGTGGAAGGCATCGATCTGCCGGCGACCGTCGCTCAGCAGCTTGCAGGTCCGGATCGAGCCGGAAACCACCTTGTAGAAATAATCGGCCGGATCGCCCTCGGCGAACAGCTCCTCGCCCTTCGCCAGCATCCGCGGCTGGCCGGCCGTCGGGGTACCCGCAGGCTGCATGTTGGCAGCTCCACGCAAGGCGATGGCAGCAGGAATACGGGCGGAAATCGCTGAATTCGTATGCATGGCTGGCTCCCGGCTGAGTGTTTCTGACGGGCACAGGGATAGGGCCCGGGGGGCCGGCCGACCATTTGGGTCTTGAACTAAGGGATTCTACGTAGGCTGGTGGTCGCCCGCCGGGGTCGCCAGATCCTCGAGGACACCCGCGAACAGCCGGTATTTGACCCCGACGACGGCCAGTTCGCGGGCCCAGTTCACGATGTCGCCCCACGGATCGTTGAGCCTGCCGAGCCCCGCCACCACCGCGACGACGGTTCCCACCTCAATCGTTCCCTGCAGAACCTGCCAGCCGCCGAAACCAAGCGCGGAGGCGACGGCCAGGTGATGCATCATGTTCATCAACAGGTTCATCGTGAACTTGATCCTATAGATGCCCATGTTGAGTGTGAACACGCGCTCGATTGGGTCCCGCGTCCAACCCCACCCGATGCGTCCGTCCGAGCCTCCGCGCCCGGAGATGCGGCTCACCAGCCCGCCGCTTATGCCGCGCTTGACCAGTATGCGCGACTGAGCGCGCCGGTTGATGGCACGCTGCAGAAAAGGAACGAAAAGGGCCTGCGGCAGGAAGAACGCGAGGCCGAGAAGCGCCATGCGCCAGTCGAGATAGAGCATGTAGACGATGACGCTCGCCAGCACGCCGCCCTGCAGCAGCGGTTCGGACAGGCTTACGCCGGTGAAGCTGCCGATCGGTTCGGCCTCCTCGAGCACCATGGAAATCTCGACGCCGGCTTCCTCGCCGCTGACGTCCCGTGTGGCCCGGTCGGCATATACTCCGACCAAGCTGCGCAGGCGGCGCACCGAATCCTCGGCGACCCATCCGCGATAGACGTTGAGACAGAGCTTCAGGCTCTGCTCGGAGAGCACGACGCCGACATAGGCGGCGGCCAGCCACAGCACGGTCTCGAAGGCGCCGCGGTCCACCAGGACGTTGATCACCCGGCGCTGCAGCTCCAAGGGAGCCGCACTCAGCAGGAAGACGAGGACCGACAGGATCGCGAGGGCCGCCTGATGGCGCCCCGACGAATGGAGCACGAAGCCGAGGATCGTCGAAGGCATCGGCCCATGGCCGTCAGGGCCCCGCATCCAGGACTCGCCTGATGCTGCCGGCCAGATCGGAAAGCGGTTTCTCCAGTACATCACTGATCCCCAGGCTTGAGGCCCGGGCTAGCAGGGAGCGGGTCACCCGGCCGCTGATCAGAAGGATCGGCAGGGTAACGCCCCGGCTCCGCAGCCGCTCCACGAGTTCGAGCCCGTCGATCTCGGGCATTCGGTAGTCGATGACGAGGCATCCGCCGGCCGGCAGGTCGTTCTCGGCCAGCAGGGCTTCCGGAGTGGCAAACAGCCGAACACTGAAGCCCTCCATCTCGAGCGAGAACTTGAGCGCATTGCGCACGGCAGCATCGTCATCGACGAGCAGAATGACATGGGGAGCCTTCGACATGCAGCAACGTCGCCCACGGCGGCCGGTGCCGCGTTGATCCAGCGCAAATTCTAGGATTCTCCCTCGGCCATGAGGACCATGCGCACCAGTTCGGAGAGGCTGTCGGCCTGCATCTTGGTCATCACGTTGGCGCGATAGACTTCGACCGTGCGGGCGCTGATGCCGAGGTCGTAGGCGATCACCTTGTTCGCCTTGCCGGCCGCGAGCCCGCTCAGCACGTCGCGTTCCCGACTGGACAGGGCGTCGAGCCGCTTGCGGATCGCCACCATGCGGTCCTCGCGCTCGCGGTTGCGCGAATGGCTGTCGAGGGCCGATCTGATCGCCGAGAGAAGGGTTTCGTCGTCGAACGGCTTCTCGATGAAGTCGACGGCGCCGGCCTTCATGGCCTCCACCGCCATGGGCACGTCGCCATGGCCGGTCATCACGATCACGGGAAAGCCCGCCTTCAACTCGAGAAGTCGGCGCTGCAGTTCCAGCCCGTCCATCTCCGGCATGCGGATATCGGTGACCACGCACCCCGGCTGGGCGTCCGGCAGGACCTTCAGGAAGGCGATCGCGGACTCATGCACGCGCACGGCAAGGCCCGCCGTGCTCAGCAGGAACGCAAGCGACTGCCGAACATCGACATCGTCGTCGATCACGTGAACGACCTGGCTAGGCATCCTCCGTCTCCCGGTCGTCCGCGGCCGCCCGCAGGGTGAAGTGGAAGATCGTGCCGCCCTCCGCAGGCGAGTCCACCCAGATCTTTCCGCCATGCGCCTCGACGATCGTGCGGCAGATCGAAAGGCCGAGGCCCATGCCCTTTCGCTTGGTCGTGACGAAGGGCTGGAAAAGCTGCTTCGCCACCTCCGGCGCGAGGCCCGCCCCGGTGTCCGCGACGGTCACCTCGATCTGGTCGTCCGGTTCCGCCGATGTGGCGATGTCGAGCCGGCGGACCGCGCCTCCCTCGCTCATCACCTCTATGGCATTGCGCATCAGGTTGACGAGCACCTGCTGGATTTGAATTCGGTCCGCCAGGACGAGATCGGCGGCGGGATCGAGCCTGAACGTGACGAGAATTCCATGCTCCCTCGCGCCGACGAGCGCGAGTGTGCTGGCATCCTCGATCAGCTTGGGAAGACTCTCGATCCGCCGCTCGCTTTCGCCGCGGGCCACGAATTCGCGCAGGCGACGAATGATCTGCCCGGCCCGTAAAGCCTGGTCGGCGGCCTTGGAGACCGCGTCGCGGAGCATCTCGACCTTCTCGCCCTCCATGCGTTCGAGCAGGCGGCGCGAGCCCTTGAGATAGTTGCTGATGGCCGTCAGCGGCTGGTTGATCTCGTGTGCGAGCGTCGAGGCCATCTCGCCCAGCGCGGTGAACCGCGACATGTGGGTCACTTCCGATTGCAGCTCCTTCAGCCGGTCCTCGGTGAGCTGCTGGTCGGTCAGGTCGCGGATGAAGCCGGTGAAGTGGTGGCGGTCGCCGGTGCGGAGTTCGCCCACCGTGAGATGCATCGGGAACGTCGTTCCGTCCTTGCGCTGACCCACCACAATGCGGCCGATGCCGATGATCCGGCGCTCGCCGGTCTCAAGATAGCGCCCGATGTAGGCATCGTGCTGTTCGCGATAGGGCGACGGCATCAGGAGGCTGACATTGCGGCCGCACGCTTCGTCGGCCTCGTAGCCGAACAGGCGCTCCGCGGTCGTGCTGAGCGACTCGATACGGCCCTGCTCGTCGATGATGATCATGGCGTCGGGCACGGTCTGCAGGATGGACCGCAGGCGTGCTTCCGCCGCCTCGAGCGCAAGCGCGATCGACGTTTCGCTCATCGGGACATCCGGCTCATCGGCGCATCACCATGACGGGTGACTTATAGCACGCACCCAAGTGCCGGGGTCATCTCATTCAGGGTCGGATGAAGGCGAGCGGCGCATCCTCGTCGAGATTGTCGATGGCCGCCGTCAACTCCGCCGCGATGTCGTCGATCGGCCGGCCCGACCGGAAGATGCGGATGGCCTCGGAGAGCAGGCAGCGCGCGACCACGTCGCCGGCTATGCCCTGCTTCGATGCCTCGGCCAGCGCCGCCTCGACGTGCCGGGAGACCATTTGGTAAGTGCTCATGAGAATTCCTTCTTCAGATGCCGCGGGAATGCCGGCCATCGACGTGGCCGAGATGGGCGTCGAACGCGGCGCAGACGAAGCGCAGCAGCGGGCGCCCGTGCTCGGTAACGTGCAGGGTCTCGCCATCACGCCAGACCAGCCCGTCGCTGACGAGCTTGGGAAGCCCGGCCACCTCGGAAAGGAACGATTCGGTCGACGCACCGTGACGGCGACAGACATCCCCGAGATCGACCGAGAAACTGCACATCAGCTTCTCGATGATCTCGCCCCGCAGCCGGTCCTCTCCCGCGAATTGCAGCCCCCGGACCGAGGCGAAGCATCCGGCCTCCATGTAAGTGCGATAGCGCGCCGGATCGGCCACGTTCTGGGTGTACCCGCGCGGCAGGCTGGAAATCGCCGAGGCGCCAAGACCGACGACCGACGGCTGGTCCACCACGACATATCCCTGGAAGCTGCGCCGCAGCCGGCCGCGGTCCGCGGCGGTGGCAAGCGGATCGCCCGGGCGTGCATAGTGGTCGAGCCCGATCCTCGTGTAGCCTCCCTCGACGAGGCGCTGCGCCACCAGCTCCGCCATGGCGGCACGGTCGGCTGCCCCTGGCAGGCTCTCCGCGTCGATCAGGCGCTGGCGGGCCTTCATCCAAGGCACGTGCGCATAGGCGAAGACGGCAAAGCGGTCCGGCGCCAGCTCGAGGGCGGCGTCGAGCGTGCGGGCGAGAGTCTCCGGCGTCTGCTTGGGCAGGCCGTAGACGAGATCGATGTTGACGCGGGCGATGCCGGCGGCGCGGATCCTTGCGATGGCGGAAGCCGTATCCTCCACTGACTGCAGCCGGTTAATCGCCTTCTGCACGTCCAGGTCGAAGTCCTGCACGCCGAGGCTCACGCGATCGACGCCTATTGCCTTCATCGTCGATACGAACTCGTCATCGCAGTAGCGAGGATCCACCTCCATCGAGGTTTCCGAGCCGCTGCGCCGGTCGAAGCGCCCGGCGAGCCGCTTCGCCACCTCGACGAGGTTCGCCGAACCGAGCTGGGACGGCGTGCCGCCGCCCCACTGGATCTGGCCGACCATCAGCCCGGGCACGGCTTCGGCGACGAGATCGATTTCCTTCGCCAGCGCGTGGGCATAAGCGCCGAGCGAATCCACGCGGTTCATCGCCGCCGTGTGACAGGCACAGTACCAGCACAGACGCGCGCAAAAGGGGACATGGAGATAGACCGTCGAGCAGGAGCGCTCGAGGTCGGCGAGCCAGGCCTTGTGCTGCACGGCTCCCACGGCGCCATGGAACTGCGCCGCCGTCGGATAGCTTGTATACCGGGGGACCGAGCGGTCGTACGAGGCGATGGTCTGGGCGTCCATCCGTGAAGGGCCCTTAGTGGGAGATCAGCACGGGGACGGTCATGCTCGCGAGCAGCGTGCGGCTAACGCCGCCCAGCACCATCTCGCGCACCCGCGAGTGGCCATAGACGCCCATGACGATGAGATCGCTGCCGATATCCGCGGCGCGCGACAGGATGACGGCGCCCACGTCGCTGTCGGCGGCGACGTCGCGCTGCACGGTCACCTTCACGCCGTGGCGGGTGAGCCAGAGCGCCACATCGGCGCCCGGTTCGGCGCCGTGTCCGTCCGGCGACGTCCGCGGGTCGACGACGAGGATCACGACCTTCTTGGCCATTTGCAGGAACGGCAGGGCATCGGCCGCCGCCCGTGCACTCTCGCGACTGGCGTTCCAGCACAGCAGCACGGACTCGCCGATCGGTGCGCGCACGCCGATATGCGGGACCACGAGGGTCGGCCGGCCGCTGGCCAGGACGACGGCTTCGGGCAGGTCAGACGGCGTGGGCGTCTGGGCATCGGGGTCGGTCTGACCAAGGACGAGGAGATCGGTGTAGCGCGCCTGGATGACGAGCTCGGAATCGATGAAGCCATCGGTCACGCGCCATTCATGGGAGGGAACGCGACGTTCCTTCACGGCCTTCTGGAAGGCTGCGAGCGCGGCGGCCTGATCGGCATCGGCACTGGCTTCGTAGCTGGCGAACAGCGAGTCCATGGCGACACCGCCCTCGAAGAAGATCGGCGCTTCGAGCGGCGGACGAGCGTGCATGCCGATCAGATGGGCGCCGTAGCGCTCCGCCAGCTCAGACGCGACAGTCAATCTCTGGCCGACCTTGGGGCTGGCGTCGCAATGAACGAGAATCGTCTTGTAGGCCATGGGTATCCTCCTGAAGGTTCCTTCATCGTGCACGACCACCAGGAGCGCGACCTTGACGCAGGTCAATCGCCGCCCGGGAAAATCATGGTCCATTGGCGTCGATGGACATCATCTCCCGCTTCTTCGCGATGTGCGGCGACGGCCTCATGGCTGCCGCGTCGATGCCGCTCGGCCTGCCGGCGGCGCTGCTCCTGGCCGGCCTTGCCGGCAGCCTCGTGCATTGCGTCGGCATGTGCGGCCCGTTCGTGCTGGGGCAGGTGATGGCCTCGGTCGAGCAGCCGGGGGATCGACCCTACGGCGAGTGGCACCGGCTGACCGGCGCCCTTCTCGTGCCCTACCATCTCGGCCGATTCACCACCTATACGGGGCTGGGGGCCATGGCCGGAGGCGCGACGGCCGTGTTTGCCTCCCTGGAGATGTTTGGCTGGCTATCGGCCATCCTGCTGATCGCGGCCGCCGGCCTGCTGGCGGCCCAGGCCCTCGGTATGGCCGTGAATGCGGCCTCGCCGGCGACGAAACTGGTGGCGCGTCTCGCCGGCCCCCTCTCCGCCTCACGTACCGCGTTGGCGCGGTACGGGCTGGGCGTCGTCCTGGGTTTCCTGCCTTGTGGTCTTCTCTACGCTGCCCTGGCCGCTGCGGCGGGCACCGGGTCGGTCGTGTCGGGAGCCCTCGCCATGGCGTGCTTCGCACTCGGCACCGTGCCGGCGCTGGTTGCCGTCGGCTGGGGCGGGCTGATCATGCGGCGACATCTGCGGACGATCGCCCGTTGGGTCAGCCCGCCGCTCCTCGCCGGCAACGCGCTGGTCATGCTCGCCCTCGCGAGCCAGAGGCTCTAGCAGCCCCGCTTGTCGAGATTCAGTAGGTCGCCAGGGACTCGAGAGCAGCGGCGGCCGCCAGAACGATCAGGATCGCAACGAACAGCCACAATCCAATGGCGCCGACGTCGTGGACGAACTCTTCGGAGGTCATCACTTTCGATCGCTTGGCCATGTCGCCCTCCTGCAAATCAATCCGTCATGCTCAGCAAATCCTACTCCGCCTCCCAATCTGAATATGACGATGTGCGCCAGCCGACACTTCAGGAATTGAACTAGGGGTTTCTACGTAACCGCCGCTGCATGCATGCCGGGCAACACTAGGAAGAGGGCTCCGGCTCGAAGCGGATGACGTCACGGTAGGCGTGCCACGTTGCGTGAGCGACCAGCGGCAGGGTCACGACCAGCCCCAGCAGTCCCGGAATCATGCCGAGGCCGGTGAGGAACACGATCAGTCCGGCCCACAGGAGCATGGGCCGGAAATTGAGCCGGGTCGCGGCCACCGAGGTCGCGATCGCCTCGAACATGTTCGAGTTCCGCCGGTCGAGCAGATAGGGAATGGAGAAGGCGCCGATCGCAAAGGCGATGGCCGCCAGGAACGCGCCCAGGCCGATTCCCAACGCCAGGAACGGCAGACTCTTCGAGGTCGTCCAGACGAGGTCGAGAAAGCGGTCCCAGGAGGGGACGGTGCGGAATTCGAAGAGGGCGAAGAGGAGCTGCGCCAACCTCATCCAGGCCAGATGGAAGAGGAGGAGAAGCACCCCCATGAGCGCGATCTGTTCGGGATTGCGCCGCCAGGCCATCAGGGTGGATTTGCCATCGACGGGCTGACGGGCCTCGAGCCGCCGGCTGATCTCGTACAGTCCGGTGGCAATGAAGGGGCCGACATAGAAGAAGCCCGCGCTGAGCGGCAGGACGAGATAGGGCAGATCGAGCCGCAGCATCAGCACAATGGCCAGCCATCCGGCCGCCACCGGCACGATTCCATAGGCGAGACTGCTGCCGGGTGCGGCCACTATGTCGCGCCAGCCGGCGGCGAGCCATGTCCAGGGACGATCGACGGGAACCCGCCGGATGAGTGGACGGGGCGTCGGAAACACCGCAATGGTCTCGCTCATGGCGCCTCACATTCAGGTTGCATGCGTCATTGTGATCCGTCACTCCGCGCACAGGCCTTGACCCAAATCAAGGGCGCAACCGCGACCCTCTCCTAGTGTCCCCGCGACCATTCGGGGAGTGAGCATGCCGAGCCAAGCCGTATTGACAGCCGACCAGCGTCCGGCGCCGCGCTACGTCGAGGACGTGATCCGCGCGGCCGCCATATTGACGATGTTCTGGGGCATCGCGGCCTTCCTGGTCGGCGTCGTCATCGCCGCCCAACTCGTCTGGCCGCAGCTCAGCTTCGACAGCCCCTACCTGACGTTTGGCCGGCTGCGTCCGCTGCATACGTCCGCCGCCATCTTCGCCTTCGGCGGTACCGCGCTGATCGGCACGGCCTTCCACGTGGTGCAGAGAACCTGCCGCACCCGGCTGTTCGGCGGGGAGCCGCTCGCCTGGTTCGTGCTGCTGGGCTACCAGTTCTTCATCCTCGCCGCGGCGCTGGGCTATCTGTTCGGCATCACGCAGAGCAAGGAATACGCCGAGCCCGAATGGTTCGTCGACCTCTGGCTCACCATCGTATGGGTGGCGTACCTGATCACCTATGTCGGCACGGTGATGAAGCGCGAGGAACCGCACATCTACGTGGCCAACTGGTTCTACATGGCCTTCATCATCACCATCGCGATGCTCCACATCGTGAACAACCTGGCCCTGCCGGTCTCGATCACCGGCACGAAGAGCTATGGCGCGTGGTCGGGCGTCCAGGATGCGATGATCCAGTGGTGGTACGGCCACAACGCCGTCGGCTTCTTCCTGACCGCGGCCTTCCTTGGCATGATGTATTACTACATCCCGAAGGCGGCGAACCGGCCGGTCTATTCCTACCGGCTGTCGATCGTCCACTTCTGGTCCCTGGTGTTCCTGTACATCTGGGCCGGCCCCCATCACCTGCACTACACGTCGCTGCCCGACTGGGCCCAGACCCTGGGAATGACCTTCTCGGTGATGCTCTGGATGCCGAGCTGGGGCGGCATGATCAACGGCTTGATGACCCTGTCGGGCGCGTGGGACAAACTTCGCACCGACCCGGGCCTGCGCTTCTCCGTGACCGCCGTCGGCTTCTACGGAATGTCGACCTTCGAGGGACCGGTCATGTCCATCAAGGCCGTCAACTCGCTGAGCCACTACACCGACTGGACGATCGGCCACGTGCATTCCGGCGCGCTGGGCTGGGTGGCCTTCATCGTGTTCGGCACGCTCTACTATCTGGTCCCGACGATGTGGAAGCGTCCGGCCATGTGGTCGACGCGCCTGATCAGCTGGCACTACTGGATCGCGACCGTTGGCATCGTTCTCTACATCACGGCGATGTGGGTGAGCGGCATCATGCAGGGCCTGATGTGGCGCGCCTACGACGAGCTTGGCTTCCTCCAGTACTCGTTCGTCGAGACCGTCGCGGCCATGCATCCCTTCTACCTGATTCGTCTGCTGGGCGGCGTTTGCTTCCTGAGCGGCGGGCTGATCATGGCCTACAACATGTGGCGAACCATCCGCAGCGAAACGGAGACGCTCGCCACCCAGACCCAACCGGCACTCGCGGCGTAAGGAGCGTCCAATGTTTATCCGCCACGAGACGATCGAGAAGAACGTCATCCTGATGCTGGTCCTAACCCTGATCACGGTATCGATCGGCGGCCTGGTCCAGATCATCCCGCTGTTCACCGTCGAAACGACGATCGAGCGCATCGACGGCATGCGCCCGTACACGCCGCTTGAGCTGATGGGCCGCAACATCTACATCCGCGAAGGCTGCTACCTCTGCCACAGCCAGCAGATCCGTCCCTTCAAGGACGAGGTCGAGCGCTACGGCCACTACAGCCTCGCGGCCGAGAGCATGTACGACAAGCCCTTCCAGTGGGGTTCCAAGCGAACGGGACCGGATCTCGCACGCGTCGGCGGCCGTTACTCGAACGACTGGCACGTCGCCCATCTCGCCTCGCCGCGCGCCGTCGTGCCCGAGAGCGTGATGCCGGCCTATCCCTTCCTGGCGAACCGGCCACTCGACTATTCCGACATCGCCCAGCATCTCCGCACGCTGCGCACCGTCGGCACGCCCTACACCGACGAGATGATCGCCAACGCGCGCGCCGATCTCGAGGCGCAGGTCGATCCGGACCGCGATCCGACCGCCATGCAGAAACGCTATCCCCGCGCGCCCGTCGCCAAGTTCAACGGCGAGACGACGACGATCACCGAGATGGATGCGCTGGTCGCCTACCTGCAGATGCTGGGCACGCTGGTGCAGTTCGGCGACATCCCGCCCGACCGGCTCAAGCAATAGAGAGGAGCCCGCCATGACCCTCGAGAGTCTGCACGAACTCCTCGCCTCTTTCTGGACGGTCTGGGCCGTCATCATCTTTCTCCTGATCGTCTTCTGGGCCCTGCGGCCACGCAACAAGAAGCGCTTCGAGAAAGATGCCCGGATCCCCCTCGACGACGACCGCTGAAGGACTGGCCATGCCAACCAAGATCGAGAAAGACACACTGTCGGGCCAGAACACGACCGGCCATGAATGGGACGGCGTCAAGGAGCTGAACACTCCGCTGCCGACATGGTGGGTCTATACCTTCTACGCCTGCATCGCCTTTGCCGTCGTCTACTGCGCCCTCTACCCGTCCTGGCCGTGGCTCACCGGCCACACGCAGGGACTGCTGGGCTACTCGAGCCGGGCGGAGCTGCGCCAGGAACTCAGTGCGCAGGCGAAGGAACGCGCCAGCTTCGTCGACCGCATCCGCACCGCGTCGCTCGCCGACATCCGCAAGGATCCGGAACTCTTCAACTTCGCCATGGCGGGCGGCCGTTCGGCCTTCCAGACCAACTGCATGCAGTGCCATGGCGCCGGCGGCGGCGGTAGCACCGGCTTCCCCAACCTGGTGGACGACGACTGGATCTGGGGCGGCAGCATCGACCAGATCTACGCCACCATCGAGCACGGGATCCGCAACAGCGACGACAAGTCCCGTCAGTCGATGATGCCGCGCTTCGGCGTCGACGGGCTGCTGACCGGCGCGCAGGTGGCGGCCGTGACCGACTACGTGCTCAGCCTGTCCGGCAAGGCGAAGGCGACGCCCGAGGGCGCGAAGATCTTCGAGGAGCAGTGCGTCGCCTGCCACAAGACGGGCGGCAAGGGCGACCAGGAACTGGGCGCGCCCAATCTCTCCGACGGCATCTGGCTCTACGGCGGCAGCCGCGACGCGATCTACCGCTCCATCTTCTATGCCCGCAACGGCAGCATGCCGGCGTGGAGCGGCCGCCTCGACGAGGCGACCATGAAGATGCTGGCCGTCTACGTCCACTCGCTGGGCGGCGCCCGCTAGGGGCGATGCAGGTCGAACCATGGCATCCCCCGCCCGCCAGGCCGACAGGGCCCCGCCACGGCCGCCGGCGCCCGAGCCGCCGCTCTACGCCCCGCGCGCGCGGGTCTATCCGCGCGCGATTTCCGGGAAGTGGCGGCAGATCAAGTGGGCCACCCTGGTCGTGCTTCTCGGCCTCTACTATGTCGTGCCCTGGCTGCGCTGGGATCGCGGACCCGGTGCGCCCACGCAGGCCATCCTGATCGATCTCGACCATCGTCGCGGCTGGTTCTTCGACGTCGTCATCTGGCCGCAGGAAGTCTACTTCGTCACGGGCTTCCTGATCCTGGGCGCGTTCGGCCTGTTCTTCGCCTCGTCCCTGTTCGGCCGCGTCTGGTGCGGCTTCACCTGCCCGCAGACCGTCTGGACGGACCTGTTCATGTGGGTCGAGCGGATGATCGAGGGCGACCGCAACGAGCGCATGCGGCTCGACCGCCAGCCGATGTCGGCGGGCAAGGCCATCCGCAAGACGCTAAAGCATGCCGCCTGGCTCGCCATCGCCGCCGCCACTGGCGGCGCCTGGGTTTTCTACTATGTCGATGCCCCGACCACGCTGGTGAAGATCTTCCGTGGCGAGGCGTCGATGGAAGTCTACGCCTTCGTCGGCCTGTTCACCGCCACGACCTACGTCCTGGCCGGCTGGGCGCGCGAGCAGGTCTGCACCTACATGTGCCCGTGGCCGCGCTTCCAGGCCGCGATGCTCGACGAGCAGAGCCTCATCGTCACCTATCAGAAGTGGCGCGGCGAACCGCGCGGCAAGCACAAGGCCGGCGACAGCTGGGACGGCCGCGGCGACTGCATCGACTGCAATCTCTGCGTCGCCGTCTGCCCGACGGGCATCGACATCCGCGACGGCCAGCAGATCGAATGCATCGGCTGTGGCCTGTGCATCGATGCCTGCACTCAGACGATGGACAAGGTCGGGCGTCCGACCGGGCTGATCCGCTGGGATACGCTGGCCGCCCAGCAGGCGAAGGAGGCCCGCAGCGCGCCCGTGCCGTGGCGGCCCGTCCGGCCGCGGACCCTGCTCTACGCCGGCCTGCTGAGCGTCGTCGCCGCGATCATGCTGGTGGTCTTCGCGCTGCGCGCCGATACCGAGCTGACGGTACAGCGCGACCGCAACCCGAACTTCGTGCGCCTGTCCAACGGCGACGTCCGCAACTCCTACGCCGTCAAGGTGCTGAACAAGCGCCGCACGCCCCAGCATGTGCGGCTCGAGATCGACGGGCTGCCGTCAGCGCAGCTGGGCTTCGTCGGCGCCGACGTCGAAGGCAGCGGCCCGACCGCGACCCTGTCCGTCCAGCCCGACACCGTGGGCACCTTCCGTGTCTTCGTAACGGTGCCTGCTTCCGCTGCGCCAGCGGGCGCGAAGCCCATCACCTTCACCGTGCGCGACGAGGCGGGCGGCGGGCGTGCCTCGCACGACGCGGTCTTCGTCGGCCCGGGACGCTGAGGACAGGATCATGAACACTGCCAATGTCGCACGCAGCCGGCACATCCCCTGGTTCTTCGTTGCCGGGTTTGCGATCGTCTTCGCCGTCAACGCGACGATGATCGCGTTTGCGGTCGGATCCTTCTCCGGCCTCTACACGCCAAAGCCGCGCGACCGGGGCCTGCACTACAATGAGATCATCGCGGCGCAGCAGGCCCGCGATGCACTCGGCTGGCGGGTCGAACCCACCTGGCAGCCCGGCAGTGACAGTATCGAGATCGCCGTGTTCGATCACGCCGGCCAGCCTCTCGCCGGCGCGCAGGTCGCCGTGGCGCTGGTGCGGCCGGCCGAGAAGGGCGCGGTCGTGGGCGTCGAGATGGCCGCCGTCGATATCGGGCGGCACGCCGGCCACGTCAGCCTGCCCGCGCGCGGCAACTGGGACGTCGACATCTCCGTCGAACAGGGCGGGCAGCGCTTTGCGCAGACTCGCCGGATGTTCCTCAGGTGACCGACGCCGTCCTCTTCGCTCCCGCCGTTGCCGCTCCCGCGGGGCTGCGAACCTGCGCGCATTGCGGCGAGACGCTGCGGGGCACGCCGGAGACGCCGTTCTGTTGCCCGGGCTGCGCCAGCGCGCACGCCATCATCGGCGCCGCCGGACTTGGCGCCTTCTACCGGCGACTCGAAGAGACGCGCGCACACCGGCCCGAGCCGCTCGACATCGACTTCACCACATATGCCAAGCCCGACGGACACGGGGGCGCCTCACTGGAGCTTCTGGTCGACGGGCTCGACTGCGCCGCCTGCGTCTGGCTGATCGAGAGTTTGCTCGCGCGCAATCCCATGGTCACCCGCGCGCGGGTCCACCTCTCGACACGGCGCCTGTCGCTCGCGTGGAAGGGATCGATAGACGACGCCAACGCACATGCGGGCCTGGTCGCAGCCCTCGGCTTCCGGCTGGCGCCCTACGACACCATCGCGGCCGCCGCAGGCGACGATCGCGAGACCCGCGAGCTGTTGCGCGCCATGGCCGTCGCGGGCTTCGCGGCAGCCAACGTGATGCTGCTCTCCGTCGCCGTCTGGGCCGGCCATGACGGCTCGATGGGCGATGCCACCCGCACGCTCTTCCACTGGCTGTCGGCCGCGATCGCCCTGCCGGCCGTCGCCTATGCCGGCCGGCCCTTCTTCCGCTCCGCCCTGAACGCACTGCGCGCCGGGCGCACCAACATGGACGTGCCGATCTCCATCGGCGTCACGCTCGCCTGCATCGTCAGCCTGCACGAGGCCTGGGTCGGCGAACAGCACGCCTATTTCGATTCGGCCATCACCCTGCTCTTCTTCCTCCTGATCGGACGCTTTCTCGACCGCCGCGCGCGCGGCCGTGCCCGTGAAGCGGTGCATGCCTTGCTGGCGCTGTCCAGCCGCAGCGCCACGGTGGTCGCCGCCGACGGCAGCACCCTGTCGCGCCGCGTCGACGGTCTCGTTCCCGGCGACGTGCTGCTGGTCGCGGCCGGCGAGAGGCTGGGCGCCGACGGCATCGTGAGCGAGGGCGTCTCCTCGCTGGATGCGTCGCTGGTGACCGGGGAGAGCCTGCCGCAGCCGGCCTTTCCCGGCGTCAAGGCTTTCGCCGGCACGATCAATCTCGGCGCCGTCCTGCGCGTGAAAGTGACGGCCGCAGGCGACAACACGCTGCTGTCGGAGATCGTGCGCCTGGTCGAGGCCGCCGAACGCGGGCGGTCGCGTTTCGTGGCCATCGCCGACCGGGTCGCGCGCGCCTACGCACCCGTGGTGCACGTGACGGCCCTGCTGACCTTCCTGGGCTGGACCCTGCTGGGCGGCCTCGCCTGGGACAGGGCGCTGCTGATCTCCACGGCCGTCCTGATCATCACCTGCCCCTGCGCGCTGGCGCTGGCGGTGCCCGTCGTCCAGGTCGTGGCCAGCACGCGGCTGCTGCGGTCGGGCATTCTGCTCCTGTCGCCGACCGCGCTGGAGCGCCTGGCACAGGTCGACCACGTGGTCTTCGATAAGACCGGCACGCTCACCCTCGGCCGACCCGAGCTGGTGTCGGCGCCGGACGACCCCGAGACCCGGCGGCTGGCCGCCTCGCTCGCACTCAACTCCCGCCATCCGCTGGCCCGCGCCCTCGTGAGGGCTATCCCGGAAGCGATCCCGGCCGCGCGCGTCGTCGAACATCCGGGCGCGGGACTTGAGAGCGAGGGCGTGCGGCTCGGGTCGGCGTCGTTCTGCGGCGTCACGGATCCACTGGACGACGGAAGGTCGGAACTGTGGCTCGCGCAGCCCGACCGGCCGCCCGTGCGTTTCGCCTTCGCCGACCGGCTGCGACCGGACGCGGCCACGACCGTCGCCGCCCTGCGCGGCAGCGGCTTCGCCGTCGAGGTCCTGTCGGGCGACCGGCAGGCTGCGGTGGCCGATGCGGCGGCGGCGGCCGGCATCGCCGAATGGCGGTCCGGCGTCACGCCGGCGGAGAAGGCGCAGCGCCTCGCCGAACTTGCCGCCCAGGGCAAACGCGTCCTGATGGTGGGCGACGGATTGAACGACGCGCCGGCGCTCGCGGCTGCCCACGCTTCCATTTCGCCAACCACCGCCGCCGAAGCCACCCAGTCCGCCGCCGACGCGGTATTCCAGGGTGATGCGCTCGGGCCAGTCACGGAAATCCTGGACGTGGCGCGCCGCGCCGACCGGCTGGTTCGCCAGAACCTGGCTTTGGCGCTCCTCTACAATCTGAGCGCCGTGCCGCTTGCGATCCTGGGCAACGTCACGCCGCTGATCGCGGCCGTGGCGATGTCCTCCTCTTCCCTGCTGGTGATCGGCAACGCCCTGCGTCTCGGTACCGGCGGACCGAAAGGCCGGAGGTCCTGATGGACAGCCTGCTCGTCCTGGTTCCCGCGGCGCTCATCCTCGGCCTGCTCGCGTTGGCCGCGTTTCTCTGGGCCCTGCGCAACGGTCAGTACGACGATCCCGATGGCGCCGCCGGCCGTATTCTGTTCGATGACGACGACACAAGGAGCAAATGATGTCCTACTGGATCATGGGAACCATGGCCGCCCTGATGGGCCTGGTCGGGCTGTTCATGGCGGGCGCCGCAAAGGACTCCGGCATCCTCGCCTTCGGCCTCGGCCTCTCGCTCTTCGGGGTGCTGTTCTGCTGGTTCATGATCAAGACCAGCTTCGACGAGGCCGAACGCAACGCCGCCGGGGGCAAGTAACCGGGGTTGATCTGGATCATGGGCTGTTGAATTCTGGCGGGCATAGTGAGCCATCGCCCAAGGAGAACTCATGCCCCTCAAGAAGATCATCCTCGAACTGGCCCGCACGCCCGAGTTTCCCAACGGCAGCTCGAACCATGGCTACGAATTCGTCGCGCCGCTCGACGCGCAGGGTCATCTGCAGGCCGAGGGTTGGGCCAAGCACAAGGCCGCCTGCACCGTACGCCGGTTCTGGGAAGGCGCAGACGACGAGACCGGGCACCTGATCCATCGCCGGGACGGCAAGTGGGTCTTCTCCTACCAGCCGGGCGACGACGACGATGAGCCCATCTTCCGCTTCGACACCCACAGGTTCGTGGTCGGCGAATACGTGTCCGTCACCGAGCATGACGGCATCCAGCGGCCATTCAAGGTCGTGAAGATCACGCCGAAGGTGGTGTGATGGCCACTCGCGGCATGATGTGCTCCGCGAAGCGGCGCATTTCCGCCTCGAACGGCTGGAACTGGAGCATGAAGGTCTCGATGCCGGCGCGGTTGAAGTCCCTGATCCGCGACGCGACCGTGTCGTAGCTGCCGACCAGGCCGGCGCCCGTGCCGCCATTGCTGCCGACGCGCGGGAACTTCGCGATCGTCTTGGCCATCACCGAATCGGGGTCCGTGTTGGCCTTCTTCACCGCCTTCCACGCGGCGTCTTTCTCGGCCAGCGCCGCGAGATGGCGCAGCGCGGCTTGGGCTTCCTCGTCGGTCTCGCGCGCAATGACGAAGGCCGACAGGCCAAAGCGCAGCGGGTGGTTGGTCCGCGGGCGGCGCGCCACGTCGGCGATCAGTGCCTTCACATCGTCCAGCGGCTGTCCATTGATGAACCAGACGTCCCCCTGGTCCGCGACCAGGGCCCGCGCCGGCTCGGATTCACCGCCGACATAGATGCGCGGCCGGGCGCGATGCAGCCCGGCGGGGCGCAAGGCGTAGCCGTCGAGGCGGAACTGCTCACCCTGGAAGTGGACGCTTTCGCCGCGCATCAGCGGTTCGACGACGCTCAGCCACTCGCGGCCGTACGCGTAGCGCGCATCATGTTCCGGAAAAGCGATGCCGGCGCGTTCCAGTTCCAGCTTATTCCACGCATTCACGACATTGATCGCGAAACGACCGCCGCTGATCTCCTCGATCTGCAACGCCATCTTGGCGAGGACCGCCGGATGATAGAGCAGCGGCTTGATGGCGGTGATGATCTCGATCCGGCTGGTCAGCGCCGCCAGCGCGGCCGACGCGGTCCACGCCTCCAGCTGCGCGAGGTCAGGCTTGTGCGGGTTGATCGTGTGCTGGGCGACCAGCGTCGAATCGAAGCCCAGCCTTTCGGCTTCCAGGATCAGTTCGCGATTGCGCTTCCACGAAGCGTCGTATGGCTCGTCGGGATCCTGTAGCGCGGCGCGGCTGCCATGGACGAGGGCCCAGATGCCAAAGCGTATGGGTGGAACGGTCATTTGAGGCGGGTCGGCGGACATGTCCGCTTATAGCACGGCAATCGACGCACGCCGGCCGTGCCACGCCGGAGATTAATCTTTCGTCGCAGACGATCGAGGCGATGCGGCGATCGCCTCTTCACGGAATCATCGATGCGAAGATTCGATGTATGAGCCCGGCACGCACTGCCACGCTGGGCTCGCAATAACCGCTTCGGAGTCGTTCCGGAACATTGCGAGTTCACCATGCGTAGGAGTTCAGTATGACGGGCAGCACACCAACACGGCGCCACTTTCTCGGTGCCGGCGCCGCCGCAATCGCGACAACGGCGCGGCCGCTTCAGCCCCGGGCCGAGGCCTATCCGGGGCGGCCCATCACCTATGTCGTTCCCTTCCCGCCGGGCGCCACTAACGACAATTCCGGACGTATCGTCGCGCGCAAGCTGGGCGAGAAGCTCGGCCAGACGATCGTCGTCGACAACAAGTCGGGCGGCGGCGGGTCGATCGGCGCCGAGTTCGTCGCCAGGTCGAAGCCCGACGGCCACACGCTGCTCAATGCCTCGACCGGCAACCTCACCGTCGCGCCGCAGCTGATGCGGACCGGATACGACCCGTTCCGGGACTTCAAGCCGGTCGGCTATGTCGGCGCGTCCCGCTCAGTGTTTGCGGTTCACCCCTCCCTGCCCGTCAAGACGCTGGAGGAGCTGATCGCCTACGCCAAGGAAAACCCGGGCAAGCTCAATTTCGGTTCGGCCGGGAACGGCTCCGGCGGACACCTCGCCGGGGAATATCTCAAGCTGCGCGCGAACATCGACATGGTGCATGTGCCCTATCGCGGCAGCGCGGCCGCCGCGAAGGATGCGACGGCGGGTCTCGTGCAGCTGATGATCGATCCCATCACCGCACCGCTGGTCCGTTCGGGACAATTGCGCGGCCTGGCAGTTTCCGGAAACGACCTGCGCGACGACCTGCCCGGCGTGCCCAGCATCGCCGAGGCCGGCATTCCCGACTGGGAACTGAGCAGCGGCTTCGTCGCCGTCGCGCCGGCGGCCACACCGGCGCCCGTCCTGGCGCGATTGAACGAGGTCTTCGCCGAAATCCTGTCGGATGCGCCGACCATCGCCTCGCTCAACGCGATCGGCCTGCGGCCGCTCGTGCTGACTCCCGACGAAATCGTCGCGAGCCTGAAGAAGGAAAGCGACACGAACCGGCGGATCATCCAGACGGCAAACATCACCGCCGACTGAAGCGCTCGGTCCGGGCGCTACCTTGTCCGGAGATCGACCGCCAGCGCCACCGGCAGGCGGTCGAGACCGTAGGTGCGCATCGCCGTGCCGCTGTAGAGCGCGGTCTTCTCGGCCGCACCGGCCTTTGCCGTCAGGCGCTTGAAGGCGTTCCACAGGACCGGGTAGCTGCACTGGCCCTTGTCGACCGGGAAGTTGCTCTCGAACATGCAGCGGTCGGCGCCGAACGCCTCGATGCAAGGTTCGATGTAGGGAGCCCAGGTTTTCGCCAGCTCCTCCGAACCCGGCGGCTTGGGCTTCCTGTGGAAGTCAAAGCCGTTCACGAACATGGTGAGGCCGCCAAGCTTGACCCGAACATTGGGCAACTCGGCGAGCTCCATCATGCGCTGCTTCCACTCGGGATAGACCTCGGCCTGCTTGCCGCGGAAGGGACCAATGCCGAGCGGGCCGCCGACGTGATCGACGACGATCGTCAGTTCCGGCACGGCCTTCGCCAGCTTCACCACATGCGGGAGCTGCGTGTGATAGGCCCAGACGTCGAGCGGCAGCCCCTGCCTGGCCAGCCGCCGTGCGCCCTCGGTGAAGGCCGGATGCTCGAGCGGCCCCGGCGGTTTCATCACCAGGTTCGTCGTAACGTCCGGCGACGGATGCCAGGCGGTGCGGTTGCGGATGCCGCAGAAGCGGCCGCCGGCGACCGCGCGATGCTTCTCGAGCAACACTTCGACCTTGTCGCCCAGGGTGAGGTCGACCATGCCGATGATTCCGGCGCAGGCGCGTGTCGGCCCGTGACGGCCGCTCGCGCTCACTGCCGCAACCCCGGTCACGAACTCGGTCTCGCCCAGTGACCGTTCCTCGTCCGGCCCCGAGGCGCGATACATCTCTCCGCACTGCACGAAGATGGTGGCGCGCACGTCATGGCCGCTCGCCGTATCGGCCAGGAGCTGCGGCAGCAGGTAGGACTGCCCGCCGTCGCGCTCCCAGAGATGATGATGCGGATCGACGATCGGCAACCCCGGCTCGAGGATTTCCTCCTCGGTCAAGCCGAGCCAGTCCTCGCGCACGATGATCTGGCGACCGTGTCCCAGCAGCGGATCGTCTTCGGCCATGGTTCACCTATTCGATGCGGATGTTGGCGCTCTTCACCATGTCGGCGAAGAAGGCCATCTGCTTCTCGCGGAAGCCCGTGAATTCGGCGACCGTGTTGGCCTGCGTCAGCGCGCCCAGCTCGGCCAGCCGCTTGGCCACGGCCTCCATCTTCATGACCGCGTTGACCTCGGCATTGAGGCGCGAGATCAGCGCGGGATCGGTGCCGGCTGGCGCGAACAGGCCGTTCCACTCCCAGGTCTCGAAGCCCGGGATCACCTCCGAGATGGCCGGCACACCGGGCAACACCTCGACCGGCTTCGGACCTGTGTGCGCCATGCAGCTCACGTCCTTCGAGGTCAGCAGCGCCACGGTGCCGGGCACGTTGCTGAACAGAAGCGGGATGCGGCCGGCGAACAGGTCGTTCCGGACCGAGCCCATTTCCTTGTAGGGCACGTGATTGATCTTGATGCCGGCCTTCTGGTTCAGCAACTCGAGCGAAACATGCTGCACCGTGCCGACGCCGGTCGAGGCGCAGTCGAGCGCACCGGGCTTGCTCTTGGCCAGCGCGATCAGCTCGGGAACGGTCTTGGCCTGGAATTGTGCATTGCGCATCAGCGTGACCGGCGTCTGCATCGTCTGGGCGATCGGCAGCAGGTCGCGCTGCGTGTCATAGGAAAGCTTGCCCGCGAACAGCGACGGGTTCACCGACTGCGCCGTGGCATCGTAGAGGATCGTGTAGCCGTCGTTGGGTGCGCGTGCCACGATCTGGGCAGCGATGGTGCCCGCCGCACCCGGCTTGTTGTCGACGGTGAAGCTCTGGCCGAGCCTCTCGCCCAGCGCCTGGCAGTAGATGCGGCAGACGACATCCGCCGTTCCGCCGGCGCTGTAGGCGTTGACCACACGGACCGGCTTGTTCGGCCAGGCCTGGGCGCGGCCGATCGCCGGCGCTGCCAGTGTTCCCGCCACGGCGCCCAGGAAAGTGCGGCGCCGAACGATTCCATTCTTGGACATGTTGTTTCCTCGTCACATGCAGTCTTCGTCGACCGTGACGAAGCCTTCAGCCACGGCGCTCTGCTCGACAAGGGCAATCAACGCCGATCCACTGCACGCCGGAACGATAAGTCTTATGCCGGCTCGCGAGTAGCAGGTCCGTCCGCGACGCAGGATCCATCGGCAAATTCTTCGTGGACACGAATTGGAACGCGGCTCATGCTGGCCCTAATCAATACACAAGCAAGTACAGGGAGGAACAGTATGGGCGTACTGTCGATTCGTCTCGGCGTTGCCGGCGTAATCCTTGGTCTCAGTGCCACCTCGGCACTTGCCGTCGACGGCCCCAAGGTTTCCTGGAATCTCTCCGTCTGGGGACCGCCCCGGGCCTTCACCGCCGGCATCGAGACCCTTGCCAACTATGTGAGCAAGGAGACCGACGGCAAGTTCACCATCAAGATCCACTACGGCGATTCGCTGTCGAAGGCATCGGACAACCTCGACAATATCAAGCTCGGCGCCTTCGAGATGGCGCAGATCTGCACCGGCTACCATCCGGGCAAGCATCCCGGCATCAATGCACTCGACCTGCCTGGCCTGCCGCTGGCCGACCCGGAAGTCCACGCGATGGTGCACGACGTATTCTACAAGAACCCGTACATCGTGAACGAGTTCAAGCGCTGGAACGCCATGGTGCTGATGTCGGTCCTGCAGCCGCAGTCGGAGTTCATGGGGACCGGCGATGCGCCGACGAAGATGGCGGACTTCAAGGGGATGCGCGTGCGCGCGCTGGGCGGCACGGGTGCGGCCATGAAGAACCTCGGCGCCGTCCCGACCTCGGTGCCCGCGCCGGAGGTCTATACGTCGATGGAGCGTGGCGTCTTCCGGGCCGCGGCGTTCCCGTACACCTACGCCTTCGCGTCGTACAAGATTCCCGAGATCGCGAAATGGTACACGACGAACCTGTCGCCCGGCGCGAACAACTGCCCGACCATCGTCGCCCTCGACGCCTTCGGCAAGCTGCCGCCACAGTACAAGGAGCTGTTCGACAAGGCCAAGCCTCTCGCCTACCAGGCGCTGATCAAGGCTCATAGCGAGACCGACAGGAAGAACCTGGCCGACTGGGAGAAGAAGGGCCTCAAGGGAATTGTCTATTCGCCGGAAGAACTCAAGATCTTCCAGGAAGTCGGCGCGGCACCGGTATGGAAGGCGTGGGTCACAGAGAATGCCGCCAAGGGCGTGCCCGCGCAGGAGTTGCTCGATCTCATCCTGAACGAAGCCCAGAAAGCCAAGGCCAAGCTGAAGAAGAGCTGAGGCGACAGCGGACGTGGCCGCGATGGCTTCTTCCAGCCCGGCAATGGGCGGTGCACTCCTCGACCGTCTCGATCGCGCCCTGCAGGTCGTCGAATTCGCGACGGCCGTGATCGGCGGTGTCGTGATCTTCGGTGTGATGTGGCTCGGTGTCGCCGAAATGATCATGCGCAAGGCGTTCAACGCGCCGCTCTATGGCCAGCTCGACCTCATCGAGCAGACCATGGCGACCTACACCCTGCTCACGATCTCCTACTGCTACCAAAAGGCGGGCCACATCAGGGTCGACATCGTGGTCGGCTACTTCAAGGGACGCCGCAAGTGGATTGCCGAACTGATGGCGTCGATCGCGGCATTCGCCCTGATCGTCCTGCTGCTGCCGGGCGTCCTGCACTTCTTCGAGAACGCCTACTACATCGGCGATTCGACGATCAACACCCAATGGCCGACCTGGCCGTCGAAGCTGGTTCCCGTCATCGGCTTCAGCATTCTCACGCTGCGGATCGCGCTCGAAATCTGGGCCTATGTGCGGCTGGTCGCCGATCCGCTGGCTGAACCGATCGCGGTACCCGTTGCATCACACCTGCCCGAGGACGCCTGATGGAGCCCATCACGATCGGCATCATCGGGATGATCGCCCTCACCCTCATGATCGTGGCCGGCATCCGCATCTTCGCGGCGGCCGGGCTCGTCGGCTTTTTCGGACTGTGGGCGCTGCGGGGCTTCGACAAGGCCGTGGGCATCGCCGGCCACATCCCCTACTCCGATACCACGAACTACGCGCTCTCGGTCCTGCCGCTTTTCATCCTGATCGGCCACCTCGCCCACCATGCGGGGATCGTGCAGGGCGCCTATCGGTGCGCGCGCGCCTGGCTGGGATGGATGCCCGGCGGACTGGCGGTCGCGACGATCTTTGCCGCAGCGGGCTTCGCAGCCGTCTCGGGCGCCAGCACGGCGACCGCGGCGGTCTTCGCTCGCATCTCGATCCCCGAGCTTCTGCGCTACAAGTACCAGCCCGGCATTGCCGCCGCGGTCGTGGCCGCCGGTGGAACCCTTGCGTCCCTGATCCCGCCCTCGGCGATCATGGTCGTCTACGGCATCATCACGGAAACCTCGATCGGCGGCCTGCTGATGGCCGGCTTCATTCCCGGCGTCATTTCCGCGCTCCTGTACGCCTCCATCATCGTCGTGCGGTTCAAGATCAATCCGGCGCTCGGCCAGTCGGTGCACGGCATCCCGTGGCGCGAGCGATTCGTCACGCTGCCGGACGCACTGCCCATCGTGTTCGTGATCGGGGCCGTGATCGGTGGCATGTACACAGGCTGGGCAACGCCGACTGAAGTGGGGGCGCTGGGCGCCTTCATCGTCTTCGTCATGGCCCTGCTCAAGCGATCCCTGACCGGGCGCGGCCTGCTCGATTCCCTGCTCGACACGGTCAAGCTCACGGTGATGATCTTCTCGATCATCTGGGGCGTTCTGATCTTCGTGCGCTTCCTGGCCTTCGCCGGCGTTTCCAGCAGCTTCTCCGACTGGATCGTCGCCATCGGCGTGTCGCCCTACCTCGTGCTGCTGTTCGTGATCGTGCTCTACACGGTGCTGGGCATGTTCATGGACGGCATCGGGATGCTGCTTCTCACCTTGCCGGTCATCTTCCCGGTGATGATGAAGCTCGACTTCGATCCGATCTGGTTCGGCATCATCGTCGTGAAGATGGTCGAGGTCGGCCTGCTGACGCCGCCGGTCGGCCTCAACTGCTACGTCGTGAGTGGCGTGCGGCCCGACATCCCGTTGCAGGCGATCTTCCGCAACGTCTGGCCGTTCGTGCTCATGGACTTCGCCTGCGTGGGGCTGTTCACGCTCTTTCCCGGCATCGTCACCTTCCTTCCCAGGTTGACGATGAGCGGGACGTGAGGCTGGCCCTTCAAACCGTTGCAGAGCCCCGCAAGGCCCGCACGACGTAGTCGTTGAGACGGCGGGCGAAAGCCGCCGGATCGGACGGAATCTCGCCGTCGAGGATGCAGGCTTCGTCGAGCAGCAGGTTGGCGAGATCGTCGACGTCCTGGGCGCGATCTTCCTTCTTCGCCGCGCCCAGCGCCTTGACCATCGCGTGCTTCATGTTGAGCTCGAGGATGGGCTTGGCGCCGCTGCCGCGGTTCTGGCGTTCGAGCAGGCGCTCAAGTTCGCGATCCCTTCCCTGCGCGCTGGCCACCAGGCAGGAGGCGCTGTCGGTCAGGCGCGTCGAGGCCTTCACGTCCGCGACCTTGTCGCCGAGCACCTGCTTCGCGGCTTCGAGCACGGCAGCATCGTCGCCGGCATCCGTGGCCGCGTCCTTCGCCTTCTCCTCCTCGACGAGGGGGATCAGGCCGAAATCGACCTCGCCCTGGCTCAGCGACTTGAGCGGCTTGCCGTCGAATTCCTGCGGCAGGGTCGTCCAGAAGGCGTCGACCGGATCGGTCAGCAGCAGCACCTCGACGCCGCGGGCCTTCGCAGCCTCCAGCTTGGGATTGGACTTCAGCCGGTCGAGGCTGTCACCCACGAGATAGTAGATCTCGGTCTGGTTCGGCTTCAGGTCAGCCACGTACTGCTTGATCGAGCGCGGCGTGTCGCCCGCGGTCGAGGCGAAGCGCGCGAGACCCAGGAGCTGGGCCCGCCGCTCATGGTCCTCGTAGAGGCCTTCCTTGAGGATCGGGCCGAAGGTCTCCCAGATCTTGCCGTAGGCCTCGGCGTCCTTGGTGGCGGTGCTTTCCAGCTCCGACAGGACACGACCGACCAGACCCGAGCGGATTTGCCGGACCTGCGGATTGTTCTGCAGCATCTCGCGCGACAGGTTGAGCGGCAGGTCCTCGCTGTCGACCAAGCCGCGCACGAAGCGCAGGTAAGCCGGCAGCAGCTCGGCATCGTCGGTGATGTAGACCCGGCGGACATAGAGCTTCACCCGCCCCTTGCGCGCCGGATCGGTGAGGTCGAACGGCGGCGTGCTCGGCACGAACAGCAGCACCGCATAGGACTGCCGCCCCTCGACCTTGTAGTGCAGGGTCAGCGCCGGTTCGTCGAAGGCCATCGCGAGCGAGCGATAGGCCTGCGTGTAGTCCTCCGGCTTCACCTCGGACTTCGGGCGCTGCCACAGCGCGCTGGCGGCATTGACCTGGCGCGCTTCGCCCTTGTCGTCGATCAGTTCGATCGGGAACAGCACATGGTCGGAATAGGTCCGCACGATCCGTTCCAGCTCGTAGGGCTGGAGATAGCGGACGGCGTCCTCCTTGAGATGCAGGACGATCTCAGTGCCGCGTGGGACGCGTGCGGCCTGCTCCGACGCAGCGGGCGACACCTCGAAGCCGGCGCCGCTCGCCGAGGTCCAGGTCCAGGCCTCGCCCGCACCGGCGCGGCGGCTGGTCACCTCGATGCGGTCGGCGACCATGAAGGCGGCGTAGAAGCCCACGCCGAACTGGCCGATCAGGCCCAGCCCGTCCTTGGCGTCCTTCAGCCCCTTCAGGAACGCCCTGGTGCCCGAGCGCGCCAGGGTGCCGAGATTGTCGATCAGCTCCTGGCGGTCCATGCCGATGCCGTTGTCCGCGATGGTCAGCGTCTTGGCCGCCGCATCGGGCTTGATGCGGATCGCCAGCCGCTCGTCGCCGGCCAGCAGCTCCGGCCGCGCGATGGCCTCGTAGCGGACCTTGTCGCAGGCGTCGGAGGCGTTCGACACCAGCTCGCGCAGGAAGACGTCGGTCTCCGAATAGACCGAGTGGATCATCAGGTTGAGAAGCTCGGCCACCTCGGCCTGAAACAGGTGCTTCTCCGGACCGCCCTGGGCCGCCGAACCGTCGCCGTTCATTGCGCTTCAATTCCTCGCGATGGATTTTCCGGCGGTGGATATAGGAAAAGGAGCGTGGACGGCAAGGGTCGGAGGCGCCCCTCACCAGGTCATGCGGACTCCGGCGGTGAAGGCGTGGGCATTGTCCTGCCCGGAGACCTCGCCCTCGTAGCGCACATAGACGCTCATCGCCTCGGCGACCGCGGTCGTGGCCGCAAGGCCTAGGACGACGCCGTCGCGCTGCGGCGCCACGCCGTAGGTCGTGAAGGGGGCGGCCGGCGCGCCGGCAAACGAGGCCGTCACCGGCCGCGCCGTGTCGGCGTATTCGTGGCTCCAGCCCAACCGCACCTTCATGGCGAGGCGGTCGCGCCAGCCCAGGTCCATCGAGCCGCCGAGCTGGGCGCCCAGCACCGTGCGCAGCGAATTCGTCGTCTGCTGCGCCACAGAGAGGTTGAGCGATCCCGCCCCCGTCTCCGTGAAGGCGTTCTGGGTGCCGGTATAGGCCTGCAACCGCGCGAACGGCGTCACGAACGCCTCCGCGAGGCCGCCGAGGTCGAAACGGTAGCCGCCCTCGACCTGGCCGTAGACCTGATTGGCGCCGGTGAGCCCGTAGGCGGTGCGCGGCGCCAGGCCGGGGATCGCGATGCTGCGCCACATCTGGTTGGCTGAGTAGGCGTAGCCCACGACGGCGTCGGCATAGAGCGGGCCGTCGCCGTAGTTGGCGTAGAGGCCGGCCTGGAACGTGTTGGAGTTGCCGCTGCCGCTGAAGCCACCGACCCACTGGTTGCCGTTCTGATAGCCGACCGCCGCGCCGACCCGCAGCCCGGGCGCCACGAGCCGGTCGAGGCCACCCGCGAAGCCGCTCACATTGTAGGTGAGCGCGCCGCTGTTGCTGCCCCCATTGCTGATCGTGCCCAGCCCGCCCAGCGCGCCGCCCCAGGCGCCCCACAGCGCCGGTGCAGCCGTATCGCAGGCCACGTCGCAGGCTTCCGCCAATGCGACGCGGGTCGAGCCGCCCAGGCTGCCACCGCCGCCCGCCTGGCCCGCGAAGTTGCTGAGGAAGAGCTGGATGCCCTGCACCATCGAGCTGGAGAAGCCCGAATAGTTCTGGCCGCTGATCGCGTTCATCACGGCCTGGCCCTGCTGGGCGGAGAGCGACGCAAGCGCGCCGACGACGGTGGCGTAGTCACCGGTCGCGGTGGCAGCGGTAGCATCGAGCACGGCACCGACCGCCGCCTGGTTCGGCGTCAGCGCCGCCTGCGCAAAGCCGCCGACCTGCAGGGTCAGATAGACGTTGTTCGCGTCATAGCTGAGGCTGGGCTGCAGAAAGGGCAGAAGACTGGATACCGACGCATAGGCGCCGCTGACGCCGCCGGTCGCATTGAGCAGCGTGTACTTCGCGCGCGCCGCATAGATGCCGGGCTCCGGCGCGACCGACACGGTGCTGCCCGCCCCGATCGTCGCCGTGCCGGTGACATTCAGCCGATCGCTCTGGCCCGAGGCATTGACCTCGGCCTGATAGGTGCCGCCGGTCTGACTGTAGTTGCCGGCGACGCTCATCGTGCCGATCGAGTTGCCGGGGGCCAGCAGGCCCGTGTTGATCAAGTCGCCGCCGATCGTACCGCTGCCTGACAGCACACCCAGGTTGGTGACGTTGCCGGTGATCGTACCGTTGTTGGCGAAAAAGCCCATGTTGGCCACGCCACCGTCGACCGTCCCGGTATTGCCGAACACGCCCGAGCTGCCATTGATCACCGAGCCAGTCAGAGTGCCCGTGTTCACCGCGAGGCCTGCGTTGGCGACGCTGCCGTTGAACGTGCCGTTGTTCGTGAAGCTGCCCGAATTTATCTGCCACTGGAGCGGCGTGTCGACCGTGCCGTTGTTGACGAAGCTGCCGCCGGCATTGACGGTGAGCAGGCCGTTGCCGGCGATCGTGCCGTTGTTGACGAAGCCGCCGCCATTGACCGTCACGTCGCCGAGGATCGAGCCGGTATTGGCGATGGTGAGCAGGCCGCCGTTCACCGTCGTACCGCCGGTGTAGGAGCTGGCGCCGCCCAAAGTGAGGTTACCGCGGCCGAGCGTCAGGCCGCCGGGTCCCGTGATCGAACCGTGCAGAACACCGGAGCCGTTCTGCTGCACCGTGAGGTTGCTCATCAGGAACGTCGGGAAATCCGTCCGGAACTGGTCGGGCAGGTTCAGCGTACCCTGCAGCGCCAGCATCGGGATGATGAATCCGTTCGTGCCGCGAGCGCCGGAAGCCTGGTAGCCGACGAAGCCGTTGACCGGATCGTAAAGGTAATTGAGATTTTCGAAGTAGGTGCGCCCCAGATTGGTGAACCCCGACCTGCCTTCCGTGACCTGCACACCGAAGGGCTCGACGCTCGGCTGAGGGTTGTTCCCTTCGGCGATCGACACGAAACTGTAGGCTGGCTGTGTCTGGCCGGGCAGAAAGACCTGCACCGTCGAGCCGGCCGCCAGGCAGTTTTGCTGGTTCCCCGGGCTATCGCTGCAATGGCTCGTTCCGACGGGCACGCTGCCGCCGTCCGGCGCCGTGACGATCATGTAGGAGATGCCACTGTCCGGCAGCTGGCTCATCGATCCAAGATTGTAGGTGGTGCCGCCGGTCGTGATGATGACTGACCCGTTCTGCGAGGTCCATTGCACCGGGTGTTGCACTCCGCCGATGCTGTACCAGGATTGCGAGCCGCCGGTCGCCAGCTGCTGCAAGGCGAAGCCGCCGGTGTTCTGGTCGGTGAGGCCCAGCGTTACGCCGGGGTTGGGCCCGGTCATTTTGATCATGTAGCCCGGCTGCATGGTGCTTACGCCGGGACCGCTCACCAGCGACAGGAACGTGTTCATGTTCCATAAACTGTTGGCCGGCGTATTCAGCGCGTTCGGGTCCGTCCCGACCATGATGCCGCCCCGGTTGAAGCCGACGCCGAGCTGGTGAAAATAGCCATTCGTGGAGGCCAGGATCGGCACGCGCGCGGTCACCGACTGGCCGTTCTCGCCGTTGATCTGAACGTTCGTGAGGTAGAGCGGGCCCGTCGGATTATTGCCGCTGGTCGTGTAGGTGATGCTCGCATAGGGCGCGAGCAGCACGTCCGTACTGGGGTTGAACGTGTAGAACGAGCTGGACGCCACGAGGCCGAGCGAGCCGGTATCCAGGATGAACTTGTTGGTCCCGCCACCATTGAGGGTCAACTTGACCATCGCCTGCTCGGGCCCGCCGGCGGGATAGGGTTCGAAGGTGATCGGCGCGAAGAACGACCCGCCGTTGCCGTACATGTTCCAGGATTGGGCCGCTGCCGCCCCATAGAAAAGCGTGCACGCCGACGCGGCGAGCGTTGCCCGCCAGACACTGTGACGGTTCAAGCCTCTACTCCCCCAACTCCCACCGAGGGCGGCGATGACGCCGCTCCATGCGCAATCCTTAGCGAAGCCGGCCGAAGGCTCAAAGAAAAGCCCGCGGGTCCTGCACGGTCACAGATGAGGGCGGGAGACCGGAGCGCGATGCCCCCGTCGATCGTCAAGCTGGCTGCGATCATGTCGCCCGACCCAAGAGACGGTAACCCTGGCCGCGGCTCGCCTCAGCGCTTGTTCTTGGCCCGCTCGATCGCTTCCGTGATCAGCTGCTTGGCCTCGTCCACATCGCCCCAGCCGAGCAGCTTGACCCACTTGCCGGGCTCGAGGTCCTTGTAGTGGATGAAGAAGTGCTCGATCTGGTGGCGCGTGATCTCCGGCAGGTCGGTGTAGTTCTTCACATGCACGTAGCGCTGGGTCAGCTTCGGCGAGGGCACGGCGATGATCTTCTCGTCGCCGCCGCCATCGTCCTCCATGCGCAGCACGCCGATCGGCCGCACGTTGATCACCGCACCGGCGATGATAGGCCGGGTGTTGGCGACCAGCACGTCGATCGGGTCGCCGTCGTCGGACAGGGTGTGCGGCACGAACCCGTAGTTCCCGGGATAGCGCATGGGCGTGTACAGGAACCGGTCGACCACCAGGGTGCCGGCCTTCTTGTCCATCTCGTACTTGATCGGCTCCCCGCCGATCGGCACTTCGACGATGGTGTTCACGTCTTCGGGCGGCAGCTTGCCGATGGGAATGGCGTCGAGATTCATGCGGCGATACTTACCGGAGCCGCGCTCAAAAAGAAACCGGCGGCCCTTGTGGGCCGCCGGTCCTTTCTTGTCGCAGACGGCGCGATCAGTCGTCGGCGTAGATGTCGCGGTCCTTGGTCTCCGGCATGAAGAGGAGACCGATCACCAGGGTCATGCCGGCCACCACGATCGGGTACCAGAGGCCGGAGTAGATGTTGCCCGTCGCCGCCACGATGGCGAAGGCGGTCGGCGGCAGGAAGCCGCCGAACCAGCCGTTGCCGATATGGTACGGCAGCGACATGCCGGAGTAGCGGATGCGGGTCGGGAACAGCTCGACCAGCAGGGCCGCGATCGGGCCATAGACCATCGTCACGTAGATCACGAGGATGGTCAGGATGACGATGACCATCGTCATGTTGACCTGCTTCGGGTCCGCCGTGGCCGGGTAGCCGGCGGCGCGGATCCCCGCGGTCGCCTCGGTGTTGAACGCCCGCTCCTTGGCCGCGCCCTCGGCGCCCGCCTTCGCCTTGTCGAAGGAGGTGATGACCTTGTCGCCGATCTTGATCTGCGCCGGCGTGCCAGCCGGCGCCGCCTGGTTGCCGTAGTTGACGGAGTTGCGCGCCAGGAACGACTTGGCGATGTCGCACGAGGTGGTGAACGAAGCGGTGCCCGTCGGATTGAACTGGAACGAGCACTCGTTCGGATCGGCGATCACCACGACCGGAGACTTCTCGATCGCGGCGTTGAGCGCCGGGTTCACCGCATTGGTGAGCGCGTGGAACAGCGGGAAGTAGGTCACCATGGCGAGCGCACAGCCCGCCAGGATGATCGGCTTGCGGCCGATCTTGTCGGACAGCCAGCCGAAGAAGATGAAGAACGGCGTGCCGATGAGGAGCGATACCGCGATCACGATGTTCGAGGTCGTGGCGTCGAGCTTCAGCGTCTGGGTCAGGAAGAACAGGGCGTAGAACTGACCAGTGTACCAGACCGCCGCCTGGCCTGCGGTACCGCCGAACAGGGCGATGAGGGCGATCTTGGCATTCTTCCAGACACCGAAAGCCTCGCGCAGCGGCGTCTTCGATCCCTTGCCCTCGGCCTTCATGCGCTGGAACGCAGGCGACTCCTGCAGCTGCAGGCGGATCCAGATGGAAACGCCCAGGAGGATGATCGACAACAGGAACGGCACGCGCCAGCCCCAGGCCGCGAACTGCTCGGGCGTCAGCGCGAGACGCAGGGCCACGACGACGATCAGCGACAGGAAGAGACCGACGGTCGCCGTCGTCTGGATCCACGACGTGTAGAAGCCGCGGCGATCGTGCGGCGCATGCTCGGCGACATAGGTGGCCGCTCCACCATACTCGCCGCCCAGCGCCAGACCCTGGAGCAGTCGGCAGGCGATGAACAGGATGGGGGCCGCGATGCCGATCGAGGCATAGCCCGGCAGGAGGCCGACCACGAAGGTCGCGATACCCATCAGGGTCATCGTCACGAGGAAGGTGTACTTGCGCCCGATCAGGTCGCCCAGGCTGCCGAAGAACAGCGCGCCGAACGGCCGGACCGCGAAGCCGGCGGCGAAGCCCAGCAAGGTGAAGATGAAGGCGGCCGTCGGATTGACGCCGGCGAAGAAGTTCGCGGCGATGTTCGCGGCGAGCGCGCCCGCGAGATAGAAGTCGTACCATTCGAAAATAGTGCCGACAGAGGAGGCGAGGATCACCTTCCTCTCTTCGCGCGTCATCGGGCGCGCGCGTTCGCCTACGGTGCCTGCTACGGCCATGTGCGTTTTCTCCCTTATGACAATCGCATTGAGTTCGATTGCTTAGGATCGCGTGTAGTGCGTGCGGCGGTGCATGTGCAATTCGACGAAGGTCACGCTCGACCAAAGTCGAACACTCCTGCGATATGTCAGACGATGTGAGGCGTCAGCCGCGGACGACCCAGACGATCGCAGCACCGATGCAAAGCGCCAGGGTGACGACACCGGCCATCTCCGCATAACGGATGTAGGTCTTGCGCAGCACCTCGAGCAGTTGCTCGGGAGGATAGTTCGGCGGGAGGTCGGCACCCTTGTCGAGGAGCACCCAGAGTTCCGTCGACCTGTGATTCCACTTGGGCGCGTTGTAGGCGAACAGGCCCAGCACCGACCCGTGCAGCGCCTGGAGGATCGCCCCGGACTTCAGGCAGAGCAGAAGGTCGTAGGAAAGGCCGAGCATGACCATGCAGATGGCCAGCAGCGCGAAGCCGCAGCCGCGGCGCACGATGACATCCGCCAGATACTCGATCCTGTCCATACGGGCCCTCGGGTCGAGCCTATTGCACGGCACCTGACATGAGCAAGACGCGGACCAGGGCGGGAATGCAGAGCACGAGTGCGACCAGAGCCCACACCCAGTTCGGGCCAGGCGCCTCGCGCGCGGCGGGAAAGGCGCGCTCGATCAGGGCGGCCGGCACGCCCGACACCAGGAGCGTCGTCGTCGCCACGATCAGGCTGGCGAAATAGAAGGTGACGCCGGGATCGTCCGGCAGCCAGGGCGGCGCCCAGATCAGGCTGTAGGCGGCGACGAGGTGGACGAGCGGCGAGAAGATGCCGTTGAAGACGGCGAGCCCCAGCACGAGGGCGAAGACCTGGTGACGGAGCATCCTCAGCCTCCGCCCGCAAGACGCGGCGTCAGGCCGGCCGACGCCATGGCGAAGTAGAAGCCGGTGCGCAGCCAGAACAGCCAGAACGCGGTTATGAGGGGCAACCAACGTTGCCCAAGCGAGGCCGGCGTGACGAAACCGACCGCGGCGATCGCCCAGCCGGTGAGCCAGACGAAGGAGCGCCAGATGTAGTTCTGCGGCTGCAGGACCGGCACGAAGAAGGACAGCATCCACCGTCCCACGCAGGCCCAGGCCACCAGCGACAGGCCGTAGTTCACGATCCAGAAGGGCAGGTAGCCCCAGAAGAAGTCGGCTTGGTTCATGGTCGGAAATGGAAAGGGCGAGGCTTGCGCCCCGCCCTCCCTTTCATCGGTTCGCGGCGGCCGTCAATGCGCCGCTTCGGCATTGCGCACCGATCCCGCAGGCACGCGGATCGAGTCGATGAAGTCCTGCATCTCGGCCGATGCGGGCTTGGTCACCCAGCCGGCGACCAGCATGGCGACGAACGCCGCCGGGATGCCGAAGATGCCGACCGAGATGTTGTTGATGCCCCAGATATACGCGACGTCGCGGCCGCGGATCTTGACGATGTTGATGTCGCCCATCCAGCTCAGGCTCTGCTTGACCCACGGCCCGTAGAACTCGGTCGCGATCAGGAAGAACATGCAGAGGCCGAACCCGACGATGATGCCCCAGACGCCGGCCGCATCGCCCGCCCTCTTCCACCAGATGCCGAGGACCAGGCCCGCGAACAGGCCGGCCGCCGCCATCGAGAAGGCCCAGGATACCAGGAACAGGATGTCCGCGCCCAGCGTGCCTGCGACATAGGCGGCGACCAGAGCCACCAGGCCGAGCAGGACGCGGCTGATGATCAGGCGGCGCTTGGTGTCGGCATGGGGGTCGATCATCTTGTAGTAGATGTCATGGCTGAGCGCGTTGGCGATCGCGAGCAGCAGACCGTCCGCCGTCGAGAGCGCGGCGGCAAGGCCGCCGGCCGCGACCAGCCCGGAGATCACGTACGGCAGGCCGGCGATCTCCGGCGTGGCCAGCACGACGGCGTCGGTGTGCAGGCGGAACTCCGAGAGCTGCAGGATGCCGTCGCCGTTGCCTGTGACGCCCTTGCACAGAGCGAAGGTCTGGGCCGCGTTGGCGCCGTCGCAGGCGCCGACGAGGCCGATGCTGCCCCAGGAGGAGACCCAGGCCGGCAGGCTGGCGATCGGCTGTCCGATCACGTTCTGGTACACTTCCAGCTTGGCGAAGGCCGCATAGGCCGGCGCGGTGAAGTAGAGCAGGAAGATGAAGAACAGCGACCACGCCACCGAGTCGCGCGCCTGCTTGACGGACGGCGTGGTGAAGTAGCGCATCAGGATGTGCGGCAGCGACGCGGTGCCGACCATCAGGCAGAGGATCAGCGCGAAGAAGTTCCACATCGCCGTCGGGCTGTAGGCGCCCTTGGCGTCGGTGAAGGCCGAGACGTAGGGCTGTGCCACGCCGAAGGTCTTCTCCAGCGCCTCGATCTTCTCGAGTGCCTGGCCGTACATGATCTGCGGGATCGGGACGCCCGTGACCTTGGCCGAGAGCACGACGACCGGGATCAGGTAGGCGATGATCAGGATGATGTACTGCGCCACCTGCGTCCAGGTAACGGCTTTCATGCCGCCCAGCATCGAACAGAGCAGGATGCCGAGCAGGCCCACGAAACAGGCGACCTGGAAGCCGATGTCGAGGAAGCGTGCGGTGATGATGCCGACGCCAACGATCTGCGCCACGACATAGGTGAAGGAGGCGGTGATCAGCACGACCACCGCGAGGGCGCGCGCCACGTTGCCGCCGTAGCGGGCACTGAAGAAGTCCGGCACGGTGAACTGCCCGAACTTGCGCAGGTAGGGCGCCATCAGGATCGAGACCAGCACGTAGCCGCCCGTCCAGCCCAGCACGAAGGCGAGACCGCCGTAGCCGCCGAAATAGAGCGAACCGGCCATGCCGATGAACGAGGCGGCGCTCATCCAGTCCGCGCCGGTGGCCATGCCGTTGTAGAAGGCGGGAACGGCGCGGCCCGCGACGTAGTATTCGTTGACTTCGGCGGTCCTCGCCAGCCAGCCGATCAGCGCGTAGACGCCGAGAGTCAGGAAGATGAAGAGATAGCCGAGGATCCGATTCGGCACGCCCAACAGCTCGAGCACGCCGATGAAGATCGTGAACCCGATGAAGGTGCCGGTGTAGAGGGCGTAGATGCGCCCGAGATTGGCGAGAAACCCGCCCTGGATGGCTGCCATGGTCGTTCCCTCGTCACTCGTCCTGGACGCCGAATTCGTGATCGATCCTGTCCTGCGCCTTGGCGTTCCAGACGCACATCAGGACGAAGGCGATCAGAGAGCCCTGGGCCGCCATGTAGTAGCCCAACGGGAATCCGATGATCCGGATCGTGTTGAGCTGCGGCGCCCAAAAGTGGATCAGGAAGCTGAAGAAGAACCATGCGGCGAGGATGAACAACATCAACCGCTTGGTCTTTTCCCAGTAGGCGGCCTGTTGCGAGGCCGTCAGTCTGCTTTCCGCCATGCGCTGGTTCCTCCAAGGACACGTTGGAGGCGCCGCTGAACCATCACCGTCGCGATGAGTTGGGGTTTTCCCCGAATGTACGCTTACTCCCCATCGCCCGGTCGTTCGGGCGCCATGTTTCTTGCTTGTCGTTTACTCAGACTATGTGAATATACAGCAAGTGTGATTCACTGTCAGTGCGGTGAGACCCCCTACCTTAGTCGAATATTCATTCACAGGCGGTGCAGCCCACGAGAAGCAGGATGCTGGAAGGGCTCAAGAGCTACCTCTTTCCGACGCGCATTTGTTCGCGCATAGAGCTAACGCGCTTCGTCAGCGGTGAGGCGTCGTACGTCGCCCAACGGTCCACTTACGAATTCTCACGCAATACGCTCGCCTGGTTCGGCCAGGCCGCCTTCGGTGATCCCGCCTTCAACGACGCCTTCGCGGTCTGCCGCTGGGAAGCCTTTGCCGCGATTGCCGCCGACATGACCTTCGTCGTGCGGTCCTTTCTCGACGGTGGAGGCGACCTCGATCCGGCCCTGGTGCGTGTCTACGCCGACGCGCTGGGCGAATATCCCGCGCCGGTCCACCGACCCCAGGGCTGGAGCGATCGCCATGCGGCCCTGCTCAGCCGCTTCGCCGGCATTCCGTCCGATCATCGGCTGGACTTCAAGGCCATGGGCCACAGGACGGGCGTGCTGATCCACGAGCACGTGCCGGCCCGCTCGAAGAACGCGGAGGAGGAACGCCAGGTGCTGGCCGCAGCCGTGACGTTCGGCCTGATCTCCTTCAACGATCGCCTGCCCAAACGTCTCGATCGCGACGCGCTTGTGCACGACCTGCGCCATGCAACTTGATTCTCACGGTCCCGATGGTCACCCTTGCCGCATGGCTGACACCGAACGCTTCCTTGTAGCCGACGACCATCCGATGGTCCGTGACGCGCTGGTGTCCGCGCTCGGTCAGGTGTTCGTCGGCGCGCAGTTCACCATGGCGGGCACGCTGGCCCAGGCGCAGGCTGCGCTCGACCGGCAGCCCGACACCGACGCCGTCCTGCTCGACCTCGATATGCCGGGCATGGACGGGCTGACCGGGCTTGCGCGGCTGCGGTCCGAGCATCCGACCGTGCCGATCATCATCGTCTCGGCGGCGCGCGAAGCCGGCGTCGTGCAGCGTGCCTACGAGTTCGGCGCCTCGGCCTACATCGACAAGTCCGCCTCTCTCGAGGAGATCGCCGGCATCGTTCGCGCCGTGCTCGACGGCGAGATCTTCGCGCCGCCGGATGCCGTGGCCGGCGACAGCTTCGCCCAGCGCGCCGCGCAGCTCACGCCACAGCAGTGGCGCGTGCTGGCGCTGATGGTGCAGGGCGACCAGAACAAGCAGATCGCCCACAAGCTCGGTGTCGGCGAGGCGACCGTGAAGGCGCACGTGACGGTGATCCTGCGCAAGCTCGGCGTCCGCTCCCGTACGCAGGCCGTGATCGAGGCGCGCGGGCTGGCGTTGCCCGGCCCGGAAACGCTCAGGCAGTAAGACGCCCCGCCGCGGCGCTGCGCAGGCGCAACAGCGCGCGCAGCGAGGCTGGCTTCACCGGCTTGTGCAGCAGTTCGACCTGTTGCGCCCGCGCCCGCAGACGCAGCGTCGGGTCGCGATCGGCCGTCACGAGGGCCGCCGGCACGGTGCGGCCCCAGGCCTCACGCAACGCCATCACGGCCTCGAGCCCATCGGCGCCTTCGTCGAGATGCAGGTCGGCCAGCACGAGGTCGGGCAGGCGGCCGGCGCGGATCACCGCGTCCAGCGCCTCGGCCAGCGTCGCCGCCGTCGTGACCTTGCATCCCCAGCCGCTAAGCAGCGCCGCCATCGCCTCGCGCACCCGCGCCTCGTTGTCGAGGCAGAGCACGAAACTCTCGACCTCGATCGACGGCATGGGCTGTGGCGCCGGCGTGGCACTGGGCAAGGTCGCCACCGCGGGCACCCTCGGCACGGTCACGGAGAAGGTCGAACCGCGGCCGGGCGCCGAGGCGAGGCCCACGGGAAGATCGAGCATGCGGGCGATGCGATCGACGATGGCGAGCCCAAGGCCCAGCCCTCGCTCCTCGCGCGGCCCCTCGTCCTCGGGCTGCAGCCGCACGAACTCGTCGAAGATCACAGCCTGCTTGTCGGGCGGGATTCCCGGGCCGTTGTCCCTCACTTCGATGCGCAACGAGCCGCTGGCGCGGCGGCAGCCCAGCAGCACCCTGGCCGGCCTTCCCTCGATCCGGCCGTAGCGCAGGGCGTTCGAGAGAAGGTTCTGCAGGATGCGACGCAGGAAGGCCGGATCGGTGTCGACGAAGGCGCGCGTCGGCACGATCACGAGTTCGACGCCGTGCCGGGCCGCGGTCGGCGCGAAGGCGGTGCCAAGCGACTCGAACAGCGGCTGCAGCGCGAACGCCCGCTTCTCGGGCTTGAAGGCGCCGGCATCGAGCTTGGAGATGTCGAGCAGCGCGTCGAGCAGCGATTCGACGGCGCCGAGGCTCGCATCGATCTTGCCGCCCAAGTCGTTGCGCGGATCGCGGTCGATCATCGCCGCCGTGAAGAGGCGTGCGGCGTGCAGCGGCTGCAGCAGGTCGTGGCTCGCGGCTGCGATGAAGCGCGTCTTGCCGAGATTGGCCGCCTCTGCCTCGGCGCGGCTGGCTTCGAGTTCGGCCGTTCGCTCGGCCACGCGCTGCTCCAGCGTCTCGGCGGCGCGGCGCAGTTGGCTGTCGCTGTCGCGCAGCGCCTCGGCGGTGCGTACCCTCGCCGTCACGTCGTTGCAGGTGGCGACGAAGCCGTCCTCAGGCAGCGGATCGAGCCGCAGCTCGATCACGCGGCCGTCGCGCGTGGCGATCTCGTGCGTCTGCGGCGACTCGGGCCGGCGCAGCAGGTCGACGACGTCGGGCGCGGCACCGAACTCGCGCGGGGCGGCGCCGACCGCGACGGCATCGTCGTCGAGCGCCAGCAGTGACGTGAAGCGATCGTTGAAGATCTCCAGCCGGCCATCGCGATCGAAGGCGGCGATGCCCATGCCGACATGGTCGAGCGTGTTGCGCAGGATCTCGTAATTGTAGCGGATCGCCTCGGACGCCTCGTCGATGATGGCGCGCGCGCTGCGCGGCAGCAGCCGGCCGCGCCGGCCCGAGGCCGCCACGATCACGCGCGCCGAGGCGGCGCCCAGGGTGCCCGACAGCATGCGCTCGGTACGGGCGAGCGCGGTTTCCAGCGACAGCTCGCCCGACAGCGTGCGGGCCGCACGCTCGACGCCGACGAAGCGCGCGAGGAGCTGGCGCAGCTCCTCGATGCGGGTGGCGTCGGCCGGCGCGCGGCGCGACGGCGGCCGCGGCTCGGCGCCCAGCACGAAGGCATCCGCCTGCTCGCGGTCGCGGCCCTCCGGCCGTACCAGCAGCGAGACGCCGACCAGCAGCGCCGTGTTGACGGCGAGGCAGACCAGGAACCCCTGCAGCACCGGATCGAGCGCAGCCAGCGGCGCCGGCAGCCAGGACACGAACGGCGCCGCCGGTCCGTCGCCTGCACCCTGGCGCAAGGTCGGCAGCAGCAGCGCGTAGAGCCAGACGACGAAGCCGCCGAGCAGGCCCGAGACGACGCCGAAGCGGTGCGCGCGCTGCCAGTAGAGGCCTAGCACGAGGCCCGGAGCAAAGTTGGCGACCGCACAGAACGAGATGAGGCCGATCGAGGCGAGCGGCAGGTAGCCCGAGATGATGCGCTCGTAGGCGTAGCCCGCCATCAGGATCAGCACGACGGCGGCGCGGCGCACCAGCACCACCAGCGGGCCCATGTCGCGCACGACGCCGGCCTGCCGGCGCAGCAGGTAGGGCATCAGCAGCTCGTTGCCGATCATGCCCGACAGCGCCATGCAGGCCACGATCACCATCGAGGTCGCGGCGGAGAGACCGCCGATGAACACGAAGGCCGACAGCCAGCTCTCGCCGCTGACCAGCGGCAGCTGCAGCACGTAGAGGTCGGGGCTGACGTTCGGCCCGAGCAGCAGCAGCCCCGCCGCCGCGATCGGGATGACGAACAGGTTGATCAGCACGAGATAGGCGGGAAACAGCCAGCGCGCCGTCCTGAGGCTGGCGGGATGGTCGTGCTCGACGACGGCGACGTGGAACTGGCGCGGCAGACAGAGGAAGGCCATGCCCGAGAGCAGCGACATCACCACCCAGGTGAGCGGCGAGGCCTCGCGCGTCAGTCGCTCGGCTACGGCCGGGACCTCGGCCAGGCGTCCCACCATATCGGCCGGCCCGTCGAACAGGAACCAGACGACGAAGGGACCGACCGCCAGTAGCGCCAGCAGCTTGACCACCGATTCGAAGGCGATGGCCAGCATCATACCGCGATGCTGCTCGGAAGCCTGCACGTTGCGCACGCCGAACAGGATGGTGAACAGCGCCATCAATGCCGCCACGATCAGCGAAGTGTCGGCATGCACGACACCGGGTGCGCCGCCGCTCCACGGCAAGGGCGCGGCGATGGTGCGGAACGACGAGGAAACGGCCTGGAGCTGCAATGCGATGTAGGGCAGCACGCCCACCGTCGCGAACAGCGTGGCGATGACGCCGACGGCGCGGCTCTTGCCGTAGCGGGAGGCCAGGAAGTCGGCGATCGAGGTGACATTGTGCTGCTTGGCCAGCCGCACCATCTTGGCGACGACCGGATAGCCCAGGGTCACGACCAGGACCGGGCCGGTATAGATCAGGACGAAGTCGATGCCCGAGGTCGCCGCCCGCCCGACCGCGCCGTAGAAGGTCCAGGAAGTGCAGTAGATGGCCAGCGACAGGCCGTAGACGACCGGCGCCACCGAATTCCGCGACCAGTCACGCGCATAGCGGTCGCCGAAATAGGCCACGGCGAAGAGAAGCCCCAGATAGGCCAGCGACAGGGCCAGGACAGCCGGTTCGACCAGCATGCGTGCGCGTTTCTCCCGGCGTCATTGAACCGTTTCGGCGGGGCCGCTACAAGCGCTGCACACCAAGGAATTACAATGGCTTCTTACCAGTACATCTACGTGATGAAGGGTCTGAACAAGACCTTTCCCGGCGGCAAGCAGGTCCTGAAGGACATCTGGCTGTCGTTCCTTCCCGGCGCCAAGATCGGCGTGCTCGGCCTCAACGGGTCGGGCAAGTCCACCCTGCTCAAGATCATGGCCGGTCGCGACGACAACTATACCGGCGAGGCCTGGGCGGCCGAGGGCGTGAAGGTGGGCCTGCTGGAGCAGGAGCCCGGCCTCGACCCCAACAAGGACGTGCTGGGCAATGTCATGGACGGGGCCGGCGAGATGGCGAAAATGCTGGCGCGCTTCGAGGAGGTTTCCAACGCGTTCTCCGACCCCGACGCCGACATGGACAAGCTGATCGCCGAGCAGGGCGAGCTGCAGGAGAAGATCGACGCCGGCAATGGCTGGGACCTCGGCCGCACCGTCGAGATCGCGATGGACGCGTTGCGCTGCCCGCCGTCCGATGCCGACGTGACCAAGCTCTCGGGCGGCGAGAAGCGCCGCGTGGCGCTGTGCCGCCTGCTGCTCTCCAAGCCCGACATGCTGCTGCTCGACGAGCCGACCAACCATCTCGACGCCGAGTCGGTGGCCTGGCTGGAGCGCCATCTCGCGGAGTTCCCCGGCACCGTCGTGGCCGTGACCCACGATCGTTACTTCCTCGACAACGTCGCCGGCTGGATCCTCGAACTCGACCGCGGCGCCGGCATCCCGTGGGAAGGCAACTACTCGTCCTGGCTGAAGCAGAAGGACAAGCGCCTCGAGCTGGAAGAGAAGACCGCCGACGCCCGCCGCCGCACCATGCAGCGCGAACTCGAATGGATGGGCACCAGCCCCTCGGCCCGCCGCTCCAAGAGCAAGGCGCGTATTGCCGCCTACGAGCGCATGGTGGAAGAGGACAGCCAGCAGACGCTCGACCGGGCGCAGATCGTCATCCCGGCCGGCCCGCGTCTCGGCGACCATGTCATCCGCGCCGAGGGCATCTCCAAGGGCTTCGGCGACCGGCTGCTGATCGATAACCTGTCGTTCAACCTGCCGCCGGGCGGCATCGTGGGCGTCATCGGCCCCAACGGCGCCGGCAAGACCACGCTGTTCAAGATGATCACCGGCCAGGACAAGCCCGACAGCGGCACCTTCTCGGTCGGCCCGACGGTGAAGCTCGGTTACGTCGACCAGAGCCGCGAGACGCTCGATCCCAACAAGAGTGTGTGGGAGGAGCTTTCGGGTGGCCTCGACATCATCAAGCTTGGCACCCGGGAAGTGTCCAGCCGCGCCTATTGCGGCTCGTTCAACTTCAAGGGCGCCGACCAGCAGAAGAAGGTCGGCCAGCTCTCGGGCGGCGAACGCAACCGGGTGAACCTCGCCAAGATGCTGAAGAGCGGCGCCAACGTCCTGCTGCTCGACGAGCCGACCAACGATCTCGACGTCGACACCCTGCGGGCGCTCGAGGAGGCACTGGTCGAGTTCGCCGGCTGCGCCGTCGTGATCTCGCATGATCGCTGGTTCCTCGACCGCACCGCCACCCACATGCTGGCCTTCGAGGGCGACAGCCATGTCGAGTGGTTCGAGGGCAACTACCAGGACTACGAGCTCGACAAGCACCGGCGCATGGGTACCGACGCCGACCAGCCGCACCGCATCAAGTACAAGCCGCTGGTCCGCAGCTAGGGTGTGGCCGGCGCAGCGATGGCAGCGGCATGAATCCACTCAACGAGGTCCAGTGGGGACAAGATTGGGCGTGGGGCGTGCCGCTGATCGCGCTGACCTGCGTCATCCACATCCTCTGTCTGGCGGTTTTCACCGGCCGGGTCGACCGCCTGCTCGACACGATGCGGGACCGCGGCCGTCACGTCACCCTCATCTTCTCCCTGGTGATGGCGATGGCCGTGACCCTGGTGACGACCCTGCACATCTTCGAAGGCGGCATCTGGGCGCTGGCCTTCCGTTTCCTCGGCGCCATCCCCGACAACCGCTCGGCGATGCTCTACTCGCTGGGCGCGCTCACCACCTACGGCGACACCACCATCAACCTCGCCCACAACTGGAAGATGCTGGGCGCCCTGGAAGCGGTGAACGGCATGCTGCTGTTCGGCCTCACGACCGCGTTCCTATTCGCGATGATCCAGAGAGTGCTGCCGCCGGCGAAGCGGTGAGGCGCGGCTGAGGCCTTGAAACTCCTCGCCCCCGATAGGGGGAGAGGGACACGAGGTTGGTCGCGCGTATCGTCGACGCTCCCGGACATTGCTACGCAATGTCCTGACGCTAACCGGCGGGGCGACGCCCCGCCTAAGCAGCTTCCCTCCGACACAGGCACGATGCCCGCACCGGCATCTCCGTCCGTGCGGCCGCGAGATCCAGCCGTGCCTTGATGAGCGGCGCCTCGACCGTCTCGCCGCGGCGCGTGAGGCATTCGTGGAGGCCATGCAGGCTCCAGACGTTCTCGGGGTGCCAGCAGGCGCGGTTGGTCTTGCCGTCGAAGCCGAGGTCGGCGCGATAGACCGCCTCGGCCTCGGCGAGGTGACCCTGCTCCAGCAGGAGCGCTCCCAGCGCATGGCGCGTCGGCTGCATCCAGCCCCAGGGCTCGTCGTAGGGCAGCGAATCGTCGAGTTCGACGGCGCGGCGCAAATGGGCGAAGGCGAGATCGAAGTTGCCGCGGCGATATTCCAACTCGCCGGTCAGCATCTCCTCGGCGATCGCCAGCAGGTCGACCATGGTGTTGTTGTGCAGCCGCCGGCTCTCGGGCACGCGCGCCTTGGCGGCGCGGAAGGCGGCGCGCGCCTGCTCGGCCTGCTCGATCTCGCCCAGCACCGAATGCGCCACGCCCTTGGCGTAGAGTGTCATCGCCGTGGTCGAGCAGTAGAGATCGGGGTCCTTCGGCAGCTCCTGCGCGATGATCTCGCGCCACTTGCCGAAACGCACCAGCACATGCTGCTTCATCGAGAGATAGCCCTCGACGAAATCGGCCATCGGCGGCGACTGGATGCGCAGCAATTCCTCGGGCGTGGTGTCGATCAGCTCCTGCGCCGCGGTGATGGCGGGCGTGTACTGGCCGAGGAACATGGCGCCGTAGACGATGAAGTGATGGTCGTGGCTGCGATACATCGAATAGACGTTGAGGGCGCCCTCGCGCGCCAGGTACTTGCGGTCGACCACGACCGCCTTTTGGTTGTAGACGACGACGTCGCGGTAGTTGCCGCACAGCACGTCGATATGGGTCGGCATGTGCACGAGGTGGCCGGAGTCCGGCACGAGGTCGCGCAGCCGGTCGCCAGCGCGCAGCGCGCGCTGCGGGAAGGGCGACATCTCCATCAGATGCACATAGAGATGCAGCAGACCGGGATGGTCCCAGCTCGCGGGAATGTCGCGGAAGGCGCTCTCCAGCACCTCGACCGCCTCCTCCGTGCCGGCGCCCGGCGTCGGCTGGCCGGTCTTGAGGTCCCACATCTGCCAGGGCGTCTCGTTCATGATCGCCTCGGCGAACACCGAGCGCAGGTCGAGATCGTGCGGATGGGCGCGGAACAGCCTGCGCATCTCGACCGTGAAGGCCTTGTCCCACGTCGTCTGGTCCTCGATCGCCTCGCGCTGCGGATAGCGCGCCGGCAGAGTACGGATCAGCGCCTGCTCGACCGGCGAGGCGTTGGGCGCGGCGGCCAGCGCGCGCTGCATGGCGTCATAGGAGGCTTCGAGCGCGCGCTTCTTGCCGGCCGGGTCGTAGCGGTGCCAGGGGAGATTGTAGTTCGGCCCGGCAGCGTAGGAGATGCCCCAATGCGCCATGGCGCAACCGGGATCGGTCTCCAGCGCCTTCTCGAAGCACTTGATCGCCTCGGCATGGTTGAAGCCGTAGAGCCAGTTCAGGCCGCGATCGAACCAGAGCTGCGTCTGCAGCGACGAGGTGGTGACGGTCCGCTTGTAGGCGCCGAGATCGTAATAGTCGTCCATGGTCCATGCCCTCGCTGCGATACGGACACATGGTGCCGTCGCCTGCGGGGTTGCGCCAGTCTCGAACGGGCATGGACGTGGGAAAGCGGATCGTCATCTTTCCGGACGAAGCACAGTCACCCGTCCGGCCGGCTCGTCCACCGCGGCGGCAGCAGCCTCGTGTTGAGGACGAACGGCACGCTGTTGTCGCTGAGCCGGATCACGCCGACGAACGGCAGGTCGTAGGAGGCATGGAAGTAGATCTGCGAGCGCTGCACCACGCCGTAATCCTCGTTGAGCGGCGGCAGGCCGAACAGGGCGCGGAAGGGACACCTGAAGGTCGCGGACTCGCCCGGTTTCAGCTCCGAGGCCGATCCGTCGGGAAAGCGCACATCGGTCGCCTCGATGAGGGTCGGCTCGCGGCCCGAAGCGCGGACGTGATCGAGCACGCAGGCGAACTTCAGGCCTTTCATCGCAAACCACGGGCTGGGATTCTCCGCCGTGAAGGTCGCGTCGAAGGGCGACCCGGCCTTCTGCTCCTCCGACGCATAGCCCGGCACCGGCCGGATCGCCCAGGCGCCGATGCCAGCGCCCGCGACCACGACCAGCACGGCCAGGAAGACGATCAGGCTCTGCAGCGACTGCGCACCGCTCCGCGCCATCATTCGCAATTCCTGCTGCAGGGTCGTGGTCGGCGGCGGTAGCGGCCTCGGCCCCGAAGCCCGGGGCGGCTGCTTGCGCGCTCTCGGCTTCGTGCCGGAAGAAGGTGGCTTCGCACCGGAAGAAGCACTCTTCCGCGACTTGCTCGGGGACTTCTTCTTCTGCGCCATGGTTTGAACAGGTAGCGCTTCCCGCCCGCGGCATCCATCCCGCCGCTGGTCGCAGGCGGGTCAGGAGAAGGCGATCTCCAGCGCGCGCCGCGTCGCCCTCGCACCCTCGCGGGCGACATCGACGGCGGGCTGCGCCCAGTGGACCGGATTGGGCGCCTCGTAGCTCACCCAGCCCTCGTAACCCTTGGCCGCGAGAAGCTGGAACAGCTCGCTCCAGCGCACCACGCCCTGCCCCGGCGGCAGGCGATCGACCGGCGGCGCGGCATTGGGCGGCGCGTTCGGCACATCGCTGTACTGCACATAGAAGATCTCCGAGGCCGGCACTTCCTCGAAGCCCCGGCCGGGGCGACCACCCCGCTGCAGGTGATAGGCATCGAGCAGCAGCCCCACATGCTTCTGTCCGGCCTTGGCGATCAGTTCGCGCAGGATCTCAAGGCGGCTGACGATCGGATGCTGGAACTGGTATTCGAGCGCCAGCCGCAGGCCATGCCGCGCAACGATCTCGCCGGCACGGCGGATGTTGGCAACGCCTTCCTCCAGCGACGCGCCGCCGGGTCCGATCCCACTCATCACCGTCGCGCAATCGAGCGTGACCGCCCTCTCGCACGCCTCCTCCAGCGAGGCGAACAGCCGCTCGCGATCTTCCGGCGCGGCGAAGGTCCAGCCGTACTCGCAGCCGACGGCACTGATGGGCAGCCCGTTCGCGCGCACGCGGCCCAGCACCTCGGTGTTCGACAGGCCGCGCTCCCGCACCCGCATGAAGTCGACGCGGCGCAGTTCGACCGCGTCGAAGCCGCCGGCCTTCGCGGCAGCGAGTGCTTCTTCGAACGGTGTCGTGTCCACCGTCCAGAGATGGAGGGCGAGACCGCGGAACTTGTGGCGCATGTTTTATGATCCCCTCGTCCGATTATGGACGGCCGGGACAGGCGCTCAAGCTGGGTCGTGGACCACGGCGGCGGTTCCTAGACTCCCCGGGAGCCGGTCGCAGGGGCCCCCGCTGGATCCGGCAGCTCCGCCCAGAAGCTCATCAAGGCCTCGGCGACCGGCACGGGCGTCTCTTCCGGCCACCAGTGGCCTACGCCCGCCAGATGCGCCATTTTCGCGCCCGATCGCTGCGCTGCCCACTCATGCTGCTCCAACGTCCCGCTGGCTCGCCCGATGTCGTCGACGGCGATGAGAGCGAGACCCGGGCGTCGTGCGGCGCTCGGCAGGAGCCGTCCCGCTTCGGCCATCGCCGGCTGTCGTGCCGACCGCAAGAGCTTGAGGACGGCCCGACCCATCTCGGGATCCATGCCGGCCGCGACCCGCTCCGCCATGCGCCCGGTCATCCCGAGGGCTGACGTCACCGCGAGTCGCTGCTCCAGGTCGCCTCCCCACAGCTCCTGCACAGAGGCTTCCCCAGGGCCCTCCTGCTGCCACACCTGCGCGCGCGGATGCCAGACGTAATCGGGCGCGAACACGCCGAGTGCATCGGAGGCCCAGCTACGAATCAGATCCGGACGGCTCATGGCCAGCGCCGCGACGTGGATTCCGCCCCAGTCGTGTCCCACCAGGTCAACGGGAGCGCGGAACAATTCCAACTGAGACGCCAGCCAGTCTCGATAGGTCGTCGTCGACGAGTCGAAGCCGCGAGGCGCAGGGACGCCGAACCCAGGCGGGGACAGGGCGATGGCGTCGGCCCGGTCGAGCTCCTTGATGAGGGGGCCCCAGATGGCCGCCGACTCGGGGTTGCCGTGGACGAGGACGAGTGGAGTGCGTGACATGAAGCCACCGTATATACTTGCTGATCGACACGCAAGTATATACGCACAATTGACGGGCAAGGGCCATAGCCGATCGTTCCTCCCGGGCCGCTTGCGCGCGCTTTGTCGAGCGTGCTACCGGCGAAATGAGCCCGCATACTGGCAACTCACATGCTTCTCCGACCCAAAGTCTGAACAGCTCTGTCGCCCGATCAGCCTCCCACTCGTCGCACGCAGCAAGAGCGGCGCGAGCAAACCGAACACAAGGTGGTCGCTGCCGCGACGGCACTCATCGCCGAGTACGGATCGCGCGCACTAACCCTGGCGGAGGTCGGCAAGGCCGCCGGCTACAGCCGGGGGATCGTCTCTCATCACTTCGGCAGCCGCGAGAATCTACTCCGTGCGGTGATGCGTGATGCTCAGGCCTTCAGCCTTCCGGATCCGGGGGAAAGTGCCGGAGCCTGGCTGGTGGACACAGTTCGCGCTTATCTAACGAACGTCACCAACAAACGTCCGGCTGCCCGCGCGTTCCTGCAGATGTGGGGCGAAGCGATTGCCGCCGATCCCGTCCTCATGCCGCTCTACGCAGAACAGGACGCCAGCTTTCGGCGCCTGCTCGCCGATAAGGTCCGCGAGGGGATTCGCGACGGCTCGGTGCGAGCAGACGCCGATCCCGAGGCTATGGCCGTGGCACTTCTTGGCCTCTTACGCGGGATCGCTCTGCAGCTGATCTCGACTCCACCCCCGGCGCGGGCCCAAGCGATCATCGACGAAGCCGAGCGAGCCGCCCGACATGCGCTGAGACCGTGATCAGAAGGCCTTCTTTGCGGGCACGCGCAGCGACGATGCCGCTCACCACCTGCCGGTCTCAACAGATCAAGGCCCTGAGCCTAGATGCGGTGATCCATGTCGAGCGCCGGTTCCGGCACGTCGACGCAGCCGATGATGCGGGCGGGGACGCCGGCGGCGGTGCAGCCGGCCGGCACGGGATCGAGCACCACGCTGCCGGCCGCAATCTTGGCGCAGGCGCCGATCTCGATGTTGCCCAGTACCTTGGCGCCGGCGCCCAGCAGCACGCCGCGGCGTACCTTGGGATGGCGGTCGCCTCGCTCCTTGCCGGTGCCTCCCAGGGTAACGCCGTGCAACATGGAGACGCCGTCCTCGACCACGGCCGTCTCGCCGATCACGACGCCGGTGCCGTGGTCGATGAAGATGCTCTTGCCGATCACCGCGCCGGGATGGATGTCGAGGCCGAACAGGGCACTCGACCGGCTCTGAAGGAAGTGGGCGAGCGTCTGGCGACCCTGCAGCCACAGCCAGTGCGCGGCCCGGTAGCTCTGCAGCGCGTGGTAGCCCTTGAACCAGAGCAGCGGATCGAGATGGGAGGTGCAGGCCGGATCGCGGTCGGCCACCGCCACGATATCGGCGCGCGCGGCGAGGCCGATGCCGGGGTCGGCCGCCAGCGCCTCGTCGAACGTCTGGCGGATCAGCGCGGCGGGCACCTCGGTCGTGCCGACAAGCCGCGCGAGGTGATAGCTGAGCGCGCTTTCGAAGCGGGGCTGGCTCAGGATGGTGGCATGGAGGGTTCCGGCCAGCACGGGCTCGGCGGCCGCGGCCGACTGGGCCGCCTCGCGAATCCGATCCCAGACCGGATCGACCGACCTCAGAAGCTCGGCCGGGTTCTTGGCAAACGCGCTGTCCATGGCGCTCTCCTCCGCTCCGCCCTCGTCCCCTGCGACGCCCGCGAAAGCGATCGACGCGCCTCCCTTGACGGAAGATTACGCCGACCGGCCTGCCGCTGCAATTCGCCGCTTCAGCGTGCGGCTCGGGCTTCCAGCTCGCTGACCAGCGGCTCGACCTTGCCGCCATGGTTCTGGATGTAGGAATTGAAATCCGAACGTCTAGTCATGACCATGCTGACGCCTTCGACCTTCACGTCGGTGATGCGGTCGCCGCGGACTTCCCATTCGAGCTTGATCGGCTGGCCGCTCGTCTGGTTCAGGCGGCTGTCGACGATCGTCACACCGTTGGCCCGGGGCGTGACCTTGCCGATTGTCAGGGTCTGGCCGCCATACTGGCCGAAGCGCTCGCTGTAGGCCTTGGCCTCGGCGGTGGCGACGGCCTTGAGGAAGCGCGTGCGTTCCTGCTCGGTCGCCTGGTTCCAATGCGTGCCCAGCGCCGCGCGGGCCATGGCCGGCATGTCGAAGCTGGTCTGGAGAACGCCCAGGATCGCGGCCTGGCGATCGGCGCCGGTCTTGCTCTTCACGATCTCGATGACCTGCTGCGCGGTGTTCTGCACGATCTGTGAGGGATCGGCGGCAACGGCCGGCGCGACCATGGGCACGGCGGCGAACATCGCGGCGGCGGCCATGAGCTGCAACGCGACACGACGAGAGGCGACCTTCGGCACCGTGCACTCCTATGACGAAATTTGGGGGAAGCGTTCTAGCCCGGATGCCCGATCAACGCACCCTCCGCCGGACTCGCTGCGCTAGCGGACCAGTGCCAGGTTGTCGCGCCGCTCGAGTTCGCTGCGCGCATTGGTCTTCTCGCGCTTTTCGCGAATCTGGTCGGCGCGGTTCTGGGTGTAGGCCGAACGCAGGGCCGCATAGTAGTCGACGCTGTTCTTCTCGAGATCGTCGAGCGCAAAGATCGTGCGGGAACGGTAGTCGACGGCATTCATGCCGTAACGGGCGAGCTGGTAGTAATCCCAATCGACGGCGAGGTTGAAAGTCAGGATACGGAACGGATCGACCAGATAGTCCATCATCAGACCGGTGCCGTCGCGCGCGTTGGATGGGCCATAGGCCGGCAACATGAGATAGAATCCGCCATTCTCCGGCTCGACGCCGGCCCACAGGCCGATCGTCTTGCCGAAATCCTCCTTGGTGCGCTCGAGGCCAAGGCTCGAGGCCACATCGAAGATGCCGGCGACGCCAATGGTCGAATTCACGAGGAAGCGGGCCATCGTCGTGGCGGCGCGATTCGGATCGCCCTGGAAGACCTCGTTAATGGCCGTCACCGGCTCGCCGAGATTGTCGAGGACGTTGCGCACGCCGGTCTGTGCCCGCTCGGGCACGAGGTCGCGGTACATGACTGCCAGAGGGCGGAAGGCCATGACATCGATGGCGCGGTTGATGGAGAAGATGAAGCGGTTGGGCGTTTCCAGCGGATCCCATACCTCGGCGGCCCCGGTATCGCCGGAGGCACAGCCCCCGACAACCGTCCCGGCAAGGGCGACCGCGACAACCGAGCGGCGAATGCTGGCAGCAATGGCTTTCGTCACACCGAACATCAACGCCGACCCCGGATCATCCCGCTGGCCCGGGACGCCGGGCCACAAAGCGCGACGCGACGTTTATCCGTCGCATTGCGCGGTAGTGTTGCACACCGCTGCTGTGGTTTGAAGCAATTCCGGGCACGACATCGCCGAGCCAAGGTTTCCTTTGTTTCTTGTGTTTCGGTGGCCATGGATCGATCCACAATGATATATTGCATACATAAAGATATGCTTATATCATTCTTCGCATGGAACACCTTCTCACCCTGCTGCGGGCCGCGGCCGAGGATACTAGGTTGCGCATCCTGGCCTTGGCGGCGCGCGAGGACCTGACCGTCAGCGACTATGTGAACGTGCTGGGGCAGAGCCAGCCGCGCGTCTCCCGGCACCTGAAACTGCTGGTCGAGGCGGGGCTGTTGGAGCGGTTTCGCGAGGCTCAGTTCACCCGCTTCCGCCTGACCAATGGCGGCGAGGATGCCGCCCTGGTGCGCGAGTTCGTGCGCCGGCTCGACCCCAAGCATCCCCGGATCGCGACCGACCGCGCCCGGCTGGACGCCGTCCAGCAGCGCCGCCAGACCGCGGCCGCCCGTTTCTTCCGCGACAATGCCCAGCGCTGGGATGAACTCCGCGCGCTGCACGTCGCCGACCGCGAGATCGAGCGTGCGCTCAGCCATCACCTGCCGCTCGGCGCGCGCCGGCTTCTCGACGTCGGCACCGGCACCGGCCGGCTCCTCGAGGTGCTGGCGCCCAAGGTCGAGCAGGCGATCGGGGTCGACCAGAGCCGCGAGATGCTGGCGCTGGCCCGCGCCAACCTCGCCCGCGCCGGCATCGACAATGCCGACATCCGCCAGGGCGACATGTACGCCCTGCCCTTCGAATCCGACAGTTTCGACGTCGTCACGATCCACCACGTGCTGCACTATGCCGACGATCCCGCCGCCGCGCTGGCCGAGGCCGCGCGCGTCGTGAAGCCCGGCGGCTCTGTCCTCGTGGTCGACTTCGCGCCACACGACCTGGTCGAGCTGAAGCGCGAGCATGCCCACGTCCACCTTGGGTTTGCCGACAACCAGGTGCAGGGCTGGCTGCGCAGCGCAGGCCTCAATCCGCTCGAACCGATCCATTTTCCCGGCCGCCGCCTGATGACGGGCATCTGGCGCGGCGAGCGCGAGCTGCCGGCCCGCGCCACCCCGCGGCCTGCCGCCGTTTCCGTCCAAGGAGTGACACGATGAGCCCCGATACCGGTCCGATCGGCAATCCCCTAAGCTCCACTGGCAGCACGACCGCGACCGAATTCCCGGCCCGCGCACCGCAGCGGCTCGCCGTGTCGTTCGAGTTCTCGCCGCCCCGGACCGACGCCGCTGAGCAGACGCTGTGGGAGACGGTGAAGCGCCTGACACCGCTCCATCCATCGTTCTTCTCAGTGACTTATGGCGCCGGCGGCTCGACGCGCCAGCGCACGCACGACACCGTGGCGCGGCTCAAGAACGAAACCGGCATCGATGCCGCTGCGCACCTCACCTGCGTGGCCGCCACGCAGGGCGAGATCGACGACATCGCGCGCGCCTACTGGGATGCCGGCATCCGCCACATCGTGGCGCTGCGCGGCGACCCGCCGGGCGGCATGGGCGGCCAGTACACGCCGCATCCCGGCGGCTACGCCAACGCCGCGGCGCTGGTCACGGGCCTGAAGAAGATCGGCAACTTCCAGATCAGCGTCGCGGGCTATCCCGAGAAGCATCCCGCCTCGGCCGACGAGAAGGCCGACCTCGAGAACCTGAAAGCCAAGGTCGATGCCGGCGCCGACCGCTGCATCACCCAGTTCTTCTTCGAGGCCGAGGATTTCCTGCGCTTCCGCGACCGGGCCGCGGCGATGGGCATCAACGTGCCGATCGTGCCGGGCATCATGCCTGTGTCGAATTTCCAGGCCGTCAATCGCATCGCCGGCCTGTGCGGTTCCAAAGTGCCGTCGTGGTTTGCCAGCATGTTCGACGGGCTCGACGACGATCTCGAAACACGCCGCATGATCGCCGCCACCGTGGCCGGAGACCTGTGCCGCCGCCTGCGCGACGAGGGCGTCGAGCAGTTCCATTTCTACACCTTGAACCGCGCCGATCTCACCTTCGCGATCTGCCACCTGCTGGGAGTGCGCCCGCAATGACACGCCAGGAAAAGGCCGAGCAGCTCCGCGAGATCGGCTCGGAGCGCATCCTGATCAAGGATGGGCCGTACGGCTCGATGATCCAGAGCTACAAGCTCGACGAGGAAGGCTTCCGCGGCGGCCGCTCGTTCAATCACGACCAGAAGGGCAACAACGATCTCCTGAACCTGACGCGTCCCGACGTGGTGGGCGAGATCTGCAACGCCTATCTCGACGCCGGCGCCGACATCGTGGCGACCAACACCTTCAACTCCAACGCCATCAGCCTGTCCGACTACGGCATCACCGGCATGGCCCGCGAGATCAATATCGCCGCGGCGAAGCTGACGCGCGCCTGCGCCGACGCCGCCACGGCGCGCGATCCCGCAAAGCCGCGCTTCGTCGCAGGCGCGCTGGGACCGACCAACAAGACCCTCTCGGTCTCGCCCAACGTCAACGATCCCGGCTACCGCGCCGTCACCTTCGACGAGGTGAAGGACATGTACCGCGAGCAGATCGACGGGCTGCTCGACGGAGGCGTCGACTTCATCCTGGTCGAGACGGTGTTCGATACATTGAACGCCAAGGCCGCCCTCGTCGCCGTCGACGAGGCGGGCGAGGCGCGCGACGAGATCATCCCCGTGATGGTCTCGATGACTCTCACCGACCTCGCTGGCCGCAACCTGTCGGGCCAGACCGTCGAGGCCTTCTGGCACTCGGTGCGGCATGCCAAGCCGATCACCATGGGCCTGAACTGCAGTTTCGGCGCGACCGAGCTCCATCCCTACGTGCAGGCGCTGAACCCGCAGGTCGACAGCATGCTCTGCATCTATCCCAATGCCGGCCTGCCGAACGAGCTCGGCGCCTACGACGAGCCGCCGGAGATGACCGGCAAGCTGGTCAAGGGCTGGGCCGAGAACGGCTGGATCAACGTGGTCGGCGGCTGCTGCGGTACGACGCCAGCCCACATCAAGGCGATCGCCGAGGCGGTCAAAGGCATCAAGCCGCGCACCTGGCACGTCCTGCCGCCGGCGCTGCGGCTCTCCGGCATGGAAGCAGCGAGTTTCTTCTGATGAACACTGATCTCAACACGGGCGAGAACAAGCCTCGCGCCACCTTCATCAACATCGGCGAGCGCACCAACGTCACCGGCTCGGCCCGCTTCAAGAAGCTGGTGCTTGAGGGCGACTACACCGCTGCCGTCGAGGTCGCTCGCCAGCAGGTCGAGAGCGGCGCGCAGATCATCGACGTCAACATGGACGAGGGCCTGCTCGACGCCGAGCTGGCGATGGACACGTATCTCAAGCTGATCGCCGCCGAGCCCGACATCGCCCGGGTGCCGATCATGATCGACAGCTCCAAGTGGAGCGTGATCGAGGCCGGCCTCAAGTGCGTCGCCGGCAAGCCGATCGTGAACTCGATCTCCATGAAGGAGGGCATCGAGCCCTTCATCGCGCACGCCCGGAAGGTCCGCCGCTACGGCGCCGCCGTCGTGGTCATGGCGTTCGACGAGAAGGGCCAGGCGGACACCAAGGAGCGCAAGGTCGAGATCTGCGCCCGCGCCTACGACATCCTGGTGAACCAGGTGGGTTTCCCGGCCGAGGACATCATCTTCGATCCGAACATCTTCGCGGTGGCCACGGGCATCGAGGAACACAACAATTACGGCGTCGACTTCATCGAGGCGACGCGGGAGATCAAGGCGCGTTGCCCCGGCGCCAAGATTTCGGGCGGCGTTTCCAACCTCTCCTTCGCCTTCCGCGGCAACGAGCCGGTGCGCAAGGCGATGCATTCGGTGTTCCTCTACCACGCCATCCAGGCGGGCATGGACATGGGCATCGTCAATGCCGGCCAGCTCGAAGTCTACGACCAGATCCCGCAGGAGCTCCGCGACGCCTGCGAGGACGTGATCCTCAACCGCAATCCCAACGCCACCGAGCGGCTGCTCGAGCTGGCGCCCAAGTACAAGGGCACGGGCGAGGTCGCCGAGACGCAGGATGCCGAGTGGCGCAGCTGGCCGGTCGAGAAGCGGCTGGAGCATGCGCTGGTCAAGGGCATGGACCAGTTCGTCGTCGCCGACACCGAGGAGGCGCGGCTGCAGATCGCGCGGCCGATCGAGGTGATCGAGGGCCCGCTGATGGCCGGCATGAACGTGGTCGGCGACCTGTTCGGCGCCGGCAAGATGTTCCTGCCGCAGGTTGTGAAGAGCGCCCGCGTCATGAAGAAGGCGGTGGCGCACCTGCTGCCCTACATCGAGGCGCAGAAGACCGAGGGCTCGCGGCCCAAGGGCAAGATCGTCATGGCGACGGTGAAGGGCGACGTCCACGACATCGGCAAGAACATCGTCGGCGTGGTCCTGCAGTGCAACAACTTCGAGGTCATCGATCTCGGCGTCATGGTACCGTTCCAGGACATCCTGAAGAGCGCCAATGACAACAAGGCCGATATCATCGGCCTCTCGGGGCTGATCACGCCCTCGCTCGACGAGATGGTGACGGTGGCCGAGGAGATGACGCGCCAGGGCATGAACCTGCCGCTGCTGATCGGCGGCGCCACCACCTCCAAGGTCCACACCGCGCTTCGCATTGCGCCGCGCTACAACGGCACGACGGTACACGTCCTCGACGCCTCGCGCGCCGTCGGCGTCTGCTCGGCGCTGGTGTCGGAGTCGGGCTCGCAGGCCGAGGATTTCGCCAGCAAGGTCGCCGCCGAATACGAGGCGATTCGCGTGGAACGCGCCGGCGGCACCAAGGAGAAGGTGATCCCGCTCGCCGATGCCCGCGCCAACGACTTCAAGATCGACTGGTCGGCTTACACGCCGCCGAAGCCGGCGCTCAGCGGCACGCGTGTGTTCGCCGAGTACCCGCTGCACGAGCTGGTCGAGCGCATCGACTGGACGCCGTTCTTCCGCGCCTGGGAGCTGGCGGGCAACTATCCGGCGATCCTGGAAGACCCGGTAGTGGGCGAAAGCGCGAAGAAGCTCTACGCCGATGCGCGCAAGATGCTCGATCACATCGTGCGCGAGAAGTGGCTGACAGCCAAGGGCGTGGTCGGCTTCTGGCCGTGCCGCCGCGAGGGCGACGACGTGGTGATCTATAGCGACGAGACCCGTACGAAGGAGATCTCCCGCCTCTTCTTTCTGCGCCAGCAGATCGAGAAGCGCGCGCCGCGGGCCAACATGTGCCTGGCCGACTTCATCTCGCCGGAGGCCGACTGGATCGGTGGCTTCGCCGTCACCGCCGGCCATGGCATCGAAGAGCATCTCGCCCGCTTCAAGGCCGACCATGACGACTATTCGGACATTCTGCTGAAGGCGCTGGCCGATCGTCTGGCCGAAGCATTCGCCGAGCGGCTGCACGAGCGCGTCCGCAAGACGCTCTGGGGCTACGCGCCCGAGGAGGCGCTCTCCAACGAGGAGCTGGTGCGCGAGAAGTATCGCGGCATCCGTCCGGCGCCCGGCTATCCCGCCTGCCCCGACCACAGCCAGAAGCCCGAACTGTTCCGGCTGCTCAATGCGGGACAGAACGCCGGCATCCAGCTGACCGAGAGCTTCGCGATGATCCCGACTTCGGCGGTCTCGGGCTACTACTTCGCCCATCCCGACGCGCAGTATTTCGGCGTGGCCCGCATCGGTAAGGACCAGGTCGACGACTATGCAAAGCGTCGCGGCGTCACGATCGAGCAGGCGGAGAGGTGGCTGCGGCCGAACATCGGGTATTGATCCGCTCCCGACCGAGCGTCGCCACCTTCCAGTATCTTCCATCACGCCGTCCAGCCAGCCGGCGGCCGACGCTTGACCAATTGTCAGTCAATCGCGCACCGAGTGCCCACTTCGTAAACGCAATCGCCTCCGGGACGATCATCGATTCCCCACAACCGCTGCGATTCTGCACGTGGCACGAGAACTGCAGAGCCAATGTCGACCTCATCGCGGAACAAAGGTGTCCAGATGGCGATCGATCACAAGCAGATATTGGCCACTACACTGGCGGCGCGGCTCGGTCGCCGTCGCCTGCTCCAAGGGGCGGCCGCAACCGCCGCGGCAGGTCTTCCCGCCGTCGCGCGCTCTGCCGATGGCGGGCACATCAAGCTCGCCTGGATCGACTTCGTCGACACGCTCGACCCGCACTTCACCAGCTATCTGGGTGCCATCAAGATCCACAACAACATCTACAACGGCCTGCTGAAGGTCGAGTACGATGGGGAGAAGGTGTCGTTCGTGCCCGACCTCGCAGAGTCGTGGACCCTGCTCGACGACAAGACGCACCTGTTCAAGCTGCGCAAAGGCGTCAAGTTCCACGATGGCGAGATCTGCGACGCCGAGGCGGTGAAATGGAGCGTCGAGCGCGTCTGGCGCGGCACGCCCAAGTCGCCGCATGCCTGGAAGTACGACTATCTCGAGAGCGTCGAGGTCGTCGACCCTCTGACCGTGAAGCTCAACTTCAAGAATCCCTACGCCTTCCTGCCGGTGGCGCTGACCGGCAGCACGGGTCGCGCCGGCACCATCGTGCCGCGCAACGCCGTTGAGAAGTACGGCAAGGACTTCGGGCGCAATCCGGTGGGTACCGGGCCCTTCAAGTTCGTGAGCTGGAAGGAAAACGATTCGATCGTGCTCGAGAAGAATCCCGACTATTTCGAGCCGGGCCTGCCCAAGCTCGAGCGGGCCACCTACCTCATCATGAAGGAGGCATCGAGCGCCGTGGCGGCGATGCTGGCCGGCCGCGTCGACGCCATGGGCAACAGCCCGCTGCAGTTCATCAGCCAGCTCAAGGCAAACCCGAACCTGACGGTCTACAGCGACATCGAAGGCAACTACTCGCTGATGGCAATGAACTGCCGCCGTGCTCCGTTCGACGACATGAACGTACGCCGCGCGGTCGGCTTCGCGATCGACCGCGAGGCATTGATCAAGCAGGCGTTCTTCGGCATCGGCATTCCGGCCTACACCCCGATTTCGCCGCCCATGACCGGCTTCTTCGACAAGAACATCGCCAAGAGCGGTCGCGGCCAGTTCTTCGATCTGGAAAAGGCCAAGGCGTTCCGTGCCAAGGCGAAGACACAGGGTACAATCGAGGCTGTCATCCTCACGTCCGAGCAGGGCCAGTACGGCACGCGCGTAGCGCAGACCATCGTGCCGATGCTGGACAAGATCGGCATCAAGGCGAGGCTCGAGCTGGTCGAACGCGCGGCCTGGATCAGCCGCCGCAACGCCGGCGAGTTCGACATGCTGGACATGACCTGGTCGGCCGACCTCGATCCCGACGAGACGATCTTTCCCGAATGGCATTCGGGGAACGCCTGGAATTTCTCGGGCTGGTCGAGCCCGGAGTTCGACAAGCTGGTCGAGCAGGCGCAGGTCGTCCTCGACGTGAAGACCAGGCGCGACCTCTACGTCAAGGCCGAGGACATCCTCATGGACGAGGCGCCGATGGCGATCCTGACGCACATGCCGGAGTTCAAGATCCTCAGCAAGAAGGTCAAGGGCTTCAAATACATCCCCGTCGACAGCCTGGATCTGCACACCGTGAGCCTCTGATGCTGCGCTGGACGCTGGCGAAGATCCTGCAGACCGCCGCCGTCCTGCTGATCGTCTCGGCTGCCAGCTTCAGCCTGCTGAAACTGGCGCCGGGCGACCCGGTCGAGCTGATGCTCGGCGACGACTATTCGAAGGAATCGCATCAGACGCTGATGGTCCAGCTCGGCCTCGACCGGCCCCTGCCAGAACAGTATGTCGACTGGCTCGGACGGTTCGTCAGAGGCGATTGGGGAACGTCCTTCGTAAGCCGGACGCCGATCTTCCAATATGCCTTCGTCGAGGCCCTCCCCGTCACGCTCACCTTGTCGGCGGCGGCGCTGGGCCTCGCCCTCCTGATCGGCGTCCCGCTCGGCGTCCTCTCGGCTGTCCGGAAGGACTCCGCCTGGGATGCAGCGGCGGCGGCCTTCTCGCTGACCGGATCGGCGTTCCCCAGCTTCTATCTCGGCATCCTGCTGATCTGGATCTTCGGCGTCGCCTTCGGTCTGTTTCCGACCATGGGTTTCGTCGCGCCCTGGCAGGACTTCTGGGGCGGCGCCTATCACCTCGTGCTGCCGGCCATCACGCTCAGCACGCCCTTCATGGCGCTGATCGTGCGCATCACCCGCGCCAATCTCGTCGAGGTGCTGGAGCAACCCTACATCGCCGCCGCCCGGGCGCGAGGCGAGCCGGCCTGGCGCATCACCTGGGTCCATGGCATGCGCAACGTGCTGATGCCGCTGGCCACCATCGTCGGGCTCCAGCTCGGCGCGCTGCTGCACGGCGCCGTCCTGACCGAGACGGTGTTCTCGCTGCCCGGTGTCGGACGCATGATCACCGATGCCGTGCTGAACCGCGAATACATGGTGGTACAGGCCGGCGTGATGATGACCGGTTGCCTGGTCATCTTCACCAACCTTGCGGTCGATCTGTCCTATCCCTTGCTCGATCCGCGCCTGAGGCCGCGCTGACATGGCCATCCGCGATCTTTCCGGGGCGGATCGCGGTGTGCGCCTGCGTGCGCCGACATTGCTGCGCTTCCTCGCCCGCCAGCTTGATGCGCGGCCCTTCTTCGTCATCGCCACCGTGATTTCCCTGGCATTCCTGTTCGCCGCGATCTTCGCGCCGTGGGTGGCGCCCTATGCGCCGAACTTCCAGGATCCCGATGCCCTGATGGCGCCACCGAGCGCCGCCCATTGGTGCGGCACCGATTCCTTCGGCCAGGATCTGCTGTCGCGTGTCATTTTCGGCACCCGCTATGTGTTCCTGATCGGATTCTCCTCGGTCGTCATCGGTGCCGCAGGCGGACTCGCGATCGGCCTCGCCGCCGGCTTGACGCACGGCGCTGTCGAGTGGGGCCTGATGCGGTTCGTCGATGCGATCCTGGCACTGCCGTCGCTGATCATGGCGATCGCCTTCATCTCCATTCTCGGGCCGGGTATCGACAAGGTCATCTACGCCGTCGGCTTCGCCATGATCGGCCCCTTTGCCCGCACGGTGCGGGCCGACGTCCTCCAGGTCCGCGCCCAGGCCTTCGTCGAGGCGGCCGGGCTGATGGGGGTGGATCGGCTGCGCATCATCTGGCGCCACATCCTGCCGAACGTGGTCTTTCCCCTCGCCGTCCAGGCGACGATCCGGATCGCCGAAGCGATTCTCGTTTCCTCGGCCTTGTCCTTTCTCGGCCTGGGCGTGGTACCGCCGGCCCCCGACTGGGGGTTGATGATTTCCGAAGGCCGCGCCTTCATCAGCATCGTGCCATGGATCTCCGGCGTGCCGGGCGCCGCTCTGGCCCTCTTGCTGATCTCCCTCAGCATCGTCGGCGACGGCGTCCGCGAGCAGTTCGACCCCAAGCTGCGCGCAAACCGGTAGGCCTGGGGCATGATGACCCAGCAATCCGCGCGACAGACAAACGTCCTGCCCTTGACGCGCCACCGCGATCCCCTGCTGTCTTTCGCCGACATCTCGCTTGCCCGCAACGGACATTCGGTGCTCGATCGCGTCAGCTTCGATCTCGGCCGCGGCGAGACACTGGGTCTGGTCGGCGAATCCGGCGCGGGCAAATCCACGATCGCGTTGGTCGCGATGGGTCTGCTTCGTTCCCCGGCGGTGACGCTCGAGGGGCGCATGCAATTTGCCGAGCACGGGAACCTGCTCGCCGAGCCGGAGGCCGGGTGGGCGACGCTCCGCGGCCGGAGGATCGCCATGATCTTCCAGGATCCGGCATCGGCGCTGAATCCCTGTTTTACCGTCGGCCGTCAGCTCGGGGACCCGCTTCGCCGCTTGCTCGGTTTCGATCAGGCGGCGACCCGGCGTCGCTCGATCGAGCTGCTGGAGAGCGCGGGTCTCAACGATGCCGAGGCCAGGCTCGCCGCCTTCCCGCACGAACTCTCCGGCGGCATGCAGCAGCGGGTGATGATCGCCATCGCGCTTGCCTGCAATCCCGAGCTGCTGCTCGCCGATGAGCCGACCAGTGCGCTCGACGTCACCATTCAGGCGCAGATCATGCAACTCATCCTGAGCCAGGTCCGCGCGCGCAATGCGAGCTGCATCTTCGTTCTGCACGACCTGGCGCTGGCCTCGCAGGTATGCGATCGCATCGTCGTGCTCTACGCCGGCCAGGTGGTCGAGAGCGGACCGGCCGAGAGCGTCCTGCGGCGTTCGCTGCACCCCTATACCAATGCGCTCAAGTCCTGCGTGATCGAACTCGACACCGAGACGCTGACGCCGCCGGAAGGCGGGCTCCCGGCGATCGGGGCCATGCCGGCGGGCTGCCGGTTCGCGCCGCGCTGCTCACGCGCCACCGCCCTGTGCGCCAGTCAAACCCCGCCGCTTCGCGCGCTGGAGGGCCGCGACATCGCCTGCTGGCATCCGGGATGAGCGACGCCGCGCCGATCTTCCGCCTGCTCGATGTCGAGAAGGTCTACCAGATCGATCGCGGCGGCTGGTCGCGGCTCGGCCGCCGCCCGCCGCGGCAGCTGGCCGCCCTCGACGGCATCCGGCTCACGGTACGGGCAGGCGACAGCGTCGCGCTGGTCGGCGAGAGCGGGTCGGGCAAGTCGACCCTGCTGCGCGTCTTGCTCGGATTGACCGAGAGCAGCGACGGCCGTGCGCTCTATCGCGGCGACGACATCGAGACCCTGACGGACGACAAGCGGCGCTCGTTCCAGCGCGACGTCGCCATGATCTACCAGGATGCGCGCGCTTCGCTCAATCCGCGGCTCAAGGCGCTCGACCTGATCGGCGAGCCCATCCGCCAGCACGCCCTCTGCCGAGAGTCGGAACTGCGCGACCGCGTCGCCGCCCTGCTCGCCCGCGTCGGTATGCCGGCCGACACGGCCGACCGCTATCCAGGGCAGCTGTCGGGCGGCCAGGTGCGACGCGTCGCGATCGCCCGCGCCCTTGCCTCGGAGCCCAAGGTGATCGTGGCCGACGAGGCGGTCTCGGGCCTCGACGTGTCGACCCAGGCACAACTCCTCAACCTTCTGCGCGGCCTGCAGCACGAGATGGGGCTGACCCTGATGTTCATCACCCATGACCTGGCCGTGGCGAGCTATCTCTGCCGCCGGATTGCGGTGATGTATCTCGGCCGGATCGTCGAGACCGGCCCGACGAAGGAGGTGCTGCGGCACCCGCTGCATCCCTACACGAGGGCGCTCCTCAACGCCTCTCCCCGCTTCTTCGAACCGATCGCCGAGACACTGCCGGGCGAGATTCCGAGCCCGATCGACCTGCCGCCCGGCTGCCGGTTCGCCGGCCGCTGTCCCCGGGCGGCACAGGACTGCCGCACGCACGAGCCACCGCTCGCCACGACGCACACCAAGCGCGAAGTCGCCTGCCTCCACCCGCTGATCGATTGACCCGGCAGTAGAGTCCTTTGGGTTGCGGCCCAGCGTCAGGGCCCAGTGGCCGGCACAGGCAGCGAAGCAACGAGTCCTCCCGACGTGCGTTTGTGGCTCGTCGACATGCACGCCGTGCATCGCCGCATGCTCCGGGGGAGACTGAGATGATCGTCGTAGCTGACACAAGCATACCTTTCGCTGGCGGCTCCCGGTCTTGAGCGAGTTCAGGCCGTCGCGGCTCAGCGAAGGACTTCCCTATCCGCTCGGCGCAACCTGGGATGGGCTGGGCGTCAATTTCGCGCTCTTCTCAGCGAGCGCATCCAGGGTCGAGCTTTGCCTGTTTGATTCGGCGGGCGAGCGCGAAATCGAGCGGATCGTGCTGCCCGAATATACCGACGAGGTCTGGCACGGCTATCTGCCCGATGCGCGGCCCGGCACGATCTATGGCTATCGCGTGCATGGGCCCTACGAGCCGGAAGCCGGTCATCGCTTCAACCCCAACAAGCTGCTGCTCGATCCCTATGCCAAGCAGGTGATCGGCAAGCTGACCTGGAACCCCGCCCTCTTCGGCTACAGGATGGAGAGCGGGGACGATCTCACCTTCGACGATCGCGACAGTGCGCCTTACACCTACCGGAGCTGCGTCATCGATCCGGCCTTCAGCTGGGGGCGGGCGCCGCAGCGGCGCACGGCATGGGAAAACACGATCGTCTACGAGGCCCATGTCCGCGGCTTCACCAAGCTGCATCCCGCCGTGCCCGAGCCGTTGCGCGGGACCTATGCCGGCCTCGCGTCGGCCGAGATCACCAGCTATCTGTCCTCCCTCGGCGTCAGCGCGGTCGAACTGCTGCCGGTCCACACCTTCGTCGACGACAGTTACCTGCTCGAGAAGGGGCTGAAGAACTACTGGGGCTACAACACGATCGGCTTCTTCGCCCCGGCCCGGCGGTACGCCGCCAATCCCGACTTCGCCTTCGCCGAATTCAAGGAAATGGTGGCACACCTGCATGCCTCGGGCCTCGAGGTCATCCTCGACGTCGTCTACAACCATACGGCCGAGGGAAATCAGCTAGGCCCGACGCTCTGCTTCAAGGGCATCGACAATGCCTCCTACTACAGGTTGGCGCCGGACCGCCGCTATTACATCAACGACACCGGCACCGGGAACACCGTCAACCTCAGCAATTCGCGCGTGCTGCAGCTCGTGATGGACAGTTTGCGCTACTGGGCGACCGACATGCGGATCGACGGCTTCCGCTTCGACCTCGCCACCATTCTCGGCCGCGAACCCCACGGCTTCGAAGAGGAGGGGCGGTTTCTCGACGCCTGCCGCCAGGATCCCGTCCTCTCGGAAGTGAAGCTGATCGCCGAGCCATGGGACATGGGTCCGGGCGGCTACCAGGTCGGCCGCTTCTCACCGGGCTGGGCCGAGTGGAATGATGCCTTCCGCGACACGGTCCGCGCCTACTGGCGCGGCGACGAGGGCAAGCTGCCGCCGCTCGCGGCGCGTCTGACGGCCTCCGCCGACCTGTTCGCCAAGCGCGGCCGCAAGCCCTGGGCTTCGATCAACTTCATCACCGCACACGACGGCTTCACCCTGGGCGATCTCGTCGCCTACAACGACAAGCACAATGAGGCCAACGGCGAGGACAACAAGGACGGCCACTCGCACAACCTCTCCAACAATTACGGTGCCGAGGGACCGACCGACGATCGCGGCATCCTCGACACGCGGCTGCGCCAGATGCGCAACATGCTCTCGACCCTGATCCTGTCACGCGGCACGCCGATGCTGCTGGGCGGCGACGAGTTCGGCCGCAGCCAGAAGGGCAACAACAACAGTTACTGCCAGGACAACGAGATCTCGTGGGTGGACTGGCAGGGCATCGGCCCGGCGGAGCGCGATCTCGCGGAGTTCGTGCGCAAGCTGATCATGATCCGCCACGCGCTGCCGATGCTGCGACGCGGACGCTTCCTCACCGGCGCCTTCGACGAGGAGCTGGGTGTGAAGGACGTGAGCTGGCTGACGCCCTCAGGCACGGAGATGACGGAGGAGAACTGGAACGACGGCAATGGACGCTGTCTCGGTGTGCTGCTCGACGGGCGCGCGCAGGAAACCGGCATCCGCCGCGTCGGATCCGACTCGACCCTGCTCATCATCCTGAACTCCCACACCGACACCGTGCCGTTCACGCTCCCCGAGGCGGTCGGGGGCGCGCGCTGGGTAAGGCTGATCGACACCAGCGACCCGGAGGGCGAACCGCTGGCGCTGCGGGACTTCGGTCACGCCTACGACGTGCCGGCGCGCTCGCTGCACCTGTTCGTGCTGCAGCCCACCCGCACGCCGCATCGCGATACCGGTGCCGAGCGCTCCTTCCAGCGGGTGGTCCAGGCAATGGACGAGGCCTCGACGAAATCGGTGCGTTTCGGCTTCGACTGAGGTAGGCCCTGATCCGGACGCGTGCGAACCGCCTGCGGACCGAGCTGGGGAATCACGATGCTGAGCTACGCCCTCGTCCTGTTCGTCGGGTTCATTGCGGGGACGGTGAGCGGCGTCGTGGGCACCGGCGCGACGGTCATCCTGCTTCCGGTGCTGGTGATCGTCTTCGGCCCGCGCGAGGCGGTGCCGATCATGGCGGTCGTCGCGCTGATGTCGAACTTCGCCAAGATCACCGCCTGGTGGCGACACATAGACTGGCGTGCTTCCGCGGCCTACGCGCTGGGTGGCATTCCCGCGGCGGCCCTGGGCGCCCGCACCCTGCTGGCATTGCCCGAGAACACGGTCGAGACTGCGCTCGGCTTCTTCTTCCTCGCAATGATTCCCGGCCGCCGCTGGCTCGCCCGGCGCCATATCGCGCTGGGTTATGGCGGCATGTTTGCGGCCGGGATCGTGATTGGCTTCCTGACCGGCATCGTGGTCTCGACCGGCCCGCTCAGCGTGCCGGCTTTCGCCGCCCACGGGCTGGTGAAGGGTGCCTTCATCGCGACGGAAGCGGCGGGCTCGCTCGCGCTCTACATCAGCAAGGCCGTCACGTTTCAGGCGTTCGGCGCGCTGCCCACCGACATCGCGGCGAAGGGATTGATCACCGGTTCCTCAGTGATGGCCGGCACCTATCTCGCTCGCCTGATCGTCGAACGTCTGAGCGTCACCGCCTTCCAGTACATGCTCGACATCGTGATGGCCGTGTCGGGAGTCGCGCTTCTTTGGCAGGCCCTGAGGTAGACGCGCCCAAAATTGATTGGCAAGGATGTCGCCCCTTCGAGGAGATCGACAATGGCAATCACGAAGAAGCAGGAAGAGCGGGCGCTGAGCGCGGATGAGAAGGAACTGGTCGGCCTGTCGGGCGTGCGGGCCGCGCGGTCGCTGACCGATGCCGAGCTCACACGGCTGGTGAAGCGCCTGCGCGCCAAGCGCGACCGCGCTAAGACGGTGGCCGAGCGCCAGCGCCGCGAGATGCGCGGCAAGGCACGTGCGCGGGGCGCCGCGCCAGCGAAGGATGATGACGGATCTCAGCTCAAGCTCATGATCCTGTCGGCGGCTCTCATCCGTCTCGACACCGAGACCGGGCGTCGTGCCACCGCCAAGGCCAAGGCATCGATGGTCGCAAGCGCGAAGAAGGCGCTGGCGCTCAAGCAGAAGGCGAAGCCGGCCGGGGCCAAGGCGAAGACTGCGTCGAAGACCGCCAAGGGCGGCGTGCGCGGCAAGGCGCGCGTCGCCGTGGAGAACCACGTGCCGGGATCGGTGCGCGGCAGCGTTCGCAAGCAGGGCGCACGCTCGCAGGCGAAGCGCGACGCCCGCTGAAGTTCCCGCCCGCATCAAGGGCCGCGATGCGATAGGGCGACGCCGACAGGGGCGTCGCCGCCCGCTAAACTGGCAGCAGGCTTCCAGGGAGGAACGCATGCTGGCCAACACCACGCGCACGCTCACCGAGGCACAAAGGGAGCAGTGGGCCGTCGACGGTTACCTGCAGATCGAGGGCGCGCTCTCGCCCGCTGAAGTCGATTTCTTTTCCACGCTGCTCGACGACACGGTGCGCACCGCGCCAGGCTATGAGCCCGCGCCGGGCACGCTGCCGCGCGGCCACTACGCATGGAAGCTGCCTGACCAGAACAAGGACGCGTTCATGGACCGGCGCGACCTGCTGCCCTATCACCAGGCGTTCATCGACCTGATCGACCGGCCCGCGATCTTCGACCTGATCCTCGACCTGATGGGCCCCTATATCCAGTTCTCGATGAGCCAGGCGATCGTGCGCGCCTCGACAGACCTGTTCCCCGGCTACACCCACACCGACGGCGGCCAGGCGCAGAAGGCGATCCGCGTCAGCGAGACCAGCCGACCGCTGGCGGTGAAGGTGATGTACCTCCTGACCGATGTGACCGCCGAGAACAGCGGCAATTTCACGGTGTTTCCCGGCAGCCACCTGCGGCCCTTCCCCGAGCGCGAGGAGCGCATCCCCCATCCCGGCATGCCGGGCGCCGTGCCGCTGCTCGGCAAGGCGGGCGATGCCTACGTCTTCCCGCACGCGCTGTGGCACGGCCCCTCGCCCAACCATTCCGGCAAGGCGCGCAAGACCCTGCTCTACAACTACTGCCAGATGTTCATGCGGGCCTACGATTTCAGCGGGCCGTATGCGGCGATCCTCGACCGCTGCACGCCGCGCCAGCGCCGCCTGCTGGGCGACCTCGGCCACGACTTCCGCCCCGGCGACTTCTTCTATGCCCCCGAGGACCAGGAGGCGGTGATGACGGGCGCCAGGCCTTAAGTCGTGGTAAGAGCCGTGTCCGGACGGACGCTCCTTCGGGCGGCCATTCCCCTACAGGAGCATCAATGAAGAACGTCGTCATGGCGGCCGCGATGGCCGCCCTCGCCCTCTCGACCGGCGCCTGCAGCATGCAGCAGTCCAGCGCCCAGCAGCTCAACACCACCAACGCCAACTCCCGCATCTACATCGGCTCGCTGACCTGCAACGTCGGCGGCAGCACGGGTTATGTCCTGGGTTCGGCCAAGTCGCTGGACTGCGTGTTCCTTGCCAAGGACGGCGTCACGACGGCGCAGTACACCGGCTCTATCGACAAGATCGGCATCGACATCGGCTACACCAAGGCCGTGCACACGATCTGGCGCGTTTATTCGCTGGGCTCGGAGCGCGGCGCGACGCAGCTGAGCGGCACCTATGTCGGCGAGCAGGGCACGGTCGCGGCCGGCAACCAGGCCGGCGGCAACTGGATCTATGGCGGCCCGAACGCCGAGATCGGCATGCTCTCGTCCGGCGTGATCAAGGACGCCGGCTACAATCTCGCGACCGGCGTGGCCGCGATGACGATCCGCCTGAAGCAGTAGCTTCGGATCAGACCCGAGCCGCCGTCGCCGCCTGCAATGCGCAGCCGGCGACGGTGATGCGGTGCATCAGGCGCCGCTCGCCCTGGTAGTCGTTCTGGGCGCTGTGCCAGGTGGCGCGGTTGTCCCAGAAGGCGATCGAGCCGTCGCGCCACTGGAAGCGGCTGGTGAACTCGCTCCGTGTGACGTGCGCGTAGAGATATTCCAGCAGCGGGTTGCTGTCCTCGACGCTCCAGCCTTCGAAGTGCAAGGTGAAGTCCCCATTGACATAGAGCGCCTCGCGGCCGCTCAGGGGATGGCGGATCACCACCGGGTGCAGCACGTCGCCCACCTTATCCCCGTTGTGGAAGACGAGGTCGCTGCCGCTAGCCTTGCGCGCCGCGGTGCCGAACCGGTGCGCCGACGAGTGCACGGCGTTCAGCCCGCGCAACGTCTTCTTCAGCCCCTCCGATAAAGTTTCAAAGGCTCGATAGACGTTCGCGAACAGCGTATCGCCGCCCTTCGACGGCAGCTCGCGCGCCACCAGGATCGAGCCCATGGCGGGGATCTGGTCGTAAGTGTGATCGGTATGCCAGCGCTCGCCGATGTTCTTCTGCTGCGTCGGCTCCTTGCGGACCTCGGCGATCATCGGATAGCCGGCGACGGCGGGGAAGTATCGGTTGATGTCGATCGCGCCCCATCGCTGCGCGAATTCGATGTGCTGCTCGGGCGTCAGATCCTGGTCGCGGAAGAAGATCACGCCGTGCTCGACGAAGGCGCGCTGTACCTCGTCCCACTGGCGGTTGCTCATCGACTTGAGATCGAGCCCCAGCACCTCGGCGCCGCAGCCCTCAAGCTCGCGAACCTGAACCGTCTCGTACGTCATGGGCACCCTCCAGCCTTAAGCTTAGCGCGCCTGCACCCCGAGCAACAACAGTGCCACGGACAGGGTGAAGACGCTGGCGGCGGTCGAGATCACCACGGCGTTGGTCGCGCGGGCGACGCCGATCCCGTACATCTGCGCGATCAGGTAGACGTTGGCGCCGGCCGGCAGGGCAGCGTTCAGGGTCGCCACGTTGAGCCACAGAGGATCGAGCGGGAAGACGTAGCGGCCGATCGTCCAGACCAGCACCGGCAGCACGGCGAGCTTGAAGGCCGACGCCACGGCCGCCGACTGCCAGTGGCCCTTCAGCCCGACATGGGCCAGCGAAGCACCGACCATGATCAGGCCGCAGGGCGGCGCTGCCGCCGCAAGGGCCTGCAGGATACGGTCGATCACCGCCGGCATCGCGATCCCGGGAACGTGCGTCGTGATCTCGCCCCACAGGAGGCCCGCGAAGATCGCCGGGATCACCGGATGCTTCAGCATGGAGAGGGCGGCCCCGGCCAAGCGCTTCAGCACGTTGCCGCGCCGCCCGCCCGCCCCGTCCATCTCCATCAGGAAACAGGTGAAGGTGAGCAGGATCAGCGAATGCACACTGATGATCATCAAGAGCGGCACCAGCCCACGCTCGCCGAAGCCGTAGCTGATGAAGGGGATGCCGATGCCGACCCCGTTGGAGAAGGAGCCGCTGAGCGCAAACATGGCGCGGTCGCCCAGCCGCAGCCCCTGCATCCGGCCGATCACCATGAGCGCGCCGTAGAGCACCATCACGCCGCTGAAGAAGGCGAGCAGCACCTGCGGCTCAAGCGACTCCAGCCGCACCTTGGCCATGGAGCGGAAGAGCAACGCGGGGAACAGCGCGTAGAAGGTGACGGCAGTGAAGCCGCGCAAACCCTCCGGCGTGAGAAGCTTGCTGCGGCCGATCATCCAGCCGACCAGCACCATGCCGAACACCGGCACGATGATGTCGACGATCGCACTCATGCGCTGGGGGCGCGCCGCCAGCGCATGTGAATGCGCCTTAAGCCGCCATCGCGAGGTTGCTGTAGCGCGTCAGGTGATGCTGCTGGTTGCCGAACATCAGATCGATCATCGTCAGCCGCTTGAAGTAGTGGCTGACCGACAGCTCGTCGGTGACGCCCATGCCGCCGTGCATCTGCACCGCGCTCTGGCCGCAGAACTTGCCCGACTTGCCGATCTGGACCTTGGCGCCGGAGGCCGCCTTGGCGCGCACCGTCGGGTCCTTGTCGTCGATCTTGAGCGAGGCCATCAGGGTCATCGAGCGCGCTTCCTGCGCATTGGTGAAGCAGTCGACCATGCGGTGCTGGAGCACCTGGAACTTGCCGATCGGCACGCCGAACTGCTTGCGGGTCTTGATGTACTCGAGCGTCGCGGCGTTGATCGCGTCCATGCAGCCGGTGGCCTCGGCGCAGAGCGCGACGATGGCGCGATCGACCGCCTCTTCCACGACCGGGAAGGCCTCGTCGACCTTGCCCAGCACGGCGTCGGCCCCGACCGAGACCTTGTCGAAAGTGAGTTCCGAGGCGCGCAGCGCGTCCTGCGTCGGGTAGTCGCGACGCGACAGGCCCTTTGCCTTGGCATCGACCACGAACAGCGTCAGGCCCTTGGGCTCGCGCGCCGAGCCCGCGGTACGGGCCAGCACGATGATCTCGTCGGCCGAGGCCGCGTTGTAGACCACGCCCTTATGGCCGGAGAGCGACCAGCCGTTGCCTTCCTTTGTCGCCTTGAGCGACACGTCCGCCAGATTGTAGCGGCTCTGGCGCTCCAGCCAGGCGAAGGCGAACTGCTTCTTGCCCTCGATCATCGGCGCCAGCAGCGCCGCCTTCTGGTCGGCCGATCCGGCTCGGGCGATCATGCCGCCGCCCAAGACCACCGTCGGCAGGAACGGCTCGAGGACGAGGCCCTTACCGAACTGCTCCATGACGATCATGGTCTCGATCGGGCCGCCGCCGTAGCCGCCATCCTCTTCCGAGAAGGCCATGCCCAGCCACCCCAGCTCGGCGAACTGCGCCCAGTTTTCCGTCAGCCAGCCGCGCTCGGTCGCCGCGATCTTGCGGCGGTTCTCGAACGTGTACTTCTCGCGCGCGAAGCGCTCGGCCGATTCCTGCAGCTGCTTCTGTTCGTCGGAAAGGGACAGATCCATGTTTCTCCTCCGGAATTCTTGGATGCGGTTATAGCCTCCGTCAGAGGCCAAGCACCATCTTCGAGACGATGTTCTTCTGAATCTCGGTGCTGCCGCCGTAGATGCTGGTCTTGCGCATGTTGAAATAGCGCGGCGCGGCCGGCGGGGCGTGGTCGGGCCCGATCGGCGTCTCGTTGGTGTCGTGGAACAGCATGCCGGGCTGGTAGGGCTGAGCGTACTCACCCACCGCCTCCATGGTGAGCTCGGCAATGCGCTGCTGGATCTCCGAGCCGCGCACCTTCAGGGTCGACACCTCGGGACCGGGCGCACCGCCCTGGGCCATGGTCGAGAGCACGCGCAGCTCGCTCATCTCCAGCGCCTGGACCTGCAGGTCTATGTCGGCGATCTGCGCCGTGAAGGCGGGATCGTCGGCCAGCGTGCCGCCATCCAGCGGCTCGATGCGGGCGATCTGCCGCAGCATCGAGACTCCGCGCTTGGAGGACGGGACCTCGGCGATGCCGAGCCGCTCGTTGGCCAGCAGGAACTTGGCGCAGGTCCAGCCCTCGTTCTCCTTGCCGATCAGGTTCTCGACCGGGACCTTCACATTGTCGAGGAACACGTCGTTCACGTGATGGGCGCCGTCGGTCATGATGATCGGCCGCACGGTGACGCCCGGCGTCTTCATGTCGATCAACAGGAAGGAAATTCCCTCCTGCGGCTTGGCCTCGGTGTTGGTCCGTACCAGGCAGAAGATCCAGTCGCCCCAATGCGCGAACGAGGTCCAGGTCTTCTGGCCGTTCACGATGTAATGGTCGCCTTCCCTGACCGCGCGCGTGCGCAGATTGGCGAGATCGGAGCCGGCACCCGGCTCGGAATAGCCCTGGCACCACGAGACTTCGGAGCTGCGGATGCCCGGCAGGAAGCGCTCCTTCTGCGCCTCGGTGCCGAAGGTGTAGATCACCGGCCCGACCATCTTCGGGCCGAACGGCAGGATGCGCGGCGCGCCCTCCTCCGCCAGCACGTTCTCGAACAGGAAGCGCTGCGTCACGTCCCAGCCCGGGCCGCCGTACTTCTTCGGCCAGGTGTAGGCGAGCCAGCCCTTCCTCCCGAGCGCCTTCTGCCAAACGATGTGGTCGTCGCGATCGTAATGCTTGCCGGAAAAGGTCTTCTCGCGGGTCGCGGGCGAGAGGTTGTCGCGCACGAAGGCGCGCACTTCGTCGGCGAAGGTCTGATGCTCTGGATTGAGGGTGAGGTTCATTTCGGTCAGCTCGCGATCCGCAACTTGCCGAGGAAGTCGCGCTTGCCCAGCGGCACGCCCTTCTGGCGCAGAATGTCGTACGCGGTCGTGGCATGGAAATAGAAGTTCGGCAGCGAGAACGACATCAGGAAGCCCTCCGCCTTGAACGGGATCTTGCGGTCGCCGAGCGAGAAGATCACGTCCTTGCCCTCGATGCCGTTCACTTCGTCAGGCTTGATCGCCTCGAGCGTGGCTTTCGCGTCGCTCACCAGCTTCTGCAAGCCGGCATAGTCCTCACCTGCGGGTTTGGGCGGCGAGAAGGCGCCGGCCATTGCACCCTTCACGCCGCCGGCGGAGTGGTGCGCCGCCGAGACGATCTGGAAGCGGAACGGCGCCATGTCGGGAAACAGCCTGGTCTCCACGATCTCGTTGGGGTCGAGTCCCTTCTCCTTGCAATGGGCAAGGCCTTTGGCGAGAAAGCCTTCGACGCCGCCCAGAACCTGCAGGAACGACACGACGCTGAGGTCATAGAGAGAAATGGCCATGAAGCGCTTCCTTCTTTACGGCGATACTACGACTGGAGGAGCGGATCGGGGTGCTGCAGGATCCTGCTCACAGCCCCAGCACCATCTTCGAGATGATGCCTTTCTGGATCTCGTTGCTGCCGCCGTAGATCGTGGTCTTGCGCGTGTTGAAGTAGCGCGGCGCGGCGAGGTGGGCGTAGTCGGGCCCGACCGGCTCCTCGTTCGTGCCCTGCCACAAGAGGCCCGGTAGATACGGCGCGGAATATTCGCCGACCGCTTCCATCGTGAGTTCGGTGATGCGCTGCTGGATCTCGGAGCCGCGGATCTTGAGGCCGGACACTTCGGGACCGGGCTGGCCGCCATGAGCCATCGTCGAGAGCACGCGCAACTCGGTGAATTCGAGCGCCGTCACCTGGATCTCGAGATCGGCGATCTTCTCGGCGAAGCTCTGATTCTCGATCAGCGGGCGGCCGTTGTCCTGCTCGGCCCGGGCGATGTCCTTCAGCGCCTCGACGCCGCGCTTGGACTGCGGCACGGCGGCGATGCCCAGACGCTCGTTGGCCAGCAGGAATTTGGCGCAGGTCCAGCCCTCGTTCTCCTTGCCCACGAGGTTCTCGACCGGGACCTTGACGTTGTCGAAGAAGACCTCGTTCACCTCATGGCCGCCGTCGGCCATGATGATCGGCTTCACAGTGATGCCCGGGGTCTTCATGTCGATCAGCAGGAACGAGATCCCCTCCTGCGGCTTGGCCTTGGAATCGGTCCGGACCAGACAAAAAATCCAGTCGGCCCAGTGGCCCATCGTGTTCCAGGTCTTCGACCCGTTCACGATGTAATGGTCGCCGTCCTTCTCCGCCTTGGTGCGCAGGCTCGCGAGGTCGGAGCCCGAGCCGGGCTCGGAATAGCCCTGGCACCACCAGACGGTGCTCTCGCGGATCGCCGGAAGGTACTTCTCCTTCTGCGCTTCGGTACCGAAGGTGTAGATCACCGGCCCGACCATCTTGGTGCCGAACGGGATGATGCCGGGTGCATATTCTTCGGCGCAGATATTCTCGAAGATGTAGCGCTGGGCCGGCGTGAAGCCCGGGCCGCCATGCTTCTTCGGCCAGGTGTAGACCAGCCAGCCCTTCTTCCCGAGCGCCTGCTGCCAGCGCATGTAGTCGTCGCGGATCAGGTGCTTGCCGTTCTTCACCTTGTCGCGCACGTCGGCCGGCAGATTGGCGCGCACGAAGGCCCGCACCTCATCGGCGAATTTCTGTTCTTCAGGCGTGAAAGCGAGATCCATGGTCCCCCTCCCGAGGAGGCATTTTCGATTGGGCCGGAGTTTAGCCACGAGCCCGGTCGGGACAAGCATCCATAAACCGACTGGCGAGTGTCCGCGCCGAGATGCGGAACGGGCTTCCGTAGACAAATCCTACGTCAGCTCGCCGGTTGATCCAGGTCAATTCCCTACTCTTTGCAAGGGTGTTCACTCTCGGCGTTGAAGCGGGAGAGTACAAATGCAGAGAGTTTCAGTTCTTGGAGCACTGGTTGCGGGCGCCCTGACGGTTTGCTCGCTAGGGCAAGCTGCCCGGGCCGACGATACCCAGAGCCCCTGGCAGGTGCGCGTTCGCGCGCTGGCCGTGCTTCCGGCCTCATCCGGCAGCACGGTGTACGTGCCGGGCGCGCCAGCACTTTCCAGCCCGAATTCCGGCCTGTCGATCGGCAACTCGATCGTCCCCGAACTCGACATCAGCTACTTCTTCACGCCCAACGTCGCGGCCGAACTCATCCTGGGCGTCACGCCTCACAACATCACGGGCACCGGCGCCCTGGCGAACACCAACATCGGCAGGGCGTGGCTCCTGCCGCCGACCTTGCTGGCGCAATGGCACTTCACCGATTTCGGTCCGTTCAAGCCCTATATCGGCCTTGGTCTGAACTACACGATCTTCTTCGGCCAGAGCGCCGGCTATACGCCGACCAATGGGCTCGGGGTCACGAACCTCACCCTCAACAATACCGTCGGCGGCGCCCTTCAGGTCGGCTTCGACTATATGATCGACAAGCACTGGGGCTTGAACTTCGACGTCAAGAAGTACCTGCTGCGCCCGACCTACAATGCCACGGTCAACAACACCATCCCGGTGACCGGAACGGCGACCATCGATCCGTGGATCATCGGCGCCGGCGTGACCTACAGGTTCTAGGCCCATCGGGCGGAGGCTCGATCGATATCGGCGTCGCTCAGGCCGGTTTAGCGTGGGACCACTCGTCCTGCGTCAGCGGGTCCCGGGGTTCTCTCCGGGACCCGTTCCCATATTCCGTCCCATGAGCCGTATCGCCCCACCCGCCGAGAGCCGCCTCAGTGACTGGTATCCTGGCGCCAGCCTGACCGACAGCTTTGCCGTCGCCCTGCTGCCGGACGCGCCCGCCGACGTCGACACCCTCGCCGCCCTCCTCTTCGCCGACCCGCCCGTGTGGTTCACGATCCTGCTGGCGATCCGCGATCGGGTGATGACGCCGTTCGGCGTGAAAGCCTCGCATGCCCTCGAGGCCGGCGAGCACATCGCCTTCTTCCCCGTCCTGTCGCGCTCGGCCGACGAGATCGTGCTGGGCGCCGACGACCGCCATCTCGATTTCCGGGCATCGGTGCTGCTGCGCCGCACCGACAGGACGCTCGTCGCCACGACGGTCGTGCGTTGCCACAACCTGCTGGGCCGCCTCTATCTCGCGGCGATCCTCCCTTTTCACATCCTCATCGTGACCGACGCGCTGCGCCGCCTGCGCCGCCGCTTCTAGCGTTCCGGCCGCGTCAGCCGCCGATCGCCGACCGGAAGAAGGCATCGAGTGATGTCGGGTCCGCGGTCGAGGCAGCATCAGGCTTCCGCGATCGCAGGCCGTCGATCGTTTCGTCGATCCATCTATCGAGGATGGGTAGACGCGACGATTCAGCCACCTCGCTTACCTGCCTCTTCGCGCGCAACAGGTCCGCCAGCGCCTCGCATACGTCGGTCGGCACGGAAACGGCATCGATCAGGTCGGAAAAGCGCATGGGGATGACGGCGCGACGTTCCAGGAGATAGAGACAGGCGAGCAAGGGACGTACCGCGTAGAAATACTTCTTCTGCCGCACCGCCTCGCCGCCGAGATAGGCCCGCCGCTGCCCCTCGGCCATATTGAGATAATGCAAATAGGCCTTCTGCGGATCGAATACCCCGAACGAGGCCGCCCGGAAGCCCTCGAACAGCGGCCGCCGAAGATAGTGAATCGGCGACGACAGCCATTCGAACAGCACCGGGTTGCCCTTTGCGGCGAGACGCAATGCCTTGCGCAGATCCCAGCCATTGACGTCGTAGACGCCCTCGATCGGCGTTTCGATGACGTCGCGCTGCTCCGTCAGCGACAGATACCAGTTTCGCGGATGGACGTAGAGAAATCGAACGTCGTAGTCGCTGTCCTCGGAGGCAAAGTCCCAAGCACGGCTCCCCGACTCGCAGGCATAGAATACTTCCACGCCGAACCGGCGCTCAATGTCGGCGAGCCTCGCCTCGATCCCCCGCCTGATGTCCGGGGCGATGGTCATTCCGCCGGCACGATCAGGATCTTGTCCGCCTTGAGCTTCTCGATCGCCTCGTCGCTGAGACCGGCCTCGCGCAGGACTTCCACGCCGTCGCCGCCGATTCGCGGGGCGTGACGGCGGAATTCGACCTTGGTCTTCTCGAAGTCGAGGGGACTGGCGAAGGTGGTGATCGGCCCCTCGGTCGGGTGCTCGCGCTCGGTGAAGAAGCCGGTGGCCTTGAGGTGCGGGTCGTCCTTCAGTTCTTCCAGCGTGCGCACCGGCATGGCCGGAATGTCGGCCTCGTCGAACATGTCGAGCCATTCCTGGGTCGGGCGATGCTTCAAGAGCTCAGCCAGCACCTGGTAGAGCTCGCTGAAATGCTTGGCGCGCTCCATGCGATCGACGAACCTCTTCTCCTGGGCGAGATCGGGCCGCTCCGCCAACTCGAAGAATTTGACCCAGTGCGCGTCGGTGTAGGGCAGCGCGCAGATGTAGCCGTCCTTCGTCGGGAAGGGATGGCGGAACTTGTTGATGATGCGGTCGTAGCCCATGGGCGCGCGCTCGGGGCTCCAGGTGGCGCCGAACAGATGCTCGGTCAGCCAGAACGAGGCCAGGGTCTCGAGCATGGGCACCTCGATCATCTGCCCCTCGCCGGTGCACTTGCGGTGATAGAGCGCCCCCAGCACGGCGATGCAGAGATGCAGCCCGGTCGTCTTGTCGGCGATCAGGCTCGGCATGAAGCGCGGCGGCAGACCGTCGACCCGGCTCTGCAGCGAGGCGGCGCCCGAGACGCCCTGCACCAGGTCGTCGAAAGCGGGTTTGTGGCCGTAGGGTCCCCTGCGCGCATAGCCCAGCGAATAGGCATAGATGATCGACGGGTTGATCTTCTTCAGGTCCCCGTAGCCCAGGCCCAGCCGCTCGATCGCCTGCGGCCGGCTGTTGTGGATGAAGAGATCGGCGTCCTTGATCATGTCCTTCAGGACGGCGCAGGCGGCCGGCTTCTTGAGGTCGAGGCAGATCGAGCGCTTGTTGCGGTTGGCCGCCATGTAGATCGGGCCCATGGCAGGCGCGTTGCCGAGGCTGCCACCCGAGGCACGCAGCAGGTCGCCTTCCGGCGGCTCGACCTTGATCACGTCGGCGCCCATGTCGGCCAGATGCTGCGTAGCGAATGGCCCCAGCAGAACGGCCGTCAGATCGATCACACGCACGCCCTGCAATGGTCCCGGCATTTCCTCGTCCCCGTTATGACGTTTTGATCTTGCCGGGACCGTGCCATCGCCCTTTGCGAAATGGTAGTCCTGCAGTAACACCTCGTCCCGAGGCGCTTCGCGGTGCGATGCGCGGGGCATTTCTGGAAATTGGGGTCGCGTGATGGCTGGAGCGCTGGACGGTCTGCTGGTGGTGAGTGTCGAGCAGGCGGTCGCCGCCCCCTATTGCGCCGCGCGGCTGGCGGATGCCGGCGCCCGGGTCATCAAGATCGAGCGGCCGGAGGGCGACTTCGCGCGCGGCTACGATGGCTACGTGCACGGCCAGTCGAGCTATTTCGTCTGGCTGAACCGCGGCAAGCAGTCCCTCACTCTCGATTTCAAGGCGAAGGACGACCTCGCTCTGCTGCACCGGCTGATCGCCAAGGCCGACGTGCTGATCCAGAACCTGGCGCCGGGCGCGGCCGACCGCGCGGGCTTCGGCTCGGCCGCCATGCGAGCGGCCCACAAGAAGCTGATCACCGTCGACATCTCGGGCTATGGCGATCACGGTCCCTACAAGAACCGCCGCGCCTACGACCTGCTGGTCCAGGCCGAGAGCGGGCTGGCCTCGATCACCGGCACCGAACATGCGCCGGGCCGGGTCGGCATCTCGGCCACCGACATCGGCACCGGCATGTATGCCCATGCCGCCGTCCTGGAGGCGCTGATCGCCCGCGGCCGGACCGGCGAGGGCCGCGCCATCTCGGTCTCGCTCTTCTCCTCCATGGCCGAATGGATGACCGTGCCGCTGCTCGGCATGGAATATTCCAACTACGAATGGCCGCGGCTCGGCCTCACCCATCCGTTCATCGCGCCCTATGGCGTCTACCCGACCTCGGACAAGGTGCCGGTGCTGATCTCGATCCAGAACGACCGCGAATTCGAGCGGCTGTGCCATGGCGTCATCGACAGACCCGGCCTCGAGAAGGACCCGGACTACGCGACCGGCAAGGCGCGCAACGCGCGGCGCGACGACACCAACGCCATTGTGGCGAAGAGCTTCGCGTCCCAGACCTTCGCCGATCTCTCGGCCCGCCTCGAGGCGGCGCAGATCGCGTGGGCACGGGTCAGCAGCGTGAAGGACCTGACGACGCATCCGCAGCTGCGCCGCACCGGCTTCAACTCGATCGACGGCAAGGACGTTTCGATCCCGGCGCTCGCCGCCTCCTACACCGGCGAGCCGGAGCGGCTGGGCGACGTGCCGACGCTCGGCCAGCACAGCGAGGCGATCCGCAAGGAGTTCGCCGCCTGATGTCCGACCGGCCGATGGGCCGCCTGCTTCAGGGAGCAAGGCTCGCGGCCTATGGCGCCGCCTACTTCTTCGCCGCCGGCGCCTTCATGAGCTACTGGCCGGTCTGGCTGCGCGACCGCGGCGTCACCGACACCGAGATCGGCACGCTGTTCATGTCGCGCCAGATCATCACCGTCATCGCCACGCTTTCGGTGGGCTGGATCGTCCACCGCCTGGGCGGACCGCGCGGCGTAATCGTGGCGCTGGGGATCGGCGCCATCGTGATGATGGTGGCCTATCAGTTCTCCTACTCCTTCCTGGCGATCTTCATCGTCACCATGATCTGGGGCTTCCTGTGGTCGCCGCCGATGCCGCTCTACGACGGCGTACTGGTGACGGAGACCAAGAAACACGGGCTCGATTATGCGCGTGTGCGCATGTGGAGTTCGGTCGCCTTCATCTTCGGCACCTTCCTCGCCGGCATCGCGGTCGACCGCTACGGCCCGCCCTGGGTGCTCTATGTCGGCATGGCGAGCATCGTGCTGCTGGCGCCCTTCGCCCTGCTGCTGCCCGCTACGCCGCCTCGCGCCGCCGCCACAGGCCCTGAGCACGCATCGTTCCGCGTCAGCGAACTCCTGCGGCGGCCGCCCTTCCTGCTGTTCCTGTTGGCCTGCGGCCTCTGCCAGGCCAGCCACTCGGTGCTCTACAGTTTCGGCACCCTGACCTGGCGCGGCGCGGGTATCCCCGACGTCACCATCAGCGCGCTGTGGGCCGAGAGCGTCGCCATCGAGATCGTGCTGATGCTGTTCGGCGGCTGGCTGCTGGCAAGGTTGGGGGTCTGCGGCCTGATCGCGCTCGGCCTCTCCGCCGGCCTGGTGCGCTGGACAGCCATGGCCTTCACCACAGAGCTGTGGGCGCTGGTCCTGCTGCAGGCGCTGCACTCCTGCACCTTCGCCGCCTGCCATCTCGGCGCCATGGCCTTCCTGCAGCGCGCCCTGCCGACGCACGGCGCGGCGATCGGCCAGAGCCTCTATTACGCGCTGGGCACCGGCGCCACCCAGGCCGTCGTCTACCAGTTCTCCGGCATTCTCTATTCAGACTACGGCCAGCGCGCGTTCCTCGGCATGACCGTCGTCAGCGCCCTCGGCATGGGTGCCCTGCTGCTGCTCGCGCGCACCTGGAACGGCGGGCTGCTGGTGGGGCAGCCGAAGACGCCGTAGCTACCGCGACCTTCCGCGTGCCGTGACCGGCCAGATCTCGACCAGCGTGTCGCCCTTCACCACGTGGAAGCTCTCGTAGAGGTTCACGGTCGGGTCGCAGTGCGGCGGCGTCAGAACGACCTGGTCGCCGAGCTTGGGTGCCTCCTCGCCCTTGGGCGCGATCACCGCGAGATGCTCGTCGCCCATGAAGCGCGTGGTCGCGCCCTCCACGGCGCCCTTCAGGATCATCGGCGGGCCCTTCTCGGTGGCCATCGCCTTGAGGCCGGCATCGACCGTCACCATGCCCGGCGTGTTGGCGCTGACCACGCGCGAATCGATCTGCAGCGCCTGTTCGAAGGTCGGCTTGTCGAGGCCGCGCAGGTCGCAAACGTTGTAGTCGTGGTCCATGAACACGTAGGACCCGACTTGCAGCTCGGTGAAGACGCCGAGCTTGGCGTCGATGTAGTGCGTGCCGGTACCGGAGCCGGTGACGATGCCGGGCTTCAGCCCTGCCTCCTCCAGCTTCGCCAGAATGCCCTGGAGATACTCCGTGCGCTCCTTGATCTGGGCGGTGCGCTCCTTGAAGTCGACGATGTGCTGGTGGCTTCCGCAGTAGAACTGGACGCCTGCATAGGTCAGCGACCTGAAGTTGGCGACCTTCTGCACCAGCTCGACCGTGGCCTCGGGCGAGGCGGTGCCGGTGCGGTGGATGCCGGGATCGATGTCGACGATGACGGTGAGTGGCTTGCCGGCTTTTGCCGCCGCCGCAGCCAGCGCCTCGGCATTGGCCGGGTGGTCGACCACCAGCATCAGGCCAGAGACCTTGGCGTTCAGTTCCACGAGCCGCTGGATCGCCTGAGGAGTCACCACCGGCGAGGTGATGTGCAGGCTCTGGATGCCGGCTTCGCCCAGCGCCTCTGCCTCACCCAGCTTGGCGCAGCAGACGCCGAGCGCGCCGGCCGCGATCTGGCGGCGCGCGATGTCGGCCGACTTGTGGGTCTTGGAATGCGGACGCAGTTTCACGTTATGCGCCTTGGCGAAGTTCGCCATCTCCGCGATGTTGCGGTCGAGCATGTCGAGGTCGAGCACGAGCGCCGGCGTGTTGAGCGAGCCGCGCGACCCCTGCTGTCCGATGAGGTGGCCGTGCAGGCGCCGGGCTTCACTGGGAGCTTCGCTGGTCATTTCTTCTGATCTCCGAGGTGCAAAGTGCGGACGGCCATGGCTTCGCCGGTCGTACCGCGGTTGACGCCTGCGCTTTTCATGAAGGTGTTGTCGGCGCCGGTGCCCCAGAGCGCGACGCCCTGGGCCAGCAGGCCGCCATCCACCTTCACCGTCTCGCCGGTGATGAAACGGGCCTCGTCGGAGGCAAGGAAGGTCGCCACGTCGGCGATATGTTCGGGCTCGCCGCGGTCGGGCCAGGGCTGCTGGCCGAACTGCTTCTCGTACTTGTCGGGCCGGCCGCGATGGACCAGCGGCGTCGAGATGACGCCGGGCGCGATGCCGACCACGCGGATGCGATCGGGCCCCAGTTCGGTCGCCACGTTCTCGATCAGGCTGATGCAGGCCGCCTTCGCCGCCGAATAGGCATGGCTGCCGCCGCCGCCCACCATGCCGGCGATCGACGCCGTAACGAGGATCACGCCGCCGCTTCCCTGTTCCTTCATCGCCAGCGAGGCGTGTTTCATCCCGAGGAATACCGAACGCGTCAGCACTGCGAACGTGTAATCCCAGTCCTCGACGCTGGTCTCGGCGATCGGCCCGAAGGCGCCACCGACGCCGGCATTGAGATAGGCGATGTCGAGGCGGCCGAAACGGCTCCTGGCCTCGGCGACCATGGCGGCGACATCGGTCTCCTTCGAAACGTCGCCGCGCACGAAGCCCACATTGTCGCCAAAGCCCTGCGCCCTGGCGACCGCCAGCGTCTCCGCGCCATTGGCCTCGTTGAGGTCGGCCACCAGCACCTTCGCGCCTTCGGCAAGAAAGCGCATCACGGTCGCCCGGCCCATGCCGCTCGCGCCCCCCGTGACGATGGCCACCTTGCCCAACAGTCGATTCATGCCGATTCGTCCTTCCGATGCCATGGTGGTGTTGCGCAGGCCCAGAGGCAAGCCTAGCGTTTCACGAATGAGATTCCTTCTCCTGATCTCTCTCATTCTCGCTGCGCTGCCCGCCGCCGCCCAAACACCCGTTCCCGACCCGGTGCTGACGCCGCTGGTCGCCAAGGTGCTGTTCCCGCCGGCGGCGGTGCCGGGCTCCGACGGCAAACGCCATCTCGTCTACGAGCTCGACCTCGCCAATGCCAGTCCCGCCACGGCGGCGCTCCAGAAAATCGAGATTCTCGAGTCCGATACGGCGAAGACCCTGTTCACCCTCGAGCGTGACGACATCGCCCGACGCCTGTCGATCGGCGGCCGACGCGGCGCCGAATCAGCCGATCTCGGCATCGGCCAGTTCGGCGTGATGTTCCTGCATGTGCTGCTCGACACGGCGGCCCCGACGCCGTCCTCGCTGGTGCATCGGATCTCGTTGCGCCTCGCCCTGCCCAATCCCGTCGACATCACCGAGACCGTTGGCAGAACCGACGTGAGCAGAGTGCCGCCACCGGTCCTCGGGCCGCCGCTGATCGGCAAGGGCTTCGTCGCGGCCGACGGCTGCTGCGACACGATCCGTCACGTGCGTGCGCTGCTGCCTCTGAACGGCAGCTTCGCGCTCGCACAGCGCTTCGCCATCGATTGGGAGCAGATCGACGGAGAGAACCGCCTGGTGAAGGGCAACCTCGCCGACCCGAGGAACTACACGATCTACGGCCAGTCCGTCCTGGCCGTCGCCGACGGCACGGTCGTCTCCGCGCGCAACGACCTGCCCGAGCAGGTACCCGGAGCGCTGCCGGCGAACCTGCCGATCGCCGAGGCCGATGGCAATTTCGTCGTGCTCGACATCGGCGGTGGCGCCTACGTCCTCTATGCACACATGCAGCCCGGCAGCGTCGTGGTCGGCGCCGGTGCCCGGGTGAAGCGCGGCGACATCCTCGGCAAGGTCGGCAACACCGGCAACAGCCAGGCGCCGCATCTCCACCTGCATGTGATGGACGGGCCCTCGCCGCTCCTGGCCAATGGCATTCCCTATGTCTTCGACGCCTTCACCGTCACGGCCGTCGACTCCGCCGGCACGCCGGACTTCGACAAGGCGGAAGCCACCGGGACGCCGCTCACGCTGACGCCCCTTAGGCCGCCGCAGCGTCTTCACAGCGTGCTGCCGCTCGATCTTTCGGTCGTCGAATTCGCGCGCTGACGGCCGGGCCTACCCGCTGTTGCGCAGGCCGGCGGCGATGCCGTTGATGCTGAGGTGGATGCCCTGAACGACCGCGGGATCGGGATCGCCGGCGCGGTGGCGTCGCAGCAGTTCGATCTGCACGTGGTTCAGCGGATCGATATAGGGAAAGCGGTTGCGGATCGAGCGCGCCAGCAGCGGGTTGAGTTCCAGCAGCGTCTTCTGCCGCGTGATGGCGCAGACCGCGTCGATCGATGCCTGCCACTCCTGCTGCAGGCGGCCGAAGACCCGCTCGCGCAACGCCGCATCGGTCACCAGTTCGGAATAGCGCGAGGCGATGGCGATGTCGCTCTTGGCCAGCACCATGTCCATGTTCGACAGGATGGTGCGGAAGAACGGCCAGTTGTCGTGCATCTCCTGCAGCGTCGCCATGCCGTCGGCCGGCCGCGCGGCGGTCCAGGCCTCGACGGCTGCGCCGAACCCGTACCAGCCGGGCAGCATCAGGCGGCACTGGGCCCAGCTGAACACCCAGGGAATGGCGCGCAGATCCTCGATGCCCTGCTTCTTGGAGCGCGAGGCAGGGCGGCTGCCGATGTTGAGAGAAGCGATTTCGTCCAGCACCGTGGATTCGCGGAAATATCGGTCGAAGCCCTCGGTCTCGTAGACGAGGCCGCGATAGGTGCGGAAGGCGTGCGCCGACAGCTCCTCCATGACCGCGAGATAGTCGGTGGGCGGCGGCGGCCGGTCGGCGTCGAGGAGCGAGGCTTCCAGCGTGGCGGCCGCCAGGGTTTCGAGATTGCGGCGGCCCACTTCGGCGTTGGAATACTTGCCGGCGATCACCTCGCCCTGTTCGGTGATGCGGATGGCGCCCTGCACCGCGCCAGGCGGTTGCGCCAGGATCGCGTCGTAGCTCGGTCCGCCGCCGCGTCCCACGGAGCCGCCGCGGCCATGGAACAGGCGCAGTCCGACCTGGTGGCGCCTGAAGGTTTCGATCAGGGCCAGCTCCGCCTTGTACAGCTCCCATGTCGAGGTGAGGTAGCCGCCGTCCTTGTTGCTGTCGGAGTAGCCCAGCATCACCTCCTGCGTGTCACCACGTGAGGCAAGCAGGCGACGATAGGCCGGCAGGGCAAGGAGATCGTCCATGATCCGCCCGCAGCGCTGCAGGTCGCCGATGGTCTCGAACAACGGCACGATGTCGACGTCCAGGCGAGCCTCACGCGGATCGAGCAGGCCACCCTCCTTGAGCAGCACGGCCACCTCCAGGATGTCGGAGACGCTGTCGGCCTTGGAGATCACGTAGTGCGGCATGGCGGCCCGGCCGTAGCGCCGATGCGCATCGGCAGCCACGCGCACCAGGTCCAGCTCGGCGGCCGTTTCATCGGCATAGGAGAGATAGGGTGACGCCAGCGGACGCATGTTGCCGAGTTCACGGGTCAGCAGGGTCACCCGCGCCGCCTCGTCGAGCGCCGCATAGTCGATGCCGGCCCCGGTGGCGGCCAGCAGCTCCGCCATGACACGCGCGTGGACGTCGGAATTCTGACGCAGGTCGAGCGACGCCAGATGGAAGCCGAAGACATCAACGGCACGCCGCAACGACCGCAGGCGGCCCCGCGCCAGGTCCGCCGAGCCGTTCTCGGAAAGCGACCGGTGGATCGTGTCGAGATCTGCCTTCAGGTCGTCCGCCGTCGCGTAGACAGGCGCGGTCCCGACCGGCGGATGCGGTGGCTCCAACCTGTCGAGCGACCACGCCGTTGCGGCCAGCCGCGCGTAGATGCCCACGATCGAGCGCCGGTAGGGCTCGTCCTTGCGCTCCGGCGCGCGATCCGCCGAATTCTCGACCAGCCCACGCAATCCCCCCGAGACGTGCACGATGCGGCCGTCGAGAGACAGCTCGCTGCCCAGCCGGTGCAGCTCCTCGAGATAGAAACGCAGCGCCCGCTGGCTCTGCAGGGTGAGCGTCTGGCGTGTGACATCTGCGGTGACATAGGGATTGCCGTCGCGGTCGCCGCCGATCCAGCTTCCCATGCGCAGGAAGGACGGCACGTCGATATCCTGCCAGGCTGCATCGATGCCACCGAGCCGGTCCTCGAGGTCGGCGTAGAAGATCGGCAGCTCGCGCAGAAATGTATGATCGTAGTAGGCGAGCCCGTTGGCGACCTCGTCGATCACCCTGAGCCGCGTGTCGCGCAGGATGCTGGTCTGCCACAGAGTGAGAACGGCGCGGCGCAACGCCAGGCGATTGGCCCGCAGCTCGTCCGGCGTGAACTCGACCCGGTCGCGCTCGTCCAGCAGGTGCGCGATCTCCATTTCGCGGTCGATCGAACTCTTGCGCCGAATCTCGGTCGGATGGGCCGTCAGGACGGCGCTGCAGAGCGCGCGGGCGAAGAAGGCCTGCAGCCGCTCGCGGGAGATTCCGGCTTTGGCGGCGCGGCCCAGCGCATAGGAGATCGTGCCCTGCTGCGGCGGTGCCTTGGTCATGGCATGGGCCCGCGTGCGGCGGATATGGTGCTGGTCCTCGGCGATGTTGGCCAGATGCGAAAAATGACCGAAAGCGCGAATGATGCGGACCGCCAGACCCATCGGCAGGCCGCTCATGGTGACCTGCAATTCCTGGCGCGCGGCCTCGTCGGCATCGCGGTGGAACAGCACCCCGGTGCGGCGGATGTGCTCGACGAGGTCGAACACGGCGTCGCCTTCCTGGTCGCGCACCGTCTCGCCGAGAATGCGCCCGAGAAGCCTGGTGTCGTAGCGCAGCGGCACGTCCTTCTTGGCGGCTTCCCTGTTGGGCGTTTCGATCTGGTCCATGGGCTTGCCTTCACTCCTGTCCGATGGCCCAAGCACGGTCTAGGCCACTTCGATCACGCCCTCGCCGCCGGCATAGAGCTTGTCGACCAGTGCCTTGCGGCGCTCGAGCGTGGCCCGCTGGTTGATGTAGCCCTTGTCGGTGATTTCCTGGCCGTCGACCTGGGGCGGTTCGGTCATGAGCAGGACGCGCTTCACCCGCATCGACGAGCCACGGCCTTCCGCATTCATCTTCGCGAGGCCTTCCCTCACTGTACCGACGATGGCGGGGTGCGCCAGCAATTCATCGAGTGGGAGCTGCGCACCGCTGTCACCGGCGAGCTGCCGGCAGGCCGCGACGTTGGGAAAGCCCAGCAGGCCCACATACTCACGGTCCTGCCCGCAGACCACGGCGTCCTGCAACACGGGCGAGGCGGCGGCGATGGCGGTCGTGCGCAGGGTGCCGACCAGCACGAAGGTGCCGCTGGTCAGCTTGAAATCCTCGACCACGCGGCCGTCGAAGATGATTCCCTGGCTCGGATCCTCCGGATCGACGAAGCGGCCGGCATCGCCGATCTTGTAGAAACCCTCCTCGTCGAACATCTGGGCCGTGAGTTCGGGTTGCTTGTAGTAGCCCGGAGTCACGATCACGCTCTTCAGCCGTAGCTCGTAGCGGCCCGCCGCTGCGGTCGGCGCCATCTTGAGTTGCACGCCGGGATAGGGCAGGCCGATCAGACCGACGCGTTCGGAGGCCCAGTGCACACTCGTCGCCGTCGGCGCAGTCTCGGTCGATCCCCAGCCGGTGACGAAGGGGATGCGATAGCCGGTATGCTTCACCGCCAGCGCCTCCATGCGTTCGTAGAGATCGTCCGGCAGGGCGGCGCCGCCATAGGACAGCACGCTGATGTTGGCGAAGAAGCGCCTGGCGAGGCTCTCGTCCTTCTCCAGTGCCGTCGCGAGCATCGCGTAGCCGGCCGGCACGTTGGAGAACGACGTGGGTGAAACCTCGCGCAGGTTGCGCAGCGTCTCCTCGAACAGGCCGGGTAGCGGCTTGCCGTCGTCGATAAAAGTCGTGCCGCCCTCGTTCAGGTTGCCCTGAAAGGTCGCATTGCCGCCCATCGTGTGGTTCCACGGCAGCCAGTCGAGCATGACCGGCGCGGGGGCATCCGGCTTGCGCACCCTCGACATGCTCATCATGGCGACGTTGGCGCACATCATCTCCTGCGTGTTGATCACCGCCTTCGGAATCCCGGTGCTGCCCGAGGTGAACAGGAATTTTCCAACCGTCTTCGGTTCGATGGCCTCGATGGATTTCGCCACTGCGTCGGTTGCCTTTGTGGCCACAAGCTCTGTCCACGGCAGCGACTGCATTTGAGGCGGCGGCTTGTCGACATGGACCAGCAGCACGCCCTTGAGGTCGAGCGCCGCCAGGGCGCGCGCATAGATTTCTCCGTTCTGCACGAAGATCAGGCCGGGCTTGATCAGGTCGAAGACGTATTTCAGCTTGGCGTGGTCCTGGCTCATCACCGAATAGGCCGGCGATACCGGCGCGACCGGGGCGCGGGCCTGCATGGCGGCCATGGTGAGCAACGCGAACTCGATGGAGTTGGACGACAGGATCATCACCGGCCTGTCGGGACCGAAGCCGCGGTCGAGCAGCGCCTGCGTCACCGAATCGACCTGCTTCTTGGCCTCGCCATAGGTGACCTTCAACCACTCCCGCGCCGGCCCGCGGCGCTGCGCCAGCCACAGACGATCCGGGACCTCGGCGGCCCATTTGGCGAGCAGCGCCGGAACGTGGCGGGCATGGGGTTGCAGGGGGTGGTTGGATTGCAGCACCACGGTCCCGTCGGGACGGCGCTCGACCGTGATGTCACGACTGAGGAATTCGATGGGCTTGAACGGAACCTGCATTACACTGTCCAACGACGTTCTCCCCGGCGCTTGTCCTGTCGAGGCGATTTAGGGACGGGAACCATCGCGGTGCAAGGGAGCGTTTGCAAAGTGTCGCTCGGCAATTCGTCGGTGCCAGAATCGGCGCCAGCACCGCCTGCAGGCCGCTGGCTGCAATTGTGCGCCGGCCTTCTCTGCATGGTCGCGGTCGCCAACCTGCAATATGGCTGGACGCTCTTCGTCCATCCCCTCCACGACCGGTACGGCTGGAGCCTTTCCAGCATCCAGACCGCCTTCGCCGTCTTCGTCATCGCCGAGACCTGGCTGGTGCCGTTCGAAGGCTGGGTCGTCGACCGTTTCGGCCCGAAATACGTCGTGGTGGCCGGCGGCGTGCTGGTGGCCGCAGCCTGGTCCCTGAACTCGGTGGCCGATTCGCTGTTCCTGCTCTACGTCGCCGCGGCGCTGGGCGGGATCGGCGCCGGGGCGGTGTACGGGACCTGCGTCGGCAATGCGGTCCGCTGGTTTCCCGACCGCCGCGGCCTCGCGGTCGGCTTCACGGTCGCGGGGTTCGGCGCGGGCTCGGCGCTCAGCATCATCCCGATCCAGGACGTGATCGCCGCACGCGGCTACGAGGCGGCCTTCCTCTGGTTTGGCCTAGTTCAGGGCCTGATCGTGCTGGTCACGGCCTGGGCACTGCGGGCACCGCCGCACGGGCAGGCTGTGGCGCCGGCCGTGCGCCTCCTCCAGACGCCCCGCGACTTCGCACCGACCGAGATGCTGCGGTCCCGGATCTTCTGGCTGCTCTACTTCATGTTCATCCTGGTCTACTCGGGTGGCCTCATGGCGACGGCGCAGATCGCGCCCATCGCACGCGACTTCAAGGTCGCCGACGTTCCGGTCAACCTGCTCGGCCTGACCTTGCCCGCGCTCACCTTCGCCATCACGCTCGACCGCGTCATGAACGGCGTGACCCGGCCCCTGTGCGGCTGGATATCCGACCATATCGGTCGCGAGAACACCCTGTTCATCGCCTTCCTCCTGGAGGGAGCCGGCATCTGGGCGCTCTGGATATATGGTCAGGATCCGCTGCTATTCGTGATTCTGGGTGGCCTCGCCTTCTTCGCCTGGGGCGAGACGGCCAGCCTCTTTCCGACCATTTGCACCGACGCGTTCGGCACGAAGTACGCCACCACCAACGCCGCCCTTCTCTATACCGCCAAGGGCGTGGCCTCGCTGCTGATCCCGCTGGCGAGCTTCTGGGTCGTCGAAACCGGAAGCTGGCGTGACGTCTTCCTGGCCGCGGCGCTGTTCAACCTGCTCGCCGCCTTCCTCGCCCTGGCCGTCCTCAAGCCGTTGCGGCTGCCGTCGAGGGCCGACGCCGGGGAAGCCTAGCTCGACCGCGAGTCGAAACCGGCATGCGACCTGAATGCCCGTTCACATCGTAGCGGTTTTCGGCCAGAGTCCGCCGCAGCACAAAGGGAGAGAGTGATGGACTTCGAATACTCGGATCGCAGCAAGGCGCTGCTCGAGAAACTCAACAAATTCATGGACGAGGTCATCTATCCGGCCGAGCCCATCTACGAAGAGCAGATGGAGAAGGCCAAGGATCGCTGGCAGCTCCCGCCGATCATCGAGGAGTGCAAGGCCGAGGCGAAGAAGCGCGGGCTGTGGAACATGTTCCTGCCGGCCGACCGCGAGAGCGGCGACACGCACGGCACGATGGGCCTCAGCAACCTCGACTACGCCCCGATCTGCGAGGTGCTCGGCCGTTCGTCGATCGCTTCCGAGGCCGTGAACTGCTCGGCGCCGGACACCGGCAACATGGAAGTGTTCGCCCGCTACGGAACGGCGGAGCACAAGGAGAAATGGCTGAAGCCACTGCTGAACGGCGAGATCCGCTCCTGCTTCGCCATGACCGAGCCCGCGGTCGCCTCGTCCGACGCGCGCAACGTCGAGTGCCGCATCGAGTCGGACGGCAACGACTATGTCATCAACGGCCGCAAGTGGTGGTCGTCGGGCATGGGCGACCCGCGCTGCAAGGTCATCATCCTGATGGGCAAGAGCGACCCCAGCGCGCCGGCCTACCGCCAGCAGTCGATGATCGTCGTGCCGCGCGACACGCCCGGCATCAAGATCGTGAAGATGCTGCACGTGTTCGGCTATGACGACGCCCCGCACGGCCATGCCGAAGTGGTCTACGACAACGTGCGCGTGCCGAAGTCGGCGATCCTGCTGGGCGAGGGCCGCGGCTTCGAGATCGCCCAGGGCCGCCTCGGACCGGGACGCATCCATCACTGCATGCGCGCCATCGGCGTCGCCGAGCGGGCGCTCGAAATGGCGATCAAGCGCGCCAAGAGCCGCGTCGCCTTCGGCCAGCGCATCTCGGAGATGGGCGTGACCAAGGCTCATGTCGCCGACATGCGCATGGAGATCGACATGGCCCGGCTGCTGGTCCTCAAGGCCGCCTGGGCAATGGACAAGTTCGGCAACAAGGAAGCCCGCCAGCAGATCGCGATGATCAAGGTGGCGGTGCCGAACATCACCTCGAAGGTCGTCGACCGCTGCCTGCAGCTGCATGGCGCCGGCGGCGTCAGCCAGGTGTTCAAGCTGGCCAGCATGTATGCCCACCAGCGTACCCTGCGCCTGGCCGACGGTCCGGACGAGGTCCATCGCGACCAGGTTGGCCGTCTCGAGATCGCCAAGTACAACTAAGTCCCGGTACCGGGACGGAACGAGGCGCGATCCCCCGGGATCGCGCCTTTTTCTTTGCAGGAGACACGCCGTGGAAAGTCCGAAGAAGAGCCCGCACGTCACCGATCACCTGGCCAACGAGCGCACGTTCCTCGCCTGGATCCGGACGTCGATCGCGGTGATGACGCTGGGCGTAGCCATCAACCGCTTCGCGCTCTTCCTCATGGAGATGCATCAGGTCGTGCCGACCGTGCGCGACCTCGCCAACCGCCACGTCGAGAAGCTCGGCATCGGCCTCGTGATCCTGGGCATCGTCATGCTGGTCGGCTCGACCTGGCATTACCTCCATGTCGGCAGGACGATCGACGACGAGACCTACCGCCCTTCCATCAAGGTCATGGTCGGTACGGCCGTCGCCATCGGCCTCATCGGCGGTTCAACCCTGATCTGGCTCTTCTAGCTCCTGCCCGGCGCCGACTGCGGCGCGGCCGGCGGACCATCGGGCATGTCGAGCAGCTCGCTTTCCGGCGCGCCGGCCTCGTAGGCTTTCACCAGCACTTCCGGATCGAAGGCGACGCCGATCGGATTCTTCCTGAAAGCCTCGGTCTGGAAGTAGGCCGCCGTCGCCTCCTTGGTCGCGTAGCGGTCGACCTGCAACTCGACGCCGTTGCCGTCCGGATCGCGGTAGTAGATCGACACGGTCGGCCCGTGATGGATGCAGCGCGACGGCTCGATACCCAGCGCCTTGACGCGGCGATAGGTCGAGAGCAGCGCGCCGATGTCGGCGAAGGTATAGGCGACATGCGCCAGACCCGAGGTCTTGGCATCGGGCGCCTTCAACCCCGCCAGGTTCACGATGCCCAGCCGATGATGCTCGTCGTCGTAGGTCAGGAAGCAGATGTATTCGGTGCGCTGCACGATGTGCATGTTCAGCACCGCCGAGTACCAGTCGATCATCGGCTGCACGTTCGAGGAGCGCAGCACGAAGTGCGCGAACAGGATGGGCGTCGCCGGCTTGCCCGACAGGGTCCGGCGGCGCGACGCGGTCTCGATCACTGTGTCCATGGCGACCTCCGGAACCAAGTGTAGGCCTTCTCTTTGACGGTTCGCATCCATCTTGCATATTAAATAACTGACCAGTAAGTTAGTTATATGAAAGCGCCCAAGCAGCGTCGCGCTCCCGCCGCGCGGCCACAGGAAATCATCGATGCGGCCCTCGCCCAGTTCGTCGAAACGGGGTTCGCCGGCACGCGCCTCGACGACGTGGCCCGGCGGGCCGGTCTCTCCAAGGCCGCGATCTATCTTTACTTCGAGGACAAGACCGCCCTGTTCAAAGGCGTTGTCCAGCACGCGGTCGCCAGCAATCTCGGTCAGGTGGAGGCCATGCTCGCGGGCCATCGCGGACCCGTGGCACCGCTGCTGTCGCGCATCCTCGAATTCATGGCGCTGCGGATCGAGACATCGCCGATGGCCTCGGTCGCCAAGCTGGTCATTTCGGAGTCGCGCGCCTTCCCCGAGATCGGCCAGTTCTACCTGAAGGAAGTGATCGGCCGCGGCCTTCCGTTGATGGAGGGCCTGATCCGGCGCGGCGTCGACCAGGGAGAGTTCCGCAAGGTCGACGCCTTCATGACCGTGCGCTCGATGATGGGACCGATGCTGCTCGCCATGTTGTGGCGCACCGTCTTCGAACCGATCGGCGCCGAGACGCTCGATGTGCAGGCACTGGCGCGGCATCACGCCGACCTGATGCTCCACGCGCTTCGACCCGTGGCGGGAGAAGCGGCATGAAGCGGGCGCCGCTTGTCGGCATCGCGGCTCTCGCCGCGGCGCTTCTCGTCTCCTACGTCGTCTGGGGGGACCGGCTGCTCGCCCTGGCCGGAATCGGCACCGACGACGGGCGCTATCTCGGCTATGTCGAAGGCGAAACCAGCCTGATCGCTCCGCCGACCGCCGGACGGCTGATCGAGCGGACCGTCGAGCGCGGCAGCAGGGTGAAGAAGGGCGACCGGCTGTTCGTCATCGATCCCATTGCCGCCAAAGCCGAGGTCGCGCGCGCCGAGGCGATGCTCGCGGAAGCCAGGGCGCGGCACGAGAACCTGCTGACCGGCAAGCGGCAGGAGGAACAGGACGTGATCCGCGCCCAGCGCCGCGAGATCGAGGCGGCGCTCGTGCAGGCCGAGGCAGAACTGAAGCGCCAGACCGAGCTGGTGGCGCGTAACATCTCGACCCACCAGGCTTTCGAACAGGCCGACTCGCAGGTGCGCCAACTCAAGTCGCGCGCAGCCTCGCTGGAGGCGCAGGAACGCGTCGGCGATCTCGCCGCGCGACAGAGCGAGATCGCCGCGGCCGCCGCCCTGATCGAGCAGAGTCAGGCCAATCTCGCGCAGGCGAAGAAGCGTCTCGACGACCTGATGCCGCTCGCGCCCGAGGACGCGCTGGTCGAGAACACCTTCTACAATGTCGGCGAATGGGTGCCCGCGGGTTCGCCCGTCGTGTCGCTGCTGCCGGACTTCCGCGTGAAGCTGCGCTTCTTCGTCCCGGAGGAGGACGTGGCCCGTGCTCGCACCGGCCGCGAAGTCGCCTTCACCTGCGACTCCTGCCCCGCCGGCCTCAAGGCCACGATCATCTACGTCTCGCCGCGTGCCGAATATACCCCCCCGGTGATCTACTCCCAGAGCGCGCGGACCAAGCTCGTCTTCCTGGTCGAGGCACGTCCCCTGAACGTGAGCACACCGTTGCCGCCGGGATTGCCGGTCTCGGTCGAGCCCTTCGGGCCGTCGCAATGACTCTGGCGATCGACGTCCACGACCTGGTGAAGCGCTACGGCACGCGCACGGTCGTCGACAAGTTCAGCCTCGCCGTCGAGACAGGCCGGATCTGCGGCTTCCTCGGGCCGAACGGCTCGGGCAAGACCACCACCTTGCGCATGATCTGCGGCCTGCTCACGCCGGACGGCGGCGGCGGCACCTGCCTCGGCCACGACCTCGTGCGTGACCGCGAGGCGATCAAGCGCCGGACCGGCTACATGACGCAGCGCTTCGGCCTCTATGAGGATCTGACGATTCGCGAGAACCTCGAATTCGTCGGTCGCGTCTACGGACTCGATCGGCTGAAGGAGCGAGTCGACCAATCGCTGGAGCGGCTCGGCCTCACGACGCGCCAGGGCCAGCTCGCGGGCTCGCTGTCGGGCGGCTGGAAGCAGCGCCTGGCACTTGCCGCCTGCGTGCTGCACGAGCCCAAGCTGCTGCTGCTGGACGAGCCGACGGCCGGTGTTGACCCCAAAGCCCGCCGCGCCTTCTGGGACGAAATCCATTCCTACGCCGCCGACGGTATCACCGTTCTGGTCTCGACCCATTACATGGACGAGGCCGAACGCTGTCACGAGATCGCCTACATCGCCTATGGCGAACTGATGGCGCGCGGCACGGCCGAGGAGATCATCCGCCAATCCGGTCTTTTCGCCTTCATCGCGACCGGCCCCGGCGCCGACCGGCTGGCCGCAAAGCTCCGCGACGCGCCCGGCGTCAGCGCCGCCGCGGCCTTCGGCACGACGCTCCATGTCTGCGGCCCCGACCGCACGGCGCTGGAAAAGGCAATCGCGCCGTATCGCGGCGATCCCGGCATCGTCTGGGAAGAATCCGAACCGACCCTGGAAGACATCTTCATCCACCTGATGGGACGGGCGCGCGACAATGCACCGGGCGCGTAATGTCTCAATACGCCCTCTCCGCCCGCGCGGCGGGGGGAGAGGGAGGGGACCCACGCGTAGCGTGGGGAGGGTGAGGTGGGTCAAACGCCGTCGCTTCCATCCGACGGTCTCGCCTGCCATCGACACCACCTCACCTTCCCATTGCTTCGCAATGGGCCCCTTCCTCTCCCCCACTTCGTGGCGGAGAGGAGTCCTGACTGCGAGAGGTTGGTGATGCGCTGGTTCCAGACGCGCCGCGGCTTCCTGCGGCGGCTCGGGGCCATGATCGTGAAGGAGGTGCTGCAGCTTCGGCGCGACAGACTGACCTTTGCCATGATGTTCGGCATGCCGATCGTCCAGCTCCTGCTGTTCGGCTATGCCATCGACGCCGACCCGCATCATCTTCCGACCGCCGTCATCTCGGCCGACCAGAGTCAGATCACACGCACCGTGCTGTCGGCGCTTAACAACACCGGTTACATGCGCTTCACGCATCATCCCTCGAGCGAAGAGGAGGCCAACGCGCTGCTACAGCGGGGCGAGGTGCAGTTCGTGGTCACCATCCCGTCCGATTTCACGCGCCGCCTGGTGCGCGGTGAGCGGGCGCAGATCCTGATCGACGCCGATGCCACCGATCCGATGGCGGCCGCCAACCCGCTGGCCGCGGCCGGGCCGTCGATCGCCCAGGCGCTCGCCCGCGATTTCGTGGGACCGCTGGCCGGCCTGCGCGACAAGCCCGATTCCGTCGAGGTGGTGGTGCAGCGCCGCTACAATCCGGAAGGCAAGTCGCGGCTCAACATCGTGCCCGGCCTGCTGGCGGTGATCCTCACCATGACCATGGTGATGATGACGGCACTCGCCGTCACTCGGGAACGCGAGCGCGGCACCATGGAGAACCTGCTCGCCATGCCGGTACGGCCGGTCGAGGTCATGATCGGCAAGATCATGCCCTATATCGTCATCGGTGCCGTGCAGGTGACCGTCATCCTGCTGGTTTCGCGGGTACTGTTCGACGTCGCCATCCAGGGCAGCGTGTTCCTGCTGGCGACCGGCACGGCGCTGTTCATCACCGTGAACCTCGCCATCGGCTTCACCATCTCGACGCTGACGCAGAACCAGCTGCAGGCCATGCAGGCATCCTTCTTCATGATGCTGCCGTCGATCCTGCTCTCCGGCTTCATGTTCCCCTTCCGCGGCATGCCCGTCTGGGCTCAATGGATCGGCGAGGCGCTGCCCGCCACTCATTTCATGCGGGTGGTCCGCGGAGTCATGCTGAAGGGTGCGGGCTTCGACGACATCTCGACCGAACTCGCCGCCCTCCTCGCCATGCTGCTGATCGTCTCGCTGGTCGCCGTGAGCCGATACAAGGTGACATTGGATTAGTTCCTTGAGGGGCTGACCTGCGAAAGCAGTGCCTTGACCGGAGTCGCATCTCGGCCTCCTCTGCCTGCGAATGTCCGCACCCGCCATCGACACAAACGATACGCTGTCCCGCCTGATCCCGTCGCGTACGGCGCGCGGCTTCTTCCTGGCCGTGCTATCGGGCCTCTTCTTCAACTTTCTGAACGCTTCGGTGAAGGAGCTGGCGAGCGAGATGCCGCCGCTCTACGTCGCCTGGGGCCGGTGGGTGGCCGGCGTCGCGCTGATCGCGCCCTACCTCTTCTGGCGGGCCGGCCTCGCCGGCATGAAGACCCAGGACCTGAAGCTCCACTGCTTCCGCGGCGTCTTCCACACGTCGGGCTATGCGCTGTGGTACGAGGCCGTGGTCTGGCTGCCGCTCGCCACCATGGCGGCGCTGGGCTTCACCGGGCCGATCTTCGTCACCCTGGGCGCCGTCATCTTCCTGCGCGAGACCGTGCACTGGCGGCGCTGGCTGGCGGTCGGCATCGGCTTCGCCGGCATGCTGATCATCGTGCGGCCGGGCCTCGTCACCGTGAACCCCGGCATCGTCATGATGCTCTGCGCCGTGCCGCTGATCGCCGGCTCCAACCTCGTGGCCAAGGTCGTGTCGGGCCGCGACAAACCGGCCGTTGTCGTGCTGTGGCAGAGCGTGATCGGCGCGATCTGCTTCACGCCGCTCGGCCTGTGGTTCTGGCAGACACCGACCCCCGACCAGCTCCTGCTGTTCCTGGCGGCGGGCTTCTTCGGGACGATGGGCTACTTCTTCATCACCTGGGCCTATCGCCTGCTCGACATTTCCGCCCTGCAGTCCATCACCTTTCTCGGCATCGTCTGGGCCGCCTTGATGGACGTGGCGGTCTGGGGCAAGACCTCGGACATCTGGACCTTCGTGGGCGCCGCCATCATCGTGGCCTCCACGACCTACATCGCCCACCGCGAGGCAAGAGCGGGGGCCGCGGGAGGAAAGAAGAAATGACGGATCGTCTGGCCGGCAAGGTTGCGCTCATCACCGGCGGCGCCTCGGGCCTCGGCGCCAATGCCGCCGAACTGATGGCCAAGGAAGGCGCCAAGGTAGTCATCGCCGATGTCGCGGCCGATCGCGGCAAGGCGGTCGCCGACCGGTTGGGCTCCGCCGGCCATTTCGTGAAGCTCGACGTGACCAGCGAGGACAACTGGAAGGCCGCCATCCAGGAGACCGTCGACAAGTTCGGCGCCCTCCACGTGCTGCTGAATTCGGCCGGCATCGGCCTCAGCAAGACGGTCGAGGAGATCGAGCTCGCGGAATGGCGCAAGGTCCACGCAATCGACCTCGACGGCGTGTTCCTGGGCTGCAAGCACGGCGTCGCCGAGATCAAGAAGCACACGGCCCGCCTCGGCGGCTCGGTTATCAACATCTCGTCGATCTCGGGCATCATCGCCGGCGCCAACATGGCGGCCTACAATTCGGCCAAGGCCGGCGTTCGCCTGCTCAGCAAGTCGGTTGCGCTGCACTGCGCCAAGTCCGGCTACAACATCCGCTGCAATTCGGTGCACCCGACCTTCATCGACACACCGATCCTCGACAAGTATCGCGACCGCTTCGGCCAGGACCTGATGCAGCAGAAGCTCGGCAAGCAGGTCCCGATCGGCCGCCTCGGCCGCCCTGAGGAAGTGGGTTGGGCCCTTGTCTTCCTCGCTTCCGACGAATCGAGCTTCATGACCGGCTCGGAAGTGATCATCGACGGCGGCATCTCGGCGATGTGACGATGAAGCCGGGCGAGCCGATCTCACTCAGAGAACTGGTCGATCCAAAGCCGACGTCCCGCGCAGAGATGGTGGCACTTGTGCCGCCACCCGCCATGAAAGAAGTAGACGCTCCACAACTCGAGGATCATGCGATTGAAGTCCAGGGCTTCCCGGGGCGCACCCTCGATGGCACGGGCATCATGGAGCCTGCTTCCGCAAACGCGCGGCTGCCGCGCTGGGTTCGCGTCACGATGTTTGTTTTTTCTGCCGTTAATGTCTTGCTGTTGATTTACTGGCTTTTCATACAATTCGCGCCAACACGTTGAGGCCCACTCATGCTTCTCAATCTCGACGGACGTAAGATCTACTTCGACCTGGCCGGGCCGCAGAACGCGCCGACGGTCTGCTTCACCCATTCGCTGGCGGCCGATGGCGGCATGTGGACCGAACAGCTCGTGCCGCTGCTTGCCGCTGGCTATCGCGTGTTGCGTCTCGACATGCGCGGACATGGCGGCAGCCAGCCGGTCGAAGGCGACTACACGATGGACCAGCTCGCGGGCGACGTGAAGGGCGCGCTCGACGTGCTGGGCATCTGGAAGGTCCATTACATCGGCCTGTCGATCGGCGGCATGATCGGCCAGGGTTTCGCGCTCAGTTACCCCGAGCGGCTGCAATCGCTGACCCTGTGCGACACGCACCCCTCTTCGCCCGACGATTCGGCCGGCCTGTGGGACCAGCGCAAGGCGGCGGTCCGCGCGGGCGGCGTCAAGGCGCTGGCCGACAGCAACATGGAGCGGTGGTTCACGCCGGAATTCAAGGAGGCCAATCCGACACGGTGGAAAGAGATCCATTCAACGATCTGCGGCACGTCGGACGCCGGCTTCCTGGGCTGCGCCGCCGCCATCCAGAACTTCGACTATCTCGACCGGCTGCCCACCATAAAGGTCCCGACCCTGGTGATCTGCGGCGACGAGGATCCGGCAACGCCGCCCGACCGCAACAAGCTGATCGCGTCGAAGATCCCCGGCGCGCGCTACGAGGACATCGCCAAGGCCCGCCACCTGCCAAACGTCGAGCGGCCCGATCCGTTCAACCGGCTCATGATGAGCTTCCTCGGCCTCAATCGTTAGGACACTACCAATGGATTTCGCCTTCTCCGAAGACCAGCTCGCCATCAAGGACAGCGTCGCCAAGCTGTGCGCCGGCTTCGACGACAAATACTGGCTGAAGAAGGACAAGGACGGCGGCTTCCCGGAGGATTTCTACCGGACGATGGCCGATGCCGGATGGCTGGGTATCGCCATGCCCGAGGAGTTCGGGGGCGCGGGTCTCGGCATCACCGAGGCGGCGATCATGATGCAGGCGGTGGCCGAGTCGGGCGCGGCCCTGCAGGGCGCCTCGGCGATCCATCTCAACGTGTTCGGGCCCAACCCGATCGTGGTGTTCGGTACGGAGGAGCAGAAGAAGCGAATCCTGCCCGACATCATCAAGGGCAAGGTGAAGGGCTGCTTCGCCGTCACCGAGCCCGATGCCGGCCTTAACACCACGGCGCTCGAGACCAAGGCCGAGCGCGACGGCAACGGCTACGTTGTCCACGGCAAGAAGACCTGGACCACGACGGCGCAGGTCGCCGACAAGATGCTGCTGATCGCCCGCACCACGCCGAAGGAAAAGTGCAAGCGGCCGACCGACGGGCTGTCGCTGTTCTACACCGACTTCGACCGCAGCAGGATCGAGGTGCGCGAGATCGAGAAGATGGGCCGCAAGGCCATCGACACCAACCAGGTGTTCATCGACGGGCTGAAAGTGCCGCTCGAGGATCGCATCGGCGAGGAGGGCAAGGGCTTCCACTATCTGCTGCACGGGCTGAACCCCGAGCGCATCCTGATCGCCGCCGAAGCGATCGGCATCGGCAAGGCCGCGCTCGCCCGTGCCACGCAATATGCAAAGGAGAGGGTCGTGTTCGGCCGTCCGATCGGCAAGAACCAGGCGATCCAGCACCCGTTGGCCGAGAGCTGGATGCAGCTCGAGGCGGCCAACCTGCTCGCCTTCAAGGCGGCCTGGCTGTACGACAACGGCAAGGACTGCGGCGCCGAGGCCAATTCGGCCAAGTATCTCGGTGCCCGTTCCGCCTACGATGCCTGCGAACGCGCCATCCTGACCCATGGCGGCTACGGTTACGCCAAGGAGTTCCACGTGGAGCGCTTCCTGCGCGAGGTCATGATCGCGCGCATCGCGCCGGTCAGCGAGCAGCTGGTCCTCTGCTACGTGGCGGAGCGGGTGTTGGGACTGCCGAAGAGCTACTGACCGGCGTCCGATTGAGGCGGAAAAGGGGCAAGCACAGACGATTGTATCGTTTGTATCAGCAACCCCTTGGCGATTCAGGGCGTTTGTTCAGTACCTGATCGCAACCAACTCAACGGGAGCCGAACAATGACCCGCAACCAGCTGCACGCCGGCCTGGCGCTGGGAAGCGTGTTCCTCATGGCGGGGATCGTGACCTTCGCCCCGCCGATCCCGCCCGCCTCGGCCCAGAGCCAGGCTGAGCGCATCTGCCGGGAGCAGGGCATCACCTCCAGGACCGAAGGCTATGAATATTGCCTGTCCCAGGCCACGCGCGCCCTCGAATGGGGCAAGCCCGAGATCGCCTATACGATGGCGCGGGTGACTGCCAACGCCCGGGATTCGTGCCTCGAGTACGGCCTGTCGCCCGCCACCTCCGGCTACAAGAGCTGCATGGAGCGCGAGACCCATGCCCGTCGCCTGCTCGTCTTCACGGACGAGCCGCAGTACGACAAGGACATCGCCCATCAATAGTCACGGTTTGGGGTAGAGCTTCTCGTATTCGCCCTCGATATCGCCGAACACCGACCAGAACGCAGGCGGTGTTCGCCCGTTGGCCCGCTCGACCAGTATGTCGAGATGTGTGTGCCAACCGCCGCTCACCATGACCATCTCGTTGCGGCTTGCCAGCCTGCGATGCGTGACCGTGAGAAGCACCCGAGAACCTTGTGGATTCAGTTCGAAGGTGACTTCGGAGTCGGGCGACCAGGTGAAAGCCAGGAGATAGGGCGCTTCGATACGTGTAATAGTGTGCTCGCTGGTCGGAGGCTTGGCGTCGATGTCCCTGTACTTGGCGGGCGCAGGCGCCTTGTGAGGTGAGAGTTCGGTGTGACGAAAAGTGAACCGGGCCTTGCCGCCGACTTTCAAGTCCATGGGGCCTGAGGCCAGCCATTCGCCGCGCTTCCCGGAATCCGTGAGGAATTCCCAGACGGTCTCGATCGGACCGGGTAGCAGGCGTTCGAAACGGACCTCGGCGGGTGCAACGATACGGCCGTAGTTCTTGGTCGGGGCGATCATGCGCGGCTCCTCTTCTTTCGGGCGTGCTTGAGCAATGCGGTTTCGAGAGCGTCGAGGCGCCCCGTCCAGAAGCGCTGGTAATAGGCGATCCAGCGGTCGGCCTCGGCGAGCGGACCGGCCTCGATGCGACAGCGATGGGTGCGCCCCTCGATCGTCCGCTTCAGAAGGCCCGCTCCCTCCAGCACCTTCACGTGCTTGGCGACGGCGGCGAAGGACATGTCGAACGGCTCGGCGAGTTCGCCGACGCTGTGGGATCGGCCAGGGCGTGAAAGATGCGATCGAGATCGCCGGTTTTCAATTCAACCATATGGTTGAACGTATCTGGTCTGACGATGTCATTCAACCATGTGGTTGAAATATGCCGCCAGCCCTTCCGGGCAACTGGTCCACGCCGGCGGGCGTTCCTTCGGCAGCAACGGAGGATGTCATGAATCGCCTTAACACGATCTTCATCGCCGTCGGTGCCGCCGCAGCTTTCGCGCCCCCGGGGCAAGCGCAGTCTGGCCATGCTCTCGCCGTGGCCGAGCAAGCCTGCCTGGGCAAGCACATCAAGCCGTACACCAACGCCTTCAACATCTGTGTCAACGACACGGCGCGCGCGTACGATTATGGCGAGTTGCTGACAGCGCGGGATACCTGTCTCTCCTGCGGCCTCAATCCGCAGACGCTGAGCTATCGTCAGTGCGTCGCCGACAAGCAGGCTCGCGCCCCGGTCGTCGTGACCACGGCGCCGCGGACCACGCTCGTGCAGACCTATCGCGTGCACCCCGACCCCACGGACCCGCAATACCATGAGGAGTACGTGGTGCCTTCGCGGGTGTCGTATCGGTATTAGTCAGGTCCCGAATCGGACATGACCTTCGGCATCGATCGGCCAGGCGGGATTCCATGCGATCTCCCAGGCATGATCATCGGGGTCGGCGACATACCCGCGAAAGCCGCCGTGAGGCGGCGCATCGGCCGGCCGCAGGAGATTGCCACCGGCCGATGCCAGCTGGTCAAGCAGCGGCTGGACCTCATCCTTGCTCGCAACGTTGTGAGCAAGGCTGAAGGCACCCGGCGTCTTGCCGCTCCGCCGTGAATCCTCGGCGAGCGCTGACGCGAGCCAGGTGGCCAGCATCAGTCCGTTCATCTGATAGAAGACGATCCCTTCCGCCTCGAAGACCGGCTTCCAGCCAAAGCCCCCGACATAGAAGCGCTTCGAACGCACGATATCGGCAACACCCAGCGTGATGACCGAGATTTGTTGCTGCATCATTCTCTCCTGTGGTCGCAGAGCGGACCAACCGCCGGACCCGTTAAAGACTGTCCTGCCATTTTAACCGAGGCCGGCGTAGGCTCGTCGCATGCAACCGCTTCCCGCTTCCGTCCTCCCCGCCGGCGTTCGCGCCCGCATCCTGCCCGGCATCAACGGTCTCGACATCCACGTGCTCGAAGCCGGCTTCGACAGAAAGGCGCCGGCCGTGATGCTGTTCCACGGCTTCCCCGAGATCGCCTACAGCTGGCGCAAGGTTCTGCCCGCACTGGCCGAGGCAGGCTATCACGCCATCGCGCCGGACCTGCGCGGCTATGGCCGCACCACGGGCTGGAGCGCCGACTTCGACGCCGACCAGATCGGCTTCCGTTTCACCAACCTGCTGCGCGACGCCATCGGCGTGCTCTATGCGTTGGGCCATCGCACCGCCGAAGCCGCGGTAGGGCACGATTTCGGCTCGTCGGTCGCTTCGTATGCCTCGCTGGCGCGGCCCGACATCTTCAGGCGCATGGTGCTGATGAGCGCCCCCTTCCCGGGCCCGGCCGCCGTGCCCTTCGACACCGCCGGAAAACCTGCGCCGGCCAAGGCGCCGGACGTTCATGCCGCGCTGGCGTCGCTGCCGCGCCCGCGCAAGCACTACCAATGGTATCAGTCGACGCGCGAAGCCAATGAGGAGCAGTGGCACGCCAAGCAGGGCCTGCACAATTTCCTGCGCGCCTACTATCACTACAAGAGCGCCGACTGGAAGGCGAACAAGCCCTACGAGCTCAAGGGTTGGACCGCCGAGGAACTGGCGAAGATGCCGACCTACTACATCATGGACCTGGCGGAAGGCATGGCCGAGACGGTCGCCAAGCAGATGCCGACGGCCGAGGAGATCGCAGCCGCCAGGTGGCTCACCGACGACGAGCTCGCGGTCTATGCAGGGGAGTACGAGCGCACCGGCTTCCAGGGCGGTCTCAACTGGTACCGTGCCCGCACCAGCGGGCGCGTTACGCCCGAACTCGAGATCTTCACCGGCCGCACCATCGACCAGCCTTCGACCTTCATCTCGGGCAAGAGCGACTGGGGCAACTACCAGTCGCCGGGCGCGCTGGAGAAGATGCAGAAGCGCGCCTGCACCAAGATGAAGGAAATCCACATGGTCGAAGGCGCCGGCCACTGGGTGCAGCAGGAGCAGGCCGCCGAAGTGAGCCGCCTGCTGATCAAGTTCCTCAAGGAGACGATAGCCTGACCGATCTGGCCAGCGTTTCAGCCGGCGAGGAGGCCGCCCTCCTCGCCCTCAACAACGAACATGCCGTCGAACTGTCCTGGCTCGACGCCGCGAGGCTGCGGCATCTCCTCGGTCAGGCCTTCCACGTCCGCCGCGCCGGCAATGTCGCCGCATTCCTCCTGGCCTTCGACCAGGACGCCGACTATGACAGCCCGAACTACCTCTGGTTCCGCGAACGCTATCCACGCTTCGTCTATGTCGACCGCATCGTCGTCGCTGCGGCGATGCGCAAGCGCGGCCTGGCGAACCGCCTGTACGAAGACCTGTTTCGTGCGGCCCGCGTCGCCGGCCACGAGCAGGTCGTCTGCGAGGTCAATTCCGATCCGCCCAATCCGGCCTCGGATGCGTTTCATGCGGCCCTGGGCTTCGTCGAAGTCGGACATGCATCCATCCATGGTGGAGCCAAGACCGTCCGTTATCTCGCCCGTTCCCTACTTCCGGCACCCTGACACAGGAGGCGTCTCGCATGCCCGACCTCGCCGCCGTCGATTCACTGATCGTCGATGTCATCACCGACAATATGAGCGACACCTATGCGAGCAAACCCACGTTCGCCGTGTCGGAGATGGCCAACATCCTGAAGGCGGGTGCAAAGGAGATTTCGGGAGAGACCCTGCTGGTGGCGAACCTCGGCTACGGGCTGCGCCTCAAGACGAAGGTCGGAGCGAAACAGCACACGCTGCTGTTCGACACCGGCACGGAAGGAGCGGCGTTCATTCGCAACTGCCGCAACATGGCGATCGATCTCGGCGAGGTCGAGGAGATCGCCGTCACCCACGGCCATTGGGATCACATGGGCGCGCTCTCCGCGGCGCTCGACGCCATCACCGCCCGCCGCGGTCGCGGCAGTGTGACGGTCAACGTCAATCCCGACATGTTCAACGAACGCGGCGTGCTGCTGCAGGACGGGACGATCTTTCCGGCCGCCCGCGTCCCCACGCCCGCGCAGATGGAGACCCAGGGCGCGCGGGTCGTCAACGACGGCAAGGCCCGCACCCTGCTCAACGGTCACTTCTACTACAGCGGCGAGATTCCCCGAGTCAGCGCCTTCGAGAAGGGCCGCGAGGACCATCTCTGCCGCAAGGACAATTCCGAGGAATGGCGGCCCGACCCGTTCCTGATGGACGAGCGCATGCTGATCGTGAACGTGCGCGATCTCGGCCTCGTCGTGTTCAGCGCCTGCTCGCATGCCGGCATCGTCAACGTCTGCACCGAGGCGAAGCGACTGTTTCCCGACACGCCGATCCATGCGGTCATGGGCGGTCTGCATCTGGGCGGCGTCATGGAGCATCTCATTCCGCAGACGGTCGAGGCGTTGAAGCCTTTCGATATCGCCTACATCATCACCGGCCACTGTACCGGCTGGCGGGCCCTGCACGCGCTGGCCAACGAATACGGCGATCGCGTGAGCCAGTCGGCCGTCGGCACGACCTATACGTTCGACGCCACCATCGCGCCGCCGCAGCGCGAGACCAGGGCGCCGACCACCTTCGAGACGAAGCCGACCTTTTGACCAATCCACCTCCCGGCCCCTTCTCCCTCGGCGCGCTGCGGGCCGCCGCCCTCGAAGGGCGGGAGCCGGCGCCGCTCGAGGCGGTCGCACGCCTGAAATCGTATCGCTGGTTCGTCGTCGGCACGGTCTGCATCGGCGCCGTCATGGGGCAGGTCGATGCCAGCATGACCCAGGTGCTGCTGCCGCGACTCGAGGTCGAGTTCGGGGCCCGCCTCAGCAGCGTGAGCTGGGTGGCCGTGGCCTATCTGCTGGCGCTCGCGTCGTTCATGCCGATCTTCGGACGGCTGGCGGACATGTTCGGCCGCAAGCTGCTCTATACCGCGGGCTTTCTGCTGTTCATCGCGGGCTCCGCCTTGTGCGGCTATGCGACGAGCCTGCCCTGGCTGATCTTCTTCCGCGTCCTGCAAGCGATCGGCGGCGCACTCATCACCTCGAACAGCGTCGCCATCGTCGTGAAGATCATGGGCCCCGAGGAACGCGGCCGCGGCCTTGGCCTGCAGTCGGCGGCGCAGGCGGTCGGTCTCGGCGCCGGACCGGCGATCGGCGGTTTCATCCTCGACACGCTGGGCTGGCAGTGGGCCTTCTGGATCAACGTGCCGCTCGGCATCGCCGGCGCGATCATCGGCTGGTTCGTCCTGCCCCAGACCGGAAACCCATCCAGGCACGAGCGCTTCGACTGGCGCGGCGCGATCCTGATCGCACCGGCGCTGACGGGCTTCGTCGCGGTGTTGAACGAGGTGCATGCGCTGGGGCCGACGTCGCCGATCCTGATCGCCTGCCTCCTGGTCGGCATCGTCTGCGCGACGCTGTTCGTGCGCACCGAGCATCGCACCTCGGCGCCGCTGCTCGACCTCAAGTTGCTCGCCAAGCCCGCCTTCCTGCTGGGCAACACGGCGAACTTCCTGTCCTACGCCACCTTGTTCGGCGTGTTCTTCCTCGTTCCCTTCGCGCTTGTGCGCATCTATCAGGATACGGCCCTCGCCGCGGGCCTGCGATTGTCGATCCTGCCGGTGATGCTGGGGCTGGTCGCGCCAGTGGGCGGCATGCTTTACGACCGGGTCGGCCCACGCCTGCCGACCTGCTTCGGGATGCTGGTCTGCCTCGCAGGCCTCGCGATCCTCTATCGGTTCCTCGATGGCAATCCGGCCAATCTCTGGCTGGTGACCTTGTCCCTCGCCGTGATCGGCGTCGGGCAGGGCCTGTTCATCTCGCCCAACAGCAGCGCCATCATGTCGACCGCGCCGGCGGACGAGACCGGCCAGGCAGGAAGCGTGCTGAACGTCATGCGAATGCTCGGCATGAGCACCGGCATCGCCGGCGCCTCGACTCTTCTCGCGCTGTCCCTCGGCGGCGACAGCGGCAGTACGCTCGACATTCCTGTGGCAACGCTCGTCACCGCCAGCCGCGACGTCATCGTTCTGCTGGTGTGTCTGGCCGGCCTGGCCGGCCTGATCTCACTGATCCGGCCACGCGGCGGCCAAGGACCCGGATCACGCGCACCGGTCGATCTTTAGCGCAGGACGCATCAATGGAGCGCGCAACTCCAGTTGCGCTCAAGCTTCGTCCATCGACAAGACATGAGCGCAACTGGAGTTGCGCGCTCCAATGAGCAAGAGCCGGCGTCGCGGATGCGACGCCGGCATCGATCCCGGTGATCAGGCGGCGAGCTTCTTCGCCGTCTCCGCGATCTTGCGGCCCTGGTAGCGGGCGCCGACCAGCTCGTTCTCGGACGGCTGGCGCTGGCCGGTGCCGCCGGCGATCGTGGTGGCACCATAGGGGCTGCCGCCGGTGATCTCGTCGATCGTCATCTGGCCGGCATGGCCATAGTCGAGGCCGACCACCACCATGCCGAAGTGCAGCAGGTTGGTGATGATGGAGAACAGCGTCGTCTCCTGGCCGCCATGCTGGGTGGCCGTCGAAGTGAAGGCGCCGCCGACCTTGCCGTTCAGCGCGCCCTTCGCCCACAGGCCACCGGCCTGGTCGAGGAAGCTCGCCATCTGCGAGGACATGCGGCCGAAGCGTGTGCCAGTGCCGACGATCACCGCATCGTAGTCGGCGAGATCCTCGACCTTGGCGACCGGGGCCTTCTGGTCGAGCTTGAAGTGCGCCGCCTTGGCCGCCGCTTCCGGCACCGTCTCGGGCACGCGCTTGATGTCGACCTGGGCACCGGCTTCGCGGGCGCCGGCGGCGACGGCTTCGGCCATCGTCTCGATGTGGCCGTAGGTCGAATAGTAGAGAACGAGAACCTTGGTCATTTCAGTCTCCAGTCGTCGGTTGAGGTTGAAGGGTTGAGGGAAAGAGAAGCGTCAGGCGGGGACTTGGCCCATGCGGCCGGCGTGGTAGTCGCGGACCGCGCGTTCGAGCTCGTCGATCGAATTCATCACGAAGGGACCGTGACGCAGGATCGGCGCATCGAGCGGATCGCCGCCGACCAACAGGACCTCGCTGTCCGCGACTGCCACGACGTCGAGAGAATCGCCCGCCGTCAGGCGCGCGAGCTGGCCCGCCTCGATTCGCCGCTCGTCACCGTCGACACGCACGGCGCCCACCATCACATAGAGCCCAAGTTCGGCCGGGCTGCTCGCCGGAAGCTCCGCGCGGGCCCCGGCCTTCAGTGAAGCATGCACGACGAAGGGAGCCCCGGACGTCGCGATCGGTCCCTTGAGATCGCCCAGGCTGCCGGCCACCAGCCGCGCCACAACTCGACCCTCGTCCGCCGTGATCGTGGGTATCTCCGACGCCTTCACGTGGCGATAGGCCGGTTCCGCATGCTTCCCGCCCTTGGGCATGTTGATCCAGAGCTGGACGCCGTGGACATGTCCGCCCTCGCGGCGAAGCTGCTCGTCGGGGCTCTCGTCGTGGACCACGCCGCGCCCGGCGCGCATCCACTGGACCTCGCCCGGCCGCATGCTGCTGACATTGCCGAGACTGTCCTTGTGCGTCTGGCTGCCTTCCAGCAGCAGGGTCAGCGTCTCGATGCCGGCATGCGGATGTGCCGAGGCGCCCTTGGCCTCGCCCGGCCGGACATCGATCGGGCCGAACTGGTCGAGGAAGATGAACGGGCCGATCGCCTCGTAGGCGTTCGACGGAATGGCACGGCGCACTTCGAACCCGTCGCCTTCGAGGGTCCGGAATGCCTCATGGATGGAAACGAGCTGGCGCTTGTTGCTGTTCATTGCCGCCTCCTTGGGTGCGACGACTATGTAGAGGCTGCGCTTTTTCCTGAAAATCCGTATAATTCTGAACAATCTTTTCAATTTTTTAGAAATGCCTACGACACCCGGTACACCTTCCTTCGCCCAGCTTCAGGTCCTGCTCGCGGTGGCCGATGCGGGCAGCTTCGCCGCCGCCGCCCGCCGCCTGAACCGCGCGACCTCGGCGATCACCTACGCCATCGACAATCTCGAGGCGCAGCTCGGCCTGCCTCTGTTCGACCGGGTTGCCACCCGCAAGCCCGAGCTGACGCAGGCTGGGCGGGCAGTGCTGGCCGAGGCCCGCGCCGTAACGCACGGCGTCGACATGCTGCGCGCCAAGGTGAAGGGACTGCTCGAAGGGCTGGAGGCGGAAGTGTCGCTGGCCGTCGACGTCATGCTGCCGACCGCCCGGCTGGTCGATGCGCTGCAGGGCTTCCAGACGACCTTCCCGACCGTCCAGTTGCGGCTTCACGTCGAAACACTGGGCGCCGTCACACAGCTCGTGCTCGACGGCACCGCGAACATCGGTGTGAGCGGACCGAACATTGCCGCGGAGGGGACCGAGAGCATCGCCATCGGCGGCGTCCAGCTCGTGCCCGTCGCCGCGCCCTTCCATCCCCTCGCCCGTCTCGGCGGACAGGCCCGCGGATCAGCGCGCGAGCATATCCAGCTCGTGCTCACCGATCGATCGAAGCTGACCGAAGGCCAGGATTTCGGCGTGGTCGGTCCCAAGACCTGGCGGCTGGCCGACCTTGGCGCCAAGCATGCACTGCTGCTGGCCGGCGTCGGCTGGGGCAGCATGCCGGCGCCGATGGTCAGGGGCGACATCGAGGCGGGCCGCCTCGTCGAACTCGATCTCGCCGACTGGTGGGCAGCGATCTATCCGATGCACGTCCTGCATCGCATCGACAGCCCGCCCGGCCCCGCCGCGCAATGGCTGATCGAGCGGTTCAAGAGTCAGGTATGACGACGGCACTGCGTCCAACCGTACCGTGGTAGAACCCCAACGTGTCGTTCTTCACCCGCCGTCGCATCGCCTGGGCGCTGCTGCTGCTCACGCCCGCGATGTTCTCCGTGAACATGCTGGGCGCGCGCTATGCCACGTTCGTGCCGCCGAATGCGTTGGCGCTGGGCCGGTGGTTCTTCGTCGCCCTGCTGCTGCTGCCCTTCGTCTGGCCTCGTCTGGTGCGCCATCGCCATGCGCTCGGTCGCGAATGGCGCGACCTGCTGGTGCTCGGCGCGATCGGCATGTGGATCTGCGGCGCCTGGGTCTATATCGGCGCGCGCTCGGTGCCGGCCCTCAACATCGGCCTGATCTATGCCGCTTCGCCCATTCTGGTCGTGGCGCTGGGCCGCCTGCTCTATGGCGAGCGGCTGACCACGGGCCGCATCGCCGGCATCGTCCTCTGTCTCGCCGGAGTCGCGGCGGTGTTCGCCAAGGGCCGGATCGACAACCTCCTGTCGGTGCAGTTCACCGAGGGCGATCTCTGGATTGCCGCCGCATCGGCCTGCTGGGGTCTCTATTCGGTGCTGCTGAAGGCCCGTCCTAGCACGCTCGATCCGTTGACGCGGCTCTGCGCCATCTCCTTCGCGGGCTCGCTCGTGCTCTTGCCGTTCACCCTGGGGGAGGCGCTGCTGTGGCAGGCACCGGACCTTGCCGACTGGCGCACCTGGCTCGCCTGGATCGTGCTGGCGATCATTCCCGGCGTCGGCGCCTACGGCGCCTTCGCCTACTGCGTGCGCGAGCTGGGACCGTCCGTCACCAGCGTGTCGATGTATCTCGGCCCGCTCTATGTCGGCATCCTCGCCTGGCTGATCCTGGGCGAAGCGCCGCAATGGTATCATTTGATGGGAACCCTGCTGGTGCTGCCCGGCTTGTTCCTTGCGACCCGTTCCGCCCCCAAGGGAGTCTGACATGATTCGCGCGATCCTCACCGTCCTCGCTCTGCTCGTCGCGCTCCCCGCCGCGGCAGAGGAAATCGGCTCGGTCGGCTATCGCTTCAAGTGGCTCGGTCCCAACGACAAGATCGTGATCGAGGCGTTCGACGACCCCGACCTCGCCGGCATCACCTGCTATCTCGCACGCGCCCGCACCGGCGGCCTCAAGGGGATGGTTGGCCTCGCCGAGGATCCGCCCTATGCCTCGATCTCCTGCCACCAGGTCGGGCCGATCGACGGCGACAAGGCCGAAAGACTCAAGAGCCCGCACGAAGTCTTCAGCGAGCGCGCTTCTCTGATCTTCAAGACCACCCAGGTCGTGCGCTTCTACGATCCCAAGCGCCGCGCCCTGATCTATCTCACCTATACCGATCGTGTGATCGAGGGCAGTCCCCAGAACTCGATCAGCGTCGTGCCCGTCGGCCTGCGCTGACTTCTCCCGGAGAGCAATGAAATGACGACCCGTCCCCCACCCAACTGGCGCTCGCTGATGTTCGTGCCGGTGCTGGCCGAACGCTTCATCGCCAAGGCCCATACGCGCGGCGCCGATGCGCTGATCCTCGACCTCGAGGATTCGATCATTCCCTCCAAGAAAGTCGAAGCGCGCGCCGCGATCGCCGCCGCCGTGCCGCGGGTGGCGCAGAACGGCGCCGACGTGGTGGTTCGCATCAACCGGCCGCTCGAACTGGCTGTGCCCGATATCGAAGCCGCTGTGATGCCCGGCGTCTCGGCGCTGATGCTGCCCAAGGTGATGGGGCCGGAGCATGTGCGGCTGCTCGCCGAGCTTGTGACGGAGCGCGAGCATCAGCTCGGCATGGAGATCGGCCACACGCGCTTCCTGGTGCTGATCGAGACAGTGGCGGCGCTGCCGCATCTCTTCGCCATCGCCGCAGAGCCGCGCATGGCCGGAATGTCCGTGGGCGGCGAGGACTTTGCCACCGACATGGGTGCGATCCCGTCCGCCGACAGCATGTACGTCTTCGCCATGCAGGGACTGGCGGCCTGCCGCGCGGCCGGCATCCTGCCGATGGGCTCGATGGGCCAGCTCGCCAAGATCGACGATCTCGACTCCTATCGCGCCGGCCTGAAGCGCGGCCGCGAGCTGGGCTTCACCACGGCCTCCTGCATCCACCCCGCCCACGTGCCGATCATCAACGAGGAATACGGCGCGTCCGAAGCCGAGATCGACCGCGCGCGGCGCCTGCTGGCGGCCTTCGAGGTCGCCAAGGCCAACGGCGAGGGTGCGGTGGCTTTCGAGGGCAGCATGGTCGACCTGCCGATCGTCATCCGGGCGGAACGTTTGCTCGCCCGCGCCGCTTCCTGGAAGAAGACCGGCTGAACGGGAGCCATCGGCAATGTCGCTTGCGATCTACGGCCACCTCTTTTCCTCCTACACCCAGAAGGTGTTGATGGCGCTGTACGAGAACGGCACGCCGTTCGAGTTCCGGACGCTCGGCCAGGACGAAGCCGAGAATGTCGGCGAATGGCTGAAGCGCTGGCCGATCGCCAAGTTCCCGCTGCTGGTCGACGGCGACCGCACCGTCGTCGAGACCAGCATCATCATCGAGTATCTGCAGCTCACGCATCCCGGTCCGGTGAAGCTGCTGCCCACCGATCCGATGAAGGCGCTCGACGTGCGCTTCCTCGATCGCTTCTTCGACCTGCATGTGATGAACATGATGCAGATCGCGGTGAATGGCGCACTGACCGGCGATCCGGTGAAGCGCAAGGAGGGCCACGACGAATCCATCGCGAAGCTGGAACGCGCCTACGCCTGGCTGGAGAGCGAACTCGCCGGCCGCACCTGGGCCACAGGTGACGATTTCACGATGGCCGACTGCGCTGCCGCGCCGTCGCTGTTCTACGCCGACTGGGTGCATCGGATTCCCGAGACCTATCCGACTCTGCGCGCCTATCGCACGCGCCTGTTGGCAAGGCCGTCCTTCGCCCGCTGCGTCGACGACGCACGCCAGTATCGCCCGCTGTTCCCGCTGGGCGCACCGGACCGGGATTAAGAGAAATCCGTCGTCTCGACCGAAGCCGCGCGTAGCGCGGCGCAGTGGAGAGACCTTCTCTCGACGAATTGCCGGCTTTCGTGGAGAGAAGGTCTCTCCACTCCGCGCCTTCGGCGCTTCGGTCGAGACGACGGGTTTTGCTTCAGAAACGTCCGTTGATCAGGTTGGCACCGAGCGCGCCCAGTCTCACCGATAGAGGAACGTCCCCAGCAGTACCCAGCGACCGGACTTCGGCGTACCGACCAGCGGCGTCGTGTAGTGCCAGAACGGCAGGCGATAGGCCGTCACGGTCGAAGGGCCTGCCACCGACACGATCTCGCTGAAATGGCCGGCGCGGCTGTAGACCAGCCACTGGTGCTCGACACCGGGGCCGCACAGGCTGAGATGCAGGTCGATATAGCCGCCCTTCGCGGCCTCGTTCTCGGGATGGTGGTCGTTGTGCGGCCCGGCATAGTCGCCCGGCCCGTAGCGCAGTACCTGCAAGCCCCAGCCTGACCTGAGCCGGCGTCCCGCCAGCGCCTCGGCGAAGGCGCGGAAGCTTTGTGACCGCATCATGCGCGCGAGGCCGATCCGTTCGGCCGCCTTCACACCGGGCTCGCGCCGGCTCTCGAAATAGATCGTGCGCGCGCGGCTGCTCTTGGGCAACAGCTCGGCATAGTCTTCTTCCATCCCGAAGATCGTATCGGGCGGGATCGGCCGTTCGATCGTCTCCAGCGTGTCCGACAGTTCGGCTTCCAGCGCGCGCCGCACGCGCGCGGCTTTCGCGCGGTCGAGCAGGTCCTCCGCCGCCAGGAAGCGCGTGCGCGGATTGGCCAGCGCTCCGCACAAAGGATGCGTGCCCGCCAGCACGCGCTTGCCGGCGCGGCTCAGCAGGTCCTCGAACTCCACGGGAATGCCGTTTGATCTCATCGGTCCGCCCCTCTAAACCGACTGCCTACCATGCCTTACGCCTCGCTTCGCGACTTCATCGACCGGCTGGAAAAGAGCGGCCGTCTCGTGCGCGTCACCGCGCCGGTCTCGCCGCACCTGGAGATGACCGAGATCCAGACCCGCCTGCTGGCCGAGCAGGGCCCGGCGGTGCTGTTCGAGAACGTGGTGCGGCCCGACGGGACGCGCTCCGACATCCCGGTGCTGGTCAACCTGTTCGGCACGGTCGAGAGGGTGGCCTGGGGCATGGATCGTGAGCCCGGCCAGTTGCGCGCGGTCGGCGAGACGCTGGCGTTCCTGCGCCAGCCCGAGCCGCCGGGCGGCTGGCGCGAGGCGCTGGAAATGCTGCCGATGGTGCGCACCGTCATGGCGATGAAGCCCAGGACGGTGAGTTCCGCGCCCTGCCAGGAGATCGTCCTCACCGGCGACGACATCGACCTCGGGAAACTGCCGATCCAGAGCTGCTGGCCGGGCGAGCCGGCGCCGCTCATCACCTGGCCGCTGGTGGTAACGCAGGGGCCGAACCCCAAAGGCGACAGGCAGGACAGTTTCAACCTCGGCATCTACCGCCTGCAGGTGACGGGCCGGAACACGACGCTCATGCGCTGGCTGAAGCATCGCGGCGGCGCGCAGCATCACCAGCGCTGGCAGAAGTCGGGCAAACGCGAGCCGCTGCCGGCCGCGGTGGTGATCGGCGCCGATCCCGGCACCATCCTCGCCGCCGTGACGCCGGTGCCCGATACGCTGTCGGAGTATCAGTTCGCCGGCCTCCTCAGGGGCAAGAAGGTCGAGCTGGTCGCGTGCAAGACGGTGCCGCTCAAGGTACCGGCCGAGGCCGAGATCGTGCTCGAGGGCCATGTCAGCCTCGACGATTACGGCGACGAGGGTCCCTACGGCGACCATACCGGCTACTACAACAGCGTCGAGCAGTTCCCTGTCTTCACGATCAGCGCCATCACGATGCGGCGCAAGCCGATCTACCTCTCGACCTTCACCGGCCGGCCGCCCGACGAGCCGAGCGTGCTGGGCGAGGCGCTGAACGAGGTGTTCATCCCCCTCTTCCAGCAGCAGTTCCCGGAGATCGTCGACTTCTGGCTGCCGCCCGAGGGCTGTTCCTACCGCATCGCCGTGGTGTCGATGAAGAAGGCGTACGCCGGCCATGCCAAGCGCGTGATGATGGGCGTGTGGAGCTACCTGCGGCAGTTCATGTACACCAAATGGGTGATCGTCGTGGACGCCGACATCGACGCGCGCAACTGGAAGGACGTGATGTGGGCGCTATCGACCCGCATGGACCCGGCGCGCGACATCACCGTGATCGAGAACACACCCATCGACTATCTCGACTTCGCGAGTCCCGTGTCGGGCCTCGGCTCCAAGATCGGGCTCGACGCCACCGACAAGTTCCCCGGCGAGAGCAACCGCGAATGGGGCCGTCAGATCAGGATGGACGATGCGGTGATCGAGAAGGTCGACGCGATGTGGAGCAAGCTCGGCCTGCCGGGTAGCGGGAAGAAGATCTGGAAGTAGCATCCGTCGTCTCTCTCGCACTCGTCGTGACAGGAGCTAAGCTGCGCTTCAGACGTTGAGCCTCGCACAAAAGTCTCATTGATCCCCTAAAAGACCTGCGTGTCGCCCGCCCCCAACAAACTCCTCGAAGGCCCGATCCTCCGTTCGCTGCTGACGCTCGCCGTGCCGATCGTGACGGCGAACGTGCTGCAATCCGCCTACCAGATCATCGATGCCTTCTGGGTCGGGCGGCTGGGCGGCGCGGCGGTGGCCGCCGTCTCAATCAGCTTTCCGGTGCTGTTCCTCACCTTCGCCATCGGCTCGGGCCTGTCGCTCGCCGGCTCGACCCTGATCGCGCAGTATGTCGGCGCCCGGAACGACAAGATGGTCGCGCATGTCGCGGGCCAAACCCTGCTGATGGTGATCCTGGCCTCGGTCGTGCTGGGAACCGTCGGCTATTTCTGTTCGCCGGCCCTGCTGCGACTGATGGGCGTGGGATCCGACGTCTATCCCGGTGCGCTGGGCTTCATGCGGGTGTCGTTCATCGGCATCGTCTTCAATTTCACCTTCTTCGTCTTCCAGTCGATCATGCGCGGCATCGGCAAGCCGACCCTGCCGGTCTACATCGTGCTGGGCACGGTGTTCCTGAACTTCGTGCTCAATCCGCTGCTGATCTTCGGCTGGGGCCCCGTGCCCGGCTACGGCGTGATGGGGGCCGCCATCACCACGCTGGTCACCCAGGCGATCGCCGCCATCATCGGCATCGCCATCCTGCGGCTCGGCCTGCACGGCATCCACGTGCGGCGCCGCGATTTCGTTCCCGACTTCAGTTACATAAAGCGCGCCTTCTTCCTGGGCCTCCCCGCTTCCGTCGAACTGTCGGCGCGGGCGCTGGGCCTCATGGTGATGACCTTCCTGATCGCGAGCTTCGGCACCCTGACGATCGCCGCCTACGGCGTGGGCTCGAATATCCTGCAGGTCGTCATGGTCCCGGCGATGGGCCTGTCGATGGCGATCTCGACGCTGGTCGGCCAGAACATCGGCGCCGGCAACATCGAGCGCGCGGCACAGATCGGCCGCCTGGGCGGGCTGCTGGGCTTCGCCAGCCTCTCCTTCTTCGGCATCATCGTCTTCCTGTTCGCGCCGCAGCTCGTCGCGTTCTTCGTGCCGGGCGATCCCGCCGTGATCGCCGCCGGCGCCGGGTTCCTGCGCATCATGTCCCTGGCCTGGGGCTTCCTCGGCCTGCAGTTTGCGCTGACCGGCGTGTTCCGCGCCTCGGGCAACATGGTGCTGACCATGGTGCTGACCCTGGTGTCGCAATGGGTCGTGCAGTTCCCGCTGGCCTATGTGCTCTCCAAGCACACCGACCTGCACGAGCACGGAATCTGGTGGGCGCTGCCGATCGCCAACATCGCGACCGCGCTGATCACGCTCTGCCTCTACGCCAAGGGCGACTGGAAGAAGAAGCGCCTGATCGAGCCGGAGGAAGAGCTGGCCGGCAAGGTGACGGAGGACATCCTGGTCGGCGAGGCGTCGCGCTGAGCGTCAGCCCTTCTTCGCGTTCTGCACGATCTGCGTGAGGCGCTCGCCATCGATGTCGGTCTTGATCTGTACCCAGACCGGGAAATGGTCGGAGAGCTGGTAGGTGAACTGGGTGCGCGTCATCTCCTGCCCCGGGAAGAGCTGCTTGATCGACGCATCGGAGACATGGAAGTCGAGCGTGCCGCCGAAGTTGGTGAAGCGCTTCTTCGCCGTCGGCAGGTGGAGGATCTGGTCGTAGCGCATCGTCTTGCCGAGATTGGAGCCCTTCACCGCCACGTCGCCCGCCTTGAGCTCGAGCAGCGAGTCGGGCACCTGCAGGCCGCGGCGCGTCAGCGCCCTGAAGGTCTTGTCGTCGAGGCTCGGTGTGTTGAAGTCGCCCATCACGATCAGGTCGTGATCCTCGACCGACTTGTCCTTCTGCCGCGCGTCGATCCAGTCGGCCAGCATGCCGAGTTCGGCCTCGCGGCCTTCGAGACTGTCGCCCCAGCGCGTATGGGTGGCGATGGCGATGAAGTCGAAGTTGCCGGCGCGGAACGAGCACATATAGGGCGCGCGCCAGAATGACTGCGCGGCGAGATACTCGGTGTCCTTTTTGGCGCGCGGCGCATCGACCTCGGCCGCCAGCCCGTTGAAGGTGACGGCGCGGCGATCGTAGAGAAAGCCGGTGCGCTCGCGGTTGCCGCCGGCATCGGACATCCAGTCCGAATAGACGAGGTCCCAGCTCGACCCCAGGAACTGGCAGACCCTGCCGAAATCGTCGAGATTGTCGCGCAGCTCGACCAGCGCGATCAGGTCGAACTGACCGAGGATCTCGGCGATGTAATGCAGCGCCGCCACCGTGCGCCGCTTCTTGCCGAATTCGCGGATGTTCCAGACTGCGACGTTGATCGTCTCGTCGAGCTTCGAGGGTGGAATCTTCGCGGCATCGATTCGCTTCTTCAGGGCCAGCAGGCCCGCCGCAATCTCCGGTGACACGTCGCCATGGTGCATGGGAGCCCCGCCCTCGTCTTCGCGCAGGCAGAGCGTAGAAACATCCGGCCGGCCGCAACACGGCCCATCTCCGCATATCCCATGGCTGTTGCAGGCGGGGGCTTTAATGTAAACTGGCTTAACATGAGCTGGAAGCGCAACGACCGTGAGGAGCGGAAGTACCACCACGGCAGTCTGCGCGAGGCGCTGATCAAGGCCGCCCGCGAACTCATCAAGGAAAAGGGACCGGCAGGCTTCACCTTCGCCGATGCCGCGCGCTCCGCCGGCGTGAGCCCCGCCGCGCCGTACCGCCATTTCCGCGACCGCGACGCGCTGATGGCCGACGTGGCGCGCGAAGGTTTCGAGCGTTTCGCCGCGATGCTTTCGACCGGCTGGGCCAGCGGCAAGCCCGATCCGGTCACGGCCTTCCACAATATCGGAAGGGCCTATCTCAGCTTCGCGCGGTCCGAGCCCGCCTACTATGCCGCCATGTTCGAATCCGGCATCTCACCCGATTCCAACCCCGAATTGCGGGCCGCGTCGGAACGCGCCTTTGCCGTGCTGCGCGCCGCTGCCGACCAGCTCGTCGTCCTGCTCCCGGCCGCCGGGCGCCCGCCGGCACTGATGATGAGCCTGCACATCTGGTCGATGGCGCACGGCATCGCCTCCCTGTTCGGCCGCGGCGATTCCGGCCGCCGGCCGCTACCCATGTCGGCCGAGGAACTCCTCGAGTCGGAAGTGCTCATCTACATGCAGGGACTTGGTTTTCCCGCTTCGCGCTGAAAGTTTTGCGCGAGCCCTTGACTCCCCGGGTCGCCGACCCCAATGTAAATGTCGTTAACATTCACATCGTTAACATCAGCAAAAGGGGGCTCCCAAATGGGCCTGATCGAAAAAATAGACGACCTCGGCAAGCCGGCGTGGATCGCGCTGATGGTGCTGAGCTTCATCCTGTTCTGGCCGGTCGGCCTGGCCCTTCTCATCTATCTCAAAGGGAGTGGACGCATGTTTTGCTCGAAGCGCTACGGTCACTGGAACATGCCGGACGGCCGCTCGTGCCGTGAGGAATTCCGCAGCTGGAAGCGCCGCTCCGGCTGGAGCCGCCGCAACAGCAGTGGCAACGTCGCCTTCGACGAATATCGCGAGGAGACACTGAACCGCCTCGACGAGGAGCAGCGCGAGTTCCGCGACTTCCTCGACAAGCTGCGCGCCGCCAAGGACCGCGCCGAGTTCGACCAGTTCATGGCCGACCGCCGCAACCGCCCGGCGCCCGAGACCCCGCCGGCGCCCAGCGCAGCCTGAGACTTCCGGACAGGGCCTGTTCGACGAAGACGCCCGCGGCTCGACCGCGGGCGTTTTCCTTTAGTGATCGAGCTTCATCGGCAGGCGCTCTGCCTGCGCCCGCTCAGCCAGCTCCGTCAGGACCGCAAAGGCAAAGCGAGCGCGCTCTTCCACAGTTCCTTCCTCGGTCACAACCCGTCCCCACGCCGCCACATCGGCAGCCGAGGCCTTCCAGGTTGCGGCATTCAGGTCGGCGAGCTGGCGGCGCAGCGTCGTCACGGAGCCCATGACGACCCGCCGGCCCTCGACATCCTCGCCCTCGAAGGTGATCTCGAAGGCGACCGGCAGCCACATCTCCACGTTGCGGACCAGATGGGAATAGCGCGAGCGGAAGCCCGCCGTGGTCGACCGCGTCAGCGCGAGGTCGTGGTCCCATTCCTCCGGCAGGGTTTCAGGCAACCGCAAGGCCGGATGTTCGGCATAGGCCGCCCACAGGACGAGCGACCCGAATCCGTCCCAACCGGGGCGATGGGTGTACCAGGGCGCCGCCTGCGTCTCGTCCCAATCGAGCGGCGCGGAAAGACGATCGCCCAGCGCCTTCGCGAGTGCGGCGCGCCAGGCGAGCACCCGCGGACGGATACGATCCTGGCTCTTTCCCTCGTCGGTCGGCTTGGCTGACCGAACGCGATGCGGCGCGCCCCGCGCACGCGCTGCTTTCTCGACGATATTTTCCCAGGCACCGGCATAATATCGCGTAAGCGACCCGACATAGACGTCGAGAGCCATGCAGAGACAGGTTCCTTTCCGTACGGTCGCTGACGCGACTCGCCACCTTCAGTTGACCTACTCGTACAATTTTTGCGTGCAAAGACGCAATCGCAAAGCAATGCAATCCTACTCAATTTCGATTGCTGACGTGAGTCGGGCGAGAACAACCCGCCCGAGTGCCTTTCTTCCCGGTAACTGCGGCTACTGAGGCTCGATGTTCAGGCCCTTCACCAGGTCGATCCAGATCGGCCCCTGCTCGGCCACGATCTTCTCGAAGAAGACGTGGTCGCGGGCGGCATTGTCGATGCCGAAGGTGGCGAGGATCTTCTGGATACGCTCGCTCTTGCCGCCCTCGACCATCATGTCCGAGAGCTTCTGCACGATCTCCTTGGGCATGCCTGCGGGGCCGACCAGGCCGATCCAGCCCTGAACCTGGAACGCCTTGTCGGTGACGCCCTGCTCGTAGAAGGTGGGGACGTCGGGAAGCTTCTTCATGCGCTCCATGGTCGGCACGGCGATGGGCCGGCCGTTGCCCGACTGCAGCACGCCGGTGGCGGCGGCGACGCTGCCGCTGCCGCCCTGCACCGCCCCCGAGGCCACGTCCTGCCACATCGGCGCCTCGCCACGATAATGCACCGCTTCCATGCCGAGCTTGTAATGGCGGTTCAGCGCCTCGACGGCGACATGGCTGTAGGAGCCGGCGCCGTAGGTGCCGAGGCTGGTCTTGTTGGCGCGGGCATAGTCGGCGAGTTCCGCAAGGTTCTTCACCGGCAGCTTGCTGTTCACGATCAGGGGCAGGTGGCCGGCATCCATCCACGAGATCAGGACGAAGTCCTTGTCCGGATCGTAGGGCAGTTTCTTGAACAGCACCTTGTTCATGATCATGGTGGTCGAGATCGTCCACATCAGCGTGTAGCCGTCGGGCGCCGCCGACTTCACTTGCTCAGCCGCGATGGCGCCGCTGGCGCCGGTCTTGTTCTCGACCGACACCGGCTGGCCGGTCTTCTGCGAGATGTACTCGCCGTAAACGCGGGCAAAGGTGTCGGTGAGACCGCCCGCCGGATAACCGCAGACAATGCGGATGGGTTTGTTAGGCCAGGCTCCCTGGCCGATGGCAGGAGCCGGCAGTGCCGCTGCAACCGCAGTGGCAGAGCCATAACGCAGCACATCACGTCGCGACGCACGCACGATCATCGATTGCCTCCCTACGGCGCGATATTTTTATGACGGTCGGGGCCGTCTCGGGCACGCCTCGAAGAAGCATGGCCGCGATTTCGCACTGCGTAAAGCCCACACCGCAGTGCGATCAGCCTATTGAGGCTCGATTCCCAGGCTCCTGATCACCTCGAGCGAGACCGGGCCTTCCTCGTCGAGAACCTGGCGGAAGTAGGCTGCGTCTCGCGCGCCCTCGTCGATGGCAAAGGTGTCGTTGACCTTCTGGACACGATCGGTCTTGCCGGCCTCGACCATTAGGGCCGAGAGCTTCCGCACAACCTCGGGCGGCGTGCCGGCGGGTGCCGCGCAGCCGACCCAGCCGCGGATCTGGAACGCCTTCTCGGTGAGGCCCTGCTCGTAGAAGGTCGGGACGTCGGGCAGCTTCTTCATCCGCACCATGGTCGGCACCGCAATCGGCTTCACGCTGCTCGCCTGCAGCACCGACGCGCCCGAAGCGTAGCTGCCGGTCGCACCCTGGGCGGCGCCCGAAGCAACGTCCTGCCACATCAGCGCCTCGCCGCGATAATGCACCGCCTCCATCCTGAGCCCGTAATGGCGGTTCAGCGTCTCGGTGACGATGTGGGCGAAGGAGCCGATACCGTACGTGGCGAGCGAGACCTTCCTGTCCCGCGCCCAGGCCGCGAACTCGGCGACGTTCTTCACCGGGATGTCCTTGTTCACCATCGTCGGCAGGTGGCCGGTGTTGAACCAGGCGACCAGGGCGAAGTCCCTGTCGGGGTCGTAGGGCAGCTTCTTGAACAGCGCCTTGTTCTGCACCATCGTCGTCGAATTGGTGAACATCAGCGTGTAGCCGTCGGGCGGCGACTGCTTGACGATCTCCGCGCCGATCGCACCGGCGGCGCCGGCCTTGTTCTCGACGATCACTGGCTGGCCGGTCTTCTCGGCCACGTACTCGCCATAGGCGCGGGCGAAGATGTCGGTGAGGCCGCCCGCCGGATAGGTACAGACGATCTTGATCGGTCTGGACGGCCAGGCCTGCGCGATGGCCGGCGCCGGCAGCGCCGCGAGCGCCGAGAGTGATCCGTAACGCAGCAGGTCACGCCGCGTCGTCCGCAAAATCATGGTCGTCTCCCCAATGGGCGGCGACCCTTTGTCGAGGCGGCTGTTCTAGGCCGTCCTGGTCGCGCCCGACTTGAGCATGGCGTCGATCTCGCCCTGCGTAAAGCCGGCCTCCTGCAGGACCTCGACGCTGTGCTCGCCCAGTCGCGGCTGCAGGCGCGTGATCTCGGGCTGGGTCTTGCTGAAGCGCGGCGGGATGTCAGGCATGCGCAACTTGCCCTCGGTCGGATGCTCGACTTCCTTCCAGAAGCCGGTGGCCTCGAGCTGCGGATCGACGAACAGGTCGTCGAGCGTATTCACCGGCCCGTGCGGCACGTTGGAATTCTTGAGCAGTTCCACCCATTCGGCGTTGGTGCGCTCGGCGCACAGGCCCGCCAGGGTCGAATAGTATTGCTCGACGTTCTTCAGGCGGTTGGCCATGCCCTGGAACCGCTCGTCCTTCGCGAGATCCTCGCGTCCCACGAGGGTGCAGAACTCACGCCAGTGACCGTCGGTATAGGGCAGCAGTGCAAAATAGCCGTCCTTCGACGGATAGGGACGCCGCTCCTTGTTGAGCACGCGCTTGTAGCCCGGCGTGTCGAGTGCCGGCTTGAAGGTCTCGCCGTAGAGATGCTCGACCATCACGAAGGAAACCAGCGTCTCGTACATCGGCACTTCGACCGCCTGGCCCTTGCCGGTGCGCTCGCGCGCGAACAGCGCGGCGAGCAGCGCCGAGACGACGCCGTTGGAACTCGTCTTGTCGGCCACGATGGTCGGCAGGAAGCGCGGCTGGCCCGCCACGACGGTCTGCAGCGCCGCGAGGCCGGAGCCGGCCTGGATGATGTCGTCATAGGCCGCCTTCGGGCCCAGCGGGCCGGCCGAGCGATAGCCGTAGGTCGCGACATAAACGATGCGCGGATTGATCTTCTCGAACTTCTCGTACTCGACGCCCAGGCGCTTGGCCGGCTCGGGCCGGTAGTTATGCATGATGACGTCGGCGGTCTCGGCGAGCTTGAACAGCGCGTTGCGGCCGGCCTCCTGCTTGAGGTCGAGCACGATCGAGCGCTTGGAGCGGTTGCAGCCAAGATAGAAGGCCGCCATGCCGGGATTGCGCGCCGGCCCCAGCACGCGCGTCGTGTCGCCTTCCGGCGGCTCGATCTTGATGACGTCCGCCCCCAAATCGCCCAATTGCTGCGCCGCCCATGGACCCAGCACAACGGTCGTGCAATCGAGAATGCGAACGCCGTCCAACGGACCTGCCATCTTGAATTTCCTCCGTTTCAAGGGTCCCGCTTACCACAAGTTGGTCACCCGCCGAGGGCGAATTCACTGGCAACATCGCTCTCCTGCAGGCGTTTCATCCTGCAGCAAAGGAGAGCCAAATGAATTTCGAGGTCTTGCGTCTGGCTGGGTCGCTCGCGGTCGCGGGTGCGGTCATGCTCACCGCCTCCGCCGCGATGGCCGGCGACTGGAAGAAGGGCCGTGGTCACCACAAGCATCACCACTACTACTACGAGCCAGAGGTAATCGTCGTGAAGCCCGCACGGCCGGTCTACTATGCACCGCGTCCCGTCATGGTCTATCCTGCCCCGGTCTATGCCCCGCCGGTCGCCTACGCACCGGTCTATGGTCCGGCCTATCCGCGCGGCGGAAATCTGAGCATCGGGGTCGACGTTCCCTTGCGGTGATCCGCTGAAGCCAGCTTCCTCTGAGAAGCCGGGTTGACGGGCGGGACCAAATCGACGATTGTCGCGCCCAACATGCTGCGACTGATGACGCTACGACTTATTGGCTGATCCGCCGCCCGACCGGGAAACCGGAAGGGCCCTGCGGATCACTTGTCGTTCGTCTCTGTTCACCCAACCAGTCGCCGCCTCCAATCCATCCATCGCAGTGTTCGTTTGAGCCATACGGCCCGTGCGCGGCGCGAGGAGCTACGTCATGTCATCCCAAAATCCCCAGAAGCCCATGATGCCGATCGCGGCCGAGAAGTACGTGCCCTTCAAGCCGGTGCCCCTCCCCGACCGCAAGTGGCCGAACGCAGTCATCACCAAGCCGCCGATCTGGTGCGCGGTCGACCTGCGCGACGGCAACCAGGCGCTGATCGAGCCGATGGACTCCGACCGCAAGACGCGGATGTTCAAGCTGCTCTGCGATATGGGCTTCAAGGAGATCGAGGTCGGCTTCCCCGCCGCCTCGGAGACCGACTTCGACTTCGTGCGCGAGCTCATCGAGAAGAAGATGATCCCCGACGACGTCACCATCCAGGTGCTGACGCAGAGCCGCCCGGAGTTGATCGAGCGCACCTTCGAGGCCTGCCGCGGCGCCCGGCGCGTCATCGTCCATCTCTACAACTCGACCTCTACCCTGCAGCGACGGGTCGTGTTCGGCCTCGACTATCAGGGCATCATCGACATCGCGGTCTCGGGCGCGAAGCTAGTCAAGCAGCTGGCCGATGCCGATCCGAAGACCGAATGGGTGTTCGAGTATTCGCCCGAGAGCTTCACCGGCACCGAGCTCGAATTCGCGCGCGACATCTGCGCCGCCGTCGGCGATGTCTACAGGCCGACGCCCGAGAAGAAGATGATCATCAACCTGCCGGCCACGGTCGAGATGTCGTCGGCCAACGTCTACGCCGACCAGATCGAATGGTGCCACCGCAACTTCAAGTACCGGGACTCGATCATCCTGAGCCTGCATCCGCACAACGACCGCGGCACCGGCGTGGCGGCGGCCGAGCTCGGCTACATGGCCGGCGCCGACCGCATCGAGGGCTGCCTGTTCGGCAACGGCGAGCGCACCGGCAACGTCGACCTGGTCACGCTCGGCCTCAACATGTTCACGCAAGGAGTGGATCCCGAGATCGACTTCTCGAACATCAACGAGATCCGCCAGACCGTCGAATACTGCAACCAGCTGCCCGTCCATCCGCGCCATCCCTATGGCGGCGACCTGGTCTTCACCGCCTTCTCGGGCTCGCACCAGGATGCGATCAACAAGGGCTTCAAGTCTCTCGACGCGTCGAACAGCAAGGTCTGGGAAGTTCCCTACCTGCCGATCGACCCGGCCGATCTCGGCCGCAGCTACGAGGCGATCATCCGTATCAACAGCCAGTCAGGCAAGGGCGGCATCGCCTACATCCTGAAGAGCGACTACGGCATCGACATGCCGCGCCTCCTGCAGGTCGAGTTCTCCAAGCGCATCCAGCAGATCGCCGACGAGACGGGCAAGGAGATCCAGCCGGCGCTGATCTGGGACACGTTCCGCAAGGAGTATCTCGAGAACACCTCGCCGGTGGAATTCGACAGCCACACGACGGTGCCGGACTCCAGCCATCCCGACGTGCGGCTTCTCGATGCCAAGGTGACCTTCAACGGCAAGCCGGCCACCATCTCGGGCCGCGGCAACGGTCCGATCGCGGGCTATGTCGATGCACTGGGCAAGAACTGCGGCATCCAGATCCGGGTGCGCGACTACCACCAGCACGCGACGGGCGCCGGCTCCGACGCCCAGGCCGTCAGCTTCATCGAGGCCGAGACGGCGGGCGGCAAGGTCCTGTGGGGCGTCGGCATGGACTCCAACATCGTGGCCGCCTCGCTCAAGGCCGTCACGTCGGCCGCAAACCGGGCCGCCGCCGCGAAATAATCATACGCGACGGCATTGCGAACGATTAGCATCACGGGCGGGGGGGGTTCCCCGCCCGTTTCCGTTTGGAGTGAGAGATGAAGATCAGTTCGTCCGTGAAGATTTCCGCCGTCAGCCTCGCGATCGGCGCCGTCATCGGCGCCTGCGCCGCCGGCGCCAATCAGCCCAACATGCAGGCTGCCCTCGGCTCGCTGCAGGCTGCCCGCGCCGAGCTGATCCAGGCGCGTCCAAACAAGGGCGGTCATCGCGACCGAGCCATCAACCTGGTCAATGCCGCGATCAACGAGACCGAGGCCGGCATCGCCTACGCGGGCGACTAAGCACATGCTGCCTCCTGAACCGACAGCTTCATTGCGGCGGCAGGAGGGCCCGATCCGGCGCGGCGTCCGTCATGTCTGGAACGCCGCGCTCTCGCTCATGCTGGGTGCGATGATCGGCATCCTCGGCCACCAGTTCGCCGGCGACGCCGTGGCCCGCCTGTGGCCTGACCAGGCGATGCTCGCCGATCTCGTGCGGGCCCTGTTCTGGACACTCGGCATCGGCGCGACCGGCGTGTTGTTCTTTTCCTACTATCTCGACGACACGGCCGGATCGCCGTAGAACGACCGCATGGCCAAATCGAAGAAAAAATCCTCCGGGAAGTCCGCGAAGAAGTCCAGGAAAGCGGCGAAGAAGAGCGCGGCCGGGGCTCCCGACGCGAACCTCCTGTCCGACCTGCTGAAGTGGGCGAAGGAATTCGGCGCCGATGCGGCCGACGCCCTCTACGTCAACGGCGAGTCGATCTCGGTGGCGCAGCGGCTGGGCAAGCGCGAGAAGCTCGAGAGCAGCGAGGGACGCGACCTCGGCCTGCGGGTCTTCGTGGGCAAGCGCCAGGCCTTCGTCTCCTCGACCGACTTCGCGCCCGCCTCGCTGCGGGAACTGGCCAGCCGCGCCGTCGACATGGCGCGCGCGGTGCCGGAGGACCCGACCTGCGGCCTCGCGCCCGAAGAGCTGCTGGCCCGCAAATGGCCCGACCTCGACCTCGACGACAAGACGCGCCCCTCGGCCAAGAAGCTGCTCGCCATGGCGGGCGAGGCCGAGGATGCTGCGCGCGCCGTCAAGGGCGTCACCAATTCCGAAGGCGCCGAGGCCGGCTGGGGCCGCACCTCGGTGATGCTGGCGGCCAGCAACGGCTTCTCCGGCGGCTACCGTCGCAGCGGCTTCTCGCTGTCCTGCTCGGTGCTCGGCGGCGAAGGCACGGGCATGGAGCGCGACTATGAATGGACCAGCGCCGTCCATCTCGAGGACCTGATGGCGCCCGCCAAGGTCGGCCGCAACGCCGGAAAGTTCGTGGTGCGTCGTCTCAATCCGCGCAAGGCGCAGAGCGCGCGGGTGCCGGTGATCTATGACCGCCGCGTCTCGGGCGGGCTGATCGGCCATCTCGCCGGCGCCATCAACGGCCGCGCAGTGGCGCGCGGCACCTCGTTCCTGAAGGACAGGATGGGCGAGCGCGTCTTCGCCGAGGGCATCCGCATCCTCGACAACCCGCTGCGCAAGCGCGGCCTGGGCAGCCGGCCGTTCGACGCCGAGGGCTTGGCGACGTCGCGCCGCGCGGTGATCGACGATGGCGTGCTGACCACGTGGCTGCTCGACCTCGCGGCGGCGCGCCAGCTCAACCTCGCACCAACCGGCCATGCCTCGCGCGGCGTTTCGGGCCCGCCCTCGCCCACCACCTCGAATTTCTATCTCGAGAAGGGCAAGCTGTCGGTGAAGGAGCTGATCGGCGACATCAAGAACGGCCTCTACATCACCGACCTGATCGGCTTCGGCGTCAACGGCGTGACCGGCGACTACAGCCGCGGCGCCTCGGGCTTCTGGATCGAGAACGGCGAGCTGGCGTGGCCGGTGAGCGGCATCACCGTCGCCGGCAATCTGAAGGATATGTTCCTCAACATGACCGCCGCGAACGACCTCGAATTCAAGAGCTCGACCAACGCCCCGACCGTGAGAATTGAAGGGCTGACCGTCGCCGGCTCGTGATAAACTGCCGGGCATGTCCTTCATGCCCAATGCACGAATTATCGCCGCAACGACGGCTCTTCTCTGCGGCCCCGTCTTCCTCGGGGCTGCGCCCGCCGAAGCCCAGGATGGCGGCTTTCGCGACTGCCTGAACACCATCAAGGCCGATGCGCTGAAGCAGGGCGTGCCGGCGCAGGTCATCGATCGCGCCTTCCAGGGCCTGACACCCGACCAGAAGGTCGTCGATCTCGACAACCGCCAGCCCGAATTCTCGCTGACCTATGCCAAGTATGTCGGCGGCACCGTCTCGCTCGATCGCATCCAGAAGGGCCAGCAGAAGATGGCGCAGCATCGCGCCCTGCTCGACCAGCTGCAGGCCGAATACGGGGTCCCGCCGCAGTACCTCATGGCCTTCTGGGGCATCGAGACGAACTACGGGACCTACATGGGCGACTTCCGGGTCGTGCGCTCCGTCGCGACGCTCGCCTGCATGACCAAGCGCCGGGAATTCTTCAGCAACGAGACGGTGCAGGCACTGCGCATCCTCAACATGAATCACATGACCAGCGACCAGATGCGCGGCTCGTGGGCCGGCGCCATGGGCAACATGCAGTTCATGCCGTCGACCTTCACCAAATGGGCGGTCGACCGTGACGGCAACGGCAGGATCGACATCTGGAACAGCCTGCCCGACGCCTTCGCCTCGGCGGCCAACTTCCTGCGCGGCATCGGCTTCAAGCCCGGCCTGCCGTCCAGCGAAGAGGTGATGCTGCCGGCGAACTTCCCGCTCGAACAGGCCGACACCACGGTCGAGAAGCCGGTGAAGGCCTGGGCCGCGATGGGCGTAAAGAAGATGAACGGTGGCGCCCTGCCCGCCGTCGACGACGCCGCCTCGATCCTGCTGCCCGCCGGCTTTCGCGGTCCGGCCTTCATCATCTATCCGAACTTCAAGGCTGTGATGAACTGGAACCGCTCGACGCTCTACGCGCTGTCGGTCGGCATCCTGGCCCGCCAGATCGCGGGCGGCCCGCCGGTCCAGCAACCGGCACCGGCCGACGATGCGCCGATCTCGCGCGACACCGTCATCGACATGCAAATGCGCCTGGCCCGCCTCGGCCTCTACAAGGACGAGGCCGACGGGCTGCTCGGTCCCAAGACCCGCTCCGCCCTGCGCCTGTTCCAGCAGCAGCAGGCCCTGCCGGCCGACGGCCACCCGACCCAGGAGTCGGTGCGCCGCCTGCAGGCTGTGCGTTAGCGGGGGAGATCGATCGAAGAGTCGATCAGACCTCCAGCCATTCCTTGCGGATCGCGGTATTCGCCGTCAGTTCGGCGGGAGATCCGCTGAACACGATGCGTCCGTGGCCCATGACGTAGAGGCGATGGGAGATTTTGAGCGCGATGGTGAGCTTCTGCTCGACCAGGAGGATCGCCGTGCCGCGTCGGGCGATCTCGTCGAGCAGCCGGCCGACCTGCTCGACCAGCCTGGGCGCCAGCCCCTCGGTCGGCTCGTCGATGATCACCAGGTCGGGATCGCCCATCAGCGTGCGACACATGGTGAGCATCTGCTGCTCGCCGCCCGACAGCACGCCGGCCGGATTGTCCCGCCGCTCGCCGAGATTGGGAAACAGCGCGAACACGTCGTCGAACTTCCAGCGCCCGAACACGCCAGCGCGCTTCAGCCCGAGTTCGAGGTTCTGCTTCACGGTCAGGCTGGGGAACACCTGCCGGTCCTCGGGGACATAGCCTATTCCGGCATGAGCGATCTGGTCGGGCCTCAAACCGGCGATCGATCGGCCCTTGAAGCGGATCTGCCCGACCGGCGGCACCAGCCCCATGATCGCCTTGCAGGCGGTCGAGCGGCCGACGCCGTTGCGGCCCAGCAGGCTCACGATCTCGCCCTCGTCGACCGCGAGATCGACGCCCTGCAGGATGTGGCTCTTGCCATACAGGGCATGCAGGTCACGGACCTCGAGCATCATGCCGGCGCCCTCATGCCGCGATCGTTCCGAGATAGGCCTCTTGCACGGCGGCGTTGCCGCGGATGGCGGCCGGCGTGTCCGAGGCGATGACCTCGCCGTAGACCAGCACGCTGATGCGGTCGGCGAGGCCGAACACCACGCTCATGTCGTGCTCGACCATGAGCAGCGTCTTGCCCTCCGACACGCCGCGGATCAGCTCGACGGCGGCGTCGGTCTCGCTATGGCTCATGCCGGCGGTCGGCTCGTCGAGCAGGATGATGTCGGCGCCACCCGCGATGGTGATGCCGATCTCGAGCGCCCGCTGCTCGGCATAGGACAGAAGACCCGCCTGCACGTTGCGGCGGTCGCCGAGTTTCAGCCGGTCGAGCAGCCGGTCGACCTCGGCATTCAGCGCCTTCTGGCCGCCCAGCAAGTGCCAGAAGGAATAGCGATAGCCACGCGACCACAGGAGGCCGCAGCGGATGTTCTCGAACACCGTCATGCGCGGGAAGATCGAGGTGATCTGGAAACTCCGCGACAGGCCGAGCCGATTGATCTCCTGCGGCGGCAGGCCGGCGGTGGACTTGCCGTTGACGGTGATGGTGCCGGAACTGATCGGGAACCGTCCGGAGATCAGGTTGAAGAGCGTCGTCTTGCCCGCGCCGTTCGGGCCGATCACGGCATGGCGCTCCCCGCGGGGGATGGCGAGATTGACGCCCCGGATGATCTCGGTGGGGCCGAAACTCTTGCGGACGTCTCGCAACTCGATCGCAGGCGCGCTCAAGAGGCACCCGCCTGCCGCTTGGCGTCTTCCATCAAGGCGTCCCATCGCAGGCGGAACGCGCGCGCCTCGCGGCGCAGCCATAGCGCGCCCAACCCCAGGGCCACGAGCGCGATCCCCCAGGGTAGCGGCGATGTGGTGTCGATTGTCCGGCCGGCGATCGCGAAGTGCTTGCCCTGTGCGGCGCCAATGGTGGTGAAGGACGTGAGTTCGACCAGCAGCACGAAGCCCAGCAGGACCATCAGGGCCGGCGGCAGGGCCCGCAGATAGGGCAGCAACAGCTCGCGCAGCCTGCCCGCCCGCCAGATCGGCGCGTGCAGGCCGATCAGACCGACGAGCCCGATCGGCGCATACATCACCATGACGATGAACAGCACACCGACATAGAGCAGCCAGGCGTTGCTGAGCAGGCTGACGCCGCTCTGCAGCAACACCACCACGATGGTGCCGAGAATGGGTCCGAAGAACGCCCCGGTGCCGCCGATATAGACGGCCAGCAGGGCATTGGCCGACTTGGCCGCCGAGACGGTGTCGAAGGTGACGATCTCGTAGATCAGCACGTAGAGGCCGCCGCCGATGCCGGCGAAGAAACCCGCCAGGGTGAACTGTATCCACCGGATCCGCCGCGGGTCGTAGCCGACGAACTGTGCACGCTCGAAATTGTCGCGCGCGGCGTTTGCCATCCGGCCGAGGGGCGTCTGGGTCTGCAGCCGCATCAGGGCGGCGGCGATGAAGGCCCAGGCGAGGACGAGGCAGTAGACCTGCCAGGGCGACGTATATCGGACGCCGAGCAGGCTGGTATCCATGACGCGGTCGATGGTGATGCCGCCTTCGCCGCCGAAGAACCCCATGAACATCAGCGCCGCCGCGGAGACGAGTTCGCCCAGGCCCATGGTGATCATGGCAAAAGCGGTGGCCCGCTGCTTGGTCGCCAGCCAGCCCAGGACGAAGCCGAAGAACAGGCCGCCCAGCCCGCCGGCCAGCGGCACCAGCTCGGTCGGCAGCCAGATCGTGCCCGCCTTGACCAGGTTGACGACATGGGCGGCACAGTAGGCGCCCAGCCCGAACAGCACGGCATGGCCGAACGAGAGCAGCCCGGCCTGGCCCATCAGCATGTTGAAGGACAGCGCGAAGATCGCCATGACGCCGATCTCGCTCATCAACGTCAGCGCGAATCCGGAATGGCGGCCCTTCGCCCAGTCGTAGAACAGGAATGGAAACGCCAGCAGGACGACGAGCGCCAGCAGCCACAGCCAGTTGCGACGCAGCAGGCTCATGTGTCACGCGTTCCCATCAGGCCGCGCGGACGGAACACCAGGATCAGCACCATCATCAGGAAGGGCAACAGCGCGCCGATTCGCGGCAAGGTCACGGTGAGGATCTCCGCGAAGGGCGTGCTGGCGGTGACGGTGATGCCGAACTTCGCCAGCAGATCGGCCAGCGATACGTCGAAGACGACGGCAAAGGTCTGGATGAGACCCATGAGGATCGAGGCGATGAAGCAGCCCGTGAGCGAGCCGAGGCCGCCGAACACCACGACGACGAACACGATCGGCCCCATGGTGAAGGCCATGGCAGGCTCGGTGACCTGGTAGTTCCCGCCGATCACGCCGGCGAGCCCCGCCAGCGCGGTGCCGGCGGCGAAGACGAGGGTGAAGATGCGCGGCACGTTGTGGCCCAGCGCGGAGGCCATGTCGGGATGCGTGAGCGCCGCCTGGATGACGAGCCCGACGCGGGTGCGCGTCAGCCCGAGCCAGATCGCCCCGAACATCAGTGCCGAGATCAGCAGCATGAAGGCGCGGTACGCCGGAAACTGCGTGCCGTAGATGCGGAACAGCGGGAAATCCAGCAGCTCCGGCACCCGATAGGGAACCGGCAGAAGCCCCCAGGTCATCTGCACGGCCTTCTCGATGATGAGCGCGACGCCGAACGTGAACAGCAGTTCGGCGATGTGGCCGTGGCGATGCACCCGCCGCAGGCCCCACATCTCGATGGCCGCGCCGACCAGCCCGCACAACACCGGCGCCACGATGAGGGCGGGCCAGAAGCCGACATAGAGGCTGATCGTGTAGGCGAAATACGCCCCCAGCATATAGGCGCTGGCATGGGCGAAGTTCAGCACACCCATCATGCTGAGGATGAGCGTGAGACCGCTCGCCAGCATGAACAGCAGCATGCCGTAGACGAGTCCGTTCAGGAGCGAGACGACGAAGACTTCCATGGCACCGGATCGCCGTGGGAGGGCGCCCACTCCCGGATCGGGAGTGGGCGTTTGATGATCGGCCGGGCGGAGATCAGCGCGGGCGCTTCATCTTGCAGGTGTTCGGCTGGTCGACGTCCTTGGCGAGCACGGTCGCCGCGGTCGCCCAGCCGAGGCCGGTGTTTTCGGCGTCATACTTCACGCCCTTCTTGAAGCTACCGACGAAGTACTCGCTGATGAGCTGATGGTCGTCCTTGCGCATCGTCGTCTCGAAACCCAGGAAATCCCGGATCGTCATGCCTTCCAGCGCAAAAGCGATCTTGGTGGCGTCGACGGCGCCGGCCTTGTTCACCGCCGCCTGGAGATACTCGAAGATCGTACGGTATCCCGCGGCCGAGAAGTCGAACTTGTGCTTGTCGCGGAAGCCCTTGGTGAATTCCTCGGCCTCCTTGTTGCCGAGTTCCGGCGCCACGTTCTCGCCGAAGGACATGACCGACAGCACGCGGCCGTCGCCGCCCGCGCCGATCGCCGTCGGGCCGCCAGCCAGGTGGGCGTAGAAAGTGTAGTAGCGCAGGTCGGCGCCGGCATCGATACCAGCCTTGATCAGCAGGTTCATGTCGGGGCCCCAGTTGCCCGTCATCAGCGCCTGCGCGCCCGATGCCTTGATCTTCGTGATGTAGGGCGAGAAGTCCTTGATCTTGCCGAGCGGGATGAGTTCGTCGCCGACGATCTGCACGTCCGGCCGAAGCTTGGCGAGGTAGGTCCTGAGCTCGCGCTGCACGGACTGTCCGAACAGGTAGTCCTGGTTGATGAGATAGACCTTGGTCGTTTCCTTCGGCAGGGCGCGGACCATCACCTCGGCCTTCATCGCGGCATGGAGGTCGAAGCGGAAGTGCCAGAAGCTGCACTGCTCGTTGGTCAGCTCCGGCGCCACCGCACCGCAGTTCAGATAGATGATGCGGTTGTCGGGGTTGCGATCGTTGTGCTTGTTCACGCCGTCGATCAGGGCGGCGGCGATGTTGGAGCCGCTGCACTGCATGATGAACGGCATGTTCTGGTCGGTCGCGCTCTTCAGCGCGATCAGCGCATCCGATGGTTGCGACTTGTTATCGAACGGCACGAGCTCGAACTTCTTGCCGAGCGCGCCGCCCTTGGCGTTGATGAAGTCGATAATGTACTGCATCTGCTTCAGGTTCGCGTCGCCCACCTGGGCGAAGGGACCCGAGAGCGGATCGGTATAGGCGACCTTGATCGTCTGCTGCGCCGAGGCGCCGCCCATGCCGGCGATCGCCAGCACCAGGCCAAGAAGAATGGAAATGCCGCTGCGTGCGCGCATGGTCTCGTTCCTTCCCTAGTGGTTGTTTTCTTCTTTTCTTGTTCATTCACTCACTAGTGAATTAACGCGCACGATGCAAGTGCGACCTGCCCTCCTTTCCTTCCCGGCTAGCTTTTCCGGCGCGAACAGACCGACAGGAAACCGGCCGCCATGAAGGTCGCCATACGCTCCTTCACGGCGGCGTAATCGTCCGAACGGCAGAGACCGCCGGACAGCTTGTCGATGCGGCCGGTCTTGGCGAGCGTCAGCATCAGGGCGCCGGTCACGAAGTGGTAGCCCCAGAAGATGTCCTCCTCGGCACACTCCGGCAGGGCCTTCTTGAGCAGGCCGATCAACCGCAGCACCACCGGATCGAAATGCTCGTCCATCATCCGGGCGCCCCATTCGGGCGTGCTCGCCACCTGGGCACCCAGCGCGCCATAGTTGCGCCAGCCCTCGCCGCCCTCCGTGTATAGATCGAGGTCGGTGTCGAGGAAGGCCCGCAGCGCCCCCTCCACCGTCGGAGAATTGCCGACCTCATTTTCATAGTCATCGAGCGCCTTCATGCGCCGCTGGCTCGTCACTACCGCCCGCCGCGCGAATACGTCCTCGAAGAGCTTCTTCTTGTCTTCGAAGTAGTAGTTGATCAGCGTGTGGTGCACGCCGACGGTCTTGGCCACGTCCTTCAGCGTGACGCCGTAGAAGCCATGCTGTGAGAACAGGTACTCGGCGGTGTCGAGAATCTGATCCATCGTCGCCGCGCGCTGCTCGGCCTTCGCCGAACTCTTGCGCCGATATTTCACTGCTGTAGCCAAACTGAAGCCTTTCGATCGGTCGCCGGGTAGACCTCCACGGCGAACGCCCCCCGGTTCAACGCCCTGTGAAGCAAGGATAGACCGTTCGGCGGCGCCCCGCACAGCACCGGACAAAAACGTGGAATCAGGCCGGCTTGAGCAGTCGTACGGCCTCGGTCGAAAGACGGATCGACACGGGCAAGGTCAGCGCGTCGTCACCATCGATCTGGACAGGCTGGCGGCGCCGTTCGCCGGCGTCGTTCAGGACGGAGATCCGAACCTCACGGCCCGCGACGACATGATAGCCCGGCGTTCGCGGCAACGCATCCAGCAAGAGGGCCGCGCCGAAGCGCAGGGCGTGCATCCAGCCCCAGCGTTCGAACAGGCAGACATGCAGCAGTGGGTCATCGAGCGACGCCTCCGGCGCCACGACATAGGGGCCGGCATAGTGACGGGCGTGAGTCACGATCACCGACGCCGCCTCGTGAGCAACGCCGTCGATCTCGACGGCGTAGCGCACCGGCCGATAGCGCCTGGCCTCGATCAGCGAGCGCCAGACATAGGCGATCTTTCCCCAGCGGCGCTTCAGGGGCGCACTGACACCCGCCACCACCTTGGCATCGAAGCCGGCGCCGGCCATCAGGGAGAAGCAACGGGCAAGCCCGCTTCCGCTGGCCCGGCCCGGATGCATGAGAATTTCGCGGCCGTCCGTGATCGCCTCTGCGAGCGCCGATGCGGTGGAACCCAATCCCAGTTCGTGCGCCAGCACGTTGGCGGTGCCCAGCGGCACGAGGGCGAGCGGCGGCGCCGTGGCGGCGCGGGCGGCAAGCCCGTTCACCACCTCGTTGATCGTCCCGTCGCCACCGGCAACCGCGATCACGCCGTAGCGTCCGGCATCGCACGTTTCGGCCAGACGGCGCGCATCGCCCGAGGCTGCCGTCTCCATCACATCGACCGTCCAGCCGAGGGCTCTGACGAGGCGCACGACCTCGTCGACCAGCCCGCGCCGGCGGCGGCCGGCCGTCGGATTGAAAATGAGGAGCACCGATTTCGCCGGTCCGGCGGCCGAGGCGAATGTCATCGAACAGTCACAACCGATACACCTCCACGCAACGGCTCCCATACACAATCCAATGCGTACCCTGCAATCGCGCACAACATATTTTGTGTCGGTCGACCATTATCCACATGACCGTGCCTTCCACATGACACTTCACGAACGCCACCAGCCAGCCCGCCACAGGGCAATCTTCCTGTCCGACATCCATCTCGGTACGCGCGGCTGTCAGGCCGAGTTGTTGCTCGACTTCCTCAGGAAGAACGAAAGCGAGCATCTCTATCTGGTCGGCGACATCGTCGACGGCTGGCGGCTCAAGCGCTGGTGGTACTGGCCGCAGGCGCACAACGATGTCGTGCAGAAGATCATGCGCAAGGCCCGTAAGGGCACCAACGTGGTCTACATCCCCGGCAATCACGACGAGGCGGCGAGGCAATATTGCCAGCTCACCTTCGGCGACGTGCGCGTCGAGGACGAGGCGATTCACGAGACACCCGAAGGCAAGAAGCTGCTGGTCATCCACGGCGACCAGTTCGACGGCATCGTGCGCTACGCCCGCTGGCTCGCCATCCTGGGCGACTGGGCCTATGCCGCGGCGCTGCGGCTCAACACGATCTTCAACTGGGGACGCCGCAAGCTCGGCCTGCCCTACTGGTCGCTCTCGGCCTTCCTGAAGCACCGTGTCAAGAACGCCGTGCAATTCATCAACGACTACGAGAACGCGGTCGCGAGCGAGGCCCGGCGCCGCGGCGTCGACGGCGTGGTGTGCGGCCACATCCATCATGCCGAGATGCGCATGATCGACGGCGTGCTCTACTGCAACGACGGCGACTGGGTCGAAAGCTGCACGGCGCTGGTCGAGGATTTCGACGGCCGCCTGCGCATCGTCCACTGGGCGGACGAGGTGGCCCGTCGTTCGTCCCGACTTCCCTTGTCTCACGTTCAACTGGCCGCGGAGTAGCCATTGCGCATTGCCATCGTCACCGATGCCTGGCGACCCCAGATCAACGGCGTCGTCCGCACGCTCGAAATCGTATCGCGCATACTCCGCGCCGCCGGCCACGAGGTCGAGGTGTTCGGCCCCGACCGCTTCCGCACCGTGCCCTGCCCGACCTATCCCGAGATAAGGCTCTCGCTGTTTCCCTCGTCGCGGCTCAGCCACATGCTCAAGCTGTTCGCCCCCGATGCCATCCACCTCGTCACCGAGGGACCGCTCGGCTGGGCGGCGCGGGGCTTTTGCCGACGTCGCGGCATTCCCTTCACGACCGCCTACCACACGCGCTTCCCCGAATATGTGCGCGCGCGCATCTTCGCGCCGCTCTCGTGGAGCTACGCCTTCGTGCGCCGCTTCCACGCGCCATCCTCGGCGGTGCTGGTCGTATCGCCGGCGATCCGCGACGAGCTGGCCGAACGCGGCTTCAAGAATCTCGTGCCGTGGTCGCGCGGCGTCGATATCACCGCCTTCAAGCCGCAGCCGCGCGAGCAATTCGAGGAGCCGCGGCCGATCTGGCTCTATGCCGGCCGCGTCGCCATCGAAAAGAACATCAAGGCGTTCCTCGATCTCGACCTTCCCGGCACCAAGTGGGTGGTGGGTGGTGGTCCGCAGCTCAAGTCGCTGCAGCGCCGCTATGCGAACGCGCATTTCTTCGGTTCGGTCGACACCGATGAACTTTCGTATCGTTATTCACAGGCCGACTGCTTCGTCTTCCCGAGCGTCACCGACACGTTCGGCCTGGTCATGGTCGAGGCTCTGGCTTCGGGCGTACCGGTCGCCGGCTATCCCGTGCCGGGACCGCTCGACGTCGTGACCGACCCCAGAGTGGGCGCCCTCGACAAGGACCTGCGCACCGCCTGCCTGGCCGCGTTCCCGCGCGATCCCGAGGATTGCCGCCGCCATGCGGAAACCTTCACCTGGCAGCGCTGCGCCCAGCAGTTCGCGGACACGCTGAAGGTCATTCCCCGCAGCCATTGGCAGCCCTTGCCCAATCGCGTCCTGCCCGACGCCGCCGCGCCCTAGCGACACACGAGGCTCCCTCTCATTGTGGGTTGCAGCCCACCCCCGGGGGAGGGTAGATGCGGCGTCCGTATTCCTGAAGGCAGACCGGCATGGCCATCCAGTACTTCGCCAAGGTGACCGCATCCGACCATGAGGTGCTGCAGCGCACCGTGAAGCACTATCCGCTCAGCTCCTATGCCGACTGGCATATGAAGGAGATGAGCCGCATGGCCGACTGGCGCAGCCGCCGCCATGCCATCAAGATGGTGCCCGTGACGCCGGATGAGTTCGAAGCCTACTGCAAGAAGAAGGGCGTCCCGAGCGACATCATCACCTTCAAGGCCTTCGTCTGCGAGAAGGGCGGCGGCTGATCCTCCTGCCGAGCACTGGCGCGTAACCGGTTGAAGTCACCCGCGGCCTGCCTACGTTGAGGGCAGCCCGCAGGAGACTTCCATGCCAGCCCTCAATCACCTGATCGTCCATGTGAAGGACAAGGATGCATCGGCCGAATTCCTGGCCGGTATCCTGGGCATCGAGGCCGGCCCGCAATGGGGCCCGTTCCGCCCGGTGCAGATGTCGAACGGCGTCACGCTCGATTTCATCGGCACGCCCAATCCCAGCACGACGCACTACGCCTTCCTCGTCGATGACCAGGAATTCGACGCCTCGTTCGACAGGATTCAGAAGGCCGGCATCCCCTACTACGCCCACCCCAGCAAGAACGGGCGCGGCGAGATCAACCACCTCTACGGCGGCCGTGGCGTCTACTTCGAGGATCCCAATGGCCACCTGCTCGAACTGATTACCAAGCCCTACGGCGATCACCCGGGTCAGGACTGAAAAGGAATCCGACATGTCAAAGCGCGAAGCCGTCTTCCCGGCGAACAACAGGCATGCGCTCTACGATACCCACAAATATTCGCCGGCCATCCGCTCCGGCGATCTCCTCTTCGTGTCGGGCCAGGTCGGCAGCCGCGACGACGGCTCGCCCGAGCCGGTGTTCGAGGACCAGGTCCGGCGCGCCTTCGCCAACCTGCACGCTGTTCTGGCGGCCGCAGGCTGTACCTTCGACGACGTGGTGGACGTCACTTCCTTCCACACCGATCCCGAGGCGCAGTTCGAGACGATGATGAAGGTGCGCAGCGAAGAAATCGGCGAGGCGCCCTATCCGAGCTGGACCGCCGTCGGCGTCAACTGGCTCGCGGGCTTCGACTTCGAGATCAAGGTCATCGCCCGCATTCCCGCGGCGTCCGCCTAATACTGCGCCGCTCGACTGCCGCTCATGACGCCCGCCTGCCCCGAGCCGGGATCGGTCTCGCGGATGGTGCAGACATACTGGCCCGGCAGCATCTGGACGTCGACATACCGGATGTTACCGGGCGCGATGTTCATGTTTATCGCGTTGGCCGAACCGCCGCCGCGGCAGCGCATCGTATAGGGGCCGGCCGCCAGTTCGGTGCGCATCCAGGTCTGCGTGCCGAGGCGCCCGATCTCCTGGCCGTTGGCCGTGACGTTCAGCACCGGGCTCGCCGTCGAGGGATTGAAGAAATAGACCGCGCCCATGCCGGGCGGCGGCGGTGCGAACTGCTTGCCGGCAATATCCTGGCCCGGCGGCGCCATCGCCACGTTCGAGCCTTCGCAGGCCGCAAGCCCGAGCATCAGCAGCACGGCGATCGATGAAACACGCATATACGACCTCCTCACCCGCCGGCAGGCTCACCGGCCTTGATCCACGCCTGGTAAAGCTTCTTCGTCTCGTCGTTCGGCGGATAGGTGCCGGCGATCGGGTGCCCCTGGCTCACGCGGATCGCGACGAACTTCTCCAGCCGCTCCTGCTCGAAGGAATCGCGCGCCACCTCGTCGGCCAGATGCCGCGGCACGACGATGGCGCCATCCTCGTCGGCCACGATGACGTCGCCGGGATAGACCGGGACGCCGCAGATGCCGACCGGCACCTGCACCTCGACGGGCCGCAGGTTGGCCATGCTGGGTGGAGCGGCGGCGGCCGAGCAGTAGACCGGGAAGTCGAACTTGCCGATCACCGGTGAATCGCGCATCGCCCCGTCGCTCAGGACGCCGGCCAGGCCGCGCACCTTGAGGCGCAACGCCAGAATGTCGCCCAGCGTACCGGAGCGCGTATTGCCCTCGGTGCCGATCACCAGCACCGAGCCCGGCGGCGATTCCTCGATCGCCGTGCGCTGCGCATTCGGCGGATCACTGGGGCTCGGCGCCTTGTCGATGTCCTCGCGGCTCGGAATGTAGCGCAGCGTGTAGGCCGGCCCGACGATCCGCGCCGCTGCCGGATTGAGCGGCTTCACCCCGTTCACCGCGACATTGCGAAAGCCACGCTTCAGCATCTGCATCGAGACGGTCGCCGTGCTCGCATACAGGAAGTTCCCGATCGTCTCGGCCGACAGCGGTTCAGCGGTCATTGGTGTTTCCCCTTGCTTCATTGGGGAAAGCCTCAGTCGAAGCGCCCCTCCATCTCGGGACGATACAGCGCCTCGTAAATCGTTTCGACGACAGAGTCTGTTTGAGAGAGTACGTCCCCATTCCAGAAGCGCAGGACCCTGAAGCCAGCCGAACGCAGGAAGGCATCGCGATTGGCGTCGTACGGCGCGTCGGTGACATGCTGGCTGCCGTCGAGTTCGACGATCATCGACGCTTCGAGGCAGACGAAATCGCAGATGTAGCGACCGATCTCGTGCTGGCGGCGGAACTTGAGGCCGGCCAGTTGGCGGCGTCGGAGACGGTTCCAGAGGACTCGCTCGGGTTCGGTGGCGTTGTTGCGGAGGTCCTGGGCGTAGCTTTTCACCTAGTCAGCAAGCCACACCGGTAGGACGAAAGTATGACGGAGAGACAATCACCAGTTGCTCTCCCCCTCCCTAGCCCTCCCCCGTAAGACGGGGGCGGGGACATGATTCTTATTCCCGCCCCCGTCTTACGGGGGAGGGCTAGGGAGGGGGAAGGCTACAGCAAAGATCCTTGATTGCCGCCGCCATCACGACGCTTGGGCGGTGCAGCGGGAATCGCAACAGGCTTCGGTGCGCCCGCTCCATCCGTCACGCGCGCACCCACGCGGCCGTCGCTGAATTCGATGGCGATCGTCTGGCCGGCGCTGGTGCCGGCGGCGGCGAGGACCGGGTGGCCCTCCTGGTCGCGCACCAGGGCAAAACCGCGGTTCAGGACGGAGTGGAAGGAGTAGCTCTCCAGCAGCTTGGCGGCCTGGTCGACCTGGCGCTGGCCGTTCAGCAGCAGGTCGTTGCCGTGGCGCTTCAGCCGGTCCCCGAGCTGGTCGAGCCGGTCGAAGGCGCGCGCGTATTTCTGCAGCGCGTCGCTCTTGAAGCGGTCGACGGCGCGTGTCAGAGCGCGGCTTTCGGCGACCAGCGCCTGTTCCTTGGCGGCGATCACCGCTTGCGGGCTCACCAGGCGCGCGGCCGAGAGCTGATGCGCCCGCCGCTCCACGAGCTGCCGTGTAGCGAGCGCCAGGCGTTCCCCACTCACGTCGACCCGCTGCTGGCGCTCTTCGATCAGGCGACGCGGATCGCCCAGGCCACGTGCAAGGCCGGCCAGTTCCATCGACTGCTCGCGCAGGAGTCGCGTCATGCCGCCGACCAGGCGCTTGGCGTAGTCGAGAGTCTCGGTCATCAGGTCGGCGCGCACCGGCACCGCCATCTCGGCGGCCGCGGTCGGCGTCGGCGCACGGCGGTCCGAGGCAAAGTCGATCAGGGTCGTGTCGGTCTCGTGGCCGACGGCGGAGATCAGCGGGATTTCGGAGTTCGCGGCGGCGCGCACCACGATCTCCTCGTTGAAGGCCCACAGGTCCTCCAGCGAGCCGCCGCCCCGCGCCACGATCAGCACGTCCGGCCGCGGCACAGGACCGTCTTCAGACAGTCCGTTGAAGCCGGCGATGGCGCGGGCCACCTCACCCGCCGCCTTTTCGCCCTGCACCGCCACCGGCCAGACCAGCACGTGGCAGGGGAAGCGGTCGCTGAGGCGATGCAGGATGTCGCGGATGACCGCGCCCGATGGCGAGGTCACGACGCCCACGGTCAGCGGCAGGTAGGGCAGCGAGCGCTTGCGCTCCGGGTCGAACAGGCCCTCGGCCTGCAGCTTCTTGCGCCGGTCTTCGAGCAGCTTCAGCAGCGCGCCTTCGCCGGCCAGTTCCAGCCGGTCGACGATGATCTGGTAGCGCGAGGAGCCGGCATAGGTGGTGAGCTTGCCGGTGGCGATGACCTCCAGCCCCTCCTCGATCTTGATACCGAGGCGGGGGATCGTGCCCTTCCAGCAGACGCCGTCGATCACGGCGTTCTCGTCCTTGAGGCGGAAGTAGCAGTGGCCGGACCGGGGGAACGACGGCTGGCTGATCTCACCGCGCACGCGCACCCGCGGGAAGGCGGTCTCGATCTCGCGTTTCAGGGCGAAGGAAAGCTCGGAAACCGAGAATTCCGGAACATTCGAAGGGGGAGTCGGGGGGTCGAGGTTATCCATCCGGGCCCGAACCTAGCCGCTTGTGCCCCCGGCGCAAACTGTGGTCAAAGCCTCGCCATGCGAATCCTCGTGGTGGGCGGCGGCGGCCGCGAACATGCCCTGTGCTGGGCGATTTCGGCCTCGCCGCTCTGCACCAAGCTATACTGCGCGCCCGGCAATGCCGGCATCGCGCAGATTGCCGAATGCGTCGAGGAAGTCGGTGCCGAGGACATCCCCGGCCAGGTGGCCTTGGCCCAGCGGCTCGCGATCGACTTCGTGGTGATCGCTCCGGACGCCCCGTTGGTCGCCGGCATGGCCGACGCCTTCGCAGCCGCCGGCATCAGAGCCTGGGGCCCGTCCAAGGCCGCCGCCCGCATCGAGGGCTCCAAGAGCTTCACCAAGGAACTCTGTCGCGCCAACAACATCCCGACCGCCGCCTACGAGCGCTTCACCGAAGTGGCGCCCGCCGAGGCCTATATCCGGGCGCAGGGCGTGCCGATCGTCATCAAGGCCGACGGGCTCGCCGCCGGCAAGGGCGTGATCATCGCCGAGACGGTCGACCAGGCGATCGAGGCGGTGCGCGACATGCTCTCCGGCAACCGCTTCGGCGCGGCCGGCGCCTCGGTGGTGATCGAGGAATTCATGCAGGGCGAGGAGGCGAGCTTCTTCGCCCTGACCGACGGCGAGCATGTCCTGCCGCTGGTCGGCGCGCAGGACCACAAGCGCGCCTTCGACGGCGACAAGGGGCCAAACACCGGCGGCATGGGCGCCTACTCTCCGGCGCCGGTCTTCGACGCCGCCATGCAGCAGCGCACGATGGATGAGATCGTGCTGCCCACCGTGCGGGCGCTGGCGAAGGCCGGCACGCCGTTCCGGGGCGTGCTCTATGCCGGCCTGATGATCGACGCCAAGGGGCCGCGACTGGTCGAATACAATTGCCGCTTCGGCGATCCCGAGACGCAGGTGCTGATGATGCGCCTGAAGTCCGACCTGGTGCCGGCCCTGCTGGCCAGCGCCGAGGGTGGGCTGAAGCATCTCGACCTGCGCTGGTCGCCCGACGCCGCCGTCACCGTGATCATGGCGACCAGGGGCTATCCCGACTCCTACCCGAAGGGCAGCGAAATCCGTGGTCTCGACGAGGCCGCCAAGGTCGAGGGCGTGCAGATCTTCCACGCCGGCACCAAGGCCGGCCCCGACGGGAAGATCCTCGCCAATGGCGGCCGCGTCCTGAACGTCAGCGCCATGGCGCCCACCGTCGAGGAAGCCCGCGCCCGCGCCTACCGCGCGATCGGCCTGATCGATTGGCCCGAGGGCTTCTACCGCAAGGACATCGCCTGGCGGGCGCTGAAGGCCTCGTAAGGCTGGCATGCGCCCTCCCCCGGAGACGGGGGCGGGAGAATCCTCTAGTTTCGTTTCATGCCTGACGCCCTCTCCGAGTCCCAGCGCCTGCTGGCCCAGCTTCGCTTTCCCTGCGGTGATGTGCCGGAACCCGGCGACATCAAGAACGTCGCCCCCGGCATCTACTGGCTGCGCATGCCGCTGCCGTTCCAGCTCAACCACATCAACCTGTGGCTGATCGAGGAGAAGGACGGCTGGACGATCGTCGACACCGGGATCAATTCGCAGGACACGCGAACCCTGTGGGAGAAGATCTTCGCCGAGAAGCTCCAGGGTAAGCATGTCGTGCGCGTGATCGGCACGCATCTCCATCCCGACCATATCGGCCTCGCGGGCTGGCTGTGCGAGAAGTGGAATGCGCCGCTCTACATGACGCTCGGCGAGTACATGAGCGCACAGGCCGCGCGCAACGACTTCGTCGAGAGCGAGGAGACGCGCGCCGCGCATGTCGCGCGCAACGGCGTGCCGGCCGACCGCATCGCCAACTTCCATCGCCACAAGGGCGGCTATGCCAAGGGCGTGGTGCCGCTGCCCACCGCCTTCCGGCGCATGATCCATGCACACCCGATCACCATCGGCGGCCATCGCTGGGACGTCATCGTCGGCCGCGGCCATGCACCCGAGCATGCTTCGCTGTGGTGCCCCGAACTCAACGTGATGATCGCGGGCGATCAGGTGCTGCCCAAGATCAGCACCAATGTGGGCGTGTGGCCGAACGAGCCGCTGGCCGATGCGCTGACCTGGTTCCTCGACGGCTTCTCGCGCTTCCGCCGGCTGCCCGCAGATGCGCTGGTCCTGCCGAGCCACGGCTTCCCCTTCATCGGCCTGCACACGCGCCTCGACCAGCTCGTCGCCCATCACGATGCGCGGCTGAACGACATGGAGCTGGCGATCGCGCGCATGGGACCGGGGGGCGCCACCGGCTGGGACATGGTGCCGATCCTGTTCCCGCGCCATCTCGACAACAACCAGATCGTCTTCGCCTTCGGCGAGACCCTGGCACACCTCCATTGCCTTGAGACGCGCGCGCGGGTGAAGAGGATCGTGGTCGACGGCGTGCATCGCTTCGTGGCCCTGGCCGACCTCAATGCTCAGCCGCCCGCCGACGATTCGGACGGCGTGGTCATGGACATCGGCCAGACCTGACGCAGGCCAGATCCTCAAACAATGCGCGTCGACCTTTTCGATTTTGCGCTGCCGGACGATCTGATCGCCCAGCGGCCTGTCTCTCCGCGCGACTCCGCGCGTCTGCTCGATGTCACGGGCGAGACCCTGCACGACCGCACGGTCCGGTCGCTGCCCGGCCTCTTGCGCCGTGGCGACCTGCTGGTCTTCAACGACACGAAGGTCATTCCCGCACGCCTCAAGGGCACGCGGCCAGGCAACGGCCAGCGCCAGGACGTGGCGGTCGAGGCGTTGCTGATCCGCGATCTCGGCAACGGCCGCTGGCGTGCTTTCGCCCGCCCCGGGAAGCGGCTGAGGCCAGGCGATGTGCTGGACTTCCCGGGCCTCCGCGCCCGCGTCGAAGCCAAGGAGGAAGACGGCTCGCTGGTGCTGGACTTCGACCAGGAGGGTCACGCCTTTCTCACGGCACTCGAGCAGGAAGGCACGGTACCTCTCCCTCCCTACATTCGCGGCGGCACAGCCGACGCGCAGGATCGCAAGGATTACCAGACGCTGTTCGCCAGGAACGACGGCTCCGTCGCCGCCCCCACCGCCGGCCTGCATTTCACGCCGGAGCTGATGGCGGCCCTCGCCGACAGCGGCATCACCACGGCGGGCGTCACGCTGCATGTCGGCGCGGGTACCTTCCAGCCGGTAAGGGTCGAGGATACCGACGCGCACACGATGCATGCCGAATGGGGCGAGGTCTCGGAGGCCACTGCGCGCGCGGTCGAGGCGACGCGCATCCTGGGGGGCCGCATCGTCTCGATCGGCACGACCTCGCTGCGCCTGCTCGAAACCGTGGCGCGGCAACATGACGGCGCCCTCAAGCCGTGGAGCGGCGAGACCGACATTTTCATCACGCCCGGATTCCGGTTCCGCGCGGTCGACCTGCTGCTGACGAACTTCCACCTGCCGCGCTCGACCCTGTTCATGCTGGTTTCGGCTTTCGCGGGCCTGGACCGCATGAAGGCGGCCTATGCGCATGCCGTGAGGGAGCGATACCGCTTCTATTCCTACGGCGATTGTTGTCTGTTGCGCCGATGAGCCTTTCCTACGAGCTGCTGGGCAGCGACGGCGCAGCCCGCCGCGGCCGCATCACGACGGCCCACGGCACGATCGAGACGCCAGCCTTCATGCCGGTCGGCACCGCCGGCACCGTGAAGGCGATGCTGCCGCAGTCGGTCGCCGAGACCGGCGCGGAGATCGTGCTGGGCAACACCTTCCATCTGATGCTGCGGCCGGGCGCCGAGCGCGTGGCAGCGCTGGGCGGCCTGCACAAGTTCATGAACTGGCCGGGGCCGATCCTGACCGACTCCGGCGGCTTCCAGGTGATGTCGCTCAAGGAGCTGCGCAAGCTCGACCCCGACGGCGTCACCTTCCGCTCGCCGATCGACGGCTCGCAGCATCGCCTGACCCCCGAAAGCTCGATCGGCATCCAGCGCCTGCTCGACGCCGACATCACCATGTCGTTCGACGAATGCACCAGCTGGCCGGTCGAGGAGCCGGAAGCCGCCTTCTCGATGCGGCTTTCCATGAAATGGGCCGAACGGGGCCGCAAGGCCTTCGTCGAGCGGCCGGGCTACGGCCTGTTCGGCATCGTCCAGGGCAGCATCTTCCCGGCGTTGCGCGAGGAGAGCGCGAAGGCGCTGATCGACATCGGCTTCGACGGCTATGCGGTCGGCGGCCTCGCCGTGGGCGAAGGCCAGGCGCTGATGTTCGGCACGCTCGACTACACGGTGCCGATGCTGCCCTCCAACCGGCCGCGCTACCTGATGGGTGTCGGCCGTCCCGGCGACATCGTGGGCGCGGTGAAGCGCGGCATCGACATGTTCGACTGCGTGATGCCGACGCGTTCGGGCCGTACCGCGCAGGCCTTCACACGGCGCGGCGAGCTCAACATGCGCAACGCCCGCCATCGCGACGATCCGCGGCCGATCGACGAGCACTGCGCCTGCCCCGCCTGCAAACACCACAGCCGCGCGTACCTGCATCACCTCATCCGCGCCGACGAGATCCTCGGTGCGATGCTGCTCACGTGGCACAATCTCCACTACTATCAGGACGTCATGCGCGGCTTGCGCGGCGCCATCGAGAGCAAGACCCTGGAGTCCTGGATCGCTTCGTTCGAGAGGGACCAGGCGCTGGGCGACATCCCACCCCTGTAGCGGAGCGTACCGATGCCGAACGAGGCCCTGATCGTCGTCGACGTGCAGAACGACTTCTGCGAGGGCGGTGCGCTGGCCGTTGCCGGCGCCAATGCCATCGTCCCGCTGGTCAACCGCCTGATCGGCCGTCACGACCATGTGGTGCTGACGCAGGACTGGCATCCGCCCGGCCATGCCTCGTTCGCGAGTTCGTGGCAGGACGCGGAGCCCTTCACGACCGTGCAGTTCCCCTACGGACCGCAGATCCTGTGGCCGGACCATTGCGTGCAAGGCACGCCAGGCGCGGCGTTCCATCCCGATCTGGAGATCACCAAGGCGCAGATGATCGTGCGCAAGGGCTTCCACGCCGGTATCGATTCCTATTCCGCGTTCCGCGAGAACGACCGCATGACCCGCACCGGCCTCGACGGCTACCTGAAAGCCCGTGGTTTCACGAAACTGGTCTTCTGCGGCCTGGCGCTCGACTACTGCGTCGCCTGGTCGGCCATCGATGCGCGCCAGGCGGGCTTCGACGTGGCCGTCGTCGTCGAGGCGACGGCCGCCATCGACCTCGAGGACAGCCGCAAGCGCATGATGAGCGACATGCGCCGCGCCGGGATCAACCTCAACGCGACGGCCTGATATCGGGCGTGTGTTGACACGCGCGATACAACCATACATTTTTCCCTCTATACGATAGATGGCGGGGGCCATCTGACGGAGGGGAGAATGCCACAGGGGCTCATTCCAGCCCGCAGTCGCAACGCGACTGTGGGCTGCGTGTCACTGGTCGTTGTCTGGCTGACAGGGGGCTGCACTGTGCTGGAGAATCAGTACAGCACCGATCCAGCCTTCGGTGAGTCGACGGGTCGGCGCCAGGTTTCAACACCCGGCGACAGTCCGACATTCGATCTCAACAAGGATTGCATTCCCGCAGAACGCGAACCGGATGGCAGTTGCAAGATCTCAACCCTCAAGAAGATAGACAGCCTGAGCAACCCGGAAGCCGCGGCCATATTGCGCGATCGGCTTCAGGACTACCTGATGATGCGTTCGGATCAGATGTGCGAACGTCACCGCTCCGGTATCCTTTCGACGCAGTCCGTAGCGAACTTTGCCATGAGCACGGTCACCACCGGACTCTCGGCAACGGCAGCCATCGTCCTCGCGCCGGCAACGAACATTCTTGCCGCACTTGGCGCCATCGCCTCGGGTACGCGCGCGGCCTTCAATGCCGACATCTATCAGAAGTATGTCGGGCCTGCGGTCGTGAAGAAAATCAACGATACGCGGGCCGACAAGCGCAAGGAAATTCTCGCCAAGCGCACGACACAGCCGGTCGACGCTGCCAAACCGCGAACGATCAAGCCGATTTCCGAGTATACGCCTGAAGGCGCCGTGGGTGACGTCGAGCTCTACAATCAATACTGCTCGTTCGCCTGGGGGCTTGCCTCGCTTGCGGAGACAAATGCGAAGTTCTCCGATACGGCGCTCGGAATTCAGCAGCGTATCGACGTCCTACGAAAGCAGCAGCTCGACAATTTGAAGCAGGCCGAAGATCTCAAAGCCAAGAAAGACGACGCCGCGGCGGGCAGGCTCAAGGACGTAAACGCCGACATTTCACGGCAGATCATGGTGTTGCAGCAGCAACTGCTGACAGCGCCTACTTCAGTCGACACGCCAGTGAAATAATTTCCTGCCAACTCTGAAGTATCACTCCTCCGCAGATGAATGCGGAGGAGCACAATGCCGCTCGCTCACAAACCCTAGACACGCTCCAGCGCCAGCGCGATGCCCTGGCCGACACCGATGCACATGGTGGCGAGCGCGCGCTTGCCGCCGGTGGCCTCGAGCTGGTTGAGCGCGGTGATCATCAGGCGGCCGCCCGAGGCGCCCAGCGGATGGCCGAGCGCGATCGCACCGCCGTTCGGGTTCACGTTCTCGGCGTCGTCGGCGAGGCCGAGCTGGCGCAGCACGGCCAGCGCCTGGGCGGCAAACGCCTCGTTGAGCTCGATCGTGTCGAAATCACCGATGGTCATGCCGAGCTTGGCCAGCAGCTTCTGCGTCGCCGGCACCGGGCCGATGCCCATGACCCGCGGCGGAACGCCGGCCGACACGGTGCCCAGGATGCGCGCGCGCGGCGTCAGGCCGTTCGCGCGGGCGGCGGCTTCCGAGGCGATGATCATGGCGCAGGCGCCGTCGTTCAGGCCCGACGAGTTGCCGGCCGTCACCGAGCCGCCGTCGCGGAACGCCGCCGACAACTTCGACAGCGTTTCCATCGTGGTGTCGCCGCGCGGATGTTCGTCCTTCTCGACGACGATCTCGGCCTTGCCCTTTTTCACGCAGACCTTGACGATTTCCTTCTCGAAGAAGCCGCGCTCCTGCGCGGCCTTGCAGCGGCGCTGGCTGCGATAGGCGAAGGCGTCCTGGTCGGTGCGGCTGATCTGGTGCTCGGTGGCGACGTTCTCGGCGGTCTGGCCCATCGGGTCGACGCCATAGGCCGCCTTCATGCGCGGGTTGACGAAGCGCCAGCCCAGCACCGTGTCCTCGAGCTTCATCGAGCGGTCGAAGGCACTTTCGGGCTTGCCCATCACATAGGGCGAGCGGGTCATGCCCTCGACGCCACCGGCGATCATCAGGTCGGCCTCGCCGAGCTTCACGGCGCGCGCGGCGTGGCCCGCCGCTTCGAGGCCGGAGCCGCAGAGGCGGTTGACCGTGGCGCCGGCCACCTCGACCGGCAGGCCCGCGAGCAGGCCCGCCATGCGGGCGACGTTGCGGTTGTCCTCGCCGGCCTGGTTCACGCAGCCATAGATGACGTCGTCGACCGAGCCCCAGTCGACATTGGCGTTGCGCTGCATCAGCGCCTTGATGGGATGGGCGGCGAGGTCGTCGACCCTCATGGCGCCCAGGCCGCCATTGTAGCGGCCGACAGGGGTGCGGATCGCGTCGCAAATGAAGGCTTCGGTCATCTTGGGTACTCCCGACTCAGGCAATCGTTGGTCTGGGGTTAGCACCCGCCACGGGCGGTTGCCAATGGCCTGCGCGATGCCCCTGGGACAGGGGCGCCATGTCTTTGAGGGTATGGCGGACTAGGTCGCGCGACGGCAGACGGCGTACTGGGCGTAGCCGAGATGCGGTCGTTCGAAGCGCTGGACCTCGATACTGCCGGGCAAGCGCGCCAGGGCGGCCTCCAGCGCATCGCGCGGGATCACATGGAACAGCGCCAGCCACTGGCGCAGGCCGCCGCGGAACCAGCGCGGCAGCCGCTCCTGTCCGCCGAAGTCGACGAGATGCAGCTCGCCGCCTGGCTGCAGCCAGACGACCGACTGGGCGAGCGCCTTCTCCCATTCCGGGATCATCGACAGCGTGTAGGAGAAGAAGATGCGGGAGAAACCCGGCACGCCGAACAGCGGCGCCGGGTCGAAGCGGGTGGCGTCGGCATGGGCCAGGCGGATGCGCATGCCGAGCCCTTCCCGGCCGACGCGGCGACGCGCCGTGTCGAGCATCTCCAGAGAGAGGTCGATCCCGAACAGCGCCGCGGCGGGATGGCGATGCGCCACCGCGATCAGGTTGCGGGCGGTGCCGCAACCGATCTCCAGCACGCGGCCGCCGGGCGGCGGCGCCAGCCCGTCGATCAGCCGGTCGCGGCCCAGCAGGTAGTATTTGCGGCTGAGATCGTAGACATGGCGCTGGCGACGGTAGATCCGGTCCATGAGACCGGCGTTCGCGAGGGTCGTGCTCACGGCTTCAGCACATACAGATGAAAGCCGCCGTAGATCGCCGACCGGTCGCGCGCGGTGAAGGCGCGCGACGCGTCGGCCTCGTAGTGCCACTGGTCGAGCAGCGCCGGCGCCACGCGGCCGGGCAGCAGCGAGGGCTCGGCGGCGGTACGGAAGATCACGCGGGCGCCCGGCCGCGCCGTGCGGGTGATCTCGGTCCACAGCGCATTGAGCTGGGCGTCGGTCATCCAGTCCTGGGCATCCAGCAGCACGTAGCGGTCGCGCGAGCCGGCAGGACAGGCCGCGAGATAGTCCGTCACCGACCGGTTCATCACCTCGACCCGTTCGGCGCCACGCTTCACCGCGGCGAAATTCTCCTGCCGGAGGTAGGGCGGCAACGGTCCGTTGGCGTCGCGCGCATAGCCGCGTCCGAAGGCCTGCCAGGCGAAGTAGTTCTCGTCGAGGCTGAAGCCGCAGGCCAGCCGCTCGACCCGGTCGCGCAGCACCGAGCCCATGTCGCGGCCGCCGGCCAGCGCTTCGTACTGCGCCGGCGGAATGCCGAGACCGTAGAGCGACAGGCGGTTCGACGTGGCCCAGCGCACGGCCGGCTTGTCGAACAGCGGCGCCAGCACGGTGTCGAAGAAGCGCTGCTGCTCCTCGATCGTCCGCGCGGCGAGTAACGTGCCGAAATCCACGCCGTAGACGCGCGCAGCAACATGCGCCGCGCCGATGAAGCGGCCGAGCACGCCGTGACGATAGGCGTTCTGCGCGAAGATCGAGATGCGCCGCCGCCCGCCCCGGTGCAGGCTGCGGCCCTCCCAGTAGGCGCGGCTCGCGTGGTCGAGATGCGGCGCGATGTGCAGGTCGTAGGCGCGCGGATTGGCGCTGGAATTGGCCGCGCCGAAGAAGCGATAGTACTCCGACCAGGACGGCAGGCGTTGCGCCGCCGTCAGCTTCAGGCGATTGAGAGCGACATGCGCCTGGCTGAGATCGACGGCGGTGATGCGCGCCGGATCGGCGGTGAGATAGGACAGGACGTTGCAGCCGCCCGACGCGATCGCCACGACGTGGGATTCCGGTGTCAGCGCCATCGCCTCGAGGTCGACCTCGGGATCTTCCCAGATCTGGGCGTAGACGAGGCCACGGAACAGCCGTTCGAACAGCTTCTCCAGCATCCCTTCCCGGGACATGAACTTATGGCGGCGCACCGCCTGCTTCAGGAGCGAATTGCTCTCGGCCCGCGGATGGATCAACCAACGACTCCGGCTCTACACAGACTGGCCGACGCTAGACGTTGTCGGTGCCAGTTTGATGACAGCTAACTGTGGGCCGTCCCGACTTGACGGGATGACCGGTTAGGTAGAAAGATCGCCCATGAGTGCCCAAGGCTTTGCCCTGTTCGATACGCCGATCGGGACCTGCGCCATCGCCTGGAGTGTCCGCGGCATCGCGGGCCTGCAGCTTCCCGAGCCGAGCCCGGCCGCCACACGCGCGCGCGTGAAGCGGCGCTGGCCGGACGCGGTCGAGGCGGCGTCCGTGCCGGCCGGCGTCCAGCGCGCAGTCGATCGCGTACAGGCCCTCCTCACGGGCGAGGCCATCGATCTCGCCGACATCCCGCTCGACCTCGAGGCGGCGCCCGAATTCCATCGCAGGGTCTACGAGGTGGCGCGCACCATCCCGCCCGGCCGCACCATGACCTATGGCGAGATCGCCAGGCGTCTCGGCGTGCCGCATGAATCGCGCGAGGTCGGCCAGGCGCTGGGCAGGAACCCGGTCGCCATCATCGTGCCCTGCCACCGCGTGCTGGGCGCCGACGGCAGGATGGGCGGCTTCTCGGCCAATGGCGGCGTCTCGACCAAGCGGCGCATGCTGGAGATCGAGGGCGCGCCCGAGGTCGGCGCGGGTCCTCTCTTCGCGGCACGATGAGCGGCTTCCCGTTCAGGCCGGCGAAGGCCGTCGCGCATCTCAGGGCCGCCGATCCGGCACTGGCCGCAATCATCGACGCGGTCGGCCCCTTCCGCATGCAACTCAAGGTCTCGCGCAGCCTGTTCGGCTCGCTGGCCGAGGCCATCGTCTACCAGCAGCTCTCCAACAAGGCCGCGGCCACGATCTACGGTCGGGTCGAGGCGCTCTATCCAAGCGCCACGGACGGCTTCACGCCGCGCCACATCCTGAAGACGCCGGACGAGCACTTGCGCGGCTGCGGCCTGTCGCGCGCCAAGGTGCTGGCGGTGCAGGACCTCGCCCGACGCGTCGATAGCGGCGAACTGCCCACGCTCGAAGAAGCGCACGCAATAGCCGACGCCGAACTGATCGAACGGCTCGTCAAGGTCCGCGGCATCGGCCGCTGGAGCGCCGAGATGTTCCTGATGTTCCGCCTCGGTCGTCCCGACATCCTGCCGCTCGACGACTACAGCCTGCGCAAGGCCTATGCGAAGGCGTTCAGGAAGCGGGCGCTGCCGTCGCCGAAGGCGCTGGAGAAAGCCGGCGAGAAGTGGCGTCCCTATCGCACGGTCGCGAGCTGGTACCTGTGGCGTGTGCTGGATCAGCCGACCGCGTAGCGCGGTAAAGCCGCGTTCATCTGCCGCCACTGGAGTGACACGTTTGCTGTGACATAATTGGTGCATGGCCCTGCTTTTCTCCAATACCGTCGACCGCACCCTCGAACGACTTCGCACTGCCTTCGTCGATACCGCCCGCGGCGCCCGCGAAGCGGTGGGCGCGCCGCTCCGGCCCGATCTTCCCGACGACGACATCCCGCGCTTGAAGAACCGCATCGACGCCTGCCTCGAAGGCAAGGGCGGCGAGACGGCGCGTCGCGGGCGCGCGGCGGAGCTGGGACAGGCCTACCTGTCGCTTTCGGCCGCCGGCCGCAGGAAATTCCTGCTGACGCTCGCGCGCGACTACGGCCTGCCGCGCGAAGCGGCGATGAAGACCGTCGACAAGTGGCGCACCGGGAAGGATCCCGCCCGGGCGTTGCGCCGCGAACTGGAGCCGCCGGCGGTACGGCTGCTGCGGGAGTTCGTCGGCGTCCCGCAGGGCGTGAAGTTCGTGGTCGACCTGCGCGCCGAACTGCTGACCCTCGGCCGCACCGATGTCGCGGCCAAGGCGCTGAGCGAGGATCTGCGCTCGCTGCTGGGGGCCTGGTTCGACGTGGCCTTCCTCGATCTTGTACGCATCGACTGGGCCTCGCCGGCCTCGCTGCTGGAAAAGCTGGTGACCTACGAGGCCGTCCACGCCATCCGGTCGTGGCGCGACCTCAAGAACCGGCTCGATTCGGACCGGCGCTGCTTTGCCTTCTTCCATCCGCGCATGCCCGACGAGCCGCTGATCTTCGTCGAAGTGGCGCTGGTCGACGGCATGGCGGGCAACGTGCAGCGCCTGCTCGATGCGCGCGACGAGACGCACGACCCCAAGCGCGCCAACACGGCGATCTTCTACTCGATCTCCAACTGCCAGCAGGGACTGGCGGGCATCAGCTTCGGCAACTTCCTGATCAAGCGCGTGGCCGGCCAGCTCTCGCGCGACCTGCCCAACATCAAGGATTTCGCCACCCTGTCGCCAATTCCCGGCCTGCGCCAGCACGTCGAATACCGGTTCAAGACCGAAGGGGATGGCGCCCTCACCCAGAGCGAGATCGCCTCGCTGGGACCGGTGACCGACGAGGCCTACGGCGCCGCGGCGGTCCTCAAGCTGCTCGCGCGGCCGAACTGGTGGGAGGTGCCGGCCATCGACAAGGCGCTGCGCCCGATCCTGACCCGGCTCGCCGCCGTCTACCTCACCGCCACCGACAAGGGACGCGCGCTCGACCGGGTGGCGCACTTCCATCTCGGCAACGGCGCCGTCGTCGAGCGGCTGAACTGGCTGGGCGACACCAGCGCCAACGGGTTCAAGCAGTCCTACGGGATGATGGTGAACTACCGCTACAAGCTCTCCGACGTCGACGCCAACCACGAGGCCTATGCCGCCGGCAAGGTCGTCGCCAGCCGCGAGGTCCGGGCCCAGACGAAAGGGTGAGTTTGGCAGGCGGAGGAACCGGCCTCCACGCGTTAACGAGCAATATGGCCTGGCGGTGCAATTGGTAGTTTAGTTACTCTCTCGTGAACTCGGGGGAGATACAGGCATGACTACGCAGCGGTCGCCCGGCAGTGACGGCATGCCCTTGCCGAAACGGCTGATCCTTTTGCTCGATGGAACCTGGAACAACTGGGAGTCGGGGGACAACGACACGAATATCGTTCGCCTGGAAGATCTGATCGCAGCGTCCCTCGCGACAGATCAAGGCCTGCCGCAAGGCGTCGATGCTCAGGAAAGCACTCCTGCCAGCCCCTCGGAAGCGGGCGGCAAACCCATGGTCAGCGCTTTCAGGACGAAGGATGAACGAGAGAACTTCGTCTACTATCAGCGCGGGGTCGGCACCGGCTACGCCGATCGCATCAGCGGCGGCATCTGGGGACAGGGCCTCACCGAGAACATCCGCCGTGCCTACAAATTCCTGTCCTTCAACTATACCCCTGGCGACGAGATCTTCATCTTCGGCTTCTCACGGGGCGCCTACACCGCGCGATCGGTTATAGGCTACGTCGCCGCTGCCGGACTCCTGCAGCGAGAGCATTGCTCACGGAAACTCGAGGCGTTGGCATGGAAATACTACCGAACCGCGCCCGCGGATCGACTCCCCGCCACCTGGACCACGCTCACGCCATTCGTTCATGACCGGGCGCAACTCCGAATTGCGCTAGCCGGCTTGTTCGATACGGTCGGAGCGCTTGGCGTTCCATTGGAACTCCTCAGAACGAGGAACCGCCAGAAGTACGCATTCCATGACGTCAACCTGTCGTCGATAACCCACGTCAACCTCCATGCCATGGCGATCGACGAGCATCGCAAGCCGTTTGGCGCCACGATTTGGCGCAAGCCACGCTTCAAGAAGTACACTTCGAAGACGGAACAGGTCTGGTTTGCCGGCGCGCATGCCGATATCGGCGGCGGATATGTCTCGGCAAGACATCGAAGAGGCACCATGGCGCTCGACGATATTCCGCTGGACTGGATGATGAAACGCGTTCGGGCTCACTATCCCGACTTCCCGCTCTACGAAGAGGCCTGGGGTCGGGTCGTAGGATCGGAATGGGCAACCGCGGAGCAGCACGATTCGCGCGGTCCGCTCTATAAGGTTTTTCGATTCGCCTTCCGCACGGTCTTCAACATTCCAATCGGCCGTGCCGGCTTCTGGAAGACGGTCGTTTCACACGATCGTCGCGACATTCGGATCGGAGAGCATCTTCATATATCCGTCATCGAGCGGCTCGGTGAATGGGTGAGCCTCGGCAAAGGATGGACCAGCCACTACCGACCGCGGAATGTGCTGCGTGTCCTGAAACGAATCCAAGACACCTACGAGAATGGCAAGAACGACGACAAGGAGAACATCCTCCTCGTCGACTGGAGCGGCAAGATTCTGCTACCGGAAGACTACGGGGATCGCAGTTGCGTAATACAGGCTCTGGACGCCTCTATCCGACGGCTGAAGCTCGCCAAAGTCATAAAATCGAAGATACCAGACTATGCTGAACAGCCATCCGTCGCCTGAATTTTACGCTACTTGTTCAGATACTCGAGCTTCAAACCCGGACGCGGCCATTCGAAGCTGACGAGCTTGCCGGTCATCGAGAGGGTGGCGTAGGCGGTGCGCAAATCTTTCCCGCCGAAGCAGACGTTGGTCACCATCGCGTCGGGAAGCTTGTACTGCGTGACCGACTTTCCGTCGGGCGAGATGTCGGAGACGGCGCCGGTGATCAGGGTCGCGACGCAGACATGGCCGGCCGAATCGACGGCCAGCGAATCGAACATCTGGTAGCCGCCGAGGCCGGCGATCACGCGGCCCTTCTCGCCGCGATAGGCGCCGTTGGCGTCCTTGATGGTGCCGGGTGCGGACAGGTCGAAGGCCCAGAGGCGCGCGGTCGGCGTCTCGACGACATAGAGCGTCTTGCCGTCGGGCGAGAGGCCGCAGCCGTTGGGACGCTCCAGCGGGAACACCTTCTGCTCGATCTTCGAGCCGTCGGCCCTGGCGTAGTAGACGGCGCCGCGATCGTTGTCGTACTCGCGCGTCTTGCCGAGATCGGTGAACCAGAAGCCGCCGGCATCGTCGAACACGAGGTCGTTCGGGCCGTTCAGCTTGCGGCCGTCGCACCTGTCGTAGAGCGTCTCGAATTTGCCGGTCTCGGGATCGACCACCTGGATCGAGCCGCCTTTGTACGAGGCGGGCGCCGTGCCGGGAAACAACCGGCCGCCCGGCCGTTCGATCCAGTTGAAGCCGCCATTGTTGGTCACGTAGATCTTGCCACCGGGTCCCATCGCCGCGCCGTTCGGGCCGCCACCCAGCTTTGCAATGACGTGCTGCTTGCCGTCCGGCGTGACCCTCGTGAGCGTCTCGCGCGCGATCTCGACCAGGATGACCGAGCCGTCCGGCATGGCCACCGGGCCCTCGGGGAATTTGAGGCCCGAGGTGATCTCCGTGAACGGCGTCGTCATGGTCGTCTCTCCCGTGTGATTCTTGTCGTTCCTACTTGCCCTTGAAGGCGGGCTTGCGCTTGGCGAGGAAGGCCGCAACGCCTTCCTTGAAATCCTCGCTGCGGCCCAATTCGCGCTGGAAGTCGCGCTCGACGTCGAGCTGCTGCGAAAGCGTGTTGCCGCTGGCGCGGTTCATCGCCTCCTTGATGCGCGCGAGCGACATGGTCGGGCCGTCCGCCAGGCGCCGCGCGAGGTCGCCGGCCGTCTTCATGAGATCGGCATCCTCTACCACGTCCCAGATCAGGCCCCAGTCCCTGGCCTGCTGCGCGGTGATCTGCGGCGCCAGCATGGCCAGCGCGCGCGCCCGCTGCTCGCCCACGAGGCGCGGCAGGAACCAGGTGCTGCCGCCGTCGGGTAGCAGGCCGATGCGTGCGAAGGCCTGCAGGAAGGAGGCCGACTTGCCCGCGATGGCGATGTCGGACGCGAGCGCGAAGCTCATGCCGACACCGGCCGCCGGGCCGTTCACCGCCGCCACGATGGGCTTGGGCACGCTGCGCATCAGACGGATCACGGGATTGAAGAACTTGTCGAGCGCCTCGCCGGAGTCCGACGTGCTGCCCCGGTCGGGATCGGCGAGGTCGGCACCGGCGCAGAAGCCGCGGCCCGCGCCCGTCAGCAGCACGGCGCGCACCGTATCGTCGGTGGCGAGCTCCTCCCAGCACTGCTTCAGCTCGGCGATCATCTTGCGCGACACGGCGTTCAGCCGGTCCGGCGCATTCAGTGTCAGCGTGGCGAGCCCGTCTTCCCTGGCGATCTGGATCTTCTCGTAGGTCATCTGTCTCTCAACTAACGTCCGGTGAAATTGGGAGCGCGCTTGGCGAGGAAGGCTGCGACGCCCTCCTTGAAATCCTCGCTCTTGCCGAGCTCGCGTTGATGGTCGCGCTCGAGGTCGAGCTGCTGGTCGAGCGTGTTGGTGGCGGCCGCACTGATGGCGCCCTTGATCGCTGCATAGGAGCGGGTCGGACCGGTGGCGAGCTTCCGGGCGATCTTGCCGGCCTCGTCCATCAGGGCGGCGTCGTCGACCACCTGCCAGACCATGCCCATGCGCGCCGCCTCCTCCGCCGGCACCGAGGTCCCCAGCATCGCGAGCGCGCGGGCGCGGGCGTCGCCCACCGTGTGCGGCAGGAACCAGGTGCCGCCGAGGTCGGGGATCAGGGAGATGCGGACGAAGGCCTGGTCGAAGCGGGCCGAGCGCGCGGCGATCACGATATCGCAGGCCAAAGCGAGGTTGGCACCGCCGCCCGCCGCCACGCCGTTCACCGCGGCGACGATCGGCTTGGGCAGGTCGCGCATGGCCCGGATCATCGGGTTGAAGATGCGATCCATCGCGGCGCCGACGTCGCGCGGACCCTGGGACGAGGCATCGCCGGGGCCGCCGCCGGCCAGATCGGCGCCGGCACAGAAGCCGCGGCCGGTGCCGGTCAGCAGCACGGCACGCACCGCATCATCCTCGCGGGCACGTTTCAGCTGGGCGTTCATGGCGTCGATCAGCTGATGGCTCATGGCGTTCAGCCGCTGCGGGCGGTTGAGCGTCAGGGTCAGGACGCCGCCCTCGAGGGCGGACAGAACGGGCGTTTCTTCCATGACTGCAAGACTGGCATGGCCGAATCGGCCGCGCCATCCGGTCGCGTCGCATCGCGGCATTCGCTGCCTTATCCGGGAGATATGGCCACGATCCTGATCCTGGTCGGCACCGAGTCGGGCAATGCCCAGATGGTGGCCGACGCGCTGCAGCCCGTGCTGGCGAGTGCCGGACATGCCGTCGACGTCACCGACAAGGCCGCGACCGCCGCCGACCTGCAGGCGCACGACGTGCTCCTGGTCGTCTGCGCGACCCACGGCTCGGGCGACATCCCGACCAACATCCTGCCGCTGGTCGAGGCGCTGCAGCGCGACAAGCCCGACCTGTCGGGCCACCGCTACGGCGTCATCGCGCTGGGCGACATGACCTACCAGGACACGTTCTGCGGCGGCGGCAAGAAGGTCGACCAGGCCCTGGAGCTTTGCGGCGCCAGGCGGGTCGGCGACCGCCTCGAAATCGACGCCTCCGAACAGCCTTTGCCCGACGAGGAGGCCCTCACCTGGATCGAAGGCTGGAAGACGAAGGTCTGATTTTCTTCACTTTCCTCCCCATTCAAATGGGGAGGCGGCGGTGCCTTGCACCGTCGGAGGGGTCATATCGCTGCAACGCCCATGACCCCATCGCCCCGAAAGACGGGGCACTTCCCCATCTGAATGGGGAAGCAATTCAATCCGGCAGCGTGAAGATCTCGACCGGTTCGCGGACGCCGCGCAGGCGGTGTTTGCCGAGCGACTTCATCGGGCGCGGGCAATCGGCGTTGAATTCGGCGGAGGCGCAGACGCGGACGCCGAGGGCCTTCGTCAGGCCCTCGAGCCGCGACGCGCGGTTGACGGCGGAGCCGATGACGGTGAAGTCGAGCCGGTCCTCGGTGCCGATGTTGCCGAAGGTGACCGTGCCGACATGCAGCCCGATGCCGAACCTGATGGGCTCGGCGCCGCCCGTGGCACGGGCCTCGTTGGCGGCCTCGGCATCGGCGATCAGCTGGCGCGTGGCGTCGAGCGCGGCCGCCGTCACCATGGGCATGAACAGCGCGTCCTCGGCCGGGAAATAGGCCATCACGCCGTCGCCGATGAACTTCAGGATCTCGCCGCCATGTTTGGCCAGCGCGTCACCCACCAGCTGGAAGTAGTTGTTCAGCAGCTCGAGTACCTGGTCCGGCGGCAGGCGCTCGTTGAGGCCGGTGAAGTCGCGCAGGTCGGAGAACCACAGAACCGCCCGGATCTCCTCGCCATCGCCGCGCCGGATCATGCCGTGCAGGATGCGCTCGCCCACCTGACGCCCGAGATAGGTCTGGGCGACTGTCTGGGCGACGCTCTCCTCGATGTGCATCTCGGTCACCGCGCCCATCATGTCGACCAGCCGCGTCAGGTCGTCGATGTCGGCGTCGCTGAAGCCGCCCTTGCGATCAGTCGCGAAGGCCACGACCGGCATCGGCCCGTCGCGGCGGATATGCATCGGCAGCGAGTAGTAGTCGGTGCCGCCACCGCTCCTCACCTCGTGCAGTACCTCGTGATTCTTCTCGGTCAGCCGGTCGAGTCGGTAACGCACCGGCGCGCCGCCTTCGCGCACTTCCTGGATCGGACTGCCGATATAGGCCTGCGTGAACTGCACGCCATAGGCGCGTGCAATCGATTCCACACGCTCGCCGCGCCGCCACAGGTAGCCCATCGCCTGGAGCTGCGGATGAACGAGCTGCAAGGCGACATACATGCGCCAGATCGGCACGCCGGCTTCGAGCACGCGGTTCATCAACTGCCCGATGAAGGCGTCCGGCCTCCGGACGAGCCGGCCCTCCCGCAACAGCCACTTCGCGACCGGCAGCAGCCGATCCGCTGCCGGTGCGGTCACGGGAGACGTCTCGCCGCTCAGGAGCCGCTCACGACGGCGGCGACTTCCTCGCCGGAGGTGCGGAAGACGCGGTTGGCCGAGACATCGGCGATTTTCTCGATATTGTCGGCCACGTCCTCGATGGTCGGCGCGCGGCCATCGATGCGCAGCCCCGCGGCCTCGCGATACTCGATGCGGGCGAAGGTGCCGGCGCCGGCGCTCCAGATGTCGCCGGTGCGCTGGCACTGCTCGCTGCACAGATAGGCGACCATCGGCGAGACGAACTCGGGCTTCAGCTTCGCCAGTGCCTCGGGCGTCATCAGGCTCTCGGTCATGCGCGTGGCGGCGATCGGCGCCAGGGCATTCATCATGATGTTGTACTTCTGGCCCTCGAGCCTGAGCGCGTTCATGAAGCCCACGACGGCGAGCTTGGCGCCGCCGTAGTTCGACTGACCGAAGGTGCCGTAGATGCCCGAATTCGACGAGGTCACGACAACCCGGCCATAGGCCTTGGCGCGCATGATCGGCCAGGCGGCGTGTGTCACGTAGGCGGTGCCGAGGAAGTGGACCTTCACGACGAACTCGAAATCCTCGGTCGTCATGTTGTGGAAGGTCTTGTCGCGCAGGACACCGGCATTGTTCACCACGATGTCGACCGTGCCGAAGGCATCGACGGCGGTCTTCACGATGTTGGCGGCCGTCGCGGCCTCGGCGACGGAATCGTAGTTGGCGACGGCGATGCCGCCGGCCGCCTTGATCTCGTCGACCACCTTGTCGGCGGCGGCGTGACCACCACCCTTGCCGTCGACCGCGCCACCCGGATCGTTCACCACCACCTTGGCGCCGCGGCTGGCCAGCAGCAGGGCGTGCGCGCGGCCGAGCCCATTGCCCGCGCCGGTGACGATGGCGACGCGATTGTCGAAGCGGATTGTCATGTCTTTCCTCTACTCTTTCCTGAGAATCACGACCGAGGCCACGGCCTCTTCCATGCCGATCACGCCGCCGCCATTTTCGGCCAGCGCGACCTTCGCCCCTTCCACCTGACGCGCGCCGGCCTCGCCGCGCAGCTGCGTGGCGAGTTCGGCCAGCATCGACAGGCCGGTGGCGCCGACCGGATGGCCCTTGGAGACGAGGCCGCCCGAGGTGTTGACCGGCAGCCTGCCGCCGGGGCCGGTGGCACCCGACTCGACGAACCTGCCGCCCTCGCCCTCGGGGCAGAAGCGCAGCATCTCGCACTGGTAGATCTCGCAGAAGCTGGTGGCGTCGTGGACTTCGGCGACGTCGATATCCTCGGGCCCCAGCCCGGCCATCCTGTAGGCCTTGTCGGCGGCCGCGCGCGTCAGGCCGGGCTCGTCGAGGTTGCGGTACATGCCGCCGGAGAAACCGACACCTGCGATCTTCACGGCACGGTCCTGCACGTCCTTCGGCTGCTTCGCAAGATACTCCGCCGAGCACAACAAGGCCGCAGCCGCCCCGTCGCCGATCGGCGCGCACATGGCGCGGGTCAGCGGGAAGGACACGGGACGGTCCTCCAGCACCGACTGCGGCGTCATCTGGAAGCGGTACTGCGCCTTCTCGTTCAGCGCGCCGTAATTATGGTTCTTGGCGGCGCCGGCCGCGATCTGGGCCTGGGTGGTGCCGTACTTCCACATGTGCCACTTGGCCTGCATGGCGTAGGTATCCATGAAGATCGTGCGGTCATCGCCCGGCTTGAACTCGGAGCCGACCATCTTGCCGACCCGGTCCATCTCCTCGACCAGCCGGTCGTGCTGGCTGGTGATGTAGCCCTGGTTGAACAGACCGGCCGTCCGCTCGGGCGCCTCCGGGCTGAACAGCTTCTCGACGCCCAGACAGAAGGTGAGTTCGTGGGTGCCGGCCAGCACGTCCTTCCAGGCGCCCATGAAGGCGGTGGAGGCGGTGGCGCAGGCATTCTCGACGTTGAACATCGGCACCCGCGCCGGGAACAGCCCCTCCTCGACCAGCGGCTGGAACAGCGCCTGGCCGCGGATCGAGTTCTGGCCCCAGAAGCCCATGCCGCAATTGCCCAGCCAGCCGGTCTCGATGTCGGTCCCCTTGTCCATGCCGGCGTCGGCCAGGGTGCCGAGATAGGCCTCACGGGCCAGGTCGCCGAAGCTCAGGCCGGGGTGCTTCTTGAAGACGGTGGTGTAGGCGCCGATCACGTAGACGTCGCGCATGGGGCGGTTTCCTCAGGTTGGCTTTGCCCGCATTTGAGCGTATCCAAACGGCTTACGCTAGGAGAACGAACATGGCTGTAGCGGCCCAGGCGAGACCCCTCAACGTCGATGCCACGATCGCCGAGCTGAAGGCGCTTTTCGGCGACCGGGTCAGCACCGCGCATGCCGTGCGCGAACAGCACGGCAAGGACATTTCGTATCACGAAGCGCACCTGCCCGACGCGGTGGTCTTCGCCGAATCGACCGAGGAAGTGCAGCAGATCGTCCAGCTCTGCGCCCGCCACAAGACGCCGATCATCCCGTTCGGCACCGGCACCTCGCTGGAAGGCCATATCAGCGCGCCCAACGGCGGTATCTCGCTCGACGTCAGCCGCATGAACAAGGTGCTGCAGGTCAACGAGGCCGACCTCGACGTGGTCGTGCAGCCTGGCGTCACCCGCAAGCAGCTGAACGAGTACCTGCGCGCGACCGGTCTCTTCTTCCCCATCGACCCCGGCGCCGACGCCTCGATCGGCGGCATGACCAGCACCCGCGCCTCCGGCACCAACGCGGTGCGCTACGGCACGATGCGCGAGAACGTGCTGTCGCTGCAGGTCGTGACTCCGGACGGGCGGATCATGCAGCTCGGCCGCCGCTCGCGGAAGTCGAGCGCGGGCTACGACCTCGTGAAGCTGTTCGTGGGCTCCGAGGGGACGCTGGGCGTCATCACCGAGATCACGCTCCGCCTCTACGGCACGCCGGAATCGATGGTCGCCGCGACCTGCGCCTTCGACAGCCTCGAGGGCGCGGTCAACACCGTGATCCAGACCATCCAGTCCGGCATTCCGGTGGCGCGCATCGAGCTGATGGACACCTACACCGTCGACACGGTGAACCAGTATTCCAAGCTCTCGCTGCCGCAGAAGAACCTGCTGCTGCTGGAATTCCACGGCACCGAGGCCGGCACCAAGGAACAGGCCGAGATGGTGCAGGCCATCGCCGCGGAGCATGGCGGCGGCGACTTCGCCTGGACCAACCAGGCCGAGGAGCGCAGCAAGATGTGGCAGGCCCGCCATGATGCCGCCTGGGCCGCCAAGGCCTACAAGCCGGGCTGGGGCATGTGGGCGACCGACGTCTGCGTACCGATCAGCCGCCTGGCCGAATGCATCCTCGAGACGCAGAAGGACATCCAGGCCAACGGCCTCTACGCGCCCATCGTCGGCCATGTCGGCGACGGCAATTTCCACCTCACGATGATGGTCGATCCGAACGACCCGACTTACCTGCCCAGGGCCGAGGCATTGAACGACCGCATGGTGGCGCGGGCCCAGAACCTCGGCGGCACCTGCACCGGCGAGCACGGCGTCGGCATCGGCAAGATCAAGTATCTGTACAAGGAGCACGGCGAGGCGATGTCGCTGATGCGCGCGATCAAGAAGGCGATCGACCCGGACAACATCATGAACCCGGGCAAGATCATCGGACCGATCAATTAGCTGCGGATCGCCGCCTTAAGGCAGAAAAGCGAAAGGTCCCTCGCTGCGCTCGGGATGACAATCTTCGCGCAGTGGCGCAGTGCGCCGATTCAGCAAGAGATGTCATCCCGAGCGCAGCGAGGGACCTTTGAATTGCAGCCGCGACGCCCTGATCACCCGCCCGAGGCGACGACGCATTCCTTGACGCGTTTCCAGGCGGCGGGGGCGCTCTTGCCGAGGTTGACGTCGTCGCGGTCCTCGCTGCCGCCCAGCAGCATGCTGTAGCCGCCCTTGGCGGCGATGATCTCGATCGCCGCCGGTGGCAGGGCGACCCACATGCGCTTCCCATCGGCCGCGATCGTGATGTCCCATTGCATGCCGTTCGCCGGTTCGCGCAGGGGAACGACGATGGACTTGGGGAACTTACCGTTGCGGCCTTCGGCGCGGACGCTGAGATAGGAATAGCCGTCGGTGCGCATCGCCATGATGTCGTCGCGGCCGCCGACGCGGCGGAAGGCCCGGCAGTTCGTGACGCCGCTCGCTTCCTTCACGCGCGAGAAATTCCAGCTGTCGAAGCCCTTGCCGTAAGGCTGCGGGTCGCCCTGCGCCATCGCCATCGACGACAATCCCGCGAGGCACAGGCCCGCGAGCACGCTCTTCACCACCATCTACCCTCTCCCCAGAGTTCGGACGGATAGGAGCCCGCGCCCGCGCGCCGGGTCAAGGCCGGCGCCCCAAAAAGCAAAGGGCCGGCGGATGCCGGCCCTTCTTCTCGAAACAGACGCGCCTTACTTGGCGGCCTGGATCATGATCTCGACCGAGAGGCCGGGAGCCGCGAGCTTGGCTTCGACGGTCGCGCGGGCCGGGGTGTTGCCGGGGGAGACCCAAGCGTCCCAGACTTCGTTCATCTGGCTCCAGGTCGAGATGTCGGTCAGCCAGATGTTGGCCGAGAGCACCTTCGACTTGTCCGTGCCGGCCTCGGCCAGGAACTTGTCGACCTTGTCGAGGATCTGCTTGGTCTGGCCCTTCACATCGGCCTTGGCGTCGTCGGCGGTCAGGCCGGCGAGATAGACCGTGTCGCCATGGACCACGGCGCTGCTCATGCGGGCGCCGACGTTGATGCGCTTGATGCTCATATTCTCTCTCCTCTGGAAACTGAAAAACGGGCGGGACCTTAGCAGAGGCTAGATTGCCGCGACGACCATGATTTCGACCTTCATGTCCGGGTCGTTCAGCCGCGCCTCGACGGTGGCGCGGGCCGGCGTGTGGCCGGGCACGACCCAGGCGTCCCAAACTCTGTTCATGGCGGCAAAATCGGAGATATCGCTCAGCCAGATCGTGGCCGTCAGGATCTTCGACTTGTCGCTGCCGCCCTTGGCCAGCAGGGAGTCGATCTCGGCCAGCGCCTGCCGGACCTGGCCGGTGATGTCGAGGCTCGTATCCTCGGGGATCATGCCCGAGCAATAAATGCGGTTGCCCAAAGTGACGGCCTCGCTCATGCGCGGACCGACGTCGATTCGGTTAATGCTGCTCATGGCCGGGAACCTAAAGCGCCTTTTCCGCTCGCACAACGGACCGGGAATGCACTCCGCCCTCCCCGCGCCGCCGGATCGCGATACAGTCTCCCCAGCGCATCGGAGAAAACGCCCCCATGACCATCCCTACCCCGATTCGACGGCCACTCGACGGGATGCTCGTCCTCGATCTCGGGCAGATCTACAACGGCCCCTATTGCGGCCTGCAGCTCGCCTTCATGGGCGCGCGCGTGCTCAAGATCGAGCCGCCGGAGGGCGACGTGGTGCGCCGCCGCAAGCGCGAGGTCGAGCCCTGGCCGCTGGTCATGCTGAACTCCAACAAGGAATCGGTCGTCCTCGACTTCAAGCAGCCGCGCGGCCGGGAGCTGTTCCTCGCGCTGGTCGAGAAGGCCGACGTGCTGATCGAGAATTTCGCCGCGGGCGTCATGGAGCGCCTCGGCCTCGGCTACGAGGTGCTGAGCAAGCTGAACCCGCGGCTGGTCTATGGCGGCAGTTCGGGCTTCGGCCTCGACGGTCCCTATCGCGACCTCGCCGCGATGGACGTCACCATCCAGGCGATGAGCGGCATCACCAACGCCACCGGCGATGCCGACGGGCCGCCGACCAAGGCCGGCGCCGCCGTGTGCGACTTCCTGGCCGGCATCCATCTCTGCGCCGGCATCCTGGGCGCGCTCGTCCAGCGCGAGCGCACGGGCAAGGGCCAGCGCGTCGAGGTCGCCATGCACGAGGCCGGCGCGATCTCGATCGCCTCGGCGCTGGGCGCGGTGATGGACGGCGACAAGAACGTGCCGGACCGCACCGGCAACCGGCACCCGGCGCTGGCCATGGCGCCCTACAACACCTATCGCTGCCGCGACGGCTATGTCGCGATCTTCACCTCGGCCGAGCGGCACTGGGTATCGATGTGCGAGATGCTGGGCCGCCAGGACCTGCTGACCAATCCCGAGTTCATGACGACGCCGGGCCGCGCGAAGAACATGGCAACGATCGACGACATGGTCGGCGCCTGGACGTTGCCCAAATCCAAGGACGAAGTGCTGGCCGCACTCACAGAGGCACGTGTGCCCTGCGCCCCGGTGAAGACCGCGCGCGAGGTCGCCTACGACCCGCACCTCGAGGCCCGCGGCTTCTGGGTCGATGTCGACCATCCGCGCCGCGGCAAGACCCGCGTGCCGATCTCGCCCATCCGCCTCCACACCGGCGGCAAGTCCGAGATCAAGCGCCCGGCGCCGACCCTGGGGCAGCATACGGATGCGGTGCTGGGCGAATTGCTGGGCCTCGGCGCCGGCGAGCTGGAGAAGCTGCGCACCGATGAAGTCACCGTGCCTGTGACGGAACGGAAGAAGAAGTAACGTTCAAGCTCCTCTCCCCCGATAGGGGGAGAGGCTGGGTGAGGGGGTTGCGCACGAACGCCTCTACTCGCCCCCTCACCTAACCTCTCCCCCCGCTAGGGGGAGAGGAACATGAAAAGAGAGAGGAGACGCCATGCCGATCATCGATTCGCAGGTCCACGCGTACGAAGCCAACACGCCGAAGCGGCCTTGGGCGACGGTTCCGAACTGGCCGCCTCACGTGACGGGCGACGAGATGGTCGAAGCGATGGACAAGGTCGGCGTCGACGGCGCGATCTTCATCTCGTCCTTCTCGATGTATCGCTACGACGGCAGCTACGCGGAAGAAGTGGCGCGCCAGCATCCCGGCCGCATGGCCATCGTGAAGCCGGTCGACCCGGACGACGCCAACGTCGCCGACGTGGTCGCGAAGTGGAAGGAGACGAAGGGCGCCGTCGGCATCCGCATCTTCCTTCGCGAGGAGGAGAAACGCGCGCCCGACCATCCCGGCTTCGACCGCATCTGCAAGGCCGCCGTGGACTACGACCTGCCGCTCAACTTCCTCTTCTGGGGCAGGGTCGACGACGGCATCAAGATCATCGACCGCCATCCCAACACGCGGTTCATCGTCGACCATCTCGGCATCCTGCAGCCGCGTGTCCCGCCGGCGCCGGCCGAACCGTGGGCCGACCTGCCGAAGATCCTCGACCTCGCCAAACGCCCGAACGCCGTGATCAAGGTGAGCGGCGCCTGCACGCTGTCGAAGGAGCCCTACCCGTTCCCCGACATCTGGGATCCGCTGAAGCGCGTGTTCGACGCCTGGGGCTTCGAGCGCTGCCTCTGGGGCACCGACTGGACGCGCGCCTTCGCCGTCGTGAACTACGAGAACGCCGTGAAGCCGTTCCTGGAGACCAAGACGCTCAGCGACAGCGAACGCGCCATGCTGATGGGCGGCGCCTGCGCCAAGGCCTACGGCTGGTCGCCGAAGAGGTAAGAAAAGCTCTGTCGTCCTGAGCGCCAGCGAAGGACCTAGCGGATCGACCAAAGCACTCCCTGGCGAGCGATAGATCCTTCGCTTCGCTCGGGATGACAGAGGGGTTCCGACTCAGGCCGTCGAGCGGACCAGTTTGCCCGGACGCGCGCCGGTCTCGACGCCCTTCTCGAAGATCGGCGTGCCGGAGCAGATGGTCATGTCATAGCCGTCGACGCTCTGGACCAGGCGGCGGCCGCCGGCCGGCAGGTCGAAGATCATCTTCGGGCTGTGCAGGTTGAGGCCGTCGAAGTCGATGACGTTGACGTCCGCCTTCTTGCCCACCTGCAGGCGGCCGCGATCCGCGAAGCCGTAGAAGTCGGCGGTGCTGCTGGTCATGCGCTTGACCACGAATTCGAGGCCGAGGCGGGGCCCGCGCGTGCGATCACGCACCCAGTGCTGCAGCATCGAGGTGTTGAGCGAGGCATCGCAGATCACGCCGCAATGCGCGCCGCCGTCGGACAGGCCGAGGATGGTGTGCGGGTCCTCGATCAGCTCGCGCACGACCTCGAGATCGCCATGCACGTAGTTGGTGACGGGGAAATAGACCATGCGGTTCTCGGCCCCGACCAGGTAGTCGTAGCAATATTCCTGCGGCGTCACGCCGGCTTCCTTGGCCAGCGCCTCGATGCTGCGCTCCGGCGCGGGCTCGTAGTCCGGTCTGTCGCCCAGCGGATACATGCGGTCCCAGCGCGTCGCGATCTGGCGCGACAGCGGCGGCAGCACTTCGAGCAGGCGCGGCGAGGCTTCCTGCGACAGGATCAGGCGGCGCACCTCCGGCGTGCGCAGCTTCGCCAGCATCTCGGCTGGCGGCAGGTGGGCGAGCTCCGCGTAGCCCTCGCGCAGGCCGAACGGATTGAGCGACGTGTTGAGGCCAAGTGTAAGACCGACCGGACGTCCCGCGACCTGGGCATAGAGCGGCAGGTTGTCGGCGCGCGCGGCGCGCACGCCGTCCATCAGGCGCTTGTAGCGCTGCGGATCGTAGCTGCGGTCGGTCAGCAGGAACCAGACCGGCCGGCCGCTCTCCCGGGCGACCTGGCGGACCCAGTTCCATTCCGCCTTCTCGTCGTCGAAGTCGGACAGGAAGCCGAAGGTGCCCACGCCGGCCCGGCCCATCGCCTTGCCAATCGCGATCAGCTCCTCATGCTCGGCATAGCGGCCGGGCACCAGGTCGCCGGCCAGGGTCTTGTGCTGGTCGGTGCGGCTGGTGGTGAAGCCGACGGCGCCAGCCTTCAGCGCCTCCTCGGTGAGTCGCGCCATCAGCTCGATGTCCTCGGCGGTCGCCATCTCGCGCTTGATGGCGCGCTCGCCCATCGCATAGACGCGCAGCGGATGGTGGGCGACCTGGGCGCCGATATCGATGGTGCGCGGCAGGCGCTCCAGCGCGTCGAGATGTTCCGGGAAGCTCTCCCAGTCCCACTTCAGGCCTTCGGTCAGGGTGATGCCGGGAATGTCCTCGACCCCTTCCATCATCTCGATCAGCGCCGTCTGGTGCTCAGCTCGCACCGGCGCGAAGCCGACGCCGCAATTGCCGAACACGAGGGTCGTGGCGCCATGCCAGGAGGACGGCGCCAGCACGGGATCCCAGGTGGCCTGGCCGTCGTAATGGGTATGGACGTCGACCCAGCCCGGCGTGACCAGCCGGCCCTCGGCCTTGACCTCGCGCCTTCCGGGACCCGCCTTGCCGCCGACCTGGACGATCCTGTCGCCGTCGATCGCAACGTCGCCCTGGAACGCCGGCGCGCCCGTGCCGTCGACGATGGTGCCGCCCCGGATGACGATGTCGTGCATGGCCCGTCCCGCTGTTCTGTAATGGGACGGTAAGACTTCCACACAAGACCGGGCCCGGAAAGCCCGGAGCCATGCGTTACGGGCGTGCGGCTATTCTGAGGGCAGCGAAATGCGCAGAGTCTTTCCGCTTCGGCTTCACCCACAACCTCATCCTGAGGAGGCCGCCCAGCGGCCGTCTCGAAGGATGGGCAACAGACGCGGTGCTCGTTCCCACCCTTCGAGACACGCTCCTGCGGAGCGCTCCTCAGGGTGAGGTGCCTTTTGGAAGACTGATATAAGACGCTAAGAACGTTCCCGAATATCGCTGAACTTCACCTTCGGGCTCTTCTCGGCGATGTAGCCCAGCTCCCAGGCGTTGCGGGCGAGGAACACCGGCGAGCCGTCGCGGTCCTCGGACATGCCGCCGCGGTTGGCGGACATGAACTCCTCCAGGTCGGCCTTGGTCTCGGCCGAGATCCAGCGTGCGGTCTCGAACGGCGCGGGCTCGAGATCGATATGGACATTGTACTCGGCTTCGACCCTGGTCTTCAGCACGTCGAGCTGCAGTTCGCCGACCACGCCCACGATATGGTCGCCGCCGATGACCCGGCGGAACACCTGCGTCACGCCCTCCTCCGCCAGATCCTCCAGCGCGCGCCTGAGCTGCTTGGACTTCATCGGATCCTCCAGCCGCACGCGGCGCAGGATTTCCGGCGCGAAGTTCGGGATGCCGGTGATCTTCAGCGCCTCGCCCTCGGTCAGCGTGTCGCCGACCCGCAGCACGCCGTGATTGGGAATGCCGATGATGTCGCCGGGCCAGGCTTCGTCGACGATCTCGCGCTCGCGGGCGAAGAACAGGATCGGCGAGTTGACCGACAGAACCTTCGACGTGCCCATCTGCGTCAGCTTCATGCCGCGGCGGAACTTGCCGCTGCACAGGCGCAGGAAGGCGATGCGGTCGCGATGGTTGGGGTCCATGTTGGCCTGGACCTTGAACACGAAGCCCGAGACCTTGGGCTCGGTCGGCTCGATCGGCCGCGGCTCGGCGGGCTGCGGCCGCGGCGGCGGCGCCCAGGCGGCGATCGCGTCCAGCAGTTCCTTCACGCCGAAATTGTTGTAGGCCGAGCCGAAGAACACCGGCGAGAGATGCCCGGCGCGATAGCTTTCGAGATCGAACGCCGGATAGCCCGCGCGCACCAGTTCGACCTCTTCCGCGAAGTTGGAATCGGCGATCTGGTAGTTCTCGATCACCTCGCCGATGCGGCTCCGGTCGGTGTTGTCGAACACCAGCATGCGGTTGTTGGCGAGATCGTAGGTGCCCTTGAAGTTCTGGCCCGAGCCGGTCGGCCAGGTCATGGGCGAGACGTCGAGCGCCAGGGTCGAGGCGACCTCGTCCAGCAGCTCGATCGGATCCTTGGACTCGCGGTCCATCTTGTTGATGAAGGTGATGATCGGCACGTCGCGCAGGCGGCAGATCTCGAACAGTTTGCGCGTGCGCGCCTCGATGCCCTTGGCGGCGTCGATCACCATCACCGCCGAATCGACGGCGGTCAGCGTGCGGTAGGTGTCTTCGCTGAAGTCTTCGTGGCCCGGCGTGTCGAGCAGGTTGAAGACGGCGCCGCCATATTCGAAGTGCATCACCGAGGTGGTGACCGAGATGCCGCGCTGCTGCTCGATCTTCATCCAGTCCGAGCGCGCCCGCCGCGCCTCGCCGCGCGCCTTCACGGCACCGGCGACATGGATGGCGCCGCCGAACAGCAGCAGCTTTTCCGTCAGCGTCGTCTTGCCGGCGTCGGGATGCGAGATGATCGCAAACGTGCGCCGCAGCCCGGCGGGATGGCCGGCCAGACGGGCGTCGGAAGCGGGAAGAGCGGCGGAATCGGGCACTTTTTGGGGGTCCTTCGGGGTGGCGTGGGGGTAGCGGACGGGTCGGTTGGCGTCAACTCGCGAGGTTTGTTAGTACGGCGCCGGCTTTGTCCGGCCGCGCGGGGGCTGGACCGAATGGATTGGGGTCAATGGACGAGAAGAAGGCTGGCAGTACGCCAATCGCGCTACGCGTGCTGAAAGAGCTGGTGCTGCCGCTGGCCGGCGGCGTGGCCTACGGCACGATCGTGGCCCAGGCCAAGCAGATGCCGCTCGACGGCGTGACGGCGGGCGGCGTGGCGTTCTTCTGCATCCTGGCCGCGCAGGGGCTGGTGCTGCGCGCGGCGCGGTCGGCCGGGGGCGAGCCGCAGCCCGCCCCGCAAGCCGTGCCTGCTCCCGCGCCGGAGCCGCTCAAGCTGCCCGCGCCTGAGAAAGTTCCGGAGAAGGTCAAGGAACCGGAGCCCGCGCCCGCGCTCATCGCCACGCCAACGGTCGAGCCAATCGTCGAGCCGGCCGTCAAAACCGTCGCCGAGCCGGCCCCGGCACCTGCCCCGCCACCACCTCCACCTGCGCCTCCGAAACCCGCCAACGATTTCGTCAGCATCCGCGTCGGCATTGAGGAGCTGAAAGAGCAGGGCGCCCTGCCGGAGCTCGAACCGGAGAAACCGGAAGACGGCCAGCGCCCGCTCTTCCGCAATCTCGCCCATTCACCGAGCAAGCGGACGCCCGTCGAAGCGCTGGCGCCCAAGCAGCTGCTCGACCTCAAGATGCCCTACCAGGCGGTGCTGAACGCCGCGGTGAACTTCGAACGCGAGGTCAAGCGTCACGCCCACATGGCCGACGACCGGACCGTCCCGCTCGAAAGCCTGTTCGAGGAGCCGCGCTTCAACCTGTCGAAGGACCGGCTGCGCCAGCTCGATACGCTGCGCCGCGTCCGCAACAACATACTCCACGGCTTCGAAACCCTCGTCGATCCGACCGAAGCCGCCGCCCTCGTGGCCGCGTTCGACCGCGCCGCGTCGTGGTTCGATCCTGCCAATGTCGAGCCGATGGAGCCTCCGAAGGCCGAGGCCGAGAGGCCACCCGAGGACGACGTGGAGAAACCCTCTGCAGACGAGGCCGAGGAGGCCGAGGAGGCGGAGAAAGAAGAGCCGGCGGAAGAAGCAAGGGCTCCTGTAGAAGACGAGACAGGGAAGCGTGCTGAAGACGAGGTCGGGAAGCCCAAAGAGGAAGAGGCGGCTTACGAAGAAACAAAGGCACCCGCTGAACAAGAGAAAAGGGCCGCCGCCGCTCAGAGTTGAGTTTTATATTTGCTCGCCCTTTATCGAGTCATACCCAACTGACGCGAAGTAGTCGGCAACGCCTACTCCAGTGCTTCTGAGTGGCAACATAGCAATCGATGTCGCGCCAGGCTCGTTCAGTTTGTAGTGTCTCAGCGAGAAAATTCTCGGGGAACGCCATGGATTTGGTCTTGCATCCTAGTGGTAGCGATTCTGCACTCTCTTCCAACTACAGGCGAGCATTCGCCCAGGCGACCACGCTATTCGTCGTGAGTGCTTACCTGACAGAATGGAATAAATCTCTGAAGCTAGGCCCAAACTGCGACAAGTTTCGCATTATCGTCGGTAAGGACTTTGGCGTTACCCGGAAGAGCGCGTGTGTGGACGTATTGAAGTGGCTCCCGAATTCAAGAAAGGGGGAATTCCTCGTTGCGGACGGAATAGCCGGCTTTCACCCCAAAGCAATATTTTGGCGAGAAGCCAGCAACCGAGCTTTCGCGATTGTTGGCTCATCCAACCTTACGCGTGCAGCGTTTTCGACCAATCATGAAGCAAACGGCTATTGCGAAATCAACTCGAATGCGTTTGACGCTGTCGAGCAATGGATTGCACGCATTGAATCTAGCTGTGTGCCAGTTTCAGAAGATTGGCTTGCACGATATCATGAAGCGCGCCCCTCGCCTGGGAGGTCGACTGGACCAAGAGCCAGGGTACAGCCCACAATTGGGTTCCCATTGCCGCGCCCAGCCGGCATGGTCAAACTAATCAACCGACGGCGCCGCCAACTTACAGTATATGCGAAGCAGCGGAATGGTCTTTTGTCTCTCTTTCGGCAATGCGCTGAAGGAGAGATTAGCAACGCCGATTTTTATCAACGCCTGCCGTCATTTTGGAGTTCAGAAATAGGCGACCGTTTGCAGGGCGCCGGCTGGGAGCGGAAAGGTGCCAATAGTAACTTCCGAACGCTTTCGAAAAGCTTTCTGAGGATAGTAGAAGCGACTTCCTCTGATCGGGACGATGTCGTGATCAGAGAAATCGATAGGCTCGGTAAGAAGGGCGTCCCCTCTCGCAAGGCGTTTCTGTCTGAGATGCTTTGCCTTCGCTTTCCGAGCGAATATCCGGTCTTAAATTATCCCATCGTACAGTATCTTAGAGCCATGAAGTTTCGCGCTCCTAGAAGCGCGACAGAAGGAGTCAAATATATTGATTTGGCAAAGAAGCTTCGTTTCTCGTTGAGAGAGAATCCAGATCATCCCGCAAAGAATATTGCGGAACTTGATACCGTCATCTGGAAAAAATACGGCAAATAGGAGAGCATTGTAGCTTCTTTTCAGATAGTGCGCGTAAGCCCGTTGCTCAGTCTCTGTTCACGTAGTGAAGCCGCTACAACCTCCCACGCCGCACGCCCTTCTAGTTTTAAGGTTCACGCTACCTCAGGCACGTCCGACACGGCAAATACAGTATTGATTCTATTGAAGAGCTTTTCAGCGCGGTCCGCCGTTCCAACTGGCAAATCTCCAATTTTCTTCCAAGTATCAAATCGGCGAAGAACTTCACGCATCACCCGGCGCCTGTCGAGTTTCTTGTGGCCGTGGTTCTTCACTAGGAATCGTTCAATACGCTTGGTGATCATATCGGAGCCGTCTACCGGCAAATCCACTTCTTTCATGGCGAGGCCGAACGTCGCGTTTACACAGTCAATGTAAAACTCATCATCAAACAAATCTTCGATTGCAGCATTCACCTTGCCGATGCCAGCCGATTCTCCCAGCATCAACACACGGAATTTGGCACGACTTTCTTCGGCTAGCTCCTTCAGCACCATGTCTCTGATTTTGTTTCGTGCCAGTTCGCCTTCAGGATCTGTATCCAAGAGAACACCGGCATCCCAGCCGTTGCCGGCGGCGACTGCAGCGTACATAGGTGTGTTTGGTGCACCATGAGCTGGCCACAAGTAAATCCGCTCAGAAAGATGAGTTTTTTTGGCTATTGCTAGCAGGCTGGATAGCTTGCGCAGCACCAGCGCATCATCACCTCCTTCGACGATGAGTGTCTGCCGAGATCCCAAGAGGCCGCTCAACTCTCCAGTTAGACCGAGAGCAATTTCGATCACCGCAGCGGGTGCACGCTGACTACTAACGACGCCCTTCTTCACAACACTGTGGTTGTCTTTCGATTCAACAATTCTAACGCGCTCTGGATTTCCAAGATCGACCATCGACGCAAGATGCGTCGTAAACAGAATAACATTGTCAGCAGACAATCGATCAAAAACCTCAAGAAGATCGCGCTGACCAGAATAGTGCAGGTGGATTCCCGGCTCTTCCAGTAGAAGAATGCAATTCTTGTAGTGCCCTCGGCTAGCGTGCGTAAATTTCCACGCGAAAGAAACATGCCAGCGGAATCCACTGGAGCGCCGCATAAGGCGAACTGGCATATCAACGGCGTCATCCCGAGCGAAGATGTTCAGCGTTGGACCATCAACGTCGATATCGAACTCGACTTTCTTCTGACGCCACAGATCTCGGAATTGTTTCGATAGGTATGCCGAAGCTTGGCGCTTATCGAAAGCCCGAACCGTTCTTCCTTCAGGCGTTGCCCCTTTTGCAATGAAATCATCGAGCTTGATATTGGCTAGATCGAGAATGATCTTGATGGTCTGCTCTTCGTTGGTCAGCTGATGCCATTGAACCTGTTGCACTCGTTCGGCCAATGCCGGTAATTCGATTTGCGCACCGCTCAGTTCGTAGTCGTGAACATAAACAAACTTGGGAAGTTTGGCCCTGATCCACTCCGCGGCTTTAGTCAAATCTAGATCGCGAGCTTGGATCCCGCCGATCTCAAATGTCGTCGGGCCGGTGTAGGTGCGTTTTGCAACAATTTTGATAGCGTTTGGTACTTTAGGTGCAATTGGCGGAGGTGGCGGCGGAAGTGAAGCTTCACTTTCTTGGGCAGCAGCTTCAGTTGGATCCGACGCAGTAGGCGCAGGCTGGGGAATTCCAGCAAAGGCGTAAAGCTCCGCGCGCTCGGCCGCCGCAAGAACAAAAACAGCCTCACAGACCGGAGAGGTTGCGTTTTTTCCACCCCAGTCGTCTACAGGCCAGTCCTCATCAATATTATATGAATCGCTCTCGTCGAAAGGATTGATGCGGCAGAGAGCGTCGAACAAGTTGCTCTTACCAGCTTCATTTTGGCCCACAAAGGAGGTGACCTTACCGACCTCGATTTCACCGGAATCGATTATGTTGCGATAGTTCGTCACTCGAAAGTGCGTGAATTCCATCTGAAGACCTCTCCCTAAGCCGATGATGACGGTCCGCCGGGACACCTTCAAGGACCCTTTGCAACCTTGAGGTGATCTGCCTATTGCACTGACGGTACGGGAGGGATTCGATCCTATGGGCGTTGCTACGTACTTACAGCTGCCGCTCGTCAGCGCTACACTCCCCCTATGAACCCCGACCAGCTCAAGACCTTCATCGGCAGCTTCTGGGACGACCAGATCCTGCCGTCGCTCACCGAATATATCCGCATCCCCAACAAGTCGCCGTCGTTCGACCCGAAGTGGAAGGAGAACGGCTACATGGAGCAGGCGGTCACGCTGATGACCGACTGGGCGCGGCCGCATGTGGCGGCCTTCGCGGGCGCGACCATGGAGGTCGTGCGGCTGCCCGGCCGCACGCCGCTGATCTTCATCGAGATCCCCGGTACCGATGGGGGTGACGACAACGGCGACACCGTCCTGCTCTACGGCCATCTCGACAAGCAGCCGGAGATGAAGGGCTGGGCCGAGGGCATGGGGCCGTGGATCCCGGTGCGCAAGGACGACAAGCTCTACGGCCGCGGCGGCGCCGACGACGGCTATGCGATCTATGCCTGCTTCGCGGCGCTGCTGGCGTTGCAGGCGCAGAAGGTGCCGCGCGCCCGCTGCGTCATCATGATCGAGGGCTGCGAGGAGTCCGGCAGCTATGACCTGCCCTTCTACGTCGACCACCTGCTCGACCGGATCGGCGATCCGTCGCTGGTGGTCTGCCTCGATTCGGGCTGCGGCGACTGGGACCGGATGTGGCTCACCACCTCGCTGCGCGGCATCGCCGCCGGCACGCTCAAGGTGCGCGTTCTGAACGAGGGCGTGCATTCGGGCGACGCGTCGGGGATCGTGCCCTCCTCCTTCCGCATCACGCGCGCGCTGCTGACGCGGCTCGAGGACGAGGCGACCGGCGAGATGAAGCTGCCGGAGCTGTTCGTGCAGATCCCGCCGCAGCGAATCGCGCAGGCCTCGGAGGCGGCGCGCGTGCTGGGCGACGAGGTCTATCGCAAGTTCCCCTTTGCCGGCACGACCAAGCCGATGGTCGAGGATCTCGGCCAGATGGTGCTGAACCGGACCTGGCGGCCGCAGCTCGCGACCGTCGGCATGGCGGGCTATCCCGAGCCGGTCGATGCCGGCAACGTGCTGCTGCCCTACACCGAGGCCAAGATCAGCGTGCGCACGCCGCCGACGCTCGACGCCAAGGAGGCCGTGAAGGCCATGAAGAAGGCGCTGGAGTCCGATCCGCCCTATGGCGCGACCGTCGAGTTCGATGCCGGCGAAGGCGGCCAGAGCGGCTGGCACGCGCCGCCGCTGGCGCCGTGGCTGGAAAAGGCCGTGAACGAGGCCTCGCAGGAAGCCTTCGGCCAGCCCGTCGCCTACATGGGCGAAGGCGGCACGATCCCCTTCATGGGCATGCTGGGCGACAAGTTCCCCCGGACGCAGTTCGTGATCACCGGCGTGCTCGGCCCGCATTCCAATGCGCACGGACCGAACGAATTCCTGCACATCCCGACGGGCAAGAAAGTGACGGTCGCGACCGCGCTGATGATCTCTGCGCACTATGCGCGCAAGAAGAATCAGGGCGCACAACCGCAATAAACGAAATAAGCGAAATCAACGAATCGAAAAAAAAGTTCCCGCGCTTCGGGGAGCTATTTCACAGCTCTAGACGCCCAATTCCTCGCGCAGCATCTCGAGTTCCAGCCATTCCGTCTCGGCGGCCTCGATTTCGGCCTGGGCGGCGCCGATTCGGGTGGTCCTGGCCTGGAAACCCTTGGGATCGCGGCGGTAGAGGTCGGGATCGGCCAGCGCCTGTTGGAGCGTCGCGACCTCGGCCTGCAGGGCCTCGATCTTCTTCGGCAGCTCGACCAGGGCGCGTTCGCGCTTGTAGCCGAGGCGGGCCTTGGCCGGCCCGACCGGCTTCGGCGCAGCGGGCGCCTTGTCCTTCACGCGGGACGGCGCGGCGGACGCAGGCTCGGGGCGGGGGCCGCACTGGGCCACGTAGTCGCTGTAGCCGCCGGCATATTCGACCGCCGTGCCGTCGCCTTCGAGCACGATGGTCGAGGTGACCAGCCGGTCGAGGAAATCGCGGTCGTGGCTCACCAGCAGGACGGTGCCGTCGTAATCGTCGAGCGCTTCCTGCAGCAGGTCGAGCGTGTCGGCGTCGAGGTCGTTGGTCGGCTCGTCGAGCACGATCATGTTCGAGGGCGCGGCCAGCGCCTTGGCCAGCAGCAGGCGGTTGCGCTCGCCGCCCGACAGGGTGCGCACCGGCTGGCGCGCCTGCTCGTCGCGGAACAGATATTCGCGCAGATACGTCATCACATGGGTGAGATGGCCGCGCACCAGCACATGGTCGTTGCGGTCGGCCAGCGTGTCCCACGGCGTCTTGTCGGGATCGAGGCCGATGCGGCGCTGGTCGATCACCACCGGCATCAGGTTGGCGCCGAGCTTCACCGTGCCGCTGTCGGGCTCCAGCTCGCCCATCAGCATCTTGAGCAAGGTCGTCTTGCCGGCGCCGTTGGGGCCGATCAGGCCGATGCGGTTCTTGCGGAAGATGCGCGTGGAGAAATCCTGGACGATGACCTTGTCGCCCCAGCGCTTGGTGATGTTGCGCGCCGTGACGACAAGCGCGCCCGAGGCCTCGGCGCTGCCGGCCTCGATGGTGGCGCGGCCCACGGGACCGATCTGCTGGCTGCGCTGCTGGCGCAAAGCTGCGAGCGCGCGCAGGCGGCCCTCGTTGCGCGTGCGCCGGGCGCGGATCGACTTGCCGGCCCACTCGGTCTCGCGCTCGATCAGCCGGTCGAGCTTGTGCCGCTCCGTCGCCTCGCGCTCCAGGATGTCGTTCGACCAGGCCTCGAACTCGCCGTAGCCTTTGTCGAGGCGGCGCACGATGCCGCGATCGAGCCACAGCACGGCGCGCGTCAGGTTGGTGAGGAAGCGCCGGTCGTGGCTCACCAGTACATAGGCACCGCGCCACTTGGAGAGCTTGTCCTCCAGCCACTCGATGGTCGGCAGGTCGAGATGGTTGGTCGGCTCGTCGAGCAGCATGACGTCGGGCTCGGCGATCAGCACGCGCGCGAGCGCCGCGCGGCGCGCCTCGCCGCCCGACAGGGTGGTCGGATCGCGATCGCCGGCCAGCTTCATGTCGTCGAGGATGGCGGCGACGCGGTAGTCGTCCGGTCCCAATGAATCGGTGAGCGCCGAGGCGATATAGTCGGCGACCGTGGCATGGCCGGTGAAGTCCGGCTCCTGCGGCAGGGTAGCGACGGTGGCGCCGGGCTGGGCGAAGCGCTCGCCGGAATCGGCGATCGGCGCGCCGGCCAGGATGCGCAACAGGGTCGACTTGCCCGCGCCGTTGCGGCCGACCAGCGACAGGCGCTCGCCCGGCGCGATGCCGAGATCGACACCGGCCAGGATCGTCTGGTCGCCGAGATGGAAACGGATGTCGCTCAGCGCGAGGAGGGGCGGATCGGCCATGGGAGCGGGCTGTATTGGCCGAACCCGTCTCCCTCGGCAAGGGCGAAGCCCGGGTTGGGGCAAGGGCGAAGCCCGCGTTTGACGGGCCGGGCGGCACCCTGCATGAAAGCCTCATGGTAATGGGGCTCACCACGGGACTCTGGGTCAGTGCGCAGATACGCCTGTGCGACCGCGCCTTCATTCCGGCAGCCGTCGTGCGGCGCGGCGATCCCGATGTCGGAACCGTGCTGCTGAAGATCAACCGCTTCGAGGCCGGCGTGACCGTCTTCACCCAGACCAGCACGCTCGGCGACGAACCGGCGTGGAGCCGCGGCACGGGTCCCTCGCCCGTCACCGAGCCCGAAGCCGACGCCTACATCGCCCGCCAGGTCGCCCGCGACCCCGATCTCTGGGTCCTCGAAATCGAGGACCGCAAGGGCGAGTACAAGATGGTAGGCAAGATCGTTTAGGGGCGAGGGCTTCGAGCAACCCCCTCACCCATCCTCTCCCCCTATCGGGGGAGAGGAGTTTCAAAGTCATGTTCCTCGCCCCCGATAGGGGGAGAGGTTAGGTGAGGGGGTCGCGCACGGGACGGCGAACGTGGCCCGTCACTGCGGGCCGAGCACCGTCGTCGGGTCGACCGTCTTGCCGCCGCGGCGGACCTCGAAGTGGAGTTGCGGCTCTGCGGTGCCGCCGGAATTGCCGACCTTGGCAATGGTCTGGCCCTTCTTGACGACGTCGCCCTTCTTCACCGCCAGCGACTCGTTGTTGCCATAGGCCGTGATGTAGCCGCCGGGATGCTCGATCAGCAGCAGGTTGCCCATCCGCGCGACCTCGCCGCCGGCATAGACGACCCTGCCACCGTCGGCGGCCTTCACGGGCGTACCCTTGGCGGCGGCGATGTCGATGCCGTCGTTCTTCTGGCCGCCCGACGTGCCGTAGCCCGAGACGACCTTGCCGTGGACCGGCCAGATCATGCGCGGGGGAGTCGCCGGTACCGTGACCGACTGCGAGGCCTTGCTGAGCGGTGTGGGTTCGCCGGCCGGCGCGGCGGAGCGCGGCGCCTCGCCCTGGCTGGTGCCGGGCGGCGGCGGCAGGCCTTCGCGCTTCACCGAGGAGGGCGCGTTGGGATTGGCGGCGGCGGTCTGCTGGCTGGTGGCCTCGCCGTAGCTGTCCTGCACGAAGCGGGCGCCCGGCATGGCGAGCGTCTGTCCGGGCTTCAGCGTATAGGGCGCCTTTAGGTTGTTGCGGTCGATGATGGTCTGCGAGGGCACACCGTAGCGGCGGGACAGGGCATCGACCGTGTCCTTGTCCTTCACGACATAGACCGGAACGGCATTGGGGCCGGCGGCGGAACCGGGATATTCCATGGTGCCTTCGCGGGCGCCCATGACGGTGTTGCAGGCGCCGAGCGCGACCGACAGCACCGCCATTGTACCCAGCGTATGCATCCGGCCGGCCCATCGCGAGGGGAAGCGAAGGGCGTTCTTCATGTGTGAAGTGTACCGTATAGGGATTCGGGCGGGAATAGCCCGCGCCGCTCGCGGCACGCCGTTTTATCTGCCAGGGCGCGCTCCCCCTTTCGGTCCTAGCTGCGTGCAAGCGAGAGACCGCCAAATGAGCATGTGGGATGTTTCTTAGGCAGGGACTTTGCTAGGAGAAGCCGTTGATCCCTTGCGGAGTCTCGATGCGCCTCACCTTCCATACGGACTATGCTCTACGCATGCTGCTCTATCTCGGCACGCGACCGGACCAGACCGTGACGATCAGCGAGATCGCGGACGTTTATGGTGTCTCCAAGAATCATCTGATGAAGGTCGCCAACCATCTGGTCGGCGGCGGCTACGTTGCCGCGACACGCGGTAACGGCGGAGGGCTGCGACTGGCGCAAAAGCCAGAAAACATCGTGGTCGGCGAGGTTGTACGGCACACCGAGAACGATTTCGACCTGGTCGGTTGCTTCGAGGCCGGCGGCCCCGGCTGCCGCATCGAGACGGCATGCCTGCTGCGCACCTCGCTGCGCAAGGCGCTCGACGCGTTCTTCCGTGTGCTCGACGACTACACCCTGGCGGACTTGCTCGTAACGCGGCCGCTGATGGCCGAGCTGTTCCAGCTCACCGAACCGGCGCCCGGCGGCGCCGCCTCGCCCTTGGGACCTCGCCGCGCCTGGTGATTTCAAAGTGGCATAATTGATGCATCTATGAAGCCAGCGGCCATGGAGCCGTCGGATGCATGGAGCGCGTCAATGTCAGCCACCGCCAGACAGTCCGCCGAGACCCTCCAGCCGCTCGGCCGTTCGCCCAACAATCGATGGCTGGCCAGCCCCGGCCTGGTCGACATGTCGGCCGAGGGGTTGCCGCCCCGCCGGCTGACGATCGCGACCGAGCCGCAGGCGGTGACGCTCGATCTCAATCGCACGGCGCTTGTCGTCATCGACATGCAGAACGATTTCTGCGCCAAGGGCGGCTGGGTCGATCATCTGGGTGTCGACTACACGCCCGACCGCAAGCCCATTGCGCCGCTGCAGAAGCTTTTGCCCGCCGTTCGCGCCGCAGGCGTTCCCGTCGTCTGGGTGAACTGGGGCAATCGGCCCGACCTGGCCAACATGCCGCCCAACCAGATCCACCTCTACAAGCCCACGGGCACCGGCATCGGGCTCGGCGAGCCGCTACCGGGCTCCGGCGCCAAGGTCCTGGAAAAGGATTCGTGGGCTGCGGCCGTGGTCGACGAACTCGAGCAGAAGCCCGAGGACATCAAGGTCGACAAGTATCGGATCAGCGGTTTCTGGGACACGCCGCTCGACAGCATCCTGAAGAACCTCGGCATGCGCACCCTGCTGTTCGCCGGCGTGAACACCGACCAGTGCGTGGCCTGCACTCTGACCGACGCCAACTTCCTGGGTTACGGCTGCATCCTGCTCGAGGATTGCTGCGCGACGACCTCGCCCGACTTCTGCACCGAGGCGACGGTGTGGAACGTGAAGAAGTGCTACGGCTTCGTCTGCGACTCTCCCGCCGTCACCGACGCGTTCGCCGCGCTGTCCCGGTGAGGAGAACGCCGCAATGACCCAGCCGCATCCCGACATCGCCGCCGTCCTCGACGGACTCGACGCCTCCGACGGGCCGGTGGAAAGCGCGCGCGTTCTGCCGCCCGAAGCCTACATGTCGCCGGCCTTCCACGAATTCGAGATGGCCGCCGTCTACATGCGCTCGTGGCTGTGCGTGGGCCGCGCCCAGCAGATTCCCGCGCCCGGCGACTACATGGCGGTGACGCTCGCCGACGAACCGATCCTCGTCGTGCGCGGCGCGGACGGCGAGATCCGCGCCATGTCGGCGCTGTGCCGCCATCGCGGCCATGCACTGAAGGAAGAGTGCATGGGCAACACCCGCACCTTCACCTGTCCCTATCATCGCTGGACCTACGGCCTTGCCGGCGAATTCATTGGCGCGCCGCACATGGGCAGGACCGCGACCCTCGCCGAGCTGAAGCGCGACGAGTCGCTGCCGCAGATCAAGGTCGAGCTTTGGTACGGCTTCATCTTCGTTAACTTCGATCCCGCGGCGAAGCCGCTCGCGCCGACCATGACCAAGCTCGAACCCTACATGGCGGGCTACGACCTCGACAACATGGTTACGATCGAGCCCGAGGTGACGTCCAAGCCGGTGCCGTGGAACTGGAAGATGCTGCTCGAGAACTACATCGAGCCGTACCACACGCAGTTCGTCCATCCGGTCATCCACGACTTCGCGCCGAACACGGGCACCGAGTTCGATCCGTGGCGCGGCCCCGACGACAACGTGATCGTGCGCTACGTGCCGTTCCTGGAGCGCGACGGCAGCCTGACCGAGAAGGGCTGGGCGGCGCCGGCCTCCTTCCCGATCATCGAGAGCCTGAGCGACAAGCAGCGGAACAGGGTCGGCTTCGGGATGGTGCCGCCCAACATGAACATCATCTTCATGCCCGACATGCTGTGCTACGGGCTGATCTTCCCGCAGGGCCCGACCAGCCTGAAGGTCGGCGGCGGGCTGTTCACCGCCGGCGGCTGGTGCATGCCCAAAAGCACGGTCGCGCTGCCCGACTTCCGCGACCGCGCCGCCCGCATGATGGAAGGCTCGCGCCAGCTCGGCGAGCAGGACACGGCGATCAATGTTTCCATGCAGCGCGCCAAATATTCTCGCTTCTCGCCGCGCGGCCGCTTCAGTTATCTCGAAGAGACGCTGAGCCAGTTCAACCGCTGGCTGGCCGTACGCTACCGCGCCGAAGCGCGGCGCCGAAACTATCCGATGCGCAGTGCCGCCCAAGCCGCCGAATGAGTGGCGCGGATTTTCCCGACACGGCCGGTGCCTTCTGTCCTCACGGGCGATTTGCCATGCCGGGCGCCGCAGAGGGCCCGCTCGCCGGCCTCACCTTCGGCGTGAAGGACTTCATCGACGTAGAAGGCCACGTCACGGGTGCAGGCAATCCGCGATGGCTCGAGACGCATGCGCCGGCGGCCGCGACGGCGCCCTGTGTCACGGCCCTGCTCGCCGCCGGCGCCACCATGATCGGCAAGACGATCAGCGACGAGCTGGCCTACAGCCTGAACGGCGACAACTTCCACTACGGCACGCCGCTCAATGCCGCGGCGCCTGCCCGGGTACCGGGCGGCTCGTCGAGCGGCTCCGCCTCCGCCGTCGCCGCCGGCCTTTGCGACTTCACCCTGGGCACCGATTCCGGTGGGTCGGTGCGCATTCCCGCAAGCTACTGCGGCGTCTACGGCATCCGCACGACGCACGGCATCCTGTCGCTGCAGGGCATCGTGCCCTTCATGCCCAGCCTGGACACGCTCGGCTGGTTCGCGCGCGACGCCGCGCTGTTCGCCGCGATCGGGCGAATCCTGCTGCCGCCAACGCCCGCCGGACGGCCGAAACTGAAGCGGTTGCTGCGCGGCCTCGATGCCGAAGGCGAGACGGATGTTGCAGCCCTCGCGGCGCTTGCACCGGCTTTCGACGCGGTGTCCGGCCATTTCGGCGAGAGCAAGACGGTACGGATCGCCCCCGATGGGCTGGAAGCTTGGCGCACCTCGTTCCGCCTGATGTCCGCAGCCGAGACCTGGTCGGTACATGGCGCATGGATAGAGAGGGAAAAGCCGGTCTTCGGCCCCGCGATCGCCGAGCGCTTCGCCTTCGCACGCGAGGCCTCCACCCAGGACATGTCGGCCCTCCATGCGGCACGTGCGGCGATCGGACGGCGCCTGCGGGAGCTCGTAGGGGAAGACGGCCTGATCGTGCTGCCGACCGCGCCCGGTCCGGCCCCCTTCAAGAATGCGACGGGTGAAGCCGTCGAAGCCTTCCGCCAGCGGGCACAGCGACTCACCTGCATCGCCGGCCTGAGTGGCCTGCCGCAGATCACCATACCGGCATCTACGTTGGACGGCGCCCCCATCGGCCTCTCCCTGATCGCACCACCGGGTCGTGACCTCGACCTGCTGGCCCTTGCCGTCACGCTCGAACCGGCCGTCCGGTCGCACGCCGCCACCCAGGTTCATCGCAAGGTCAATCCCAGCCCATAACGACGGAGGCAACATCGTGATCAACATGCGGAGAAGACTTCTGACCGGCATCGCCCTGGGCGCACTGCTTGCCGCGGCGACACCAGTCGGCGCCCAGGACGTCAAGGTCGGCATCCTCGTGCCGGGGTCGCAGACCGACAAGGGCTTCATGCAATCGGCCTATGGCGGCGCCAAGAAAGTCGAGGAGACCTACGGGACCAAGGGCAAGGTGCAGGTCATCGAGAACATCAACTACGCTGACATGGAACAGGCCCTGACGCAGCTCGCGACGAACAACAAGTTCGTGGTCGCCGTCAGCGGCGCCTCGCAGGCGGCGATGACCAAGGTCTCCAAGCGTTTCCCCGACGTGAAGTTCAACCTGGTCGGCGGTGCCAAGATCACCGAGGCCACCAACATGGCGCAGTACGACATGCGCCAGGCCGAGATCAACTTCGTATCGGGCGCCGTGGCCGCGATGTCGAGCAAGACGGGCACGGTGAGCTTCGTCGCGGGCCTCGAGATCCCCGGCGTCGTGAACGCCAGCAAGGAATTCGAGAAGGGCGCCAAGTATGCGCGTCCCGACATCAAGACAATCGTGGTCTTCACCGGCAGCTTCGACGACGTGGCGAAGGCCAAGGAGGCGACCCTCGCCACCATCGCCCAGGGCGCCGACGTGCATGTCCATGTGATGAACAAGGGACTGCCCGGCATCGAACAGGCCGCCCGCGAAAAGGGCACCAAGATGATCGGCGGACCGCTGCCCGCCTGTGGCTCCGACCCGCTTTACATCGCCTATTCGCGCACGGGCGTCGGATATCTTGTCGACTATGCCGTCAAGTCGTTCGTCGAGGGCACTTGGAAGCCGGGCCCCGCCTCGTTCGGCCTGAAGGCCGGTCCCGAGGCGAGCGACATGGTGCTGTGCGGCACACCCGACGCTGCGATCAAGGCCAAGGTCGACGAAATCAAGAAGGCGATCATCGACGGCAAGATCGTTACTCTCGATGGCTGAAGTCGCCGTCCTGAAGCAGGATGGGGAGCGCATGGTGTCGACCGCGACGTCGCCCGTGCCCTCGCCAGCCCTGACGGCGACAGGCGTCGGCAAGCGCTTCGGATCGCTCCAGGCACTGGCCGATGTCGACCTCGCACTGCGGCCGGGAGAGATCCATTGCCTGCTGGGCGAGAACGGCGCGGGAAAGTCGACGCTCTGCAATCTGATCTTCGGTTTGCACACGCCGGACAGCGGCAGTCTCGCGCTTGGCGAGGCACCCTACCGGCCGCGCGGCCCGGCCGATGCGCTGGCCGCCGGCATCGCCATGGTGCACCAGCATTTCAGCCTGGTGCCGGAGCTCACGGTCCTGGAGAATCTCTGTCTGGGCGCGGGGTGGCGCCGGTTCGACCGCAGGCGCGAGCATACCCGGCTCGCGGCGACGGCCGAGCGGTTCGGAATCACCGTGCCCTTCGATGCACCGATCGCGACACTGTCGGTCGGCCAGCGGCAAAAGGTCGAGATCCTGAAATGCCTGGCACGCGACCCGCAGATCGTGGTGCTCGACGAGCCCACCGCCGTGCTGCCGCCCAGCGAGATCGATTCCCTGCTCGACCTGATCGAACGCATGGCCGCGACCGGCAAGGCGATCCTGCTGGTGACGCACAAGCTCGCGGAGATCGCACGCGTCGCCGACCGCATCACCGTGCTCCGGCGCGGCCGCGTGACGCTGCAGTCCAGCGGCCACCAAGTCAGCCGCCAGGCGCTGGCCACGGCAATCGTCGGCGAGCAGGTCGCCGACCTCGATGCGGCAGGAACGCCTTTCGGTCGCCGGATCGTGTTCGGCCAGAAGGGCATGCCGGTGCCGGCAGCCGCGCTGATGCTGGACGGCGTGGAGATCGTCGACGGGCTTGGCACGAAGAAGGTCGAAAACCTCACCCTGCTGGTCGCCGCCGGCGAAATCGTCGGCGTCGCCGGGGTTGAGGGCAACGGCCAGACCGAACTCGGCCTTGCCCTGGCAGGCCTGCTGCCCCTCGCCGCCGGCCGCTATTTCAGCGGGGATATCGAACTCACCGGAGCGTCACCCGGCGCCGTCTCGGCGGCCGGCGTCGGCATCATCCCGGAAGACCGCCATGCGCTTGGTGGCATCCTCGGCATGGCGATCGACGAAAACGTCTTTCTCGGTGCGCTCGATCCCTTCCGGCAGGGACCGTTCGTCGATCGCAAGGCGATGCGCCGCGCCACCCAGACCCTGATCGAACGCTTCGACATCCGCTGCCAGGGGCCGGCCTCGCCGTTCGCGAGCCTGTCCGGTGGCAACCAGCAGAAGGTCGTGCTGGCGCGCGAGATCACGCTGAATACGCGCCGCCTGCTGGTGGCGGCCCAACCGACACGCGGCCTGGACATCGGTGCCACGCGCGCCACCTACAGCCATATCCAATCGGTCACGCGCGACGGTGCGGGCGTGCTGCTGATATCCAGCGAACTAGACGATCTCCTGTCGATCTGCGACCGCATCGTGGTGATGTATCGCGGTCGCATCATCGGCGAGCAGGCCGCCGGGACCTATGACCGGCAGGCTCTCGGCGCCCTCATGTCGGGCCATGCATGACGACCATGGGCGATATCCTGCATCGCTTCGCAGCATCTTCCGCGGGCGCCGTCGTCCTGGCGCTGACGGCCGGTCTGCTCCTGATGTCGGCGCTCGCACCGTCGCTGCCCGCCGCGCTGTCCGCCTTCGCGCAAGGGGCGGTCGGAACACCCTACGCGATCGGCGCATCCGTCAATCGCGCCGCGGTTCTCGCGCTGGTCGGGCTGGGCTTCATTCTGGCGTTCCGCGCTAATCTCACCAACATCGGCGGCGAAGGCCAGATGGCGATGGGCGGCCTGATCGCCACCGCCGTTGCGCTCAGGACCGATGCCGGCACGCTGCCGCTTGGACTGGGCATCGTGTTGCCAGCGCTGGCCGGGGGACTGGCGGGCGGACTGTGGGCGGCACTTGCCGGATGGCTGAAGGTGAAGCGCGGCACCAACGAAGTGATCAGCACTCTGCTGTTGAGCTTCGTCGCATGGTGGCTGGTCTACTGGTCGGTGCACAGCGACGCGTTGCTCCGGCAGCCGCGCACCAGCTCCACGTCCCTGCCGGAATCAGAGGACATTCCTTCCTCCGCAATCCTCGGCATGCTGTCCGCCCCCATGCATCAGGGCGTGCTGGCCGTGCTAGCGCTCGCCGTCGTCGTCTACATCGTGATGGCGCACACGGTCTGGGGCATGCGGCTGCAGGCGATCGGCCTCAACGCCGCGGCCGCCCGCAGGTCCGGCCTCTCGATCGGCGGCCTGACGATCGGCGTGATGCTGGCAAGCGGCGCCCTGGGTGGCCTCGCCGGCGCCTTCATGATTCAGGGCGAGCAGTACAACCTTAAGGCCGGCTTCACCTCGGGCTACGGCTTCGACGGGCTCGTGGTCGGCCTGTTGGCGCGCGGTTCGGCCCCGGCGGTTCTCCTCTTCGCCCTGCTGTTCGGCTTCCTGCGCTCCGGCGGCATCGGCATGGAAATCGCGGCGGGAGTTCCCTCCGCCGTCGTGCTCACCATGCAGGGACTGGTGATCTTGGCCGTCGCGGCGGCAGAATTCCTGCGCCTGCGGCAGGCAAGGCGGCCGGCATGAACGACGCTCTCCTGATCGTACTGGCCGCATCGGCGATCCGCCTCGCCGCCCCCTTGATGCTGGCGGCACTGGGCGAACTCGTGAGCGAGAAGGCCGGCCTGCTCAATCTCAGTCTCGAAGGCATGATGCTGGCTGGCGCCTTCGGTGGCGCTCTGGGCTGCTATCTCACCGGATCGCCCGTCCTCGGGCTCGTGACGGCTCTCCTCTTCTCCGCCGCGGTGGCCGCTCTCCAGGGTGTGTTCAGCATTTTGCTGCGCGCCAACCAGATCGTCTCCGGCATCGGGCTGAACATCGCGGTCCTGGGGCTCACAACGATCGCCTCGCGCACGATCTTCGGTCGCAACGCAGGTTTCACGATTCCTGGCTTCGGCAAGGTGGTGATACCAGGCCTCGCCGACCTGCCGGTCATGGGACCTGCGCTCTTCATGCAATCCGGATTCGTCTATGCAGCCCCTGTCGTGGCGCTGCTGATCGCCACCCTGCTTTATCGCACGACCGCGGGCCTGGCATTGCGTGCAGCGGGCAACGAACCCCGTGCCGTCGACAAGAGTGGCGCCTCGGTGATCGGCGTCCGATGGCTCGCCGTGATGGTTACCGGCCTGGCCGCGGGCCTCGGCGGCGCCGTCTATTCGCTGGCGGACATCCACACCTTCACCGAGAACATGACCTCGGGTGCCGGCTATCTCGCCCTCGCGGCGGTGATCTTCGGGCGCTGGAGAGTCGGCGGCACGGTCGTCGCCTGCCTGGTGTTCGGGGTCGCCTCGTCGCTGCAGTTCCAGCTGCCGGCGCTCGGCGTCGACTTCCTGCCTGCGGCGCTGCTGATCATGCTGCCCTACCTTCTGGCGCTGCTCGCGGTGTCCGGCCTCGTCGGCCCGCAATCGCCGCCCCGAGCCCTCACCGTGCCGTTCGACCGGTAGGCAGACAGGACCGCTTTCAGCCCTGCCCCAGGACCGGCAACGGACCCGCGACCAGCGGCACGAAGCGCACCGGCATCAGCGTGTCACGCTGCAGGCCGCTTTCGCTCTTCACGATGCGCTCGACGACCTGGGAGGTGGGGTCGCGGCCCACGGGAACGATCAGGATACCGCCGACGGCGAGCTGGTCGATCAGCGCCTGCGGACGTTCCTCGGCGGCGGCGGTGACGATGATGCGGTCGAACGGCGCCTGGCCCGGCCAGCCCTTGCTGCCGTCGTTGATGTCGACCACGACGTTGTAGATTCCGAGATCCAGCAGCAGCCGCTCGGCGGCCTTGGAGAGCGGCTTGAAGCGCTCGACCGAGTAGACGCGGCGCGCGAGCTTGGCCAGCACGGCCGCCTGGTAGCCCGAACCGGTACCGATCTCGAGCACCTTCATGCGCGGGCCGACCCGCAGCGCCTCGGTCATGGCGGCGACCACCAGCGGCTGGCTGATCGTCTGGCCGAAGGCGATGGGCAGCGCCGTGTTCTCCCAGGCCCGCTCGGCGAAGGTCTGCGTCACGAAGCGCTCGCGGTCGACCGAGGCGATCGCCGCCAGCACGTTCTCGTCCGTGATGCCCGAGTTGCGCAGCTCGGCGATCAGGCGCTGCATGGCGGGAACGTTCACGGGGCCGTCCTCTAGTCGAGGTCGACGGGCTGCGCCTCGAACTCAGCGACGAGCTTGCGGCGCATGCTCTCGTGGGTCAGGTCGAGGTGCAGCGGGGTCACCGAGATGTGGCCCGACCGCACGGCGGCGATGTCGCTCGCCTCGTCGATCTCGCTCTCCTGCGGAGCGTAGCCGATCCAGTAATAGGTGCCGCCGCGCGGATCCTTGCGCTCGACGATATGGCCGCCGAAGCCGCGCGTGCCGGTATGGGTCACCCGCACGCCGCGGACCGAGCCCGCGACGACATCGGGAAAATTGATATTGACCAGCACGTTGCGCGGCCAGTCGAGTGCCAGCACGCGGCGTGCCACGGCGGCGCCGTGGGCTGTCGCGGTGCCCCATTTCACCGGATGGTCGTACATGTGGGCCTGGCTGAAGGCGATCGACGGGATACCCAGCAGGCAGCCTTCCATGGCCGCCGCGATGGTGCCGGAATAGGTCACGTCGTCGGCGATGTTGGTGCCGCGATTGACGCCCGACAGGACGAGGTCGGGCTTGCGGTCCTTCATCAGGTGCTTGACGGCGAACAGCACGCAGTCGGTCGGCGTGCCGTCGACCGCAACCTTGCCCTCGCTCACCTCGCGCGCGCGGATCGGCCGCGACAGCGAAAGGGAATGGCCGGCGCCGCTCTGGTTGACCTCGGGCGCCACGATCCAGACGTCGCTCGAAAGCTGCGTCGCGATCTCGACCAGCGCCTCGAGGCCCGGCGCATGGATTCCGTCGTCGTTGGTGACGAGGATGCGCGCCCTGGAGAGGTTGGCGACCTTCATTTCCGGGCGGGCGCAGGAACGAGTTCGAGCCCGCCCATGTAGGGACGCAACGCGTCAGGCACCGTCACCGAGCCGTCCTCGTTCTGGTAGTTCTCCAGCACCGCGACCAGGGTGCGGCCGACGGCGAGAGCCGATCCGTTCAGCGTGCACAGGAAGCGCGTGCCCTTCCCTTCCTTCGGCCGATAGCGCGCGTTCATGCGCCGGGCCTGGAAGTCGCCCATGTTCGAGCAGCTTGAAATCTCGCGATAGGCATCCTGGCCGGGCAGCCAGACCTCGATGTCGTAGGTCTTGCGCGACCCGAAGCCCATGTCGCCACCACACAGCACCACGGTGCGATAGGCGAGGCCGAGGCGCTTCAGCACCTGCTCCGCGCACTCCGTCATGCGCTCGTGCTCGGCGGCCGACTGCTCGGGCGTGGTGATGCTCACCAGCTCGACCTTGGGGAACTGGTGCTGGCGGATGATGCCGCGCGTGTCCTTGCCGGCCGATCCCGCCTCGGAACGGAAGCAGGGCGTGAAGGCGGTGAAGCGCAGCGGCAGCTCCTTCTCCTCCAGCACCATGTCGTTCACCAGGTTGGTGAGCGAGACCTCGGCGGTGGGGATCAGCCAGAAGCCGTTGTCGGTGTGGAACATATCCTCGGCGAACTTCGGAAGCTGGCCGACGCCATAGACGGCAGTGTCCTTCACCAGCAACGGCGGATTGACCTCTGTGTAGCCGCCCTCGACCGTATGCAGGTCGAGCATGAACTGCGCCAGCGCCCGTTCCAGCCGCGCCAGATGCGACTTCAGGAATACGAAGCGTGAGCCGGAGATCTTCACGGCGGCGGCAAAATCCATGTTGCCGGTCGCCTCGCCCAGCGCCACGTGATCCTTCGGCGGGAAGCTGAAATTGCGCTGGTTGCCGACGCGGCGAATCTCGACATTGCCGGTCTCGTCGGCCCCCTCGGGCACGTCCTCGAACGGCAGGTTGGGCACGACCTCAAGCCGGATCCGCAGCTCCTCGTCGAGACGGCTGGCCTCGTTCTCGCCTTCCTTCAGGCTCTGTTCGAGGGAGGCGACCTCGGCCATCAGCGCGTCGGCGTTCTCGCCCTTGCGCTTGGCCATGCCGATCTGCTGGCTGAGCGCCTTGCGCTTCGCCTGGATGGCCTCGCTGTCCGAGATCGCGGCGCGGCGCCGCCTGTCGATCTCCAGGATCTCGGCCGAAAGCGGCGCCAGACCGCGCTTCTTCAGGCCGGCGTCGAACGCCTCGGGGTTCTCTCGGATGAAACGTATGTCGTGCATGGCTAGCTGCCGGACGCCTCGCCGCTCTTGCCGGCTTCCTCGGCCTTCTTTTCGGCCTCCTCGGCCGCCTTGTCCTCGCGCGCGCGCTTCCGCTCGATCACGCCGCCGATCAGGATGCTGATCTCGTAGAAGGCCATCAGCGGCACCGCCAGCGCGATCTGGCTGACCACGTCGGGCGGCGCCAGCACGGCGGCGATGACGAAGGCCACCACGATGGCATAGCGGCGCTTGGACTTCAGCCCCTCGGTGGTGGCGATACCGACCTGGATCAGCAGGGTCAGCAGGACCGGGACCTCGAAGGCGAAACCGAAGGCGAAGACGAGCTGCAGGATGCGTTCGAGATAGTCCGACGATCTCAGCGTCTTCTCGATGTCGGGCGGCGCGTACTGCGTCAGCATGAAATTGATCACGTACGGCAGCACGATGTAATACATCAGCGCGCAGCCGGCATAGAACATGAACGGCGTGGCCACCAGGAACGGCACGAAGGCGCGCTTCTCGTGGCGATAGAGGCCCGGCGCGACGAACAGCCAGATCTGCACCGCGATCAGCGGGAAGCCCACGATCAGCGCCACGAAGGCCGACAGCTTCACCGTGACGAAGAAGAACTCGAAGATGTCGAGGACGATGACCTTGTAGCCGTCGGCCAGCGCCGGCTGGATCAGGAACGAGAAGATCGGCTTGGCGAAGTAGAAAGTGACGAAGAAGACGGCAAAGAAGCAGATCAGCGCATAGATCAGGCGCTTGCGCAGCTCGATCAGGTGATCGAGCAGCGGCATCGGCTTGTCGTCTTCAGGTCCGTCGTATGCCTGGGTCACGGATCACGTCGCAGCATGGGAGCCGCGTTATGCCGCCCTTTGGCGCGCAATTCAAAGCGCAAGTTGGCGCTCAGCCGGCCGCAACGGCCTTGGCCGGCTTCTCTTCGACTGCAGGCACGGCCTCGGGTACGGCAGCCGGCTCCGCGGGAGCGGTCGCAGCCAGGACCGGCGTGGCCAAATCCGGCGCCGGTTCGGCGGCGATCTGGGGGGCCGATTCCGGCTCGACCAGGGGATTGTCGGCCAGAGGATTGTCGAATTGGGTCTTGGCCTCGGCCATGGCCTTCTCGCCCTCGGCCATGCCTTCCTGGATCGCGCTCTTGATCTCGCGCGTTGGGTCGAGCGCCTGCAGGTCGAGGCCGGGCGTGTTAGTGAGCTGCTTCTTCACGTCGTCGAGGTCGGCCTGGCGCACCATCTCGTCGACATGGCCGCGGAATTCCGCGGCCATGCCACGCATCTGGGCCATCCACTTGCCCCAGCTGCGCAGCATGCCGGGCAGTTCCTTGGGGCCGATGACGACGAGCGCCACGACCGCAATGACCAGTAGCTCAGGACTATCGATGCCGAACATGGCCGGTCAGGCCCTCACGTCGCCGCTCTAGACCTTGGCGGCGCTATCCTGGTGGTGGACCGTTCCGCCCGGCGGGGTGGTCGTCGCCTGGGCCGAGATCGGCTTGGCGCTGTCGCCCGGCTGTGCACCCGGCTGAGCCTGCGGCGGTGTCTCTTCCTGGCTGCCCCCGACGCCCTTCTTGAAGGCCGAGAGGCCCTTGCCGAAGTCGCCCATGAGCTGCGAGACCTTGCCGCGACCGCCGAACAGCAGCAGCACGACGGCCAGCACGATCAGCCAGTGCCAAATGCTGAAGCTTCCCATTTCACAATGCTCCCAAGATCGATTGCAATCGGCGTGTCGAATTACGTGTGCCGATTATGGCACCCGTTCCGAAGCCCCGGCAACCTGCCGAATAAGGTGGTTCTGGGGCGTCAACGCCCGGCTTCCGCGGGGCCTTCCTCGACGGCGAGGGGCTCGTCGGCCTCGTCCTCCGTCGGTTCGAGCGGCAGATCGGGCTCGTCAGGCCTGAATATGGGGGGCTGCGAGCGGGCATCCAAGAGCCCGGCGGCCTTCAATTCCTCATGGCCGGGCAGATCGTCGAGGCTCGGCAGGCCGAAATGTTCGAGGAAGAAATCCGTCGTGCCCCAGGTCACCGGCTTGCCGGGCGCCCGGCGGCGGCCCATCGGCTTGATCCAGTTCTGCTCGAACAGCAGGTCGAGGGTGCCCTTGCTCAAACCCACGCCACGGACCTGCTCGATTTCGGCGCGCGTCACCGGCTGATGATAGGCGATGATGGCCAGCGTCTCGACCGAGGCCCGCGACAGTTTGCGCGTCACTGGCTTCTCGATCTTGAGCTTCTCGGAGAGGTCGGGCGCCGTACGGAAGGCATAGCCGCCCGCCACCTGCACGAGGTTCACGCCCCGGCCGGCATAGAGTTCCGCCAGATCGGCCAGCAGGCGCTTCACGTCGGCATCGTCGGGCAGGCGGTCGACCAGCTCCTTCTCGTCCAGCGCCTGGGCGCCGGCGAAGATCAGCGCCTCGAGCAGGCGCAGATGCTGGGCATGATCCGGCGAACCGACGTTGGTGACGTTTTCGCCGGTCGCCTGCGCGACGGCGGCCGACGCAGCAATGGCCGAGACCACGACGGCCTCGGCGGCGACAGTCTCTATGACGGCATCGGCAGACGTTTCGACCGGCTCCGACGCTTCTTCCACGGCGTCGGCCTTCGCTGGCGTGTCGTCGCCGCCGACCTCGTCTGCATCATCGTCGTCGTCATCGTCGTCCGAATCATCATCGTACCCGGACTCGTCGTCGTCCGACTCCTCGTCGTCATCGTCCTTTTCTTCTTCGGCCTTCTCCTGTCCGGCTTTCTCCTCGGCGGCCTCCTCCTTGTCGGCGGCCTGGTCACGGACGGGCTCGAGCGTGTCGGGCTCCTCGACGGCGGAGTTGGGGTTTTCGATGTCTGACATGGCGGGAACCGTCACTGCTGCTCGGTACGTTTACGCAGATGGATGGGGCCGAAACGCTCGCTCTGACGCAGCTCGATCTGACCGTCCTTGGCGAGCTGCAGGCCGGCCACGAAGGTCGCGGCGATCGCCGAGCGGCGGCGGGCCGGATCCGTGAGGCCGGCCGGCAGGAAAGCCTCGAGTGACTGCCAGTCGATGGCGATGCCCAGCATGCGCCCCAGCCGCTCCGCAGCCTCCTCGACCGAGAAGAACTCCATCGGCTTGATCTGGTAGGTGTCGGCATCCTTCGGCCGGACCTGCGAGCCGTAGGCGCTGAGAAGGTCGTAGAGCTTCACGTCCCAGACGGCGCGGCGCACGACGACGATGCCTTCGGGTTGACCGCGCGAGAAGACGTCCCGGCCGAGCTGCGGCCGCGCCATCAGCCGCGCACCTGCCTCCTGCATCGCCTCGAGGCGGCGCAACTGCCACTGCAGCGCGTCCGCCATCTCCTGGCCCGACGGTTCCTCGCCGGCCGGCGGCTCCGGCAGCAGCAGCCGCGACTTCAGATAGGCGAGCCAGGCCGCCATCACGAGATAGTCCGCGGCCAGTTCCAGCCGCAGGCGGCGGGCCTGGTGGATGTGGGCCAGGTACTGGTCGACCAGCGCCACCATCGAGATCTTGCGCAGATCGACCTTCTGGTCCCGCGCCAGGCTCAGCAGCAGGTCGAGCGGGCCCTCGAAGCCTTCGAGATTGACGATCAGCTCACCCTCGCCCGGCGCGATGACGTCAGGTCCGGTCGCGGCGAAGGCGTCGGCAGCAGCGCCCGTGGCCGGAGTCGCCTCGGCCGGCGCGGCGTCGCCATCGGCGACCGGCGCCTCCTCGGGGGGCGGGCTTGCGGGTTCGTTCATGCAGTTCCGGTTTAGTGAGCGGAAGCGCCTACCGCCACATGATTTGGCCCCGCCTTATCCCCACTCCGGCAGGAGTTCGGCAATCCGCCGGGCCGCCTCGGCGAGTCCCCGGGCGCCGGCGGGATCGCGATGGCGGGCGAGGAAACTGCGCCCGACCTGAAAACGTCGATGGGCACGCTCGGTCATCGGACCGGTACGGCCCGCGATCTCGACCATTTCCGCCATCCGGCCGTTGCAGTGGAGGGCGATGTCGCAGCCGGCGGCCAGCGCCCGCGCCGCCCGCTCGCCCAGCGACCCGCCCAGCGCCTGCATCGAGAGATCGTCCGACAGCAGCAGCCCGTCGAAGCCGATATGGGTCCGGATCACGTCCTGCACGGCACCTGCCGAAACCGTGATGCAGTCCGTCGGATCGATGGCGTCGAACAGGAGGTGGCCGGTCATCGCCCAGGGCAGGTCCGAGAGCAGCTTGAACGGCACGAAGTCGGTCCGTTCCAGCTCGTCGCGCGTGGCCGTGACCCTGGGCAATGCCTCATGGCTGTCCACCGTGGCGCGGCCGTGCCCGGGGATATGCTTGATGACCGGCATCACGCCCTCGGCCAGCAACCCCTCGGCCGCCGCCCGGCCCAGCGCTGCCACCGGCTCGGGCCGGTCGGCGTAAGCGCGGTCGCCGATCACGGCGTGGGTCTCGGGAAATGCGATGTCGAGCACGGGCAGGCAGTCCACGTCGCAGCCAATCGACGCGACGTCCGCCGCGAGCAGCCGGGAATTGAGCCGGGTCGCCTCGAGCCCGGCGTCGGGATCGCGGGCATAGAGTTCGCCCAGCAGCCGGGCCGGCGGCGCCTTGCGCCAGTTCGGCGGACGCAGCCGGGCGACCCGGCCACCTTCCTGGTCGATCAGGACCGGCGCCTCGCCGCGCGCGACGCAGGATCGGAGATCGTCGACCAGCCGGCGCGTGCCCTCGATCGTGCCGACATTGCGGGCGAACAGGATGAAGCCCAGCGGATCGGCGTCACGAAAGAAGGCGCGCTCCTCCGCCGACAGCTCGGTTCCGGCGCAGCCCAGGATCAGGGCGCGCGGCCGGCTCATCCGGGAATCCTCCCTAGAGCCTCTCCGGGTGAAGCAGAATCACGTCCCTCCCCATTCAAATGGGGAGGTGTCGGTGAAGCCGACGGAGGGGTCAGAGAATTGGCACGGACGCGCATGCCCCCATCGCCCCGTCTGACGGGGCACTTCCCCATCTGAATGGGGAAGAGATTGATTCCGAATTCCGACGTTTCGATCCACATCGGAAGGCCCTAGCGGGCGGGCGGGACCGAGACGCAGTCGGCCTTGCGGGCCTTCAGCGAAGCACAGACGGAATGGGCCTGCTTCTCGTCGAGCGGGCCCGCCTGCACGCGATACCATACGCCGCGTTCTCCGAGATCGACGCGGACAGCCTGCATGCGCAGGTTCGCCAGCTGCTCGCCGTGCGCGCTCTGCAGCCGCGCCCAGGTCGATTTGGCGACGTCCTCGTTCTTCACCGAAGCGACCTGGATGCGCCAGCCGCCGGTCGGACCGGACATGTTCTCGATCAGGCTGGCGATACTGGGCCCGCTCTCGGTCGTGGTCGGCGTGTTGGTCGCCGGCTGCATGTTGGGCGGATTGGCCGGAACCTTTGGTTCACTGACGGCCGGCGCCGGCGTCGGGCCGCCGGTTGTCGACGCCGTTTGCAGCGGCGTCGGCGTCTTGGCGACTTCGGCTTCCTTGGGCAGCGAGGCCGGCAGCGGCAAGCCGTTGGCCGGCAGCTTCGGCGTCACCGCGACCGGCAGCAGCTTCTCGGGCTGGGCGGGGACGGCGCCGGGAGCGATGCGGTTGAAGACTTCCTTGTCCTGGTTGGGCACCACCAGGCCGCCGGCATTCTCGGGCTTGATCCGGGCCGGGGTGGTCGGCGCCTGCACGACCAGGGGCTCCAGTCCCTTGCCGCCCGCCTTGACGTCTTGGTTGTGCGCCCACCAGACCACCGAACCGAAACTTGCGATGGCGGCGACAGAGACCATCACCGTGAGGATCTGGCCACGACGTCTGTTGACCCGCATGAGCAGCGAGTCCCGCGGCGGCGGCGGAATTGAATCGGGTTCATGCGCGACGGGCCGAGGCGGAGGATCGAGCCGCACAGCTACCGACTCGTTGGGCCGGTAGATCGTTGGTCCGTCGCCGGAGGGGGACCGGCGAACATGCATTTCTTATCTCATTTCCTCGACGGGTGTTACGCCGAAGACCTTTAAACCTGATCCTATCACAAATCCGATTCCCTGTACCAACGCCAGTCGCGCCCGCGTGAGATCGGAATCGCCTTCGATCACGAAACGCAGGCCCGGCTCCTCCCGTCCCCGATTCCAGTGCGAGTGGAAGGCGGCCGCCAGGTCGTACAGATAGAAGCCGATGCGATGGGGCTCGTGCGCCACCGCCGCCGCTTCGACCTGGCGAGGCCACTGGGCGATCATGCGGATCAGCGCGAGCTCGCCCGCGTCGGAGAGGCGGTCGAGCGGCGCGCCGGCGAGACCCTCGACCGCAATGCCCGCGGCCGTGGCCTGGCGCATCACGGAGCGCGTCCGCGCATGTCCATACTGGACATACCAGACGGGGTTGTCGCGTGACTGTTCGGTGGCCTTCACGAGGTCGAAGTCGAACGGCGCGTCGTTCTTGCGCGTGAGCATGGTGAAGCGCACGACATCGGGCCCGACCTCGTCGAGGAGATCGCGCAGGGTCACGAATGTGCCGGCGCGCTTGGACATGCGGACCAGCTCGCCGTTGCGCATGACGCGCACAAGCTGGCAGAGCTTCACGTCGAGCTCGCCCTGCTTGCCGGTGATGGCGCTCACCGCCGCCTTCATGCGCTTGACGTAGCCGCCATGGTCGGCGCCCCACACGTCGATCATGTCGGCGAAGCCGCGCCGGTACTTGTCGTGATGATAGGCGATGTCGTTGGCGAAGTAGGTCCAGCTGCCGTCCGACTTCTTGAGCGGCCGGTCGACCTCGTCGCCGAACTTTGTGGCCCGGAACAAAGTCTGCTCGCGGTCTTCCCAGTCGTCCGGAAGCTGACCCTTCGGCGGCTCGAGCCGGCCCTGGTAGATGAGGCCCTGCTTCGTCAGCTCCTCGAAGGCGCGGTCGACGGCCCCGCTCTCGACAAGGGCGCGCTCCGACGAGAAGACGTCGATACGGACGCCGAGCGTCTCGAGGTCGGCCTTGATCTCGGCCATCAGCGTGGCGATGGCGAAGGCCCGCATCTCGGGCAGCCAGTCGGCCTCCGGTTTGCCGATCCAGCGCGCGCCGTCGCGCCGGGCGATCGCGGCGCCGACGTCCTTCAGATACTCGCCGGGATAGAGTCCCTCGGGGATCGAGTCGATCGTCTCGCCGAGTGCCTCGCGGTAGCGCAGGTAGGTCGACTGGCCGAGCTTGTCGACCTGAGCGCCCGCGTCGTTGATGTAATATTCCTTGGTGACGTCGTAACCCGCCTTGTGCAGCAGGTTGGCCAGCGCGTCACCCACGACGGCGCCGCGCGCATGCGCGACGTGCAGCGGGCCCGTCGGGTTGGCCGAGACATACTCGACGTTCACCTTCTCGGCCTTACCCATCGTCGAATCGCCATAAGCGACCCCGGCCTTCAGGCAGTCGCCGAGGCGCGCACGCCAGAAGCCGTCGGCGATCTTGAGATTGAGGAAGCCCGGCCCCGCCACCGCGCCGTCGACCACGTCGGGATTGGCCTTGAGGCGGGCGAGCAGCGGCTCGGCGATGTCGCGCGGCTTCTTGCCCGCCGCCTTGGACAGGACCATCGCCGCATTGGTCGCGATGTCGCCATGCGCCGGATCGCGCGGCGGCTCGGCGGTGATGGCGGAAAAATCGAGCTTTTCGGGCAGTTCGCCCGCGGCCTGCATCGACTGGAGCGAAGCGACGATCTCGCCGATGAAATGACGGTAGGGATTCATGGGGCGGGTATTGCCGAATCCGCGCCCTTTGTCATCCGGGCGCGCCTGGAGCCGGCTCAGGAATAGAGGTCGAACAGCCGCCTGTGCTCGTCAAGGGCGAAGCGGTCGGTCATGCCGGCGATATAGTCCGCCACGACGCGGGCGCGGGCGTGGGTTCCGGCCTGCTCGGCCTTCTCGCGCCACGGCGAGGGCAGGCAGTTGGGCTCGGCGAACAGCAGGTCGAACAGGTCGACCACGACCCGGCGGGCCTTGGAATGCGAGCGGTTGAGCTTCCAGTGCTCGTACATGCGCGTGTAGAGGAAGCGCTTCACGGTCCTCTCGGTCTCGGCCATCCTTTCCGAAAAGGCCACAACAGGCCGTCCCAGGGTGCGGATGTCGGCCACCGATTTCGGCGCGGCTTCCGTGAGCCGGCGCCGTGACTCGGCCACCACGTCCTCGACCATGGCGTTGATCACACGCCGTACCGCCTCGTGGATCAGGCGGGTCTGGTCGATGCCGGGATACGTGTCGCTCACCAGCGAGAACATCTCGCCGACCAGCGGCAGGTCGAGCAGGTCCCCGACCTCGAACAGTCCGGCGCGCAAGCCGTCGTCGATGTCGTGGTTGTTGTAGGCGATGTCGTCGCTGAGCGCCGCGACCTGCGCCTCCGGCCCGGCATGGCCGTCGAGCTCGAGATCGTGGTCCTGGCAGTATTCGACGATGGCCGCCGGCAGATCCGCCAGCGCCCGCCCGGGCTTCAGCAGCGGGCCGTTATGCTTCACCGCGCCCTCGAGGGCCTCCCAGGTGAGATTCAGGCCGTTGAACTCGGCATAGCGGTCCTCGAGCTTGGTGAGGATACGCAGGGTCTGGGCGTTGTGGTCGAAGCCGGCATAGGGCGCCATGACGCCGTGCAGCGCCTCCTCGCCGGCATGGCCGAACGGCGTATGGCCGAGATCGTGTGCGAGCGCCACGGCCTCGCCGAGATCCTCGTCGAGGCGCAGCACGCGGCAGATCGTGCGCGTGATCTGGGCGACTTCCAGCGAATGGGTGAGGCGCGTGCGGTAGTGATCGCCTTCATGGAACACGAAGACCTGCGTCTTGTGCTTCAGCCGCCGGAAGGCCGTCGAATGGATGATGCGGTCACGGTCGCGCTGGAACGGGCTGCGGCTCGGCGACTCGGCCTCGCGATGATAGCGCCCCTTGCTCTGCCACGGCAGAGTCGCATAAGGCGCCAGCGCCTCGTGTCGCCACATCTCCTCGGCCAAACGCGGTCCTCCTGCAGGGCCCGCGTTCTACGCCGTCCCGGGCGGTATGGCTACTTGACCAGCGTTACGGGCACCTTGGAGTGCGCGATCACGTCCTGCGCAACCGAGCCCAGCAGGACGCCGGTGAGACCGGTATGGCCGCGGGTGCCCATGACCACCAGGCCCGCGCCCAGCTTCCGGACGAAATCGGCGACGATCTCGCCCTGGCGGCCGACGCCGACATGCTTCCTGGCCGCCACCGAGGCCTTCTGGGCCAGCGCCACCGCCGAGGCCAGGGCCTTCTCGCCCTCTTCCCGGTGATAGGAATCGATCTGTTCACGCGACACGAAGGTCGACACGGCGCCGCCGACGCTCGGCTGCACGTTCAGCAGATGCAGCTCGGCCGCGCAGCCGGTCGCGACCATGTCGAGCGCGTGCTGGACCGCGCGATCGGAGGTCTCCGAACCGTCGACGGCGACGAGGATGGCATTGATCTTGTGCATTTCCCCTACTCCTTGCCCTTGTCGGCCGCGAGATCCACCGGATCGTGCTCCTGGTGCTTCTTCTTGGCCCGCTGCTGGAGGAAGTAGCCGACCGCGACGACCAGCACCGCGCAGCCGACCTCGAGGATCGTCTTGGCGTGCGGCGTGAGGGCGTTGAGCTTGGCGGCATAGCCCGGGTCGGTGGCCAGCACCTCGCCCGCGATCCAGCCCAGCAGCGCACCGCCGGCAATGACGATGACCGGGAAGCGGTTGAGCAGCGCCATTATCAGCGTGGCGCCGAATACGATCAGCGGAATGGAGATGATGAGGCCCAGCACCATCAGCGTCGTGTCGCCCTTGGCGGCGGCGGCGATGGCGATCGCGTTGTCGAGGCTCATCACGGCGTCGGCAATGATGATGGTGCGGATGGCCGACATCAGCGAGCTGGCCGCCTTGACGCCGTCCTCGCCCTCTTCCTCTCCCTGCACCAGCTTGACGCCGATCCACAACAACAGGAGGCCGCCGCAGAGTTTCAGGAACGGGATCGACAACAGGTAGTCGACGATCAGGACGAACAGAATTCGCAGGAGGATGGCGCCGCCACTGCCGATGATGATGGCGGGCCGCTGGTGCTTCTTTTCCAGGTTCCGGCATGCCAGCGCGATGACGAGGGCGTTGTCGCCCGACAGGATGATGTTCACCAGAATGATCTGGGTCAGACCGCTCCAGAAAGCGGGCGTCAGCTCAAATCCCATTGTGCAACGGTCCCCGTACCATTTTCCCAGCGTGCCCTGTTTTCGGGCAGCACGCGCTTCTATGCTCCGGCCGAAGGTGTTAGTGCAGCCCTCCCGTAGGGGCAAGCCAAACCGGACAGGATCCAGGGACGAAATCGCATGGCGGGAAGCGCTGGCTACAACAGGATGTTCCCCGTCTCATGGACGGAATTGCATCGCGACGCCCGGGCGCTCGCCTGGCGGCTGGCCGACCTCGGGCCATTCAAGGGCCTGGTCGCGATCACCCGCGGCGGACTGGTCCCGGCGGCCATCGTGGCGCGCGAGCTGAATCTCCGGCTGATCGACACCGTCTGCTGCTCGACCTACGACCGCATGGAGCGCGGCGCCAAGGTGGAACTGCTGAAGGGCACCTCCGCCGAGCAGGACAAGGGCAAGGGCTGGCTGATCATCGACGACCTGGTTGACACAGGCGTCACTGCCCGCGCCGTCCGTGCGATGCTGCCGGAGGCCCATTTCGCCACGGTGTATGCAAAGCCCGCCGGCCGGCCGGTGGTCGACAGCTACGTCACCGAAGTCAGCCAGGATACCTGGATCCTTTTCCCCTGGGACCAGGAGGCCGTCATGGCCAAGACCATCGTCGAACTGAAGGGCGACGCCAAGTGACGATGGCGCACCCCGCCTGCACCACCACCGTTGTCATCCCGAGCGCAGCGAGGGACCTTTCCGGCCGCCAACCAGAGGTCTCTCGCTGCGCTCGGGATGACAATGTGCGGGGCGTTGTAGTGTGCGCCATTCAAGCGCCTGCGCTTACAGGAGCCAACCCATGAAATGCTACGTCATCCCCGCCCCCAAAGGCATCGAGTCGCTCACTCTGGTCGAGCGGCCGGAACCGACACCCGGGCCTCGGCAGGTTCTCGTGCGGGTCAAGGCAACGTCTCTCAACTACCGTGACCTGCTCACCATCGAGGCGCAGTATGCACGGTCGGCCCCCAAGCCGGACCTGATCCCGCTGTCGGACGGTGCGGGCGAGGTGGTCGCGGTCGGTCCCGGGGTCAGCCGCGTGAAGGTCGGCGACCGTGTCGCGGGCTGCTTCATGCAGCGCTGGTTCGGCGGCGCCATCAGCGAGAGCGCGATGCCCTCCGCCATGGGCGGCGCGATCGACGGCATGCTGACCGAACTCGCGGTGCTGGAAGAAGAAGGCGTCGTGAAGCTGCCGGCGCATCTCAGCTACGAGGAGGGCGCCACCCTCCCCTGTGCCGCCGTCACGGCCTGGAACGCTCTGGTCGAGATCGGCCACCTCAAGGCCGGCGACACCGTGCAGATCCAGGGCACGGGCGGTGTCTCCATCTTCGCGCTGCAGTTCGCGAAGATGTTCGGCGCGCGCGTCATCGGCACCTCGAGCTCCGCCGCCAAGGCCGAGCGCCTGAAGCAGATGGGAGCCGAGGCGGTGATCGACTACAAGGCGACACCGGACTGGGACCAGGAAGCGCTGAAGCTCACCAATGGCCGCGGTGCGGACATCACGGTCGAGGTCGGCGGCGCCGGCACCCTCCCGCGCTCCTTCATGGCGACGCGGCTCGGCGGCTCGATCGCCGTGATCGGCCTCCTGTCGGGCATGGCGACGCTCGATCCGATGCCGATCCTGCGCCGCAACCTCAAGGTCCAGGGCCTCTACGTCGGCAGCACGCAGATGTTCGAGGCGATGAACCGTGCCATCGAGGCGAACGGCCTGAAGCCCGTCATCGACAAGGTGTTCCCGTTCGCCGAAGCCCCGGCCGCCTACCGGCACCTCAAGAGCCAGAAGCATTTCGGCAAGATCGTCATTTCACACGCCTAGGAAGCAAATCTCATCATGATCAAGCGCCGTCTGTTCAGCGCCGGCCTGCTGGCCGCGCCCTTCGTGAAAACCGCTTTCGCCCAGAACGCACAATCGGCCTGGCAACCGTCCGGCCCCATCAAGATGGTCGTGGCGTATCCGGCCGGCGGCCCCACCGACGTCATCGCGCGCATCGTGGCCGCCGACATTTCCGGCCCCCTCGGCCAGCAGGTCGTGGTCGAGAACATTTCGGGCGGCGCCGGCGCCATCGGTACGCGCGCCGTCGCCAAAGCGAAGCCGGACGGACAGACGATCACCTTCGGCAACAACCAGACACACGGCAACAACATGTTCATGCTGAAGGAGCCGGGCTACGACGCGGTGAAGGACTTCGCACCGCTGGCCGGCGCCGGCGCCTTCGAGCATGTCTTCGTCGTGCGCAAGGACCTGCCGGTGAAGAACATCCAGGAGCTGATCGCGCTCGCCAAGTCCAAGCCCGGTGAGCTGAACTACGGCTCCACCGGCATCGGCTCGGGCTCCCATCTGTCGACCGAACTGTTCATGGCGCGCACCGGCACCAAGATGACCCAGGTGCCCTATCGCGGTGCGCCGCCGCTGGTACAGGACCTCGTCGGCGGCCGCATCGACATCTCGAACTCGACGCTGCCCAGCGTGCTGGCCCAGATCAAGGCGGGCACGATCCGCGCCATCGCGATCGGCAGCGCCAAGCGCAATCCGCATCTCCCCGACGTCCCGACGCTCGAGGAGCAGGGCGTCACCGGCGCCAACGCCTCCTCGTGGGCCGCCTTCTTCGCGCCGGCGGGCACTCCGCAACCGGCGCTCGACCGTCTGTCGGCTGAGATCATGAAGAGCCTGAAGAAGCCCGAGGTCGTCGAGAAGATCGACAAGCTGGGCTTCACCGTCGAGCCGCGCGATCCCGCGCAGTTCAAGCCTTACCAGGAGCAGGAGATCGCGACCTGGGTGAAGATCGCCAAGGATGCCGGGATCGAGCCGGGAGAATAGGCAGCGCCATGAAGAACCTCTGGTCCGGCGTCGACGCCCGGCAAGCCATCGCAAGCCACGCCGCCAAGGGCATCGGCGAGGACCTCGCCCTGCGGGTCTACACGACGCGCCTGCTGGGCGGCGAGCCGAAGCTCGTGCTGCACGGCGGCGGCAACACTTCGGTAAAGACGCGCATGGCGGACGTCACCGGCCAGCCGCTCGACGTGCTCTGCGTGAAGGGCAGCGGCTGGGACATGGGCACCATCGAGGCGCCCGGCCTGCCCGCCGTCCGTCTCGCCCCTCTGCGCGAGCTGCAGGGGCTGCAGGCGCTCAGCGACGAGGACATGGTCAACGTGCAGCGCGCCAACCTGCTCGACAGCAAGGCGCCCAATCCTTCGGTCGAGACGCTGCTGCACGCCTTCCTGCCCCACAAGTTCATCGACCACACCCATTCCAACGCCGTACTGGCGCTGACCGACCAGCCCGATGGCGCCGAGCTGGCCGCCGACCTCTACGGCAAGCGCGCGGCGCTTGTGCCGTATGTCATGCCGGGCTTCGCGCTTGCCAAGAAGACCGCCGAAATCGCAAAAGCCAATCCGGACGTCGAGGGGTTGATCCTGCTGAAGCACGGCATCTTCTCGATGGGCGCGACGGCGGAGGAAGCCTATGTCCGCATGATCGATCTCGTGACCATGGCCGAGCAGCGTCTCGCCAAGGCGACACGCAAGATCTTCCCCGGCGCCACCTTGCCCGCCAACCCTGCGACGGCGGCGGAGATCGCGCCGATCCTGCGTGGCCTGTTCTCCTTGCCGGCAAAGGCCGGCGGCCGCGAGGCCGCGCAGCGTTTCGTGTTCGAGTTCCGCAGCTCGCCGGAGATCCTGGCCTACGTGAACGGCAAGGAAATCGCGCGCTACAGCCAGCAGGGTCCGGTGACCCCCGACCATGCGATCCGCACCAAGAACGTGGCCTTCATCGCGCCCGCGCCCGAGGCCGGCAAGCTCGACGCATTCAAGAGCGAGGCCAAGGCGGCGCTTGAGAAGTTCGCCGCCGACTATCACGCCTACTTCACGCGTTACAACGGCAAGCAGGTCACGGCGAAGAAGGAGCTGGATCCGATCCCGCGCGTCGCGCTGGTGCCGGGCGTCGGCCTGTTCGGCATCGGCAACAGCTCGAAGGATGCCAGGATCGCAGCCGACCTCGCCGAGACGACGGTGGCGGTGATCGCCGACGCCGAGCGGCTGGGCACTTACGAGTGCATTCCCGAGCCCGACATCTTCGACATCGAATACTGGTCGCTCGAACAGGCGAAGCTCAGCAGCGCCGCCGAAAAGCCACTGGCGCGGCGCATCGTGGTCGTGACGGGCGGCGCCTCGGGCATCGGCGCCGCGACCGCTGCCGCCTTCGCACGCGAGGGCGCCGAGGTCGCGGTGCTCGACCGCGACGTCTCCAAGGTGAAAGGCTTCGCGGTTGCCTGCGACGTGACCGATTCGCAGTCGGTGCGAGACGCCTTCGACAAGGTCGCGGCGACCTTCGGCGGCGTCGACATCGTGGTGTCGAACGCCGGCGCGGCCTGGCAGGGCCGCATCGGCGATGTCGACGAGTCGGTGCTGCGTAAAAGCTTCGAACTCAATTTCTGGGCGCATCAAAGCGTGGCACAGAACGCGGTCCGCATCATGCGGACCCAGAATCTTGGCGGCTGCCTGCTGTTCAACACCTCCAAGCAGGCGGTGAACCCGGGACCGGACTTCGGACCCTATGGTTTGCCCAAGGCCGCGACCCTGTTCCTGATGCGCCAGTACGCGCTCGATCACGGCGGCGACGGCATCCGCGCCAATGCCGTGAATGCCGATCGCATCCGCACGGGTCTCCTGACGGACGAAATGATCGCACAGCGATCCAAGGCGCGCGGCCTCAGCGAGGCCGACTATATGGGCGGCAACCTGCTCGGCCTCGAAGTGACGGCCGACGATGTGGCGCAGGCTTTCGTTTCGCTGGCCAAAGCGGCGAAGACGACGGGCGCTGTCACGACCGTGGACGGTGGTAACATCGCGGCTGCCCTGCGCTAGGGGTTCCTTTCCCAAGGGAGGTCCCATTGTCGATCGAGACGCGTCCGCTCCAGCCTCAGCAGCCCCTGTTCGCCGCCGAGATGAGCGGCATCGATGCGACGCGGCCGCTGACGCCGGCCGATGTCGCGGCGGTCGAGGCCGGCATGGACAAGTATGCCGTGCTGGTGCTGCCCGGCCAGGACATGACCGACGAGCAGCAGCTCGCCTTCACGAAGAACTTCGGTCCGCTGCAGGCCGGCGCCAACACGGCCATCACCGCTTCCAACATGCGCCTGCACACCGCCTTCGCCGACGTGTCCAACCTCGACAAGCAGAACCGGAAGCTGGAACGCGACGACCGTCGCCGTATGGCGGCCCTCGGCAACCGGCTGTGGCACTCCGACGCCACCTTCCGCATCGTGCCCGCGCGCTATTCGCTGCTGAGCGGGCGCATCGTGACCCGCGACGGCGGCAACACCGAATTCGCCGACATGCGCGCCGCCTACGACGCGCTCGACGACGCGACCAAAGCCGAGATCGAAGACCTGGTCTGCGAGCACTCGTTGATCTACTCGCGCGGTCAGCTGGGCTTCACCAACTTCACCGACGAGGAACGCCACAGCATGAAGCCGGTGCTGCACCGGCTGGTGCGCACGCACCCGGTGACCGGCCGGAAGTCTCTGCTCCTGTCGGCCCATATCGGCGCCATCGTCGGTTGGCCCAAGCCGGAGGCCATGGCCTTCATCCGCGACCTGATGGAACACGCGACGCAACCGCAGTTCGTCTACGTCCATCGCTGGACGAAGAACGACTTCGTGATCTGGGACAACCGCACGACCATGCACCGCGTCCGCCGCTTCGACGACCTCAACATCGTCCGCGACATGCGCCGCACCACGACAATGAGCGAAGGGCCGACCGTCGAGGGGCAGCAGGCGGCTTGACAATATCCGTCCTTACAATAGCCGTCGTCTCGACCGAAGCCTCGCGTAGCGAGGCGTAGCGGAGAGACCTTCGCTCCACCAAATGCCGGCAGATCGCCGAGAGAAGATCTCTCCGCTACGCCGCGCGTTGCGCGGCTCCGGTCGAGATGACGGTTAACGTCCCTCGAACTCGGTATCCTTCTTCGGGATCAGGTCGTAGGGCAGCGCGAAGCCCGGCAGTGCCTTGATCCGGTCCCGCCACGCGGCGAGGTTCGGCCGCGAATCGATCGACAGGCCGCCTTCGTGGGCGAAGACCATGCGGCCCCAGCAGCCGATGTCGGCGATCGAGCAGGCATCGCCCACCAGCCACTCGCGACCGGCCAGTGCCTTGTCGGCGAAGTCGAGCGCCGCCTCGGCCTGCGGGCGGAAAAAATTTACGATGTCCTGCGACACGTCGGGGCGGAAGCGCGCGAAATGGCGGACCCGGGCCACGTTGGTGATGGCGTCGTTCTCCCACGACAGCCACTCGCGCGCCTGCCAGCGATGCTGCTCGGTCTTCGGCTCGAAGTGCCCGGTGGTGCGCGCGAGATAGTCGAGGATCACGTTCGACATCACCAGGGTGAGCCCGCGATGGCGCAGCACCGGCACCTGGCCGTAGCGGTTGATCGCGAGATGCGCCGCTTCCTTCTGCACGCCGTTCTTCAGGTTGACCGTGCGAAACGAGAACGGCAGGCCCGAGAGTGCCAGGAACAGCATCGGCTTGTAGCTCGAGCTCGACGTGAAACTGCCGTGCAGAACGAGGCGCTCGTCGGACATGGGAACTCCTGTGGCATTGCGCGGAGGCAATTCGTACTCTCGTCCGTCCTCGGAGGAAACGAACATGACAGCGCTCAAGCGCCGGAAGGTCGGGAAGACGAAACTCGAAGTCACCGAGATCGGGCTGGGAGGCGCGCCGATGGGCGGTTTCCGCGCCACCATTCCCGATGCAGAGGCGGTGCAGCTCACCAACGACGGATACGAGTCCGGCATCCGCTACTTCGACACCTCGCCTTTCTATGGCTACGGACGCAGCGAGCTGCGCATGGGCGCCGCCCTGCGCGAGAAGCCTCGCGACAGCTATGTGCTCTCGACCAAGATCGGCCGCATCCTGCATGTTCGGAAGCTAGGCGAGATCCTGCCCAAGGATTTCCGCGAGAACGGCCTGCCGGGCTTCGTGCCGGAGTTCGACTATACCTACGATGGCGTGATGCGCTCGCTGGAGCACTCGCACCTGCGGCTGGGGATCGACAGGATCGACATCGCGCTGGTCCACGACGTCGATTTCTGGACGATCAAGGACCGCGCCCTCCTCGACGAGCGTTTCAAGACCGTGATGGACTCTGGCTTCCGTGCACTCGACGAGCTGCGCAAGGCCGGAATCATTTCCGCGATTGGTGTCGGCATCAACGAGAGCGACACCAGCACGCGTTTCGTCAAGGCCGGCGATTTCGACTGCATGCTGCTGGCAGGCCGCTACACCCTGCTCGAACAGGGCGCGCTGGAGGAGTTCCTGCCGGAGTGCCTGAAGCGGAACGTCTCGGTGATCCTGGGCGGGCCGTACAATTCCGGCATCCTGACCGGCAATGTGAAGCCGGGCACGACGCACGACTATGTGGCCGCGCCACAGCACCTGGTCGAGAAGGCGCAGAAGATCGAGGCGGTCTGCCAGCGTCATAGCGTGCCGCTCGGCGCCGCGGCGATGCAGTTCCCTCTGTTCCATCCCGCCTTCTGCGCCGTCATCCCCGGCGCGCTCAGCATCGCCGAGGTGAAGCAGAACGTGGCGCATATGAGCGTCAAGATTCCGGTCGAGCTGTGGAGCGAGCTCAAGAGCGAAAAGCTGCTCGATCCCGCGGCGCCGACACCCAACTGAGGAAATCCAAATGAAGATCGTCGATGCGCAGATCCACATCTGGTCGCAGACCGTCACGCCGCCCTCGGGCCTGCACCGCAAGGCCGAGAAGTTCACGGCCGAGCAGGCGCTGAAGGAGATGGACGAAGCCGGCGTCGATGCCGCGCTGATCCACCCGCCCTACTCCTGGGATCCGACCTCCAACCAGCTCGCGCTCGACGCGGCGCGGAAGTATCCCGACCGCTTCGCGGTGATGGGACAGTTCCCACTGGAAGCGCCCGAGAGCCGCGAGCGCATCAAGGGTTGGCGCAACCAGCCGGGCATGATGGGCCTGCGCTGGGCGCTGCTGCAACCGGCCGAACAGAAGTGGCTGAACGACGGGCTGCTCGACTGGGTCTGGCCAGCGGCGGAGAAGGAAGGCATTCCCGTCGCGACCATGGGCGGCATCTTCCCGGACAAGTTCCGCGCGATCGCCGAAGCGCACCCCAACCTCAGGATGATCGTCGATCATTGCGGCCTGAACCGTCACGGCCAGGACGAGGAAGCCTTCATCCATCTCGACAAGCTGGTGGCGATGGCGAAACTTCCCAATGTCGCGGTCAAGGCTACCGGCGCGCCGCACTATTCGACCAAGGGCTATCCGTTCAGGAACATCCATGACGGGCTGCACCGCATCTTCGACGCCTTCGGCCCCAAGCGCTTCTTCTGGGGCACCGACATCACCCGCATGCAATGCACCTACCGCCAGTGCGTGACCTTCTTCACCGAGGAACTCCCGTGGCTGAAGGGACGCGACCTCGAGGACGTGATGGGGCGCGGCTTGTGCGAATGGATCGACTGGAAACTGAAGTTCGACTGACTATTTCAGCGGCAGGAGTTGGCCGCGGATCTCGCCGTCGGGATATTTCTCCGTCATCACGTTGACGTACCAGAGGCCGGCCAGGACTTCCCGGGCCTGTTGCTCGGTCAGCGTCACGCCATCGCTCACGGTCGAACGGTCGGCGTAGAAGGGTACGTCGATGGGAACGGTCTGCACCGCGTTCTGGCCAGGCGCTGCAGGGCCGTAGAGGCCGACCTGGCGCACCGGACCGCTCAGGCGCACCAGGTTGATCCTGTATTCCAGCACCTTGGTCGACGGCCGGTAGGTGGCCGTGAAATAGCCCTCACCCTTGCTGTCGGTGGCCGGCACCTCGCGCGCACCGCTCAGGTCCGCGCGGAAGTCGGTCTTCGGCAGGTTGGGCTCGCCCATGTTGAACGAGCAGCCCGCGGCGGCCAGCAGGAGGCCGAGCGAGAGGACGAGGCGGCGGGTCGAGCGATGCATACTCTTCAGTCTACGTCGCCAATCCGCCCGGCGTCCCCGCCCTCGATCACGCTTTGTGATGCACCGGCGCCCGGCCGTAGACCGGCGTCGGCAGACCCTCCTGCCGCGCCTTGAGCTGCAGCGACAGGAAGATCGAGTAGAGCCGGGACTGCATGAGGTTGCCGCCGTGGAACCACAGGTTCTCCTGCGCCGTCGGCTTCCACATGTTGCGCAGCTCGCCCTCCCAGGGGCCGGGATCCTTGGCGGTGCCGGAGCCCAGGCCCCAGCACTTGCCGACCTTGTCGGCGACCTCGGGCGAGATCAGCTCGGCGGCCCACTGGTTCATCGAGCCGTATCCCGTGGCATAGACGACGAGATCGGCCTTCAGCTCGGTGCCATCGTTCAGCACGACCGAATCCTCGGTCAGACGCTCGATCTCGACACCGGACTTGAGCTTGATGCGGCCGTCGGCGATCAGCTCGGACGCACCGACGTCGATGTAGTAGCCGGAGCCGCGGCGGAGATACATCGGGCCGATGCCGGTATTGTCCTCACCGAAGGTGAGCTTGAAGCCTGCCCTCTCCAGCCGCGCATAGAAGTCCGCATCCTCGCGCCGGATCTGCTCCATCACCGGCTGCATGACCTTAGGAAGGGCCGCGTATGGCATCGATGCCGTGGTGAGATCGGCGATCTCGGTCGTGATGCCGGAGGCCACCGCCTCCTCGGAATAGAGCGGCCGGTTGCGCGCCAACGTATCGGCGCGCACGACCAGGGTCGGCGAGCGTTGCAGCAGGGTGACGTCGGCACCGTGCTCCCACAGGTCGGCCGCGATGTCGTGCGCCGAATTGTTGGAGCCCACGACGACACACTTCTTGCCGGCCCAGCCCTCGCCGCCGGGATGCTGGCTGGAATGATGTTGCCTGCCCCTGAAGCGATCGGCCCCCGGGAACTTCGGAATCTCGGGGAAGCCCGACATGCCCGTCGCGATCACGAGCTGCTTCGGCTTGAGCGTCACCTCCTTGCCGTCACGTTCGACGACGACGGTCCACTCGCCCTTGCTCTCGTCGAACGACGAGCTCTTGCACGTGGTCGACGGCCAGTAATCGAGCTCCATGATCTTCGTGTAGGACTCGAGCCAGTCGCCCATCTTGTCCTTGGGCGTGTAGATCGGCCAATGGTCGGGGAACGGCAGATACGGCAGATGGTCGTACCAGACCGGGTCGTGCAGGCAGAGCGACTTGTAGCGGTTGCGCCAGGCATCGCCCGGACGGGCGTTGCGGTCGACGATCAGGGCCGGAACGCCGAGCCGCTTCAGTCGCGCGCCGAGCGCGATGCCGCCCTGCCCGCCGCCGATCACCAGCACATAGGGCTGGCGCTCGTAGCCCAGTTCCCTCGCATCAGCGCGACGACGGTCGGTCCAGGTCACGCGGTCCTTTAAGGCGCCGTGCTGCGTGCCGTGCTCGCGCGTCGGCCCCTTCCTCTCCTCGAAGCCCTTCAGTTCCATCAGCGCGGTGAAGAAGGTCCAGGCCTTGCCGTCCTTCAGGCGGACATGGCCCGTGCCGCGGCCCTGCGCCGTCTCGAAAGTGAACCAGCCGGGCCGGCCCGAGAGCTTGAACGAGTCGGGCTTCACGTCGGCAAGCCGGGCCCGGAGCATTTCAGCAATCGCAGAGCGGCTCTCCAGCGTCACGATATTCCACGTGAACGCGACGAGGTCGCGCCAGTAGCATTCTTCGTCGAACATCGCCGTCGCAGTATCGATATCGGATCGCTTCAACGCGGACGCAAACTCGGTAAGCCACTCGGTCTCGGTCATTGTCATCCCATTGCGACGGACATGCAGGCGGCGCACTCTAGAAGAAGGACGAGTCCAGAGGAATGGGCGCCCGGGAGGAACCAACGATGAAATACGACGTGATTTCCGCGGATGGGCATATCGACCTGATCTGGCTGCCGCCGGATCTCTTCACCAGCAACGCGCCTGCATCGATGAAAACGCGCATGCCGCATGTCGTCGACGGACCCAGGGGACCGGAATGGACGAGCGCCAACGGCGCGAAGTTCGGTCTGGTGAACGGCATGGGGTCGGCCGGCCGCGAATATGTGCCGGGCATCATCCATCGCTCCGATCGCATGGCCTCGACCGGCCTCTACAGCGACGGCAAGAAGGGCATCCGCCGTCTGACCGAGGTCGACCATCGCCTCAAGGACCAGGACCGCGACGGCGTGCAGGCCGAGGTGCTGTACGGCGTGCTGGGATCGAGCGGCCGGCTGAACGACCCTGAAGCTGCGATCGTGATGCTGCGCATCTACAACGACTGGCTCCACGATTTCTGTAAACAGGCGCCCGACCGGCTGGTCGGCCTGGCCAACATCCCGAACTACGACATGGAAGAGTCGGTCGCCGAGGCGATGCGCTGCGCCAAGCGCGGCGTGAAGGGTCTCGACATCGCCAACCGCCCCGACATGACGCCGCTCTGGGATCCGTTCTGGGAGCCGCTGTGGAAGTTCGGCCATGAGACCGGCATCCCGCTGCACTTCCACACGATCGGCGGCCGCTCGCCCGACGTCACCAAGTTCACGCCCGAAATCCAGCGCCGCATCTTCGCCGTGCACATCACCGGCTTCCAGATGCACATGAGCACCATGCTGATGGGCCTGATCTATTCCGGCGCCCCGGCGCGCTATCCGAACCTCAAGATCGTGATCGGCGAGGCCGGGCTCGGCTGGATCCCCTATGTGCTGCAGCACATGGATCTCGAATGGGAGGACCAGTTCCAGGACCTCGACCTCAAGATGAAGCCCTCCGAGTATTGGCACCGGCAATTCTATGCCACCTACCAGACCGATCCGGTGGGCATCGAGCTGCTGCGCCATCTCGGCGAGGACAATGTCATGTGGGGTTCGGACTATCCGCATCCCGACGGCATCTGGCCGGACAGCCAGGAGTTCCTGGCCCGGGAACTGACCGGCGTCTCGCCCGACGTGAAGCGCAAGATCGTGCGCGACAATGCGATGAAGCTCTACGGCCTTGCCAACTGACATGAGCCGGGAGGGCGGAGCGGCGCGCACCGCCCTCCTGATCGTCTTCGCGATGCTGGCCTTCGCCGGCAACTCGCTGCTCTGCCGTGTGGCGCTGCGCGATACCTCGATCGACGCCGCCAGCTTCACCTCGATCCGCCTCGCCTCCGGCGCACTGGTGCTCTGGGTCCTGCTGCGCTCCCGCGGGAAGCAGCCGCTGGCGGCGGGAAGCTGGCCGATGGCCGCCATGCTCTTTGCCTACGCGGTCTGCTTCTCCTTCGCCTATCGCGATCTCACCGCCGCGACGGGAGCGCTGCTGCTGTTCGGCGCCGTGCAGCTCACCATGACCGCCTATGGTCTGTTCAAGGGTGAGCGCGTGGTCGGGTTGCGGCTCGTCGGCGTGCTGGTGGCGGTCGCGGGGCTCGTCTGGCTGCTGTTGCCCGGCCTGTCGGCGCCGCCTCCATTGGCGGCGGGGCTCATGCTGGCCGCCGGGCTCGCCTGGGGCATCTATTCTCTGCTGGGGCGCGGTGCCGGCGATGCCACCGCGGCCACCGGCGGCAATTTCATCCGCGCCGTGCCCTTTGCCGCCGTCCTCAGCCTGGCTGCAGCGAGCCAGGCCAGTCCCGACCCGACGGGCCTCACGTACGCCGTTGCATCGGGCGCCGTGACCTCGGGCCTGGGCTATGTGCTTTGGTACGCCGCCCTCCCGGCACTTTCCGCTACCTCCGCGGCGACAATCCAGCTTTGCGTCCCCGCCATTGCCGCGCTGGGGGGCGCAGTGCTACTCGCCGAGCCCATCACCGCCAGGCTGCTTATTGCGTCGGCGGCGATCCTGGGCGGCATCGCGCTCACCATCCGCAGGAAACGCTGAAAGTACGGGGAAAAATGTTCGAGGTTGCCGATCGTCTGAAGAACGTGAAGGTGTCGGCCTCGGCCGCGATGACCCGCAAGGTGCGCGACCTGCGGGCCCAGGGCGTGAAGATCGTCGGCCTGTCCTCGGGCGAACCCGATTTCCCCACCCCGGCTCATGCGATCGAAGCCGCGCACCAGGCGGCGCTGGCCGGCGAGACCAAGTATCCGCCGCAGGACGGCATCAGGCCGCTGAAGGAGGCGATCCAGCGTAAGTTCAAGCGCGACAACGGGCTCGACTATGCGCTGGACGAGATCATGGTCTCCAACGGCAGCAAGCAGATCATGTACGACGCGCTGATGGCCAGCGTGAACCCGGGCGACGAGGTCATCATCCCGGCGCCTGGATGGATCTCCTATGCCGACCAGGCGGTGATCGCCGGCGCGAAGCCCGTGCCGGTGTCCTGCCCGGAGAACAACCAGTTCAAGCTGCGCGCCGCCGATCTCGACGCCGCTATCACGCCGAAGACGCGGTGGGTCGTGCTGAACTTCCCGAATAATCCAACTGGTGCCGTCTGCTCGCCGGCCGAGATGCGCCAGATCTGCGACGTGCTGCTGAAGCACAAGCATGTTCTGGTCATGGCCGACGACGTCTACGAGCACCTGGTCTATGGCGACGCGACGTTCTGCACCGTGGCCCAGGTCGAGCCGGCGCTGAAGGACCGCACGCTCACCGTCAACGGCGCGTCCAAGGCCTATGCCATGACCGGCTGGCGGGTCGGCTTCGCCGGGGGTCCACGCGCGATGATCGCGGCCATGACCAACATGCAGGGCCAGATCGGCTCGGGCATCTCGACGATCAGCCAGGCCGCCGCCGTTGCCGCGCTGAATGGACCACAGGAACTGCTGAAGGAGCGGGCCGCCGACTACCAGAAGCGCCGCGACGAGGTCGTGGCGATGCTGCGCGCCGCGAAGGGCGTCACCTGCCACATGCCCGAGGGTGCCTTCTATGTGTTCCCCAACATCGCGGGCTGCATCGGCAAGACCTCGAAGGGCGGCCGCAGGATTTCCAACGACACCGACTTCGTCACCGCGCTGCTGGAAGAGAAGCACGTCGCCACGGTGCAGGGTGCGGCCTACGGCATGAGCCCCTACTTCCGGATTTCCTACGCCACCGACATGGCGAGCCTTCGCGAAGGCTGCACGCGCATCGAGGAATTCTGCGACGAACTCAGCTAGGGGGCAAAGTCTTCATTGGAGCGCGCCACTCCAGTGGCGCTCATGCTTTCCGAGCGCCACTGGAGTGGCGCGCTCCGAACAGAGGCCCCGACTAAAGTGCGTTGATTTCCCGGACCTTGGCGGCGAGGCCGAGCTTGCGGTTGCAGAGCGGCCAGTGCCAAGTCTCGCCCTGGTCGAACATCACCCAGGACGTCAGCGCCGCAGCCTTCTCGTAGTCCTGCGCCGCCTCGATGGCTTCTTTTGGCGTGAGCACCGTACCATCGCGCCGCTGCTGCAGGGTGATGTAGGTGCGCGCCGTGTATTGGAATCGACCGTGATAGGAACCGCGCCCGCCGCTGATGCGGGTCGAGTGCGGCCCCCAGCTGCCGCTTTCGCAGACCGCGAGCGACTGCACGACCTCGTCCTTACGCGCCTGGACGAACTGCTCATGCTCCGTCGGACCTTGCGGCACCGCGGCGGTCTCGGTCGGCTTCTTGGCGCATCCCGGCCCGACGCAGAGCGCGACGAGCAGGAGCGGCGGGATGGCGGTTCGAAGAATGTTCACGGCACGCCATTGATCACACGATTTTATCCCCAGGGTAAACCCCGGCCAGCCGGCGCCACAGGAGCCTAGGTTGCGGTGCCGCGAGCGCAATCGTGCCATGAACGACCTCGATGAAATGCCGGTTACGCTGGCTTAAATCCCTCCTCGCGCCCAAGGACGCCGGGCACGCCGATCTCTGCGGCACGGCAGCGCCGCAACCGCATTCGTGTACCAATTGTAACGGTGCGGGCAGCTTTCAGGCTGCAACGCCCGGATGAGTCTTGATCCAGTGCCGCGCGATCTCCTCGCGAGTCGCCACCCAGACCCTGGGCTTCGACGCCACGTAGTCGAGGAAGCGCGCCAGGGTCGCGGCGCGGCTGGGGCGTCCGGCGAGGCGGCAATGCAGGCCGATCGACATCATCTTCGGGGCGCGCGCCCCCTCGGCGTAGAGCACGTCGAAACTATCCTTCATCGCCTGCAGCCAACCGTCGCCCGCGGTGAATCCCGGGGGCACGCCGAACTTCATGTCGTTCACTTCGAGCGTGTAAGGGATGATCAGGTGGGGCTCGCCGCCGACCTTCACCCAGTAGGGCAAGTCGTCGGAATAGGAGTCGCTCGAATAGAGGAAGCCGCCATGATTGATGACGGCTTCGAGCGTGTGCAGGCCGAAGCGGCCGGTGTACCAGCCGACCGGGGCTTTGCCCGCGGTTTGCTCGATCGCCTTCACTGCCTTCCTCATATGGTCGAGCTCCTGCTCGAGCGTGAAGTCCTTGTAGTTGATCCAGCGCCAGCCGTGGCTCGCCACCTCGTGGCCGGCCTCGGCCATTGCCTTGCCGGCCGCGGGGTTGAGTTCCAGCGCGCGGCCGACCGCCCACGAGGTGAAGCGCATGTTGCGTTCCTGGAAGAGCCGCAGGATGCGCCAGAAGCCGGCGCGGCTGCCGTACTCGTACATCGACTCGGTCGAGAGATCGCGGCCCCCCTCGATCGGCGTGCCGCCCGGCGTCTCGGTGAGGAAGACCTCGGAGGCCGGATCGCCGTTCAGGATCGTATTCTCGCCGCCCTCCTCGTAGTTCAGCACGAAGCTCACCGCGATGCGGGCATCGCCCGGCCACTGCGCATGCGGCGGGTTGGGGCCGTAGCCGATCAGGTTGCGGTCGAGATGGTTGTGCATGAGTTCCTCGGAAACGCGAGCGATTGAAGCCCGACTATGACGCGGCTATAGCTCGCGCGACAAGCTTGTGGAGGCGAGATGGGCGCGGCCGAAGCGATCCGGGAAGAGCGGCTGTGGCGGCGGCACGCCGACATGGCGAAACTGGGCGGCACGCCCAAGGGCGGCGTCAACCGGCAGGCGCTCTCCGCCGAGGATGCGGCGGCGCGCAACCTGCTCGGCGCCTGGGCCCGGGCGCGCGGTTTCGCCGTCTCGACCGACGCCATCGGCAACCTTTTCGTGCGCCGCGAGGGCTCCGATCCCCAAGCCCTGCCGGTGATGAGCGGCTCGCACATGGACAGCCAGCCGACCGGCGGCCGTTTCGACGGTATGTACGGTGTGCTGGCGGCCTTCGAGGCGCTGGAAGCGCTGGAAGATGCCGGCGTGCAGACACGCCGTCCCGTGGTCGCCGTCGCCTGGACCAACGAGGAAGGCTCACGCTTCCAGCCCGGCGCCATGGGCTCGGCGGTGTTTGCCGGCCACAACGCGCTTGAGGAGATGTTCGAGGTCAAGGACTGGAAAGGCGTCGCGCTCAAGGATGCACTGGCCGAGACCTTGAAGGCGGCACCGGCGCCGATGCTGGGCGGCAAGCCCGGCTTCCCACTCGACGGTTATGTCGAGGCCCATATCGAGCAGGGCCCGCGGCTGGAGAACGAGCAAAAGACCATCGGCGTCGTCACCGCGATCCAGGGCAGCCGCCGCTACATCGTCACCATCGAGGGCGAGGAGGCGCATGCCGGCACGACGCCGCGCGCCGCCCGCAAGGATGCATTTGCCGCCGCCCTTCGCATCGCCCAGACGATGTACGAGGCGACGACCGATGCTGACGACATGCTGCGCTTCACCATCGGCAGGGTCGATGTGGCGCCGGGCTCGCCCAATACGGTGCCTGGCCGGACGGTCTTCACCATCGACATGCGCCATCCCGACGATGCGGTGCTGGAAGCGCACGAGAGGAAGCTGAAGGAGATCGTCGCTTCGAAGGCAGCGCCCTGCACTTCGGGTATCGAGCGCGTGACGGCGGTGCCGCCGACCAATTTCGATCCGATGGTGGTCGACCTGGTGCGGGCCAAGACCAATGCGCTGAAGCTCTCCAATATGGACATGCCCTCGGGCGCCGGCCACGACGCCATGCACATCGCCCGCCTCTGCCCCACCGGCATGATCTTCGTTCCCTGCGAACGCGGGATCAGCCACAACGAAATCGAGAACGCCACGCCCCAGGACCTCGCCGCCGGCGCCCGCGTCCTGGTCGAGGTGCTGGTCGAACTGGCCAACCGCTGAGGAACCGTTGATGTCGAAGAAGATGCAATCCGAACTCGTAGCGATCCTGTCCGACCTGATCGCCTTGCCGAGCCCCTACCCGCCCGGCACCTCGGTCGAGATCTGCGCCTATACGGCGAAGCGCCTGAAAAAGGCGGGCTACAAGGTCGAGATCGCCACCCACAAGAAGGGCGTCGACAATGTCGTGGCGCGCATGAAGGGCAAGGCGAAGGGCCCGGTCATCGCCTTCAACGCCCATGTCGATACGGTGGGCGTCGGCGAGCGCGCGAACTGGAAGAGCGATCCCTACAAGGCGCTGGTCAAGGGCGGCCTCGTCTACGGGCTGGGTGCGGGCAACTGCAAGGGCAGCATGGCGGTGCAGATCTGGATCGCCGAGGAGATCGCGCGCCGCGGCGGCCCGGCATCGGGCGAGCTGATCTTCACCTTCGTGGCCGACGAGGAGAATCTCGGGCCCGAGGGCATGGAGTATCTGCGCAAGAGCGGCAAGGTGCGACCTGACGCGTTGATTCTGGGGGCGCAGACCGAGAACAACCTGATCGTGGCCGAGCGCGGCGTCATGTGGGCGCGCCTCACCACCAAGGGCCGCGCCGCCCATGCCGGCAACCCGGCCGCCGGCGACAATGCCATCCTGCGCATGATGCGCCTCGTGGGGGCGCTCAGCTCCTACTACGACAAGGCCTTGGCGGATCGCGTCTCAGGCGCAAAGAAGTCGACGGTGAACATCGGCATGTTCCATGGCGGCCACAACACCAACGTCGTGCCGTCGGCCTGCACCGTCGAGATCGACCGCCGCCTGCTGCCCAACGAGAAGGTGAAGGATGCGTTCAAGGAACTGAAGAAGGTGGTCGACAGCGTCGGCGAGCCGAAGACGACGTACGGTGTCGAATTCCTGACCGGCACCAACGGCTTCTTCGCGCCCGAGAACGGCGCGGCCGTCGGCGCCTTCGAAGCCGCGGTCAAGGCGTACAGCGGCCGCAAGGTGAAGTTCCTCAACGCCACCGGCGTCAGCGACGGCCGCTACTATGCCGACGACGATATCGAGATCATCAATTTCGGCCCCGGCTCCGGTGCGCAAGGCCACGCCGCCAACGAGAGCGTGCCGATTGCCGAGATGGTTGACGCCGCCCACATCCAGCTCGACGTGGTGAAGCGGCTTCTGGGTTAGAGGTAGCCGCCGGCCTTCAGGCTCTCGACGATCTGCTGCACGAAGCGTCGCGGGTCCTTCGACTGTGCGTGATGATGAAACTTTTCGAGGGGTTTTGAGCCACCGCCCCGGTAGAGCGCGGCGCGCACGAGCAGCGATGGCGAATTCCCGCTGGAACCTCGGGCAACGTCTATCTCCAGCGTGTAGGTGGGATTGAACCGCTGGACGATCTCGCTCTGCTCAGTGCCGCGATAAAGTTCCACGCTGCTGGCGCGTCCGGCTTCCACGACGATACCAAAGGGCGTTAGTAGTCTGACGAACTCCGCGGTGATGTACTTTCCGTCGATGAAGTCGTCATTTGGCGGCAGCCAGAGGAGCAGCCGCTGCATCCTCACCGGTGCCGAGCCGGAATTGAGCGGTTCGTGGGCAAAGGTGGGGGGCTTGTCGCAAGCGGACAGAATCAGGCTGCCAGCAACCAGCTTCGGTGCCAAAAGGACCCGCCGCCTCGACAGCAGTGATCGACGCCACATCAGATCAACCCGTCCTTTTTCAGCTTCGCCGTCAGGTCATCGACATAACGATCCGCCGCGGCCAGACGCCTCGACTCCATCCCGCTGGCCCTCCAGAAATCCACCATGTCGGTCTTGGCACGCCAAATGGCTCTGTCCCGCGTGCCCCTGTCGTACAAAGTCGCATCGATTTCGTAGTCGTCGACATATTGACCGCGGAACTTGATGACGCCGCTGGTCAGGAGCATCCCCTGACGGCTCTGGAAACGGGCGTCTGCCGCCGCTATTAGCGGTTTTCCGTTGGCTGCGGCGCCATCTATATCAATGACCTCGACTGCGATCCCGAGCGGCGGCCATTTCGCGTCGAAGCTCTGCTTCAGTTCGGTCGCACTGAGGAGGGACGCATTCTGTCCCGCCGTGAGCGTGGGGCGGGAGAACCTTGTAACAATCAGGACCCGCGTCAGCTTCTGTCCTGAAACGTAGGCGGCGTTGGATTGCGTGACGACCTTCTGATCGGGCGTACAGCCCGTAAGCGCCATGCCGAGCCCCATCAAGGCATGACGCCGCCTCAAATCTGTCATTCTGCCGAACTCTCCCCACCTGCTCCATATTAGCAGGAAACCCTTCGATGACTCTACCGAAGATTGCGCACAACACGATGCTGATCGGGTCCGAAACCGGCCAGACCCAGGACGGCTTTCAGCGGTAAGCATGGAGGCGGTAAAGCACTCAGGGAACCCGTCGATGCCAGGACAGACCACACCCAAGACCTACGGAACTGTGAGCCCCGAGGCGCGGGCCGGAATGACAGGACTCGAATTCGTGCAAGGCCTGGCCGACGGGACGCTGCCGCTCAATACAATCGCCGAGACGCTGGGCTACGATGTGATCGAGGCGGCGAACGGCAGGGTCGTCGTCTCGATCGTGCCGACCGACCGGCATCTCAATCCGTCGGGCACGGTGCATGGCGGGCTCGCGGCGACGCTGCTCGACAGCTGCATGGGCCTCGCGGTCCAGACGACCTTGGCGAAGGGGTTTGCCCAGACGACGGTCGAGTTCAAGATCTCGCTGCTGCGGCCGATCACGCCGCAGACCGGCCTGATCCGCGCCGAAGGTCTCGTGCTCAATGCCGGTCGCCGCGTCGGCACCGCGGAAGGACGCATTACCGACGGGAATGGCCGTCTGCTGGCGCACGGCACGACCACCTGTCTCATCTTTGCGCCCTGACGCGGCGCGTGGCACGCTCGCGGCAGGGAGAAGACATCCATGCCGTTCTACGAAAAAGGCGACGTTCGCATTCACTACGAAGAGGCGGGCGCGGGCCTGCCCCTGCTGATCATTCCGGGCGGCGGCCTCAACTCGACGATCGCCGGCCTCGACAAAACGCATCCGTTCAGCGCGATGAAGGAATTCAGCGACAGGTTCCGCTGCGTCTGCGCGGACCTGCGGAACGCCAATGGCGGCCAGTCGACCGGCCCGCTCGACATCGAGCGCACCTGGGACGCTTTCACCGACGACCATGTCGGCCTGATGGACCATCTCGGCGCCGACCGCTTCATGGTGCTGGGCTACTGCATCGGCCAGCCGCTGATCTGGAACCTGATCAAGCGGGTCGGCGACCGCGTGATCGCCGCCGTGCTGACGCAGCCCTCGGGCTTCCGGCCGGAGCTGCCGAACCAGTTCTACGACAACAACATGAAGGGCTGGGGTCCCGACTTCGTCGCCAGGCGGCCGGAGTACACGATGGACCAGGTGAGCCAGTTCCTCACCAACATGTACACGAAGAAGGCCGACTTCGTGTTCACCGTGCCACGCGAGTTCGTGAAGGCCTGCAAGACGCCGATCCTGGTCGCCCCCGACGACAGCCCGCCGCATCCCTACAAGGTCGCGATGGAAGTGGCGATGCTGGCGCCGAACTCGCAGGTCACGCTCTATCCGTGGAAGGACACGCCGGAGCGCGTCCCGCTGGCGGTGCGCCACATCAGGATGTTCCTGGAGGCGCACCGGCCTTGAGGGAGCCGATCGTCAGCCCGGCCGTGTCTCCACGATCAGGCCGACGATGCGCCGCACGATGGGCATGACGGCGAGAAGGACGGGAAACGCAACCAGCCAGGACAGGCCCCAGGCGCTCATCCAGATCGCGATGAAGCCGGGCGACAGCCCGGCACTCCGCGCGGTCGAGATGCCCGACACGACGAAGGTCATGATGAGCGACAGGACGAGCGGAAGAAAGATTGCAGCATAGCGCGCCGGCAGGCGGCGCAATCCGAGATATGAAAACAAGATGGATGTCTCACGCAGGGTCGCGGCCAGAGCAAACGAGGCTCGCGATCATTGACTGCGTTGCTTCACGTGAGACGCTTACGATCTTCCTTCGAAGACGAGCTTTGTTAACCTAATTGCGAGTTGTTCGCAACCAGAAATCCGGCCTCGCTATACGGCGCGCGAGACACCGGGCAGGCGGCGGAACAGACTCGAGGCGAGCCAGCTCAGGCTGAAGCCCAGGGTCATCACGAGGGCGCCTTTGGCCAGCGGGGCGAGCGGCGTCCCCAGCAGGAGCAATTGGAGCCAGAGCACGATCGGCCAGTGCATGAGATAGATGCCGTAGGCATTGGCGCAGAGGCTGTTGCCGATCGACCCCGATTGGCCGGAGAAGCGAACGGCAAGCGCCAGAAGGCCAAGCGCCGTAATGGTCGAGAACAGAACCAGCATCACGCCGTCGACCCACGACGGGACCGGCAGACCGTCGAGCGCGAAGAAGGCCACTGTCGCGACGATAGCCAGCAGCGGCCACCGGATCCACTGCCGCTCGAACGCCCGCGCCAACCGATCCGCGCCGACGAACGCACCCGCGGCAAACGACAGGAAATAGAGGCCGATGCGGCTCGACTGGATGCCGAAGGGACCGGCCGTCAGCCAATGCGACTTGCCGAAGGCGAGATGGAACGGCAGGTAGGCTGCCGCACTGGCCACGATGAACAGCATCAGCCAGGCGCCGGCCGGCCTGCTGTCCAAGGCATGACCGAAGCGCCGTGCGAATTGCCAGATGCGATCCTGCGCCAGCAGCAGGGCCAGCGCAGCGTCGAACACGAGCAGCGCGCCGACGAACCAGAGCGGCCCGCTCGGCCAAGGGCCGAGCGTGACCATGCGCGCCCAGAATGTCGCGAAACTGTCACCGCCGCCACCCAGCAGGTAGGCGGCGTAATATGAAAGCGGAACGATCGTTACGATGCCGACGAGCAGCGGCGCGCCCAATCGTAACGCGCGATCGACGAGATACTGTCGCAGCCCCTTGCGTGCCAGCGAGGAGCGCACGAACAAGCCCGACAGCAAGAACATCAGCGGCATGAAGAAGCCGTTGGTCCAGGTGACAACGGCATTGAAGCCGGACCATTGCGCCATGTCGACGACCGGCGCGCTGCCGTTGGTGTAGGAACCGGCCGATACGGCCTGAGCCCCCGCCATGTAACCCAGCGCCACGTGCTGCAGCACGACCAGGGCGATCACAAAGACGCGCAGATGATCGAAGGCGGGAAAATGCGCCGCCGGCTGGGCGATGCGCACCTGCGGGGTCTGGCCGAGGGCTCGATATCTGTTTTGGGAATGGGCGTACGCATCGATGGACGCAACGGCGACAGACTTCACGAGCAATACGCCCCGGTTGGTGTCGGACCGGCCTACAACGGCGGAACCGACGGGGGCGTTGCACGCTCCTTCAAAGAGTCACAATTGCGCCCGCCCCGACTCACAGAAGATGAATTCGCGGGCCGCCTGCGTTAGGCCGTCTTCTGCGCCTTCAGTCCGAGCTTCTCGATCGTCTGCTCGCGCATCACGAACTTCTGGATCTTGCCGGTGATGGTCATCGGGAACTCGGGCACGAACTCGATGTAGCGTGGGATCTTGTAGTGGGCGATCTGTCCCTGGCAGAAGGTGCGGATCTCATCGTCGGTCGCGGTCTGGCCGGCATGCAGCTTGATCCAGGCGCAGACCGCCTCGCCGTAGCGCGGATCAGGCACGCCGATCACCTGCACGTCCTGTACCTTCGGATGGCGGTAGAGGAACTCCTCGATCTCCCGCGGATAGACGTTCTCGCCGCCGCGGATGATCATGTCCTTGAGGCGGCCGACGATGTTGACGTAGCCCTGCTCGTCCATGGTCGCCAGGTCGCCGGTGCGCATCCAGCCAGCCTCGTCGACGGCCTCCTTTGTCTTGGCCTCGTCGTTCCAGTAGCCCTTCATCACCGAATAGCCGCGCGTGCAGAACTCGCCGGTCTCGCCGCGCGGCACCGCCCTGCCCTCGGTGTCGACGATCTTGATCTCGATGTGCGGCAGTACCTGGCCGACGGTCGAGACGCGGCGCTCGACCGGATCGTCGGTGGCGCACTGGGTCGACACCGGCGAAGTCTCGGTCATGCCGTAGGCGATGGTGACCTCGCCCATGTGCATGTGGCTCTGCACCTTCTTCATCACCTCGATGGGACAGGGCGAACCCGCCATGATGCCGGTCCGCAGGCTCCTGAGGTCGAACTTGGCGAAGTCGGGATGATCGAGCTGGGCGATGAACATGGTGGGCACGCCATAGAGCGCCGTGCAGCGCTCTTCAGCAACGGCCTGCAGGGTCGCCAGCGGATCGAAGGCTTCGGACGGATAGATCATGGTCGATCCATGCGTCAGGCAACCCAGATTGCCCATCACCATGCCGAAGCAGTGATAGAGCGGCACCGGAATGCAGAGCCGGTCCTGCGGCGTGAGCTTGAGCCCTTCGCCCACGAAGTAGCCGTTGTTCAGGATATTGTGGTGGCTGAGCGTCGCGCCCTTGGGGAAGCCCGTGGTGCCCGACGTGAACTGGATGTTGATCGCGTCGTCGAACTGCAGCTTTGGCGCCAGCTCGGCAATGCGCATCTTCTCGGCATTGCCGCCAGCAGTCGCAACGTCGTCGAAGTTCAGCATGCCCGGCGTCTTGTCCGCCCCGAGGCGTACGACGTGTTTCAGGTGCGGCAGCTTCTTCGCCTTCACGAGATCGTCGACGATCTCGAGATAGTTCGAGGTCTTGAGCGCCGGCGCCAGGATCAGCGCTTTGCATTCGACCTTGTTCATCGCGTATTCGAGCTCGGCGCGCCGGTAGGCCGGGTTGACGTTCACCAGCACGAGGCCGGCCTTCGCAGTTGCGAACTGCGCCAGAGTCCATTCCGAATTGTTGGGCGACCAGATGCCGACCCGGTCGCCGCGCTCCAACCCGAGCGTCAGGAGGCCGGCGGCGAGATCGTCGACTCGCCGGCCGAGTTCGCCCCAGCTCCAGCGCACGTTCTGGTGGCGGACCACCAGCGCCTCGCGCTCGCGATGGGTTTCGACAGTGCGGTCGAAGAAGACGCCGATCGTCTCGCCGATCAGCTTCTTGTCCGAGACGCCGTGATCGTAGGAGATTTTGGGAGCGGCCTGAGCTTTGGTCATGCGGGAAGATTAGCGTGCCATGCGAGATTTGGAATCATGAAACTCCACTTCGTCACCGTCGACGTCTTCACCGACCGCCAGTTCGGGGGCAACCCGCTGGCCGTCATCACCGATGCACAGGGCCTGTCGAGCGAACGGATGCAGGCCATCGCGGCCGAGTTCAACCTGGCCGAGACGACCTTCGTGCTGCCGCCGAAGGACCCGGCCCATACTGCGGAAGTCCGCATCTTCACGCCCAAGGCCGAGATGCCTTTCGCCGGCCATCCCAATGTCGGTACGGCCTTCGTGCTGGCCCGCGCCGGCACCAGCTACGGCCGGCCGGTGAGCGGCGACCGGCTGGTCTTCGAGGAGAAGGCCGGACTGGTGGCCATGGACATCGTGCGCGAGGGCCGCGCGGTCGTGGCGACCCGCCTCGCCGCCCCGGTGCCGCTCAGCTTCGGCGAGGAGATCGATCCGGCTCTCGTGGCGGCTGCCTGCTCGCTGACGGCTGACGATCTCAAGCTCGACATCCACCCGCCGCGCGTCGCCTCCTGCGGCGCGCCGTTGCTGTTCGTCGAACTGAAGTCGCGCGAGGCCCTGCGCCGGGCCGCACCCCGCCCCGAGGTCTTCGCCCGCGAGCTGCCGCGCGACCGCATCGTCGGCATCCATCTCTATCGGCAGGAGCGCGATGGCGAGATCGACGTCCACACCCGCATGTTCGCCCCCGAGCACGGCATCCCCGAGGACCCCGCGACAGGTGCCGCCAACGTGGCACTCATTGGCGTGCTGGCGCATCACCGGCCCGAGTCCGACATCACTTTGGCGAAGACGATCGGCCAGGGTTTCGACATGGGCCGCCCCAGCGTTCTGCAGGCCAGCGCTGAAAAGAAAGGTGGCACGGTGGTCGCGACCTACATCGGTGGCCGCTGCAAGCCGATGATGAGCGGAGTGATTGAGTTGGAGTAGCAACGCCACCCTGTCGTCCTGAGCGCAGCGAAGGACCTAGCCGAACGACCAATGAACTCCGTGGCTAGCGTGAGATCCTTCGCTTCGCTCAGGATGACAAGATAGATGATCGCGACCTAACGCCCCGATACCGCCAGCGGCAACGCCGCCCCCTGCTTCACCGGGCGCAGCGCAAACGAACTCCTGATCTGCGCGATGCCCTGAATCTTCGTGAAGTCCATCACGAAGCGCTCATAGGCTTCGAGGTCGGGCACCACGACCCGCAGCAGGTAATCGCTGTCGCCGGTCATCAGGTAGCATTCCATCACCTCGGGCCGTTCCGCCGCGGCACGCTCGAAATCCTTCAGCGCCTTCTCGGTCTGGGTTGTGAGCGAGACGCTGACGAATACGTTGACCGACAGCCCGACCGACTTGGCGTCGACCTGGGCGGCATAGCCCTTGATGACGCCCGCCTCCTCCAGCGCCTTGACCCGCCGCCAGCACGGCGAGGAAGACAGCCCGACCTGCTCAGCCAGGTCGGCGTTGCTGAGGCGGCCATCGTGCTGCAGCCGTTCAAGAATGCGCCGGTCGATCGCGTCCAGGGAGATCATTGCTCAAATCGCCACAATCTGGGGAAATCATGCCCCATACAGCCTGTTTGGCGACCCGAACGCAAGGACCTACCAGCGGAGCAGGCGTATGCCGGTGTCCATGACCACCCTCGCCCCCATCCAGCGTCTCCGCCTCCTCCGTGAACTGGAACGCAAGGTGCTGTGGCTCAGCGCCTGGACGATCCATCACGCCAACCACCTCCGTCCCAACCGCGACGGGCTCAAGGTCGGCGGCCACCAGGCCTCCTGCGCCTCCCTGGCAACGGTCATGTCGGCGCTCTATTTCTCGGTGCTGCGGCCGGAGGATCGCGTCGCGGTGAAGCCGCACGCCTCGCCGGTGTTCCACGCCATCCAGTACCTGTTCGGGCATCAGACCCGCGAGAAGCTCGAACGCTTCCGCGCGCTGGGCGGCGCCCAGTCCTATCCGTCGCGCACCAAGGACGTCGACGACGTCGACTTCTCGACCGGCTCGGTCGGCCTCGGCGTCGCCATGACGCTGTTCTCGTCGATCGTGCAGGACTATGTGCGCCTGAAGAACCTGGGCGACGGCAAGCGGCCCACGGGCCGCATGGTGGCGCTGGTCGGCGACGCCGAACTCGACGAGGGCAACATCTTCGAGGCGCTGCTCGAAGGCTGGAAGCACGACGTCCGGAACCTCTGGTGGGTGATCGACTACAATCGCCAGAGCCTCGACGGCGTGGTGAACGACCGGCTGTTCGGCCGGGTCGCGGAGATGTTCGAGCTGGTCGGCTGGAGGGTCGTCACCCTGAAATACGGCAAGCTGCTGGAGACGGCGTTTACCCAGCCCGACGGCGCGCATCTGCGCGACTGGATCGACGCCTGCCCCAACTCGCTCTACTCGGCGCTGGTGTTCAAGGGCGGCGCCGGCTGGCGCGAGGCGCTGACCCGCGACCTCAACCAGTATCCCGGCGTGCGGCGCATCCTCGAGCAGCATGACGACGCGGCGCTGCACAGGCTGATGACCAACCTGGCCGGCAATGACATGCAGGCCGTGGTCGATGCGTTCGAGGGCGTGAACGACGACACGCCGACCTGCTTCATCGCCTACACGATCAAGGGCCAGGGCCTGCCCTTCGCCGGCCACAAGGACAACCATTCCGGCCTGATGACGCTCGACCAGATGGCGGGCTTCAAGAAGGGCATGGGGATCGAAGACGGCCAGGAGTGGGACAAGTTCGCGGGCCTCACCGCGCAGCCGGCCGAGCTGCAGGCCTTCCTGGATGCCGCGCCGTTCAACGCCGAGGGCCGCCGCCGCACCGACGCGCCGCTTGTCGCGATCCCCGCGCAGCTCACCAGGCCGAGCGACAGGAAGTCGAGCACGCAGGAAGGGTTCGGCAAGATCCTGAACGCCATCGCGTCGGAGGATGGTGAACTCGCCCGCCACATCGTCACGACCTCTCCCGATGTGACGGTCTCGACCAATCTCGGCGCCTGGGTGAACCGGCGCGGCCTGTTCGGCCACACCGAGGCCGAGGACGTGTTCCGCGAGCTGAAGGTCGTGTCGGCGCAACTCTGGCGGCAGACACCGAAGGGCCAGCATGTCGAGCTGGGCATCGCCGAGAACAACCTGTTCATCCAGCTCGCCGCGCTCGGCCTCAGCCATCAGCTGTTCGGCGCGCGCCTGCTGCCGATCGGCACGCTCTACGACCCGTTCATCGCGCGCGGCCTCGATGCGCTGAATTATGCCTGCTACCAGGATTCGCGCTTCATGCTGGTGGCGACGCCCTCGGGCGTGACACTCGCACCGGAAGGCGGCGCCCACCAGAGCATCCACACGCCGCTGATCGGCATCGGCCAGCCCGGCCTCGTCTCTTATGAGCCCGCTTACGTCGATGAGCTGGCGGTGCTGATGCGCCACGGCTTCGAATACATGCAGCAGCCCGAGGGCGGCTCGATCTATCTGCGCCTGTCGACGCGCAGCCTGGCCCAGCCCGAGCGCACGCTGACACCGCAGCAGCAGGCCGACATCGTGTCGGGCGGCTATTGGTACGCCCCGCCCGAGCAGGGCGCGGACGTGGCCATCGTGGCCATGGGGGCGGTGACGCCCGAAGCGGTCGCTGCACACGAAAGCGTCGCGCGCGACTTCAGCGGTGCCGGCCTGCTCGTACTGACCTCGCCCGACCGACTCCATACCGATTGGCTGGCCGCGCAGCGGAACCGCGGCCGCACGGCGGGCTTGGTCGACCGTTCACCGAGCCCGGTCGAGCGGCTGCTCGCCCCCTTGTCGCGCGATGCGCGCATTGTGACGGTGATGGACGGCCATCCGCTGGCGCTCTCCTGGCTGGGATCGGTGCGCGGCCAGCGGGTCGTGCCGCTCGGCATCGAGAAGTTCGGCCAGTCGGGCGACATCCCCGATCTCTATCGAACCTATGGGCTCGATTCGGCGGCGATAATCGACGCGGTGGCGCGCGCCGTCTAAAATGACGGGGTGAAAGTAGACGGCACCCCTTACCGAACCATCTGGCTCGCCGCCGACGGCACGACCGTCCAGGCGATCGACCAGACCCTTCTGCCCCATCGCTTCGTCGTGCGGGATTTCCGTACAATGGAGGATGCCGAGGTGGCGATCCGCACCATGATCGTTCGCGGCGCACCGCTGATCGGCGCCGCCGCGGCCTACGGCATGGCACTCGCCATGGCCACCGACCCGTCCGATGCCATGTTGGCCCGCGCTTACACGGTGCTGCTGGAGTCGCGGCCGACCGCGGTGAACCTGCGCTGGGCGCTCGATGACCTGCGCGCGCTGCTGGCGCCGCTGCCGGCCGCCCGGCGCCGCGAAGCCGCCTACCGGCGCGCCGCCGAGATCTGCGACGAGGATGCAGAGATCTGCCGCCGCATTGGCGAGAACGGGCTCGGCCTCATCCGCAAGCTCAAGCCGCGCGACAAAAGCGGGCGCATCAACGCCCTCACCCACTGCAACGCGGGCTGGCTCGCCACCGTCGACTGGGGAACGGCGCTGGCGCCGATCTACCAGGCGCACAATGCCGGCATTCCCATCCATGTCTGGGTCGACGAGACGCGACCGCGGAACCAGGGCGCCAGCCTGACCGCATGGGAGCTGGGCAAGCACGGCGTGCCGCACACGGTCATCGCCGACAATGCCGGCGGCCACCTGATGCAGCACGACCAGGTCGACTTCGTCATCACCGGCACCGATCGCACGACGCGCGGCGGCGACGTCTGCAACAAGATCGGCACCTACCTCAAGGCGCTGGCCGCGCACGACAACGGCGTGCCTTTCTATGTCGGTCTGCCCTACCCGACCATCGACTGGACGATCGTCGACGGCGTGCGCGACATCCCGATCGAGGAACGCAGCGCACGTGAGCTGTCGCACATGACGGGCCGCACCGAGACCGGCGAACTCGCTACGGTGGCGATCCTTCCCGAGGGCAGCGCTGGCGCCAATCCCGCCTTCGACGTGACGCCCGCGCGCTTGGTGACGGCGCTGATCACCGAGCGCGGCGTATGCGCCGCCAGCGAGGCCGGACTTCTTTCGCTCTATCCCGAACAACAGACCCGAGCAGCGTGAAGGTCAGCCAAGCGGCCCAGGCCACTGCCGGGCTTGGCCTCACCCAGATCGTGGGCTGGGGCACGACCTTCCTGATGCCGTCGGTGCTGGGCCGGCATATCCAGCACGACCTCGGCCTGCCAAGCGAGGTCGTCTATGGCGGCATCACCGTGATGTTCGGCGTAGGTGCGATCTTCTCGCCCCGGGTCGGCCGCTTGCTCGATCGCACCGGCGCGCGCGCCGTCATGGCCGTGGGGTCCGTCCTCTACGCGCTGTCGCTTGCCGCCCTCACCCTCTCGCAGGGAATGATCACCTACTTGCTCTGCTGGGCCGCCATGGGCGTCGCTTCGACCCTCGCGCTCAACACGCCGTCGAGCATCGCGCTCGCCCAGATCGCCGGGACCCGGGCGCGGCAGGCGATCGCCGTGCTGGCCATTATCGGTGGCTTTGCGTCGACCGTCTTCTGGCCGGTTTCCGAGGCGCTCGAACTCCTCTTCGGCTGGCGCGGCGTGGTGCTGATCTACGCTGCGATCCACCTCACGATCTGCGCACCGGTCCATCTGCTGATGCTGCCGGGTCGGCCCATGGTCGGCACGCATGCACCGGCGGGCGCGCCGGCACAGGTACCGCCGTCGGCACACACCGAACGAATCTTCCTGCTGCTGTCGATCTCTTTTGCCTGCGGCGCCTTCATCTTCACCGGTTTCATCGTGCACGCGATCGGCGTGCTGCGCGGCCTCGGCCACGATCCCGCGACGGCGCTCCTGCTGGCCACGCTGATCGGGCCGGCGCAGGTTGCGGTGCGGGTATTCGAGCTGGCATTCGGCCACCGCTACACGATTACCAGCTCGACGCTGTTTTCCAGCGCAGTGCTTCCGTTCGGCCTGGGCCTGGCGTTGCTGGCCGGCGGCAACTTTGCCGTCGCACTGGTCTGCATAATGGCCTACGGCATCGCCAACGGGATGAAGGCCGTACTGCGCGCGACCTTGCCGCTTGCCCTCTTCGGTCGCGCCCAGTTCGGCACTTATCTCGGCCGCCTCGCGCTGCCGCAAGGCATCGTCTCGGCCGCCGCCCCGCCGGTCCTGGCGGCGGTGATGGCCAGCTACGGCGCCGAAGGTGTGCTCGCCGTCACTTTCGTCGTCGCCACGGTGGCCCTGATCGCCACCATCCTGCTGGTGCGCGTGAGCGGCACGGTTCGCTGAGAGTGCGCTGACGCCGGGAACCGGTGCTACAGTCCACGCCTCATGTTCGATCTCCATTCCCTCCTTCTCGGCTTCGTCGTGGCCCTCGGCGTCGGCCTGCTGGTCGGCATCGACCGCGAGCGCAAGAAGGGCGAAGGGCCAGGCCGCGGTGCTGCAGGCCTCCGCACCTTCACCCTCGCTTCGCTGGCCGGCGCGACCGGTGCCGCGGCCGGGGGCGATCTGCTGTTGGCCGCCGTCGTGCTGGGCATGGTGGCCTTCGCCGGCCTGTCCTACTGGCGTGCGCGCGACAACGATCCTGGCCTCACGACCGAGACGGCCCTCGTGTCGACGACGCTGCTGGGCGGGCTCGCCATTCGCGAACCCGCCTTCGCCGCGGGTGTCGGTGTGGTGGTCGCCTTGTTGCTCAATGCCCGCGTCGCCTTGCATCGCTTCGTCCGCTCGGTACTCACCGACGAGGAGATCCACGACCTGCTGATCTTTGCCGGCGCCACGCTGGTCGTGCTACCGCTGCTGCCCGACCATCCGATCGGGCCCTACGGCGCGCTGAACCTGCGCACGATCTGGCTGGTGGTGATCCTGGTGATGGGCGTGGGCGCTCTGGGATATGTCGCCGTAAGGGTCGTGGGGCCGCGCTTCGGCCTGCCGCTGGCGGGCCTTGCCTCGGGCTTCATCTCGAGTTCGGCCACGATCGGCGCCATGGGCGCGCGCTCGGCCCGCGATCCGCATCTCGCGAAACCGGCGGCCGCCGGCGCAATGATGTCGTCCGTCGCCACGGTCGTGCAGCTCGGCATCCTGATCGCCGTCACCGACCTCGCGGCCTTCCGGGCCCTCCTGATGCCGCTGCTTTTCTCGGGCGCCGCCGCGATCGTCTATGGCGGTGCCTTCACCCTGTGGGCGCTACAGACGGACAGCGGCAAGGTCGAAGAGACGCAGGGCAGCGCCTTCAGCCTGCGCACGGCACTGATTTTCGCCATCATCCTGGCAAGCGTCCTTCTTCTCGCCGCGGCCTTGCAGGACTGGATGGGGGAGGCCGGCGTCATCCTCGCGGCCGGCGCTGCAGGCTTTGCCGACACGCACGCACCCGCCATCTCGGTTGCCTCGCTGGTCGCGGACGGACGGCTGGCACCGTCCGCCGCGGTGACCCCGATCCTCGCTGCCTTCTCGACCAACACCGTGACCAAGATCGTGTTCGCCTTCACTACCGGCGGCACACGATTCGCGCTCTATGTCGTTCCCGGCCAGCTCCTGATGCTGGCGGCAGCGTGGGCGGCTTTGCTGGTCGCGTGAGGTGTCGAAAGTGAAGGCGCTCCGAACTTGAATACACCAGCAATGCGTTCCCTCGTCCTCCTCCCCGGCTTTATGTGTGACGCCGATCTTTGGACCGACATGGTCCCGGATCTCGGCCCCCTGGGCGCACTTCACTTCGGCAACGTCTACGAGGACGATACCCTTGAGGGAATGGCGCGACGCGTGCTCGTCGAAGCGCCTGAACGCTTCGTCCTGATCGGCTTTTCGATGGGCGGGTTCGTGGCGCGCGTGCTCACCTTGATGGCGCCGGAGCGCGTCTCCGGCGTGGCCTTCGTCGCCTCCTCCGCGCGCGGCTATTCCGACGAGGAACGGGCGCGCCGCCAGTCGGGATATCGCCCGGGCGACCGGCCGCCGCGTGCCGCCGGTGCGGTCTCCAACGCGATGGGACTGCATCCCGATCGCGATACCGATCCCGTCCTGCTCGACCGGCTGCGCGGCATGCAGCGGCGGCTGGGGCCCGAGGTCCGCAAGCGCCAGGCGGCGCTGGTGCGGCGCGACGGATACGCAGACCTCGAACGCATCACCTGCCCGTCCCTGGTCGTGGCCTGCCGCCAGGACCGGCTGCGCACCTTTGCCGAAACCGAACGGATGGCGCAGGCGCTGCCGAACCCCGGCTTCAGCGTCCTCGAAGACTGCGGCCACATGGCCCCGCTTGAAAAGCCGCACGAGCTTTCGGCTCTGCTGGCTACCTGGATTGGACGCGCTAACCTGTAGCGCGGCGCCGGCTCCAGCGCGAAAGACGCACGGCGGCGCCGAAGACCAGCGCCACCGCGAAGGCCACGGCCGCCGGCAGCCACAGATCGACGAACGACACGATACGGGCACGGCCGGGCTGGCCGCGGTCATAGACGACGTTCACCGCCTCGCCGGCCGCAAACGAGGTGCCGCTGCCGCCGCGTCCATGAAACTCGATCTCGCGGCCCTCCGGCGTGGTGAAACGCACGATCGGCGCGAAGGAGATGCGCTCGACGTCGCGGCACACCTCGCGGCCGGCCGGCGTCGTCACCTCCTCGGTGACGATCGAGCGGCTCTCGCGGATCTCCGCGACCGTGCCAAGGGCCCGGCCACCGCTCGCATAGAGGTCGACGGCGCTCCACAGCACGAAGACGCTGATCAGCAGCGCCGACAGCGAAATCACGGAGAAGACGCGCTCGCCCACCAGCGCGAGGTCGGCGTTGCGCGACAACGCCCAGGAGACCGCTCCGAACATCAGCCAGAAACCGCCGAAGCCCGTGACAATGATCGGGACCAGCCAAAGTCGCTCGAAAGTATCGAGCCGGAAGTCCTGCGGGTTTTCGGGCAGATAAATAACGGTGACGGTGTCCCCTGCTGCGAAATCCGGCGCACCCGAACCAAGCTCCTTCACCTCCACGGTCTCGCCCTGGGGCAGCCGGAAGCGTACTACCGGCGCGTACATGTCGCCTTCGCGCACGATCTCGGTGACGATCCCGTCAGCCCGCTCGCCGTAGAGCGCGTGACGAAGATTGCCAAGGCCCATAAGCACACCGCCGGCCGTGATCAGCCCGCCGATCCCGAGGATCGTCCACGCGATCCAGCGCCAACTCGCGTCGATGGCCACGGGCCCGTCGTCAGGCGTTGCGCCGCCGCAGCCGGTCGATCAGCTCGGCCAAGCGGCTGCCCTGCGGCGTGGTGGGATCGAGCAACCGGTCGCGCGGCGTGTCGCGCGCCAGCCGGCTGATCTCCGTCAGCGCACGGATATGCTGGCGGCGCGTCAGGCCGTATTCCGACGACCGGTGATGGAAGAAGAGACGCCTGAGTTGGCCGTCGCCGACCAGCGCGTTGATCTCGCTGGCGGTCACGTAGAGCAGGAAGCAGACGAAGATCCAGACCTGTACCGCGACGAAGCGATGCCAGGTGAAGTCGACCAGCACCATCCGGTAGATCTGGTCGAGACTGTGCGCGTCGAATGCGACGTCCAGGACCTTTTCCAGGAAGCGTACGATCGTAACGACCAGGGAATAGAAGATCGTCTTGTAGAGGATCGGCTGGATCAGCGGGGCGCCGCGGAACTTGTCGATGATGCGAACCTTGTCGACGACCAGCACCACCTTGCCGACGACCAGCGCCATCGTACTGGCCAGCATGAAGCTGCTGAGATTGAACCAGTAGTCACGCGCCAACAGGTTGGTGGTGAAGACGATCAGATTGAAGGCGACGAAAAAATACAGGGTTGGCGGAAGCAGATGCCGAAACAGATGCACCCAGCCGTGGAAGAAGCGCCTCGGCAGCGAGGCGATGGCAGCTGTGTTCACATTCGGCCTCCATCGACGACGAAGTTCTGGGCCGTCACCAGGCGGCTGTCGTCCGCGGCGAGCCACAGGACCATGCGCGCGATGTCCGGCGGATAGAGCAACTCCTTCAGGCATTGGGCGCCCAGCTGCGCGGCCTTGGCGTCCGGCGTCACCCAGAGGTCGAGCTGGCGCTGGGTCATGATCCAGCCAGGCGTCACGGCATTGAGGCGGATGCCGTCGCCGCCCAGGTCGCGCGCAAGGCCGCGCGTCATGCCGATCACGGCGGCCTTGGCCGCCTGATAGACGGAGAGATTGGGCGTCATCGTGTGATAGCTCACAGAGCTGAAATTCACGATCGAGCCGCCGCCCGCCTTCTTCATCGCCGGCGCCACCGCCTGGATGGCGAAGTATGCGTGGCGCAGGTTGACCGCGATGCGCTCGTCCCAGAAATCCGGCGTCACCTGGCCGAGCGTGTGCCGGTCGTCGCGCGCGGCGTTGTTCACCAGCACCGTGATGGTCCCGAGCTTCGCTGCCACGCCTTCGATGGCCCGCTGATAGGCCGCCACGTCACGGATGTCGCACGGCACGAACAGCGGCACGGTGTGGCGCCGGGCCTCGATCTTCTCGACCAGCGCCTTCGAGGCCGCCTCGTCGATGTCGACGAAGCCGACCTTGGCGCCCTGCTCGGCGAAGTGCTCGACGACCGAGGCACCGATGCCCGAACCGCCACCGGAGACGAAGACGGTGCGACCCGAGAGGCTGGGGTAGGAAGCGAAGGGCGGCATGAGGTTCCTCTAAATTTGGACCAGCCTGAACGAGATCTCGCCGCCGAGCGTGGCGCCCGCCGTCAGCCGGGTTTGCCCGACCGCGCCGTTGGCGTGACTCACCGGCTCGACACAGAAATACCGTTGGCCGTCGGGAACATAGATCACCAGATGACGAAATGCCTCCGTCGCGGACAGGACGAGGCGAAGTCCACGTTGCGGCCATGTGACGGTCGCCTCCCCATCCCAGCCATCGAAACAATGATCGAGCCCCATCCCGTCGACCCGGCGCGAGCGCGAGAAATCCCACTCCGCCGGCACCGGCACGCGCTGCAGCGGCAAGACCTCCGGATCGGTCCGCCAGACGCCCGCGAGGCGACAGGCGAGCTCGGTATCGGCATTGCACACGAAGAAAGGGTGCAGCCCGAGCCCCGCCGGCACATCGCGATCTTCGAGGTTCTGGATCGAAAGACCGACCGTCAGTCCTGTTTCATGGAGCGCGAAGGTCTGGCGGGCGCGGTAGCAGAACGGCCAGCCTGCAGCCCCCGCACCGCGCGCGTGGACATAGGCCAGTTCGGCCGAATGCGGGTCGTGGTGCACCACGTTCCACGCCTGCGCCCAGCCGTCGCCGTGCATCGGATGACGTACGCCGGGCCAGTTCGCGCGCAGCTGGATGACCTCATCGCCGATGGCGAGACGGCCGTTCGCGATGCGGTTGGAAAATGGCACGAGCGGATAGCAGGCCGTATCTTTTCCGGTGCCCGTAGCGAGGGCCGCGTTCGAGGCCGGGCGCAGCAGATCGCCCACGCCCTCCATCGCAAATCGCGCGATCGAACCGCCCGCCTCCGGTGCCAGATCGACGGCCAGCCGGCCCGCCCGCAGCGACAAAAGCGTCACACCATCCCCCGCCGCCGTGTAAACTTGCCCGTTCTCAAATCACGAGGAAACGCATCGATGTCGAACATGCTGAAGAAGCGGCTGCAGGCCGGCAAGGCCTGCGTCAATGGATGGCTGGCGATCCCCGATGGCTTCGCCGCCGAGACCATGGCGCAGTGCGGCTGGGACAGCGTCACCGTCGACATGCAGCATGGCGTTCAGGACTATCTCTCGATGGTTCGCTGCTTCCAGGCGATGGACAAGCATCCGATCACCCCGCTGGTGCGCGTGCCATGGAACGAGCCCGGCATCGTCGGCAAGGTGCTCGACGGCGGCGCCTGGGGCGTCATCTGCCCGATGGTGAACACGCCGGCCGAAGCCAAGGCCCTGGTCTCCTATGCGCTCTATCCGCCCAAGGGCAAGCGCTCCAACGGCCCGATCCGCGCCGGCGCCTATGGCGAGGCAACTCCCTACCAGGCGATGGCCAATGACGAGGTGCTGATCATCCCGATGATCGAGACTCAGGAAGCGATCGACAATATCGACGCCATCCTCGACGTGCCGGGCGTCAGCGGCATCTATATCGGACCGTCCGACCTCGGCCTGTCGCTCGGCCTGAAGCCGATGCTCGACCGCGAGGAGCCGCAGATCCTGTCGATCTACGACAAGCTGCTCGCCGCCACCAAGAAGCGCGGCCAATTCGCCGGCCTGCACAACGGCACCGGTAGCTACGCCGCGAAGATGATCCACATGGGCTTCCAGCTCGTTACCATCGCCAATGACGCCGGCCTGATGGCCAAGGCCGCGCGCGAGGCGGTGTCCCAGACGCGCAAGGAAGGCGGCCCGACGGCTGCCAAGTAAGGCGATCACGAGCGTGCGCTTCACCAACGCCACGCTGCCCGATGGCAGCCGGCACGATATCGAGGTCGAGGCAGGGCGGATCTCCGCCCTCCTCCCGGCCTCGGTCGCGGCTTCCGGCGCAGACACAATCGATCTCGGCGGCACGCTCGTGCTGCCGCCGCTGGTCGACGGCCATATCCATCTCGACAAGACGCTGCTCGGCTTGCCGTGGGTGCCCAATCAATCCGCCGGCAACCAAGTCTCCGACCGTATCGAGGCCGAGCGCCGGGTGCGCGCGGCACGCACCGTGCCCGAGTTCGAGACCGGCTCGAACCTGGTGCGCCAGATCGTGGCCAGCGGCACGCTTCACATGCGCAGTCATGTCGACATCGACAACCAGCTCGGTCTCAAAAACCTCGACGAGGTGCTGAAGATCCGCGAGCATTTCCAGGGCCTCGTCACCATCGAGATCGTGGCCTTCCCGCAAAGCGGCATTCTGCGCTCCCCCGGCACCGCGGAGCTGCTCGACGAGGCGATCGCGCAGGGCGCGGATCTCGTCGGCGGCCTCGATCCCGTCGGTATCGACGGCGACCTCGACGCCCATCTCGATACGGTGTTCGCCATCGCCAGCCGCCGCGGCGCGGGTGTCGACATTCACCTGCACGATGGCGGCGAAGGCGGCCTGGCCCAGATCCTGGCCATCGCCGCGCGCACCGAGTCGAATGGCCTGCAAGGCAAGGTCGCGGTCAGCCACGCCTTCGCGCTGGGTTCGGTCTCGACCGACAGCGTCACCCGCGCCGCCGATAGGCTCGCACGGGCGGGCGTCGCCATCATGAGCCATGGGCCGGGCGGCGCGACCATTCCGCCGCTGAAGCTGCTGCGCGAGCATGGCGTCGAAGTGTTCGGCGGCTCCGACAATATCCGCGACGCCTGGTCGCCCTTCGGCAACGGCGACATGCTCGACCGTGCCATGCAGATCGGCTACCGCGCCAACTTCCGCCACGACGCCGAGCTGGCGATCGCCTTCGACATGGTCACGGCGGCCGCCGCCCGCGTACTCGGTCTCAAGGATTACGGCTTCAAGGTCGGCGGCCCCGCCGACTTCGTCACGGTCGAAGCCACGACGCTCGCCGAAGCCGTCGCCACCCGCAAACGCCGCGGCCTCGTCGTCAAAGCAGGCCGCATCGTCGCCAAGGATGGAGTGCTGATCTAGGCCGCCTGCGCCGCCTTGATGGGTCCCCACGACTTCACGACCGGCAGGACTTCCTTGGCGAACAGCTTCAGCCCGCGCTCGCTCACCTCGTAGGGCGTGCCGCCGAAGCGGAAGGCGACGTTCATCTCGAAGTCGCCGAGCAGTTTGCGGCGTGCCTCCAGCCCGCGCAGGATCTTGTCCGGCGTGCCCCAGGACGCCGCCTGCATGAAGCCCGTGATGGCGCCTTCGATACCGCCGCCCTTGCGCGCGAGATCGGCCTTCTGCTGGTAGGAGTCGTAGCCCTTCACCGACTTGAAGTGCTCGCCGAGGAATTCGTAGTGGTAGAAATTGCTCTCGACAAACTTGCCCTGGTACTGCCGCGCCTCGTCCTCGATGGTCGCGGCGTCGGGCCCGCAGACGCAGAACTCGGTCAGCATCACCCGCGGCGGCTCGGTGCCATGATACTGGCGATGGAGCTGGCGTCCTTTCTCGATCATCGGCGCGCGCATCTCCCACGGCCGGTCGGCGAACATCACCATGTGGGCGCCGAGCTTGGCGGCCGAATCGATCGAATCCTCGCTCGACGCCACGGCATAGATACGGCCGTCGAAGGAATGCTGCGGCCTGGGCCGGATCTCGATGCGGGGCTGCTTGTAGTACTTGCCGTCGCCTTCCATGAAACCGGTCTTCAGCGCCTCGACGATCATCGGCGCGGCTTCGTCGAAGCGGCCGCGCGATTCGTCCATGCTGATGCGGAAGGCGTTGAACTCGCGGCGCGCCAGTCCGCGTCCCATGCCGAGCCGCAGCCGCCCCTTGCTCAGCAGGTCGACCACGGCGGCGTTCTCGGCGACCCTCAGCGGATCGTGCCAGGGCAGGATGACGGCGGCCGTCCCGACGTCGATGTTCGGGCAGAGCGCCGTCAGATGGGTCATCAGCGCGAGATTGTCTGGGACGAACGAGTAGTCGTTGAAATGATGTTCGGCCGACCACAGGCAGTCGAAACCCGAATCGGCAGCGATCCGCGCCAGCCGGATCTCCTCGTCCCACACGCGCTGGTCGGAGCAATTCTCCCAACCGTAGTTGGTGAACACCATCATCATGCCGACGTCCATCGGGCTTCCCTCCACGTTCTTGTTTGTTGAAATGCTTTCACGCGAAGCGCCATCCGGCAAGCCTGCGAGCCCATCTGCCCCTCGCGCCGGCCGCAGAGCGGTGGTAAAGGCGCGGTCGTTTTCGCGTCAGGACAGACAATGGCATCGCGTCAGGCCGTGCTCGGCATGGAGCAGGCTTCCTTCTTCTACGGCTCGGGCCGTGTCTTCGAGAACGTGTCGTTCCTGCTGGACGATGCGCGCACGGCGTTGGTCGGCGAGAACGGCGCGGGCAAGTCGACCTTGCTCAAGTGCCTGACCGGCGTGCTGGAACTCAATGCCGGACAGGTGATCCGCTCGCGCGGCCTGCGCATCGGCCAGGTGCCGCAGGACGTCCCCGAAGGCCTCGCCGGGCAGTCGGTGCGCGAGGTGCTGGCCCAGTCATTGGCCAAGGTCGGCCAGGACGGCGAGGACTGGCGAATCGACGTGCTGGTCGACGAGATCGGCGTCGATCCGGAAATCCTCGACAAGCCGTTCGGCACCCTGTCGGGCGGCTGGCAGCGGCTGATGCTGATCGCGGCAGCAGCGCGTCTGGAAGAGCCGGACATCCTGATCCTCGACGAGCCGACCAACCATCTAGACCTCGCCAACATCAATACGCTGGAGCGCTGGCTCACGGGCGAGTTCACCGTGCCGATGCTGATCGTGAGCCACGACCGCGAGTTTCTCGACCGTGTGACGGAGCGCACGCTGTTCCTGCGCGCCGACGGCGTGCACACCTTCAAGACGCGCTTCTCGATCGCGCGCGAGGAGCTGCTGCGCCGTGACGTCACCGCGGCGGCGCGCGCACGGCAGGAGGATCGCGAGATCAAGCGGCTGGAGCAGGCCGCGGCGCGCTACAAGGTCTGGGCGGTCAAGAACCCCGACCTCAACAAGCGCAAGAACGCCGTCGAAAGCCGCATCGCGCGCATCGAGAAGGAACGCACGCAGACCTATGTCGCGCGCGAGCGACGGCTCGAACTGGCCGACGGCGACATCGACGCCAAGGTGGCGCTGCGCCTCTCGAACCTCGACGTGATGGTTCCCGGCGGGGACCGCAAGCTGATCGGCATCGATCGCCTCGCCATAGCAGCGGGTGAGCGCGTGGCCCTGCTCGGCACCAACGGCACCGGCAAGTCGACGCTTCTTTCCGCGCTGGCAGCGGCCTACGAGCCCGGCCGCGAGCATTACGACGGCCAGGCCGCCGTGCGCTTCAATCCGGCCTGCCGGCTGGTCTATTTCGACCAGGCGATGAGCGAGCTGCCGGTCGCGACCAGGATCCTCGACTATGTCGTCCAGGCCGAGGGCGTCACCGAGAAGGACGCGGTGCACCAACTCGCCGGCGCCGGCTTCGCCTTCGTGCGCCTCAAGGAGCCGATCGGCGTGCTGAGCCACGGCGAGCGCGCGCGGCTCGTGTTCCTGAAGATGAAGCTCCTGCGGCCGAACTTCTACGTGCTCGACGAGCCGACCAACCATCTCGACATCGAGGGCCAGGAAGACCTGGAGGCGCAGCTCGAGAAGAGCGACGTATCGTGCCTCTTCGTGAGCCACGACCGCTTCTTCACGCGCACCGTCGCCACGCGGTTCCTGGAGATTCGCAAGGGCCGGCTGGTCGAAACCGACGACGCCGACGCCTTCTTCGATTCGCAGGTTTAATCGTCGGTCAGACCGCACGCCCCGCCATCTGCGCGAGACCGAGGGCGACGGAGAGGAGGTCGGAGCCGCCGGCGATGCGCGCCGACGGGGACGCCCGCGCGACGGCGGTGCGCACGGCGGGGACGCGGCTCGAACCGCCGGTGAGGAAGATCGTTTCGATCGCCTCGGGCTTGAGACCGGCGGCGGCGATGCAGCCGCCCGCAGCCTTGTAGAGCCGCTCCGTCGCGGTGCCGATCGCACGATCGAACTCGTGGCGCGTGGCGAGGGCCGAGAGGCCGGCCTCGAGGAAAGCCAGCGGGATGGCGGCGCGGTCCTCGGCGCTCAACGCGATCTTGGCATCCTCGACCGCGAAGGCGACGCGATGGCCGAGGCCTTCGTGCACGAGCTTCAGCAGGCGCGCCACCTTCTCCGGTTCGGCGGCGAGCGACTGGAGTTCGCCGACCTCGCGTTCGTTGCGATAGGTGTAGGCGAAGTTGATCGTCGCCCAGGTCGCGAGCTGGTGATAGATCGCGTTCGGCATCGGCAGATTCTTCGCGACCAGCTGCGTGCCGAGGCCGAGCAGCGGCATCACCGACGTGAGCGAAAGCGCGGTGTCGAGGTCGGTACCGCCGATGCGCACGCCCGATGTCGCCAACACGTCACCGCTGCGGTCCGTGCGGTCGCGGCGTCCCGGGCCGACGCGCACGATCGAGAAGTCGCTGGTGCCGCCGCCGATGTCGGCGATCAGCACCAGCTCCTCGCGTTGCACGGTCTGCTCGTAGTGATGCGCCGCCGCGATGGGCTCGTAGGCGAAAGCAATGTCGCGAAAGCCGGCCTCGCGCGCCACCCGCTCCAGCACCGCCTGCGCCCGCGCATCCGCCGTGTCGTCGTCATCGACGAAGCGCACCGGGCGGCCCATCACGACGGAGGTGATCTCCTCCCCTGCGAACGCCTCGGCCTTGTGCTTGAGGTTCTGCACGAAGATCTCGACCACCTTGGTGAGCGGCACCTTGCGGCCGCCGAGACTGGTCTCCTCGTCGATCAGGGACGAACCCAGGATCGACTTCAGCGCCCGCATCAGGCGGCCTTCGGTGTGATCGACATAGGCCGCGATGGCGGCCTCGCCCAGCAGCACGCGGCCCTTGGTCTCCTGGTCGAAGAACACAGCACTCGGCAACAGCGTATTGTCGCCTTCCACGGGGGCCAGCGTCGCGGTGCCGTCACGCACCACGCCGATCGCCGAATTCGACGTGCCGAAATCAAGTCCGCAGGCGGTCATCACAGTCCCCTTGGGTCGCGAAGGGGATGTCATCTATTACGATGCGCCGTGCGTTGCCAGACTGTTTGTTTTCGCCTACTCTATGCGCGATAGCGGGCTGCCAGGGAAATGGCGGCCCTTTTGCTTTTGCGGCTAGGCGACGATCTCGCCGCGGAAGGCCCAGCGGGTCATGCGCTTCTCGACCATGGCGCAGACCGCGTACATGGCGACCCCCATGATGGCGATGGCGAACAGGCCGGCGAAGGTGGTCGGCGCGTCGTTGCGGGCGCTGGCCGACAGCATCAGGAAGCCGATGCCGTTGTTGCCGCCCACCGTTTCGGAGATCACGGAACCGATGAAGGCCAAGGTGATCGCGACCTTGAGGCTGGCGAACAGGTAGGGCATGGCGCGCGGGATGCCGACCTTGGTCAGGATCTCCAGTCGCGAGGCGCCAAGGCTGCGCAGCACGTCGCGCATCTCGGGCTCGATGGTGGCGAGGCCGGTCGCGACGTTCACCACGATGGGGAAGAAGCTGATCACGAAGGCTGTGATGACGGCCGGCAGCGAACCGACGCCGACCCAGATCATCAGGATGGGCACGATCGCGACCTTGGGGATGGCGTTGAAGGCGATCAGCAGCGGATAGAGGCCGGAATAGACGAAGGGCGAAGCGCCGACAGCGAGACCCAGCAGCAGGCCGCCCGCGATCGCCAGCAGGAAGCCGATCGTCGTGGTCCACAACGTGTCCCAGCAATAGGCCATCAGGATGTCGAAGCGCTGGACGAACACCGCGAAGATTTTGGTCGGCCTGGGCAGGATGATCTCCGGCACCTGGAAAACGATGCAGCAGACTTCCCAGACGATCAGCAGGGCCGCCAGGACCAGCCACGGCATGGCGTGCTTCAGCGCCTCGCGCCGGAGGTCGCTCATGGCGCGTGCTCCTGGTGGATGCGGTCGCGCAGTTCGTGGACGATGTCGACGAAGTGCGGCTCGAAGGTGGTGGCAAGCGTGCGCGGCCGCGGGATGTCGATCTTCTTCGCCAGCACGATGCGGCCGGGCCGGCGGCTCATCACATAGACGGTGTCGGCGAGATAGACGGCCTCGCGCAGGTCGTGCGTCACCAGCACGCCCGTAAAACGCTTCTCCAGCCACAGCGCCTGCATGACGCCCCACAGTTCCTCGCGCGTGAAGGCGTCGAGCGCCCCGAACGGCTCGTCGAGCATCAGCAGCTCGGGCTCGTGGATCAGCGCACGGCACAGGTTCGAGCGCTGCTGCATGCCGCCCGAAAGCTGCCAGGGGTACTTGTCGGCGAAATCGGCGAGGCCGACGGTCTTCAGCAGCTTCATCGCGCGCTCGACATACTCGGCGCGATGGCTGCGGAAACGACGCTTGTGCGGCTCGACCACCTCCATGGGCAGGAGGATGTTGTTCATGGTCGTGCGCCACGGCATCAGGGTCGGGTTCTGGAACGCCATGCCGACGCCCTTGATCGGCCCCGTCACTTTCTTTCCGTCCACCGCAATCTCACCGCCCGACGGCGGCAGGAGCCCGGTGACCAGCTTCATGATGGTGGACTTGCCGCAGCCCGACGGTCCGACGACGGCGATGAACTCGCCTTTGTCGATGCCCAGCGTGGCATCGGCAAGAGCCAGCGTCGTGTCCTTGCCGAGCCGGTAGGTGAGACTGACGCCCTTGAGATCGACGAAGGCCATTGCCTCGGGCCCGGTCGCTTACTTGGACACCATCCGGTCGGCCTTGGGCGGCAGGTAGGCGTTGCTGAACACCTTGTCCGGGGCCGGCGCGTTCGGCAGGCCGAACGCCTCGGAGACGTCCTTGACGGCGCGCGCGAAGCGGACCGGGTCGACGTCGCCCATCCCGTTGGCCTTGACCCAGGGGGTCAGGATGTTGGTCTCCAGGGAGATCTTGAGGCGCTCCATTTCGAGCTTCTCGTCGATCAGCGGATCGCGCTTCTTGGCGGCGGCAATGCCGAGCTGCGGGTTGGCGATGACGTCCTTCCAGCCCTTCATCGTGGCGGCGAGGAAGCCCTTCACGGCCTTCTCGTTCTTGGCCATCTCGCCGGAGACGACGACGCCGTTGCCGTAGACGTCCATGCCGAAATCGACGAAGCGCATCGCCACGATGTCCTCGAAGGCCACGCCGCGCGCCTTGAGGTCGAGCATCGAGGAGAAATAGTGGCCGGAGATGAAGTCGACCGTGCCCTGGACCAGGCTCTGCTCGCGCAGCTGGGGCGTCAGGTTGACGTGCTCCCACTTGGTGATGCCGTTCTTCTTGGCGAAGGCCGGGAACAGGCGGAAGCTGGCGTCGAACACCGGAGCGCCCAGCTTCTTGCCCTCGAGGTCCTTCGGCGTCTTGATGCCGCTCTTCTTCAGCGCATAGACGCCGAACGGCGCGAAATCGTAGACCATGAACACACAGAGCACTTCCTTGCCCGGGTTCTTGGCATTGTATTCGATGGTCGAATTCACGTCGGCGAAGCCGATCTGGTAGGCACCCGTGGCCACGCGCTGCACCGCGCCGGCCGAGCCCTGGCCGGGGTCCATCGTGACGTCGAGGCCCTCGGCCTTGTAGTAGCCCTTCTCCAGCGCCACCAGGAACGGCGAGGTCGGGCCCTGGAAGACCCAGTCCAGGGTGAACTTGATGGCAGTCTGGGCATTGGCCGGGAAGCTCCCGAGCGCCAGCGCAACGGCTGCCGCACCGCCCAGCATCTTGGCGAATTTGCTCATCTTCTTGATCCCCCTGGGTTCCCTGTCGGCGACTCTTAGGCGGACATTTCACGCCCGCCAAGGGGATATCAGGCAGATTCTATGCCAGCCTGCTGCGTGGCCACGAGGCGCGCGAAGGCCCCGCCCTGGCCGATCAGTGCCTGGTAGGCGCCCTGCTCGACGACCCGGCCGTGCTCGAACACGACGACCTGGTCGGCATCGCGGATGGTCGACAGGCGATGGGCGATCACGAAAGTGGTGCGACCCTGCATCAGGACCTTCAACGCCTTCTGGATGCGCGCCTCGGTGACGGAGTCGAGTGCGCTGGTCGCCTCGTCGAGGATCAGGATCGGCGGATTCTTGAGCAGCGCCCGGGCAATTGCGAGGCGTTGACGTTCGCCGCCCGAAAGGGTGGTGCCGCGTTCGCCGACCAAAGTCTCGTAACCCTGCGGCTGGCGCATGATGAAGTCGTGCGCCTCAGCGAGCTTGGCGGCCTCCTCCAGTTCGGCCTGCGTGGCATCGGGCTTGCCGATGCGCAGATTGTCGGCAATCGAGCGGTAGAACATGGTGCTGTCCTGGAACACCACGCCGATGTTGCGCCGCAGCGATTCCAGCTTGATATCGCGATGGTCGACGCCGTCGATGCGGATCACGCCCGACTGGGCGTCCCACATGCGGTGCATCAACGACAGCGCGGTGCTCTTGCCGGCGCCGGTCGGGCCGACGAAGGCCACCGTCGAGCCCGCCGGGACCTTGAGCGAGAAATGGACCAGCGCCGGACGCTTGCCGTCGTAGGAGAAGTTGATGTCGTCGAATTCGACGTCGCCGCGGACGCGACCGATGTCGATGCCGTTCGGCTTGTCCGGCACGCTCGACTGCGAATCCAGCACGCGGAAGAAATCGCCCAGCGACGGCATCTGGAAGAAGATGCGGCTGACGAAGCCCGAGGCCTGGTCCATGCGGCCGATCAGCATGGTGGCGAAGCCCATGAAGCTCACGATCTCGCCGACCGTCGCCTCGCCGCGGGTGTAGAGCCAGGTGCCGAGCACGAAGATCGCGATCACGGTGACCGTCGAGGCGGCGCGCGTCATCACCGACAGCAGCGCCCACCAGTTCAGCACCGGGAACTGTGCCTGCAGGGTCTGCCCGATGATGCGGTGCATTTCGCTGGTTTCCGCGCCCAGCCGCACGAAGCTCTGGATGAGGTTGATGTTGCCCAGCGCGTCGCCGGCCCGGCCCGCCAGCTCGCTGTGAAGGTCCTCGACCTTTTTCTGCAGGCGGTCGGTGCGACTCACGACCCAGACGTTGGTAACGGCGAAGACGAGAATCAGGACCAGCAACAGGAACCCCAGCCGCCAGTTCATGAACATGCTGAGCGGCAGCATGACGAACAGCGCCACCAGGGTCGCGAGGTTTTCGCGGAAGAACGACAGCCAGATGCCGAACAGGTTGTCGACGCCGGTCAGCATGATCTTGATCAGCCGGCCGGAATGCTGGGCGTTGTGGAACGAGAAGGGCAGCATCAGCAGATGCTCGAAGTAGGTCGCCATTGCGCCCAGGCGGCGACGATGGGCCATGCGGTCAGCCTGCAGCGACACAACCATGTTGGCCACGATGCCGCCGAGGCCGACGAGCGCCCAGAGGCCCAGGATATAACGCGCATCGTGCCAGAGCTGGTCGACCGGCCGGTCGCGCGCGTTGCTCAGCAGGTCGATGACCTTGCCGAACAGCACGGGTTCATAGAATTGCAGGCCGGCCACCGCGATGTTCGCGATGGCGAGCGTGATGGCGAGGCCCTTCTCGGCCCGCAACAGGCCGATGACACGGCCATAGACGCGGAAGAATTCCATGAGGTTCGTCCGCGTCCGTTCTCTCTAGGCTGCCTTCGGGTCGAGGAAGCGCTCGACGGTGCGCACGAAGAAGCTTACGCCGAAGGGGATCGCCATGTCGTTGAAGTCGTAACGGGAGTTGTGAAGGCTCACCGAGTCGCCGCCATTGCCCAGCCATACCATGGCGCCCGGCACCTTCTCCAACATGTAGGAGAAATCCTCGGCGCCCATGCTGGGGCGGGTATTGTCCTTCACCGCGTGGTCGCCGCAGACGCCGGCCGCCACGTCGGCCGCGAAGCGGGCCTGCTCGACGTCGTTCACCGTCGGCGGATAGCCCGGCTTGTGCTCGACCTCGATCTTCACTCCGTGCATCTTCGCCGCGCCCTCGCAGATCTCGTCGATGCGCCGCTTCACCAGCGCGCGGTTTTCCGGAGTCGTCGTGCGGGTGGTGCCGCCAATATGCACGTCGCCCGGAATGACGTTGTAGGCGGAACCCGCATGGAAGAAGCCGACGGTCACGACCGAGGAATCGATCGGGTCGATGTTGCGCGAGACGATGGTCTGCAGTGCCATGACGATATTGGCGCCGACGACCATCGGGTCGAGCGTGGTATGCGGATGGGCGGCATGACCGCCCTTGCCCGTGATGCGGATGTCCCAGCGGTCGGCGGCCGCCAGCAGCGGCCCGCCCTTGGTCACGATATGGCCGAGCGGGACGCCGGGCTTGTTGTGGATCGCGAACACCGCGTCGCAGGGGAATTTCTCGAACAGCCCGTCCTCGATCATCACCTTGGCCCCCCCGCCCCCCTCTTCGGCCGGCTGGAAGATAAAGTGGACCGCCCCCTCGAAGTTCCGCGTCTCGCTGAGCATCTTGGCGGCTCCCAGCAGCATGGCGGTGTGGCCGTCATGGCCGCAGGCGTGCATCCGGCCGGGGTTCGTCGACCGGTGCGCAAAATCGTTGGTCTCGTCCATGGGCAGGCAGTCCATGTCGGCCCGCAGCCCGATCGACTTCAGCGAATTTCCCTTGCGCAAGGTCCCGACCAGGCCGGTCTTGCCCAACCCGCGCGTCACTTCCAGGCCCCATTCCTCCAGCTTGGCCGCCACCACGTCGGAGGTGCGGTTTTCCTCGAAGGCAAGTTCGGGATGAGCGTGGATGTCACGGCGGATCGCCGAAATCTCGGCCTGAATTTCGAGGGAACGCGGCAGGACGGGCATGGAGTACTCCGGTTGGAACCTCGGCCATCTTAGACCAAAGTGAACGGCATGTTGTCCCTTAGCGAAATCGAAGCGGCTTCCGCAATCGTGCATGCCGCGATGCCGCCCACCGCACAATATGCGTGGCCCCTGCTCGCCCGCCGCACGGGCTGCGAAACCTGGGTCAAGCACGAGAACCACACGCCGACCGGCGCCTTCAAGGTGCGTGGCGGGCTGGTCTACATGGACCGGCTGAAGCGTAGCTCGCCGCAGCTCGAGGGCGTCGTCAGCGCCACCCGCGGCAATCACGGCCAGAGCATCGCACTGGCGGCGGCGCGGAATGGCATCGCCGCCACGATTGTCGTGCCCCATGGCAATTCGGTCGAGAAGAACGCCGCCATGCGCGCCTTCGGCGCCGAGCTGATCGAGGCCGGCCACGACTTCGATGCCGCCAAGGACGCCGCGATCAAGCTCGCGGGCGAGCGCGGCCTTGCGATGGTGCCGTCGTTCGATCGAGACCTGGTGGCGGGCGTCGCCTCCTACGCGCTCGAACTGTTCCGCGCTGCGCCGACGCTCGACACGGTCTATGTGCCGATCGGACTGGGCTCGGGCATCTGCGGCACCATTGCCGTACGCGACGCGCTGGGGCTCAAGACGAAGATCGTGGGCGTCGTCTCGACCGAGGCGCCGGCCTACGCGCTCTCCTTTGCCGCGGGCAAGGTCGTGGCGACCAACAGCGCCGACACGATGGCCGACGGCATGGCGGTGCGTGGCCCGGACGCCGGAGCGCTCGAGATCATCCTGAAGGGAGCGGAGCGCATCGTGCAGGTGAGCGACGCCGAGATCGGCGCCGCGATGCGCGCCTATTACGAGGACACGCACCAGCTCACGGAAGGCGCCGGGGCCGCCGCGCTCGCAGCGCTGCTGCAGGAACGCGACCGTTTCGCGGGCAAGCGGATCGGCCTCATCCTGAGCGGCGGCAATATCGACCGGCCGGTCTACCTGCGCACGCTCGCTGGTGATTGAGGCGCCCAGGCGAGATCGCTCTTCACCGCCTGCATGATGAAGGAGGAGCGCGTGCCGCGGACGCCGGGCATGCGCAGCAGTGCCTTCATCGCGAAGTCGCTGAAGCTCGCGAGATCCGGCGCCAGCACGTGCAGCAGGAAATCCATGTCGCCGGTCATGGCATAGCAGGCCACGACTTCGGGCCGCGCGCGGATGGCCGCCTCGAACGCGTCGACGGTCTTCTCGGAATGATCCTCCAGCGTCACTTGCACCATGGCCTGCAGGGCGAGGCCCAGCGCCGCCGGCGAGACCAGGGCGGCGTAGCGGTCGATCACACCCTCTTCCTCTAGTCGCTTCACCCGACGCTGGCAGGGCGTGGGCGACAGGCCCACCCGTTCCGCCAGATCGACCATCGGGAGCCGGCCTTCCGCCTGCAGGGTGGCGACGATGCGCCTGTCTATGTCATCGAGCTCGACCATGGTGATAATCACTCTCTTGAGGATATTTATTGGATAATATCCCTCAAATCTGCCTTTCCGAAGTTCAACTTCGCCGGGATTCACCAGCCGGGCGCGCCCATATTGAGGTCATGGATACTGCACCCCTCGACAATCTGCGTGGCGACTATGCTGGCATGGCGCCGGACTGGACCGTACCGCAGCATCCCGACCTCCATTCCGAAGAGGAACAGGCGGTGTGGCGCCTTTTGGTCCAGCGTCAGCGCGCGCTGGCCGAGCGATATGCCTGTGCCGAATTCCTGGCGGGCCTCGACGCGATCGGGCTGGGCGACACCATCCCCGATTTCGCAGAGGTGAACGCGCGATTGGAGCCGCTGACCGGCTGGCGCATCGTCGGCGTACCCGGGCTGATCCCGGATGCGGCTTTCTACGATCATCTCGCCCATCGCCGCTTTCCGGTGACGGTATGGATCCGCAAGCGCGAGGAGATCGACTATCTGGTCGAACCCGACCTGTTCCACGATTTCTTCGGCCACGTGCCGCTGCTCACCAATCCCGTGTTCGCGGATTACATGCAGGAGTATGGCCGCCGCGGCGTCGAAGCCGGCCCAGACGTCCATCTGCTGGCCCGGCTCTACTGGTTCACCGTGGAGTTCGGCCTGATCCGCACCGCGCAGGGGCTGAAGGCGTATGGCGCCGGCATTCTATCCTCGGCCGCCGAGGTTAAGCACGCGCTCGAGGGCGAAGGCGTCGAGCGCGTGCCCTTCGATGCGTCGGTCGCGATGAACCGGCCCTACGAGATCGACCGGCTGCAGAACACCTACTTCGTCCTCGACGATTTCCGCCAGCTCATGGACCGGCCGCAGCGTCACTGACGCAGCAACGCCCCTCAGGCCAGCACGACCAGCCCGTCGACCGCGACGACGCCCTCGCCATCGCGTTTCACCAGCAGCGGATTGATCTCCGCTTCGGCCACGCCGGCGAATTGCCTGTGCGCCAGACTCGAAAACGCCGCGATCGCCTTCGCCAACGCCGCGACATCGCCCTTCGGCATGTTGCGATAGCCACGCACGGTCGCGAGGCCCTTCACCTCGGCGATCATCTGCATCGCCTCGGCCGCGTCGACCGGGGCGAGACGCGTCGAGGCGTCCTTGTAGATCTCGGCCAGCACGCCGCCGAGGCCGACGGTGATGGTGGGACCAACCAAGGGATCGCGACGGTAACCCAGGATCACCTCGACCAGCCCGCGCTCCATCTTCTGCACCAGGAAGCCCTGCAGCCGCGCGTCGGGCGCGTAGGCTTTCACCTGCTTCTCGATCTCGCGCGCGGCAACGGCGGCGGTCTGACCGTCGGGAATGCCCAGCGCCACGCCTCCCGCTTCCGTCTTGTGTGGGATGTCAACCGACAGGATCTTGAGCACCACCGGCCCGCCGACCTCGGCGACGGCGGCGGCGATACGCCGGGCATCCGGGACCGCCACCGACTTCGCCATCGGCATGCCCAGCGCGGCGAAGAAATCGGCGGCACGGCGCTCGTCGAAACCCGATTCGCGGCCGGCCTGCAGAGCCGAGATCGCCTCCAGTGACGGTTCTTCGAGACGCGGCACAGGTTGCGGCGGTGTGCGCAGAAGACAGAGCGCCATCGCCTCGGCACAGGACTCGGGATGGCGAAACGCCGGCACGCCCGCCGCCGTCAGCAGCGCCAGCGACTTCTCCGCCGCCGGCGTCAGCGCCACCGCGAAGGGCTTGGCCGATCTGGCGAAGCGCAGCAGCGGCTCGACCGCGAGTTCGGGATTGAACTGCGCCGAGGAGCCGACCACGAAGATCACCGCATCGTTGCCGTCGTGGGCCAGCAGCCGCTCGATCGTGCCCGCCACGATCTCGGGCTTGGCGCCGGCCAGGGTGAGATCGACCAGCTTGCCGTCACCGGCCGCGATGCCCTGCGGCTTCAACCACTCGACGAGATTGCGCGGCGGACCAACGATGTCGAGGCCGGCCACCGCCATGCTGTCGACCACCATCGCCGCGCCGCCACCCGTCGTGGTCGCCACCGCGACGCGACGCCCGCCACGCCGTGGATTTGCGTGCCCGACCAGCAGCGACGGCACGTCGATCAGCGATTCGAACATCGAGACGCGGGCGATGCCGTGTCGGCGGCAGAACGCATCGAACGTCGCATCGGAACCGGCAATGGCGCCGGTGTGCGACTTTGCGAGTTCCTGGCCGATATCGGACCGACCGAGCTTGTAGGCGATCACGGGCTTGCCGGCCTCATGCGCCCGCCGCGCCGCGCGCGCCAGCCGCTCGCCGTCACGCAGGGTCTCCATGAACAACAGGATGGCCTTTGTCTTCGGATCGTCGACCAGCAGATCCGCAATCTCGCCCACCGCAAGGTCGACCTCGTTGCCGACGGAGATCAGCCGCGAGAAGCCGATGCCGCGTGCGTCGGCGCGCGACAGCAGGGCGCCGATCAGGCTGCCGCTCTGGCTCACGACGGCCCAATTCCCGGCGCGAAGCTTTTCCACGGCGAAGGCGGCATTGGCGGTGAGCGCGATGGCGGGATCGGTGCTCACCGTGCCGATGCTGTTGGGCCCGACCAGACGGATGCCGGTCTCGCGCACGACCTTCGCGAGATCGTCCTGCAGCGAGGCGCCGGCGGCGCCCGCATCGGCAAAGCCGCCGGCCAGGATCGACGCCACCTTGACGCCGCGCCGGCCGCAATCGGCAAGCGCCTGCACCGCTGCCGCGCCGTTCAGCAGGATATAGGCGTGATCGATGTCGCCGGGGATCGCGTCGAGATCCTTGTAGGCTTTCTCGCCCAGTATTTCGCTACGCGACGGATTGACGGGCAGGATCTCGCCGGTGAAACCATGCTTGCGCAGGAAGCGTTGAGGCCGCGAAGTCGTTTTGGTGACATCCGACGACGCGCCGATCAGCGCGACACGTCGCGGTTCGAAAAGGGCGGAGAACAGGACCTTGGGATCGCTCATGCCCCAAGTATACTCCGCACATGCTCAACCGCCGCTCCTTCGTCGCCGCGACGCTCGCCGTCGCCGCCACCCCCGCCGCCGCGCAAACCGCGCCATGGCCCAGCAAGCCCATCAAGCTCGTCGTGCCCTATGCACCCGGCGGCACCACCGACGTCGTGGCGCGCATGGTCGCCGAGTATCTCGGCCAGCGGCTTGGTCAGAACATCATCGTCGACAACAAGCCCGGCAAGGGTGCCATGGTCGGCACGGCGATCGTCGCCAAGTCTCCACCCGACGGCTACACGCTGCTGATGTCGGTGATCTCCGGCCTGTCGATCTCGCCCACCCTCTATGGCGGAGCCGACTTCGATCCGATGGGCGACTTCATCCATGTCTCCATCGCCTCGACCAATCCCAGCGTCCTGGTCGCCAACCCGAACTTCCAGGCCAAGACCTTCAAGGAGTTCATCGACTACGCGAAGGCCAATCCCGGCAAGGTCTCCTACGCGACCTCGGGCGCGGGCTCGAGCAACCACCTGCTGGGCGCGCGCCTCGAGCAGGTGATCAGCGCCGGCCTGGTCCACGTCCCGTATCGCGGCGCCGGACCTGCCATGATCGACACGATCGCCGGCAATGTGCCGGTGATGTTCGATTCGCTGCCTTCGGCCGCACCGCACATCAAGGCCGGCAAGGTGACGGCGCTGGCGGTCAGCGGCGAGACCCGCAGCCCCGCCTTCCCCGACGTGCCGACCATGAAGGAGCTGGGATATCCCGACCTGATCTCCTATTCCTGGTTCGGCATCTCGGTGCCGGCGAAGACGCCGCAGCCGATTGTCGACCGGCTGGCCACGGAGATGCAGGCCGTGCTGAAGGAGCCCGCCGTCATCAAGCGCTGGGAGGAGATCGGCGCCGAGGGCAGCACCATGACGCCTGCCGAGGTAACGCGCTTCATCCAGGGCGAGATCGACAAGTGGACGCCGGTCGTGAAAGCTTCCGGCGCCAAACCCGGATAGCCAGATACAGGAGGACGACATGACCATCCGCCGCGTGACCTCGCCCGACGTCGCCGAGCCGCCGCCCGAGCGCTGGTCGAACTGCCTCGTGGTCGATGGCGTCGCCTATGTCTCCGGCATGACCGCGCGCGGCGCCGATCCCAAGGCGCTGGGCGCGATGGACGAATATGCCCAGGCCAAGGTGATCTTCGGCAAGATCAAGTCCCTGGTCGAAGCCGCCGGCGGCGCCATGTCGGACGTGGTGAAGATCACGATCTTCCTCACCGAGATCGCCAACAACACCAAGGTCTGGCAGGCACGCCGCGAGTTCTTCACCGGCGATTTCCCGGCCTCGACTTTGGTCGAGGTGAGCGCGCTGGCGGCGCCGGAAATCCTCGTCGAGATCGAGGCCGTCGCCCATATCGGCAAGGGCAGGCGTTAAGTCAGCTCAATATCGTAGCGAATGAACCCGCGGTTCACGGCCATCTTGTCGTAGAGGAGGCGCGCCGTCGCGTTGCCGGCCTGCGTCTGCCAGTAGAGCCGCGGGCAGCCCTGCGACTTCGCCCAGTCGGCGACCGCCTGGATCAACGCGCGTGCCACGCCCTTGCCGCGCACATCGGCCTCGGTGAAGAGGTCCTGCAGGTAACAGACATCGTCCGACGAGGTGTTGGCGTGGATCAGGAAGTGCGTGATGCCGACCAGGCGTCCGTCGAGCCGGGCGCCCAGCGCGTGCATGCGCGTGTCCTTCGCGAACTCGGCCCAGGCGCGGTCGTACATCGCCTGTGGGAGCGTGCGCTCGTAGAAATCCATGTAGGCACGGAACAGAGCTTCCCATTGCACGCGGTCGGACGGTGCGAGCTTGCTGATGATGATCATTGCGCCCGACCATACACGCTCTTGCCGATGATCGGCACGGCCATTGCTACTCCGGGAGCTTCGGACACTTGATCGGCAACAGGGGGATCGAGTATTGCCACCTCATTGTCTGCATGCGGCTGTTCGGGAAGAAGAAGGCCGCTTGCGCGTACCTAGAGTTTCAGAAGCTGCCAGCACGTGAAGCGCATTAAAACCCCTCTGACCGTCCGACCGTATCAGGTCACGGCAATACCGGGTCGTGGTCTCGGGCTCACCGCCTGCTCCACCATCGATCCGCGCACCAAGATCGATGACTGCTTTACCTGGGAGCTGCCCAAGCGGGACATCAAGCACGTCACCGAGACGGTCCTGAACGGAAACTACTTCGACCATCCTGTCTGCTCCACACGCGGCCTTGTGGCGATCGGGCATATCTCCCTGATCAACCACGATCCGGAGCCGAACTGCGAATGGCGGATGATCCAGGTCCACGATCGCTGGATGATCGAGACGTGGTCCATACGCCGTCTCTCCAGCGGCGAGGAGCTGACCTTCGACTACGGCTACGACCCGACCGCGGAAGTGTAACCAAGCCTAGGCGTGCGAGAACATCGCCTTGCCGGCGACCGGCATGGTCGCCTTGAGGATGGTGCCGGCCGCGACCTTCTCGCTGCGGCGCGACACGACGACATAGAGGTCGTTGCCTGAGAAAGCGACGTTGGTGCAGTAGATATCGTCGCCGCAATCGACGTGGTGCGTCGGGCGGCCGAGCGAATCGAAGCGCCAGGCCGTCGTGCTGGGATGGGCGATCACCAGCCCGCCCTCCTCGTCCAGCGCCATGCCGTCGGGACCGGCATGGCCGCCACTCATCTGGATGAACAGGCCGACCTTGCTCGCCGTCCCGTCGCCCATCAGGGGCAGGCGCCAGACGGCATTGCCGCGCGTGACGCCGACATAGAGGACGGTCTCCGCCTTGTTCATCACCAGCCCGTTGGGGCTCGGCACGGTGTTCACCAGCATGGAGAGCCTGCCGTCCGTGCCGTAGCGGTAGACGCGGCCGGTCGGGTCGTGCAGACCGGTCTGGCCCTGGTCGGTGAAATAGAGATCGCCGTTGGCGGCAAAGAAGAGATCGTTGACGCCCTTGAAGCTCTCCGAGCCGCGCGTCTCGAGGAGCGGCGTCACCGTGCCGGTATCGGGATCGAGCAGGACGATGCCGCGCTTGTAGTCGGTGATGAAGATGCGGCCGTCCCTGTGGATCTTCAGCCCGTTCGGCCAGCCGTCGTATTCGGTCACCAGCGTCCATTCGCCCGCCGGGTCGATGCGGAAGACGCGCCCGAACGGAATGTCGGTGACGTAGAGATTGCCGGCGCGATCGAAGCTCGGTCCTTCGAGGAAGGAGTCGAGCAGCTGGCCCACCGCATTGGTATCGCCCCACGCGGTGCGCGACGGCTTGCGGAACCTCTCCGGCAGCCGCGTGAACTCAGTCGCCCGGACGGGCTTAGTCATTCCGTACATGTTTGGTCTCCCGCCGGGGGCGCGCCACTGCGAGCGGAGTAACCTCCGGTCTTAAGTGGCGCGATCATTTTTTCAGCAACGAAGACGCGCGACTGGAGTCGCGCGCCCCCAGCCGCCTAAGCCGCCTTCACTTCGCGTTCGGCCTTCAGCGCACGGATGGTCTGGCGCAGCGCGTGAACCGTCTTCTCGATCTCGGCACCGCCGTGCGTGGCCGAGACGAAGCCGCCGGGGGCGCCCATGACGTCGACGCCGTGGGTCATCAGACCCATGCGGATCTTGCCGGTGAGCGGGCCGGCGCCGCGCGCGCCCTTGAGCTTCTCGATCGGCACCGTGAGCGGATCAAAGGTCGCGGGATCGATCGAATCGCCGAACGGATTGGGATAGATCAGGAAGGTCGAGCTCTGGCCGTAGATGCCCCACGGCACGCCTTCCTGCACCAGCACCTCGGTCAGCGCCTTGCGCAGTTCGGCCGCCGTCCTGTTGGCCTTCTCGGCCAGGTCCTCGTCGCGCACCAGCGACAGCGCGGTGACGGCCGCGGCGGCCGACAGCGGGTTGGCGTTGAAGGTGCCGGGATGGAGGATGCGCTCGATCTTGCGGGCCGCGGTCGCGGCATGATCGATCCGGTCCATGATCTCCCGCTTGCCCGAGACCGCGCCGCCCGGCAGGCCGCCGGCCACGATCTTGGCCTGGATGCAGAGGTCCGGCGTGATACCGAACGCCTTCTGCGCGCCGCCCGAGGACCAGCGGTAGCCGGTGATGACCTCGTCCATCAGCATGACCACGCCCTTCTTCGCCGTGGCGTCGCGTACCGCCTGGATGAAGCCCGGCGGCAGCGGCACCTGGCCCCACGAGGCGCCCGACGGTTCGAACATCACGGCGGCGATGTCGTCGCGCTCCTCGATCACCTTCACGACCGCGGCGACATCGCTGCTCGGCATGACGATCGAGAGCGAACTCACCTCCTGCGGCACGCCGGGCGTGGTGCCACCGTCATAGGTCGCACCCGCACCGGCCGTCACATGGTCGTGCCAGCCATGGAAGTGGCCGAGGAAGCGGACGATCTTGTCCTTGCCCGTGTGGGCGCGCGCGAGGCGGATCGCCATGTGCGAGGCCTCGGTGCCCGATGCGGTGAAGCGCACGCGCTCGGCGCAGGGCGTCAGCTCGCACACCAGCTCGGCCCAGCGCACTTCCAGCTCGTGGCTCGAACCGTAATGCGTGCCGAGTTCGATCTGGCGCTTCACCGCCTCGACGACGGCGGGATGCGAATGGCCGAGCAGCATGGCGCCGTGGCCGCCGAAGTAATCGACATACTCGTTGCCGTCGACGTCCCACTTGCGCGGTCCCGCGGCGCGCGACACGTGGATCGAATAAGGATCGAGGTAGCGCGCGTCGTGGGTGATGCCGCTCGGCAGCACCTTGTGGGCGCGCTCGAACAGGGCCGCCGATTTGCCCGTCTTCGCCTTGTAGTCGGCGACCACGGCCGAGTTCGTCTGCGATGAATCTTTCTCTTGCACGGTCATACTTGCCCTCAATCCAGCTAATGGCTGAGCATCGCTTGTCTCGCTTGTTTCGCCAAGGGCCTCGCGCCAAAGTTCGCCGTCCCAAGGTGGAGGAACGCCGTGAACGCCAAGCCCCGTGGCCGCCAATTCTTCAACAATCCCGGCCCGACCAACATTCCCGACCGCATCCTTCGTGCGATGGACCGGCCCGTAATCGATTTCATGTCGGACGAGTTCGTCGCCATCCATCATGCCTGCCACAACGGCGTGAAGCGGGTGCTCAAGACCGACCAGAACCTGTTCATGTATTCCTCGACCGGCCACGGCGCCTGGGAAGCGGCCCTCGCCAACCTGTTCTCGCCCGGTGAAACCGTGCTGATGGTCGAGACCGGCTACTTCTCCGAGAGCTGGACCGAGATGGCGCATCATCTCGACATCAAGGTCGAGCTGCTCGCCGCCGACCAGCGCAAGGGCGCCGACATTTCCAGGGTCGCCGAGCGCCTCGCCGCCGACAAGGAACACAGGATCAAGGCCGTCCTGACCGTCCACAACGAGACCGCGACGGGCATGGTCCTGCCGATCGCCGAAGTGCGCCGCGCCATCGACGAGGCCAAGCATCCCGCCCTGCTGCTCAGCGACACGATCTCCTCGCTGGCCAGCATGGAATACAAGATGGACGCCTGGGGCATCGACCTCACGGTCGGCGGCAGCCAGAAGGGCCTGATGCTGCCCACCGGCATGTCGCTGACCGGCGTCAGCAACAAAGCACTGGAAGTGTCGCGCAAGTCCAAGACGCCGCGCCACTACTGGAGCTGGGAGATGATGACCGGCCGCGCGCCGCAGAAGTTCGTCGGCACCGCGCCCGTGCACATGTTCTTCGGCCTGCAGGAGTCGCTGAAGATGCTGGAGGAGGAAGGCCTCGACGCGGTGTTCGCGCGCCATGCCCGTCTCGCCGAGGCGACCCGCGCCGCGGTGCGCGTCTGGGGCTCCGACGGCAAGGGGCCGCAGCTCTTCTGCCAGAACGAGGAGCGCCTTTCGAATTCGGTGACGGCGGTCGTCATGCCCGAGGGCATCAGTTCCGACCCGATGCGCAAGGCCGCCATCGATCGCTTCAACCTGTCGCTGGGCGGCGGGCTCGGCAAGATGATGGGCAAGATGTTCCGCATCGGCCACATGGGCGATCTCAACGAGCCGATGCTGCTGGGCTGCCTCGCCACGACCG
>NZ_SCUT01000019.1 GCF_004297265.1 Reyranella sp.
GCTCGCCGTCGAGCGATGTCGGCATGATGTTCCGCTACTTCGCAGCGGCGAATTCCTCTCCGACGGGGTCCAACTTCGAGCAATGGAACGACGAGAAGTTCGAAGCGGCGCTCAAGACACTCGCCGAGGCCACCGACGATGCGACCATCCTGAAGTACTTCAAGGAGGCGCACGAGCGGCTGGTCGACAACCCGCCGTGGCTCTACATCGTGCACGACCTGAACCCGCGCGCCTTCAGCAAGAACGTGCAGGGTTTCCAGCCGGCGCAATCGTGGTTCGTCGATCTGACGACCGTCAGCTTGAAGTAGGAGCGGCCTGAGGCATCGTCCGCTGACGCCAGCGCGTCAGCGGACGCACAGTTTCGGAATCTTCGATAGCATCTCGAGCGAGCAGATTTCGGCTGGGAAGAGGGCCCAGACGGCCGCGAGGATGACGGCCAGGAAGATGAAGGGCCGCAGGACGCGAAAGACCACGGGCAGCAGCAACTGCAGCACCCAGTAGCCGACGAGCAGGCCGACGACGACCGCGAGCACGCGGTATTGCATGCTCCAGCTGTCCCATGGACCGAGATTCGCGCGGGCGAGCAGTTCGTTGAGATATTCCACGATCAATCGCGGAACGGATCGGTCATCAGGATCGTATCCTCGCGCTGTGGGCTTGTGCTGAGCAGCGCGACCGGACAGCCGACCAGTTCCTCGACGCGTCGCACGTACTTGATGCAGGTTGCGGGCAGCTCGGCGAAGGAGCGCGCGCCCTGGGTGCTTTCGCTCCAGCCCTCGAACTCTTCCCAGATCGGCTTCAGCTTGGCTTGTGCGCCCATGGTGAAGGGAAAGCGCTCGATGCGCTTGCCGTCAAGCTCGTAGCCGACGCAGACCTTGATCACCTCCTCGCCGTCGAGCACGTCGAGCTTGGTGAGGGCGATGCCGTCGATGCCGTTCAGCTTCACCGCCTGACGCACCATCACCGCGTCGAACCAGCCGCAGCGGCGACGGCGACCCGTGTTGGTGCCGAACTCCTTGCCGCGATCGCCCAGGCGCTGGCCGATCTCGTTCGTCAGCTCGGTGGGGAAGGGGCCATCGCCGACGCGCGTCGTATAGGCCTTGGCGATGCCCAGCACATAGCCGACCGAACCGTTGCCCATGCCGCTGCCGATCATGGCCTGCGCCGCCACGGTGTTGGACGAGGTGACGTAGGGATAGGTGCCATGGTCGATGTCGAGCATGGTAGCCTGCGCGCCTTCGAACAGGATGCGCTTGCCGGCGGCGCGCAGCCCGTCGAGCCGCTCCCACACATCTTCCGCGAAGGGCAGGAGCTTCGGCGCGAGTTCCAGCAGCTCGGCCGTCAGCCTGGCCGGATCGATGGTCGGCTGGCCGAGGCCCGTGCGCAGTGCATTGTGATGCGCGAGCAGCGTATTGACCTTGAGCGGCAGCATGTCCGGTTCGGCGAGATCGCCGACGCGGATGGCGCGGCGGCCGACCTTGTCCTCGTAGGCGGGGCCGATACCGCGGCGCGTCGTGCCGACCCGGATCACGCCGGGCGCGTCCTCGCGCCAGCCGTCGAGGTCGCGGTGCAGCGGCAGGATCAGCACGGCATGGTTGGCGATCTTCAGGCTGGCCGGAGTCACCGACAGGCCCTGCTCGGTGACCTTGCGCACTTCCTCGAGGAAGTGCCACGGGTCGATCACCACCCCGTTGCCGATGATCGAAAGCTTGCCCTCGCGCACCACGCCGGAGGGCAGCAGCGCCAGCTTGTAGGTCTGGTTGCCGATGACCAGCGTATGGCCGGCATTGTGACCACCCTGGAAACGCACCACGACCTCGGCGCGCTCGCTCAGCCAGTCGACGATCTTGCCTTTGCCTTCGTCGCCCCACTGGGCGCCGATCACTGCCACGTTGGCCATTGCATTTTCCTTCGGCCGGTTCCCTTCACACACGAAAACGCCTCCCCGGGGCCGGTTCCGGAGAGGCGTGATGTCGGATAGCACTTCCCCCCGCTCGTAGCGAGGCGAAATGCATCCTCAGAGGGGAACGGCCTCTCCGTCGATCAGGGCATGGCTGCAGCGCAGCCGCTTTGCTTCGGCTCGCGGCTCGGGTGCTGCGACGACAGCGCGCACGACGGCATAGCCCTTCGCCTGCCAGAACGACGCATCATCCCACCGCGTTCCCATCCCGACATAGAGCCGTGGCCGTTCCTGCGGCGGCTCGGAGGCGGCCAGCACGGCGTCCATGTAGACGGTGAAACCGGTCGCCGGCTCGCTGACGCCGTCCTCTGGATAGCCTGCAGAATAGCGCCCGCCCCGTGCCAGCTCCTCGCGGCCCTTGAGGGCGAATACCGAGAAGGAAACACCCGTCTGGTACTCGAGGCCACGATACTCCACCGGATCGATCGTCAGCGGCAGGTCGGGCTCGGCCGCGACGATGAGCTTCACGACGTCGGCGAGGCGTGCAGCTTCCGAGGCGGCCGCTGCCGGTAGTTCCAGGGCGGCGAGCTGCGCGATACCCTTGTCGGCAGGCCCGGCGGCGCGCAGGAGGCCGGCAAAAAGATCCGCCACCTTCTTGTCGTCGGCCGCCTTGGTGATGCCGCCTTCGTCCTTGCGATCGAGCGCCCGCCGCAGGCGGTTCAACGCCTCGCCGGACTGTTTCAGGCCATTGGCCACGGCGGCGACCAGTGTTGGCAGGTTGAGATCGACCGTCAGGTCGGAAACGCCGATGGTGCGCAGCGCATCGACCGCCAGCAGGACGGCTTCGGCATCGGCCTCGGCGCTATCGACGCCAATCAGCTCGGTGCCGACCTGGGCGAACTGCCGCTCGGGCTTGAGTGCGCTGCCGCGCACCCGGATCACGTTGCCGCCGTAGGACAGGCGCAGCGGCCGCGGTTCGTGCTTGAGACGCGTCACGGCAATGCGGGCGACCTGGACCGTCATGTCGGGACGCACACCCATCATGCGCTGCGAGACCGGATCCATGAGGCGGAAGGTCTGCGAGGCGAGCGCGGCGCCCGGCCCACCCAGCAGCGACTCCTCGAATTCCACCAAAGGCGGTTTCACACGCTCGTAGCCGAACGCGGCGAAGCGCTCGATGGCGACGTCGATGGCACGTGCTTCGCGCGCGGCATCGGGCGGCAGCAGATCGGCCAGTCCTGCCGGGAGCAGGCCGCGATGGTCGTTGTCGTTGGATGTCATGGTGCCGCTTGATAGCCGATTGCGCCGTCTTTGGGGAGACGGGCGCGAGACGGTGAGGGGGAGGGGCCGCTCGTTTTCCCGACGCGCATGGGTTATTGCTCCCCCGCTATGAGTTCCGCACCCCGCCCGGCCGTTTCCGTGGTGGCGCCCTGCTACAACGAGCAGGACGCCCTGCCCGAGTTCTTGCGCCGGGTCGGCGCCGTCCTGGACGGGATCGGAGGGACCAGCGAAATGGTGCTCGTCGATGACGGGTCGCGCGATCGCACCTGGGATGTCCTGGCGGAGGCGGCCGGCCGCGATTCCCGGATCGTCGCCGTGCGCCTGATGCGTAATCACGGCCACCAGCTCGCCCTCACGGCCGGGCTCTCCGTTTGCCGGGGCGAGCGTATCCTGATCATCGACGCCGACCTGCAGGATCCGCCCGAGCTGTTGCCCGACATGATGGCGCTGGTCGATCAGGGGGCCGACGTGGTGTACGGCCAGCGTCGGCAGCGCGAGGGCGAGAGCCTTTTCAAGCGCGCCACGGCCGCCGCGTTCTATCGTCTGATCGCCCGCCTGACCGACGTGCAGATCCCGCCCGATGCCGGCGACTTCCGCCTCGTCACGCGGCGGGTGCTCGACCTGCTGCTCGCCATGCCCGAGCGCCATCGCTTCATTCGCGGCATGGTGGCCTGGATCGGCGGACGGCAGGTGCCATTGATCTACGACCGGCACGCGCGGGTGGCGGGCGAGAGCAAGTATCCGATCGCCAAGATGGTCCGGTTCGCCGCCGACGCGATCACGTCTTTCTCCGTCGTGCCGCTGATGGCGTCGATGACCATCGGCTGGATCATGGCGGCGCTGGGCTTCGGCTTCTTCATCTACTCGATCGTGGGCTGGTGGGGCGGCCACACGCTGCCCGGCTGGACGTCGCTGATGGCCGCGGTCGGCCTTCTGGGCGGCATGCAGTTCCTGATGCTGGGCATCATCGGCGCCTATCTCGGCCGCCTCTACGACCAGAGCAAGGGACGGCCCTTGTTCATGATCCGCGACATCGTCGGCGGCCGGAATGGGGGCGCGGAGTGAGCGCGTCCGATCCGCAATCCTGGTCGGGCGAGCCGGCCGAGTTCGACGACTATGCGGCCGAATACGAGGGCGGTCTCGACAATCCGATCAAGCGCCTGATGGGGAGTTCACCAGACCAGTTTATCGCCGTGAAGGCGCGCTGGCTGCTGCGCCGTGAGCCCGCCCTGCAGAGCGGCGGGCTTTCGGTGCTCGACTATGGCTGCGGCATCGGCAGCCTGATGCGTGTCCTGATCGGGCTCGGCGCCAAGGGATCCTTCACCGGCTGTGACATCTCGACCGGCATGCTGCGCCAGGTCGAGCGCCGCTGGCCGCGCGAACTGGGCGCGCCGCCGCACCTGGCGCCGCAGCAGGGCGCCCGCACGCCCTTCGCCGACGCAAGCTTCGACATCGTCATGATCAGTGCCGTGTTGCATCACGTGCCGGTCGTGGACCGGCCGGCGGTCTATGCCGAGCTGGGTCGCGTGCTCAAGCCCGGCGGCCGGATCCATGTCTTCGAGCACAATCCGCGCAATCCGCTGGTGCCCTACGTCATCGCCCGCACGCCGATCGACCGCAACGCCATTCTCCTCGACGCGAACGAGGTCCGGCACGGGTTGCTCGACGCCGCACGCTACGAGCTCGACACCGACTACCTCATGTTCATGCCGCCCGGCCTGGCCTTTCTGCGCGGCATCGATCGCCTGCTGACATGGCTGCCGATGGGCGCGCAGTATGCGGTCACGGCCCGCAAAGCGGCGTGAGGAGGGATGGATGGATCGACAGGTTTTCGAGGCCGAGCTGAAAAGTGAAGGCTACGACGAGATCGCTAACGGGACGACGCAGGGACCGAAGCACAATGCCGAGCACAGCCATCCCTACGATGTGAAGGCGATGGTGATCGACGGAGCGATAACGCTCGCGTGGGAAGGTCGGACGCAGACCTTCCGCCCCGGCGAGGTCTTCACCATGGCGCGCGGCTGTCTGCATACCGAGACGTTCGGCCCCGAAGGCGTCGTGACCCTGGTCGGTCGCAAGCACTAGTGACGAGGACGGCGCCAGCCTGGCAGCTTCTGCTGGCGTTCATATTGTCCCTGGCGATGCTCTGCGGCCTGATCGCCTGGCTGCAGAACGTCCACATCATCAGCTCGAATGGGATGTACAAGAGCATCCAGGCCGAGCCGTGGATCGCCAGCCCGTCGACCGCCCGACTCGACCCGTCGAACTACCTGTTCTTCCCGCTCTATGGCGTCAGCGCCCAATTGCTCGATGCGCTGGGCGTCCTGCGCGGCGTGCCGTGGAAGCAGTTCGCCTATCTCAATGCGTTCTGGGCAAGCATCGGCACAGCGATCGTCTACGGCTTTGTCCATCGTCTGACGGGCAGGGCTGCTCTCGCGGCATTGGCGTCGGTGTTCCATCTCGGATGCGGCTTTGTCCTGCTGCTATCGGTCATCAGCGAGGACATCATGCCGGGTTACGTGTTCGTCCTCGCCTCGATGGCGCTGGCCGGGCTGTGGTTCGACCGGCCGACATGGCGGCGCATCGCCATCGTCGGCGTGCTGTTCACCCTGGGCTGGCTGATCGAATGGCGGTTGATGTTCCCGACTCTGCCAGCGCTCGCGCTGGCGCTGCTGGTCGCGCCGGAGCCGATCGGGCGACGCCTCGGCCATGTGCTCGTACTGGTCGCGTCGATCCTCGCGACGTCGGGCATCGTCCAGCTCTCGTGGGAGGGACACAACGGTGCCATTGGGCTGCACGACATCCTGTGGACCGGCAAGGGCGTGGCCACCGGCTGGGCCGGAGTCACCTGGGAAAAGGCTTGGATGATGCTGTCCGGGGTCGGCAACTATCTGCTGCTGGTCGGCGGGTTCGTCGATCCTCGCTCGGCGCGCGAGGCCATGCTGCCGTTGTCGCTTTCCGTCCTGTTGCAGGCCGCGATCTTCGTTGCGAGCGTGATCGTCCTCTGGCCGCGGCGGCACGAGCCACGCCTGCGCGCCGTTGCCATCGTCTTCCTCGGCACGCTGGGCGCGGGGCAGGTCCTGAACTTCTATTCACAGCCGCAGGACCCGCAGATGCAGATCAACGTCATGCCGTGGCTCACGGTGGCGTGGGCGCTGCTGCTCGCGGCGGCACTGCCGGTGCGGCGAGGCGCTGCCATCGTGCTCGCGGTCCTGTCGTTCGCCCCCTTCGCCTGGAACGTCCCGGCGCTCGCCAGGTGGCGGGGCGACGACACGCGCTGGCTTGCGGCCACAGCGGCGCTGGAGAAGCGCTTCCCGCCGGACTCCACCGTTTTCCTCTACTTCGGCTACGAGCCGATCACGACCTGGAAATACGCTCTGTGGAGCCGCACCTGGGACTGGGACAACAAGGTCGCCATCCCGCCGGCACCGTCGGCCGATCCGAAGTTCAAGTGGATCGCGGTCAATGCTGGCGCGATTCGCCATCCCGGATGGACAGGGCCCGAGCACGCGGCGGCGCTGAAGCGGGACATCGACCTGGCACTGGATCGCGGCTATCGCGTCGTCGTCTCCGACATGTGGGCCTGGCCACCCGATATATTGGCGGCCTATCTCGGCACCGTTGCCGCCGCCGGTCGCAGCGATGCGATCTACCGCATGCTGCACGACCACTTCCGCGCGACCGAGGCGTTCAGGAATCCGATCGCCGGAACCTATTACGAGTTGCAGCGTCGCTGAGGCGACACGCGACAATCTCTCCACATTGACGGCGCACTCGTCGGCCCGTATATCGGCGGCGGGCCACGCTCCCCCACCGGAGTGCATTTCTTCTGTAAGGGAGAATGACAATGACGAAGCCGTCCATGCGTCCCGCGCGTCCCGATTTTTCTTCGGGCCCCTGCGCCAAGCGTCCGGGTTGGACACCGGAAGTTCTCAAAGATGCCGCCGTCGGGCGGTCCCATCGTTCGAAGCTCGGTAAGAAGAAGATTGTCGAGGCGGTCGACCGCACGCGCGCGATCCTCGGCATTCCGGCCGACCACCGCATCGCCATCGTTCCCGCGTCCGACACCGGCGCGGTCGAGATGGCGCTGTGGTCGCTGCTCGGCGCCCGCCCGGTCGACATGCTGACCTGGGAAAGCTTCGGCGAAGGCTGGGTCACCGACGTGGTGAAGCAGCTCAAGCTCAAGGACACCCGAACGCTCAAGGCGCCCTACGGTCAGATCGCCGACCTGAAGGCGGTCGACTGGACGCATGACGTCGTCTTCACCTGGAACGGCACGACCTCCGGCGTGAAGGTCCCCAACGGCGAGTGGATCGCCGACGACCGCGAGGGCCTCGCGATCTGCGACGCGACCTCGGCCGTGTTCGCCATGGACCTGCCGTGGGCCAAGCTCGATGTCGTGACCTGGTCCTGGCAGAAGGTCATGGGCGGCGAGGGCGCGCACGGCATGCTGGTGCTGTCGCCGCGCGCCATCCAGCGGCTCGAAAGCTACACGCCGGCCTGGCCGATGCCGAAGATCTTCCGCCTGACCTCGGGCGGCAAGTTCTCGGAGGCGATCTTCAAGGGCGACACGATCAACACGCCGTCGCTGCTCTGCATCGAGGACGCGATCGACGGGCTGAAGTGGGGCGAGGCTGTCGGTGGCCTCAAGGGCCTGATGGCGCGGTCCGAGGCCAATCTCGCCGTGCTCGAGAAGTTCGTCGAGGCGCGGCCGTGGGCGGCGTTCCTCGCGGCCGACAGGGCGATCCGCTCCAACACCTCGGTGTGCCTCGTGATCAAGGCGCCGTGGTTCACCGCGCTGCCGGCCGACAAGCAGGCTGCGGCCGCGAAGAAGATGGGCGATCTGCTCGAGACCGAGAAGGCAGGCTACGACGTCGGTTCCTACCGCGACGCCCCGCCGGGCTTGCGCATCTGGTGCGGCGCCACAGTCGAGAAGGCCGATCTGGAAGCGCTGCTGCCGTGGCTCGACTGGGCCTACGGCGAGATCGAGCGCGAGTTCAGCGCCAAAGCCGCCTGACCTTTCATTGGAGCGCGCCACTCCAGTGGCGCTCAAGAATCATGATTGCGCCACTGGAGTGGCGCGCTCCCCTGACTTGAGGAGTCTTTAGTAATGGCAAAGCCCAAGGTTCTCATTTCCGATGAGCTGTCCCCGCGCGCCGTCGAGATCTTCTCGGAGCGCGGTTGCGACGTCGATTTCAAGCCGGGCCTGAAGCCCGCCGAGCTGCGCGAGATCGTCGGCAACTACGAGGGCCTGGCGATCCGCTCGGCCACCAAGGTCACGGCCGAGGTCCTGGCCGTGGCCAAGAAACTCAAGGTCGTGGGCCGCGCCGGCATCGGCGTCGACAATGTCGACATCAAGGCCGCGACCGCGCACGGCGTCGTCGTGATGAACACGCCGTTCGGCAATGCCATCACCACCGCCGAGCACGCCATCGCGCTGATGTTCGCCGTGGCGCGCCAGGTGCCGGAGGCCAATGCCAGCACGCAGGCGGGCAAGTGGGAAAAGAACAAGTTCATGGGCACCGAGCTCAGCTTCAAGACGCTGGGCCTGATCGGCTGCGGCAACATCGGCTCGATCGTCGCGGAGCGCGCCATCGGCCTCAAGATGCGCGTCGTGGCCTACGACCCGTTCCTGAGCGACCAGCGCGCCACCGAGCTGGGTGTCGAGAAGGCGACGCTGGAGCAGGTGCTGGCCCGCGCCGACTTCATCACGGTGCACACGCCGCTCACCGAGCAGACGAAGAACATCCTGTCGCGCGCCAACCTGATGAAGACCAAGAAGGGCGTGCGCATCGTCAACTGCGCGCGCGGCGGCTTGGTCGACGAGCTGGCCGTCCGTGATTTGCTGGTCTCGGGCCACATCGCGGGCGCCGGTTTCGACGTGTTCGTCGAGGAGCCGGCCAAGAGCAACGTCCTGTTCGGCGCGCCAAACCTGGTCTGCACGCCGCATCTCGGCGCCTCGACAGTGGAGGCGCAGGAGAACGTGGCGCTGCAGGTCGCCGAGCAGATGGCCGACTACCTGCTTACAGGCGCGGTGACCAACTCACTCAACATGCCGAACGTCTCGGCCGAGGATGCGCCCAAGCTGGCACCGTATCTCGACCTCGCCGAGAAGCTGGGTGCCTTCGCCGGCCAGCTCACCGACACCGACATCAAGGCCGTGTCGATCGAGTACGAGGGCCAGGTGGCGAAGCTCAACGTCAAGCCGCTGACCCAGGTGGCGCTGATGGGCGTGCTGCGCCCGCAGCTCACCTCGGTGAACATGGTCAATGCGCCGGTGATCGCGCGCGAGCGCGGCATCGAGGTGGCGGAGGTCAAGCACGAGCGCGAAACCGACTACAATTCGATGATCCGCCTGTCGGTCACGACCGAGAAGTACACGCGCTCGGTGACCGGCACGCTGTTCGGCGGCAAGCATCCGCGCATCGTCGAGATCAAGGGCATCGAGATCGACGCCGAGTTCGCGCCGCACATGCTCTACATCACCAACGACGACAAGCCGGGCTTCATCGGGCGCCTCGGCACGCTGCTGGGCGAGGGCAAGGTCAACATCGCGACCTTCCATCTCGGCCGCGACAAGCCGGGTGGATCGGCCATTGCGCTGGTCCAGGTCGATCAGCCGATCTCGGCCGATCTGATGGGCAAGATCGTCGGCATTGAGGGCGTGGTGCAGGCCAAGGTCCTGGGCTTTTAGACCCGCCGACCGCGTGGGCGCGACCCTGCCGCGCCCACTTCGACGACCCTCCCTGCGGCCTCAGAGATCGATCTGGTCGAGGCCCCAGGTGATGCCGGCGACGTCGGGAAGCTCGCGCCCGTCATCCTTGCCGATTTCGGCCTTGATGAGTGCCGACAGCTTGCCGTTCATCGTCACGATGACTTCGGCGTTGCCCTTCCGGTCGATGGCGAGATTGTTCATCTCCATGGGATCGGTGGCGAGATCGTAGAGCTCGACATCGTTCCACTTGAACAGTTCGTCGATCGTCGCCGGATCGTTGTGGTCGACCGGTGCAAAGTAGCGGGTGAACCGATAGCGTCCGTCGAACGCCGACCGGACATGGCCCCGCTTCTTGAGATCGGGGCGGAAACCCTGCTTCTTGGCCTCTTCCTTCGGGTCCTTCCCGGCCATGACCGCCTTGGCGGCGAAGTCGAAGACGGACGCATCGTTGCTGGCGAGGCCGCTGTAGGTGAACAGGGTCGCAGGGCGGGCGGCGTCGATCGCCTGGCTGGCCGGATTGACGAGCAGCGGCGACAGGTCCCTGCCGGGCAGCACCTGTCCGGCGAGTTCTGCGGCACGATCAGCTTTCACGCCCGCCATTGAAAACATGGTGGGCAGCAGGTCGATGTGGCTGCTCAACGACCTGCATTTCTGGCCGCCCTGGACATCGGGATGCACGACGTAGAAGGGCAGGTGGTTCGTCTGCTGGTAGGCGAACGGGCCCTTGCCGCGCAGACCGTGCGCGCCGGCCATCTCGCCGTGATCGGACGTGAAGATGACGATCGTATTCTGGTCGAGCTGCAGCGCCTCCAGCTCGGCGAGCAGTGCCTCGATCGAGCGATCCACGTTGCGGATGCAGTTGATGTAGTAGTCGTTGAACCGCTTCCAGCGTGTTTCGTCGGGGGGTATGTGGCCCAGGATATAGTCCCAGACGCGGTCGAATTCGCCGTGCGCCCTGGGGCGGCCGGGCGCATCGAACGGTTGCCGCAGATTGTCGGGAACGGATACGTCCCAGGTCGACTGGTAGAGCTTGTGCTCGGGCGCGCGCGCCGCCTGAAGGCGCAGCTTGCCGGTGTCCTGCACGTTTTCGCCCGGTGCGTCCGTGTTGAAATACATGACGTCGTGCGGATTGACGAAGCTCACATACATGCACCACGGCTTGCCGTCGTCGCTCAGCGGGCGCCCCTTGGTGCGCAGCCAGTTGATGGCGCTGCCGGCCGTGATGTGGTCGAAGCCGTAGCCGCCCAGCGTGTGGCCGATCAGGTCGCCCGGGGAGAAATTGTCGGCAAAGCCATACCTCTCCATGTGTGGCGTCATGAACTTGTCGACGGACGTGGTGTCGAAATCCCGGCTCAGGTGCCACTTGCCCTTGTAGGCGGTGTAGTAGCCCGCCTTACGCAGCATCTGGCCGGAGGTCGGCGCCGCCAGGTCCTTCATCCAGGGCACGTCGAGATTCTCGAACATGCCGTTGTTCGCGGTCTGCAGGCCCGTCACGATCACCGACCGGGACGAGGTGCACATCGTCGCCGGGCACTGGTGGTTGGTGAAGGTCGTACCGGTGCGCTCCAGGCGCTCGTGGCCCGGCAGCGACAGGCCCTTCGGCCACCTGTCGTGGAAGCGTTCCTGATCGGTGAAGACGAAGAGGATGTTCAGCGGACCGCGGCTGCGCGAGACGGCGGGGGCAGTGCCCTGCGTCTGCGCCTGGGCGATCTCGACGGGCCCTCCAACGAGGGAGGCCGACGCCACGGCGGCCGAGGATTTCAGGAAGGTGCGTCGTGTCGTCGTGTGGGTGATAGTCATGGGTCGGGGGCCTGTCTCGATGAACGCCGCAAGCAGCGGCCGAAATTGAATGCACTGTCCAAATTTGAACGACAAGTTGAAAAAATGTAATCAACTCCGCGACATGAAGAAGCTCCCTCGACCGCGGCGAGAGGCACCTGCGACCAGACTGCCCAAGCGCGAACGCACGCGACGGCAGATCATAGAGGCTGCAATCGAGGTGATGGCGGAGCAGGGGCCGGCTAAGGCGTCCGTCCAGGAAATCGCGGCGCGCGCGAAAGTGACGACGGGCACCTTCTACAATCATTTCACGAGCAAGGCCGAGATCGTCGAAGCCGTCGCCGGCTGGTTCTCGACGACGATGCTGGAGGCGGCGCAGGATGCCCACCTGGCCTTTCACACCGGCGCCGAACGGATGGTCGATGGTTGCCGGCGCTATCTGCGGATCGCCCGGGAGAACCCACCGACCGCGATGTTGATCCTCGAACTCGCAACGACCTCGCCCCGAATGCTGAAGGCGATCGGCAAGTTCGTGCTGGCCGACGTGAGGCTGGGCATCCGCCAGAAGGAGTTTGCGATCTTCAGCGAGCAGGCGGCCGTGGACCTCGTCCATGGCTACATCATGCTTGCCATGCGCCACATTGCGTTGCGTCAACCATCGTCGAGCTACGAGCGCTCGGTCGTCGCGACCATTCTCCAGGGCCTCGGCGTGCCGTCGCAGCGAGCGCTGGCCCTGGCCGGTCGGGGGACGGGTCGCGGTAATTCTTGATCGCCGAAGCGGTCTGCACGACGTTGGGGCGGACCTTCGGAGCGTTGCCGGGCGGTCATCCCGGGGGAAGAGACATGGCGTCCGCGCGAAGCAGAACGTATCGTACCGTAGCCGGTTTCGTGGTCGCACCGATGATGCCGGCGCTCGTTCTCGCCGGCGTCGTGCTTGCAGCGGGCGGCGATTCGCAGACCTTGGGCTATGCCGCGTTCGCGGGTTACATCTCCTATCCCTTCACCCTGCTGGTCGGCCTGCCGGCGTTCCTGCTCATGCGCCGCAAGCGCTGGGACGGATTGCGGGCCTACGCCCTTGCCGGGCTGGCGCTGGGACTGACGTTCGTGGTCCTGTTTGCCGGCCTTGCGGGTTTTGACGGCGATGCGGCCGATCCTGCCTGGCTGAACCTGCTGGCCAACCTGGCGTTCATGCTGCCATTCGTTCTGGCCTGCGCAGTGGTGTCGTCCGTTGTGTTCTGGTTGATCGCGCGGCCCGACCTTCAGCGGGCTTGATGTCCGGGCGATGCCTTCATCCGCCTCATATCGCTATTAGAAGATATCCGTCGTGTCGTGTCCGGGCGGGACGTTAACGTCCGTGTCCCCGAAACGACGAGGTTCCGATGCCCCGTGTCAGTGAAATCGAAGAGGACGGCGGCGATCCCGTCCTAAAGATGGCCTTCGACCGGCAGCGCGAGATGTTCGGCGGCCTGCTGAATCCGACCAAGGTGATGGCGCACTGCCCGCCGATCCTTCGGGCAGCCGGCATGCTGGGACAGTCGATCGAGGAGTCCGGCCTTCTGCCGAAAGGTCTGCCGGCGCTGCTCTATGTGCGTGTCGCGACGATCAACGGTTGCCCGTTTTGAATCGACATCAATTCCAGCCGTGTGCTGGAAACGACGGAAGGCGGGATGGAGAAGCTGGCCGAGGTTACGGCCTGGCGCGACAGCACGCTCTTCAGCGAGGCCGAGCGGCTGGCTCTCGAATATGCGGAGCGGATCACCTACACCGACCGCAAGGTCGACGATGCGCTGGTCGATGACCTGAAGAAGCACTACAGCGACGCGCAGATCGTCGAGCTGACGGCGGCAATCGCGATGGAGAACTTCCGCTCGAAGTTCAATCCGGCCCTCGGCATCGAGGCGCAGGGCTTCTGCATGGTGCCCAGACGCGGCTAGACTGAGGGCAACGACAAAAGCCGGTGGGAACGATGACCGAGACCGTCCACTACATGGAGCGCACGAGGGACTACTATCGCGCGCTCGGCTATCCGTCCGACTATGTCTGGTCCCGCTTCGACACGGTCCCGTTCACGCATCTCGCCAAGCCCCTGCCACAGGTGAAGATCGGCCTCGTCACGACCGCAAGTCCGCCCGACCTCGGCAATCGCGATGCTTCCGGCAAGCGGCAGGTCTGGTCGGGCACGGTCTCGCTCGCACCGGCCAGGCTCTTCACCGGCAACCTCGCCTGGGACAAGGAATCGACCCATACCGACGATCGCGCCAGCTTCCTGCCGATCGAGGCGATCCAGCGGTGGGCATCGGAGGGCATGGTTGCCGATTTGACGGCGCGATTCCATGGCGTGCCCACCGAATACAGCCAGCGCAAGACGATGGAGATCGATGCGCCGCAGGTCCTGGGGCGATTGCGAGCCGACGGTGCCGACGCAGCGTTGCTGTCGCCGCTTTGACCCGTCTGCCACCAAACCGTGAGTTTGGTCGCCCGTCATCTCGAGGCTAACGGAATGCCGACCGTGATCATCGGTTCCGCCCTCGACGTCGTCGAACATTGCGGCGTGCCGCGCTTCCTGTTCACGGATTTCCCGCTGGGCAATCCGTGTGGGCCGCCGTGGCGACAGGACCTGCAGCGTACGATCGCGGGGCAGGCGCTTGCTCTCCTGCGCGATGCCGACGCGCCGCGCACCACGCGGCGGTCGGATGTGTCGTGGCCGTCGGACGACGACTGGCGCCCGCGCTATGGGCGCGTGAAGCCGGAGGATGCCGAACGACTGAGGGCACTGGGCGAAGAAAGACGCCGCACGCAGACTCAGGCACGGACGCCGGGGTAGAGCGGTTCGAAACCGCTATTCCATCTGGACGTTGAGTTCGCGCAGCTTCTTGCCCCAGAAGGCGTGCTCGTCGGCGACGAACTTGGTGAACTGGGCGCGGGTCCGGTCGGGCGGCATTTCCAGCCCGTCGCGCGCCAGCGCCTCCTCCCACTTGGGGTTCTTCATCGCTTCCTTGGTCGCCTTCTCAATCTTGTCGAGGATGTCGGGCGGCGTCTTGGCCGGGGCGAATAGGCCCTGCCAGCTGGTGACGACGACGTCGATCCCCTGTTCCTTCAGGGTCGGCACGTCCGGCATGGAACTGACACGCTTGTTGCCGGTCACCGCCAGCGCCTTGAGATTGCCCCCCTTCACCTGCGAGACCGCCGGGGGCAGCGACGAGAAGTTCATGGTGATCTGGCCGCCAATCACGTCGGCCACCGCCGGTCCCGTGCCCTTGTAGGGCACATGGGTGATCTTGACGCCGGCCGCTTCGGCGAACAGCGCACCGGCCAGGTGATTGTTGCCGCCCACGCCTGACGACGAGAAGGTGAGCTTGTCAGGATCCTTCTTGGCCAGGGCGACGAGTTCGGCGGCGTTCTTCACCGGCACCGAATTACCCACGACCAGCACGTATTGGTAGTCCGTGATCTGGCAGATCGGCGCCAGCGAAGCGATGGTGTCGATCATCCCTTTCTGGACGTGCGGGTTGATGATCACGTTGGTGCCGACCGCGACGAACAGCGTCTGGCCGTCCGGCTTGGCATTTGCGACGGCCCGCAGGCCGATCGATCCGGCCGCGCCGCCCTTGTTGTCGATGATGATCTGTTGCCCGATGACCGGCGTCATGACATGCGCCAGCTCGCGGGCGTTGATGTCCGTGCTGCCACCGGCGGCATAGCCGACGACGAAGGTGACCGGGCCGGTCGGCCAGTTGGCCTGGGCGCGCGAGACGGACGGCAGCAGCAGCGACGAGCCGCCGAGAGCCAGGGCGTGACGCCGGGTGATGGGGAGCATGCTCTTCCTCCTGTGGCGCGCGCGGTTCATCCGCGTCGCGCAACCTCGGTTTGTCGGGACCTTGAAGCCAATTCGTCCGGCCGGCAAGCGGGGCTCAGTTCTTCCCCGCGGCGTACTTGCCGGCGCCGTCGCCCGCGAGCTTGCCCAGCACCGCGCCGGAGACCAGGCCCGTGCCGCCGGGGTAGTTGTGATAGAACAGTCCGCCGACCAGCTCGCCCGCCGCGAACAGGCCGGGGATGACGTGGCCGTCGCTGCCCTCGACCTCGCCTTCGTTGGTGATCTTCAGTCCGCCGAAGGTGAAGGTGAGGCCGCAGGTCACGGCATAGGCCTCGAACGGACCCTGGTCGATCGTGTTGGCCCAGTTCGTCTTCGGGACCGCGAGGCCCCGCGTGCCGCGGCCGTCCTTGATCGCCGGGTTGAACGGTACCTCGGTCATGACGGCCGCGTTCCATTCCTTGATGGTCTTCAGGAACTGCTGCTCGTCCACGCCCTCGAGCTTCTTCGCCAGCTCCTCGATCGTGTCGGCGCGCACTTTCGTCATGCGCTTGATGCGATATTCGTCCCTCAGCTTGTCGAGCACCTTCGAGTCGAAGATCTGCCACGCGAACTGCTGAGGCTGGGACAGGATCACCGCGCCGTACTTGGCGTAGGTATAGTTGCGGAAGTCCGCGCCCTCGTCGACGAAGCGGAGCCCATTGGCGTTCACCATGATGCCGAGCGGGTAGGAGTGCTTCTGGAAATTGTCGCCGACATCGAGGTCGCCGAACTCCGGCGCGTTCATGTCCCAGCCCACGGCGTGGCTGCCCGACCAGTTGCCGTGCGGCTTGGCCCCGATCGCCAGCGCCATGTTGATGCCGGCGCCCGTGTTGAAGCGGGTGCCGCGCACCTTGGCGAGATCCCAGGTCGGCCCGAGATAGCGCGTGCGCATCTCGGCATTGCTCTCGAAGCCGCCGCAGGCCAGCACGACCGCCTTGGCGCCGATCTTCACCTTGCGGCCCTTGTGGCGGGCGATGACGCCGCGCACCACGCCGTCTTCCTCGATCAGCGACACCGCCGCCGTCTCGTAGTGAATCGGAATGCCGGCCTTCACCGCGGCCTTGTGCTCGAGGTCGACCAGGCCCGGCCCGCCGCCCCAGGCCTCGACCGCGAGGCCGCCCCAGAACTTGTACTTGCCGTTCACCTTGAAGGCCTGGCGGCCGTAGGAGGGCTGGAAGCGCACGCCCTTGGAGCGCATCCACTTCATGGTCTCGAAGGAGCGGCCGATCAGGATGTCGGTCAGTTCCGGGTCGCATCGATAGTTGGTCACGCGGCCCATATCGTCGAGATACTGGTCGGCGGTGTAGCTGCCGAAATCGACGTCGCGCTTCTCGTCCTCGGTGAGGTCGTAGAGCTGCACGAGGTCGTCGACGCCATGGAACACCACGCGCATGGCGCCGGCCGTGTAGGTGCTGTTGCCGCCGCGCTCCTCCTCGGGGGCCGCCTCAAGCATGGCGACCGAGGCGCCCGTCTCACGCGCCGCGAGAGCCGCGCACGCCGCCGCGTTCCCGGCACCCACCACCAACACATCGACCTGAAAATCGTCCACGCCTCGCTCCTCGATTCCGGCACCAGAATTGCAGTACAATAGGCGCAATGGGTGATCGTTTCGACCGTCTTGCGGCCCGGCACGCCAACGTCGAGGTCCTGCTACGCCGTCCCGGCATCGGGCACAACAACGGGCCGACCTTCGACATGTCGTGGGGGGCCTGGGTCTGGCGCCGCGCCGCCGCCAAGGCGTGGAAGTCACCCAGCCCCGAAGTGGCGAAAATGCGCGTGCGGCGGGCAGAACGTCTTGGAATCACCTACAAGGAACTGACCGCCGCGCTGATGAACACCGGCGCCAATCTGGGGGCCGCAGTGATGCCGCTGTCGCTCGCGGCCCGGGTACGCCGGGGTCCCAACCGGGAGGTCATCGTCGAAGCCCGTAACTCTGTGGCTGCGCTGGTCGCGAAATTCGGTGGCCGGCTGTTTCTGCTCGGCGATATCGATGCCGTGCCGGCCCTCACCGACGAGGAGCGCGCCCAGTTCCTGTCGATCGTCAACCGTGCCTTCGACGGCAAGGTCGAGGCGATCGGCTGGGGCCATGACGGCAAGGCGATCCGCACGATGCTCAAGGCGAATGCCGTCCCGCATCAGGAAGCGTTCCTGATCGGCGCCGGCGTCGTCCATCAAGTGCTGGGCGAGGCTGCGGGCCTGCCGTTCACCAAGGATATCGACACGTGGCTCAGCCCCTCGGGGTGAGGTATTTGATGGGGCATGACCTCATCGTTTGAACCGCCTCTCAAGGGCGTCCGCGTCGTCGAACTCACCCACACCATCCTGGGCCCGTCCTGCGGCATGATTCTGGCCGACCTCGGTGCCGAGGTGATCAAGGTCGAGCCGGTCGACGGCGACCGCACGCGCAAGCTGCGCGGCTTCGGCGCCGGATTCTTTGGTTACTTCAATCGCAACAAGAAGAGTTTGGCGCTCGACGCGGACTCGCCCGAGGGCCGCAAGGTGCTGGTGAAGCTGCTCGAGAAGGCCGACGTGCTGATCGAGAACTTTGCACCAGGCTCGATGGCCAAGCGGAAGTTGGGGCCGGCGGACCTCGAGAAGATCAACCCACGCCTCGTCTACTGCGCACTCAAGGGCTTCCTGCCCGGGCCGTACGAAAGGCGGCCGGCGCTCGACGAGGTCGTGCAGATGATGGGCGGGCTGGCCTACATGACCGGCCCCAGCGGCCGGCCGCTGCGGGCCGGCACCTCGGTAATCGACATCGTGGGCGGCATGTTCGGCGCCTTCGGGACCGTGCTCGCGCTGAAGCAGCGGGACCGGACGGGGAAGGGCGGGCTGGTCGAGAGCGCGCTGTTCGAATCGGTGGTCTTCCTGATGGGACAGCATCTGGCGATCACCGCGATCAACGGCGCCGCGCCGCCGCCGATGCCCGAGCGCGTGAGTTCGTGGGCGGTCTACGAGATCTTCAACACGGCCGATGACCTGCAGGTCTTCGTCGGCATCACCAGCGACGGCCAGTGGAAGCGCTTCTGCGAGTTCTTCAAGCAGCCGGAGCTCGCGGCCGATCCCAAACTCGCCACCAACAACCTGCGCATCGAGGCGCGGCCGTGGCTGGTGCCGAAGGTTGCCGCCGTGTTCAAGGCCTACACCAAGGAAGCACTCGAGCAGATGTGCCTCGAGGCTGATATTTCCTTCGCGCCCGTCGCCCGGCCGCAGGACCTGTTCGAGCATCCGCACCTGCTGGCCAACGGCTCGCTGGCGCCGACGACCCTGCCGGGCGGCGTGCAGACCCGGTTGCCGCTGCTGCCCTTCCAGATGATGGGCTGGCGTCCGCCGCTCGTCTCCAACCCGCCGGAGATCGGCCAGCACAATGACGAGGTGCTGGGGACGCTGGGCTATGGCCTCGCGGAGGTCGGCAGGCTGAAGGAAGCCGGCACGCTCGGTCCGCGATAGGACTGGCCTCGGATCCCGCGGGGAAGACGCACCGGCGCTCCAAGGGCGCCGTGACCGCTGCCCCTTTATTCCCCGACCTCCTGCGAATCCATCAGGCTCTTGACGGAATTCTGGCGAATAAACGAAACCAACGGAATAAACGAAACAAACGATTTGAAAAAACGCGACTTGGCACGTCGCGTGATCCCCCCGCCTGGGTGCCACCATCCGCGCCCGGGGTGGCATGAGAGAAACTGTCCAGATCAGGGGATAACTCTCAGGGAACGTATCTAGAACTTGTGTCAAGAACATTAGTTCTATCAGGGGGTTATTTGTTCCATTGCGGATTGGAACAAAATGGGTACATTGGCGCCACCAGACATTCGAACCTGCTGCGGACTTATCCGCATTGCCGCTCCTGACAGGGGCATGGGAAGAAGGAGAGAGCCAATGTCGGCGATGCTCAAGGTGGTCGAAAAAGAAGGCATGGAAAACAAGAACAAGGCGCTGGATGCCGCTCTCGCCCAGATCGAGCGTGCCTTCGGCAAGGGTTCCATCATGAAGCTCGGCCAGCGCGAGGCGCTGGAGATCGAGGCGATCTCGACCGGCTCGCTGGGCCTCGATATCGCGCTGGGCATCGGCGGCCTGCCCAAGGGCCGTATCGTCGAAATCTACGGTCCGGAAAGCTCGGGCAAGACGACGCTCGCGCTGCACGTGATTGCCGAGGCGCAGAAGAAAGGCGGTTCCTGCGCCTTCGTCGACGCCGAGCATGCGCTCGATCCGGGCTATGCCAAGAAGCTGGGCGTCGACATCGGCAACCTACTGATTTCGCAGCCCGACGCCGGCGAGCAGGCGCTCGAGATCGCCGATACGCTGGTGCGCTCCGGAGCCATCGACGTGCTGGTGATCGACTCGGTGGCCGCCCTCGTGCCGCGCGCCGAACTCGAAGGCGAGATGGGCGACTCCCTGCCAGGCCTGCATGCCCGCCTGATGAGCCAGGCGCTGCGCAAGCTCACCGCCTCGATCTCCAAGTCCAACACGCTGGTGATCTTCATCAACCAGATCCGCATGAAGATCGGCGTCATGTTCGGCAGCCCCGAGACGACGACGGGTGGCAATGCGCTGAAGTTCTACGCCTCGGTCCGCCTCGACATCCGTCGGATCGGCGCGCTCAAGGACAAGGACGAAGTCGTCGGCAACGCCACGCGCGTCAAGGTCGTGAAGAACAAGGTGGCGCCGCCATTCAAGGTCGTCGAGTTCGACATCATGTACGGCGAGGGTGTTTCCAAGAACGGCGAATTGATCGATCTCGGCGAGAAGGCCGGCGTCGTCGAGAAATCGGGCTCTTGGTACTCCTACGACGGCACCCGCATCGGGCAGGGCCGCGAGAACGCCAAGAATTACCTCAGGGAGCATCCCGAGGTCGCCAATGCGATCGAGAACAAGGTGCGCGCCAATGCCGGCATCCTTGCCAACGCCCTGATGGAGGGTGGCACGGAGGACGACGACGAGGAATAGGGAACCCCGATCCCCTGTCTCCGGGTCCCTAAGGGCGGTACCGCACCCCACGCGCGGTACCGCCCATTTTCTTATGCGCAAAGCGCATAAGAAAATGGGCGGTCAGGGCCGCTTGGCCGACATCCCCTTTAGGAACCGCTGGATCCACTCCGGCCCCGTGCGCCGTGCACTGGCCCTGGGACGGTTCTTCGCCCAATCCATCAGCAGCGCCAGCGGAAACCACTCCTCGCGCTCGTCCTGCAGTCCTCGGGCCGCCAGCGAGACCTTCGGCACCGGGACGGGTGTCACGCCTTTCTGCTCGGGCTCGGCACAAAGGTCCGCCGGCGAGGTAACGAGGTACTCGCGGCAGACCAGCGGCCGGTCCGGATGGATCGAGCAGCTCTCTTCCTCGAGGAAGGGGCAGGGGATACCCAGCGCGAAATAGGCGGTCGACAGCTCCCGGTCCGGCCGGCCCTTGCGCTCCTTGAGGTCGGCGGCGGCGAGGGCGGCCTCGGCGGCAGCGAACCGGCCTTCCAGCACGCCGCGCCGTTCTGCCGGCAGGGCGGCGACGGTTGACAGCAGCCGTTCACCCTCCGTGCGCGAGATCGGCACGAGCTGGCGACAACAGGCCCCGCAGCCCTTGCGGCAGGAGATCGCCTTGCCGGCCTCGGCCGCCGCGACCACGGCGTTCACCAGCCCCTGCAGGGCCGGGACGATGTCGGCCGCGGGCACCGGCCCGCTCGGTACGGTGATCGGATGGGCGATCCGGAGGTCGCCCACGGAGAGGCGAAGAGTGGCGGTAGAATGGGCCTCGGCGGCCATTTCCCCTGGGTTCCCTGTTCTGGACTTGGCGGGCGGGCGCACGCTACAAGGCCGGCATGCAAAGCGTCAGCGAAATCCGTCGTACCTTCCTAGAGTACTTCCGCAAGAACGGCCACGAAGTCGTGGAGTCGAGCCCGTTGGTGCCTCGCAACGACCCGACGCTGATGTTCACGAACGCCGGCATGGTGCAGTTCAAGAACGTCTTCACCGGGCTGGAGACGCGTTCCTATTCGCGGGCGGCGACCTCGCAGAAGTGCGTGCGCGCCGGCGGCAAGCACAACGATCTCGAGAATGTGGGCTACACGGCCCGCCACCACACCTTCTTCGAAATGCTGGGCAACTTCTCGTTCGGCGACTATTTCAAGGAACATGCGATCGAGCTGGCCTGGACCCTCCTGACGAAGGATTACGGCCTGCCCAGGGAGAAGCTGCTGGTCACGGTGTTCCACACCGACGACGAGGCGGCCGGCCACTGGAAGAAGATCGCGGGCCTTTCGGACGACAGGATCATCCGCATCCCGACCTCGGACAATTTCTGGGCGATGGGCGATACCGGCCCCTGCGGCCCGTGCTCGGAGATCTTCTACGACCACGGCGAGGGCATCCCCGGCGGCCCGCCGGGCAGCCCCGACCAGGATGGCGACCGGTTCATCGAGATCTGGAACCTGGTCTTCATGCAGTTCGAGCAGGTGACCAAGGAGGAGCGCGTCGCGCTGCCCAAGCCGTCGATCGACACCGGCATGGGCCTGGAGCGTCTCGCGGCCGTGCTGCAGCACAAGCACAACAACTATGACATCGACCTGTTCCGGGCACTGATCGAGGCGGTGGCGCACGAAACCGGCGTCGATCCCGACGGCAAGCAGGGCGCCTCCCACAAGGTGATCGCCGACCATCTGCGCGCGACGTCGTTCCTGATCGCCGACGGCGTGCTGCCGTCGAACGAGGGCCGCGGTTACGTGCTGCGCCGGATCATGCGCCGCGCGATGCGCCATGCGCACATCCTGGGGGCGCAGGATCCAGTGGTCTTCAAGCTGGTACCGACCCTGGTGCGCGAGATGGGCGATGCCTATCCCGAGCTCTCGCGTGCCCAGCCGCTGATCACCGAGACGCTGAAGCTCGAGGAGACGCGCTTCAAGAAGACCTTGGGCACCGGCCTCAAGCTGCTCGAGGACGAGACGAAGGAGCTGAGCGCCGGCGGCACCCTGAAGGGCGAGGTTGCCTTCAAGCTCTACGACACTTACGGCTTTCCGCTCGACCTCACGCAGGACGTGCTGCGGGCGCGCGACATCAAGGTCGACACCGACGGCTTCGAGAAGTCGATGGACGAGCAGCGCGCCAAGGCGCGCGCGGCCTGGGCGGGCTCGGGCGAGACGGCGGACCAGGCGATCTGGTTCGACGTGCGCCAGAAGGCCGGCGCCACCGAATTCCTGGGCTATGACACCGAGCGCGCCGAGGGGCAGATCAAGGCGATCCTGCTCGACGGCAAGGAAGTCCAATCGCTGAAGGCGGGACAGACCGGCTGGATCGTGACCAACCAGACGCCGTTTTATGCGGAGTCGGGCGGCCAGCAGGGCGATACCGGCCGCCTGGTGAGCGGCGCCAACGAGGCGACGGTCGCCGACGTCCAGAAGATGGTGGGCGGCCTCCATGCCCATCACACCACGGTCGAGAAGGGCGAGCTCAAGGTCGGCGACGACCTGGTCATGACCATCGACCCGATCCGCCGCGCCCAGCTCCGCGCGCATCACTCGGCCACCCATCTGCTGCACGAGGCGCTGCGCCGCCATCTCGGCAAGCACGTCACACAGAAGGGCTCGCTGGTGGCGCCCGACCGGCTGCGCTTCGACATCAGCCACACCAAGGCGGTCTCGCCCGAGGAACTGCGCAAGATCGAGGACGAGGTGAACGATCGCATTCGCCACAATTCGGCGGTCGAGACGCGCCTCATGACCCCGGACGAGGCGATCGCCGCCGGCGCCATGGCGCTGTTCGGCGAGAAGTACGGCGACGAGGTGCGCGTGCTCTCGATGGGCGGCGACGCCGACGTTCCCGGTGGCGAGAGGTATTCGGTCGAGTTGTGCGGCGGCACCCATGCGCGCCGCACCGGCGACATCGGCCTGTTCAAGATCGTGGGCGAGGGCGCGGTCGCGGCCGGCGTCCGCCGCATCGAGGCGCTGGCCGGCAATGCGGCCGAGGCCTTCGTCCGCCACCAGGCCGACCTGCTGGCCGAGGCGGCGGCGACTTTGAAGGTGCGGCCCGAGGATCTGCCGGCGCGTCTGGCGGCGCTGGTCGAGGGCCAGAAGAAGATCGAGCGGGAACTGTCCGATGCGCGCAAGGCGCTGGCACTGGCCGGCGGCGGAGCAGACGGTGCTTCCGCGGCCGACGAGGTGCGTGACGTTGGCGGAGTCAAGCTGATCGGCCGTGTGCTGAACGGCGTGCCGGGCAAGGACCTGAAGGGCATGGCCGATGAGTTCAAGAAGAAGCTGGGCTCGGGCGTCGTGGCGCTGATCGGCGTCGAGGACGGCAAGGCCTCGGCTGTGGTCGGCGTGACCGAGGATCTCGCCAAGACCCACAGCGCGGTGGAACTCGTGAAGGCGGGGGTGGCGGCGCTGGGCGGCAAGGGCGGCGGCGGCCGGCCCGACATGGCGCAGGGCGGCGGGCCCGACGGAACCAAGGCGTCCGATGCGCTGAAGGCGATCGAGGCGGCGCTGGCTGGCACGGCATGAAGCTCGCTATCGCCCTCGTGATGGCGGCGGCGGTGATCTCGGCCTGCGCGCCCAAGGACTTCTCCAAGGAAGGCAGCGACGCGGAGCAGTTCACCAAGGACGAGTCGCAGTGCCGCACCCAGGTCCGCGCGCGGGCCCAGCAGGAGCGCAACATCGACGACCAGCGGCGGGCGACTTTCGCGGCCGAGCGGGAGCGTTACGGCCAGCAGGGCCTGTACTCCGACATGGCCAACCAAGGGTACAAGTATAACTTCGAGCGTGGCATGGCGACCTGCATGGAGGCCCGTGGCTGGGCGCCCAAGCAGAACGGGCCGATCCCCATGCCCAAGCTGACCTGGTGAGATGGGCGTACTGACGGTTCTCCTGCTTTATCTGGCCTGCGGCGCGGCGACCTTCCCCCTCACCATCATGCTGGTCCGGGGCGCCGTGTCGGTAGCGGCGCCGTCGCGCGCCACACCCGCCTTTCACCGGCGGCTGGACAGTGCCATGGGCTGGTCGATCACCGTCTGGATCCTGGGCGTCTTCGTCTTCTATGCGACGGCCGTCCTGCTCGAGCGACAGAAGCCCTGCGAGGACCAGCGAACCAACCAGCTCACCTACGAGTGCAAGAAGTTCCTCGGCGCCATCAAGTAGGGCGCCATCAAATGGAACGGCGGCGTTTCGACAGCACCGTCCATAGGCCACGCGCCGCGAACTCCACGAGGATGCCGAACAGGACCAGGATGAAGGCGTTCACCGGCAGGGCATACATGTGGCTGGGCAGCGCCAGGATCGCCTGGGCGAGGAACAGGCCGAGAAAGGCCAGCGATATGGCTTCAATCGGCAGACCCTGCGGAAGGCCCACGCGCCGCCACAGACCCAACCAGGTCGATACCAGCAGGTGCACGAGACCGATCGCCAGGACGATGCCGAAGGGCGGGCCCGGATGCAGCGTCGGCACGGCGAGCAACTGCAGCGCCTTCTCCCAGTAGATGCGTGCCAACTCGACCGGATCCTCGACGATGCGGTCGACGTAGAGCCTCCACATCAGTCGGAAATATTCGGGCGAGCAGAAGACGATCCCGGCCTTGTTGGCGAGATCCTCGCCATAGTCGTCGTCGTAGCGGATGCCCCACTTGTTCTCGACGAAGCCGAGCCCGAGATAGAGCGTGTGCGACAGGCCGTGCGTCTGCAGGCGTTCGGCCGGCGCCATGGGGAAGGCGGCATCGCGCGCCAGTGTCACCCATTTCGGCGCGAGCAATGCGCCGGCGGCCAGCACGATGACGAGCGCGGAGCGGAGGAGGGCGCGGGCCGGGCGTGGTCGCTGCAGGAACGCCATCGCCGCAACCGCGCCCAGGGTCAGCGCGAAGCCCATCAGGCCGATCGACTCGCGGACCAGAGTGACCACGGCGAGCGCCACGATCCCGCCCGCGATCCAGGCCCGGCCGCTGCGCGTCGCGATCGCCAGCGGCAGGATGCCCGCCAGGCTCACCATGCCGATGAAGGCCCAGTGCGGCGAGGTGCCCATCCAGCCCAGGAACTCGGCCGGCCCCAGCGCCAGCAGCACGATCGAGGCAATCCAGGCCCGCAGCGAGAACAGCAGCCCCGCCAGGGCCACCAGGCCGATCGTGTTGAGGAGCGTGCTGAGCCGCGCCACGTCGACCAGGGTGGCGCGCTTGCCCGTGATCGCGGCCCAGGCGCTGAGCAGCAGGGCGTGGCCCGGATCGTCGGCGATGGCGCGCTCGGAGATCGGGATCAGCCGGCCGTCCTCGCACAGCGCCAGCCAGACGCCGCGCGACACCGTGCATTCGGTACTGTCGAGCCAGATGTTGGTGGCGCGCCAGTCGGACGGCATGATGTCGGCCATGTAGCCGTAGCGCCGGACGTCCTCGAAGGTTCGCGCGAATGGCCCCCATACCAGCCCTGCCACGCAAACCGCGAAGGCGAGCCACTTCACCGCCGATCCCATCCGGTCTTCCTGATCCTCTCGCGGACCAGGTTCGGTCCTCACGGGGGAACATCCTCGACCGGAACGTGAATGCCAAGCCATTGCGCGCTAGGATGAACGACATGTCGATCAAACGGCTGTTGGCGGTCTTCTCCATACTGGCCCTGTCGCCCGGCTGCGAAACACGGGCGGAACGCGAGGCGGCGTTCGACAATCAGCTTCGCGCGATGGCGGGCGCGCCGGAGGCCGGGCTGCTGAACAACATGGGCCGAATCCCCGACAATACCTACCAGCTCGAGGACGGAAGCAAGATCCTGCAATGGCGGTGGGATACGTCGTACATCGATCCGGGGATGCCGCCGATGTACACGCGCTTCGGCGGCTGGGGGTGGGGCTGGGGCGGTGGCTGGTGGGTCCCGATGGGCGGGTTTCCGCCGACCCTGGTGCGCCAGAGCTGCATCGTCGAATGGACGATGGTGGCGGGCACGGCGCAGGGATATCGCTGGCAGGGCGCGGGCTGCCAGAAGGTGACGCCATGAATAAGCCGGCCGGTCACCTCCAGATGGGGGTCGCCGACCGGCTCATCGAGGGCCGTCCTTACCAGTAGGTCGGGACGCCGTAGTACTTGTCGACCTGGCGGCCGTAGTCCGGCGTCCAGCTGAAATTCTCCGCATCGTCGTAGGTCGGAGCGCCTTCCAGGATCTTCTTGTCGAGGGCCACGACATAGCCGCCCTGGCGCTCGTCGTACTTCAGCGTCGACCACGGCAGCGGATGATGCTTCTCGCCAATGCCGAGGAAGCCGCCGAACGACATGACGGCGTAGATGGCGCGGCCGCTCACCTTGTCGATCATGATGTCCTCGACGGTGCCGAGCTTGTCGCCCTGCAGATTGTAGACGTCGGTTCCGGTGACGCGCTCGGCGGCGATCAGGTTTCTCGGCGTCAAGGTAAGGTCGGTCATCGCTCTCTCCTGTTCGATGGTTGGGGTGCCTGAGGAACGCGGGCTTACCCAGCCAGTTGCCGGAGGTCGCAAAGACTTCACATTCCGGAACGCCTCATTCCGCCGACTTGCGCAACCTTTCGCCGACGGCGGCGACCATCGCCTCGTAGGAGGAGAGGTCCCGGGCAGTGCCGGCGCGGGGCAGCGCGCTGTAGCGCTGGCGGCCGAAGTCGGTCAGGCGCGCAACGCCGGCCTCGATCTCGACCAGCGACAGGGCTTTCAGGCGCATGAGGTCGCGCGGTGCCAGGTCCTTCAGCGGGGATATGCCGAGCGCGACACGGCGTAGCGTCACTTCCTCGTTGGGACTGAGTGGAGCATCCAGGCTGCGTGACATCGTCTTCCCCGTACACAACTAGAGGCCCATCCTGCCTGCTGGGCAAGCGCAACTGGCCGCATCTCCGGTGCGGTTTCTCCTTGGGAGGTTAACTAGCGGACGGAAGCGGCGATGGCATGACGCCGCCTGTGACATTGCTGCGACCGGAAGGGCGCTTTTCCACCGCCCCTCGTCGTCGCTGTCGCTGCCGGGCGTCAGGCCCGTGCGTGGGCGTGGAAGACCTTGCTGTCGATGCGCCAATCGCCGTCGCGCCGGACCATCACGAAGAAATCCGTGTAGCGCGTGCCGCGCCAGTCGAGCGCTTCGAGCCGCGCCATCGCCGCACCTCCGGCCGGCTCGATCGACACGACGCGCGCCTGCAGCCCGGGCGCGGGACCGCCGCGTGTGACGGCATCGCAGAATTCGCCGAGGCTCCAGGTCACAGGCTTGCCGCCGTAGCTGCCGCTCACGCGGGCGCCCTCCGCGAAGGCCGAGCGCAGCAGGGCGATGTCGCCCGTCCGCGCGCCGTCGATGTAGCGCTGCAGCGTCTCCGCGATGGCGCCGGGCACGGCAAAGCTCTCGATCTCGTCGTTCAAGGTCATGTCTGCCTCCTCTGAATGGCGGCTACAATCCAGCAAACCGGGCGGGCATGTCCTTGCGTTCATGCCTCGGATGGCGGCATTCAATGGCATGGTATTGCTCGAATCAGGGCCGAGGAGGCGATAGGTGCCAAACGACGATCTCGACGCTATCGACCGGCGAATCCTCGCGGTGCTGCAGGCCGACGGCCGTCTCAGCAACGTCGACCTCGCCGAGAAGGTCGGCCTGTCGCCGTCACCGTGTCTGCGCCGGGTCAACCGACTGGAGCGCGAGGGCTATGTCGAAGGCTATCGCGCGGTGCTGGGCCGCAAGCGCATCGGGCTCGGCCTCACCGTGTTCGTCGGCGTGAAGATCGAGGGCCATGCCGACGATCGCGCCACGACCTTCGAGCAGGAGGTCGTCGCCTGCCCGGAGGTCGTCGCCTGCCACATGGTGGCGGGCGATGCCGACTATCTGCTCGAAGTCACGGTGCCCGACCTCGACGCCTACCAGCGCTTCCTCGTCGGAAAGCTGCTCAACCTGCCGCTGGTCCGCGAGGTGAAGAGCACCATCGCGATCCAGACGTTGAAGGCAGGGGCCGTCCTGCCGCTGGGGCATCTGGCGCCGTAGAGTTTCTTTCGCCTCGTCCGTACCCATCTACCTCACCCTGAGGAGGCCGCATCGCGGCCGTCTCGAAGGGTGGGCTGCAGGCGTGGTGCTCGTGCCCATGCTTCGAGACGCGCTCCGCTGGAGCGCTCCTCAGCATGAGGTGGAAGGTGAGTCTCGGCGCGTCGTTACTCTGCGGCGCGCACACCCTGCGTAGCGGGCGCGATGCCCTTCATCGTGCCGCCGTAGCGGTCGGTGAAGGCGGTCGTGTCGATCTCCTCCAGCTCGACCTCGCGGTTGAGCACGCGCTCCTTCCACTTCAGCAGTTCGGGGTGCGCGCCCTGGAACTCGGGCATGACTTCCTTCGCGAACAGCTCGAGCGATTCGCAGATATCCTCGTGGCGGTTCTTGCCGGCCTGGTTCAGCAGCACGACCTGGTCGATGTTCGAGGCCTGGAACTTCTTCAGCTTGCGGCGGATGGTTTCCGGTGAGCCGATCAGGCCGCCGCGCAGCGCCGCGGCATGCTGCTCCGGATTGGCCTTCTTCCACTTCTGGTATTCGTCCCACATGTTGACCGTGCCGGCGGCCGGCCGGCGCCGGTCGGCCGACTGGCCGTAGAAGCGCAGCGCGAACTGGAAGAACGTGTCGCCGTCGGCGCGCTCGCGCGCCTCCTCGTCGGTCTTGGCACACATGAAGAAGCTGACCAGCGCGATGTTGGGATTGCTCCTGTAGTCGGCGAGCTTCTTCTGCCGCTTCACGAAGGCGTTGTAGTAGGCGTGCACCCAGGCGTGCGCGGCATCGGCCGAGACGAACTGGAAGCCCAGCGCGCCCATGCCCCATTCGCCGGCCTTGGTCAGCGTCTGCAGCTGCGAGCAGGCGACCCAGAGCGGCGGGTGCGGCTTCTGCAAGGGCTTCGGCACGACCATGCGCAGCGGGATGTTCCAGACCTTGCCCGCGTGCTCGCTGGGCCCGTCCTTGAACATCGGCATGATGGCGCGGACCGCTTCCTCGAAGATCTCGCGCTTGTTCTCCATGGTGACGCCGAACGGCTCGAGCTCGGTGATCGAGGCGCTCTCGCCCATGCCGAACTCGCAGCGCCCGTTCGACAGCAGGTCGAGCGTCGCCACGCGCTCGGCGACGCGCGTCGGATGGTTGGTCGTCAGCTGGAAGATGCCGTGCCCCAGCCGGATGTTCCTGGTCCGCTGGCTCGCCGCCGCGAGGAAGGACTCAGGCGAGGGCGAGTGGGAATATTCTTCCAGGAAGTGATGCTCGACCTGCCACGCATGGTCGTAGCCCAGCCGGTCCGCCAGCTCGACCTGGTCGAGCGCGTTCTGATAGAGCCGATGCTCGTCTCCCGGCGCCCACGGACGGGGCAGTTGCAGCTCGTAGAAGATGCCGAATTTCATGTCGTTCCTCCTTGGACGGGAGCATGACGTGGATTTGCGCTGGCGCAAATGGGCTGCAGCCGATCAATGAACTGGGGGACGGAGGCGCAGGGGTACAATATCTAGCGCCAGCGGTATTATAATACCCCTTCAAAATCAGCGAATTTCTATTTCGTCTGAATCGTTTATTGCGTTTGTTTCGTTTATTCGCCGGAACGCCGACTTTCCGACGGCCTGCTGATCGACATCCGGCCTGGGTGATATCATACCACATCAACCCACTATGGCGCAGCTTCTGGGCGCCCCCCGCAATTTCAGCAGTGTGATGATCTATCGCTTGCACCTGTGATAGCGAGTGATATCATGCGGATATGGCGCAACTCCTGGTCCGAGACCTCCCTGAAGCCCTCGTGCTGGCGCTCAAGGAACGTGCCGCCGCCAACGGCCGCAGCGCCGAGGCCGAGCACCGCCTGATCCTGGAAGAAGCCCTGAGAAGCGGCCGCAACGAGTTCCGCAAGCGCGCTGCGCGCCTCCGCGCCGGAACTGTCGGCAGGATACAGGGCGAGTCGGCCGATCTCATCCGCGAGGATCGCGACTCCCGATGACCATCGTCGTCGACGCCTCGATCGCACTGAAGTGGGTGCTTGAGGAGCCGGGGAGCGACGCCGCCGAAGAGCTGCTGGAGAGGGATCTCGCGGCTCCCTCGCTCTGGTTGCTGGAGGCCGGGAACGCCCTATGGCGCCGCACGGTCCGCGGAGAGTTGACGCAAGCGGAAGCCGGGGAGCGGCTGGCCGAGCTCACGAAAGCGCCGGTTGCGAGCGTGCCGCTGGAGCACGACCTTCCGGAGGCGATGCGCCTGGCGCTCCAACTCAACCACCCGGTCTACGACTGCCTCTACCTGGCGCTCGCGAAGCGCCTCGGGACCTACGTCGTCACCGCCGACGCCCGATTCTGTCAGGCGGTGGCGAGCCATGGGACGCATATCGGGCACATTCGGGTTTTGTCGCCGAAGATTCGAGGCCCAGGCCCACGCATGTAGCGGACCATTAGGGCTGTCCCGCGTCCAGCGTGTCAGTGCACGCGTTACATCAGTTCGTAATATGCCAGTGCGCCTTGGCGAGATCGATTAATTCAACGCGAGTGTACTGGTGGACCTTGCCATTGTTGTCACGAGGATAGCGGAACTTCTGTCCATTAGGGTCGATGTCGTGAATATGCTTCACAAGTTGACCGCAATAGTTCGTCCAACTGTCTGCTGAAGAAATGCCGACACCAGAATCTACAGCGACATAGGCGAGCTTCCACAAGCCTAACAGATCGTGTCGCCGCGAAGTATCCGCCTCGATGCCTGTCGCTTCGCTGTACCGAGCAATGACTTCCTTAAGGTGAAGTTCGACAGAGTGTCGGGCAAGGCTGAATGCAGGCATCAACAAGTAGTCGCGGTTTGGCCACCATCGAATAAGAGGTATGACTATTTCCTCGAAAGCGTTTCGGTATCCGTAAGCATAGAAGGCGGTTGTCTGCGTCCATGAAGCGGGAGGGCGCTCATGGCGAAGGAACGGTCGAAATTTGGGAGAGACAAGATCGAAGTCTTTCTCTTCGAGTAACGAAAAGAAATCAGTGGTCACTTCTGCTTATCCGTCGACAGCCACTAGTGCCTGGCGGCGACTCTGTCCTCACTCCGCCGCCGCTTTCATCGCCTCCGGGTTGCGCCACTGGTGGAGCAGGTCGGCTTCCTTCTTCTTGGCCTTTTCCAGATGCGCGTCCTTCACGTGGCCGTAGCCGCGGATGTCGTCGGGGATGCTCGCGAGCTTGATGGCGAGCGCGTGGTTCTGGGCTGACAGGCCGGCCAGCAGTTCGGCGACCAGCGCCTCGTAGTCGGCGATCAGGCGGCGTTCGGTCTTGCGTTCCTCGGTGTAGCCGAACACGTCGAACCTGGTGCCGCGCAGGCCCTTGAGCTTGGCCAGCATCCGGAAGGCCGGGAGCATCCAGGCGCCGAACTCCTGCTTGATGAGCTGGCCGGTCTGCGGGTCGCGGCTGGAGAAGAGCGGCGGGGCGAGGTGGAACTTGAGCTTGTAGTCGCCCTCGAACTGCCGGCTGAGGCCGGCCTGGAAGGCGGCTTCGGTGTAGAGGCGGGCCACCTCGTACTCGTCCTTGTAGGACAGGAGCTTCGAGTAATAGAGCGCGACGGCTTCCGCGAGGCCCGTCTGGCCGATCTTCGTCTCGGCGGCGCACACCTTGTCGACCAGCGCCTTGTAGCGCTGGGCCAGCGCCGCGTTCTGGTAGCCGGTCAGGTGCTTCGTGCGGGAGGCCACGATCTCGTCGAGCGTCTTGGGCTGCGTGCGCGTGAAGGCGACGACGTTGGCCTTGGTCGGCTTGGGCGCGACCAGCTTCTCGACGGCGGCGCGGTCGGCGGCGGCGCGGCGGCCCCAGCGGAAGGCGGCGAGGTTCATCGGCACCGCGGCGCCGTTCAGCTCGATGGCGCGCTCGATCGTTTCGTGCGCGAGCGGGATCAGGCCCTTCTGGTAGGCGTAGCCCAGCACGAACATGTTGGTGGCGATCGAATCGCCCATCAGCGCCGTGGCGATGCCCGTGGCGTCGAGGAACTCGACCGCATCGGCGCCGGCCGCAGCCTCGACCGAGAGCTTCAGCGTGTTGGCCGGGAAGGCGAGGTCGGGATGGCGGGTGAACTCGCCGGTGATGGTCTCGTGCGTGTTGACGACGGCATGCGAGACACCGGGCTCGAGGCTCGCCAGCGCGCTGGGGCTGGCGCTGACGACCAGGTCGCAGCCCAGCAGCACGTTGGCGCCGCCGGCGGCCAGGCGCACGGCGTGCAGCGCCTCGGGGGTCGCGCCGATGCGGACATGGCTGATCACCGCGCCGCCCTTCTGCGCCATGCCGAGCTGGTCGAGCACGGTCGCGCCCTTGCCCTCGATATGGGCGGCCATGCCCATGATGGCGCCGATGGTGACGACGCCGGTGCCGCCGATGCCGGTGATGAGGACGCCGTAAGGCTTGTCCTCGACCGACGGGAGAATCGGGGCGGCAGGCAGTTCCGGCTCCTGCGCCGCGACGCCTTCAACCTTCTTCGCGGTCACCGCCTTGCCCTTCTTCAGCGTGCCGCCCTCGACACTCACGAAGGAGGGGCAGAAGCCGTTCAGGCAGGAAAAGTCCTTGTTGCAGGAGGACTGGTCGATGGCGCGCTTGCGGCCGAACTCGGTCTCGACCGGCACGACGGAGAGGCAGTTCGACTTTACGGAGCAGTCGCCGCAGCCCTCGCACACCGCCTCGTTGATGAAGACGCGCTTGTTGGGATCGGGGAAGGTTCCGCGCTTCCGGCGGCGGCGCTTCTCCGCGGCGCAGGTCTGGTCGTAGATCAGGACCGAGACGCCCTTGACCTCGCGCAGCTCGCGCTGGACCTCGTCGAGCTGGTCGCGGTGATGGAAGGTGACGCCCGGCGCCCATTCGGTGCCGAGCGGGTACTTGTCCGGCTCGTCGCTCACCAGGGCGATGCGGCGCACGCCCTCGGCGTGGACCTGCTGGCTGATCGTCCAGGGATGGACGTTGCCGTCGTGCGGCTGGCCGCCGGTCATGGCCACTGCGTCGTTGTAGAGGATCTTGTAGGTGATGGTGGTGTTGGTCGCGACGGCGTGCCGGATCGCGAGATAGCCCGAATGGAAATAGGTGCCGTCGCCCAGGTTCTGGAAGACGTGCGGCATGTCGGTGAAGTGGCTGGCGCCGACCCACGGCACGCCCTCGGCGCCCATGTGGGTGAAGGTCCTGGTGTTGCGCTCCATGCCGATGGCCAGCGTATGGCAGCCGATGCCGGCCATCGCCATCGAGCCGTCGGGCACTTTGGTCGACGTGTTGTGCGGGCAGCCGGAGCAGAAATAGGGGACGCGGGCGAGGCCCGCCTCGTTGCGCACCTGGCGGCCGGCGCGGCGCTTCAGCGCCTGGAAACGCTCCTTCGTGCGGCTGCTGAAGGCGTCGAGGCCGAAGCGGGCGACGATGGCCGAGGCGATCTCGAAGGGTGTCAGCTCGCCGTCGGTCTTGAGCAGCATCTGGCCGCGCTCGTCGGTCTTGCCGACCACGACGGGGCGGCGGTCGGCGGGGGCGTTGAACAGCGCGTCCTTGAGCTGCTGCTCGATCAGGTTGCGCTTCTCCTCGATCACGAGGATCTCGCGCTTGCCCGCGGCGAAGGCGGTGGCGCCCTCGGTCTCCAGCGGCCAGACCATGCCGACCTTGTAGATCGCGAGGCCGAGGCGCTCGGCCTCTTCGTCGCCGACGCCCAGCTCATCCAGCGCCTGGCGCACGTCGAGATAGGACTTGCCGACCGTGACGATGCCGAAGCGGGCGTCGGGCCGGCCGAGCATCAGTCGGTCGAGCTTGTTGGCGCGCCAGTAGGCCAAGGCGGCGGGCTGCTTGATGGTGACGACGCGGCGCTCCTGGCCCAGCCAGTCGTCGGGCCAGCGGATGTGCACGCCGTCGGGCGGCAGGACAAAATCGGTGGGGGTGTGGATCTCGACCCGGTGCGGGTCGACGTAGACCGAGGCCGAGCTGTCGACCGTCTCGCTCAGGACCTTGAAGGCGACCCACAGGCCCGAATAGCGCGACATCGCGAAGGCATGCAGCCCCCAGTCGAGATATTCCTGGACGCCGGCCGGGTGGAGGACCGGCATGCCGGCCGACATGAAGGCAGGCTCGCTCTGGTGGGCGACGGTCGAGGATTTCGCCATGTGGTCGTCGCCGGCGAGGGCTACGACGCCGCCGTGCTTGGAGGTGCCGGCATAGTTGGCGTGCTTGAAGACGTCGCCGGAGCGGTCGACGCCCGGGCCCTTGCCGTACCACATGCCGAACACGCCATCGTAACGCGCGCCGGGGTAGAGGTGGATCTGCTGGGTGCCCCACAGGGCGGTGGCGGCCAGGTCCTCGTTGGTACCGGGCTGGAACTCGATATGGCTCTTCTTGATGAACTTCTTGGCCTGCCACAGGGCCTGGTCGAAACCGCCCAGAGGGGAGCCGCGATAGCCGGAGATGTAGCCGCCGGTATTCAACCCGGCCGCGAGGTCGCGCTGGCGCTGCATCATGGGGAGGCGCACCAGCGCCTGCGTCCCGGTCAGATACACGCGTCCGCGTTCGAGAACGTACTTGTCGTCCAGGGTCACCGCGAGGGACATGGCAACCTCCCTGACATTTCAACATGGGGACGGTAGCGACGTTTGCACGTGTCGGGCAATGCGGAAGGCGATCGGGTCCGAAAAACGACGGTTTACGTCAGGGCGACCGGGCGGCAACCCCTCGCCGTTTCACGGTGTCACCTTCGAATGAAATGTTGTAAGCGTCCGCCGCCATGACTTCAGTCCTCGTTACAGGTGTCGCCGGGTTCGTCGGCTCCCACGTCGCCCGCGCCCTGCTGGCGCGGGGCGAATCGGTCGTCGGGATCGACAATTTCAGCGACTACTACGATCCGGTCCTGAAGTTCGCGCGGGTCAAGCCGCTGCGCGAGACGGCCGGCTTCACCTTCATCGAGGGCGACATCTCCGATCGCGGGACGATGCTGGGCCTGGCCGACCGTCCCGGCGGCCTCGACCGGATCGTCCACCTGGCCGCCCAGCCGGGCATCCGCCATTCCAAGACCGACCCTTATATCTACGTGCAGACCAACGTGATGGGGCATCTCGTCCTGCTGGAGCTGGCGCGCCGGCTCGGGCCGCAGCTCCGGCACCTGGTCTATGCCTCGTCCTCGTCGGTCTATGGCGGCAACGACAAGATCCCCTTTGCCGTCGAGGACCGGGTCGACCATCCGGTGTCGCTGTACGCCGCCACCAAGCGGTCCGGCGAGCTGATGACCGAGACCTACGTGCACCAGTACGGGCTCAAGGCGACCGGCCTGCGCTACTTCACGGTCTACGGGCCCTGGGGGCGGCCCGACATGTCGCCCTACATCTTTGCCCGCGCGATCCACGAAGGCCGCACGATCCCGCTCTACCACCACGGCAAGCTGAAGCGCGACTTCACCTACGTCGACGACATCGTGGCCGGCACCCTGGCGGCGCTCGACCGGCCGCCGGAGACGGCCGGGCACCGGCTCTACAATCTCGGCGGCTCGCGCAGCGAGGAGATCCTCGACGTCATCGCCCTGTTCGAGAAGGCGCTGGGCCGGAAGGCCGTCATCGAGCTGAAGCCCGGCGAGCCCGGCGACATGCAGGAAACCGCCGCCGACATCGACAGCACGACCCGCGACTTCGGCTGGACCCCCAAGGTGACCGTCGAGCAGGGCATCCCGCTCTTCGTCGACTGGTTCAAGGAATACAATCGGCTCTGAGCCGAGCGTAGCTCGGCTCCCTGAGCATCATCTGACCACTTTGCCGTCGTCTCGACCGGAGCATCGCGTAGCGAGGCGGAGTGGAGAGACCTTCTCTCCACCAATAGCCGATCAATCGTAGAGAGAAGGTCTCTCCACTCCGCGCTGCGCGCTCCGGTCGAGACGACGGGTGTTGGGGCATATGCGATTGCCCCAATCTGAAAGGGGGCGTTTGGAGGAGCCTTGAAAGCAAGATGACGGGCAGGTTCATCCTCACCGGGGCGCCGGGGGCGGGGAAGACGGCGGTGGTGCGGCAGCTCGAGCTGGAAGACTTTGCCGTGGTCGAGGAGGCGGCGACCGACGTCATCGCCCTCGAACAGGCAAAGGGCGTTACCGAGCCCTGGACCGATCCGGGCTTCATCGACCGGATCGTGGCGCTGCAGCGGCAGAGACGGCTCGCAACGACGGGTGATATCCAGTTCCACGACCGGTCCGCCTTCTGCACCGAGGCGCTGGCCACGTTCCTCGGGCATCCGCTCTCCGGCCTGCTGCGTACTGAAATCGAGGATCTGAAAGGTTCGGGCTTCTACCAGCGTCGCGTCTTCTTCGTGCGGCTGATGGGCTTCATCGAGCCGACGGCGGCGCGCCGGATCGGGCTGGAGGATGCAAGGCGCTTCGAGGCGGTGCATGAGCGCGTCTACCGCGCGCACGGCTTCGAGTTGGTGCCCGTGGAGCCGGGAAGCGTGGTAGATCGGGCGGGCCGGATCAGGCACTCCCTCTAGGCACGCTGCAGGTCGCGCCCCATATCGGAAAGCGACGCAAGGAGTTAGTCGATGAACGTAGTGTTGGGCGATCTGCCGACCTGGAACTTGGCCGACCTTTATTCCAGCCCCTCGGGAACGGATCTCGACGCCGACCTGAAGCGCGCCGCGGCCGAGGCGGAGGCCTTCGCCAAGGACTATGAGGGCAAGATCGTCGGACTCGACGGCAGGGCGCTGGGCGGCGCGATCGTCCGCCTCGAGGCGATGAGCGACCTGCTGGGCCGCATCGGCTCCTATGCCCAGCTCTATTCGGCGCAGGACCAGTCCGACCCCGAGCGCAACCGCTTCGCGCAGGACATTTCCGAGAAGCTGAACGACATCGGCTCGAAGCTCCTGTTCTTCCGGCTGGAGATCAACAAGATCGAGGATGCCGATCTCGCGGAGAAGCTGAAGGCGCCGGAACTCGCGAAGTATGCGCCGTGGCTGCGCGACGCGCGCCTGTTCCGGCCGCACCAGCTCTCCGACGAGCTGGAGAAGTTCCAGCACGACCAGTCGGTGGTGGGCAGCAGCGCCTGGTCGCGCCTGTTCGACGAGACGATCGCGCGGCTGCGCTATCCGTTCGGCAACGAGATGCTGAGCGAGCCGCAGATCCTCGACAAGCTCTCAAACAAGGACGCCACGGTGCGCAAGGAAGCCGCCAAGTCGTTCGGCAAGGTGCAGGGCGACAACATCGCCGTCTTCTCGCTGATCACCAACACGCTGATCAAGGACAAGGAGATCGACGATCGCTGGCGCAAGTACGCCCGCCCGCAATCGTTCCGCAACCTGGCCAACGTGGTCGAGGATGAAGTCGTCGACGCGCTCGCGGCCTCGGTGAAGGCGGCCTATCCGAAGCTCTCGCATCGCTACTACAAGCTCAAGGCCAGGTGGTTCGGCGTCGAGACCATGCCCTACTGGGACCGCAACGCGCCGCTGCCCGAGCATGACGACCGCACGATCCCCTGGCCCGAGGCCGAGAAGATCGTGCTCGATGCCTACAACGCCTTCTCGCCCGAGCTGGCCGCTGTCGGCCGCAAATTCTTCGGCACCGGCTGGATCGACGCACCGGCGCGGCCGGGCAAGTCGCCGGGCGCCTTCGCCCATCCGACCGTGCCGTCGGCGCATCCCTATCTGCTGCTGAACTACCAGGGGAAGGTGCGGGACGTCATGACGCTCGCGCATGAGCTGGGCCATGGCGTGCACCAGGTGCTGGCGGCCCGGCAGGGCCCGCTGATGGCCGACACGCCGCTGACGCTCGCCGAAACCGCTTCGGTGTTCGGCGAGATGCTGACCTTCCAGTCGCTGCTCAGGACGGCGCCCGACAAGGCGACGCGCAAGGCGATGCTGGCCGGCAAGGTCGAGGACATGCTGAACACCGTGGTGCGCCAGATCGCGTTCTACGATTTCGAGTCGCGCATCCACATGGCGCGGCGCGAGGGCGAGCTGACGCCCGACGCGATCGGCGAGATCTGGATGGCGGTGCAGAAGGAGAGCCTCGGTTCGGCCTTCACCTTCGACGACGAGTACAAATACTACTGGTCCTATATCGGCCACTTCATCCATTCGCCGTTCTACGTCTACGCCTACGCGTTCGGCGACTGCCTGGTGAACTCGCTCTATGCCGCCTACCAGGCGAAGCCCGACGGCTTCCAGGAGAAGTATCTCGACATGCTGCGCTCGGGCGGCGTGAAGCGTCACAAGGAACTGCTGGCACCGTTCGGCCTCGACGCCTCCGATCCGGCCTTCTGGGACAAGGGCCTCGACGTGATCTCGGGCTTCATCGATGAACTCGAGAAGCTGTAGCGACGAATGTTGACAATCCTGAGCGGTCGCAGGCAGATTCATCAGTGGGTGGATACGACCCGCTGCTTGCGCCCCAGGGTATGGTGAACGTATCGCGGCCTTCAGAGGCATCCCTTTGCCACGGCAAACGGATCAGTAACGCAAGCGACTGATTTTTCCGTTGTGCCGATGCAGAGGATTGAACGATGCGCGACTATCGTGATGCAAAAGCCATGGCACAGACGCTGCGCCAGGCCCTCAAGGAACGATCGACTTCACTGACCCACAGCGAATGCCTGGAGCTGATTGCCAGGATATTCGGTGTTGCCGACTGGAACACGCTGTCGGCCAGGATCGGTGCGGCACCGCCGGCATCGCCTGCGGAAGCGCCGGCGGTCAGGATGCCCGTCCTGCCGCTCCGCGATCTGGTGCTCTTTCCCGACATGACGACACCGATCTACGCCATGCGCCTGAAGTCGGTGGCGGCGATCGGACAGGCGATGGCCGGCGACAAGGAGATTTTTTTCGTCACACAACGTCGTGTCGCCGACGATGATCCCGCGACGGACGACCTCTACAGCTTAGGTGTCGTCGGGAGATTGATCGACATCGTGAAAATGCCCGACGGTTCGATCAAGGCGATGGTGCAGGGCCTGCGGCGGGCTCGCGCCACCCGCATCGATGCGGGCCATGCGTGCCTGGTCGCGGAGCTTGCGCCGGTCGAGCGCGAAGGAGCGGCCAGGGAGGAGGCGGCGACGGTCTCGCGCGAACTGCTGCAGCGCTTCGCGGCCCACGCCAACATTGACCTGGCGTCGCCGCCGCAGGCGCTGGTGCAATTGCCGCATCTACAGGATCCTGGACGTATCGCAGATGCCATCGCCCAGTATCTGTCGCTCAGCATCGAGCAGCGACAGCAGGTCCTGGAGGCCACCGACGTCGTCGACCGGATGCGGATGATTCTGGCCCTGATGTCGCGGGACCAGCGGGCGGCCTGACCGTCGAGGTGGCAACCGCACCCGATCGACCCTATATCGGTCGGGATGCGGGATGAAAACTTCATAGCCCGGGCATGAGCCAGGACGAGGGCGATTCCCTCGGCGGCCGGCTCGGGCGCTATGCGCGGGTCGGCACGTCGGTTGGCGGGCTGGCGGTCAAGCTGGCGGGGCAGCGCTATCTCGGCCTGTCGCTGGATCGCGACAAGCATGCCGGCGAGCTGAAGGCTGCGCTGGGCGGGTTGAAGGGCCCGCTGATGAAGGCGGCGCAGCTGCTCGCCACCATCCCCGACGCGCTGCCGCCGGAATATGCCCGTGAGCTTGCGCAGCTGCAGGCCAACGCGCCGGCCATGGGCTGGGCCTTCGTGCGCCGACGCATGGCCACGGAACTCGGGCCCGACTGGCAGGCCAAGTTCGCCCGCTTCGACAAGGAGGCGTCGTTCGCCGCCTCGCTGGGCCAGGTCCACCGCGCGACGCTGCTCAATGGACGCGAGGTGGCGGCCAAGCTCCAGTATCCCGACATGTCCTCGGCGCTGGAGGCCGACCTCAATCAGCTCAAGGTCGTGTTCGCGATCGGCCAGCGCTTCGATCCGGCGATCCGCACCGACGAGATCCATGCCGAGATCACCAGCCGCCTGCGCGAGGAACTCGACTATCGCCGCGAGGCCCGGCACGCGGCCCTATACCGCCACATGCTGCGCGACGAGGCCCGCGTGCATGTGCCCGGGGTGGTGGCCTCACATTCGACCGAACGCCTGCTCACCATGGACTGGCTGCAGGGCGAGCCGTTGCTCAACTGGAAGACCCGTTCGCAGGAAGAGCGCGACGCGCTGGCCATCGCCATGTTCCGCGCCTGGTACGTGCCGTTCTATTTCTACGGCGCCATCCACGGCGATCCGCATCTCGGCAACTACTCGGTGCGGCCGGACGGTTCGGTGAACCTGATGGATTTCGGCTGCATCCGCATCTTCCCGCCGCGCTTCGTGCGCGGCTCGATCGAACTCTATCGCGCGCTGATGACCGACGACGAGGCGCGCGCCGTGGCGGCCTACGAGGATTGGGGCTTTACGGGCCTCAGCAAGGAGATGGTCGCCATCCTCAACCGCTGGGCCGCGTTCCTGTATGGCCCGCTGATGGACGACCGCCCGCGACGCCTCACCGAGGGGATGGCCGAGGGCTACGGCCGCGAGATGGCGCAGAACGTGTTCGGCGAACTGCGCAAGATGGGCGGTGTGCGGCCGCCGCGCGAGTTCGTGTTCATGGACCGCGCCGCCATCGGCCTCGGCTCGGTGTTCATCCATCTCCGAGCCTCGATCAACTGGCACCAGCTCTTCGAGGGCCTGATCGACGGCTTCGACGTCGACGCGCTGACGCAGCGGCAGGATCTGGCCCTGAAGGAAGCCGGGCTGGCGTGAACATCCTGGTGACCGGTTCGTCGGGCTGGCTTGGCCAGACCCTGGTGCCGAGACTTGCGCGCGACGGGCACAAGGTCGTGGGGCTCGATCCGGAGCCGGGCGCCACGACCAGCGTCGTGGGCTCGGTCGTCGATCGCGCGCTGGTGCGTCGTGTCATCCGTGACGAGGGCATCACGGCGATCGTGCATGCCGCGGCGCGCCACAAGCCGCACATCGAGACCCACGACAATTCCGAGTTCGTCGCCGTCAACGTGCAGGGGACGCTGAACCTGCTGGAGGAGGCCGTGGCGCCGGGCTCACCGGTCGATCGCTTCGTCTTCACCTCCACGACCTCGCTCATGATCTCGCAGGAGATTCGCGACGGGAAGGCGGGCGGGGCGAAGGAGGCGGTGTGGATCGACGAGACGATGACGCCGCTCAAGCCGCGCAACATCTACGGCGTCACCAAGCTCGCCGCGGAAGAGTTGTGCCGCCTGTTCAATCACCTGCACGGGCTGCCCGTTCCGGTGCTCCGCACGTCACGATTCTTCCCGGAGGAAGACGACATGGCGCATGCCATCGTCCAGTCGGGCGAGAACACCAAGGCCAACGAGTTTCTGTTCCGCCGCCTCAGCGTCGAGGATGCGGCCGAGGCGCATGTCGTGGCGTTGGCGAGGGCGAAGGAGGTCGGTTTCGACACGTTCATCGTCTCCGCGCCGACGCCGTTCCGGCGCGAGGATTGCCGCGAGCTGATCGCCGACGCACCCTCGGTGGTGGCGCGCCTGTTCCCCGACTATCGCGCGCTCTATGAACGGCGCGGCTGGACGATGTTCGACACGATCGACCGCGTCTACGACGCCGGAAAGGCGGAGCGTGTGCTGGGCTTCAAATGCCGCACGGACTTCCGGGCGATCCTCGCAGGGTTGCGCTAGCGGCAACTAAATTTGAATGCCGGCGTTTGATCGGTATGCGTACCTCCACCCCCAAGCGGCTTCTCGCGGCGGCTGTGCTTCTCGCAGTCGCTACGGCTCTATCGGGTTGCGGCGTCGTTGCTTTCCCGGTCAGGGTCGCAAGCGCAACGGCCAAGGTCGTTCCGGTCGCAGGCGATGTCGTGGCCTACCCGCTGGACACGACCGCCGACGTGATCGACTAGCCGCGCACCTTCGGCATCATGATGAGATCCCACGGGCTGGGCACGTCGCCGTGCGGCACCCAGACGAGCGCGGGCGCATTGAGCGCAAAGGCCTTGTGCAGGGCGTCTTCCAGCTGCCTCGCATCGAGCGCCTTGAACGAGGCGATGCCGAAGGACTCGGCCAGCTTGGCGAAGTCGGGGTTCTGCAGGTCCGAGGCGATCAGGCGGTTGCCGTAGCGCTCCTGCTGGATGCGCTTCACGTTGCCGAAGGCGCCGTTGTCGAACACCACCACGACGACCGCGATATTGTGGCGGACGGCGGTTGCCAGTTCGCCCACCTGGTACATGAAGCCGCCGTCGCCGGCGATCGCCAGGACCTTGCGGCCGGGCATGGCTGCCTTCGCGCCCAGCGCCGTGCCGAATCCCCATCCGAGATTGTCCTGGTAGCCGGGCGACAGGAAGGTGCGCGGCTTCTCGATGGGCAGCGCCACGCGGGACGCGAAACCCATCTGCGAGACCTCGTCGACGAAGATGCCGTCCTCCGGCAGCGCGTTGCGGATCGCCTTCAGGAACGAGACCTGCGGCTCCAGCTTCGACAGGCGCTCGGCGAACCAGGCGCGATGGCCGTTCAGCTCCTCGGCGCGTGACGCCCGCTCGCGGTTGTGGCGGGCGAGGGACGCGATCAGCGCGCGGAGCTGCGGAGCAGCATCGCCGACCAGCGCGGCATCGGGCTTGCGGAAGCGCTCCGGCTCGTCGGGATCGATGTCGACCCGTACCACTTTCAGTCTGTCGTCGATGCCCCAACTGCCGTTCTGGATGAAGAAGCGCGTGCCGACGGCGAGGACCGCGTCGGCGTCCTTCCACAGGCGATGGCCGATCGGCATGTCGACCGCGAGCCGGTGCGAGGAGGGAATGATACCGCGCCCGCGCCGGTAGGAGCTGACCGGCGCTTCGAGCATCTCGGCGAGCTTGATGATCTCGGCCGAGGCGTCCAGGGCGCCGCCGCCCAGCACGATGATCGGCCGCTCCGCGTTGCCGAGGATTCTGGCAGCCGTCTCGACCGCCTCGTCGTCGATCGACTCCGGTGGCAGGGGCAGCGGCGCGTCGGGGATCACCACCTCGCTGCGCTTCGCCCAGGTGTCGAGCGCGCATTCCAGCGCCACGGGGCGCGGCCGGCCCGAGGTGGCCTGCCAGATCGCCTGGCTGACCAGGGTGGGCGCCTCCTGCGGGCTGCGGATGCGCTCGGCCCATTTGGTGATATGGCGCATCAGGCCGAGCTGGTCGTGGATCTCGTGCAGGTGGCCGTGGCCGCGGTCGATGTCGGCCTGCGGGATCTGGCCGATCAGCCCGATCACCGGCGCGTTCATGCCATAGGCGGTGAGGAGGGCGGCGCCGGCATTGAGCAGGCCGGGGCCCGGCACGACGCCGAAGGCCTGCGGCCTGCCGGTCGCGAGCGCCGCACCCAGCGCCATATAGGCCGCCGTCTGCTCGTGCCGAGGATGGATCACCCGCAGCCGGTCCGAAGCATGATAGAAGGCGTCGAACAACGGATCCTGATGCAGGCCGGGCAGGGCATAGACCGTATCGAGACCGTGGAGCAGGAGGGTTTCGACCGTGGCTTCGGCAGTGCTGAGACGAGGCATGCTGGCTCTCTGGAGGCGGTGGGGAGTGCGATCAAGGCGATGACATGCGGTTGATGTTGTACGCGGTGCTCGCCTTCGGGGCGATAGCGCTCCTGTTGTCCCTCCTGTCCTGGGTTGCGGAGCGTCGACTGGAAGCGCTCGCCGCGGCGTACATCACTGACGATCCGGCGAGGCTGCCGGACGTGCCGGTGGCGCTCGTGCTGGGCGCCGCACCGATCGGACCCGAAGGTGGCCCCAACCGCTACTTCGTCTACCGGCTCGATGCCGCGGCCGCGCTCTACAAGGCCGGCAAGGTGAAGTACCTGCTGGTGAGCGGCGACAACAGCCGCGCCGGCTACGACGAGCCGACGGCGATGCGCGCAGGGCTGATCGAGCGTGGTGTGCCGCCCGAGGCGATCTACCGCGACTTCGCGGGCGTCAGGACATGGGATTCGATCGTGCGGGTCGAGTCGGTGTTCGGTCAGTCACGCGTGATCATCGTGTCCCAGCGCTTCCACCTTTCTCGCGCGATCTTCCTCGCCCGCGAGCAGGGGATCGAGGCCTGGGGCTTCGAGGCGCAGGACGTGAAGCGCGCCTACAGCCTCGTCACCGAGCTGCGCCGCTATCCGTCTGCCCTGCGCGCCTATTTCGACGTCTGGTTCGACACGCCGCCGAAATACACCGGCCCGAGCATCGTGATCGGCAAGGACCCGCCGAATTGATGACAGGAGAAGCGTCACGCTCCTAACGAGGCTTCGGCGCCTCGGGCGAACTTGCCCACTCTCGGAACTCGGGCACCGGGGAGACGACGGGCCTGCCGGCGAAATGATTGTCGAGGTTGCGGCAGACCAGGTCGGTCATGCGGCGCTGGGCGTGCTGCGTGCCGCCGCCGAAGTGAGGCGTCATCACGAGCTTGTCGAGTTCGAGCAGCTCGGTGCCGGTGTAGGGTTCCTCGTCGAACACGTCGAGCGCCGCGCCCTCGATGACGTCGTTGCGCAGCGCGTCGGCCAGCGCCGCCTCGTCGACCGCCCAGCCACGCGAGATGTTGACCACGTGGCCGCGCGGACCCAGTGCCTTCAGCACCTCGGCGTTGATGATGTGCCGGTTGGAAGCATCCGACCGCAGGCAGACGATGAGATAGTCGCACCAGGTGGCGAGCGCCATCACATCCCGGAAGTACTGGAAGTCGACGTCGCTGCGCTTGTTGCGGTTGCAGTAGCCGATCTCGACGTCGAAGCCTTTTAGGCGCCGCGCGACCTCCAGGCCGATGGCGCCCAGGCCCAGGATGCCGACCTTGCCGCCCGTCAAACCGGCGATGGCGCCGAAGCGGTTGGGGATGCGTTGTTTCCACTCGCCATGCCGGATCATCTTGTCGGCGCGCACCAGGCGGCGCGTCGAGGCGAGCAGGATGCCGACCGCCAGCTCGGCCACGTCCGGTGCGTTGGCGTCGGCGCCGTGCGTGACCATGATGTTGCGCCGCCGCGCCGCTTCGAGATCGACGCGCTCGTAGCCCGTGCCGTAGCAGCAGAACAGCGACAGCCTCGGCAGGGCCGCCATCATCGCGTCCGAGATGCCGACGCTGCCGGTGCTGACGATCGCCTGCACCGTCGCGGCGGTGCCGGCCGGGATGTCGGCGACGGTGGGCGTCGGACTGTCCATGTGGCCGATGATCCGGCAGCGTTCGCTGAACGAAGCGAGCGTCGCTTTTGTGAAATGGAAGCCGGTCAGGATGTGCGGTTGGTCAGCCATGGTCGAGCCCTAGCATGGGACATGGGTGCGGGTAAGCCGCAGGCGTCCGCGCGGCGAAAAACCGGCTTGGCAAAGAACGGAACGCTGTGCAAGGTGCAGCGCACGATGCGTCCTGCCGCGTTCAAACGGATCCAAAGCGCTCCATGAAAATCGCCCCATGAAAATCGCTATTGTCAAAGAACGCAGGCCCCACGAAACCCGTGTGGCCGCCACTCCCGAGACCGTCAAGAAGCTGAAGGCGCTGGGCGCGGAGGTTACGATCGAGGCAGGGGCTGGAACGGTCGCCGCGTATACCGACGAGGCCTATGCCGAGGCCGGCGCGACGATCGCGCCGGACGCGGCCTCGGCCATCGCCGCGGGCGACATCGTCTTCAAGATCCAGCGGCCGATGACGGCCGAGGAAGGGTTCGACGAGCTCGGCCTGCTGCGCCAGGGCCAGACCCTGATGTCGCCGCTCGGGGCGCTGACCAACAAGGAGCTGGTGCAGGCACTCGCCTCGCGCGGCGTCACCTCCTTCGCACTCGAGCTGATCCCGCGCATCACGCGCGCCCAGTCGATGGACATTCTCTCCTCGCAGGCGAACCTAGCCGGCTACAAGGCCGTGCTGCTGGCCGCGAACAATTACGGCCGCATCTTCCCGCAGATGATGACGCCCGGCGGCACCCTGGCGCCGTCGCGCAGCTTCATCATGGGCGTGGGCGTGGCCGGCCTGCAGGCGATCGCCACGGCACGGCGCCTCGGGTCCGTGGTGACCGCGACCGACGTGCGCCCGGCCACCAAGGAGCAGGTCCAGTCGCTCGGCGCCAAGTTCGTGGCGGTCGAGGACGAGGAATTCAAGGCGGCCGAGACGGCGGGCGGCTACGCCAAGCAGATGAGCCCGGAATACCAGGCCAAGCAGGCGGCGCTGGTCGCCGACCACATCAAGTTGCAGGACATCGTGATCACCACCGCGCTGATTCCCGGCCGCAAGGCCCCGGTGCTGGTGAGCGAGGAGATGGTCAGGACGATGAAGCCCGGCTCGGTGATCGTCGACATGGCGGTCGAGCAGGGCGGCAACTGCCCGCTGTCGGAGTTCGGCAAGGTGGTCGAGAAATACGGCGTGAAGATCGTCGGCCCGGCGAACCTTCCGGGCGAGCTGGCGACCGACGCCTCGGCGCTGTTCTCGCGCAACCTGCTGAACTTCATCACGCCGATGGTCGACAAGGAGACCAAGGCGCTCACGATCAACCTCGAGGACGAGGTCGTGAAGGGCACGCTGGTCACCCGCGACGGTCAGATCGTGCATCCCTCGCTGACCCAGGCTTAGGAGCGGCCCATGGACGACAAGATCGCAGGCGAGGCCTCCAAGCTCGCGACCCAGGCGCAGGACGTCGCCGCCCAGCTCAAGGCCCTGGCGCAGCAGATCACCGACGCGGCGGCGGCCAGCCCGGTCGCCATCCCCGACGGCCACATGCCGTTCGTGGCACTGCTGACCATCTTCGCGCTGTCCTGCTTCGTGGGCTACTACGTGGTCTGGCGGGTGACGCCGGCGCTGCATTCGCCGCTGATGGCCGTCACCAACGCCGTCTCCTCCGTGATCATCGTCGGCGCGCTGCTGGCGGCGGGCCTCAAGGGGCTGGGCGCGGCGCAGCTCTTCGGTTTCATTGCCGTGGCATTGGCCGCGGTGAACATCTTCGGCGGGTTCATCGTCACGCACCGCATGCTGTCGATGTTCAAGAAGAAGCCGGTCAAGAAGTAGTCGGCGGGAGCAAGGGATGTTCACCCAGGAACTGGCCGCCTACGGCTATCTGATCGCCGCCATCTGCTTCATCATGGCGTTGCGCGGCCTGTCCTCGCCCACGACCTCGCGGCAGGGCAACCTGTTCGGCATCGTCGGCATGGTGGTCGCCATCGGCGTCACCGTTCTGTCGCCAGGCGTCCTGTCGCCCTGGCTGATCCTGGCCGGCCTGGTGATCGGCGGCGCGATCGGCACCTTCGTGGCGCTGCGGATCCAGATGACGGCCCTGCCGCAGCTCGTGGCGGCCTTCCACTCGCTCGTCGGTCTGGCCGCGGTCTTCGTGGCCGCCGCCGCTTTCCTCTCGCCCGAGGCCTTCGGAATCGGCCTGCCCGGCAAGATCAAGGCCCAGAGCCTGATCGAGATGGGCTTGGGCACGGCCATCGGCGCCATCACCTTCACCGGCTCGGTCGTGGCCTTCGCCAAGCTGCAGGGCCTGGTCTCGGGCTCGCCGCTGGTCTTCAAGGGCCAGCATCCGCTGAACGCGCTGCTGGGCATCGCGCTGGTCGTGCTGCTGGTCTGGTTCGCGATGCGTGGCCACACCTCGACCTTCGTCCTCCTGGTCGTGCTGTCGCTGGCGCTGGGCTTCCTGCTGATCCTGCCGATCGGCGGCGCCGACATGCCGGTCGTGGTGTCGATGCTCAATTCCTATTCGGGATGGGCGGCGGCGGGCATCGGCTTCACCCTGGGCAACACGGCGCTGATCGTGACCGGCGCGCTGGTCGGCTCCTCGGGCGCGATCCTGAGCTACATCATGTGCAAGGGCATGAACCGCTCGATCTTCAACGTGATCCTGGGCGGCTTCGGCACCGACAGCGCCGCGGCCGGCGGGCCGGCCGTGAAGAACGACAAGCCGGTCAAGGCCGGCTCGGCCGAGGACGCGGCCTTCCTGATGAAGAATGCCCAGTCGGTCATCATCGTGCCGGGCTACGGCATGGCGGTGGCGCAGGCCCAGCACGCGCTGCGCGAGATGGCCGACCTCCTGAAGAAGGAGGGCGTGCAGGTGCGCTACGCCATCCATCCGGTGGCGGGTCGCATGCCCGGCCACATGAACGTGCTGCTGGCCGAGGCCAACGTGCCCTACGACGAGGTCTTCGAGCTCGACGACATCAACCGCGACTTCGCCTCGACCGACGTGGCCTTCGTGATCGGCGCCAACGACGTCACCAACCCGGCCGCCAAGACCGACCCCAAGAGCGCGATCTACGGCATGCCGATCCTCGACGTCGAGAAGGCGCAGACCGTGCTGTTCGTGAAGCGCGGCATGTCCTCGGGCTATGCCGGCGTCGACAACGAGCTGTTCTTCCGAGACAACACGATGATGCTGTTCGCCGACGCCAAGGTGATGTGCGAGAACATCGTGAAGGCGCTCGAGGGCTCCGCGCACTGAGCCGCTATCGCGCTGTCATCTTCGACATCGGCGGCGCGGTCGATCTCGAATTCGCCTGGGAGATGGCGCTCGACGGCGCCATTGCTTCGGCCTGCGGGCTGGAAGGCATCCGCGTCGATCCCGCGATGGTCGAGGAAGCCTCTGAACAGGCCGTCGCTGCCTTCGCGCCCGATGTCGTACGCTACATGATCGAGACGCTGTGCGGTGGTGAGCCGGCGACGGTGACGCGCGTGGCGCGAAGGGTCGAGGCGATGACCGGGCAACTGGACGCCTTCCAGATCCGGCCCGAGATCGAGGATCTGCTGAAACGCCTCAAGGCACGCGGCCTGGTGCTGGGTGCAGTCGAGCCGCGCTGGGAAAGGCTGGAGCGGGCAGGGATCGCGGCGCTGTTCACGCGCGATCACGATGTGCCGCCAGCCGAATGCATCCTGGTCGGCGACCGCATCGACGCCGACATAGCCCCCGCCAAAGCCGCCGGCATGGCCACGATCCAGTTCCGCTCAGGCCGCTGGCGCCGTCAGCGCCCCCGGTCTGCGGCTGAAACGCCCGATGCCGTGGTGACGGATGTGGCCGAACTGGAAATGGCGATACTGGCGCTCGCAAGTTCAGACCGAGGCGGCCGAACGACCTCATAGGAGCGCGCAACTCCAGTTGCGCTCATACTCATCGATACTAAAGGCATGAGCGCAACTGGAGTTGCGCGCTCCCTTGATTCCTTCCTTCGACCTCAACTCTCGTGCGCCCAAACAAAAAACCCCCGGGGATGCCGGGGGTTGTCGTCTCGTGCGAAGAGGGGAGGACTAGTAGCCCTCGCGCTCCATGCGCTTGCGCATCAGCTTGCGGGTGCGGCGGATGGCCTCGGCGCGCTCGCGGGCGCGGCGCTCGCTGGGCTTCTCGTAGTTGCGACGGAGCTTCATCTCGCGGAAGATGCCCTCGCGCTGCATCTTCTTCTTCAGGACGCGCAGCGCCTGATCGACGTTGTTTTCACGAACGAGAACCTGCACTTCGATCGCTTCCTTCCAATGCGGCTTTGGCCCGCGGATCGTCCGGGGCCGGAATTCAGAGGCCGGCTAGGTATCACAGGCGGATACCCTTGGGAACCCCCCGATTGGGGCCTATATTCCACGGATGACCGAGCAAAACACCCCGAATTCACCGGAAATGGACCCCGACGCCGCCCTCCGGGACCGGCTGGCGGACGAGTTCATGGCCGAGGCGGCCTTCGACGGCTGGACGCGGGGCGCCCTGGCGGCCAGCGGACGGGCGCTCGACCTGCCGGCGGGCGAGGCCGACCGACTGTTCCCGGGCGGTCCTCTCCAGGCGCTGGCCTACGTCAGCGAGCGCGCCGACCGGCGCACCGTCGAGGACATGGAGAAGGAGGGCGCTTCGGCCCTCAAGATCCGGGACCGCATCACGCGCGCGGTCCGCATCCGGCTGGAGCGCCATATCGGCCCACGCGAGGCGGCTCGCCGGGCGCTGTCGATGCTGTCGTTGCCGTTGAATGCCGGGCTGGCGTTGAAGCTGCTCTACAGGACGGTCGACGCCATGTGGTACGCGGCCGGCGACACCAGCACCGACTTCAATTTCTACACCAAGCGCGCCACCCTGGCGGGGGTCTATTCCTCGACGCTGCTCTACTGGCTGAACGACCGGTCGCCGGGCGCCGAGGCCACCTGGGCCTTCCTCGACCGCCGCATCGACGACGTCATGAAATTCGAGAAGCTGAAGGGGCAGGTCAGGTCGTGGAGCGGCCCGAAGCGGCCGGGGCGGACGGCAGCACGTAGGTGACGTGACCCATCTTGCGGCCGGGGCGGACTTCCGCCTTGCCGTAGAGATGCAGGCGCGCGGTCGGCTCGGCGAGGTAGCGCGGCCAGTCATTGGCCTCATCGCCGATCAAATTCTCCATGCGCGACGGCGCCAGCACGTCGACCGCGCCCAGCGGCAGGCCGCAGACGGCCCGCACCAGCTGCTCGAACTGGCTGGTCGCGCAGGCATCCATGGTCCAGTGGCCCGAATTGTGCGGCCGCGGCGCCATCTCGTTGGCCAGGACCTTTCCGTCCTTCGTCACGAACATTTCGAGCGCCACGAGGCCCACGAGATCGAGGCCCTGGGCCAGCTCGACGCCGAAGCGCTCGGCGGTCGCCAGCGTCGTGGCCGAAAGGCCTGACGGCACGGTCGTGGTGCGCAGGATGCCGTCGCGATGGACGTTGATGCCGATGGGGAAGCAGCGCGTCGTGCCGTCGAGCCCACGGGCGACGATGGCGGAGACCTCGCACTCGAAATCGACCATCGCCTCGAGGATGCACTCGCGCCGTCCGAGTCTCGCCCAAGCGGCTGAGAGTTCGGCCCGGTCGACGACGCGGGCCTGGCCCTTGCCGTCATAGCCCTCGGTGCAGGTCTTCAGGATGCCGGGCAAGGCGGTGGCCGCCGCGACGTCGGCTTCGGAGCGGATGGGCTGGTAGTCGGCGGTGCCGATGCCGAGCTTGCGCAGGAAGTCCTTCTCGCGGAGCCGATGCTGGGCGAAGTGGATCGGCTTCACGCCCGGCCGCACCGGCTTCAGCTTCTCGCATTCCAGGACGGCGCTCTCGGGCACGTTCTCGAATTCGTAGGTAACGACGTCGACCTGGCCGGCGAAGCGGGCGAGGGCCTCGGCGTCCTCGTAGGCGCCCCGGACATGGCTGGCGCAAACCTGGGCGGCGACCGGATGATCGTCGGGGGCGTAGACGATGCAAAGGTAACCCAGCCGCGCGGCCGCCAGGGCGGTCATGCGGCCCAACTGGCCACCGCCCAGGATGCCGATCGTCGATCCCGGCGGAAGAGGTTGAAAAGCCGGCATCAGCGGTGGGCTGGAGCGTCGTCTGAGGGGATCTTGGCGACAGCCAGCGATTGGCGGGTGCGCCAGGCTTCCAGCGCCGCCATGATCTTGGCGTCGCCAAGACCGACGATGGAGGCTGCCAGAAGGGCTGCGTTGACCGATCCGGCGCGGCCGATCGCGAGGGTGCCGACGGGGATGCCGGCCGGCATCTGGACAATGGAAAGAAGGCTGTCCTGCCCCTTCAGGGCAGCGCTTTCGACGGGAACGCCCAGCACGGGCAGCGGCGTCATGGCGGCGGTCATGCCCGGCAGATGGGCCGCCCCGCCGGCACCGGCGATGATGACCTTGAGGCCGCGTCCCTTGGCGCCCGAGGCATAATCCATCATACGCTTAGGCGTCCGGTGTGCGGAAATGATGCGCGCCTCGAAGGGGACTCCCAGGGCCTCCAGGGTCTCGGCGGCATGACGCATCGTAGCCCAGTCCGACTGGCTGCCCATGATGACGCCGACCACCGGCTGAGCAGCCGGACGCTTGGTGCTTTTCTTGGCCATGACTCTCTCAGGCGATGATATCGGGAATGAGCTGGCTTTCCAGCCGGATGATCTGGTCCTTCAGGCCGAGCTTGCGCTTCTTCAGGCGCTGGAGCTGGAGCTGGTCGAACGGTGGCTTCTCGACCAGGCGATCGATCACCTCATCGAGGTCGCGGTGCTCGCTCTTCAGGGCCTCGAGCTTGGCCTTGATGGTCTGTGAATCAGGAGGGTCAGACGACGTCAGGTCATTCATGCGGGGCGCACTCGTCCAGGCAGGCTAGCCACGTCGCTCCCGGCCGTGTACCCCGGAGCCCGCCCAAAGGGAAGCACGCAAAAGCCCCCCAGCAAGTCATAGGCAACCGTGTCGGATTTTCTCCCCCACCCGTTCTGGAACTTCTCGCTCGAACTTTATGCCGGCGAGGGCGTGGCCGAAGCCTGCCTCGACCTGCAGGACCGACGCGGCTGCGACGTCAACGTCCTGCTGTTCTGCTGCTGGCTGGGCGCCTCGGGCCGGCCGACCCTGACCGCCGAGCGGCTGCGCGCCATCCTGGCCGCGAGCGATGCCTGGCAGTCGGACATCGTGAAGCCGCTGCGCGAGATGCGGCGGCGATTGAAGGACAAGGTCTGGCCTGGCGCATTGCCCGAGACCGTGGATTCGGTCCGTCGCCGGGTTGCCGATGCGGAGCTGGCGGCCGAGCATGCCGAGCAGCTCACGCTGGCGAGCCTGCATGCGCCGCCCGCCGACCGTGACCGGTCGCCCGAAAAGCGCCTGCGGGCGGCGGTCGGCAATCTCGGTGTCTATGCCGTGTGCCTGGCGGTCGTGCCGGACGACAAGGACCGCAAGGCGGTCGCGACCTTGATGCGCGCAACCTTTCCCGCGCTCGCGCCGCCCGAAGTCGCGGAGGCCGTGGGCCTGGCGGCCTGAACGGGTCTGTTTCAGGGTTATGCACAAATCTTAACGACCGGTTGATGGATCGGTTGATTTGGCGTGACTCCACCCCAATGTCGGAGTCAGACTTCTGCTGTCCTCGCAACCAAACTCGGAGGTATCCGACTATGAGCACCGTGGACCACATCGAAGCGCTCAAGAGCAAGCACGCCACTCTTGAGCAAGCGATCCATCAAGAGATCACGCGGCCGCATCCCGACGACGATGCACTTTGCAGCCTCAAGAAGCGCAAGCTCATGATCAAGGACGAGATCGTCCGACTGAGCGAGCCAGCCTCCCACTAATTCTCAGGCAAGACCCGCCCAGCGGGCCAGAGCCACCGCGCCGACACCGCCGAACAGGCCGGGGGTGAACCCTCCGACCTTTCGGGTCATCACGGCAGCGACCGCTGCGCCGACGATGAAGGCGCCGCCCGTCTGTGCGAGCGGCACAATCGCGGCTGACACCAGCACGGCGCCGGGCGCGTGATCGAGCAACGCGGTCACGAAGCGATTGCGGCCGAACCAGCGCATGGCGACGAAGCCGCCGCCCTTCGCCGCCATGGCCGCGAGTGCCATCACGAAGATCGCGACGAGGTTCTCAGGACTGGCGGACATTGTCGCTCCTGAGATCCCGCAGCGCGCCGAAGACTCCACCGGCGATTCCACCGATCACGATGTACCAGTTGCCGCCGATCAGCCATCTGGCGGCAAAAGCGGCCACGATCGCGACCATCCAGGGCGCGATGTCGCGCTTGCCGCGGAACAGGATGGTGGCGACGACCACGAAGACGGCAATGCCCACGAAGTCCAGGCCGAGCCGTCGCGCCATCGTGGGATCGGAGAGGATACCGCCGGCCGCGAGATGTCCCGCCAGGGTCGAGCCTGACCAGATGCAGGCCATGACGAAGCCGCCGCCCAGGAACTTGCCGAGATCGCCGTGGCCGCGGCGATACTCCGCGATGTTGACGGCCCAGTTCTGGTCGACTGTCACGTACCAGACCGGCGGCTGCAGCCACCAGGGCAGATGCGGAAGGTGCGGTTGCAATGCCGCGCCCATTACGAAGTAGCGCAGGTTGGCCACGAACACCGATACGGCCAGCGCCACCAGCGGCAGCGGCTGGGCCCAGATGTCGAGCGCCACCATCTGGCTGGTGCCGGCCATGACGGTGAAGCTCATCAGCGTCGTCTCGAACGCGCTGAGGCCCTTCTGGGCGGCGGCGACGCCGAAGCCGATGCCGAAGGGCAGGGAAGCGAGGCCGGGCAGGATCATGCGCAGCGCGCCGGCCTGGAAACTGCGCCACGTCACGCGCGCGGAAGGGGACACGGAAACTACCGGATGAGGAAGGGGCGGGCACTCTATGGGACGTGCCGCGGCGCCGGAACCGAGTTTACCTCAGACGCCCATTAGCCGGTCAGTTCAGCTTGTGCAGGTTGACCGACCAGGTGACGGCGGCGCCGTAGGCGTTGCGCGACCGGCCGCTGCAGATCGCGACATTGTCGGCGCCGCGCTGGCAGACGAGCTGGTCGGCGAACCAGCGTGAGCCGTCGTTGCAGGTCGAGTCGGAGTCGCGCAGGCGCAGGACCGCGCCCTCGAAGCGAGCCTGGGCGTGCGTGCGGCAGGCGGTGCGGCCACGGCGCCATTCGAGCTGGCCCGCGCCGCTCGCATCGAAACAGTAGGACGAAACGCCGGGTTGCATCTGCAGCGTCTCATGGCGGAAGGGATCGGTGCGCCAGCAGCCCTGCATGAAGGAATAATCATTGGTCGGCGCATTGGGCAGGCGCAGCCGATTGTCGGCCGGGTTGCGCGGTTGCGGGGCCGGCGCGGGCGCTGGCGCAGGTTTCGGCGGGACGACCTTCGGCGGTGCGGGGGCTGGAGCCGGCGGCGGGGGCGCGACGGCGACCTGTGGCGGCTTCGGCGGCTCGGGCGGCTTGCAGTCGGCAATACGCCGCTTCAGCTCCGCCTCGGCAAGGCCCAGCTCGACCTTGAGGACGCGCTCGCGCGACTGCTCGGCCGAAAAGGAAGCCTTCAGCGCCGGCAACGGGTCTGGCGGGGCTTCCGGCGCCGGGGGGGCATCCGGCCCCTCGCGGGTCGCGATGGCCATGTCGGGCGGGACCGGCAACAGGCTACGCAGCAGCCACGCGCCGGCGATCAGGAGCAGGAGGAGCGGCAGGGCGGCGGCGAGCGTGCGCCACCAGGGAATGCCGGCCGCCGGAAGGAGGGCCGGCGGCCTGGATACCGGCGCCCTTTGCGCAACGTCGAGAACGGGCCGTCGCTCCACGACCCGCGCATCCGGTACCCGGGGAAGGGCAAGAGGCAGCAGCGCGCTGGCGGCTTCCGTCTCGTAGCCCCAGGCGACGATCACCGGGCGGTCGCCGACCAGGAAGACGAAGGCGGCCGAGGGCGCGCGGGCCGCGAGCTTCAGCGAGAGGCCGACGACGCCGGTTTCTTCCTTGGGCCCGTGGCCAGCGAGCATGTCGCCCAGCCGCCGGATTTCCGCCAGCCTGCGCTCGACGGCGGCCAGCACCGCGTCGCGCTCCGCCGGAGGCAGGTCGGTAACGGCGCGAACCGGCCCAGTCCAGCCAGCGTACCAGTCGATGCCTTGGTCGTTCTCGTGGAGCTGGGGATCCGCGAGCAGGTCGGCGGTTTCGTCACCCAGCCGCCGGCGTACCACACGGCGAAGCTGGGGCGCGGCATTGTGCAAGGGCTCGCCGCGCACGCCGAGCGGGCGCACGCCGCTGCGGGTTGTCACGATGAGCGTTGCTTCGCCGGGCATGGGATATCGAAAATAGCCCGGCGATTATGGCGGCGCGATGGTTTGCCGTCGCTGCTGCAGGGACCGCGTCAGTTTGGCCGCAAACTCAAGCGGCCTTCGCCCATTCGCGCAGGACGAACTTCTGCACCTTGCCGGTCGACGTCATCGGCAGGTCGCGGAACACCACGTAGCGCGGGCATTTGAAGCCCGCGAGATTGGCGCGGCAGTGGGCGATGATGTCCTCCGCGGTTGCCGTGGCGCCGGGCTTCAGCATCACGAAGGCGCAGGGCGTCTCGCCCCACTTCTCGTCGGGCTTGGCGACGACGGCGGCATTGGCGACGGCGGGGTGGGCGATGATCACGCCCTCGACCTCGATGGTCGAGATGTTCTCGCCGCCCGAGATGATGATGTCCTTGGACCGGTCGCGCAGCTCGATGTAGCCGTCCTCATGCATGACGCCGAGGTCGCCGGAGTGGAACCAGCCGTTGGCGAAGGCGTCGCGCGTGGCGGCGGGGTTCTTGAGATAGCCCTTCATGGTGATGTTGCCGCGGAACATGACCTCACCCATCGTCGTGCCGTCGCGCGGCACCTCTTTCATGGTCGTGGGATCCATCACGGTCGCGCCGTCCTGGGCCGCATAGCGCACGCCCTGACGCGCTTTCAGCCGCGCGCGGTCGTGGGCGGGCAGCGCGTCCCATTCCCGGTGCCAGGAGCAGATCGTGGCCGGGCCGTAGACCTCGGTGAGGCCGTAGACGTGGGTGACCCGGAAGTTCTGCTTCTCCAGCGCCTCGAGCACGGCCGCGGGCGGCGGCGAGGCCGCCGTCATGAACTCGACCCTTCGATTCAGCGGCCGGCGTTCGGCCGGCGTCGCGCCGATGATGAGCTGCATGATGATCGGCGCGCCGCACATATGGCTCACGTCGTTGTCGGCCAGCGCATCGAAGATCGGTTTGGCGGCGGGGCGGCGCAGGCAGACCGAAGTGCCGGCCACGAGCGCCAGGGTCCACGGGAAGCACCAGCCATTGCAGTGGAACATCGGCAGGGTCCACAGATAGACCGGGTGCAGGCCGATCGGCCATTGCGTGGCGTTGCCGTAGGACGAGAGGGTCGCACCGCGATGGCTGTAGACGACGCCCTTGGGATTGCCGGTCGTGCCCGACGTGTAGTTGAGGGTGATCGCGTTCCATTCGTCCGACGGATAGGCCCAGGCGAAATCGGGATCGCCGTCGGCGATGAATTCCTCCCAGGTCGTGTCGCCGATCTGCGCGCGGTCCTCGCAGGCCGGATCGTCGATGTCGACGACCAGCGGCTGTGTCCTGGCGATCGCCAGCGCCTCGGTGACGACGCGATGATATTCGCGATCGACCAGCAGCACCTTGGTCTCGCTATGGTCGATGATGAAGGCGACCATCGCGGCGTCGAGGCGGGTGTTCAGCGAGTTCAGCACGCCGCCGGTCATCGGCACGCCGAAATGCGCCTCGTACATCTCCGGAATATTGGGCGCCATGATGGCGACCGTGTCGCCGACGCCGATCCCGACCTTGACCAGTGCCGAGGCGAGACGCCGGCAGCGTGCATAGGTCTCGGCCCAGGTCTGGCGACGTTCGCCGTGGATCAGCGCGAGGTGATCGGGGTAGACGCTGGCGGTGCGCTCGATGAACTGCAGCGGCGTGAGCGCCGCGAAATTCGCAGGCGTCTTGTCGAGGTCGCGCTCGTAGATGTTGTGGGCGGCAAGGACGGTCTTGTGCGAGACCGGACGCGGTGCGGCGAGGCGCGTCACCGACGTGCGGCTCTTGACCGAGCGACGCAGGCCCGGACGGGCGATCGGCTTGGGCGCGAGCTTCTTGGGAGCAGGAGCCTTCTTCGGAGATGAGGCCTTCTTTGGCGCCGCCTTCTTGGCGACGCGCCGGACCGGCTTCTTCGCCTTGGCGGCGACCTTGCGCTTGGCCGGAGCCTTCGACTTGCTGCTGCCTTTTCCCGTCTTGCGCTTGGCCATGATCTCTTCCGTCTGCCTCCCTGGGTGGCGGCACTCTCTCACAGGGCGCCGTGGCTACTCCAGCTTGATATCGAGGTCCTTCAGCAGCTTTGCGAAATACACCTGGTCTTCACGCACCTGCCGCGCGAAGTCGGTGTTGGACTGATGTTCCACGTTCTGCGCCACGAGGAGCAATTTCTCCTTCATGTCGGGCAGCGCGGCCGCCTGTGCAGCCGCGTCCGACAGTCGCTTGAGGACGGCCTCGGGCGTTCCCCGGGGCGCGAACAGGCCGAACCAGCTTCGGGCGCGGAAGCCCTTGAGGTCGAGGCCGACCTCGGTCGTGGTCGGCGTGTCCGGCAGGTCGGGCAGGCGCGCCGGCTGGTCGACGAAGGCGGCGAACACCTTGCCGGCCTTGGCGTAGGGCACGAAGGAGGGATCGAAGACCATCTGGATGCGGCCGTCGAACACGTCGCCCGTGGCGTCCACGATGGTCTTGTAGGGCGAGTGCTGCATCTCGATGCCGGCGGCGCGGGTCAGCACCTCGCCGGTGAGATGGGTGATGGTGCCGAGGCCCGAGGAGCCGAACCAGTATTTGCCCGGGTTCGCCTTGGCCAGCACCACGAACTCGGCCCAGCTCCTGGCGCCCAGCGCATTGGTGAGGGTGACGACCAGGATCGGGGTCGAGAGGCGCGCAACGGCGACCAGGTCCTCGGGATTGTACGGCACCTTCCGCGCCGCCGGCGTGATGGCCATGATCGCGGTCGGCGAGAGGAGAAGCGTATAGCCGTCGGGAGGCGCCGTCGCGACCATCTGCGCGCCGACACCGCCCGATGCACCGGGCTTGTCCTCGACGATGATCTGCTGGCCGAGCGAGGCGCTCATCTTCTCGGCATAGAGTCGCGCCACCTGGTCGGCCGAGCCACCGGGCCCGTAGGGCACGATCAGGCGGATCGGCTTGGCTGGCCAGTTCGTGGATTGAGCCTGCACACGCGTCGACGCCAGCGCGGCAAGCCCGCCCAGCGTCACCCCACGGCGACCGATCATCGTTCCCTCCCAGGAACCTTTTGTTACCGGGAGGATAGCGGGAGACGGCGAGCGGCGACAGCCGTTCCTAGACGAGGGCGAAGGACTGGAGGAACTGGCGCGTCGCCGGCTGGTTCTCGATGCCGGCCTTGCCGTCGACGACGAGCTGGAAGAGGCGGCCGCGCGACCAGTAGATGCGGGTGACGGCGACGTTGCCGTTGCCCTGCACGACCGTGAACTCGCGGCCCTCTACGCGACCGATCTGCAGCTTCTTCTCGTCGCGATAGGAGTTGCCGGCCGCGGCGCCGTTGCGCACCTGGCTCAGGATCACGTCGGCCGCGGCGCCCTTGGTGATGGTGGGCGGGTAATCGACATAGGAGGCGATATAGGCGACCCGCGATACGATCGAGGTCGCTTCGGTCATCGGCACGGTGTTGCCGTTGCCGATCGGCACCTGGACGATGGCGATCTTCGGCAGCGCCGGCAGCTCGACCCGGAAACGCCCGCCCTCGGGCTTGTATTCCAGCCACCCCTGGGCACGCGCCATCGCCGGCAGCAGCGTCGCCGCGCCGCCCGTCATCAGCCCTGCAAGGAAACGTCTCCGCATCGAAATACTCCTCTGACGCTCGCGACCTTACGAATACGTCGACAAGGTGTGAGGCGACAGGCCATTTTAAGTCGGGTCACCATGTCGGCCGCTGGTCCTCGGGAACTCGAACTCTGTGTAAAGGCATCGCATCATGTCGCTGAACGAACCGGTTCCCCAGCCGCCCCTGAAACCCATCGTCGGTAACCTCACGGAGCTGCAGGGCGGCTGCCCGGTGCAGAGCCTCATGAGCCTTGCCCGCACTTACGGGCCGTTCTTCAAGCTGACGATCATGGATCACGATGTCCATGTCGCGAGCTCGCAGGAACTGGTCAACGAACTGTGCGACGAGACGCGGTTCGGCAAGCGCGTCCAGGGGGCCCTGAAGGAAATCCGGGCGATCGCCGGCGACGGGCTCTTCACCGCCTATGGCCACGAGCCCAACTGGGCCAAGGCCCATCGCATCCTGGTCCCCGCGTTCGGGCCGATCGCCATCCGCGGCATGTTCGACAGGATGCTCGACATCGCCGACCAGATGTTCGTGCGCTGGGAGCGGTTCGGCCCGAGCGCCGTGATCGAGGTCGCCGACAACATGACGCGGCTCACCCTCGACACGATCGCCCTCTGTGCCTTCGACTACCGCTTCAACAGTTTCTACCAGGACGACATGCATCCCTTCGTGTCGGCCATGGTGGGAACGCTGCAGGAGGCCTCGAACCGGGCGCGGCGGCCGAAACTGCTCAGCAACCTCATGCTGTCCAAGGCGCGCCAGTTCCAGGCCGACAAGGAGCTGATGGACAAGGTGGCGCGCGAGCTCATCGCCGAGCGCCGCCGCGACCCGAAGGGCAACGAGAAGAACGACCTGCTCAACCTGATGCTGAACGGAGTCGATCCGGTCACCGGCGAGAAGCTGAGCGACGAGAACATCGGCTATCAGATGATCACCTTCCTGATCGCCGGCCACGAGACCACGAGCGGGCTTCTGTCCTTCGCGACCTATCTGCTGCTCAAGAATCCGGACGTGCTGCAGAAGGCGCGGGCCCTCGTCGACGAGGTGCTGGGCGAGGAGCTGCCAAGGGTCGAGCATCTGGCGCAGCTGCGCTACATCGAGCAGATCCTGATGGAGGCGTTGCGCATCTGGCCGACCGCCTCGGTCTTCTCCGTCAGCCCGCACAAGGACACCGTGCTCGGCGGCAAGTACCCGCTCACGACCAAGGATATCGTGATGGTCCTGGAGCCGATGCTGCATCGCGATCCCAAGGTCTGGGGCGACGATGTGGAGGCCTTCAGGCCGGAGCGCTTCGCGCCGGAGAATGCCAGCCAGTTGCCGCCGAATGCCTGGAAGCCTTTTGGCAACGGCGCGCGCGCCTGCATCGGGCGGCCTTTCGCCATGCAGGAAGCGCAGCTCGTGCTCATTCTGATGCTGCAGCGCTTCGACTTCGTGCTCGACGACCCGTCCTACACGCTGAAGATCCACGAGACGCTGACGCTCAAGCCGGAAGGGCTGCGCATCCGCGCCCGGTCGCGGCGCACGGGAACGTCGCTGCGGCGCAGCGCCGTGCCGCCGACGCGTCAGAAGCCGCTCACGCCGCAGCCCGCGCAACGACCCGCTTCGGAGGCCGCCGCCACGCCGCTGCTCATTCTCTATGGCAGCAATACCGGCTCGTCGGAGGCTTTCGCCAATCGCATCGCCGACGAGGCGCCGGCCAACGGCTTCACGCCGACCGTGGCAGCCCTGGACGATTATGCCGGCAACCTGCCCCGCGAGGGGGCGATCGTCGTGGTCACGGCGTCCTACGAAGGGCAGCCGCCGGACAATGCCCGTCAGTTCGTTTCCTATGTCGAATCGCTGCCGGAGGGCGCGCTGACGGGTGCGCGGTTCGCGGTGTTCGGCTGCGGCAACCGGCAATGGGCGCGCACCTACCAGGCGATTCCCAAGCGGGTCGATGCCGCTCTCGCCAGGGCCGGCGCCACGCGACTCGCCGAGCGCGGCGAGACGGACTCGGGCGGCGACTTCTTCGGCGCCTTCGACGAATGGTGGGCGGCCTTCCTGCCGCGCCTGCGCGAGGCGATGGGCAAGGAGGCCGCCGCCGCGCCGGCCGCGTCCGGCCTGCAGGTCGAGTACGTCAAGGACGGTCGCGAGGGTGCGCTGCGGCTGGGCGACCTGCAACGTGGCATCGTGGTCGAGAACCGTGAGCTGGTGGACATGAGCGCGCCGAACGCGCGCTCGAAGCGGCACCTGGAATTCTCGCTGCCCGACGGGATGACCTATCGGGCGGGCGACTATCTGGCGGTCCTGGCGACCAACCCGCAGGAGCTGGTCGATCGCGTGCTGCGCCGCTTCGGCCTGGCGCGCGACACGCTCATCGTGCTTCGCCGCGACGGTACGGCCAGCCTGCCGGTCGGCCGGCCGGTCAGCTGCGGCGAGCTGCTGTCGAACTACGTGGAACTGGCCCAGCCCGCGACGCGCGCCCAGGCGGCCGCGCTTGCCGCGGCGACGCCGTGTCCGCCCGAACAGGCCGAGCTTGAAGCCATGGCGGGCGAGGCCTACGCCACATCGGTGCTCAAGCTGCGTTGCAGCGTTCTCGACCTGCTCGACCGTTTCCAGTCCTGTGCGCTGGGCTTCGGTGCCTATCTCGACATGCTGCCGCCCATGCGGGCGCGGCAGTATTCCATCTCCTCGTCGCCGCTCTGGAAGCCCGACCATGTAACCCTGACGGTCGCCGTGGTCGATGCGCCGGCCTATTCGGGCAACGGTATCTTCCGCGGCGTGGCCTCGTCCTATCTCGCGCATCTGCAGCCGGGCGACCGCATATCCCTCGCGGTGCGCCCCTCCAATGCGCGTTTCCATCCACCGGCGGATCCCCGCACACCGATCATCCTGATCTGCGCTGGCTCCGGCATCGCGCCGTTCCGCGGTTTCCTGCAGGAACGCGCCACGCAGAAGGAAGGCGGCCAGGACGTTGGACCGGCCTTGCTCTTCTTCGGCACCAACCATGCGGGAGTCGACTATCTCTATCGCGACGAACTCGCGCGCTGGGAGGAGGCGGGCGTCGTCTCGGTGCTGCCGGCTTTCTCGCTGCAGCCGCGGGGCGAGGTTTCGTTCGTGCAGCATCGCGTATGGGAAGAGCGCGCCCGCATCGTGGAACTGTTCCGGCGAGGCGGCACCGTCTTTGTCTGCGGCGACGGCCAGTACATGGCGCCGGCCGTGCGCGAGACACTGGTGCGAATCTATCGCGAGGCCTCGGGCGCCAGCGAGGCCGACGCCCAGAAGTGGGGCGAGATGGTCGAACACGAGCACGGGCGCTTCGTTTCCGACGTCTTCGCCTAAGCCCCCCTGCGAGTCGGTTTCACATAACCACATTGCGACGGGCCGGGGCCGGGGCTAAGCCAAGGGCGGAAACGCAAAGGATGCCGGTCATGGCTGTTGGCGACAAATATCGTGCGTTGCATGCGCGGTCGCTCCAGGATCCCGAAGGATTCTGGGCGGAGCAGGCGGCGGCGATCGACTGGACGAAGCGCTGGGACAAGGTGCTCGACGGGACGAATCCGCCTTTCTATCGCTGGTTCGAGGGCGGCGAACTCAACGCCTGCCACAATGCGCTGGACCGGCATGTCGACGGGGGACGCGCGGACCAGGCGGCGCTGATCTACGATTCGCCGCTCACCAACACCAAGAAGACCTTCACCTATCGCGAGCTGCGCGACCAGGTGGCGCGCATCGCCGGGATGATCGCCGCGCAGGGCGTGGGCAAGGGCGATCGCGTCATCCTCTACATGCCGATGATCCCCGAAGCGGTGATGGCGATGCTCGCCTGCGCGCGGCTGGGGGCCATCCATTCGGTCGTGTTCGGCGGCTTCGCGGCCAAGGAACTGTCGAGCCGCATCGACGACTGCGCGCCGAAACTGATCCTCACCGCCTCGTGCGGCATCGAGCCGTCGCGCATCGTGCAGTACAAGCCGCTGGTCGACCAGGCGATCGAACAGGCGAGGCACAAGGTGCCACGGGTCATCCTGCTGCAGCGCCCGCAATGCGCGGCGACGATGGTGCCGGGTCGCGACCTCGACTGGAACGAGGCCCTCGCATCGGCGCAGCCCGCCGCGTGTGTGCCGGTCAAAGCCACCGATCCGCTCTACATCCTCTACACGTCGGGCACGACCGGCCAGCCCAAGGGCGTGGTGCGCGATACCGGCGGTTACTGCGTGGCGCTCGCCTGGTCGATGAAGAACCTCTACGGCGTGCAGCCGGGCGAGGTCTACTGGTGTGCCTCGGACGTGGGCTGGGTGGTGGGCCACAGCTACATCGTCTACGGGCCGCTGATCCACGGCGCGACCTCGATCCTCTATGAAGGCAAGCCGGTCGGCACGCCCGACGCCGGCGCCTTCTGGCGCGTGATCTCCGAACACAAGGCGATGGCGTTGTTCACCGCGCCGACCGCCTTCCGCGCGATCAAACGCGAGGATCCGGACGGCAAGCTGCTGAAGCACTATGACCTCTCGCAGTTCCGCACCCTGTTCCTCGCCGGTGAGCGCGGCGATCCGCCGACCGTCGAATGGGCGCAGAAGCTGCTGGGCGTGCCGGTGGTCGATCACTGGTGGCAGACCGAAACCGGCTGGGCGATTTGCGGCAACTTCCAGGGCCTGGACCCGATGCCGGTGAAGCTCGGCTCGACCTCGGTGCCGTCGCCAGGCTGGCAGCTCGACGTGCTGGACGAGAACGGCCATCCGATGAAGCCGGGCGAGGTCGGTGCGCTGGCGGGCAAGCTGCCGTTGCCGCCGGGAACCTTCCCGACGCTGTGGAATGCCGACGAGCGTTACCGGCAGAGCTACATGAGCGAGTTCCCGGGCTACTACAAGACCGGCGACGCGGGCTTCATCGACCAGGACGGCTACGTCTCGGTGATGACCCGCGTGGACGACGTGATCAACGTTGCGGGCCATCGCCTTTCGACGGGTCAGATCGAGGAGGTGCTGGGCGCCCACGCCGACGTCGCCGAATGCGCGGTGATCGGCATCGCCGACGACCTGAAGGGTCAGGTGCCGCTGGGCTTCCTGGTGCTGAAGGCCGGCGTCAACCGGCCGCCGCAGGAGATCACCAAGGAGGTCGTGCAGATGGTGCGTGACCGCATCGGTCCCGTCGCCTTCTTCAAGAGCGCGCTGGTCGTGCAGCGGCTGCCCAAGACGCGCTCCGGCAAGATCCTGCGCGGCACCATGCAGAAGATGGCCGACAGCCAGCCCTGGATCCTGCCGGCCACGATCGAGGATCCGGCGGTGCTGGATGAAATCAAGGACGGCCTGAAGACGGCCGGGTTCGCAAACAAATCATAGGAGCGCGCCACTCCAGTGGCGCTCATGAGTGAAGGAAGATGCGCCACTGGAGTGGCGCGCTCCAAAGGCAAGAAGGAAAGACGCATGACTCTCGACATCAACCGCGCCGATCTCACCGTGGGCATCGTCGGCACGGGCGCCATGGGCCGCGGCATCGCCCAGGTCACCGCACAGGGCGGCATGAAGGCCATCATGTTCGACGCGGCGCCGGGCGGTGCGGCAAAGGCCAGGGCCGCGATCCTCGACACGTTGAAGGGCCTGGTCGCCAAGGGCCGTCTCACCGAGGCTGACCTCGCCAAGGCGGAGGCCAATCTCGGCGTCGCCGAGAAAATCGAGGATCTCAAGGGCTGCCACGTCGTCGTCGAGGCGGTGTTCGAGAATCTCGAGGTGAAGCAGAAGCTGTTCGGCGAGCTCGAGGCGGTGATCGCGCCCGACGCCATCCTGGCCTCCAACACCTCGTCGATCCGCATCGCCTCGATCGCACGCGCGCTGAAGCATCGCGACCGCGTCTGCGGCATGCACTATTTCAATCCCGTGCCGCTGATGAAGCTGGTCGAGGTCATCCGTGCCGCCGACACCGCGCAATGGGTGGTCGACGCCATGGTGGCGCTGGGCAAGCGCCAGACCCGCGTGCCCGTGGTGGTCGGCGACACGCCGGGCTTCCTGGTCAATCTCGGCGGCACGGCGATCGGCACCGAAGGCCTGCGCATCATGCAGGAGGGCCGGGCGACGCCGTCACAGGTCGATGCCGTGATGCGCGACACCTGCGGCTTCCGCATGGGCCCGTTCGAGCTGATGGACCTCACCGGCATCGACGTGAACTTCCCGGCGCGCAAGATCATCTACGAAGGCTTCTTCCACGACCGGCGCATGACGCCGAGCCCCTATCACGAGAGCCTCTATGCGGCGGGCAAGCTCGGCCGCAAGACCGGCGGCGGCTGGTACGCCTATGACGAGAAGGGCGCGAAGATCGATGCCGGGGCCGACCATCCGACCTCGCACGTGCCGGCGTCGAGCGTGGTCATCATGGACACGCACAACACCAAGCTGATGGGCCTGGTGAGCGCCGACGGCGCGAAGATGCTGGCGGCCGACGACGGCAAGAGCCCGATCTTGGTGGCGCCGATCGGCAAGGACTGCACCACGACCGCGATCGAGCTTGGCCTCGACCCCAGGCGCACCGTCGCGGTCGACCTGACCGGTGACGTGTCCAAGCGCATCACCATCATGATGGCGCCGGGCTTCGATCCGGCGATCCGCGACGCCACCGTGGCGCTGCTCGCCAAGTCCGGCACCAAGGTGACGGTGATCAAGGACTCGCCGGGCTTCATCGCCCAGCGCATGTGCGCGATGATCGCCAATCTCGGCTGCGAGATGGCGATGATCGGCATCGCCTCGGCCGCCGACGTCGACACGGCGATGACGCTCGGCCTCAACTATCCGCGCGGCCCGCTGGCCCTGGCCGACTGGCTGGGCGTCAAGGAATGCCACGAGATCCTGGTGCAAATCCAGGCGATCACCGGCGACGACCGCTACCGCCCCAGCCAGTGGCTGCGCCGCCGCGCGATGCTGGGGCTCAGCGCCACGACGGTCGAGTAGAGATCGGCAAGGAACAGTGTCGTCGAATCGCCGTTCAATCCCCTGCAGACTTTGCAGGGGAACCCGATGAAGCGACGTATATGGACGGCGGTCGGCCTCGCGCTGATCGTTTACGCCACCGCCGGAGCCGGACAGGCCCAGCAGCTCAAGAACGAGAACCTGCTCGTCGGCGTGCCGCAGGGTTTCAAGCTGGGCTTCAAGGATTCGAAGAACGGCATGAACATGCAGGAGTTCGTCCCGGCGGCCGAGACGGTGCAGAACTGGACGGAGATGGTCACGGTTCAGGTCTTCCTGAGCCGGAAGGACCTGGAGCCGTCCCAGTTTCTCGCCCTGATGCAGAAGCAGTGGGCCGAGGCGTGCAAGGGCAGCACACTCACGCCGGTCGCAAGCGGCAAGGTGAACGGCTACGAGTCCGCCACGGTCCTGCTGCGCTGTCCCTTGCTCGCGTCCACAGGCAAGCCGGAGACCACGATGCTGAAGGCGATCAAGGGCAACGACAGCTTCTACGTCGTGCAGCGCGCCGTGCGGTCGGTCCCGACGCCCGAGCGGCTGGAGACGATGAAGAAGTACATCGAGAGCGTCAGCGTCTGCGACTCGCGCCTGCCGTCTCGGCCCTGCCCAACCGTAAAATAGCGCCGGTCAAATAGCGGCGCCGCTCAGGCCAGCGTCAGGATCAGCGGCCCCCGACGGGTCGCGACCAGCGTATGCTCGTACTGCACCGTGGCCTGATGTAGCGGCGGGTGCAGCGTCCAGCCATCGTCCAATTCTTCGACGTAGTCAGCGTCCAGCGACAGGAATGGCTCGATCGTGAAGACCAGGCCTTCCGTGATCCTGCGGCGGTCGTGCTTCTCGTACCAGGTGGGAATTTCCGACGGCTCGTCGTGTAGCGACCGCCCGACACCGTGGCTGCGCCGCCGCGCGATGCTGGGATTGAGCGCGACGACGGTGGAGTGAAGCGTCGCTGTTCGATACCAACTCACCGCCGCGACGATTGATATACGCCGGGTAACATCAGGTTATTTTTTGCGAGGTCGTTGAATTCTCCTTGTTCGTCCGAGGCGTGTCCGCATCCCACATCGGGTGTCTCACATCCAACTGGAGATGCGGACAATGATCAGACATACACTCTCGGCGCTCGCGGGCGCGCTTGTCATTGTTGCTGGGGCAAGCCCCGTCTTCGCGCAAGCGGGCGAAGACAATATGGCACGCTGCCAGCAGCTTCACGGCCTCTGGGCAAAACACAACGGAACCTCGGCCTACAGCAAGATGCTGGATGCCGACATGGGTCTCGAACAGTGTCGCAAAGGCAACTACACCGCGGGCGTCGCGCAACTGAAGAGCGTGTTGCAGCGCCAGCAGATCCCTGTCCCGGCGGCCCCGTCGGTAGCGGCGCAGTAGCCGAAGCATCTCTAGGTTTCGGCAGGGAGAGCGCGGGGCGATGGTCCCGCGTTCTCTTGGCGCCGGAAGTCGACGTTTGCGTACGTCGAGAGCGTCTGCGACTCGCGGCTGCCGTCGCGCCCCTGTCCGACGGTCAAGTAGCGCGCGCTGCTCAAGCCAGGGTCAGGATCAACGGCCCGCGTCGCGTCGCGACCAGCGTGTGCTCGTACTGCACCGTCGCCTCGTGCCCGGGCGGGCGCAGTGTCCAGCCGTCATCCATTTCTTCGACGTAATCAGCGCCCAGCGACAGGAACGGCTCGATCGTGAAGACGAGGCCTTCGGTGATGCGGCGGCGGTCATGCTTCTCGTACCACGTGGGGATTTGCGAGGGCTCATCGTGCAGCGACCGGCCGACGCCGTGGCTCGCCAGATTGCGCACCAGGCTGTAGCCCTTCTTCCGGGCGAAGGTCTCGATGGACCGTCCAACCTCGTTCAGGCGCGCGCCCGGCTTCACGGCGCGGATGCCGGCCCACATGGCCCGGCGTCCATCCTCGCAGAGGCGTTCGATCTTGGGGCTGGTCGGCGGCACGGCGAAGCTCGCGCCGGTGTCGCCGAAGAAGCCGTCCAGCTCGGCCGAGACGTCGATGTTGATCAGGTCGCCGGCCTTGATCGCCGTGTCGTCGGGAATGCCGTGGGCGCAGTCGGGTCCCACCGAGATGCAGGTCGCGCCCGGAAAGCCGTAGGTGACTTCGGGGGCCGAGCGGGCGCCCTCCTTCTCCAGCAGGGCGCGGCCGAGATTGTCCAGTTCCCGGGTCGTCATGCCGGGCTCCAGCGCCTGACCCATGGCGGTGAGGGTACGGGCCACCAGCTTACCGACGGTGCGCAGCTTCTCCAGCTGGTCTTCATTTTCGATGGTCATGGTCACCCTCCTAACCGCCGTTGACGTTTACGTAAAGGTAAACTACCTACCTTGGGCTGGCGGACGAACCGCCGGCGGCTCACAGTCCCTTCAAGAAGACTGACCCTACCGATCGTTGGAGGACGATGCTCGTGACTGCCGCTCTGGCCGCGCATTACACGCAAGAACACCAGATGTTCCGTGAGACCTGCCGGCGCTTCTTCGAGAAGGAAGTGACCCCGTTCCACATGAAGTGGGAAGAGGAGGGGATCGTGCCGCGCGAGCTGTGGCGCAAGGCGGGCGAGCAGGGGCTGCTGGGCATGACCATGCCCGAGGCCTATGGCGGCGCGGGCGGCGATTTCCTCTACAGCGCCATTATGATCGAGGAGCAGGGACGGGCGCTGGCGTCGGGTCCGGCCTTCTCGCTCCATAACGACATCGTGGTCCCCTACCTGCTCCACTACGGCACCGAGGAGCAGAAGAAGAAGTGGATTCCCAAGGCCTGCTCCGGCGAGCTGGTCACGGCCATCGCGATGACCGAGCCGGGGACGGGATCGGATCTGCAGGCCGTCAAGACGACGGCCGTCATGGACGGCAATCACTGGGTCATCAACGGCTCCAAGACCTTCATCTCCAACGGCCAGCTCGCCGACCTGGTGATCGTGGTCGCCAAGACCGATCCCAAGCTCGGCGCCAAGGGCACGTCGCTGATCGCCGTCGAGACGAAGACGGAAGGATTCAAGCGCGGCCGCAATCTCGAGAAGATCGGCATGAAGGCGCAGGACACGTCGGAGCTGTTCTTCCAGGACGTGCGGGTGCCGGCCGATCACCTGCTGGGTGGGCCCGGCATGGGCTTCGTGCAGCTGATGCAGCAGCTGCCGCAGGAGCGGCTGGTGATCGCCATCCAGGCGGTGGCCGCGATCGAGGCCGCGCTGGAGCACACGCTCGCCTACGTGAAGGAGCGCAAGGCCTTCGGAAAGCAGATCATCGATTTCCAGAACACGCGCTTCAAGCTGGCCGAACTCAAGACCAAGGCCCATATCGCGCGCGTCTTCGTCGACGATTGTGTGGCGAAGCACCTCAAGGGCGAGCTCGACGTCGCGACCGCGGCGATGGCCAAGTACTGGACGACCGAGCTTCAGTGCGAGCTGATCGACGAGTGCCTGCAGTTCCACGGCGGCTACGGCTACATGTGGGAATACCCGATCGCCCGCCTCTACGCCGACGCCCGCGTGCAGAAGATCTATGGCGGCACCAACGAGATCATGAAGGAACTGATTGGGCGGACGCTCTGACTTTTCATCCTCATCCTGAGGAGCCGCGCTTCGCGCGGCGTCTCGAAGGATGGGCAACACCAAGACTAGTTCCCACCCTTCGAGACGCGGTCCTGCGGACCGCTCCTCAGGGTGAGGTCAAAGGGTAATCTGGACATTGAATAGGAGACCGACATGACCGACGCATACATCTACGACGCCGTCCGCACGCCGCGCGGCAAGGGCCGCAAGGATGGCTCCCTGCATGAAGTGACGCCGGTGCGCCTGGCCGTCACCGCGCTGCAGGCCGTGCGAGACCGCAACAATCTCGACACGCACCTGGTCGACGACATCGTGCTGGGCTGCGTCATGCCGATCGGCGAGCAGGGCGCCGACATCGCGCGCACCGCGTCGGTGATGGCGGGCTATGCCGAGACCGTCTCGGGCGTGCAGGTCAACCGCTTCTGCGCCTCGGGCCTCGAAGCCACCAACATGGCGGCGGCGCAGGTCATGTCGGGCCAGAGCCAGGCCGCGATTGGCGGCGGAGTCGAGAGCATGAGCCGCGTGCCGATGGGTTCGGACGGTGGCGCCTGGGCGGTCGACCCGGCCGTGGCGATCCCGATGTACTTCGTGCCGCAGGGCGTTTCGGCCGACCTGATCGCCACCAAGTACGGCATGAGCCGCGACGACGTCGACAGCTATGCCGTCGAATCGCAGAGGCGCGCCAAGGCCGCCTGGGACGCCGGCTACTTCAAGAAGTCGATCGTCCCCGTGCGCGACCAGAACGGCATCGAGCTGCTGGCCCATGACGAATTCCTGCGCCCGACCACGACCATGCAGACGCTGGCCGCGCTGGAGCCCAGCTTCAAGATGCAGGGCGAGATGATGCCGGGCTTCAACGCGGTGGCGCAGCAGCGCTATCCCGAGGTCGAGAAGATCAATCACGTGCACCATGCCGGCAACTCGTCGGGCATCGTCGACGGCGCCGCCGCGATCCTCGTGGGCTCCAAGGAGTTCGGCGAGAAGGCGGGGCTGAAGCCGCGCGCCCGCATCCGCTCCTTCGCCTCGATCGGCTCGGAGCCCGCGATCATGCTGACCGGTCCGGCGCCGGCCTCGGAGAAGGCGCTGAAGCGCGCCGGCATGTCGGCGAGCGACATCGACCTGTTCGAGCTGAACGAGGCCTTCGCCGCCGTCGTGCTGCGCTACATGCAGATCCTCAAGATGCCGCACGACAAGATCAACGTGAACGGCGGCGCGATCGCCATGGGCCATCCGCTGGGCGCCACCGGCGCGATGATCCTCGGCACGCTGCTCGACGAACTCGAGCGCCGCAACCTCTCGACCGGCCTCGCCACGCTCTGCGTCGGCGGCGGCATGGGCACCGCCACCATCATCGAGCGCGTCTGAGGAGCGCGCCACTCCAGTGGCGCTCTTCTTCAAGCTTCGACATCTCTTGAGCGCCACAGGAGTGGCGCGCTCCAATGAGGACTGAAACATGATCAACTACAACGTCGATTCGGACGGCATCGCGACCATCACCTGGGACATGCCCAACCGGGCGATGAACGTGCTGAACGAGGCCTCGATGACGGCCTATGCCGGCGCGCTCGAGACCGCCCTGAAGGACGACAAGGTCAAGGGCATCATCATCACGTCGGGCAAGGACAGCTTCATCGCCGGCGCCGACCTCGAGATGATCCTGAGCCTCGATACGTCCGATGCGTCGAAGCTGATGGAGCAGTTCAGCCAGCTGCAGAAGATGTTCCGCCGCCAGGAGACCGGCGGCAAGCCGGTCGTGGCCGCGATCAACGGCACGGCGCTGGGCGGCGGCTTCGAGATCTGCCTCGCCACGCACTACCGCATCGCCGCGGTCAACCCGAAGACCAAGGTCGGTCAACCCGAGGTGAAGATCGGGCTGCTGCCGGGCGGCGGCGGCACGCAGCGCATTCCGCGCCTGATCGGCGTGCAGAACGCCGCGCCGATCCTGCTCGAAGGCAAGGACCTCACGGTCGACGCCGCCAAGGGCCTCGGCCTGATCCACGAGGTCGTGCCGGCCGGCGAGTTGCTGGCCCGTGCCAAGGCCTGGCTGACAGCGCCGGCGACCGAGCAGGTCGTGCCGGAATATGCCGGCAAGGGCGCCAAGGCGATCGACGGCCGCGCCGTGCAGCCGTGGGACCGCAAGGGCTTCAAGGTGCCGGGTTTCCCCGGCGGCCAGGTCTGGAGCCCGCCCGGCGTCATGACCTTCATCGGCGGCAGCGCCATGGTGCGCGGCAAGACCAACGGCGTCTATCCGGCCCCGAAGGCGATCATGAGCTGCGTCTATGAAGGGCTCCAGCTGCCGTTCGATGCCGGTCTCAGGGTCGAGACCCGCTACTTCGTCTCGCTGCTGCGCGACCCCGTCGCCAAGAGCATGATCCGCACCTTGTTCTTCGGCCTGCAGGAAGCCAACAAGCTGGTGCGCCGGCCCAAGGGCGTGCCCAAGCAGGAGTACAAGAAGATCGGCGTGCTGGGCGCCGGCCTGATGGGCGCGGGCATCGCCACCGTCTCGGTGCAGGCCGGGCTCGACATCGTGCTGATCGATCGCGACCAGGCGGCGGCCGACAAGGGCAAGGCGCACATCGCCGACGAGTTGGGCAAGCTGGTGAAGCGCAAGCGCCTCGACCAGGCCAAGGCCGACGCGATGCTGGCCAAGGTCACGGCGACGCCGGACTTCGGCGCGCTCAAGGACTGCGACCTCGTGATCGAGGCCGTGTTCGAGAACCGCGAAGTGAAGGCCGAGGCCACGAAGAAGGCCGAGGCTGCGCTGCCGAAGGCCGCGGTGTTCGCGTCGAACACCTCGACCTTGCCGATCACCGGCCTTGCCGAAGCCTCGTCGCGGCCCGACCAGTTCATCGGCCTGCATTTCTTCTCGCCGGTCGAGAAGATGCCGCTGGTCGAGATCATCGTCGGCAAGAAGACCTCGCAGGAGACGCTCGCGCGCGCCCTCGACTTCGTCCAGAAGATCCGCAAGACGCCGATCGTCGTGAACGACAGCCGTGGGTTCTTCACCTCCCGCGTCTGCGGCGCCTTCATCAGCGAAGGCCATCGCATGCTGAAGGAAGGCGTGCCGGCCGCGATGATCGAGAACTGCGCGCGCTATGCCGGCATGCCGGTGGGCCCGCTGTCGCTCAACGACGAGGTCGCCATCGACCTGTCGTGGAAGATCATGGACCAGACGCGGCGCGACGCCGAGGCGGCCGGTCAGAAGTTCGAAGGCGCCGGCACCGAGGACATCCTCGAACTGATGGTGAAGAAGCTGGAGCGCTTCGGGCGCAAGAACGGCAAGGGCTTCTACGAGTATCCGGCCGACGGCAAGAAGCGCCTGTGGCCGGAGCTGCAGAAGTACTTCCCGGCCGATCCGGCGCTGCTCTACGGCGAGGGCGAGGACAAGCGCGCCAAGGAGGACGAGATCAAGAAGCGCCTGCTCTACGTGCAGGCGGTCGACACCGCGCGCTGCCTCGAGGGCAACGTGCTGACCAACCCGCAGGACGGCGACGTCGGCTCGATCATGGGCCTGGGCTTCGCGCCGCAGACCGGCGGGGCGATCAGCCTGATCGACCAGGTCGGCATCAAGAAGTTCGTCGCCGAGTGCGACGAGTTCGCGAAGAAGTACGGCCCTCAGTTCGAGGTGCCGAAGCTGCTGCGCGACATGGCCGCCAAGGGCGAGAGCTTCTACGGCAAGTACCAGCCGGCGAAGGCGGCTTAGGCTGCCACTCCGCTCTTACCGTCCTCTCCGCCCACGCAGTGGGGGGAGAGGAAGGGGCCCCGCGCGTCAGCGTGGGGTAGGTGAGGTGGGTGCTTCTCGCAAGCACACCTCGCCATTAACAAGCACATGACCCACCTCTCCTAGCCTCTCCCCCCACTGCGTGGGCGGAGAGGAACATGAGGCGCCGTTGGATGGCGTGCGCGCTTGCACTGAAGGGGTGACGCGGCAATTATCCCTCCCTCAAATCTGGAGGGAATTGCCGTGGACGCCAAGGAAATCGCCGCACTCGCCGACCGTATTGTCGAAGGCCGGCGTTCGAAGACGACGATGGACTGGCTCGCAGAGGCGACGGCGAGCCTTTCCGAGACGGATGCCTACAAGGTCCAGTTCGCGGTCCATGACAAGCTCGAGGCCGCCGGCTGGAAGCTTGCCGGCTGGAAAGTCGCCTTCGCCGTTCCCGCGCAGTACGAGCCGCTGAAGCTCTCGGGTCCGGCCTTCGCCGGCATTTACACGAGCGGCATCAAGCAGAGCGGCGCGGTGTTCGAGAAGGGCTGGCCCCTGAAGGCCGGCGTCGAGTGCGAGATGGTCGCGCGCATGGGCAAGGACGTGCCGGCCGGCACGGAATACACCGCCCAGTCGATCCAGGCGTTCGTCTCCAACCTCTATTGCGGCATGGAAGTGGTCGAGAACCGCTACGGCGACGCGTCCAAGCTGGGCGGTCCGGGCCGCATCGCCGACGACGTGCTGCAGGCCGCCTGCATTGTCGGCACCGAGATCAAGGACTGGCAGAAGACCGACTTCGCCAACGTGAAGGGCCGCTCCGAGTTCGAGGGCAAGGAGATCGGCGCCGGCCCCGGCAGCAACGTGATGGGCGGCGCAATGATCTCGCTCGCCTGGCTCGCCAACAAGCTCATCGCCAACGGCAAGCAGCTGAAGGCCGGCGACATGATCCTGACCGGCTCGGTGCACCCGCCGCAGTTCCTGCCGGGCCCGGGCGTCGCCAAGACCGAGTTCGTCGGCCTGGGCGGGGCGGAGATCACCGTCAAGTAAGAGTACCCCTGACTGCGGAGGCTGGCATGGTGAAGCCGATCGTGAACCTCGACGATGTCGCGTTCGACGACGTCGAGCAGGACGGCCTCTACACGTCCCGCCGCGCCCGGTTCAGCGACCAGATCGGGGCGAAGAACCTCGGCTACAACCTGACGGTCCTGCCGCCCGGCAAGGCCCAGTGCCCGTTCCACAGCCATCACGGTGAGGAGGAGATGTTCCTCATCCTGGAGGGCGAGGGCGAACTCCGGTTCGGCAAGGAGCGCTATCCGATCCGGCGGCACGATGTCATCGCCTGCCCGCCTGGCGGCGCCGAAGTGGCGCACCAGATCGTCAACACGGGCACGGAGACGATGCGCTATCTCTCCGTCTCGACCCGGGTCCCGCTCGACGCCTGCGAGTATCCGGACTCCGGCAAGATCTCGATCGTCGCCGGCAACGGCAGCTCCACGAAGCTCTGGAAGATGTTCCGCGCGGAGACCACGGTCGACTACTACGACCGCGAGAAGAGGTAGCGAGGCGAATCAGTCGCCGCGGCCGTAGGCCAGCAGGCGGTCGAGATGCAACGTCTCGTCCGACCAGCCGCCCGGCGGCCAGGGCGCCGCAGGGTCGATCGGCTCGCGCAGGGGTGTCGACGGCACCTCGTCGACCTCCAGCATCTCGACATCGATCCTGAAGTCCTCGTCCTGCTCGAAGCCGTGCCAGTGCAGGAACTCGGCATAGGCCCGGCGGCCGTCGCGAAGCCGCAGCACGAACCCCGCCGAGCTGTCGTGCATGTCGCCATACGCCCAGAACCGGTCGACGTGCGCGACGTCGGCCGGGGAGAAGCCATGGCTGTCGGCGTCGAGGACATCGAGCGTATGGCCGAATTCATAGAAGCCGCGGATCTGCATGCTGGCATCGTATCAAATGTTTCCAGCCAGCCCCCGACCCTTGCCTTATCCCCATATAGAACATAACATGAACATAGAGCAGAGGAGGCAGGCCGTGAGCGCACTTTTCGGAGCGACGATCGAGACGTTCGGAGGACACCCGCCGCTGGCGCCGCGGCAGGAGCAGGGCCTGTCGCGGCTGGGCACGGACCGTCTTCGCCGGCGCCACGCCGGGATGCATCGCGCCGGTCCGCGCTTCACCGACCGGCTTTTCTTCGCCGTCCTGCCGGATGCCGAGACGGCCGAACGGATCTCCGAACGCGCCGCCACCTGGCGGGCACGGCACGGCCTGACGGGCCGGCTTCTCAAGACCGGGCATTTCCACGTCACCCTGGCGACCGTCCATGAAGGCCACGGGCTTCCTGATGCCGACGAGATCGATGGCTGGGTGGCGCGCGCCGGCGAGATCCCGATGCCGTCGTTCCGGGTCGGCTTCGATCGCCTGATGAGCTTCGCCAACGGCGCGCTGGTCCTGACGGGCGATGACTCGACGGTCGGCATGGAAGTGCTGCAGCAGCGCCTGAGCGATTCGCTCGACGACACGCCGCGGCCGGCACGCCGCTACACGCCACACGTGACCCTGCTCCATGACGGAAGGCACATCGACGCCGAGCCCGTCGAACCCATCGCCTGGACGGTCGGCGAGATCGTTCTGGTGCACAGCCTGATCGGCCAGACGACGCATCGCCACGTCGCGCGCATCCCGCTGGGCTGACGTCTTCGCGAGGCGGGATGATTACGGTACGGCCGACCGACCGGCTGTTCTTCGCCGTGATTCCAGACGAGGGGACGGTGGAGGCGATTTGCAGCGCCCGGCGGAAGCTGTGTGGAAAGATCGGCCTCTCCGGCACGGAAGTTCTGCCCGAGCATCTTCACGTCACGCTATGGCATGTCATTGATGACATCGTTCCACCTGCGCCCGGGGACATCGACGCGCTCCTCCAGCGCGCCACTACCATCGAGGCGCAGCCGTTCCGGATTGCCTTCACGCGCGCAAAGTCTCTCAGCCGGGGAGCCTTCGTCTTGTACGGCGGCAAGGGGAGTGCCGACCTCGAAGCGCTCTCGGTGAAACTTCGCGATGCGCTGACGCGACCCGGCACGGAAAAGAAGCGCCCCTTCATGCCCCATATGACGCTCCTGAGGAGCGAGACGATCCTGCCGTCGCGCGGGATCAAGCCGATCACCTGGACCGCCCGCGAGATCGTCCTCATGCACAGCTTGCTCGGCAAGACGACACACCACCCTGTCGGGCGCCTGCCGTTGAGGCCGGGACCGCAATTGTCGTTACCGGGATTCGATTTCTGAGCGTTCGCCTTCGGCTATGATGCGATCATGAAGCCCTATGTCCTCTGCCACATGGTCTGCAGCGTCGACGGTCGCATCTGGGGCAGCCGCTGGCGGCCGAAGGCCAATGTCGTGCCCAATCTGTTCGAGCGGCTGCACGACCAGATGGGCGGGGGCTCGTGGCTGTGCGGGAGGGTGACCGCGCAGGAGTTCGCCAAGGGCAAGGAGCCGCACTATCCGCCGACCGATCAGGTGTTTCCGCGCGAGAACTGGTTCGCGCAGCGCGAGGCCAGGGCGTGGGGAATCTTCCTCGATGGCCACGGCAAGGCCGTGTGGGCGCGCCGCGACATCGGCGGCGATCCGATCCTCGTGATCCTGTCCGAGTCCGTGCCGGACCGGCATCTGGCGGGCCTGCGGGCCGACGGCGTCTCCTACATCTTCGCCGGCGAGACCGAAATCGATCTCGCGGCGGCGCTGGAGACGCTCAATCGCGAGCTGGGCATCGAGCGGATCATGCTGGAAGGCGGCGGCGGCGCGAACGGCGCCCTGCTGCGGGCCGGGCTCATCGACGAGCTTAGTCTCGTCATCTGCCCCGTGATCGACGGCAGCACCGGCGGCCCGATCGTGTTCAACTCGGGCGATGTCGATCTCGGCCCGGCGCCAATCGAGAGCATGACGCTGGTCAGCCACGACGTGCTCGAGGGCGGCACGATGTGGCTGCGCTACCGGTTGCGCTCGACGCCGGTCGACGCGAACGGTTAGTCCGCGGCCTTCCGGTCGAGGAATTCGAGTGTGCCGTCGCTGCGCTCGCCCTTGAGGTAGCGGAAGGTGCCGGCACCGGTGGCGAGCAGCTCGTTCGCCTGGTTGTAGATCTCGGTCTCGGCGGCGAAGGTGCTCTGGCTGGACGAGGGTCGCCAGGCGCCCAGGATCGTGAGCACGTCGCCCTCGCGGCCGGCCTTGATGAACTGGGTGGTGAAGGCGAGCGTCACGGAGAGCCGTCGCGCCGTCGCCGTCTCGTTGAAGGTGCAGGCGAAGCCGCTCGCGGAGTCCAGGAGCGTCATCAGCACGCCGCCGTGCAGCAGGCCGTTGGCGTTGCACAGTTCCGGCCGCACCTCGAGGCGCATCTCGACGAAGCCGGGGCGCCATGCCACGACCTGATGGCCGATCACGCCATTGAAGCCGCGGAACACATAAGGAGCGACCGGCCGAGCGTCGGCCGGTCGTTGGATAGCCATGTCTGGAATGCCTCGGGAAGAGAGGGCGCGCCTTAGCGGCGCACCATCGCCGACATCGGCGGCCGATGCCCGTTGCTCATCATCGGACGCATGGCCGGGCCGGACGAGGCCGTGATGGCCGGCTGCGCCGCCATGCCGGTGCGGATGTCGCGCGCAACCTTGACCAGGCGCGGGCCCCAGTCGGCTTCGAGACGGTCGCGGCTGATCTGGTAGATCGGCGCCGAGGCGTTGACGGCATAGGCCGCCGTGCCGTCGGAATTGCGCAGCGGGGCGCCGACGCCGCACAGTTCGGGCAGCCACTCGCCCCAGGTGACGCAGAAGCCGCGGTCGGTCAGTTCCTTGAACGAGCGCTCGAGGCCGGCCTTGACCTTGGTCCAATCGTCGCGCCAGCGGCGGCGGATGGCATCGATCTGCTTGTTGCGGTCGACGTCGGGCAATGTGAACAGGTAGGCGCGGCCCATCGCCGTGCTGGCCATCGGCACGCGCGTGCCGACATCGTGGGTGATCGCCACGACCGACGGGCCCCGGCAGGCTTCGAGGTAGATCATCGAATGGCGGTCGCGGCCGCCCAGCGCGGTCGAGGCGTTGAGGGCGTGCGCGAGCTGCTCCAGCGGCTGACGCGAGGCGCGGCGCACGTCCATGCTCGAGATTGCGGCATAGCCCAGCGCCAGCACGGAGGCGCCCAGCTCGTACTTCCGGAAACGGCGGATGTAGTTGAGGTAACCCAGCTCGGTCAGCGTGTGCGTGAGGCGGGCGACGGTCGGCTTCGGCAGACCGGTGCGGTGGGCGATCTCCTGGTTGCCCAGCATGCCTTCGCCGGCATGGAAGGCGCGGAGGATGTCGAGACCGCGGGCAAGCGCGGTGACGAACTGGCGGTCCTTGCTGTTCGACCCCTCGGCGAGGCCGCTTTCGACCGAGCTCTGGAAGGCCGCGGTTCGCGTGACGAGATGGCTTACATTGCCCATGCGCTTACTCCTGGTGAATGGCCGTTTATTTCTTTGCGGGGCGGAACCTGCCATCGCCTCACGGCGACCGCAATGCGATGGGCTGGATTTTGGCCTGCGAACGTGCAAAGCGGCCATGTCACAGGTGCGTGATTCGATTATCGCCAGTTGCAGAGACGCAGTTTTGCTCTCTGATTCGGGAATTTTCGGCCTATTTACGTGACGAGGGCGGCATTTTTCGACATGTTCGCCGCCTCCGGCTACGATCCGGGCCGACCCCCTGAGAGGCAAGAATTGGCAAAAGAACCCACCCTGCCGAAGGACATCACCGCCCTGTCTTTCGAAGACGCGCTGAAGGAGCTGGAGGGCATCGTCCAGCAGCTCGAGCGCGGCCAGGTGAAGCTCGACGAGGCGATTTCGGCCTACGAGCGCGGCGCGCTGCTGAAGCGCCACTGTGAGCAGCGGCTGGCCGAGGCCAAGATGAAGGTGGAAAAGATCGTGTTCTCCGCCGACGGCTCGGTCGCGACGCAACCCGCCGATCTCGGCTGATCTCCCTCCCCATGCCGTTGTCGTCGCACACCCGGTTTGGCGCTGCGCTTTCGTTTGCCGCCGAATCCGTCGAACGCACCATGGATCGCCTACTGCCGAGCGGCGTCTCGGGCGAGGCGCGCGTCTTCGAGGCGATGCGCTATTCCAGCCTGGGCGGCGGCAAGCGGCTGCGGGCCTTCTTCGTGCTGGCCGGCGCCACCCTGTTCAAGGTCGGGACCCTGCCGGCCCTGCGCACCGCCAGCGCCATCGAGTTCGTGCACGCCTATTCGCTGATCCATGACGATCTGCCGGCGATGGACGACGACGATCTGCGGCGCGGCAAGCCCTCCTGCCATCGGCAGTACGACGAGGCGACCGCGATCCTGGCCGGCGATGCGCTTCAGGCGCTGGCCTTCGAGGTGCTGGCGCACGAGGACACGCATGGCGATCCGGCGGTGCGTGTGGCTCTGGTCGCCGAGCTGGCGAAGGCCGCCGGCGCCCGCGGCATGGTCGGCGGCCAGATGCTCGACCTGCTGGCCGAGGAGGAGGGCTCCGACCAGTCGATCGGCGCCATCACCCACCTGCAACGATTGAAGACGGGTGCGTTGATCTCATTCTCGTGCACCGCCGGCGCCATCCTCGGAAAGGCCAGCGATCACGCTCGGTCGGCGCTTTCCATGTATGCTCACGATCTCGGCCTCGCCTTCCAGATCGTCGACGACCTGCTCGACATCGAGGGCGACGCGGCCGAGCTCGGCAAGGCGACGGGCAAGGACGAGGCGGCGGGGAAGGCGACGTTCGTGTCCATCCTGGGGGGCGAGCGTGCGCGGGCCCAGGCGGGGATGCTGGCGCGACAGGCGGCCGCGCATCTCGAGCCGTTCGGCGAGGCGGCGGATTTGCTACGGCAAGCCACAGAATTCGTCGTGGCGCGTCGCACCTGAAGTTGGGGCACAGCTCGCTGTGCAGGAGTATGATAGTTAGATGACCGGGCAGAGTACGACGCCGCTCCTCGATACCGTCGACGTTCCCGCCGACATCCGCCGCCTGCGCGCCGACCAGCTGCGCCAGCTCGCCGACGAACTGCGCCAGGAGACGATCTCGGCCGTCTCGGTCACCGGCGGTCATCTCGGCGCGGGTCTGGGCGTGGTCGAGCTGACCGTGGCCCTGCACTACGTCTTCGACACGCCCAAAGATCGCCTGATCTGGGACGTCGGCCACCAGGCCTATCCGCACAAGATCGTCACGGGCCGCCGCAGCCGGATCCGCACCTTGCGTCAGGAGGGTGGACTGTCGGGGTTCACGCGGCGTTCCGAGAGCGAATACGACCCGTTCGGCGCGGCCCATTCCTCGACTTCGATCTCGGCCGGCCTCGGCATGGCCGTGGCGCGCGACCTGGCCGGCGGCTCGAACAACGTGATCGCCGTGATCGGCGACGGCGCCCTCAGCGCCGGCATGGCCTACGAGGCGATGAACAATGCGGGCGCGCTGCGTTCGCGGCTGATCGTGGTGCTGAACGACAACGACATGTCGATCGCGCCGCCGGTCGGCGCCCTGTCGGGCCATCTCTCGCGCCTCCTGTCGGGCCGGCCCTATGTCACCCTGCGCAACCTCGGCCGCACCTTCGCCGAGAACCTGCCCAAGCCGCTCGAACTCGCGGCCAAGCGGGCCGAGGAATTCGCCCGCGGCTTCGTCGCCGGCGGCACGCTGTTCGACGAGCTGGGCTTCTACTATGTGGGGCCGGTCGACGGTCACAATCTCGAGCATCTGCTGCCGGTGCTGAAGAACGCCCGCGACAGCCAGCTCGACAAGCCGATCCTGGTCCATGTCGTCACCAAGAAGGGCAAGGGCTACGCCCCGGCCGAGGCGAGCGCGGACAAGTACCATGGCGTCGTGAAGTTCGACGTCGTGACCGGCAAGCAGTCCAAGCCGGTCGCCAACGCGCCGCAATACACCGCCGTCTTCGCCAAGGCGCTGATGGCCGAGGCAGAGGCGGACAGGAAGATCGTGGCGATCACCGCGGCGATGCCCTCTGGCACCGGCCTCGACAAGTTCGCCGAGCGTTTCCCCGAGCGCACCTTCGACGTTGCGATCGCCGAGCAGCATGGCGTTACCTTCGCCGCCGGCCTGGCGACCGAGGGCTTCAAGCCGTTCACCGCGATCTACTCGACTTTCCTGCAGCGCGCCTTCGACCAGGTCGTGCACGATGTCGCCCTCCAGAAGCTGCCGGTGCGCTTCGCCATCGATCGCGCCGGGCTGGTCGGGGCCGACGGCGCCACCCATGCGGGCTCCTTCGACGTGGCCTATCTCGGCTGCCTGCCTGACTTCGTGATCATGGCGGCCGGCGACGAACTCGAACTGATGCACATGGTGGCGACGGCGGCACAGATCGACGACCGTCCCTCGGCCTTTCGCTATCCGCGCGGCGAGGGCGTCGGCGTCGAGCTGCCAGCCAGGGGCACGCCGCTGGAGATCGGCAAGGGGCGGATCGTGCGTGAGGGCACGAAGATCGCGATCCTGAATTTCGGCGCACGCCTGCAGGAGTGCCTGGTGGCGGCGGAGGATCTCGGCGCCAAGGGCCTCAGCACCACGGTGGCCGACGCCCGTTTCGCCAAGCCGCTCGATACCGACCTGATCCGCCGGCTCGCGCGCGAGCACGAGGTGCTGATCACGATCGAGGAGGGCTCGGTCGGCGGCTTCGCGAGCTTCGTGCTGCAGTATCTCGCCACGGCGGGTCTGCTCGACGCCGGCCTCAAGGTGCGGCCGCTGGTCCTGCCCGACCGCTTCATCGATCACGCCTCGCCGGCCCGGCAGTACGAATGGGCCGGCCTCAACGCGCCGCAGATCGTGGCGACGGCACTGGCCGCGCTCGGCCGGCAATCGGAGCGCGCGCGGGGCTAACCGCGCGGATCGATCGGCGTGAGACGCGGGGCGTGAGCCTCGACGATCTCCGCGGCATCGAGGCAGAGATCCTCGCGGAAGCGGGCGGCGATCACCTGCACGCCGACCGGCGTACCGTCGGCCAGGCCCGTCGGCACCGACACCGAGGGATAGCCCAGCACCGGCGTCGCGAGCAGGCAATGCTGCGCCGCCATCATGCGATCGACCACCGGCTGTTCCTGCAGATCGAGCCCGTCGGGGAAGGGCAGGACGTGCGAGACCGGGACGACCGCGACCGCATACTTCGCGAAGAATAGCGACCAGGCGCGCATCAGGGCGAGACGCTGGCCGAATGCGTCGAGCAGGCCATCGGCATCGATCTCCGGCACGTAGCGCAGATGGCCCTCGACGTTGCGCCGGGCCGCCGCGTCGCCCAGCGCCTGCACGGTGGCGACGAAACCGCGCCGCTCGTCATTGACGACCATTCGGTGCCATAGCTCCGCGGCTTCGCCCAGCTTAGGTGGCGCGACCTGCTCAACCACATAGCCTGCCGCTTCGAGCGCACGGCCGGCTTGTTCGACGGCGGCGCGAACCTCCGGCACAACGTCGTCGAACGGAGCGGGCGCGATCGCCGCGCGCAGCGGACGGGGCGGCGCGGGACCGGCGAGCGGCGCCGGCACCCAGTTGGGATCGCGTGCATCGCCCATCGCCATGGCGGCGAAGGCGAGTCGAACGTCCGCGACGGAGCGTGCGAGTGGCCCCTGCACGGACATCAGCTGCGCGGTGATCGGCCGCTCGGCGGTGGCCGACGGGTTGAAGGCCGGCACGCGCCCCGGCGTCGGCCGCAGGCCCGCCACGCCGCAGGCATAGGCCGGGTAGCGGATCGAGCCGCCATAGTCGTTGCCGTGCGCGATGGCGCCCATGCCGGCGGCGAGCGCGGCCGCTGCGCCGCCGCTCGATCCGCCCGGTGTCAGGCCCTTGCCCCACGGGTTGCGCGTCGCGCCGTGCAGTTCGTTGTCGGTGAACCAGCGATGCGAGAAGGCCGGCGTGTTGGTGCGGCCGACGATCACCGCGCCGGCCTTGCGCAGGTTGGCGACGACCGGACTGTCCTCGGTCGCCACCAGATCGCGGAAGGCCACGACACCGTTGGTGGTGGCGCGGCCTTTGGTGTCGACGTTGACCTTCACCGTCACCGGTACACCGTGCAGCGGGCCGCAGGCGGCGCCGCTGCGGCGCGAGGCATCGGCCTGGCGCGCGGCCTGTAGCGCCTCGTCGACCATGACGTCGACGACGGCATTGACCTTCGGATTGACGGCCTCGATGCGCCCTAGAACGGACCGGGTCGCGTCCTCGCTCGAAACGGCGTCCCGCGTGATCGCCCGCGCCAGGTCGACCGCCGACCAGCTCCAGAGTTCGTCCGCCATCCCGTCTCTCCTCCAAGTCCTTCACCTCCCCCGTCTTACGGGGGAGGCCGGGAGGGGGAAAGCAACACGATGAATTTGAAGTGGGGAGAGGGCCGGACCCGTGGCTTTCCCCCTCCGACCCTTCGGGCCACCTCCCCCGTGTGACGGGGGAGGTAAGCTATGAGAGCGCTTATGCGTCCCTTCAATCCTTGGGCTGCGGGACGATGCGCAGATAGGGCTTCAGGGCCCTCCAGCCGTTCGGGTACTTGGCCTTGGCGGCCTCGTCGGAAACGGCGGGCACGATGATCACGTCCTCGCCCTTCTTCCAGTTCACCGGCGTCGCCACCTGGTGCTTCGCCGTGAGCTGGCAGGATTCGAGGAGGCGCAGCACCTCGTCGAAGTTGCGGCCGGTGCTCATCGGGTAGGTGAGCATCGCCTTGATCTTCTTGTCGGGGCCGATGATGAACACCGAGCGCACGGTCGCGTTGTCGGCGGCGGTGCGGCCCTCCGACGTCGTGCCGGCGCCTTCCGGCAGCATGTCATAGGCGGTCGCGACCTTGAGCTCGGGATCGCCGATCATCGGAAAGGTGACGGCGTGCCCTTGCGTCTCCTCGATGTCCTTCGCCCACTTGGAGTGGTTGGTCACGGGATCGACAGAGAGGCCGATGATCTTGGTGTTGAGCTTGTCGAACTGCGGCTTGAGGCCGGCCATGTAGCCGAGCTCGGTCGTGCAGACCGGCGTGAAGTCCTTCGGGTGGGAGAACAGGATCGCCCAGCCGTCGCCGATCCACTTGTGGAACTCGATGGGACCCTGGGTCGTCTCGGCCTTGAAGTCCGGCGCGGTCGAATTGATGCGAAGCGTCACGGTGAAGTCCTCCATTTGCGGACCGCACCTCAACCCTTCCGCCGGGCGCGGTCAAGCCTTGGCAGGAATCCAGCTCGTGAGGCCCAATCCACCATCGACTTCTACTGTCGTACCCACCACATAGCGGCCAAATCTTTCCGACAGGATCGCGACGGCGACCTGGGCGATGTCGTCGGGCGTGCCGGCGCGGCCGAGCGGAATCTGCGCGACCAGGCCGGCGAGATTGTCGGCGACGAATCCACCGCCTGGAATGGCGCCCGGCGCGATCGCGTTCACCCTTATGCCGTCCGGCGCCAGAACGCGCGCCAGCTCCTTCATCACCATGGTCATGCCGGCCTTCGAGGCGCTGTAGTGCGGCAGGTTGCGCGGCATCTCGCGGTGCTGCGACGTGACCAGGATCATGCGCCCCCTGATCTTGTTGTCGCGCATGTGGCGTCCCACCTCGCGGCCGAGGAAGAATCCGGACCGCAGGTTGATGTCGGTCATCAGGTCCCACGTCTCCTCGCTGACCGACAGCGGCGTGTCGACCTCCAGCCGGCGCGGGCTCGCCGCATGGACGAACAGCGAGATCGTGCCGAGTGTCTGCACAGCGCCGTCGAGGAGGTTCCTCCAGCCATCGCGCCTGGACAGGTCGGCGGCGAGGAAATCGATGCCGTCCTCCGCGGGCGGGGCGGCGATGTCGCTGCCGAGCACGATCGCGCCCTCGGCCTTCAATGCCTTGGCGATGCCGCGGCCGATGCCGCCGGCGCAGCCCGTGATCAGGGCGCGTTCGCCCTCCAGAAGTTTCATGCTCATGTCCGGCATGCTAGCAGGTCCCCGAAAGGGAGACAGTCTTGGCGAAGACACGGCTGGACGTGGCGCTGGTCGAGCGCGGGCTCGTGGAAACACGCGCCGCCGCGCAGCGACTTGTCATGGCCGGGCTGGTCTTTTCGAACGACCGGCGGCTGGACAAGGCCGGGCAGGCGGTCGCGCCCGACACGCCGCTCGAAGTGCGCGGCCAACTCCACCCCTATGTCTCGCGCGGCGGCCTGAAGCTCGAGAAGGCGCTGGACCATTTCGCCATCCCCGTGGCGGGCCGGATCGCCCTCGATGTCGGTTCCTCGACGGGTGGCTTCACCGACTGCCTGCTGCAGCGCGGGGCTTCGAAGGTCTATGCTGTCGATGTCGGCACCAACCAGCTCGCCTGGAAGCTGCGCACCGACCCGCGCGTCGTCTCGATGGAAAAGACCAACATCCGCGACGTCACGCGGGCGGAGATTCCCGATCCCATCGATCTCATCGTCTGCGATGCTTCGTTCGTCGGTCTCCGGCTCGTCCTGCCGGCGGCGCTCGCGCTCGCGGCGCCGGGGGCGCATCTCGCAGCCCTGATCAAGCCGCAGTTCGAGGTCGGCAAGGGCCGCGTCGGCAAGGGCGGCATCGTGCGCGAGCCGGAGCTGCACGCCGAAGTCGTCGACACGATCTCGTCGTGGCTGGCGGAGCAATCCGGCTGGCAGGTGCTCGGCGTGACCGAAAGCCCGATCACCGGCGCCGAAGGGAACAAGGAGTTTCTGATCGCTGCTCAATTGTTGGCAACAAACCCGACCTCATCCTGAGGAGGCCCGATGGGCCGTCTCGAAGGATGGGTAACGGACGGGGTGCTTGTGCCCACCCTTCGAGACGCGCTCCTGCGGAGCGCTCCTCAGGGTGAGGTAGTTTGTGGAATGCTCATCATGAGTCGGTAACGCTTACAATGACGCTAGCGAACCGCGCGAGTCACCCTGAACTTGTTGTTGTCCGCCAGCGTCTCGAACGATGTGAAGTTTGCCTTCAGCAGCGGCTCGTAGGGCAGTCCGCGGTTGGCGACCATGTAGAACCGCCCGCCCGGCTTCAGCGCGTGAGCCGCGACGGCGATGAAGCCCTGGCCCAGGGCCGGCTCGGCGGCCCGGCCGGCGTGGAACGGCGGATTGCAGACGATGGCGTCGTAGCTGGCAGGCGCCGCCTCGGCGATCAGGTCGAGCCAATGGAAGGTCGCCCGCGGATCGGGGACGTTCGCGCGGGCCGCTTCGATCGCGCGATGCTCGGCGTCGATGCCGTCGATCTTCGTGACGGCGGGGCAGGTGGCGAGGACGTGTCGCGTGAGGAAGCCCCAGCCGCAGCCGAAATCGGCGACATGTCCTGCTAGATCACCAGGAAGATGCACCGCCAGCAGGGCGGATCCGTCGTCGACATGATCCCACGAGAAGACGCCGGGCTGACTCAGCCACGAACCGTCACCGACCGGCTGCAGGCTGGTGAGCTGCCGCCAATAGTCGGGCGGCGTGGCTTCGCGCTTGGTGAACCAGAAGACGCGGCTGTGGAACTTCGAGAGCGTGTCGACGACGCCGAAGGCCCTGGCGACATGCTTTTCCAGGCTCGCCGCGCCGTCGTCGTTGGCGCCGGCCGAGACCAGCGTGCCGCCGGGCGCGAGCAGCGACCAGCCGCGCGCGATGTTGGCGAAGTTCTCTTCCTTGTGCTTGGTCAGCAGCACGAGGCCGAGTTCGTGGCCACCCTTTTCCAGCCTCGGCACAGCCTGCTTCAGTCGAAGGTAAGCCGGCCGGAACGACTGCTCCGCGTCGATCTCCGCAAAGGGCGGATCCTCGGCGCGCAGGAAGAACGCCCGCCTGGGGGCGAGCGCTCCGGTGTCGAAGGCGTGGGCGAGGGCGCGTGTCGCCTGGCTCACGGAACGAGGACGGCCCGCCCCATGATCAGGCCCTTGCGCAGCTCCTGCAGCGTCGCGTCGGCCTCGTCGAGTGTGCGCTTGATGACCGGCACCGGCGTCACCTTGCCGGCGGTGACGAGGTCCATCATCTCCTTCATCTCGCCCGGGCTGCCGGTGACGGAACCCACGATCTGGCAGCCGGTGAAGGCGAACATCGGCATGGGCAGCGAGAAGGTGCCGCCGAACAGGCCGACGACGATCAGCCGGCCGCCGCGGGCCAGCGCCTTGACGCCGAACTGCGCGGTGCTCTCGGCGCCGACGAAGTCGATGGCCGCGCCCACGCCTGTGCCGCCGGTCAGTTCGAAGACCTTCTTGCGGGCGTCCTTGTCGCGCGGATCGATGGCCGCGACCGCGCCATTGTCGAGCGCCAGCTTGCGCTTGTTCTCGTCGATGTCGGCCACGATCGGCGCGTGGCCCAGCACCGACTGCGCGAACCTGACGCCCATCAGGCCCACGCCGCCGGCGCCGATCACCAGGATGGGCTTGCCGGCATCCTCGCCGACCGCCTTCTTCACCGCGCTGAAGGCGGTGATGCCGGAGCAGGCATAGAGGCAGGCCAGCTCGGTCGGGATGTTGCCATAGGGATAGAGATACTTGGCGTCGGGGACGAGGACATGGTCGGCATAGCCGCCGTCCTTGTTGACGCCCAGCGCCCGCGGGGCGGGGCAGAGATGCTCGCGGCCGTTGGTGCAGTACCAGCAGGTGCCGCAGCCGATCCACGGATAGACCACGGCCTTGTCGCCGACCTTTGCGCCCTTGGCATCGGGGCCGAGCGCCACGACCTCGCCCACGATCTCATGGCCCATGGTGCGGGGCGGATTCATCGTCTTCTGCGTCGACACCTTGTTGCCGCCGCCCATGTCGAAGAAACCTTCCCACAGATGCACGTCGCTGTGGCAGACGCCGGCGGCCGTGACCTTGACCAGCACCTCGGCACCCTGCGGCGCGGGATTGCTCTCCTCAACCTTCTGCAGCGGCTGGCCGAATTCGACGACCTTGTAGCTCTTCATTGGGACTTCTCCGTTACGAATCGGGCCGGAGAATAGGCCGAAAGAAGCGCCGCGTCTGCGGTTTCGGCGCCGCGCCGAATCCCGCATATCGATACGGTTCAATATTTTCGAAAGTTTCGAAAATACGATTTACTTACGAGGATCGATCCGCCACGATCCTTGGCAACGACGTTCAATTAAATAAGCGTCGAAGGAGGAAGCAGATGCACGAGCGGGTGGGCTCATGGCCTCGTCGCCATGTCTTGGCTGGATTGATGGGCACGACGGCAATGCTCGCGGCCCCGGCGATCATCCGGGCGGCGCCGTCCGGCAAGCCGGTGAGGGTGGGCGGCACGCTCTCGCTGACGGGGTTCCTCGCGCAGACCGCGGTCATCCACAAGATCGCCTCCGAGATCATGGTCGAGGAAATCAACAGCCGCGAAGGCTTCCTCGGCCGGCCCGTCGAATACGTGCTGCTCGACGACCAGTCCAAGCCGGACGTGGCGCGCAGCCTCTACGAGAAGCTGATCACCGTCGACAAGGTCGACCTCATCCAGGGCCCGTATGCGACGGCGCCGATCCTGGCGGCGATGGGCGTGGCCCAGCGCTACGGCAAGGTCATCATCCAGAGCAGCATGGGCATCCCCAAGCTCCAGACCTACGACATGGCCTTTCCGGCGACGCCGTTCGGACCGGAACCCGACAAGACCTATCCCAACGTGATCCTGGATGCGATGGCGAGCCTGCCGACGCCACCGAAGAGCATGGTGGTGCTGACCAGCAAGTTCCCCTCGGCGCAGTTCATGGCGCAGGGCATGAAGACCGAGGCCGAGAAGCGCGGCGTGAAGGTGCCGCTCTATCTCGAATACGAGGCCGGCAACCGCGACTTCGGCGCCATCGCCGCGCGCGTGAAGGAGGCCAATGCCGACTTCCTGTGGGTCGGATCACTGGGCCTAGAGAGCAATCAGATCCTCGAGGCGTTGCGCAAGCTCGACTATACGCCCAAGGGCAGCTTCCACCTCTATCCCGCGCCGGGACCGCTGGCGCTGTCGCCCGACGGCAATCTCGCCTGGTCGTCGACCTTCCTCGAACCGGACGAGCCGTTCATGAGCCGGCCCGGCGTCGCCAGGATCGCCGAGGCCTACAAGGAGCGCGCCACCAAGGCGAACCTGCCTTATCCGCACATCGATGCGCAGGCCGCCGGCATGGTCTCGGAGTGGCAGATCCTCGAGCAGGGCGTGAACGGCGCCAAGAGCCTCGAGGACAAGCAGATCGCGGCGTTCCTGAAGAAGAACGTGGTCAACACGATCTACGGGCCGCTCAAGTTCGACGGCCTCTACAATCACGGCGCTCCGGCGCAGCTCATCCGGCAGGTGCAGAACAAGCAATGGAAGGTCGTCTGGCCCAGGGAGTTCGCGGCGCCCGGCGTGAAACTGCTGCCGTAGCGACCGATGCCAAGTGCGACGCTTCTCGGTCAGGCGCTGATCTCGGGCGTCCTGGCCGGCGGGATGTACGGATTGCTGGCGCTGGGGCTCAGCCTGAGCTGGGGCCTGCTGCGGCTGGTCAATCTCAGCCATTTCGCGCTGGCCTTCCTTGCTGCCTACCTGACCTACGAATTGGGCACGACCTATCACGTGGCCCCGTGGTGGTCGGTGCTGCTCATCGTGCCCGCGATGTTCGCCATCGGTCTGGCGCAGCACTGGGTGTTCGTGCGCTTCAAGGTGAACGAGCTGGGCTCCCTGCTGATCACCTTCAGCTTCGCCGTCATGCTCGAAGTCGGCATCCAGCTCTACTGGACGGCCGACTATCGCCGCTTCGAGACGCACTACGCGACCTTGTCGATCAAGGCGGGGCCGTTCTACATCCCGGTGCTCGAGCTGATCCTGTGCCTGGTCGCCGGCGTGCTGGCCTGGGGCACCTGGTTGTGGCTGCGCAAGACCTATGTCGGCAAGGCGCTGCGGGCGAGCGCGGAGGATGCCGACATCGCCGCCGCCTATGGTGTCGATCATCGCAGGCTCGCCTATCTGCTCTCAGGCATCGGGGCGGCCTATGCCGGCATCGCCGGCACCTTCATCGCCCTGATCGCGACCCTGGCGCCGGCCCAGATCTGGGCGTGGCTGGGCGTCGTCTTCGCGGTGGTGATCATCGGCCGGCTCGGCAATCCGCTGGGCGCGCTGCTCGCCGGCCTGCTGATCGGCGCCAGCGAATCGATCGCCATGGCGGTCCTCAGCCCCGCCTGGGCGCCGGTCGTTTCGTTCTCGGTGCTGATCGCCATCCTGCTGTGGGATCCGGAGTGGTCATGACGGCCGGACAGACCCTTCCCAAGGCCGCCGCGGCGCTGGGCATCGTGGCCTTCGCGATCCTGCCGACGGCAGGCCTGCCGGCCTTCTACGATTCGTTCTTCTATCTCGTCTTCTTCTGGATCTCGCTGTCGACGAGCTGGGCACTGCTCTCGGGCTTCGCGGGCTATTTCAGCCTGGGGCATGCCGCGTTCTTCGGCGTCGGCATGTACACGACGGCGACGCTCACGACCAAGGCGAGCATGCCATTCCTCGCCACCGTGCCGCTCGCCGCGGCGATGGCGGCCCTGCTGGGCGTCGGCATCGGGGCCGTGGTGTTCCGCATGAAGCGGCTGCGCGGCGAGCTGTTCGCGCTGCTGACGCTTGCGGTCACCTTCGTGATCGCCACGATCATCCTCAACACCCCGATCGACGGCGGCGCCGGCGTCTTCATGAGCGCGGTGCCGCTGCCGCATCTGATGCCGACCCAGACCGGCACGATCTACATGCTGGGCTTCGCGATGTGTGTGCTGACGCTTGGCATCGCCTGGTGGGTCGCTCATTCGCGGCTGGGCCTCGGCCTGTTCGCCATCCATGACGACGAGGATGTCGCCGAGGCCAAGGGCGTGCCGACCTTCCGCTACAAGCTGATCGCGTTCGCGCTGTCGGCCGGCATTGCCGGTGCGGTGGGCGGCATTCACGCGATGTATGTCGGCTTCCTCACGGTTGCCGGCACGTTCGAGCTCACGGTGCCGCTGTATGTCGTGCTGATGAGCGTGCTGGGCGGTTCGCGCAGCTGGTTCGGCCCGGCGATCGGCGCCACGCTCATCACGGCGCTGCTCTATGCCTTCATCAGCGGCGGCGAGGCGATGGTCGGTCGGGCCGTGGTCGGCCTGATCCTGATCCTCGCCATCCTGTGGCTTCCCGACGGGGTCGTGCCGGCGATTCAGGCCTGGATGAAGCGGCGCCGGCCCGTCGAGGAGAAGACGCATGCCGCGGTGGTGCCGGTCGTGCCGGCCACGCCGCCGCAGATCGGCACGCGCAATATCCTGGAGGCGAGGGGCGCGGCCAAGCGGTTCGGAGGCCTGCAGGCGCTGGCGGGAGTCGATCTCGACGTGCGCGAAGGCGAGATTCTCGGACTGGTCGGACCGAACGGCTCGGGCAAGACCACCCTGATCAACGTCATCTCGGGCTTCTATCCGCTGACCGGCGGCACGATCACGGTCGACGGGGCGGAGATCGGTCATCTGCCGGCGCACGAGATCGCGCGCCGCGGCGTGGCGCGCACCTATCAGATCCCGCGTCCGTTCGCGAACATGACCGTGCTCGACAACGTGGCGATGGCCGCGACCTTCGGCGGGCCGCCGCGCACGGCGGCCGAGATCCGCGCCGAGGCGCTGCACTGGATCGGCTTCACCGGCCTTGCCGGCAAGGAAGAGTCGTTGCCGGCCGAGCTGAACCTGCACGAGCGCAAGTTCCTGGAGCTGGCGCGTGCGCTGGCGGCCAAGCCCAAGCTGCTGCTGCTCGACGAGGTTCTCTCGGGGCTCAATCCGGCCGAGGTCGACAATGCCATCCGGCTGGTGCGGGCCATTCGCGCACAGGGCGCCACCATCGTGTTCGTCGAGCATCTCATGCGGGCCGTCGTCGAACTCTCCGACCGGGTGGCCGTCCTGAACGAAGGCAAGCTCTTCGCCCTGGGCGCCCCGCGCGAGGTCATGCGCGACCCGCGGGTCGTCAGCATCTATCTCGGCAAAGCCTATGCTGCTTGAAGTCCGCAACCTCCATGTCGGCTACGGCGACGCATCCGCGGTCTGGGACGTGTCGCTCGACGTCGATGCCGGCGAGATCGTTTCGGTGATCGGGCCCAACGGCGCCGGCAAGACGACCCTGATCAACGCCATCGCCGGCATGCTGCGCTGCCGGCAGGGAGAGCTACGCTTCGACGGTGCCGACATGAAGCGCGTGCGTGCGCATGGCTATTGCGGCCATGGCATCGCGCTGGTGCCCGAGGGCCGACGGCTCTTCACGAAGATGACGGTCGAGGAGAACCTGGAGCTGGGCTGCTATCTGTCCGGCCCCCGCAATGCGCGGGCGCAGTCGCTGGAACGCGTCTACGGGCTGTTCCCGATCCTGCGCCAGAAGCGCAACCAGCCGGCCGGCGAGCTGTCGGGCGGGCAGCAGCAGATGGTGGCGATCGGCCGGGCGCTGATGGCGCAGCCGCGCATCGTCCTGTTCGACGAGCCGTCGCTTGGACTGGCGCCGACCATCGTCGACGACATGTTCGACATCATCGTCCGGGTCCGCGATGAGGGCGCCGCGGTGCTGCTGGTCGAGCAGAATGTGGTGAAGGCCTTGAGCGTCGCCGACCGCGCCTATGTGCTGGAGCAGGGGCGCATCGTGGCAACCGGCCTGCCGGACGAACTCATGAAGCAACCGCATATTCGCGAAGCCTATCTGGGAGTTTGAAGCGATCATGGCCAAGATCCTTCCCGCCGCTCCATTCGAGGGCGCTAACGAGAACCTGTCGGCGACCACCGCGCCGCAGGATGTCAGCCGCGAGGATGCCGCGACTTTCGATGTCCTGCGCAAGATGCGCGAGGACATCCTCTGCTGCGTCCTGAAACCCGACCAGAAACTGAAGTTCGGCGAGCTGCGCCAGCGCTACGACACCAGCGTCGGCACCTTGCGCGAGGCACTCTCACATCTGGTGTCCGAAGGTCTCGCCCGAACCGAGGCGGGGCGCGGCTTCCAGGTTTCGCCGATCTCGCTGGCCGACTTCCTCGATCTTTCCGAGCTGCGGGTCTATCTCGAGACCAAGACGCTGGCCGATGCCATCCGGCACGGCACCGATGCCTGGGAAGCCGAGATCGTCAGCTCGTACTTCCTGCTGAGCAAGCTCGGGGCGCCCAAGCAGGATGATTCTCTGTCGGTGAAGCAGGAGTGGGGCAAGCGCCACAAGCGCTATCACGATGCGCTGGTGGCGACCTGCCGTTCGCCCTGGTCGCTGCATTACCGCAGCGAGCTGTTCGACCAGGCCCGCCGCTACCACTGGCTGACCATGATCCACAGCCGGCTGCACCGCCGCAACGAGCATCTGGAGATCCGCGACGCCGTGCTGGCGCGCGATTCCGATCTCGCCTGCTCCCTGCTGGAGCAGCACATCCGTACGACCGTCGAGCAGGCCGTGGCAGACGTTCCGGGATTGATCCGCGGCAATGCCCGTGTGCTGAAGCCCGGCAAGCGCCGCAAGAGCTAGGGAGGCAATCATGGACACGATTCAGAAGCCAACGACCTATGACGTCGGCGGCGTGCGCTATCCGAGGCCGTTCAAGATCCGAAGGCTCGGTCATTTCGGCTTCAACGTCGCCGACATGGAAAAGGGCCTCGATTTCTACCAGCGCCTGCTGGGCTTCCGCGTCACCGATACGCGCGACTTTTCCAAGGTGCCGGGACGCGAGGAGATGGCGAAGCGGCTGCAGGATCCGCGCATCGTCTTCATGAGCCACAATTCCGACCATCACGCCTTCCTGCTGGCGCACAAGTCGCTGGGCGCGATCTTCGGTGACGACGCCGTATCGCGCGACGTCACGGTGAACCAGATCACCTGGCAGGTCGGCACGATGGACGAGGTGTTTGCAGCGGCCGACTATTTCCGCGAGCGCGACGTCGAGATCCGCCGGGTCGGCCGCGACATGCCGGGCAGCAACTGGCACACCTATATCCGCGACCCCGATGGCCACACGGTCGAACTCTACTACGGCATGGAGCAGATCGGCTGGGACGGCCGCTCGAAGCCGGAATCCATGTACTACCGCGCCTTCCGCGAGACGCCGGAGCTGCCGCAGATCTCCGAGGAGCAGGAGGTGCGCGATGCCATCGCCAAGGGCATCGACATCAACTCAGGCAACGTCATCCAGGACCGCACGGGCGAGGAATACATCGTCGCCGGCACGCGCCTGCCGCGGCCGTTCAAGGTAACGAGCATCGGCCCGATGAGCCTGTTCGTGGCCGATGTCGGTGCCTCGGAAGCCTTCTACACGCAGACGATGGGTTTCATCCGCACCGAGGTCGTGACCTGGAAGGGCCATCGCTGCGTCTTCCTGCGCAACGGCAGCGAGCACCATTCGCTGTCGCTCTTCCCCAAGGCGCTGCGCGGCGAGCTGGGGCTGAATCCCGAGACGAGCTGCGCCTCGATGGGCGTCGAGGTCGGCAGCTACCAGCAGCTTCGCGATGCCGTGTCCTTCCTGAAGAAGCACGGCGTGCAATTCACCGACGCCATCCCGCCCGAACTCTATCCTGGCGTCGACTACGCCGCGCACATTCTCGATCCGGCCGGCCATTGCATCATGCTGCACTATTACATGGAGCGCATCGGCTGGGACGGCAAACCACGCCCGGCCGAGCTGCGCCGCAAGGTCGGCAGGGACTGGCCCGAGGCGATCGAGCCGCTGTCCGACACCTACGCCGATCAGACGTTCATGGGACCGCTGGGATAACGACGGCCCAAAAAAAAGCGAAACAGGAGGAGGAAACATGAGACGCAGGACCTTGCTGATGACTGCCGCGGCGGCGGCGGCGGCGGTCGGCGCCCCCGCGATAGCGCGTGCGCAGGCCTACCCGTCGCAGACCATTCGCCTGATGCACGGCTACGATGCCGGATCCAACCCTGACACGATCGCCCGCCATCTCAGCGTGCCGCTGACCGAGATCCTCGGCCAGCAGATCGTCATCGAGCCGCGGCCCGGTGCGGCCGAGCGGTTGGCGGCCAGCCAGATCGCGCGCATGAAGCCCGACGGCTACACGCTCTACCTGATGACGGGCGGGCAGGCCGTGGTGTCGGCGACCGACCGGAGCCTGTCCTACGATCTCCTGAAGGACTTCGACTTCATCTCGATCGTGACGCGCTTTCCCTTCGTCCTCTGCGTAGCGCCGGATTCGCGCTTCAAGACGGTGCAGGCCTACTTTGACGAAGCGAGGAAGGAACCGGGCAAGATCAGCTATGGAACACCGGGAGTCGGCTCGACCCTGCACATGGCCATGGAACTCATTCTGGCGAAGACGGGGATCAAGATGGTCCACGTTCCCTACAAGGGCGGCATGGGAGCGCCGTACAACGACCTGGTCGGCGGCCGGCTCGACATGCATGTTGCCACTTTCTCCAGCGCGCAGCCGCTGATGAAGACGGACAAGATGCGCGCTCTTGCGGTCACCTCAAAGGAGCGGCATCCGGGCTTCAAGGATGTCCCGACGATCGCCGAAACGCTCGTCCCGGACTACGACGTCGTATCATGGCTCGGATTCACCAGCCCTGCCGGCCTGCCACCCGCCATCCGTGACCGCCTCTACGAGGCTTTCAAGCAGGCGATGGCGCGGCCGGAGGTGAAGGCCAAGCTGGAAGAGCTGGGCAACGACACACGTGTCACCAGTCCGGCGGAGTTCCGGGCGCGGGTGGAAGCCGACATGGCGCGCTGGCGCCCGCTCGCCCACGTCGTCAGCCAGTCCTAGAGTCAGCCAGTCATGGAATCGGATAGGCGTTCGCGGGAGAGAGCTTCATGAGCAAGTATGGAATCGGCCAGCCGGTGTTGCGTTTCGAGGATCCGCGCCTGTTGCGCGGGCAGGGCCGCTTCGTCAACGACGTGAACCTGCATGGACAGACCTATGCGGTGTTCGTTCGCTCTCCGCACGCCCATGCAAGGATCCGGTCGATAAAGACCGAGGCCGCGAAGGCGGCGCCCGGCGTTCTCGCCGTCTACACGGGCCACGACGTGGTGGCCGACGGGCTCGGCATGCCGAAGGCCAACATGCCGAGGAAGCGACCCGACGGTAAGCCGATGTACGCGCCGCAGCGGCCGGCGCTGGTCGTCGATCGTGTGCGCTATGTCGGCGATCCGGTGGCAATGGTGGTCGCCGACACGCTCGCCGAGGCCAAGGACGCGGCCGAGCTGGTGGAGATCGACTACGAGCCGATCCCCTCGGTGACGCTGACCGAGGATACGGTGAAACCCGGTGCCCCGGCGGTGTGGGATGATTGCCCCGACAATATCTCGAATTTCATCGAGCGCGGGAACAAGGCGGCAACCGACGAGGCGATCAAGGGCGCCGCGAAGGTCATCAGGCGCCGCTATGTCATCACGCGCGTGCATGCCCAGTACATGGAGCCGCGCGGGACGCTGGGCGTCTACGACCAGGGCGAGGATCGCATGACGCTCTATGCGGACGTGCAGTATCCCCATCGCGTGCGCAACATGCTGGCGCAGAACGTGTTCAAGGTGCCCGAGAGCAAGATGCGGGTGATCACGGGCGACGTCGGCGGCGGTTTCGGCACCAAGGGCTGGCAGTATGTCGAGCATCGCCTGACCCTGTGGGCCGCCCGCAAGCTCCTGCGGCCGGTCAAGTGGTGCTGCGAGCGCTCCGAGGCGGTGATGGCCGACGAACATGGCCGCGACAATGTCGGCGAGCTGGAGCTGGCGCTCGACGCGGACAACAGGTTCGTGGCGTTGCGCCTCAACATGCTGGCCAATATCGGTGCCTATGTCGGCTCCGATCGCAATCTCCTGTCGCCCTTCGGCATGATCGGCACGGTGCTGGGCGTGTACCTGATCCCCAAAGCCTACATCAATGTCGTCGGTGTGCTCTCCAACACCAACCCGACGGCCCCCTATCGCGGCGCCGGGCGGCCGGAGGCGATCTACCTGATCGAGCGGCTGATCGACGATGCGGCGCGGGAGCTCGGCGTCGACCGGGTTGAGCTGCGGCGCAAGAACATGCTGTCGGAGACGGCCCTGCCGTATCAGAGCCCGGTCGGGCCGTACTACGACTGCGGCGAGTTCGAGAAGAACATGGACATGGCGCTGAAGCTCGCCGACGTGGCGGGCTATGCGGCGCGCGCCGACGAATCGAAGAAGCGTGGCAAGCTCCGCGGCCTCGGCATCATCAATGCCATCGAACAGGCGGCCGGCACGGCGCAACCGGAATATGCCGAGATCCGCTTCAATCCGGCCGGCACGGCGGCGCTGCTGATGGGCACGAAGGCGCAAGGGCAGGGCCATGAGACCATGTTCAAGCAGATCCTGAACGAGCGGCTGGGCATCGATCCCAACGACGTGCAGTTCATCGACGGCGATACCGATCGTGTGGCCTTCGGCATGGGCACCAATGGCTCGCGCTCGACGGTGCTGGGCGGGTCGGCGCTGTTCATGGCCGCCGAAAAGGTGATCGAGAAGGGCAAGCGGCTGGCCGGCCATCTCCTGGAGGCGGGCGAGCAGGACATCGAGTTCGCCGACGGCATCTTCAAGGTGAAGGGTACGGACAAGACGGTGTCGCTGAAGGCGGTGGCGATGGCGGCGTTCAACCCGACCAAGTGGCCCAAGAGCGGCTTCGAGGGCGGGCTCTACGAGAACGCCACCTATCTCGGCGAGAAGGACACTTACCCCAACGGCTGCCACATCTGCGAGGTCGAGGTCGATCCGGAAACGGGTGAGGTCAAGCTCGACCGCTACGCCGTGGTCGACGATGTCGGCACGGTGATGAACCCGATCGGCCTCAAGGGCCAGATCCATGGCGGCGTGGCGCAGGGGGTCGGCCAGATCCTGGGCGAGCAGGTGGTCTGGGACCGCGAGAGCGGCCAGCTCCTGACGGCGAGCTTCCTCGACTACACGATGCCGCGCGCCGACATGATGTGCAGCATGGAGGTCAAGTCGAACCCCGTGCCGACCAAATACAATCCGCTGGGCGCCAAAGGCGCGGGCGAGGCGGGGACGGTGGGTGCCATGCCTGTGGTCATGAATGCGGTGATCGACGCGCTGGCGCCGCTCGGCGTCCGCGACATGGTCATGCCGGCCACGGCGCAGAATGTCTGGCGCGCCATCCAGACGGCGAAGGGGGCTTGAGGTCATGGGACAGATCGTCGGCGCGGCCATCGTTTCGCACCATCCCGGCCTGGTGCAGCCGAAGGAGATCCGCGTCCAGCGCGGCAACGGCCGAGATTCCGACCTGATCGAGGGCTTCGACCGCGTGCGGGCGAAGATCGACGAGGTGAAGCCCGACACGTTCGTGCTGTTCGACACGCACTGGCTCACCACGTCGCTGCATCTCGTGGCGGGGGCGGCGCACTACAAGGGCAGTTACACGTCCGACGAGCTGCCGTTCTCGATGGCGCGCTTCCCGTACGACCATGCGGGTGCACCGGCGCTGGCAGCCGAAGTCGAGAAGGTGGCGCAGGAGAAGAAGGTCGCAGCGCGCAACGTCGTCGAGGAGACGCTGCCGATGCACTACCCGACCTTGAACGTCATTCATTACCTGGGTCGCGGCGAGAAGGTGCTGAGCGTCGGCACCTGCCAGACGGCCCGGCTGAAGCACTTCCTGCAGATGGGAGAGGTCGTCGGCGAGGCGATCCGGCGCTCCGATGCCAGGGTCGTGCTGCTGGCGTCGGGTGCGATGAGCCACAAGTTCTACGATCTCGACCATGTGCCGCCCCATCCGAGGGTCTGGCACCCCGACAACGTGTCGGAGCCGGAGAACCGCGCGCTCGACATGGAGGTGCTGGAGCTCTGGAAGCAGGGACGGCACGACATGGTGCTCGACCGGTTCCCGGAGCTGGAAGCGGCCAAGTACGAAGGCCGCGGCGCGCACTACGCGCAGATGATGGGGGCGCTGGGCGGCAGGGATTGCCGTGCCCGCGGCATGCAGCTCTCGGAATACGAGAACGCGGCCGGTACCGGCAATGTCCATGTCTGGTTCGATGTTCAGTGAGGGGAGTTAAGTGAGATGAGCGTACTCGAGGGACCGCGCAGGGAAGTCCGCCATGTCATCAAGGATGGCAGCGCCTATTGGGTCGAATTCAAGGATGGCAGGATCGTCTTCGCCGACGGCCGCACCGCCGACGAGAAGGACGTCGTTCACCTGCCGCCGTGCAATCCGACCAAGATCCTGTGCGTCCATGTGAACTACATCTCGCGTTACTACGAGTTCAACAACACACACGTGCCGCCGAAGACGCCGACCTACTTCCAGAAGCCGCTGACCGCACTCAACGCGCACAAGGGCGAGCTGGTGAAGCCCAAGGGCTACAAGTACGTGAACTACGAGGGCGAGATGGCCGTCGTCTTCGCGAAGGTCACCAAGAACGTGAGCCGCGAGGAAGCCTGGGACTGCATCGCGGGCTTCGCGCCCGCCAACGACTTCGGCTGCCACGACTTCCGCGACACCGACGCGGGCTCGATGCTGCGCGTGAAGGGCATGGACGGTTTCTGCCCGATCGGGCCGGGCCTGGTGTCGGGCGTCGACGTTCGGCAGTCGACCCTGCGTAGCTACAAGAACGGCAAGATGGTCCAGGAAGGCGCGGTCAGCGAGCAGATCTTCGACTGCGGCTACCTGATCGCCGATCTCGCACGCCACATCACCTTCCTGCCAGGCGACATCCTGCTGACGGGTACGCCTGCCAACTCCCGCCCGCTCGAGGCCGGCGACACGATCGACATCGAAGTGACGGGCGTCGGCAGGCTCTCGAACGCGGTCGTCGAGACGCCGGCGCCGCGCGCCTCCGAGGGCTTTCCGCCCAGCCCCGACAGCGAGGGCGTGCGCAAGGTGGCGCTCGGCAACGAGGAGCGCCTGCCCGACAAGTTCAAGACGAAGTAGGGCACGGCCTCAGGGGCTGGCGTGACCCAGGAAACGGTCCGGCGGCCGGTCGCCCCATTGCGACTGGAAGCCTTCCTCGGCGCTGAGCAGGTTGCCGCCATTGGCCGCGTTCAGGCGGTCGGTGTCGGCCCAGCGTTCATGCACGCGGCCCCAGGGATCGCACCAGTAATCGTAGACCTGGCTGCCCAGCAGGTGGCGACCGATGCCCCACATATGGTCGTACTTGCCCAGCCGCTTGATGTACTCGTGGTCCTGGAAGACGCAGTCGATGTCCTGGACCTCGTAGGAAACGTGGTTCAGGCCGGCCTTCGGATTGTGATTGCAGAAGAAGACATGGTGATCGACATAGGCGTCGCCGCGATCGAGCCGGTTGAACGAGCCGATGATGTTGTCCTTTTCGCCGACATAGACGTCGTCGGAACGGATCATGCCCAGCGTCTCGCGGAACCAGGCCACGGTCTCGGTGACCCTGGGCGACGAAAGCACGCCATGGCCGATGCGCTGGATCGATGTGGGCGACTTGCCGAGCCGCATCACCCGTCCGACCCTGCGGCCGGGCTCGCGGGCGGTGTTGTGCTCGTCGCGCGCGACCTTGATCGGCTCGACGCGTTTCTGTCCCGACACGACTTCGATCTGGTAGCCGTTGGGTTCGGTGAGGCGCACGCGCCTGCCGCCGCCGGGCTCATCCAGCGTCTCGATGCCCGAGGCGCCGGGCAACCGGGAAAGACGCTCGAGGTCGTCCTCACCGGCCGCATGGTAGGCGAAGCCAATGAACTTCGTCCCGCCCTTGTGCACGACATGCAGATGATGGTGATCGTCGGTGCCGCGCATGTAGAGGGCAGTCGGCGTGCGCTCGGCGCGGGTCAGTCCGAAATGGGTGAGGAACTCCTCCATCTCGTCGAGATCGGGCGCTTCCATCCGGGGCCAGGCAAATTCCGCAGCCTTGATTACGGCCATTGTTTCCTCCGTTCTTTGGAGGAACGCTAACGCCGTCGTCCAAGGCTGAAAAGGAGAGAAATCATGTCCAAGCCGCCGGCTGCCAATCCGCGCGATGCGCTCCGTTCCTTCGCTCCCAAGCTGATCGAGCTCACCGACGATGTCCTGTTCGGTGACGTCTGGGAGCGGCCAGGCCTGTCGAAGCGCGACCGCAGCCTCATCACGTGTGCAGCCCTGGTGGCGATGAACCGCACCGAGCAGCAGACGGGACACTTTGCCCGTGCCATCAACAATGGAGTTACAAAGGACGAGCTGATCGAGCTCATCACGCATCTCGCATTCTATTCCGGCTGGCCGACCGCGATGTCTGCCGCCAACGTCGCCAGGAAAGTGCTCGAAGAGGGAGAGAAGAAGTGAAGATCTGCTATTTCAATGACTATCGGCTGGGCGTCATCAAGGGCGACCAGGTGGTCGACGTGACGGACGCCGTGAAGGACATCCCGCATCTCGATTCGCGGGACCTCATCATCGGCCTCATCGCCAACTGGGACGCCTACAAGGCGAAGGTCGAAAAGGCCGCCGCCGAGGGCAAGGGCGTGCCGGTGTCCGGCGTGAAACTGCGGCCGCCGGTGCCGAAGCCCGGCAACATCGTCTGCATGGCGGTGAACTACATGGAAGACGGCACCTTGCCGGAGAAGCCCGCCATCAACGCCTTCCACAAGGCTGCGACTGCGGTGATCGGCGACGGCGACACGATGGTGCTGCCCGATGCGCCGGCCACGATCTTCGAGGGCGAGGCAGAGATGGCACTGGTCATCGGCAAGCGTGCCACGCGGGCGACGCAGGCCGATGCCTTCAAGCACATCTTCGGTTACACCTGCTTCATCGACGGCTCGGCCCGCGGCCTGCCGCCGCCGGGCAACGTCTTCTTCCAGATGAAGTCTCGCGACACCTTCGCGCCGATCGGACCGTGCATCGTCACCGCCGACGAGATCGCCGATCCGCAGAACCTCAACATCACGCTGACCAACAACGGCACCGTGATGCAGAAGTTCAACACCTCGGACATGGCGCATCACATTCCGCGCATCATCGAATGGGTGAGCTCGATCCATACGCTGGAGCCCGGCGACATCGTTGCCACCGGCACCAACCATCGCGGTCTCCATTCATTCATGGACGGCGACAGGATCGAGCTGACGGTCGAGAAGATCGGCACGCTGAAGTTCAGCGTGAAGGACGAGCTGAAGCGCACCTGGGCCCGCACCACGCGCCTCCAGCACAAGGAGAAGGGCGGCGAGGGCCCGCATACGCCGCAGCTCACGGGCAAGTACGCGAAGTAGCCCACTCCTTCATCTCCCCCGTATGACGGGGGAGGAAAGCAATGAACTAAAAAAGGCGCCGCGGTTTCCCGCGACGCCCCTTCGGAAACAGCAGGCTGCTGCCTGCTTAGTGGGTGAGGGCCGCCTGGCCGTTGCCAGCCTGGACGGGGATCGCGCGGGGCTTCTTCTCCTCCGGGATCTCACGCTGCAGCTCGATCGTGAGCAGGCCGTTGGCGAGCTTCGCGCCCGTGACCTTCACGTGGTCAGCGAGCTGGAAGCGGCGCTCGAAGTTGCGGCCGGCGATGCCACGATAGAGATACTGCTTCTCGTCCTGGCCCTGGCTCGGCGCGGCCTGGCCGGTGACCAGGAGCTCGTTCTCCTTCTGGGTCACGTTCAGCTCGGCTTCGGCGAAGCCCGCAACCGCCATCACGATCCGGTAGGCGTTGTCGCCAGCCTTCTCGATATTGTACGGGGGATAGCCGTTGGCGCCGGACTGGCTGGCCACCGAGTCGAGCAGGTCGAAGACCCGATCGAAGCCGACGGTGGCGCGGTAGAACGGGGAATAGTCGACAGTACGCATTTTGATCATCCTCTCTTGAGCGATGTTGGACGTTCCCGCCCCGGATGGGCGCTGGGAACGACATTCATTTGGGTGCGGGAAGGGCGGCTTCAAGGGCGGTAAAAATTTCCTTTCGCAGACCTTGAACGGCAGGATTTGCTTCCTTCCGGAGAACCTTCGGAAATTCGTCTCATGGCTAATGTGCGAGATATCGCCAGATCAAAGGCGGTAATCGCATGTCCAAGTTCATTCCCCGTTCCGAGGCTGGTTGGTGGGTTCTGTCGATCTCGCAGGCCGCCGGCATGCTCGCCCTCAACATCGTGTTGCGGGTGGCCGTATCGTGAAACATCTGCCGCTCTTCTTCGATCTTGCCGGCCGCAAGGTCGCGGTCGTGGGCGAGGGCCCGAAGGCGGATCTGCGGGCCGATCTGGCACGCTCCGCGGGCGCGGACGTGCGCAGGCTCGATGCCCGTTCGCTCACCGCCCAGGATCTGCGGGGCGCCGTGGCAGCCTTCGTAGCCACCGGCGATGAAGCCGCCGATGCCGCCGTCCACCGGCAGACGAAGGCAGCCGGGGTCCCGGTGAACGTGGCCGACCGCCCCGCGCTCTGCGACTTCATCATGCCCGCCATCGTCGATCGCGACGGCGTCGTCGTGGCGATCTCGACCGGTGGCGCATCGCCCACCCTGGCGACGGTGCTGCGGGGCCGGATCGAGGCGGCGTTGCCGGAGCGGCTGGACGTGCTCGCCCGGCTGGCGACCACTTTCCGGGCGCAGGTCAATGCGTTGATCGCCGATCCCGGCCGTCGTCGCGCCTTCTTCCGCCGCCTGGTCGAGGGACCCGCGGCACGACTGGCCCTGGCCGGCGACGAGGCGGGCGCGCGCCGCGTGGCGCTCGGCGACCTCGATGCGGCGCGCCGCAAGATGACGCCGTCGGGCATCGCCCACATCGTGGGCGCCGGGCCGGGTGATCCCGACCTCCTGACCCTGAGGGCAGCGCAGCTCCTCCAGGAAGCCGACGCCATTCTGCACGATGATCTCGTGCCGCCGGCTGTGCTGGCGCGGGCGCGCCGCGACGCCGAGGTCGTTTCCGTGGGCAAGCGCAAGGGCCGTCCGAGCTGGGCGCAGGCCGATATCGATACCGAGCTGGTGCGCCGCGTGCGTGCCGGCCAGACGGTGGTGCGCTTGAAAGCCGGGGACCCGTTCGTCTTCGGTCGTGGCGGCGAGGAGGTCGACGCGCTGCGCGACGCCGGCCTCGCCTACACGGTGGTGCCGGGTATCACCGCCGCGCTCGGCTGCGCGGCCTCGGCCGGCATTCCGCTCACTCACCGCCGACACGCCTCGGCTGTGACCTTCGTCAGCGGACACAGCGCAAAGGACGGCAAGCAGCCCGCCTGGGCGTCGCTCGCCCGCGAAGGCCACACGCTCGCCATCTACATGGGCGCCACGGAAGCTCCCTCCGTACGCGACCGTCTCCTGGGCGCCGGCGCCGATCGCTCCACGCCCGTCGCCATCGTCGAGAACGGCACGCGGCCCGACCAGCTTGTCTCCACGGGCCGGCTCGGCGACCTGGCGCGGCTCGCCGCCACCCACTCCGAAAGCGGCACGGCCGGCCCCAGCCTCATCATCGTGGGCGACGTCGCGGCCTATGCCGCCGTGTCTGCCAGCCCATCGCTCGCAAAGGTGTCCTGATGGCCAAGAATCTCAGTGGCGACCTGCAGGTCGCGTCGGCGAACCGTCTGGTCGACGGCATGGTGGTCTGGCTCGACGAGGCCGGGCAGTGGACCGATCGCCTGGAACATGCCGCGATCTCGCGCGACCAGCGCAACGCCGAGATCCTGCTGGAGCGTGCACGCGTCGAGGCCTTCAGCGTCGTCGATCCGTTCCTGGTGGCGGTGACCGAAGATGAGGACGGCATGATCGAGCCGCTGTCCTTGCGCGAGAAGATCCGCGCCTCGGGCCTCACCTTCCACGCCATCGCGGCCGATGCGGTGCGCTATGCCTGATACCCATTTCTACCGGTACGACAGCTACGACCGCACGCTGGTCTCCGAGCGGGTCGACCAGTTCCGCGACCAGGTGCGGCGCCGGCTGGCGGGCGAGCTGACCGAGGAGCAGTTCAAGCCGCTGCGCCTGCACAACGGCCTCTACCTGCAGCTCCACGCGTACATGCTGCGGATCGCCATCCCCTACGGCACGCTCTCGTCACGACAGCTTCGCAAGCTCGCCGACATCTCGCGCAAGTACGATCGCGGTTACGGTCACTTCACGACGCGCCAGAACCTGCAGCTGAACTGGATCAAGCTGGAAGACGCGCCGGACGCGCTGGCGGCGCTTGCCGAAGTCGACATGCATGCGATGCAGACCTCGGGCAACTGTATCCGCAACGTGACGGCCGACCACTATGCCGGCGCCGCCATCGACGAGATCGAGGATCCGCGTATCTGGGCGGAAATCGTGCGCCAGTGGTCGACACTCCATCCCGAGTTCACCTTCCTGCCACGCAAGTTCAAGATCGCCATCACCGGCTCGCCGAACGACCGCGCCGCGGTGCGCGTGCACGACATCGGGCTTCGCCTGTGGCGCAACGAGCAGGGCGAGGTCGGCTTCGAGGTGATCGTGGGCGGCGGCCTCGGGCGCACGCCGATGATCGGCAAGACGCTGCGCGAATTCCTGCCGCAGAACGAGCTGCTCGCCTATCTCGAATCGACCTTGCGCGTCTACAACCGCTACGGCCGTCGCGACAATCTCTACAAGGCGCGCATCAAGATCCTCGTCCACGAGGTCGGCGTGGAGAAGATGCGCGAGGAGGTCGAGGCCGAGTATGCCGCGAACCGCGATGGCGCCTTGAAGCTGCCGGCCGGGACGATCGAGGCGATCGCCCGCCAGTTTGCGCCGCCGAACCTGCCGCCGCGGCCGGCGACATCAGGTCTGGTCGAAGCCCAGCGCTTCAGCGATCCGGACTTCGCTCTGTGGCTCAAGTCCAACGTCGCGCCGCATCGCGTTCCGGGCTATGCCATCGTGACGGCCTCGCTGAAGCCCGCCGGGGCGCCGCCGGGCGATGCCAGCGCCGCCCAGATGGACGGCGTCGCCGACATCGCCGAGGCCTACAGCCAGGCCGAGCTGCGGGTGAGCCACGAGCAGAACCTGATCTTCCCGCATGTCGCGGTCGAGGATCTGCCGCAGGTCTACCGCTCGCTGCTGGCGCTGGGCTTTGCCGAAGCCAATGTCGGCAAGATCACCGACATCATCGCCTGCCCTGGGCTCGATTATTGCGCGCTGGCCAATGCGCGTTCGATCCCGGTGGCGCAGCGCATCTCGAACCATTTCGCGAGCCTCGCGCGGCAGCACGATATCGGCGACCTGAAGATCAAGATCTCGGGCTGCATCAATGCCTGCGGCCATCATCACGTCGGCCACATCGGCATCCTCGGCGTCGACAAGAACGGCGTCGAGCTCTACCAGATCAGCCTCGGCGGCGACGTCGACTTCGGCAGGACGGCGATCGGCGCGATCCTCGGACCCGCCGTGACGGCGGACAAGGTGGTCGAGGCGGTCGATGCCCTGGTCGCCACCTATCTCGACGCCCGCGAGACGGGCGAACGCTTTGTCGATACCTACCGGCGCATCGGCGCCCAGCCCTTCAAGGAGAGAGTCTATGGCGCTGTTTAGCGAATCGGGGCTGCCCGCATCCTACGTTGCTCTGCCGTTGAGCGAGTGGCAGTTGCGGCCCGAATGGCCAGCGGTGTCGCTGGCCAACACCGATCCGGTCGAGGATCTGGCGCCGCATCTCGGTCGCCTGCGCCTGATCGTGCTCGAATTCCCCAGGTTCAGCGACGGTCGCGCCTACAGCCAGGCACGCCTGCTGCGCGGCCGGCTTGGCTACCGCGGCGAGTTGCGGGCCACGGGCGGCGTTCTGCAGGACCAGGTCGCATTCATGCTCCGCTGCGGGTTCGATTCGTTCGAAAGCGAGCAGCAGGGGTTCGGTGAGGCGCTCGCCCGGGCGCGGACCCTGTTCAGCGTTGTCTACCAGCCGGCCGAGGACGATCAGGTGCCGGTATCACTTCGTCGACTGGGGCACGACAACGCCGCGGCGTCCTGATCAGGGTTCGCCTTCCGGCTGGGCTTCCAGCCACTTCAGCCCTTCCTCGGCCGACTCGAAAATCTGCGCCTGTCCGGTAAACTTGCCGAGATTGATGAAGCGTCGGGCGAGGTCGGCGCCAAAGCCGGGCCTGGGGACCAGCGCAAGAGGTCCGCGCTTGGCGAGGCTGGCGTAGGCAGCGGCACGCGCAGCAAGGGCCATGACATCCTGGTCGTCATAGGTCCCGTCACCCTGGCTGCCGTCGAACAGCTTGCGATAGGTGAGGGCGTTCTGAGCCACAACGACATCGGTGAAGGCTTCGATGTCCTTCAGCGCAATGACGCCCATGACGCGGGCGTGAACGAAGCGCTTTTCGTGATCGATCGTGTACTCGATGGGCATGGGCGGACTTTAAGCAAACCCCGCGGCTGCCGTCGAGCCGCTTGGCGGCCCCTCCAAGGGACTGGACGTCAACCCCCGACTCCCCGATCGTGGACGCATGATCACGATCTACGGCATCAAGAACTGCGACACGATGAAGAAGGCGCGCGCCTGGCTCGACAAGAGGGGCGTCGCCTATGACTTCCATGACTATAAGGCAACCGGCATCGATCGCGGCCGCCTCGAAGGCTGGGCCCGCAAGGTCGGCTGGGAGGTGCTGCTGAACCGCGCCGGCACGACCTTCCGCAAGCTGCCTGACGCGGACAAAGAAGGGCTGACCGAGAGCAGGGCGATCGCGCTGATGGTTGCCCAGCCCTCGATGATCAAGCGGCCGGTGCTCGAAGCTGGATCGAAGCTGCTCGTCGGCTTCAAGTCCGACCAGTACGAGACCTTGGCCTAGGCGCTCCGTGGACGTCGCTCGGGCCAGGTTCAATGTCACAGTGGCGACCAGAAAATGACAATAAAATCATATATATCAATTAGATAATTGACCCAATTGACATATCAGGGGAAATCGCGAAAGATCACCGCATAAGGCCTTGCTTGGCCATGATAATTGATTTCTGTCGGCTGCTTTCGCAGCTCCCCTCATTTATCCGAGGTCTGAAATGAAGATCGCTGTTCCGCTTCTCGCCCTTCCGCTCGCCCTGTCCGTCGCCGCCTGCGGCGATACCTGGGGTGAACGCGCCGTGACTGGCGGCGGCATCGGCGCAGGCACCGGTCTTGCGGTCGGCGCGATTGCTGGCTGGCCGCTGGTCGCGCCCGTGCTGGTCGGCACGGCCGTCGGCGCCGGCATCGGCGCGGCGACCACGCCGAAGAAGTAGCACTATCCCAGCAGGAGCTTGAGCTTGCGGTCGAAGACGCGCAGCACGTCTTCGAGCGTCTCGCCGTGCGCCAGCTTGCGGGGCCCATTGTAGACCATATAGGCGCCGCCGCTGCCGCCGCCCGGCACCTTGGCGATGGCGAACAGCGGCTGCTCGGCGGTGTGGCGGAAGATCGAGAAGATCGCCATGCCCGGCCGGAAATCGATGGCGTAGTCGCGCCATTCGCCGGTTGCCACACGCATGCTGTACAGACCGAGAAGCCGCGACAATTCCCGCTTGTCGAACGAGACGATCCGGCGCCGGGCTCGCTGATCGGCCAAACGGTACAGATTGGTCATGCCACCGCGACTTCGAACATTTCAGTGATGTGAATTCTTGCAGAACCGCCGATGGGGGTAAAGCGTCCTGCAACCCCATTCGGTGGTTTGCCAAAGCTTGGACGGGGGGCTATGAACCGCCGCTGAAGCTGTTGATTTTCCGCGATATTCCGGGAGCACTACGTGTCCGACTCCGCCGCGTTCCATGAGATCGACGAGGCCGTCCGCAAGGACGAGATGAAGGAGTGGTGGCGTCGGTACGGCACCTGGGTGGTGGTCGGCGCCGTCGTGATCGTCGTGGCCGTCACGGGATTCGTGGGTTGGCGCCAGTACGATCGGGCGCAGCGTGCCGCCGCGAGCGCTGCCTATTCGGCCGCCCTGGCGCAGATCGCGACGGACCCGGCCGCGGCGCGGGCCGAGCTGGAGAAGCAGGCGGCCAACGCCCTCCAACCCTACCGTTCCCTGGCCGCGCTCACCGCCGCGCAGCTCCGCGCCACGCTCGAGGAGCAGGTGACCGCGCTTTCCGCGGTAGCCCCCAGCCTGTCGGCGACGGAACTCACCGACCTCGCCCTGGTGATCGCCGCTTTCAAGAGCATCGACACGCCCAAGGCCGAGGAGATGGTCGCCAGGCTTGAGCCGCTCGCGGCGCCGGGCCGTCCGTTCCGGCTGAGCGTGCGCGAACTGCAGGCGATGCTGGCCGCGCGGAAGGGCGATACCAAGCGTGCGAAGGAATTGTGGAATGAGATCGCCAAGGATCCGGCCGTGCCGCAGGGCGCTTCGCAGCGCGTCTCGGCCATGCTCAATCTCCATGGCGGCGCGGAGGCGAAGTAGTCCGATGTCGAGCGTATTGCGCGTGGCCGATCCCCGTTTCCTTCTCGCCGCCGTCCTGCTGGTGGTCTCCCTTTCAGGCTGCGATATCTTCGAAAAGAGGAAGACGGCATTGCCGGGGGAGCGGATTTCCGTTCTGGGCGATCGCAAGGATCTCGAGCCCGACAGCGATGTCGCCAACATGCAGGTCGTGCTGCCGCCGCCGACGGTAAACGAGTCGTGGCCGCAATCCGGCGGTTTCGCGAACTACGCCATGCACAATCTGGCGATCGGGGCGTCGCCGCAGATCATCTGGACGGCTGACGTCGGCGCGGGCACCAGCTCGAACCGCATCCTGACGACGCCGCCGGTCGTCGCCGAGGGCAAGGTGTTCGCCAAGGACGCGCAGGGCACCGTCTCGGCCTTCAATGCCGACACGGGCGCGCTGCTGTGGCGGGTCACGCTGGCGCCGGAGAAAGCGCGGGACTCCGACGAATTCGGCGGCGGCCTGGCTTACTACGGCGGAAAGCTGTTCGTGACGACGGGTTTCGCGATGGTCTATTCGCTCGACCCGAACACCGGCAAGGAGGACTGGAACTCGGGCGTCAGTGCGCCGGTTCGAGGGGCGCCGCTGGTGTTCAACGACCGGGTCTACGTCATCGCCATCGACAACAAGCTGCATGCACTCGCCGCTTCCGACGGCTCCGACCTCTGGCAGTTCCCCGGTCTGCAGGAAACGTCGGGATATGTCGGCGGCAACAGCCCGGCGGGGTCCGGCGACACCGTCGTCGCGCCGTTTACGTCGGGGGAGGTCGTGGCGCTGCGCGCCGACAACGGCCGGCCGATCTGGAACGAATCTCTGATCGGCGCACGCGCCGACATCCGCGCCTTCGGCAACCTGGCCGACATTCGCGGCCGCCCCGTGATCGACCGCGGCCTCGTGATCGCGATGGGGTCGGCCGGCCAGATCGCCGGCATCGACCTCCGTTCGGGCCAGCGCCAGTGGGATCGCAACATCGGCGGTAGTCAGACGCCGTGGACGGCGGGCCGCTTCCTTTTCGTGATGACGGGCAATGCCGACGTGGTGGCCATGGTCCGCGACACCGGCAAGGTCCGCTGGGTCACGCCGCTCACCCGGTACGAGGACGACAAGAAACGCGTGCCGGTCCTGTGGGGCGGTCCGGTGCTGGCGGGTGACCGCCTCCTGCTGACCAGCTCGCTGGGCGATCTGCTGGCCGTCTCGCCCTATACTGGCGAAGTCATGGGCAAGATCGACGTGCGCGACCGCGTGCGCCTCGGTCCGGTCATTGCCAACCGGACGATCTACGTCCTCACAGATTCCGGGCGACTCATTGCCCTCCGCTGAAGATCGGCCCACCACCCACGGGCTGCGCCGGGTCGCCATCGTCGGCCGTCCCAACGTCGGCAAGTCCACGCTGTTCAACCGGCTGGTCGGCCGCCGCCGCGCCATCGTCGACGATACGCCGGGCGTCACACGCGACATTCGCGAGCAGCCGGCGCAGCTGGGCGACCTCGCCTTCATGCTGCTCGACACCGCGGGCTGGGAAACCGCCGGCGGCGAGGCGCTCGAGGCTCGCATGCGGCGCTTCACCGAGCGCGCGGTCGAGTCGTCCGATGTCGTCCTGTTCCTGATCGACGCGCGCTCCGGAATCCTGCCGCTCGACGAGAGCTTCGCGAGCTGGCTGCGCAAGCGCTCGGCCAAGGTGATCCTGGTTGCCAACAAGTGCGAGGGGCGTGCCGGCCAACAGGGGCTCGCCGAGGCGCATGGGCTCGGGCTTGGCGAGCCGATCCCGGTTTCGGCCGAGCATGGCGAAGGGCTGAGCGACCTGCACGAGGCGCTGGGCCGGCACATCGAGCCGATGCCGGACGAGGAGGAAGCGGGCGACGCCGGCGTGAGCGATCCCGATCTCGAGGACGTGCCCGAGGGCCGGCCGCTGCTGCTGGCCATCGTCGGCCGGCCGAATGTCGGCAAGTCGACGCTGCTCAACCGGCTGGTGGGTGAGGAACGGGTCCTCACCGGGCCCGAGGCCGGCATTACGCGCGATTCGATCCGGGTCGAGTGGCAATGGCGCGGCCGCCCCGTGCGCCTGGTGGACACCGCCGGCATGCGCCGCCGCAGCCGCATCGAGGCCAAACTCGAGGCCGCCTCGGTGGCCGACACGCTCGACACGATCCGGCTCGCCGACGTGGTGGTGGTCGTGCTGGACGCAGCCGACATGGCCGAGAAGCAGGATCTCAACATCGCCGGCTGGGTGATCGAGGAGGGCCGCGCGCTGGTGATCGCGGTCAACAAGACTGACCTGCTGGCCGACGACCAGTCAGGGTCGTCGAAACAGTGGCGCAAGCTGCGGGACCGGCTGGAAGCGTCGTTCGCCCAGGTGAAGGACGTGCCGATCGTCGGCTTCTCGGCGCTGACCGGACGTGGGGTCGAACGCCTGCTGCCCAAGGTCTTCGAGACCTACGAGATCTGGAACAAGCGGGTCACGACGCCCAAGCTCAACCGCTGGCTGCGCGAGATGGAGGTGCTGCATCCGCCGCCGCTCGCCCCCAACGGCCGCCGCATCCGGCTGCGCTTCATGACCCAGATCAAGCGCCGGCCGCCGACCTTCATTCTGTCGGTCAGCCAGCCGCAGGAGCTGGGTGCGGACTATCTGCGCTTCCTGACGAACCGTCTGCGCGACGACTTCGACATGCCGGGGGTTCCGATCCGGCTCAGCATGCGCAAGCCGAAGAATCCCTACGAAGGACGGCGCAAGCCGCAGCGATAGGGCTACGCGGAGCTCAGCCCGCCATCGGCCGCATCGCGGCCGGTGCAGCAGAGGCGCCTTGCCCCGCACCGACCTGCTGCCCTAGGCTTCATTCCAACAAAGTCGAAATAACGAGCTGCGCCGCAGCCGCCGACGGGATGAAAGGGTAGAACGATGGATGTCCAGTACGTAGCGCCGAAGACGCTCGACGAGGCGGTTCGGGCGTTTGCCGCGGCGGCCGGCACCGGCCGGATCCTGGCCGGAGGGACCGACCTGCTGGTCCAGATGCGCACCGGGATCGTTTCTCCGGGAACGATCGTCGATATCAAGAAGATCGCCGAGCTGACCACGATCGAGGAGACCAGGGACGGGGGCTTCCGGATCGGCGCCGCCGTCTCGGGTGCCGTGCTGCGCGAACACCCCAGGGTCAGTAAGGTCTGGCCGGGGGTCGTCGAGGCCACCAACCTGATCGGTTCGACCCAGGTGCAGGGCCGCGCCACGCCGGGTGGCAACCTGTGCAACGGTTCGCCCGCGGGCGACAGCGTGCCGGCCATGGTCGCGGCCGGCGCCATCGTCACCATCCAGGGGCCGAACGGACGCCGCGAGCTTGCCGTGGAGAAGGTGCCGAAGGGACCGGGCCGCCTCAACCTCGAGCCGGGCGAGATCGTCGTTTCCTTCAACCTGCCGCCGCGGCCGAAGGGCTCGAGCGATGCCTACCTGCGCATGATCCCGCGCACCGAGATGGACATCGCCGTCGTGGGCTGCGGCGTCAGCCTGACGCTCGACAACGGCACCTGCACCGACGCGCGCGTCGGTCTCGGCGCCGTCGCGCCGACGGTATTGCTGGTCGAGGACGCGGCGAAGGCGCTGATCGGCTCGAAGCTCGACGACGCGGCGCTGGCCAAGGCCGCCGCCGCCTGCAGCGCCGCCTGCCGTCCCATCGACGACAAGCGCGGCACCATCGCCTATCGCACCAAGGTCGCCGGCGTCCTGCTGAAGCGCACCGCACTCATTGCCGCCGAACGCGCGGGGGGAAAATAAGACCATGGCAAAGCTCCACGTCTCCACCACGATCAACGGCGAGCCGCAGGAATTCCTGTGCGACGCCGAACAGAGCATGCTCGACGTGCTGCGCGGGCCGCTCGGCCTGACCGGTGCGAAGGAAGGTTGCGGCACCGGCGACTGCGGCGCCTGCACCGTCACCCTGAACGGCCGCATCGTCTGCTCCTGCCTGATGCTGGCGGCCGAGGCCGAGGGGCAGAAGATCGGCACCATCGAGGGCATGGCCGGCGAGGAGCTGCATCCGTTGCAGCAGAAGTTCCTGGAATCGGCAGCGCTCCAGTGTGGCATCTGCACGCCGGGCGTGCTGATGGCCGCCAAGGCGCTGCTCGAGAAGAACCCCGATCCGACCGAGCACGAGGTCCGCTTCTGGCTGGCCGGCAACCTGTGCCGCTGCACGGGTTACGACAAGATCATCCGCGCCGTGATGGAAACCGCTGCCGAAATGAGGGCCGCACAATGAGCACGACTGGGAGCACCGACACCGCCAACGACAACAAGTGGATCGGCAAGCGCACGATCCGTCCCGATGGCGCCGACAAGGTGACAGGCCGCGCGGCCTATGCCGCCGACACCACCATGCCCGGCATGATCTGGGGCAAGGTCCTGCGCAGCCCGCATCCGCACGCGCGCATCAAGTCGATCGACACCAGCAAGGCCGAAGCCCATCCCGGCGTCAAGGCCGTGATGACGGCCAAGGACATCGTGAACTTCCCGATCGAGAAGTCGGTGATGCTGGGCATCCAGGACATGCGCTGGATGTGCCGCAACGTCATGGCGCGCGAGAAGGCGCTGTTCGCCGGACATCCGGTCGCGGCGGTCGCGGCAACCACGGAGAAGATCGCGGCGGAAGCCTGCAAGCTGATCGAGGTCGAGTACGAGGTGCTGCCCTTCGTGATCGACGTCGAGGAGGCGATGAAGCCCGACGCGCCGATCCTGCACGACTTCATCAAGTACAAGGACAAGCCGTCGAACATTGCCGGCACGCTGGAGCACAAGCTGGGTGACATCGGCGAAGGTTTCGCGAAGGCCGACGTCGTCATCGAGCGCAGCTTCCGCACCCAGCCGGTCCACCAGGGCTATATCGAGCCGCATGCCTGCCTGGTCAGCGTCTCCGACGGCAAGGCCACGATCTGGAGTTCGAGCCAGGGCCAGTTCATGGTCCGCGCGATGTGCGCCTATCTGACGGGATTGCCCCAGAACGACATCCGCGCGATCCCCGCCGAGATCGGTGGCGGCTTCGGCGGCAAGACCATCATCTACCTGGAGCCGCTGGCTCTGATCCTGGCGAAGAAATCCGGCCGGCCGGTGAAGATGACCATGAGCCGGGCCGAGGTCTTCCATGCCTCGGGCCCGACCTCGGGGTCCTTCAGCACGGTCAAGCTGGGCGCGACGAAGGATGGCAAGCTGGTGGCGGCGCAGGGCACTTTCTGCCTGCAGGCCGGCGCGCTGCCGGGTTCTCCCATCCGCGGCGCGGCCGGCTGCGCTTTCGCGCCCTACGACATCCCGAACGTGCACTCGTTCGGCTACGACGTGGTCTCCAACCGCTCCAAGGTCGCGGCCTATCGCGCGCCCGGTGCGCCGATCGGTGCCTATGCCGTGGAATGCGTGATGGACGAGGTGGCCGAGGCGCTGAAGATGGATCCGCTGGATTTCCGTCTGAAGAACGCGGCCAGGCAGGGCACCAAGGCCGCGCACGGGCCTGTCTATCCGCGCATCGGCTTCGTCGAGACGATCGAGGAGGCGAAGAAGCACCCGCACTACACGACGCCGCTGCCCACGGCGAAGAAGGGCATGCTGTACGGACGTGGCGTGGCCTCGGGCTTCTGGTTCAACGCCGGCGGCGAGTCGAGCGCCCAGGTCAACATCAACGAGGACGGTACGGTCGTGGTGATCACCGGCCATCCCGACATCGGCGGCTCGCGGGCCTCGACGGCCAACATCACCGCCGAGATCCTGGGCATCGACTACAAGAAGGTCTCGGTGCTGATCGGCGATACGAGCGTCATCGGCTTCAGCAACCTGACCGGCGGCAGCCGCGTGACCTATGCCTCGGCCATGGTCGTGACGCACTCGACGGAACGGGTCATTACCCAGCTCCGCGAACGCGCGGCCAAGATCTGGAAGATCGATCCCGACGCGGTCGTCTGGGAAAATGGCGAGGCCCGGCCGGCCGGCGACAATGCCGGCAAGTTCGAGCCGCTCAGCCTCGGCCAGATCGCGGCGCAGGCGAACGCCACCGGCGGCCCGATCGGCGCCGGCCAGCAGCTCAACACGACGGGCGCCGAAGGCGGTTTCGCCACCCATGTCTGCGACGTCGAGGTCGATCCCGATCTCGGCATTGTGCGCGTTCTGCGCTACACGGCCTTCCAGGATGTCGGCCGCGCCATCCATCCCAGCTATGTCGAGGGCCAGATCCAGGGTGGCGCCGCCCAGGGCATCGGCTGGGCCCTGAGCGAGGAGTACATCTACAACAAGGATGGCAAGCTCGATAATCCGAGCTTCCTCGACTATCGCATGCCGGTCAGCTCCGACCTGCCGATGCTGGATTCGGTGATCCTGGAGATCCCGAACCCGAAGCATCCGCAGGGCGTCCGCGGCGTCGGCGAGGTCCCGCTGGTGCCGCCGCTGGCTGCCGTGTCGAACGCCATCTACGACGCGCTCGGACGCCGCTTCTACAGCCTGCCGATGTCGCCGCCGAAGGTGCTGGCGGCGATGGACATGGCCGCCGAATAGGGCGGCTGCGGCCCTCCGGGGAGTCTCCCGGAGGGCTTCGCAGAAGGCATCCAGTTCTGCGTATTCGGGGCGTGGCGGCCGGTCGAGCGGCAGTCCTACAATGAAGCCGTCTGGCTCTTGGGGGACAGCATGCCGACAGATGCCGACGCAGGGGGCGTGTCCGGCGGTCCTACGCCGCCGTCGCCGCCAACGCCGTCTTCTTCCAACCTGAAGCCGCGCCTGACCGCATTCCAGGCCTTCGAGGGCCTCGCGAAGTGGCTCGATGTCGTGCGCAAGATCGCCGTGTCGCTGGTGGTGATCGTCGCCGTCGCCATCGCCACCGTTCTGCTCGTCCGCGAGACGCGCAAGCAGGCCCTAGCCATCGACCCTGTGATCGTGGAGCTGCTCGACCTCAAGGAGGCCATGACGCCGGAACTGGCGGCGCAGACCCTGGCCAAGCATCTCGACGCCATCCAGCACAGCGGCGCCGCCGAGTGGAGCAAGCTCTACGTCGATCATTCGTCGAGCCCCATCGACCTCCAGATCCCCGGCGTGCCCTTCACCATGCGCGCCGGCATGCGCGAAGTCGCCTCGCTGTTCGGCAGGTCGCGCACGACCATCCAGGCATCGATCGTTTCGCGGCGGGCCTCTCCGGCCCTGGCGGCTTCGGTGTACGTCGTCGGCGATCCGGCGGGGCGCGCATCGTGCGAGTCCTATGCCGACGCCAGCGGCATGGACCGTCTGCTCGAATGCGTCGCGCTCGAAGTGATGACCTTCGTCGACCCCAAGGTCGCCGCCTCCTATGCCTTCAATATCGAGAAGGCGCAGTGCAAGGACATCGATGCGGAGCGGCGCGCCGACGAGGACGACACAACGCGCGAGTTGCGCCGTCTCAAGAAGCGCCGGTCCGCCTGCGGCTTCGAGCGCACACGGTCGCTGATCGCCAAGGCCTTGGAGCGGGGGCGGCCCGACGATCGCCCCTGGGTCTCGTATGTCTACGGCCGGGTCCATCTGGCGCGCGCGATCGCGCTCACCGGTATCGATCGCGAAGACCAGCTCAGCGAACTCGACCAGGCGATCGGCCGCTTCATGGGGGCCAGGAGCGAACTCAACAATGCGCCGAGCGCGGTGGCGACGTTGTTCGAGGCCTATGTCATGAAGGGCACGCTGATCCACGAAGCCACGACAACGATGCCGTGGCAGGGCGATGCCGGCTCGCCGATGCAGTATCAGCTCTACCTTGCCGAGGCGACGTTCGAGGAGGCCGAGAAGAATCTGAAGGCGATTTCCTCGAACCGTACGCCGGAGCTCAACGCGCTGGTGAAGGGCTTCGAAGGGCAGCTCTACTATCGGCTCTGGATGATCAAGGCGCACCAGCGCACGAAGAAGGGGATCGTGACCGTTGCCGACAGGAGGGACGCCGGCGAGATGTCGCTGCTGGAACGGTCGAACGCCAGCTACGCCATTGCGGCCCAGTACGAGCCGACGGCCGCGCTCCTGACGCACTGGGGCAACACCCTGCGCGCCCTGCACAGGTTCGAGGATGCGGCGAGCCGCTATCTGCAGGCAGCCGACCTCGCGCCCGACTGGTATGCGCCGCGGATCAACGTGGCGATCGCCTACCTCGACAGGGTCGAGCATGCCGAAGCGCAGCCGCCGCTCGTGCACGTTCTGTACGCGCTGGGATCTTCGTCGGACTATCTGGGATGGGTATCCGGCGGCGATCCGCTGGATGGCTTCCTCTCGCGGATCGACCGCGCCCTGGCCAGGACCGGCGTGCCGGAAGAGCAGAAGATCTATCAGGCCTGCCGGCCGGCAACGCCGCGCGGCGACTACGACAAGATGGTCTACGTGACGAACGCCAAGCAGTGTCTCGACAAGGTGACGATCGCAGTGAACCTGCGAGCGGCGAGCAAGCCGCGGGCCGCGCTGAAGGGTGGCTGACCGGTTGGCGGCGCGCCGCCAATCTTACTGGCGGACCTGTGCAACCAGGGCTTCGTCGCCGGCGACCCATTCGCCGTTCATCGTGCAGGACGGCATCGCCAGCCGGATCAGCGATTCGCCGTGTGCCTCGGGCGGGATCTGCCGGGCTTCGTCCTCGCCCGGGAAGGCCTCGCGGCGCATGAAGGTGCGCATCGGGCCCGGGTTGAAGAGGTTGACCTTGACCTGGGTGTGCGCGACTTCGGCGGCATAGATGCCGACCATCATGTCCAGCGCGGCCTTGCTCGTGGCATAGGCGCCCCAGTAGGGAATGATCCGGCGCGAGGCGCCCGAGGTCACGAAGATGGCGCGGCCGGCATCGGAGCGGCGCAGCAGCGGGTCCATCGAGCGGATCAGACGCCAGTTGGCGGTGACGTTCACCGCCATCACCTGCTCGAACACTTTGGGCTCGAAATGGCCCATCGGCGAGAGCGTGCCGAGGATCGCGGCATTGCCCAGCAGGACGTCGAGGCGGCCGAAGCGGTCGAACAGCGCCTGGCCCAGCCGGTCGATGCCCGGACCGTCCGTGACATCGAGCGGCACCAGGGTGGCCGTACCGCCGACGGCCTTGATGCGGTCGTCGACTTCCTCCAGTCCGCCGACCGTGCGGGCAACCAGCACGCAATGCGCACCTTCGCGGGCATAGGCGAGGGCGGCCGCCGCGCCGAGGCCGCGCGAAGCGCCGGTGATCAGCGCGACGCGTCCGGCGAGGCGGCCGACGGCAGCTTCAGTCATTGATTGGAACTCAGGCCGATTCGACGAGAAGAGAAAGCTGGCGATCCTCGACGCCTGTGACGTCGTCGAGGTCGATCGGGTAGTCGCCGGTGAAGCAGGCGTCGCAGAAGGCGGGCGCGGCAGGATCGCGGCCCGGCAGGCCCATCGCACGGTAGAGCCCGTTGATCGAGACGAAGGCCAGTGAATCGACGCCTATGAACTTCGCCATTCCGGCCACGTCGTAGCGCGAGGCCAGCAGCTTGTCCTTGTCCGGCGTGTCGATGCCGTAGAAGCAGGGATCGGTGGTCGGCGGCGCCGCGATGCGCATGTGCACTTCCTTGGCGCCGGCGTTGCGCACCATCTCGACGATCTTCATCGAGGTCGTGCCGCGTACGATCGAATCGTCGACCAGGATCACGCGCTTGCCCTCGATATGGGCGCGGTTGGCATTGTGCTTCAGGCGCACGCCGAGATGGCGGATATGGTCCGCCGGCTCGATGAAGGTGCGGCCGACATAGTGATTGCGGATGATGCCGAGTTCGAAGGGCAGGCCCGACTGGGCGGCATAACCGATCGCGGCGGGCACGCCGGAATCCGGCACCGGCACGACGACGTCGGCCGGCACGGGGTTTTCCCTGGCCAGCTCCATGCCGATGCGCTTGCGGGCGTCATAGACGCCGATGCCCTCGACCTTCGAATCCGGCCGCGCGAAATAGATATGCTCGAAGACGCAGAAGCGGCGCTTCTGCTTCACGAACGGCTTGATGGACCTGAGGCCGTTGCCGTCGACGATCACGATCTCGCCCGGCTCGACATCGCGCACGAAGCGGGCGCCGATGATGTCGAGCGCACAGCTCTCGGAGGCCAGGATCCAGGCGTCCTCGAGCCGGCCGATCACGAGGGGCCGCACGCCCATCGGGTCGCGCACGCCGATCAGGGCTTCGTTGGTCAGCAGCAGCAGCGAGTAGGCGCCCTTGACCCGGCCCAGCGCATCGATCAGGCGGTCGACGACGGTTGAGTAGTTGGAGCGGGCGATCAGGTGATTGATGACTTCGGTATCGGTGGTCGACTGGAACAGGCAGCCGATCCGCACCAGCTCCTTGCGCAGGAGGTAGGCGTTGGTGAGGTTGCCGTTGTGCGCCAGGGCGAGTCCGCCGAAGTCGAAGTCGGCGAAGATGGGCTGGATGTTGCGGTCCGAGGAACCGCCCGTCGTGGCGTAGCGGTTGTGGCCGATCGCCGAGTAGCCGACCAGCTTCTCCATGACGGCCTGGGTGCCGAAGATGTCGCCGACCAGGCCGGCCGCGCGATGATTGTGGAAAAGTCGGCCGTCGAAAGTGACGATTCCGGACGCTTCCTGGCCGCGGTGCTGCAGGGCGTGGAGGCCCAGTGCGGTATGAGCGGCGGCATCCGACGTTCCGTAGATGCCGAACAGCGCACACTCCTCGTGAAACTTGTCCTCGAGGGTGTCGTCGGAGCGTTTCGGGGTGCTAGGCACGGCGGGGTTATAACTGGGGTGTCGCCCCAAGGCTATCAAGGATAACTCACTGCGGCGGTTTGGTGTCCCCGGGAGCCGCGGGCGCGGCCGACGGAGCAGGCGGCGCCGCGTCGGACGGAGCGGAAGGCGCGCGCGTTGCGGGCGGGATGGTGCCGCTTTCCATGCCCGGCCGCTGCAGGCGGTTGCGGAATCCGGTCGGAAGGTACGGCTCCACGAAGGTGGCCATCTCGCGGATCATCGGGAAACTGGCCGCGCCTTCGACGGCGGGCGGCAGCTGCCGCGGGCCCAGATAGCCGTAGAACAGGAAGGCAGCGCCCATGGCGACCCAAGCGCACAGCACGCCGAAGCCCGCCCCGAGGATCTTGTCGGGCTTGCCGAGCGGACTGGAGCGGATCGAACGGGACAGCACGCTGGTCAGCATGATCAGCACGATCAGGGCGGCCACGAAGACGACCAGCAGGGAGATGAAATACGAGAGCTCGGCGCTGCCGACGAGCTTCAGGACCTCCGGCTCGACCACCTTGGAGAAGCGCCAGGCCACCCACCCGGCGGCGATCCAGGAGGCGATGAACAGGACGGCGTGGGCAAAGCCCGTGGACAGGCCTATAGCCGCTCCGAACACGGCGATGGCGATCACGGCGACATCGAAAACGGTAATTCCCAGCTGTTCCATCGACCCTGTTGCCCTAGTCCTGATCCTGATCGCGGCGGCGGCCCCCGGACCCTTCGGGAGAACCCTCGCGCCGGCCACGTTTTAGTGGCCGATCGGCCGGTTGGAAACGCGCCACAAGGTCCGACAGATGCTCAATTTCGTCAATGGCGATGCCCTCCGGCGCACGCGGAGCAGGCCCGGAGCCACTGCGAACCTGCGGTATGAGTGCACTGCGGAACCCGAGCTTGGCCGCCTCGCGCAGGCGCGCCTCGCGCTGCCCGACCGGCCGGACCTCGCCGCCCAGGCCGATTTCACCGAACACCACCATGTCGCCCGGCACTTGCTCGTCGGCCAGCGAGGAAATGACGGCCGCCGCCACGGCGAGGTCGGCGGCCGGTTCGCCGATCCTGAGGCCGCCTGCCACGTTCAGGTAGACGTCGTTGGCGCCGACCGTGACGCCGCACCGGGCCTCCAGGACAGCCAGAACCATGGCGAGGCGGTTCGAATCCCAGCCGACGACGGCACGGCGCGGTGTGGCGAGAGAGGAGGGGCTGACCAGTGCCTGGATCTCCACCAGCACCGGGCGGGTGCCCTCGATGCCGGCGAAGACACAGGCGCCCGAGACATGGCCGCGCCGCTCGGCGAGGAACAGGGCCGAGGGATTGGCGACGTCGGACAGGCCGCGGTCGGACATCTCGAAGACGCCGATCTCGTCGGTCGGGCCGAAGCGGTTCTTGACCGTGCGCAGGATGCGGAACTGATGGCCACGCTCTCCCTCGAAATAGAGCACCGTGTCGACCATGTGCTCGAGCACGCGCGGGCCCGCGATGGCGCCGTCCTTGGTGACGTGGCCGACCAGCAGCACGGCGATGCCGCGGCGCTTGGCGAGTTCGACCAGGGCCTGTGCCGAGGCGCGCACCTGGGTGACCGTGCCCGGCGTCGAATCGACTGTGTCGAGCCACATGGTCTGGATCGAATCGATCACCGCCACCTTGGGCGCGTCCGGCCGCTCCAGCGAGGCCACGATGTCACGCACCGACGTCGCGGCGACCAGCTGCACCGGCGCGTCGGCCAGTCCCAGCCGCTCGGCCCGCAGCCGCACCTGGTCGACGGCCTCTTCGCCCGAGATATAGGCGCACGCGGTGTTTTGTTTTGCGAGCGCCGCCGCCATCTGCAGCAGCAGCGTCGACTTGCCGATGCCGGGATCGCCGCCGATCAGCAAGGCTTGGCCGACGACCAGACCGCCGCCGCAGACGCGATCGAACTCGCTGATGCCGCTCTTCAGCCGCGGCGGCTGCGGCGTCGAGCCGGTGAGACCGGTAAAATCGAGCAGCCGGCCCTTGCCGCCGCGCACCAGTCCGCCGCCGGCCGGGCCCGGCGCGGGCGATGCTTCCTCGACGATGGTGTTCCACTCGCCGCAGGACTCGCAACGGCCGCTCCATTTGGTCGTGACGGCGCCGCAGGACTGGCAGACGTAGCGCTTGAGCGGGCGCGCCATTGTCAGAGCTTCCGGACCTGCATCCGGATCGGGCCCTCGGCCCGGCCGTGAATGAACTGGTCGACATGGGCGTTGCCGGAGCGGTCGATGTCCGCGACGGGGCCCTGCCAGATCAGCCTGCCCTCGTGCAGCATGCCGATGCGATGGCCGATCTTGCGGGCGCTCGCCATGTCATGGGTGATCGAGACCGCCGTGGCGCCGAGGTCGCTGACGCATTTCACGATCAGGTCGTTGATGACGTCGGCCATGATCGGATCGAGGCCGGTCGTCGGCTCGTCGAAGAAGATGATCTCGGGCTCGCGCGCGATGGCGCGGGCCAGCGCCACGCGCTTCTGCATGCCGCCCGACAATTCCGACGGAAAGAGCTCGCCAATCTCCGGGCCCAGCCCCACCGCGCCCAGCTTGGCGACGGCGACTTCGCGGGCCTGTTCGGGCGGCATGCCGTCGCTCTGGATGGGGCCGAAGGCGACGTTCTCCCAGACGCGCAGCGAATCGAACAGCGCTCCGCCCTGGAACAGCATGCCGAACTTGCGCATGACGCGCGCCCGGCTGCGGTCGCTGAGGTCCTTCGTCTCCTCGCCATCGATCCTGATCGAGCCGTTGTCCGGTCGCAGCAGGCCCAGGATGCATTTCAGCAGCACCGACTTGCCGGTTCCGGAGCCGCCGATCACGACCATCGATTCGCCCGGGGCCACATCCAACTCGATGCCCTGCAGCACCTTTTTCGACCCGAAAGCCTTGGTGACGCCGCGCAGCGAGATCTTGGGGGAGGCCATGAGGCGGGAGCCGATCAGCGCGCGAAGAAGGCTTCGGTGATGAAGTAGTTGAACGTCAGGATCAGGATCGAAGCCGAGACCACCGCGTTGGTGGTCGCCATGCCGACGCCCTGGGCGCCGCCGCGCGACGTGTAGCCGTGGTAGCAGCCCATCAGGGTGATCAGGAATCCGAACACCGCCGCCTTCACCAGGCCCGAGAAGACGTCCTGGAATTCAAGGAAGTCCATCGTGTTGCGCAGGTAGGCCGCGTCGTTGAAATCGAGCTTGTAGATGCCCACCAGGAAGCCGCCCAGCACGCCGATGATGTCGGCGACCAGGACGAGGAACGGCAGGGTGATGATGCCCGCGATCAGCCGCGGCACCACCAGATACTTGAACGGATTGGTCGAGAGCGTCGTGAGCGCATCGATCTGCTCGGTGACCCGCATGGTGCCGATCTCGGCCGCCATCGCGGCGCCGACGCGGCCGGCCACCATCAGGCCCGCCAGCACGGGGCCCAGCTCGCGGGTCAGCGAGACCACGACGACATTGGGAATGGCGCTTTCGGCGGAGAAGCGCGCGAAGCCGGTGTAGCTCTGCAGCGCGAGCACCATGCCGGTGAAGATCGCGGTGAGGCCGACCACGGGCAGCGAGTAGTAGCCGATCTCCATGATCTGCCGGAGGATCTGCTGGCGGTACCAGGGCGGCTGCACGGCCTGCCGGAGGGCCTGGAAGGCGAAGGCCGTCACGCTGCCGATCGCCTCCAGGAAGGCGAGCGTCATGCGCCCCAGCATCGTGACCAGCGGAATGCTCACGCCGTCTCTCCCGCATCGTCGGCCGGGCCGCCGGCATAGCCGTCGACATAGGCGCGGTAATAGCGCCGGCCGAGCGCAGTCATGATCTCGTAGGCATTGGTCCGGGCGTGGTCGGCGAGATCGTCGGGCGTGAGGTGCGGGCCCAGCACCTCGACCATGGCGCCGGGTTGGCACTCGGCTTCCGGCACGTCGGTCACGTCGATGGTCACGAGATCCATGGAGATGCGGCCGATCACGGGCGTGCTGTGCCCGGCGAGATGCACATGGGTGCGGTTGACGAGATTCCGGAAATAGCCGTCCGCATACCCCAGCGCAATCGTGGCGATCCGGCTCGGTCGCGCCGAGCGCCAGGCGCCGCCGTATCCGACCGTCTGGAAGGCATCGATCCGGCGGGTCTGCAGGACATGGGCGTGCAGAGTGACGACGGGCAGCATCGGGTTCGACTGACCGGGCAGGGGATTGATGCCGTAGAGCGCCGCGCCGGGGCGCAGCAGGTCGAAATGGTAGTCCGGGCCCAGGAAGATGCCCGAGGAGTTCGCCAGCGAGGTCGGGGCGCCGGGCATCGCCCGCACGAAGGTGCGGAAGCGCGAAAGCTGCTCTCCGTTGACCGGATTGGACGTCTCTTCCGACGCCACGAGATGGCTCATGATCAGGGCGAGCCGCAGGCCACGCAGCCGGCCGCGCTCGTTGATCAGGACCTGCGCGTCCTCTGCGGAGAAACCCAGCCGGTGCAAGCCGGTGTCGAGATGCACGACGGCATCGAGCGCCTGGTTGAAGCGCTGGGCGGCGGCCCGCCAGACATTGAGCTGCCCCAAGTGATTGAGAACCGGGATGAGACGGTGCTCGACGAAGTCGGGCTCGGTGCCGGGGAGCAGTCCGTTCAGGACGTAGATCGGCGGCTCCGGAAGGACGCGGCGGAGCGCAATCCCCTCGTCGATATGGGCGACGAAGAAGTGCCGGCAGCCCTCCGCCGCCAGCCGGGCGCCGACCACGGCGGCGCCGGTGCCGTAGGCGTCCGCCTTCAGGACGGCGGCACAGTCGACCGGGCGCCCGGTGGCGCGGCCGGCATCGCGCAGCCCGCGCCAGTTGGCCGCGATCGCGCCCAAGTCGATGGAAAGGATCGCGCCGGCCCGTCGGGCCGCGTCGTCGTCGCCGGAAATTGACACGTCGTGACCTTAGAACTCCGGGACGGGGCCGTCAGCACCGACATCGAGGTTGCCGAACTTCGTGAACTGCCCTTCGAACGACAGGCGCACGATGCCTGTAGGTCCATGGCGCTGCTTGGCCACGATGACCTCGGCCTTGCCATAGGTCTCCTCGCAGCGCTGCTTCCAGGCATCGTGCCGCTCGTTGAACTTCTGGTCGCTCTCTTCGGCGCGCCGCGCGGGCTCGGTGCGGGTCAGGTAGTATTCCTCGCGGTAGACGAACATGACGACGTCGGCGTCCTGCTCGATCGAGCCCGATTCGCGAAGGTCGGCGAGCTGGGGGCGCTTGTCCTCGCGCTGCTCGACGGCGCGGGAGAGCTGCGACAAGGCGATCACCGGAACGTCCAGCTCCTTGGCGAGTGTCTTCAGGCCGCGGGTGATCTCCGAAACCTCCTGGACACGGTTCTCTTGCCGGCTCTTGCCCGACGGATTGAGGAGCTGCAGGTAGTCGACGATGATCAGGCCGAGGCCGTGCGTCCGCTTCAGCCGGCGGGCGCGCGTGCGCAGCGCGGCGATGGACAGGGCGGGCGTGTCGTCGATGAAGAAGTTGAGGTGCTCGAGTTCGTGACTGACGTTCAGCACCCTGTCGAACTCGGTGCTGTTCATCTCGCCCTTGCGAATCTTCTCGGAGGAGAGTTCGGCCTGCTCCGACAGCATGCGGGTGGCGAGCTGCTCGGCGGACATTTCCAGCGAGAAGAAGCCCACGACGGCGCCGTCCACCGCCTTGGGGTGGCCTTCGACGATTTCCTCCCGGTAGGCCTTGGCGGCGTTGAAGGCGATGTTGGTTGCCAGCGCGGTCTTTCCCATCGAGGGACGGCCGGCGAGGATCAGGAGGTCGGATCTGTGCAGGCCGCCCAGCAGCTGATCGAGCTGGACCAGGCCAGTGGCTACGCCCGTGAGCTTGCCCTCGCGTCCATAGGCGGCCTCGGCTGCCGTCATTGCCTCGGTGAGGGCCATCCGGAACGGCTTGAAGCCGCCCTCGGTCTGGCCTGTCGTGGCAAGGTCGTAGAGCTTCTTTTCGGCGACCTCGATCTGCTGCAGCGCGGTCTCGTCGACGTCGCCGGAGAAGGCGCCGTTCACGACGTTCTCGCCGAGATCGATCAGCTGGCGGCGCAGATAGAGGTCGTGGACGGCGCGCCCGAATGCCGCGGCGTCGATCACATGCACGGAAGCTGCGGCCAGCCGGGCGAGGTAGGCCGCGCCGCCGGCTTCCTTCATGGCGGGATCCTGCTCGACATAGGTCTTGAGCGTGACGGCGCTCACGACCTGGCCGCGTTCGATCAGGCGCGACAGCGAATCGTAGAGTTTGCCGTGCGACGGGTCGGCGAAATGTTCGGGGCGCAGGAACTCGGCCACGCGCTGGTAGGCGGCATTGTTCACGAGGATGGAGCCGAGCAGAGCCTGCTCCGCTTCGAAATTGTGCGGCGGCTCGCGAAGGCGCGGATCTTCGGCACCGGGCAGGCGCGTGACGTTAGAGGATTCTTTGAGCGGCTTCATCCGATTGTCTTTGCCCAAGATGGGAGGGGGATCACAGTGCAAAGAATCTTGAACGCCGTTTTATCCCAAGCGTAGCGGGGGTACCTTCCTACTCGGCTGCCAGGGACCCTGCGACGTTCTTAAGACGTTCTGCAGAAGCTATATAGTCACGCGTCAGTGGAACCGCATCCTGCCGTCGGGCGATCTGCACCTGGAAGACCATCTGGTTCATGTACCGGAAGGCCACTTCGCAGCCTGCGAGATAGAACTCCCACATCCGGCAGAACCGGTCGTCGTAGCCGGCGATCTCCTTGATCTTGTCGCGGTTTGCGAGGAAGCGCTCGCGCCAGTGACGCAGCGTCTCTGCATAATGCAGGCGCAGCACTTCGATGTCGGTCACCCAAAGTCCGGCTTTCTCGATCGCCGCCAGGACTTCCGAGAGGGCGGGGGTGTAGCCGCCGGGGAAGATGTACTTGCGCAGCCAGGTATTGGTGCCGCCCGGCGGCTCCATGCGGCCGATCGAATGCAGCAGCATCACGCCATCGTCCGCCAGCAGTTCCTTCACCTTCGTGAAGTATTCGAGATAGTGCGCGGAGCCTACATGCTCGAACATGCCGACCGAGACGATGCGGTCGTAGCGACCGCTCTCCTCACGATAGTCGAGCAGCTTGAAGCGGACCTTGTCGGAGACGCCCTCATCGACGGCGCGACGGCTCGAAACGCCATGCTGCTCGCGCGAGAGCGTCACGCCGGTGACGTCGACGTCGAAGGCGCGCGCAAGGTAGAGACCCATGCCGCCCCAGCCCGATCCGATGTCGAGTACCTTCTGGCCGGGACTGAGCAGAAGCTTCGCCGCGATGTGCGCCTTCTTGTCGGCCTGTGCCGTCTCGAGGGGTTCGCTGCCGGTCCGGAAGTAGGCGCAGGAATACTGCCGGTCGCGGTCGAGGAAGAGATCGTAGAGCTCACCCTTCAGGTCGTAGTGGTGTGCCACGTTCTTCTGGGCCTTGCCGACGGGATTGTAGTGCTCCAGCCATCGTAGCCAGCGCTGCAGCCGATAGGACCAGCGTACCGTGGCGGTCGCTTCGAGGGCCGCGATGTTGCGCCCGAGCAGATCGAGAAGGTCGTAGAGGTCGCCTTGCTCGACGGTCAGGCGACCGTCCATGTAGGCCTCGCCCAAGGCGAGACGCGGCCGGAGCGCGAGGCGGATGCCGGTCCACCAATCGTGGATGCGCAAGGTGACGGCGGGGCCGGGTTTGGACCCCACGAGGTGATGGAACCGACCGGCTTCATCGATGATGGTCAGTCGGCCTTCGCCCACCACACGGCCAAGGACCTGGGCCAGCAGCACGAGCTGTCACTCCTACAAGTAGCTGTTCAAATGTTAAACCCAACCGCATTTTTGACGCAAAGGGTGTCGTGCAAAATTAACTCGGGGCAACTGGTAATAAATCGCATTTGAATTGCGTTGCTGCATATCCAGTGATATGCGGCCAATGATACGCACTCGCAGTGGAGGAAGACGTGAAGAGACGTGCGCTCGTGAAGGCTGGCCTGGCGTTCGGTTCCGGTGTGTTCGTCGCCCGCCGCGCCTGGGCGCAGGGGGGGACACTCAACCTCTATTCGGCCCGCCACTACAACACCGACGAGGCGCTGTACGGAAATTTCGCCGACCTGACCGGGGTCAAGATCAACCGGGTTGATGCCGAGCCCGATCCTCTCGTCCAGCGCCTGCGCACCGAGGGCGACAAGAGCCCGTGCGACGTCCTGGTCACCACCGACGCCGGCCGCATCGAGCGCGCCCGTGAGATGGGCCTCCTGCAGCCGGTCAGCTCCACGGTTCTCGCCCAGGCGGTGCCGGCGCATCTGCGCGATCCGGACAACAACTGGTTCGGCTTCTCGAAGCGCGCCCGCGTGATCTTCTACAACAAGGAGAAGGTCACGGCGGCCGATGCACCCAAGACCTACGAGGCGCTGGCCGATCCGAAATGGAAGGGCCAGATCCTGATCCGTCCGTCGGGCCACATCTACAATCAGTCGCTGGTCGGCTCGCTCCTGGCGGCGCTCGGCCCGGAAAAGACCGAGGCATGGGCCAAGGGGGTCGCAGCCAACCTTGCGCGTCCGCCCCGCGGCGGCGACACCGACCAGCTCAAGGGCGCTGCGGCGGGGGAGGCCATGCTCGCGGTGTCCAATACCTACTACTACGTGAACCTGATGCGCTCGAAGAAGCCGGAGGACCGCGAGGTCGCGGCGAAGCTCGGCGTGGTGTTTCCCGACCAGGCGGGCCGCGGTACGCACGTGAACATCAGCGGCGGCGCCGTGGCCAAGTATGCGCCCAACAAGGAAGCAGCGGTCAAGTTCCTCGAGTACCTGGTGTCGCCACCGGCGCAGCGCTATTTCGCGGAGGGCAACTCGGAGTTCCCGGTGGTGGCCGGTGTCGAGCTGTCGCCGGAGCTGAAGTCGCTCGGCACGTTCAAGGAAGACCAGCTCAATGCCCGGGTGTTCGCGCAGAACAACGCCGAGGCGCTGAAGATCATGGATCGGGCGGGCTGGAAGTAAACTGCCCACGCGCCGGCGAACCTGCCGCCACCGCGTGGCTGAGCAGGATCACCGGTACCAGAGAGACGAGAACGATCACGATCGCGCCGACGGCCGCCTGAGCAAGGCGCTCGTCGGACGCGAAGCGGAAGACGCCGATCGCCAGCGTGTCGAAGTTGAACGGGCGGATCAGCAGCGTCGCAGGCAACTCCTTCAGCACTTCCACGAACGCAATGATGCCGGCCGTGAGGGCCGGCGCGCGCAGCATCGGCATATGGATGTAGCGCAGCACCTGGTTGGGCCGCGCGCCCAGCACGCGCGCACTCGCGTCCATTGCGGGATCGATCGCCGCAAGGCCCGGTGCGATGCTGGCGATGCCGACCGCCAGGAAGCGGACGGTGTAGGCGAGCAGCAGCGCGAATGCGGTGCCGCTGAGCAGCAGCCCGGTCGGAAGGCCGAACAGCCCGCGCGACAGCAGGTCGATGCCGCGGTCGGCCACGGCGAGCGGCAGCAGCACGCCGACGGCGATCACGGCGCCGGGAATGGCATAGCCCAGCGAAGCGAACTCGATCGTGCGGTTGAGCGCGCGCCTGCGCACGAGACGGCCGGCATAGCTCAGGAAGAGCGCCAGCGACACGATGATGATGGCGGCCAGCGTGGCCAGGATCAGGCTGTTGATGCCGTCTCCGATGAAGCGATGATCGGCCGTCACGGCTCCCGACGTCAGCGCGAGTTGCGCGAGGTGCACGGTCGGCAGAACGAAGCCCAGCAGGACGGGCAGGGCGCAGGCGACGAGGGCGGCGAGGGCGGCGACCGGGGGCAGGGGGGCGGGCTCGCTGCGATGGCGCAGGTTCGAAGCGACGGCGAAGCTGGCGCGACCGCGTGAATGCCGCTCGATCAGGATCAGCGCGACGGCGATGGCGATCAGGACAAGGGAAATCTGCGCGGCGCCCTCACGGTTCCCCATCCCGTACCAGGTCCGGTAGATCGCCGTCGTGAAGGTGTGGACGCCGTAATATTGCACGGTGCCGAAGTCGGCGAGCGTCTCGAGCAGCGCAAGCGCGGCGCCGGCGGCGATCGCCGGCCGGGCGAGCGGCAGTCCGATGCGCAGGAAGGTCCGCCAGGGACCATTGCCCAGGATGCGGCTCGCCTCGAGCAGCGCCTGCGACTGCGTCAGGAACGAGGCGCGCGCGGCGAGGTAGACGTAAGGGTAGAGAACCAGCGTGAACAGGAAGGCGACGCCCGCGGCCGAGCCGAGGTCGGGAAACCAGTAGTCGGCCCGCGACCACCCTGTGGCACCGCGCAAGCTGGTCTGCAGGGGGCCGGCGAAGGCCAGCAGGTCGGCGTAGGCGTAGCCGATGATGTAGGTCGGCAGGACGAGGGGCAGCAGCAGCGCCCATTGCAACAACCCGACGCCGGGAAACCGGCACGTCGTGACCAGCCAGGCGGTGCCGGTCCCGATCACGACCGTGCCGAGGCCGACGCCGAGCAGCAGTACGATGGTATTGCCGACGATGTCCCGCAACTGCGTGTCGACAAGATGACGCCACAGCTCGCCTTGCCCGGAGAAGAGGCTGGAGACGATACCCAGCAGCGGCAGCGCGACGATGGCCGCCACGGCGACGGCGCCCAGGCGCCAGATCATGGATGCACCAAAAGAAAACGCATGCCACCGCGGTGCGATGGCATGCGTTCGAAGAGCTGAGCGGTGCCTGTCGGCACGCGCGTTACTTCTGGTCGGCCGGCGTTTCCTCGCCCGCAGCCTCGGCGGTCTCGCCTTCACCCTCGGCCGTCTCGGCCGACTTGGCCTCGAACAGCGCGGCGGCCTGCTCGGCCGCGCGCTGGGCGGCTTCCGCGGCCTCCATGGCAGCGCGCTCGGTCTCCGCGACCAGCCTGCCGCCCTTGGCAAGGAACTCGGCTTCCTCGGCAGAACGGGCCACCAGCACGGAGATCTCGACCACGACTTCCGGGTGGAGGTGGATCTTGATCCTGTGCTCACCCAGCGCCTTGATCGGCTTGTCGAGTTCGACCTGGCTGCGCTCGATCTTCACGCCCTGGGCGGCTGCGCCCTCGGCGATATCGCGCGAAGTGACCGAACCGTAGAGCTGGAGCGCCTCGGAGGCCTGGCGCACGATGGTGACCTTGAGGTCATTCATCTTGGCACCGACCGCTTCGGCTTCCTGGCGGCGCTCGAGATTCTGCGCCTCCAGGACCTTACGCTGCGATTCGAAGTAGGTGATGTTGTCCTTGGTCGCGCGCAGCGCCTTCTTCTGCGGCAGGAGGAAGTTGCGGGCGAAGCCGGGCTTCACCTTCACAACGTCGCCCATCTGGCCGAGCTTCGGCACGCGTTCGAGCAGGATGACGTTCATCGGCATGATTGCGTCTCCCGACTAGGCGATGAGGTAGGGCAGGAGCGCCAGGAAGCGCGCGCGCTTGATCGCCTGGGCGAGTTCGCGCTGCTTCTTGGACGAAACCGCAGAAATGCGGCTTGGCACGATCTTGCCGCGCTCGGAAATGAAGCGCTGCAGGAGACGAACGTCCTTGTAGTCGATCTTCGGGGCATTCGCGCCGGAGAACGGGCAGCTCTTGCGGCGGCGGGTGAACGGACGACGCTGGGCGCTCATGCTTCTTCTCCCGTGTCAGAGGCGGGGGCGGCGCCGCCCTCGTCACCGAATCGCGAGCGCTCGCGACGCGGCGGGCGATCACCCCAGCGGTCGCCACGATCGCCGCCGGGACGGTCGGACTTCTCGGCGCTGCGCACCATGATGGCCGACGGGCCTTCCTCGAGTTCGTCGACGCGCACGGTCATGTAGCGGATGATGTCTTCGTTGATCGACATCGTGCGCTCCAGCTCCTTCACCGCCGCCGCCGGGGCGTCGATGTTGAGCAGGGTGTAGTGACCCTTGCGGTTCTTCTTGATGCGATAGGTCAGCGAACGCAGGCCCCAATACTCCTTCTTGGAGACGGTGCCGCCCAGGCTGGCGACCAGTTCGGAGAACTGGGTGGTCAAGGCCTCCACCTGCGTCGTCGCAACGTCCTGACGCGCAATGAAGACATTCTCATAGAGTGCCATGTAGATTCTGCTCCTTATGGCTGTTGGTGACCCGGAGTTCCGAGGAACCGCCCGGATCTAGCCGCCCCATCGCTGAATGCACCGGGGCGGCAAGGAGATCGGGGCCGACTGAGACCCCGAAGAGGGGCGGTTATACAGGCAGGCGGCCCGAAAGCAAGTATTCCCCGCGTCGCTTGACTGCGTTGGTTACGCCGGTATGACTGCCGCAATTCGAGCGGGAATCTGGGGAAAACGCGCATGAGTCGGGCTTTTGTCTTTCCGGGACAGGGATCGCAGGCCGTCGGCATGGGAGCCGACCTCGCTGGCGCCTTCGCCACCGCCCGGGAGGTCTTCGGTGAAGTCGACGAGGCGCTGAAGCAGAATCTGTCGAAATTGATGCGAGAGGGCCCGGAGAGCGACCTCGTCCTGACCGAGAATGCCCAGCCTGCCCTGATGGCCGTCAGCGTCGCAGTCGTCCGGATTCTGGAAAGGGACGGGGGCAAGCCGCTTCCGTCGCTCGCCGCCTATGTGGCAGGTCATTCGCTCGGCGAATACTCGGCCCTTGCCGCGGCCGGCGCCCTGAAGCTCGCAGATGCCGCGCGCCTCCTGAAGTTGCGCGGCCAGTCGATGCAGAAGGCTGTGCCGGTCGGCGTCGGCGCCATGGCAGCCCTGCTCGGCATCGAGCTGGAGCCCGCGCAGGAAGCCTGCAAGGAGGCGGCCCAGGGCGAGGTGGTCGCTGTCGCCAACGACAATGGCGGCGGCCAGATCGTGGTGAGCGGTCACAAGGAGGCCGTGGAGCGCGCGATCGAGGCCGCGAAGTCGCGGGGCTGCAAGCGCGGCATGATGTTGCCCGTGAGCGCCCCCTTCCATTGTCCGCTGATGCAGCCGGCCGCCGACGCAATGAAGGTCGCACTGGACGAAGTGGTCCTGATGCCGCCGCGCGTGCCGCTCGTTTCCAACGTGCTGGCGTCCGAGCTCAGCGACCCCGATTCCATCAAGCAGCGGCTGGTGGAGCAGGTGACCGGCCTCGTGCGGTGGCGCGAGAGCGTACAATACATAAAGGGCAGGGGCGTCGACGCGCTGGTCGAGTGCGGCACCGGCAAGGTCCTGTCGGGGCTCGTCAAGCGCATCGACAAGGACATGACCGGTCTGGCGCTCAACACGCCGTCCGATATCGAAGCCTTCCTGAAGACGGCATAAGGAGAGAGTGCCATGTTCGATCTGACCGGCAAGGCAGCTCTCGTCACCGGCGCGTCCGGTGGCATCGGCGGCGCCATCGCCCGCGCGCTTCACAAGCAGGGCGCGATCGTCACCCTGTCGGGTACGCGCGCCGAAGCCCTGGAAGAGCTCAAGACCTCGCTCGGGGAACGCGCGCACGTCGTCGCGGCAAGGATGGACGATCCGGCCGACATCGACCGCCTCGCCAAGGAGGCGGAAGCCGCGATGGGCGGCAGGCTCGACATCCTGGTGAACAATGCCGGGATCACGCGCGACAACATCTCGATGCGCATGAAGGACGAGGAGTGGGAGAAGGTCCTGCAGGTGAACCTGACCGGGACTTTCCGCCTGACCCGTGCGGCGATGCGGGGGATGATGAAGCGCCGCTTCGGACGGGTCATCAACATCACCTCGATCGTCGGCGTCACCGGCAATCCGGGCCAGGCGAACTATGCGGCGGCCAAGGCTGGCCTGATCGGCATGTCGAAGTCGCTGGCACAGGAGCTGGCGTCGCGCGGCATCACCGTGAATTGCCTGGCGCCCGGTTTCATCGCCACGCCGATGACCGACGTGCTGACCGATGACCAGAAGAAGGCGATCCTGGGACGCGTGCCTGCCGACCGGCTCGGTACGCCCGACGAGATTGCGGCCGGCGTGGTCTATCTTGCCAGCGACGAGGCCGCCTATGTCACCGGTCAGACGCTGCACATCAACGGCGGGATGGCGATGATCTGAGGGACAGGCTTACAAGTGCCTGATTCTGTGGGCTTTTCGGACCTAGCCAATGGCACGGGAGCTATGTTAAGAGCCCGGCATTCGCCAACCCTCTGGCGACCGGAATTTTTTGGATACACGGGAAGGACAAGACATGAGCGATATTGCCGAGCGCGTTAAGAAGATCGTCGTCGAACATCTCGGCGTCGAGGCCGCGCAGGTCAAGGAAGAGGCCAAGTTCATCGACGATCTGGGCGCGGACAGCCTCGACACGGTCGAGCTGGTGATGGCGTTCGAGGAAGAGTTCGGCATCGAGATCCCCGACGACGCGGCGGAGAAGATCCAGACCGTCGGCGACGCCATCGGCTTCATCAAAGGCACCGCGAAGTCCTGATCTCCACCGGTTCCTGCAAGAGGAAAGGCGGAAGATGAGGAGAGTTGTCGTAACGGGCATGGGGATGGTGACGCCGTTGGGTGACGGCGTCGACACGAACTGGCGCCGCCTGATGGCGGCGGAGTCCGGCATCCGGTCGATCCAGGCTTTCGACACGTCCGACCTCGCGACCAAGATCGCGGGCGAAGTGCCCCAGGGCGACAAGGCGAACGGCCACTTCAACGTGGACGACTACCTTGCGCCCAAGGAGCAACGGAAGCTCGACAAGTTCATCATTTTCGGAATCGCGGCCGCCCAGCAGGCGGTTGAGGATTCGGGCTGGATGCCGCAGGACGAGGAAGGTCTCAACCGGACCGGCGTCATGATCGGCTCCGGGATCGGCGGCCTGCAGACGATCTACGAGACGTCGTTGACGTTGAAGGAGCGGGGGCCGCGTCGCGTCAGTCCGTTCTTCATTCCCTCGGCGCTGATCAATCTCGTCTCGGGGCAGGTCTCGATCAAGTACGGCTTCAGGGGCCCCAATCACGCCGTCGTCACCGCCTGCGCCACCGGCGCCCATGCCATCGGCGACGCGGCGCGGCTGATCCAGCTTGAGGATGCTGACGTGATGGTGGCCGGCGGCGCCGAAGCCGCGATCTGCCGCATCGGCATCGCGGGCTTCAATGCCTGCAAGGCGCTGTCGACCGACTTCAACGACACGCCGACGCAGGCATCGCGTCCCTGGGACAAGAAGCGCGACGGCTTCGTGATGGGCGAAGGCGCCGGCTGCCTCGTGCTCGAGGAGTATGAGCACGCCAGGAAGCGCGGTGCCAAGATCTACGCCGAGATCCTGGGCTACGGCCTGTCGGGCGACGCCTATCACATCACGGCTCCGTCCGAGGATGGCGATGGCGCGTTGCGGGCCATGAAGGCGGCGCTGAAGCGCGCCAATCTCGGCACCGACCAGATCGACTATGTGAATGCGCACGGCACGTCGACGATGGCCGATGTGATCGAGCTGGGCGCCGTGAAGCGGGCCTTCGGCCAGGATGTCTACAATCTCTCGATGTCGTCGACCAAGTCGGCGACCGGCCATCTGCTGGGCGCCGCCGGCGCGATCGAGGCGATCTATTCGATCAAGTCGCTGATCGATCAGGCCGTTCCGCCGACGCTCAATCTCGACGAGCCGGACGAAGGCTGCGACATCGATCTGGTTCCCAAGCAGGCCAAGCAGCGCAAGGTCCGCCATGCGCTGAGCAACTCGTTCGGGTTCGGCGGCACCAACGCATCCCTGATCGTCGGCCCGGTCTGACAATCATCCTGAGGAGCTGAGTCATGCTCAGCTACTTCCGCTGGGTTCTCTTCTTCATCGCCCTGTTCGCCACTGTGATGGGCGGCACGGTCTATGTAGGCCATGCCATCCTCACGGCGCAGGGACCGCTCGAGAAGACGAAGAACATCGTGATTCCGCGCGGTGCTGGACCGACCACGATGTCCAAGCTGCTGCAGGAGGAGGGCGTCATCGCCCATCCACGCCTGTTCCGCGTGGCGCTGATGATCGATCCGTCGCCCAAGCCGATCAAGGCGGGCGAGTACGAGGTGCCGGCCCATACCTCGATGCAGGCGCTCGTTGAGCTCCTGCAGTCGGGCAAGGTGGTGCAGCGACGCCTGACGATTCCCGAGGGCATGACGACCCCCGAAGTGCTCGAACTCGTTCGGAAGACCGAAGCGCTCTCGGGCGACATCACGCTCGACGTAAAGGAGGGCGACCTCCTGCCGGAGACCTACTTCTATTCGCGCGACGATACCCGGGACGGATTGCTGCTGCGCATGAAGGAGGCGATGGAAAAGACGCTCGACGAGGCGTGGCGCAAGCGCGCCGCCGGCCTGCCGCTCGCCAACAAGCGCGAGGCCTTGATCCTGGCATCGATGATCGAGAAGGAAACGGCGGTGCCGGCCGAGCGTACGAAGGTGGCCGCGGTGTTCATCAACCGACTGCGGCGTCGCATGAAGCTCGAGAGCGATCCCACCACCATCTACGGCCTGACGGACGGCAAGGCTCCTCTCGGCCGTGATCTCACGCGCGCCGACCTGCAGTCGAACACACCCTTCAACACCTACGTGATTGCGGCCCTGCCGCGCGGGCCGATCTGCAATCCCGGCCGGGCGTCGATCGTGGCGGCGACCAATCCGGCGCGCGATCGCTCGCTCTACTTCGTGGCGGATGGGCAGGGCGGGCACGTCTTCGCTACCACGCTCTTCGAACACAATCGCAACGTCGAGCGGTGGCGCCAGATCCAGCGCGAGCGCGCGGAATCCCAGTCCCAGACGCAGCCGCAAGCGCCGGCGCCACAGGCGCCGGCAACGACGCGGCAATAGACCGTGCCAGCGGCAGGCCTGCTGGCGCTTCTGGTCCTAGCGGCGATCGCCCTCGTCATTGCCTGGTTCCTGCGGGCCAACCCATCCGCTATGGCGCGCGCGCTGCGGGTCATCATGGTGGCCCTGGGCGGCATTGGCGTGGGCGGGATGCTGATCTTCGGCCTGCGCTTCCTGCCCGGTCTCCTGCCGGAGCTGATGGGACTGGCGGGTGTGCTCATCACCGCGCTGATCGCGCGGGCCGTCCGGAATCGCCCATCCGGTGGTTTCAGCTCGCCGGGAACCGGGCAGCGCACCGAGGTCAATACGGCATTCCTGAAAGCCTGGATCGATCATGCGAGCGGTGACGTCGGCGGCACGGTGCTGACAGGCCGATTCGCGGGACGCCCCCTCGACCTGCTGACAGATACCGAGCTTCTCGATTTGCGGGCGGAATGCGCAGCGGATGCCGATTCGCTTCGTGTCCTCGAAGCCTATCTCGACCGTCGCCTGGGAGCGGACTGGCGCAACACGCAGCACACGCCGCCGCCCCGCGGCCCGCGCACCGACATGACACGGGAGGAGGCGTTGGCCGTGCTGGGGCTGGCCGAAGGCGCCAGCGTCGATGACATCCGGGCGGCGCATCGGCGGCTGATCCAGCGCATGCATCCCGATGTCGGCGGAACGGCCGACCTCGCCGCGCGCATCAACCGCGCCAAGGACGTGCTGCTGGGTGGTTGACCTTGCCAGAGAGAGCGCTGACATGGCATCAAACGTGATAGTGGGCCCTCATGCCACGATCCTGTCAAATCGTTGATTTTAATATCAATCCCGCCGTTGAATGAGGTCGACAAGCATGGCGCAGCGTGTCCGAAAAGCCGTCCTGCCGGTTGCCGGTCTTGGCACCAGGTTCCTTCCCGCAACCAAGGCCATGCCCAAGGAGATGCTGACGGTCGTCGACCGCCCCCTCATTCAGTACGCGGTCGAGGAGTGCCTCGCCGCCGGCATCGAGGAGTTCGTCTTCGTGTCGGGGCGCAACAAGGGGGCGCTGGAGGATCATTTCGACCACGCCTACGAACTCGAGGCGACGCTCGAGCAACGCAAGAAGGCGGCGGAGCTGAAGCAGACGCAAGCCGCCACGATCAAGCCGGGCAATGCGATCTTCACGCGGCAGCAGAAGCCGCTGGGCCTCGGCCATGCCGTATGGTGCGCCCGTCACTGGATCGGGAACGAGCCGTTCGCCGTCCTGCTGCCGGACGAGTTGACGCTCGATACGCCGAGCTGCATTGGCCAGCTCGTGCAGGCGCACGAGAGGACCGGCGGCAGCGTGGTGGCGGTGATGGACGTGCCGCGCGAGCAGACCAAGAGCTATGGAATCGCGGCCGTGAAGAACGAGAACGGCAACCTGTCGGAAATCACCGGCATGGTGGAAAAGCCCAAGCCCGAGGAGGCACCGTCGACCCTGGCGCTGATCGGCCGTTATGTGCTGCTGCCCGAGGTCTTCGACCATCTCGACCGGCACGAGACCGGTGCCGGCGGTGAAATCCAGCTCACCGACGCGATGGCGAAAATGATCGGTCACAAACCCTTCCATGCGCTACGCTATGCTGGCCAACGCTACGATTGCGGCAGCCGCCTGGGCTTTCTCGAGGCCAACGTCGCCGTGGCGCTGCACCGCGGCGACACTGCAGCGGAGACGCGGGCTCTCCTTGGTCGCCTGCTGAAAGGCTGAGCACATGCGTATAGCGATGATCGGGTCTGGTTACGTCGGTCTTGTGTCTGGGGCCTGCTTCGCTCATTTCGGGCACGATGTTTTCTGCGTGGACAAGGATGCGGGGAAGATCGATCGGCTGCTGAAGGGGGTGATGCCGATCTACGAGCCGGGTCTGGACAAGCTGGTGTCGGACAATGTGGAG
>NZ_SCUT01000020.1 GCF_004297265.1 Reyranella sp.
GAACATGGGCGCCCAGATGGTGCGCGAAGTGGCCTCGAAGACCAACGACATCGCCGGCGACGGCACGACGACGGCGACCGTTCTCGCCCAGGCGATCGTGCGCGAAGGCGTGAAGTCGGTTGCGGCCGGCATGAACCCGATGGACCTCAAGCGCGGCATCGACCTCGCCGTCGACGCGGCGGTCGAGGACATCAAGGCGCGCGCCAAGAAGATCACGGGCACGGACGAAGTCGCCCAGGTCGGCACCATCTCGGCCAACGGCGACAAGTCGATCGGCAAGATGATCGCCGAAGCCATGAAGAAGGTCGGCAACGAGGGCGTCATCACGGTGGAAGAGGCCAAGAGCCTGGACACCGAGCTGGACGTCGTCGAGGGCATGCAGTTCGACCGCGGCTATCTCTCGCCGTACTTCATCACCAACGCCGACAAGATGATCGCCGAGCTCGACTCGCCGTACATCCTGCTGTTCGAGAAGAAGCTGTCGGGCCTGCAGGCGATGCTGCCGGTGCTCGAGGCGGTCGTGCAGTCGGGCAAGCCGCTGCTGATCATCGCCGAGGACGTCGAGGGCGAGGCCCTGGCGACCCTGGTCGTGAACAAGCTGCGTGGTGGCCTGAAGATCGCCGCCGTCAAGGCGCCGGGCTTCGGTGACCGTCGCAAGGCGATGCTCGAGGACATGGCGATCCTGACCGGCGGTCAGCTGATCTCCGAGGATCTCGGCATCAAGCTCGAGAACGTCACGCTCGACATGCTCGGCAAGGCCAAGAAGGTCCTGGTCGAGAAGGAGAACACCACGATCGTCGACGGCTCGGGCAAGAAGGCGGACCTCCAGGCCCGCATCAGCCAGATCCGCGCCCAGATCGAGGAGACGACCTCGGACTACGACCGCGAGAAGCTCCAGGAGCGCCTGGCCAAGCTCGCCGGCGGTGTTGCGATCATCAAGGTCGGCGGCGCCACCGAAGTCGAAGTGAAGGAGAAGAAGGACCGCGTTGACGACGCCATGCACGCCACCAAGGCTGCGGTGGAAGAGGGTGTCGTCGCCGGCGGCGGTTCGGCCCTGCTCTACGCGCTGCGCGCGCTGGACAAGGTCCGCACCTCCAACGACGACCAGAAGGTCGGCATCGAGATCGTGCGTCGTGCGCTGCAGGCGCCCGTCCGCCAGATCGCCGAGAACGCCGGCTATGACGGCGCCGTCGTCGCGGGCAAGATGCTCGAGCAGAAGGACACGAACTTCGGCTTCGACGCCCAGAAGGGCGACTATGTCGACATGATCAAGTCCGGCATCATCGACCCGGTGAAGGTCGTCCGTACCGCCCTGCAGGACGCCGCTTCGGTGGCCGGCCTGCTGGTCACGACGGAAGCCATGATCGCCGAGAAGCCGGAGAAGAAGGCCCCGATGATGCCGCCGGGTGGCGACGGCGGCATGGGCGGCATGGACTTCTAAGTCCAGTCTTCTCAGAGACAACGGAAAGGCCGGGGAGCGATCCCCGGCCTTTCTCATTGGAGCGCGCCACTAAAGGGCGGAGACTACTCCGCCCGAAGTGGCGCATCATGAGCGCCACTGGAGTGGCGCGCGCTCATGAGCTTGAATTACCCGACATCGATCAAGGGCGTCGTCCTGCATCAGGGCCGCGTGCTGCTGCTCCTGAACGACCGCGGCGAATGGGATCTGCCCGGCGGGCGTCCCGATGCCAGTGAGGATCATCGCGCGGCGCTGGTGCGCGAGGTGAGGGAAGAGACCGGGCTGGCCGTCGAGGTCGGCGCGCTCGTCGACGAGCATCTGTTCGAGGTGCTGCCGCAGCGCTTCGTGCGGATCGTGGCCTACGTCTGCAGGCTGCAGACCGAGGGCGCGATTGCCCTCAGTCACGAGCATCATGAAGCGAGCTGGGTCGACCTTGCCGCGCTCGGCGAGCGTACCGCCGGCCGGCCGTTGCCGGCGGGCTATCTCGGCGCGATCCGCCAGGCCGCCTGCCAGCCTTCGTCGCCGTAGCTGCGGCTCGTCTCGACCTTGAGGAAGCGGTCGTGCGCCCCGGCGGCGCCGAGCCACAGCTCGTTCCAGGCGTCGAAGCCGGCCAGCGGATCGGCGAGCTGAAGCTCCCGGGCCAGCTTCCAGCCCTCCATGCGCAGGGTGACCGCGCCGTCCTTCTCCTCGGTGACGACCTCCTCGCCCTCGGCGGCGAGGATCGCCGCCAGCCAGCGGGCGAACAGGCGGGCGCTCTCGAGGTCGCCGGTCTCGACGTCGGTCGGCAGGTCGAGATCGCGCGCCGTCTCCTCGTGGAACTGCAGCCCGACGAGACGCGCCACGCGGCCCATCTCGGTCTGTGCGTCCTTCGCGCCCAGAAGGTCCTGCAGCACCGGCAGCATGGTCTGCACGTAGCCCATCGCGTAGGAGCGGAAGGTGCGCAGCCGGCGTTCCTCGGGCCAGTTCGCCGTCTCGAGCCTCGGCTGGGTCTTCCAGTCGATGCGCGGCATCTCCTCGTCGTAGGCGAAGCGCACGCGCTCCTCCTCCTTCAGGGGGCGGCCGTAATCGCAATAGTAGCCTTCGAGGCCGGGCTTGCCGTCGACCGTCATACCCGTGCAGACGAAACCGAGGCCCGGGTTCTTCAACGATACGCCGTTGTGGCCGTGCCAGCCGTGCAGGAAGGCCGCCGACACTTCGTGCGGTACGGCCGCGATGGCCGTGCCCTTCCACATCCAGCGCGGCGGCGGGTAGCGCACCCAGGCTTTCGTGTCGCTCTCGCTCAGGTAGCCAGTCTTCACGCCGCCCAGCGCATTGGAGTGATAGTGATAGAGCGCGCAGGCCGGCGCATCCTTCTCGCCCGCGATGCCGAGCTTCTGCAGGCCGGGCAGGAACTTCTCGAGGTGCTGCCGGCGGAAGTGGCGGAAGATGTACTCGCGCGCCGTGTCGCTGCCGCGTCGCGAGACGAGGCCGAGGACCAGCGCCGTCATCAGCGCGTTGTAGAGCGTGCCGACCGCCCGGTAGGCGGCCGTGCTAGCCATTATGGCCGTCGATCAGGATCGCCTTGGAGTGGCCGGCCTTGAGCCGCATCGCGAGGACCGGCTTGTACTCCTCGGAATGATAGAAGCGCTCGGCCTTGGCGCGATCGGGGAATTCCAGCACGACCACGCGCGCCGGAGTCCAGCCGCCTTCGAGGCTCGTGCAGTGGCCGCCGCGCACGATGAACTTGCCGCCGAACTTGGCGACCAGCCCCGGCGTGTGCTTGCGGTACTCCGCCATCAGCTCTTCGTCCCTGGTGTCGATCTCGACGATGATATAGGCCGTCATGTCTTGCTCCCTCGTCAGCCGGTTTCCATGGGCAGGGCCGGATCGTTGGCCCATTCCTGCATGGAATTGTCGTACACCGAGACGTTCCTGTGACCCAAGAGGGCGGTGAGGACGAAAGCGTCGAGCGTGGCGGCTATGCCGCCGCCGCAATAGACCAGCACCCGCTTGTCCGGCGCGGCGCCGACGCCCTCGAAGGCGGCGCGCAGCTCGGCGATCGGCTTCAGCGCCTTGTCCGGGCCGAACAGGCTGGCGGCCGGCACGCAGGAAGAGCCCGCGACGCGTCCCGCACGGCCGTAGACTACACCGCCCGCGCCGCTGTGCTGGTCGTGGCTCAGCGCATTGAGGGTCAAGGTCGAGGCGTCGCCGATCGCGCCCTTGATCGCATCCTTGTCGACGAAGATCTCCGGCCGGCCGCGCAGCGACAAGGTGGCCGGAGGATGGGTGACGGGGGCGGTCGACAGCGGGCGGCCTTCGGCCTTCCACTTGTCGAGGCCGCCGTCGAGGATCGCCACCTCGTCGAAGCCGACGGCGCGCAGCATCCACCAGATGCGGCTCGCCCAGACCGGCGAGGCATGGCTGTAGAGCACCACGAAGGTGCCGTGGCCGACGCCCTTGGCCGCGAAGGCCTTCGTCAGCTCTTCGAGCGAGGGAAGCGTGAAGCGCAGCTTCGAGCTCTTGTCGGAAAGATCGGCCTGGAGATCGAGATACGCCGCGCCCGGGATGTGTCCCTTGTCGTAGTTGGCGCGCCCGCTTTCGGCGATGTAGCGGCCGTCGGGGCCGGGCTTCAGATAGGTGGTGCAGTCGAAGACGCGCAGCGCCGGCGCGCCGAGCTGGCGCGCGAGATCATCCGTTGTGATCAGATTGGCCGAATGGGCCATGTCGCTCTCCCGGGTTGGGGGAGCGGAGACTAGCGCGGTTCGGGCGAACCGTGCCTCAGCTTAAATCGTCTTGGACGGCAGCGGCGGAACGCTGACCGGGCCGGAGGACGGCGCGGCGGCGGTCGGCGCCGGCGCGGAAGCCGGCGGAAGCTGGCCCATCTCCGGCGACTTCGGGGCGGCCGGCGTGGTGGTGGTCTTCTTTGTCTTCTTGGACGGAGCCTTCGCGACCTGGACCTTCTTCAGGCAGGCGCTGCGCTGCGAGCTGCTCTTGATCTTGTTGCAGGAGGCGGTCGTCGGCGCCTTCGGCTTGGCGGTGGGGGTCGGGGTCGGCATCGTCTCGTCCTGCGCGAAGGACGGGGCGGCAAAAGAGACCGCAGCCAGGGCGGCCATGCTGGCGATCAAAAGACGCATGATTATCTCCCGGGCCGCTTGCGGTGAGGGGCGGGTGCGGCCTCGCTATATCTCTAAAATGCTATGGGATTTGTGCCGTTTATGTCAAATTCTTAATGGGTTAGAGCAACTGCAATCGGATGCGCCGTGCAGGCCATTTTCAACGTCGCCCTCCCGATCTTCGGCGTCATCCTGGCAGGCTTCCTGGCTGGTCGGTGGCGCATCCTGGGGCCGGAGGCGACTACGGCGCTCAACGCCTTCGTGAGCTACTTCGCCCTGCCGGTCCTGTTCTTCGGCACCCTGGCGCGCACGCCGGTGGCCGCCGTGCTTGATCCCAGCCTGATGGCGGGCTTCGGCATCGCCGTGGTCGCCACCTTCGGCGTCGCCATGATCACCACGCGGCTCGTTTCGCGAGGCGGTCTCGCCGCCATGAGCCTGCAGGGCATCGCGGCCTCGTGGGGCAATGTCGGTTACATGGGTGTGCCGCTCTGCCTGGCGGCCTTCGGCGAGCAGGGCCTGCCGCCGGCCATGCTGACGGTGATCGTGACGGCGGTCGTCTCGATGGTGTTCGGCGTCATGCTGATCGAACTCGAGGTGGCGGCAGGGCACGGCCCGGTCCGGACCTTCCTGCGCGCCGCCTTCAACGTGGCGCGCAATCCCCTGCCGGTCTCGATCGCGCTCGGCATCGTGGCGTCCTGGGTCGGTCTGCCGATCCCCGTGCCGGTCGAGAAGTGGCTCGACCTGATGGGCGCCGCGGCCGCGCCCTGTGCGCTGTTCGCCATCGGCCTGTTCCTGTCGGACAAGTCGATCAAGAGCGGTCTCGCCGAGGCCGGGCTCGCCACCCTGATCAAGCTCCTGCTGCAGCCGCTGGCGGCGCTGGTGATCCTGCCTTTGTTCGTGCCGATCGATTCGATCGCGGGCAAGGTAGCCTTGCTGATGGCTGCGTTGCCGACGGCCGCCAACGCCTTCGTGCTGGCCAAGCAGTTCGACGTGTCGGTCGAACAGAACACCGCATCGGTTCTGCTGTCGACGGCCTTCTCGGTGGTGACGGTTTCTGCTCTGCTGGTGTGGCTGCGCGTAACCTGACGACGAAACGGGAGAACACCCATGCTTCAGGAATTCAAGAAGTTCGCGATGCGCGGCAACGTCGTGGATCTCGCCATCGGCGTGATCATCGGCGCCGCCTTCAGCAAGATCATCGACTCGCTGGTCGGCGACATCATCATGCCGATCATCGGCCGCATCGCCGGCGGGCTCGACTTCACCAACTATTTCATCGGCCTCACCCCGGCGGCCAGCCAGGCCACGACCTACGATGCGGCCAAGAAGGCCGGCGCGACCCTGGGCTACGGCACGTTCCTGACGGTGACGGTGAACTTCCTCATCATTGCGTGGGTGCTCTTCCTGGTGATCAAGGGCATGAACCGCGTGATCAAGCAGGAAGAGGCCGCCCCGCCGCCGCCCGCGCCGCCGACCAAGGAGCAGGAGCTGCTGACCGAGATCCGCGACCTCCTGAAGGCGCGCGGCTAGGCCGCCGTCCTCGCGCCGAACATCGCGTCAAGCCGGCGGGCCAGCCCGTCGGAGATCCTCGTGAGCGGCAGCCGGCATTCCGGCGAGGCGATCAGCCCCTGTCGCCACAGGAGATGCTTGATCGGCATCGGGTTGGCTTCGGCGAACAGCATCGGCACGAAGCTCGCGAGCGGGGCCCAGGCCTTGCGGGCGCCGGCGAGATCGTCGGCCCTGAAGCAGCGCTCGACCTCGACGAAGCCCTGGGTCATCAGATGGCTGGCCGCCAGGATGCCGCCCTCGGCGCCGTTGGCGCGCATGGTGAAGAACAGCGCATCCTCGCCGGTCAGCACGGCGAAGTCGGCCGGCTTGCGGCGCAGCAGCTCGAGCGATTGCTCGACGCTGCCGGAACTGTCCTTCACGCCGACGATGTTCGGTACCTCGGCCAGCTCCAGCAGCGAGTCGTTGGCGAGGTTCACCGCCGTGCGATAGGGAATGTTGTAGATCACCACGTCGCGGTCGGTGGCCGCGGCGATGCGCCGGAAGTGCGCGATCAGCCCGTCCTGGCTCGGCCGGTTGTAGTAGGGGCACACCGACAGGATGCCGGCGATCGGCAGGTGGCGCAGCCGCTTCAGCTCCTTCTCGACCTTGGCGGTGGCGTTGCCGCCCACGCCCGCGAAGACCGGCACCCTTCCGTCGGCGACGGCCAGCGTGCGCTCGATCACAGCGGCGATCTCGTCCCCGTCCAGGGCGGGCGATTCGCCCGTGGTGCCGAGCGGCAGCAGCCCGTCGACGCCTTTGCCGATGTAGTGGTTCACCAGCCGGTCGTAGCTCGCGAAGTCGATGGCGCCGTCCTTGAACGGCGTGATGAGCGGCAGCCAGAGGCCTGAAATCTTCGTGGTCATGGCGCCACGGTAAGGCTGTTCAATGAATAACAAAAACGAATGTTTTGGATGAGATCGTTCACAAGTGATTATATGTGGCTATGCGCAAGGATCTCGACATGGCGCTGGTGCGCGCCTTCCTCACCGTCGTCGAAGCGGGCGGCGTGACGCGTGCGGCGGCGGTGCTGGGCATGAGCCAGGCCGCCGCCAGCCAGCAGATCAAGCGGCTGGAGGAGGCGCTCGACTGCCGCCTGTTCACGCGTCAGGGACGCGGGCTCGTGCTGGCGCCGGCGGGCGAACGGCTGCTCGAACAGGCGCGGCGCCTGGTGGCGATGAACGACGAGGTCTGGTCGTCGATGCGCGCGCCGCAGTTCGAGGGAGAGGTCCGCTTGGGCGTGCCCTACGATATCATCGGCAGCTTCGTGCCGGCGATCCTGCGGCGCTTCGCCAAGGCGCAGCCGCGGGTCCGGGTCAGCCTCGTCTGCGAGGATTCGCGCCTGATCCGCGAGGAGCTGAAGTCGGGCGGCGTCGATCTCGCCATGACGACCGAGACGGAATGCGGCCGCCACGGCGAGACCCTGCGCACCGACCGGCTGGTCTGGGTCGGCGCGCCGGACGGGGATGCCCATCTCAAGGATCCGCTGCCGGTGTCGCTCGGCGCGCCGACCTGCGTCTTCCGCCCCGTCGCCGTGGAGGCGTTAGGCAAGGCGCGGCGCGACTGGCGTGCGGTCTGCGAGGTGAGCCGGCTGGAGCCGGTCTACGCCGTGCTGGAGGCGGGCCTGGCCGTGGCGCCGCTGCTGCGCTCCTCGGTGCCCGAACGCTTCGTGATCCTGGGCCGCGAGGCCCGGCTGCCGCCGCTGCCGGAGTTCCGCATCAACCTCTATGCGCCACCCGGCCTCGGTCCCGCCGCACGTGACCTGGCCGATCATGTGCGAGCGAGCTTTTCCGGGCGGTCACGGAACCTCAACAATTGATACCAAGCGCCCCCTGTGCGGAGGTCGCGCCGGCCCGTATCTTCGCGGGCATGGATTGACGCGGTTCGAGACATCGCCGCGGCGGCCGACGAGTTTAGAGGGGGCGTCTGGGGGCCTGGAGAGTGTAACAACTCTCCGGGCCCTCTTTTTGTGCTGACATGAAAGGGTCATGGAGGCGTGTTTGATCCGGTCGTCTCGAAGGAGGAGCGGGTGATGTCTGCAACGAGCGAGTCCGTGCTCGAAAAGCCACGCGGCGCCGTCGTGGTCCGGCCGTCGACCGAAAACGACGTGCCGGCCATGATTGCGATCTACACGCACCACATCACACGGGGCGTGGGCGACGTCGATATCGAGCCGACACAGGCCGACGACATCAAGCGGCGACGCAAGAACATGCTGCGGCGCCGGTTGCCGCACCTCGCCGCGGAACGCGACGGCGTGATCGTGGGCTATGCCTATGCGGTGCCGTTCCGCAAGCGCCCGGCCTATCGCTATGCGGTGAAGCACTCGATCTATGTCCATCCCGACCATGTCTCCACCGGGATCGGCCGTCTGCTCCTGCCGGCGCTGATCGAGGCCTGCGCCAGTGCGGGTTATCGCCAGATGTTCGCCTATGTCGACGCCGACAATGTCGCGTCGCTCAGCCTGCACGAAGCTCACGGCTTTCGCCGCGTCGGCCTGCTGGAAGGCGTCGGCTTCAAGTACGGCAAATGGGCCGACAGCGTGCTGATGCAGCGCGCCATCGGCCCGGGCAGCACGACGCCGCCCGTCGAGATCGCCTACTCGCGCACCACGTAGGTGAGGAAGCGCACGCGGCCGTCCTTGTCGATCTCGCGATAGATGCCCTGGATCTCGACGTCGAAGCCGGGGAACAGGTTGGCCGACTTCTCGAACATGCGCAGATAGTCGAGCATCGGCTTGGCCCGCTCGTCGAGCCGTTCGCCGGGCACGATGCTGGCGATGCCGGGCGGATAGACCACGAACATGGTGGTGGCGATGCGACCCGCCGCTTCTTCGATCGGCACATAGTCGACATTGTTGCGCACGAGCTGGCGCACCGCCTCGTGCGGCGCCATCGCCGGCTCGGGCAGATGCTCGGGCATGAACTGCGCGCGCTGCATCAGGCTGACGTTGCTCTCGCGGAAGAAGGCGTGCATCTCGGCGCAGAGATCGCGCAGGCGCATGCCGGCATAGCGTGCCGGCCGCTTGCGAACGAACTCGCCAATGACGTCTTCCAGCCGCGCATTGTCGTCGTGCAGCCGCTTGAAGATCACGAGCGCGCTCAGCAAGGTGCCGGCCTTGCTCGACTCGACGCCGGGCGTCATCAGGAAGAGCAGCGAGTTGAGGTCGTTCTTCTCCGGCACGATCTGGTTCTCGCGCAGATACTGCGCCACCACGGGGGCGGGGATACCATGGCCGGCATAGCCACCTGTCTCGCGGTCGAAGCCCGGCGTCAGCACGATCAGCTTGTTGGGATCGGTGATCGCGTAGCCCGGGGCCACGTGCTTGAAGCCGTGCCAGCGCCGCTCCGGCGCCAGCTCCCAGTATCGCGCGTGCGTCGCCAGATCGTCGGTTGGAACCTCCTCCCAGAGCTGCTCGCGGTCGCCGACCATGACGCGGTTGGGAATGAAGGGTTCGAAGAACCAGCGCCGCGCCGGGTCGCGCTCCTTGTCCTCGAACTCGCGGCGGATGGCGCGCATCTTCTTGCGGATCTCGATGCCCAGACGAATCGTGTCGTCCCACAGAACCTCGCCCGACCGCCCCTTCATCATCTGCGCGCCGACGTCTAGCGAGGCGAAGATCGGATAGAAGGGCGAGGTCGAGGCGTGCAGCATGAAGAACTCGTTGAAGCGGCGATGCTCGATGCGCCGGCGCTGGCCCTTGATGTGGCGATCCCGGACGTGGATCTGCGAGGCCTGGCTGAAGCTCGCGAGCTGCTTGTGCGCCGACTGGGTCGCAATGATGCCGGGACTGTCCGGGCCGAGATTGGTCAGGCCCATGGCGAAGCGGCCGGCATAGAGCGGGTGAAACTTCATGAAGCCCGCCCAGGCCTCGTCGAACAGGATGTAGTCGCAGAGGTGGCCGATCTTCTCGACGATCAGGCGCGCGTCGTTGATCGTGCCGTCGTAGGTGCACTGCTCGATGACGGCGACGCGGAATGGCCGCTCGCGCTTCCATGCCTCCTTGTCCTGGACCAGCGGATTGGTGCGGATCTTCTCGCGGATGGCCTGCTCGTCGAGCGCCTCGTGGAAGATCGGCCCGATCAGCCCGTGGGCGTTGCGGTCGGTCTCGAGATAGATCGGGATGCCGTTGCCGAGGAACAGCGCTCCGTGATGGGCGGCCTTGTGGTTGTTGCGGTCGAACAGCACCAGGTCACTTTCCGCGACCAGCGCCTGCAGCACGATCTTGTTGGAGGAGGAGGTACCGTTCAGCACGAAATAGGTCTTCTCCGCGCCAAAGATCGCGGCAGCCTCCTTCTGCGCCTTGAGCGCCGGGCCCTCGTGGACCAGCAGGTCGCCGAGATCGAGCACCGAATTGTCGAGGTCGTCGCGGAACACCGCCTCGCCCAGATGCTCGACGAAGATCCGACCGATCGGGCTCCTGTTGTAGAAGATGCCGCCATTGTGCCCGGGACAGGTCCAGAGCTGGTTGCCTTCCTCGGCATAATCGACGAGCTCGCCGAAGAACGGCGTCTTCAGCGTCTCGGCGTACTGCTTCAGCCGACTCACCAGGTTCTTGGCGATGAACTCCGGCGTTTCCTCCGAGAGGAAGATATAGCCGTCGATATAGTCCATCACTTCGACCGGGATGTCCTCCAGCCGCTTGCGGCGCACCAGGATGACGATCGGCATTTCGAGGCCGCGCCGCCGCATCATGTTGATCATCGCGGCGGCCTTTCCGTCGAGGCCCTTCTTGCCCCAGTCGACGACCATGCAGCCGATCGCGGCATCGGTCTGGACCACCATCTCGGCATCCTCGATGCGGCGGGCCCGCACGACCTGGAAACCCATCTTCTCGATGGAAACCGTGATCTCGCCCAGCCGGAGGCCTTCGAGATCGTCGGCGTCGAAAGCCGGAGCGCAGACGAGGAACGTGAAACGCCTGAAGAAATCCATCAGTAGACCGCCGGGACATAGAGTTCGGGAGCGACCGGCGTGCGCGCATAGTCGGGCTTGTGTTCGCGCTTGGGCAGGACGATCGGTTGGTGTTCAACGTCGTTGTAGGGGACTTGTTGCAGCAGGTGATGGATGCAGTTGAGGCGCGCGCGGCGCTTGTTGTTGCCCTCGACCACCCACCAGCGTGCCTCGGGAATGTGCGTCCGCGCCAGCATCTCCTCCTTGGCCTTGGTGTACTCCTCCCAGCGCCGCCGGGATTCCAGGTCCATGGGGGACAGCTTCCACTGCTTCATCGGATCGTGGATGCGCATCAGGAAGCGCATGTTCTGCTCCTCGTCGGTGATCGAGAACCAGTACTTGAGCAGGATGATGCCGGACCGCACGAGCATGCGCTCGAACTCAGGGACCGTCTCGAAGAAATCCCGGACGTCGCTTTCGGTGCAGAAGCCCATGACCCGCTCGACGCCGGCGCGATTGTACCAGCTGCGGTCGAACAGCACGATTTCGCCGCCCGCCGGGAGGTGCGAGATGTAGCGCTGGAAGTACCACTGGGTGCGCTCGCGCTCGGACGGCGCCGACAGGGCGACGGTGCGGCAGACGCGCGGGTTCAGGCGCTGGGTGACTCGCTTGATCACACCGCCCTTGCCCGCGGCGTCGCGACCCTCGAACAGGACCACGACCTTGAGCTTCCGGGCGATCACCCAGTCCTGCAGCTTGATCAGCTCGCGCTGCAGCCGCAGCAGCTCGGTGAAATAGAATTTCCGGTCGATGCCTTCGCTCTGCGGCAGGTCGCCGTCGCCATGCTCGGGCAGGCGGGCCAGCATCTCGTCGCCCAGTTCGAGCTCGAGATCCTCATCGATACTGTCGGCCAGCTCCCGGCGGACGCGATCTTCCAGCGCCTTGCGGTCCCCATCGCTCTGCATGCCCACGCCCTCCGTTGCCGTCCAGAATGGCCGGGAAAGTGAGGGGCGCATATGACAATTTGACGACAGCCGGGCTACGTCGCGAAGAGCACCCTCAGGAACGTGGCAGCAGCTCCTTCTGCTGCATCTCGGCGAAGCATTTCCGGAACATCGCCTCGGTGTCCATCACCTCGGTGAAGCCGGCCTGCATCAGCTTGATGGTCGAGACGATCGCCGCGGGTCCCGGCTCCGTGCGGCCGTAGCCCATCGTGTAGTCGGCATATTCGAACGACAGGCCGACGAACTCCTTCAGCGTGCCCGACCTCAGTCCGTGGGCCGCGCGGATCTCGGCCCATTCGTCCTCGCGCGGCCGGATCTCGCGGTCGAGCGCCAGGGGCACGTGTGCGCCCGGCTCGAAGCCCAGCGCATCGGCGATCGCGGGCCAGACATTGGGCCACACGAAGACGTCGCCGTTGGTGACGTTGAAGATCTCGTTGCGCGCCGCCTCCGCCTCACCCGACCAGGCGATGGCGCGGGCCAGCAGATCGGCATCGACCGCCTGGGCCACACGGCCGACGCCTCCGGGATAGTCGAGCTTCTTGCGGCCGGCCCGGCGCATGAAGGCGGCATAGACTCCCAGTGCCGGAATGACGTTCATGGCGCTGCCCACCGAATCGCCCACGATCAGCACGGGCCGCAGGATCGACCAGCTCCAGCCCTTGCCCTGCTGGCGCTCGCGCAGGAACCGTTCCTGGTTCCAGTAGAAGTTCGGCTGCTCGTGCATCTCCGAACGGTTCTCGCGCGCCGGGACGGCGAGCGGGCGGACATGGACGCCATAGGCCTTGGTGCCCTGCAGCAGGGCCACGTGCCGCAATCCTGACGCCGCTCGTTCGAGCGGGGCCATCAGATTGCGCAGCATCAGGTCGTTGGTGCGGATCTGCTCCTCTTCCTGCCATCCTGCGACCAGCCCCAGCCGTTCATGGAGGGCGGCATAGACGAGGTGCGTCACGCCCGCGAACTCGGCCGCCAGCGCCTCGCAGGCCGCCCGGTCGGTGAGATCGAGCGGCAGCCAGCGCGCGCCGTAGGTTTCGTCCGGCCGACGACGCGACACGGCAATCACCTCGCAGCCCTCGACGGCAGCGAAGTGTTTCAGGGCTGCATGGCCGACGAGGCCCGTGGCCCCGGCGACCAGAACTTTCTTTTTCATGGGTGGCCAGCGTAGCGCATGAGGTCGAGGGAACAAACGCGTTGGCTCAGACCTCGTGCGTTGCTTTCCCCCTCCCGGCCTCCCCCGTATGACGGGGGAGGTGTTATAAAATTGAGCTCAGCTTGCCTCCCCCGTCACACGGGGGAGGTGGCCGCAGGCCGGAGGGGGAGAGCTACAGTCGCGGCGTCTTCGCTACTCCACCTTGGCGCCCGACGCCTTGATCACGGGCGCGAGCTTCTTTTCCTCGGCGGCGCGGTAGGCGGCGGTTTCGGCCGGCGTCATCCAGATCTGGGTGGCGCCCTGCTGATCGAAGGCGGCCTTCACGCTGGGCTTCTGCAGGGCCTGCTTGGTCAGCGCCGAGAGCTTCTCGACCATTGCCGGCGGCACGCCGGCCGGCGCGCAGACGCCGCCCCACGAGGTGATCTCGAAGCCCGGCAGGAATTCCCCGAAGGTCGGCTTGTCGGGCACGGCGGGATGACGATCCTTGGATGTCACCGCGAAGCCCTTGACCTTGCCGCCCTTCATCAGGCCGAGCGGGCCGGGAATGTTGTCGAACATCATGTCGACCTGGCCGGCTAGGATGTCCTGGTGGGCGGGCGCGCTGCCCTTGTAGGGTACGTGCAGCAGGTTGACGCCGGCCATCTGCTTGAACATCTCGCCGGTGAGATGCGGGCTGGTACCGGCGCCCGACGAGGCGAACGAATACTTGCCCGGATTGGCCTTCGCCAGCGCAATCAGTTCGGGGATGGTGTTGGCCGGGAAATCGAGCCGGGTCATCAGCATGTTGGGCACCGACCACAGCATCGCGACGCCGGTGAAGTCCTTGCCTGCATCGAACGGCAGCTTGGCGTAAAGCGTGGGCGCGATGGCATGCGCGGCGATCGTGTAGAGGCCGATCGTGTAGCCGTCGGGGGCCGACTTGGCGATGAAGTCTGCGCCGATATTGCCGCCGGAGCCGGCGCGATTCTCGATGATGAACTGCTGGCCCGTCAGCTCGGAGAGCTCCTGGCAGACGATGCGCGACAGCGTGTCGGTCGGACCGCCGGCCGGAAATACCACGATGTATTTCACGGGCCGGTTGGGCCAGTCGCTCTGGGCACGGGCAATGCCCGAGGCGATCATCGGGGCGGCGAGCGCGCCGCCAGAGAGAAGCAGTGCATGCCTGCGCGGAATCATGACCTTGGTCATCTTGAACGTAGCCTCCTGTGCTTTCTTGATTGGGAGGCACTCTAGCGGAGTCGTTCCGCTGTTCAATATGTCCGGCGCCGATCTCAGTCCGTGATGATCACCGTATAGGCGGCTGTCGTGCCATCGGGCACAACGATGTCGACCTGCATGCCCCTGGACGCCGGCTTGGCGCGGTGTTTCTGAGGCTTCACCGTCTTGGCGGAGATGGGGATCAGCGCGATGCCCCATCCGCCGCTGCGCTTCAACAGCGCCAGGGGAAGCTTGGTCCCCGCTTCGATGCTGTAGGGACCCGGCCGCATCTCCTTCACCACGAAGGCGCCGCGCGTGTCGGTAACGGTCTCGATGATGACGCGGCCGTCAGCTTTGCTGCGGATGATGACGTCGATGCCGGTGACGGGCTCGTTGGCCGCCCTCGCGATGGCGACGGGCAAGAAGGCGAGCACTATTGACGCCAGCAGCGTCCCAAGCATCCGCACCCTGTTCGCTCTCCCTGTCCCGTTCTGTCGCCGACGTTTGCGTCGCATGATGGCGGCAATTGCTACCATTCTCCATGTAAATTTCGTTAGCGATTGATTTGCCGTGCACCGATCGCCACGGTGGCGACCGCAAAAGGAGATGAGCAATGAAACTGGATTTCGCGGGCAAGAAGGCGATCGTCTGCGGTGGCAGCCGCGGCATCGGCAAGGCCATCGCTATGGGCTTCGCGGCCTGCGGTGGTGATGTCTCGATCTGCGCGCGCGATCCCAAGACGCTCGAAGAGACCCGCGCGGAACTCGCCAGGCACGGCCACAAGACCCATGCCGCCAGCGCCGATCTTGCCCAGGGCGACGCGGTGCGCGGCTATGTCCGCGAGGCGATCGGGGCGCTGGGCGGCGTCGATCTCCTGATCAACAACGCCTCGGCGTTCGGTTCCTCGGACGATGACAAGGGCTGGACCAGCAACCTTGCGGTCGACATGCTCTCGATCGTGCATGCGACGCAGGAGGCCCTGCCGGAACTGAAGAAGTCGCAGGGCAACGTGGTCAACATCTCCTCGATCTCCGCGCTCCATCCGGCGGCCCGCCAGCCCCCGTACGGCGCCATCAAGGCGGCGGTGATCCACTACACGGTCACCCAGGCGGCGATGTACGCGAAGGATCGCATCCGCGTGAACTGCATTGCGCCCGGCTCGATCGAGTTTCCCGGCGGCGTCTGGGACAGGCGCAAGACCGACAATCCCGCCTTGTACAATGGTACGCTGGCCTCGATCCCGTTCGGCCGCATGGGGCATGCCGAGGAAGTGGCGAACGTCGCGCTGTTCCTCGCCTCGCCGCTCGCTTCCTGGGTGACCGGCCAGACCATCGCCGTGGCCGGCGGACAGGGGTTGTAACGTCCATGGCCTCGACGAACCGCGCCCACGTCCTGCTTTGGACCGACTCCCCGACGGCCTATCTCGACGCAATCCAGGCGGCCGGTCTCGCCGAGCGCGTCGCCGTCGACACGCTGGCGCGCAAGGAGAAGCCGTCGGCCGAGCAGCTCGCCCGCACCGAGGCCATGATGGCAGGCGCGGTGCCGGCGGGACTGCTGCCCGCCATGCCGAGGCTGCGCTGGGCGCAGGCAATGAGTGCAGGCGTCGACAACTGGCTGGCGCTGCCCGACCTGCCGGCAGGCCTCACGCTGACCTGCGCGCGCGGCACGCACACCGAGTCGATGCCGGAGAACATCATTGGCGCGCTTTTCCACGTCGCGAAGCCCTACGCGCAGGTTGCCGAGCACCAGAAGCAGAGCAAGTGGGTCCACACGGTAGCCGAGCCGCTGACGGGCAAGACGCTCGGCATCCTGGGCCTGGGCGCCATCGGCCAGGAGGTGGCGCGCATCGCCGTGGCGCTGGGCATGCACGTGATCGGCACCAAGCGCCGGCCGACACGCATCCCGAACGTGGCCGAGGTGCTGGCGCCGGAGCAGACCGACGAAGTGCTGGCGCAGTCGGACTTCGTCCTGCTGCTGCTGCCGGCGACCCCGGAGACCGAGAACTTCATCGACGCGAGGCGGCTGGCGAAAATGAAGCCTTCCGCGTGGCTGCTGAACTTCGGCCGCGGCCAGATCGTCAACGATGCCGATCTCATGGCCGCCACGCGGGAGAAGAAGATCGCCGGTGCCCTGCTCGACGTCTTCCGGCAGGAGCCCTTGCCGGCCGACAATCCGTTCTGGACGGCTCCGGGCATCATCGTGCTGCCGCATATCGGCGGACCGCACCCGCAGCGCGACCGCTTCGTGTCCCGCCTGTTCGTCGAGAACCTGAAACGCTTCCTCGACGGGGACCCGCTAAAGGAAGTGGTCGACCGCGCCGCAGGCTACTAGATAGAGCGTCCCGACGACCCGTCAGGCTACATAAGCGAAACAAACGAAATAAACGAAACAATCGAAAGGAAAAAAGCCTCCCCCTGGACAGCGATCCCCCGGGGGGTGGCTGCGCGGTATTTTGCGCGGTGCGTGTTTTTATTGGCCTTGGGGGGTCGGCCTGCGCAAAGCCGTCGACTTGGGCTGACCGAGCCGGACGCTACTTCAGGCCGAAGGGCGCGAACTGCTGGGCGACCTCGGGGTCGAGTATCAGGGCGGCGGCCTTGTCGCCCTCGCCCTCGCGCGTCTCACCGATCATGATGCGCGCGATGCCGCGGCCGTAGAGCGCCAGGGGGCGGTTGGGATCGACGTCCAGGGCGTCGTCGTATTCCTTCACCGCGAGGCGGGGATCGCCCAGCTTCAGGTAGATGAAGCCACGCGTGTCGCGGACATCGAGGTTGAGTGGCATCAGCTTCTGCGCGGTGTCGCAGTCCTGCAGGCCGGCGACCAGATCCTTGCCGGTGATGGCGCGGATGAGGCAGCGGTTGTTGTAGGCGCGCCCCATGCCGGGTTCCAGCTTGATGGCGGCATCGTAATCGGCCAGCGCCTTGGCGTACTCGTGCTTGGCGAAGTGCGCGTAGCCGCGATTGTAGTAGGCGACGGGATTGTCGGAATCGGCCTTGATCGATTCGTCGAGATCGCTGATCGCCTGGTCGTACTTTCCTTCCTCGGAAAGAAGGGCGGCGCGATTGGCCAGCGCCTGCGAATAGCGCGGCGCGTACCGCAGGGCCGTATCGTAGTCCTGCATGGCGAGCTGTTTCTGGCCGCGCCGGTTGTTGGCGAGGCCGCGGATCACGTAGGCTTGGGCATTGTTGGGGGCGAGCTGTATGGCGCGGTCGAGGTCGGCCAGCGCGCGGCCGTTGTCACCGAGCTGGCTGTAGGCATTGCCGCGGGCGATCAGGGCGTCGACATTGTCCGGCTGCAGCACCAGAACCTTGTCGAAATCCTCGATGGCGCGATTGAAGGAGCGCTTGCGGGTCGCCAGCAGGACGCCGCGACCGAGATAGGCGAGCGAGTTGCTCGGGTCGACGCGGATCGCGTCGCCATAGTCGGAGAGGGCCCGGTCGGTTTCTCCCATCGCATGCAGCGACGTGGCACGGCGGTAGAGGTTCAGCGAATCGGGATTCCGGGGATCGATGGCGCCGTCATAGTGCTTCAACGCCTCCGAGTAATCCTCGGCCGCCAGCACCCTGTCGCCCAGGGCCGTACGGGCAATGCCGCGCGTCAGCCGGGCGAGCGCGATCTGGTCGGGCTTGAGCTGGCGGGTCTGCAGCGCCTTCGAGCAGGCGGCTGCCCGCACGTCCGCGTCCTTGACCGTGGGCCAGGCGCCGCGCACGCACTCGTCATAGAGCTGGTCCACCGACGGGCCGGGGGGCGCGGAAAGGGGAGGGGCGGGAGCCGGGGTTGCCGACTGCCGGTCGCGCACCGAGGGCGGCGGGTAGAGGTGATAGGCAAAGCCATAGATCCCGGCTCCACCGGCCAAGAACGCCGCGGCGGTAATCAGGAGCTTGGTCGAAAGGCGCATGGGCAAGGGCTCGATCCGGGAGAACGTCGTCTCGTGTCGGGCGCTTGTACCAGACAGGGCGTAGGGCGGACAGCGTACGGCCCGCCCCGGGTCGGAGCGGGCCGCCACAAATGAAATAATCGAAATGCTAGCGGGTCGTCCCGGAGGCACCGCCCGTCACACCGCCCGAGCCGGACGGCGCCGGGGCCATGCCTTGGTTTACCGAACCGCCCCCGGTCGTATTGGCGCCGGCGCCTGCGCTGCCTCCTGGCGTCGTCGTCGGGCCGCCCGTCGTGGTGCCGCCGATCGTGGCGCCGCCGGTCGTGCCCGTGCCGGTCGTGCCGCCCGGACCCGACGTCGAGGCGCCTCCGCCGACCGAGGCGCCGCCACTCGACGCACCGCCGCCGGTGCCAGCGCTGCCGCCTGCACTTCCGCCGCTCTGGGCCATCGCGGCGCTGCCGAAGAGCAGGGCGGCCGCCGTGAGGGCAACGAGCTTGTTCGTGTTCATGGGTTCCTCCTGTTGCGTTGCTTGATGCAGGAGAAACAGCCTGTCAGAGCGATCGTTGCAGCGATCTCAACTATCCAGAAACCGCCTCGTTTCGGCCACCGCATCGGCCAGCCCGATGCGCTCGACGGTCACCCCCTGCGGGAAGGCGCTGAGCAAACGACTGGGTAACCGCGAATCCAGCATCACGAAGACACCGCGATCGTCGGCCCGACGGATCAATCGTCCGTAGGCCTGCTTCAGTCGCAACCGCGCCAGCATGTCGTCGTAGCCGTTGGCGCCCGCACCGGCTGCCTTCCAGTGCGCCTTGCGCGCGCGGTGGAGAATGTCGGGGCGCGGCCAGGGTACGCGGTCGAACACGATCAGCCGCAGCGAGCGTCCCGGCACATCGACGCCGTCGCGCACGGCGTCGGTGCCGAGCAGGCAGGAATGCTCCTCGGCGCGGAAGATGTCGACCAGGGTCGCGGCATCCATGCCGCCGACATGCTGGGCATAGAGCGGCAGGCCCGCTTCCTCGAGCACGGGCGCGATGCGCTGGTGCACGGCGCGCAGCCGGCCGATCGCGGTGAAGAGGCCCAGCGCGCCGCCGCCCGCCGCGAGGAACAGTTCGCGATAGGCAGCGGCGACCTGTTCGGCATCGTCGCGCTTCACGTCCTTCACGATCAGCACCTTGGTCGCGTTCGCGTAGTTGAATGGCGAAGCCATGGCCGCGCGCATGGCCGGTGCCGCGAGGTGCCGGGTGCCGGTGCGCGCCTCGGCGACCTTCCAGTCGGCCTGGGCGGCGACGTCCTCGTCGTTGGCGGCCTGCGGGATGCCGAGCGAGTCGCGCAGGGTGGCCGAGGTGATCACCGCGCCGTGCGCCGGCCGGATCACCGCGTTCACGAACGGCTCGGCCGGATCGAGATAGTGGCGATACATGCCGACGTCGTATTCACGGCCCTGCACCCTTTCGACCGCGAACCAGTCGACGAAGGCGGGGTCGGGATCGTTGTGCATGCCGCGCAGCATGGCGCGCCAGGATTCCAGCGTCAGTTCGCAGCGGTTGGTGAGCGACCGCGCCACGCCTTCGATGCGGGCGCGCTGGCCGGAGTCGAGCTTGTCGGCCTCGCCTTCGAGCTTGGCGCGCAGCGCCTGGCGCAGCCGACGCACCGGCTGCAGCATCTTCTCCAGCGCCTCGGCAAGCTGGTCGGCCGCTTCGATCAGGCCGGGATTGAGCGGGCGCACGTCGCATTCCTGGCCAAATCCCTGGTCGTCGCCGGCCGATCGCGCACGCACCTGCTGGCGCACAAGTGCCAGGAACTCCTCGGTAGGGCCCAGAACCGTACCGTCGGCCAGGCGCGTCTGCCAGTTGGGGGAAGGAAGCTGTTGCGCAAGATCGAGCAGGCGGCGCAAGGCATTCTGCGCCTCGACGTCTTCGCCGAGGAGATCGCTCAGTCGGCGTTCCAGTCCGCGCGCGCGGCTGCCGCGTCGTCCCTCGGCGCCTAGCAGCCAGCGGCGCAGGTCCGAGGCCTCGATGCCGCTCAGATGCGCGCCGAACGCGCCGTCGGCGGCATCGAACAGGTGGTGGCCCTCGTCGAACACGTAGCGCAGCGGTCGCGTACCGTCGTCGAGCCCGCCCATCGCCGCCTGGATCATCACCAGCGCATGGTTGGCGATGACGATGTCGGCCTGCCGCGCGCGGCGGATCGTGCGTTCGACGTAGCACTTCCGGTAATGTTCGCACGCCGAGTAGATGCACTCGCCGCGCCGGTCGGCGAGCCGCTGCACGCGGCTGCGACCCACCAGGTCGAGCAGCCAGGCCGGCAGGTCGCCGCCGATCATGTCGCCGTCGCGGCTGGCAAGCGCCCAGCGCGCCAGCAGGCCGAGGCCGACCGCATTCTCCGGCACCAGGCCGGTGCGCATCGCCGCCTCCTGGAAGTTCAGCAGGCAGAGATAGTTCTCGCGGCCCTTGCGGATGACGACGCGGCGGCGCTTCTCGGCAGAGTCGCGATGCAGCCGGTCGAGTTCGTTGTCGATCTGGCGCTGCAGGTTGCGCGTGTAGGTCGAGATCCAGACCGGCGCGCCGTTCTTCTCGGCCCACAGGCTGGCCGGCGCGACATAGCCCAGGGTCTTGCCGACGCCGGTGCCGGCCTCGACCAGAACGACATGCGGTTTGCCTTCTTCCTCGCGCGGCGCGAAGGCCGCGCTGGCGGCGGAGGCATAGTCGCTCTGCGTCGGCCGCGCCTCGGCCAGGTTGGCGCCGGCGGAAACGAGATGGGCCAGCCGCAGCCGCGCTTCGCGCGGTTCGACGGGCTGGCTGCCCGGCGGCGGCGCCGGTGGGGGCTCTTCCCAGACCGGCAGGCTCTTCCAGATGTCGAGGCCCGCGCCCGGGCGCGCTTTCTTGCCCCCCTGGTCGATGCCGAGGGCCGCCAGCACGGCATCGCCCCAGCTCCAGTGCCCACGCGCCATGGCAAGCGCCGTGTCCTTCATCTCCGACGAGGCGAGCGCTGCCATGTCGTCGAGCTCGTCGAGCAACGACCGGGCGATCCTGGGCAGGGCGGCAATCTCTTCTTCCGGCGTCGCCGGTACCGGCAGGTCGAGCGCCTCGCACAGGCCGCGCACCGTCGGCAGGCAGAAGCGCGCCGGCCGCACGAAGGCGAAGAGTTCCAGCAGGTCGTGTGCCGGGATCTCCTCAAGGCCGAGCCGCGCCGCTACCGCGGGAGCGTGGCAGACCAGCGGCGGGTTGCCGGCGGCCCGCGAGCCTGCATTGGCGCCCGAGAGACGCTCCAGCGTTCCGCCGGGCGCCCGCCACAGCGCGCCGCGGGCGGTCGCAACCAGGGCTGGCCAGGAGGAAATCGCCGGAATGGTCACCGGCGGGTGAATAGCACAGGCCAAATGGCCGATGCAGCGACTGTCGGTTGCGCCTAAAATCACGCGCCATGAAAGCACCGCCCGTCGTCAGGAAGACCACCGCCGTCTTCCACCAGTCCGGCGCCCTGCCAGTGGGCAGGGGCAAGATCACCGGCATTATTGCACTCACCTTGGGCGGCCTTGCCGTGCTGGCGGTGCTGGCCTTTCATTTCCCCGAGTATTTGACGACGCCGGACCTGCGCAAGAAATACGACGTGGGCCTGCTGCGGCAGGTGTTGCTGGTCGGCATGGTGATCGCGGGCGGCATGGCGATCGCCAATCTGGTCCAGCGCCGCAATCGCTGGCTGAATGCGACGGCGCTCGCCCTGATCGCGTTGGCCGCCGCGATGGGCGGCCACCGGGTCCCTGTCGCCGACTTTCCCGACAACACGCCCTATGTCGGGCTCGACTGGTTCATCCTCGACCTGCTGGGCTCGAGCATGATCTTCATCCTGATCGAGAAGCTGGTGCCTCTCCATCGCGACCAGCCGGTATTCCGGCCGGGCTGGCAGACGGACTTCACGCATTTCATCGTGAACCACCTCCTGGTGGGCCTGGCGTTGCTGATCGTGAACTTCGCCATTCATAGCCTGTTCGGCTGGCTGGTCTGGCCGCCCTTGCAGAAATGGGTGGGCGGGTTGCCGTTCTTCGCCGCGCTCTTCCTCGTGTTGCTGGTGGCCGACCTGGTGCAGTACTGGACGCACCGTGCCTATCACGAGATTCCGTTCTTGTGGCGCTTCCACGCCGTGCATCACAGCGCCGAGTACATGGACTGGATGGCGGGCTCGCGGCTCCACCTGTTCGAGCTTCTCACGACGCGCGTGTCGATCCTGGGCGTGCTCTACGTGCTGGGCTTCAGCCAGGCCGTCACCGACGTCTATATCGTGATCGTGGGCTTCCAGGCGGTGTTCAACCACGCCAATGTCCGGTTGCCCGCGATCTTCGGCAAGGCGCCGCTCAAGTGGCTGATCGTGACGCCCGACTTCCATCACTGGCATCACAGTTCCGAGCGCGAGGCGATCGACCGCAACTACGCCGCCCACTTCGCCTTCATCGACTACATTTTCGGCACCGCGGTGAAGTCAGATCGGCGCTTCCCCGGCAAGTACGGCGTGCTGGGCGACTACATGCCCAACGGCTTCGTGCGCCAGCAGCTCTTTCCCTTCACGTGGAAGGGCTGACGGCCCGTCGCCTGGCCTCGGCCACCAGCGACAGGGCGGCCGCCAGGACCAGGGTGGCGACGGCGACCAGCAACGGCGTCGCGAGGCTGCCTGACGCGTCGTAGACGTAGCCCGCGAAGGCGGGGCCCAGGATCTGGCCGAAGCTGAACGACGCCGTCATCAGCGCGATGCGGCCGCGTGGATCGCCGCTGCCCGAGCGCGTGGCGACGAGGCCGAGTGCGGTCAGGCCCATGAAGGTGCCACCGACGAACACCGCCGAAATCACGATGCTGGCCGGATGGAGCCACAGCGCACTGGTCGCGACGCCGATTGCCTCGACCGCGCAGGCCACGGCATAGATCGGCAGGACGCCCCAGCGCCGTCCCAGCCCCGTCCAGACGGCGACCGAAGGTACGGCGCTGAGGCCGAACAGGACCCAGATGTAAGGCTCCAGGTGTGCGAGCGTCGGCGAGCCGCGCACCATGTCGACGATGAAGGTCGCGGTGATGACATAGCCGAAGCCGAACAGGCCGTAGGAGAGGAGCAAGGCCGCGAAATCCGCCGACAGGCGCACGCCGACTGCCGTCTGCGCGGCCTGCGCGGGCGCCTCGTCGGGGGACACCAGCCAGCCAACGGCGAGGCTGGCGGCGGCGGCGATGGCAGCACTCGCGAACCAAAGTGTCGGCCAAGCAGCGCCGGCCCTGAGCAGCACCGCCACGATGAGCGCCGAGACGGCGATGCCGACGCCTACACCTGCGAAATGGATGGCGGAGAGCGCGCCTTGTCCTGTTGCGCTCAGCCGGTCGATGACGAGGGCCGAGCTGAAGATGAGCGCGAAGGCGCTCGCCGCGCCGGCGATCAGGCGCAGGCCGATGAAGGCGGGCATCACCGTCGTCAGACCCATCCCCAGAAGGCAAATCGCAGTGACCGCGAGCGAAGCCAGCAGCCAGACGCGGCGCGAGCCCGGCAGGCGAATGGCCGCCAGCAAGGCGCCGGCGAAGTATCCCACAAAATTTGCCGACGCGATCAGGCCGGCTTGCGCCTTGGTGAGTGGCACGGCTTCGACCATCGGCGGCAGGATCGGCGTGTAGACGAAGCGGCCGATACCGATCCCGGCCGCCATCGCAAGCAGCCCGCCGAAACTGAGCCAGAGTGCACGTTTGTTCATTGCGGACGCGGCACTTTGGGCTGTCCCTGCAATTGACGCAAATGGCCCCCGCACCTAGTTTGGCCAATCCATGTCACAGATTGATCGCACCCTTGCCGAGGCCGCGCGCGCGTGGCCGTTTGAAGAAGCCCGCAAGCTCGTCGCCCGCATCGGCGGCAAAGCGCCGGCGAAAGGCTATGTGCTGTTCGAGACCGGCTACGGCCCGTCGGGCCTGCCCCATATCGGCACGTTTGGCGAGGTCGTGCGCACGACGATGGTGCGGCAGGCCTTCCGCCGCCTGTCCGACGTGCCGGCGCGTCTGTTCTGTTTCTCCGACGACATGGACGGCCTGCGCAAGGTGCCGGACAACGTGCCGAACAAGGAGATGCTGGCGGGCCATCTCGGCAAGCCGCTGACCTCGGTGCCCGATCCGTTCAGCAACGAACATCCGAGCTTCGGTGCGGCGAACAACGCCCGGCTGCGCGCCTTCCTGGATTCATTCGGCTTCGAGTACGAGTTCCAGTCGGCGACCGACTGGTACAAGTCCGGACGCTTCGACGCGATGCTGCTCGCCATGCTGCGCCACTACGACGAAGTGCAGGCGGTCATGCTGCCGACGCTCGGTGAGGAGCGCCGCGCCACCTACTCGATCTTCCTGCCGATCTCGCCCAAGACGGGCCGCGTGCTGCAGGTGCCGGTGATCAAGACCGACGCCGATGCCGGCACCATCGTCTATCGCGACGAGGACGGCTCGATGGTCGAAACGCCGGTCACCGGCGGCAACGTCAAGCTGCAGTGGAAGGCCGACTGGGCTGGCCGCTGGTTCGCCCTCGACGTCGACTACGAGATGTACGGCAAGGACCTGATCCCCTCGGCCGAACTCTCGGCGAAGATCGTGCGCATCCTGGGCGGCAAGCCGCCGGAGGGCTTCAATTACGAGCTCTTCCTCGACGAGGAAGGCAAGAAGATCTCCAAGTCCAAGGGCAACGGCCTGTCGGTCGAGGAGTGGCTGCGCTATGCCTCCCCCGAATCGCTGGCGCTCTACATGCACCAGCAGCCGCGGCGCGCGAAGCGTCTCCATTTCGACGTGATTCCGCGCGCCATCGACGACTATCTCTCGCTGGTCGAGAAGCTGCCGAAGGAAGAGCCGGCGCGGGCGCTGGAGAACCCCGCGTGGCACATCCATGACGGCACGGCGCCTGCCAACTCCGCGGCCGGGGTCACTTTCGGCATGCTGCTGAATCTCGCCGGCGTCGCCAACACCGAGGACAAGGATGTCCTCTGGCAGTATTTGCGCCGCTACGTGCCGGGCGCCACGCCCGAGAACGCGCCCTATCTCGACCGACTGCTGGCCGGCGCGGTCGCCTACTACCAGGACTTCGTGAAGTCCTCGAAGAAGTTCCGCCTGCCCACCGACCGCGAACGTCCGGCGCTGCAGGATCTGCTGGAGACGCTGCGCAAGTGCCCCGAGGATGCGACGGCCGAGGTCATCCAGGACGAGGTCTATGAGGCCGGCAAGCGCCACTTCGCCAAGGAAGAGCTGCGGCAGTGGTTCAAGACCCTTTACGAGGTGCTGCTCGGCAGCGAGCAGGGGCCGCGCATGGGCGCCTTCATCAAGCTCTACGGTCGCGACAACGTCGTGAAGCTGATCGAACGCGCGCTGGCCGGCGAGGATCTGAGCAAAGCAGCGTAGGACCAGCGACATGCATGACGGCGTCGTCTTCGACTATCTCAATCCCGACGTGCCGGCCGGCCTGCGCCTGCTCGACGTTCCCCTGGTCCGCGCCAACCGCGAGACCATCAAGGGCTATGGCGAGGTCGTGCGCGATCCCAAGAAGCAGAAGATCGAGATCGTACCCTGGCCGCTCACCGGCTCGCGCAAGCTCGATGCCGGCACCGGCATCGAGGGCGGCACGGCCGAGGGCATCTTCACGTGCGAGTGGCGCGGCAACGAGCTGATCGGCCGCAACGAGGCGGTCGGCGGCCACTATGTCATCGGCTTCCGCGACCTGCCAGAGACGGTGCGACCCGGCGTGAAGCTGAGCAAGGGGCGCGTGCTCCTGTGGCACTGCAACTATCACCCGGATGGCGGCCAGCTCTTCTGGCCGCTCGACGGCAAGCCGTTCGTCGTGCCGGCCGCGCTGCCGGGCGACGATCTCCAGCCCGAGTCCTTCAAGGCCTTCTGGTCCGACGGCAGCGTCGGGATCTACATCCACCCCGGCATCTGGCACGAGGGCGTCTTCCCGGTGAACGAGACCGGGCGCTTCTTCGACAAGCAGGGCAAGGTGCATGCGCGCGTGAGCTGCGACCTCGCGCGCGAGTTCGGCGTTCTGCTCAACGTGCCGCTGCCGCAGGGCTGAAGCCCGCGGCCGCGCGGAAGACCCGCGACAGGGCGGCGATCGCTTCCGGGCGTTCGATCGCGGCCTCGTCTTGGGCCAACATCTCCCAGACGGCTCCTTCCACCGCGGCGAGCGCCACGGCAAGCTGCCTTGTGTCGGCGGTCCCTGCGCCGGCCGCAGCGAGCTTGGCCTGGAGGGCGGGAACGAACCTTCGCCCTTCCTCGATGATCGCCTGGCGGCCCTGTACTTCGGGCAATGCGTCGCGAAGGGCGAGCGAGACGTCGAGACCCTTGCGCTTCTCGACGACGAAGGCCGCAATCGCGGCGTCGACGGCCTCTTCCGGCGTCGCAGCCGCTGACAGGTCGGCGGCGATGACGGCGGCCAGATAGATGCGGGTGCGCTGGCGGACGATCTCGACGGCGATCGCGTTGCGGTTGGGGAAGTACTGGTAGAGGGAACCGACCGAGACGCCGGCCAGTGTCGAGATGCGGGTCGTCGTACAGGCAGCCCATCCGTCCCGTCGCAGAATGCGAATGGTCGCCTCGACGATGGCGTCCACCGTCACAGTGGAGCGGGCCTGGAGAGGCTTCTTGCGCGGTTTCAGGGCGGTCGGCATGGCATGCCTCCGATGCGAATGGACGGTTAGCAACCCGGTTTCCATTTTCAATGGACCTCAGCCGGAGTCAAAGAAATGACCGCCATCCATCTCGTCACCGGAGCCACGTCGGGGCTCGGCCTCGAACTTGTGCGCCTCCTGCTCGCGGAACCCGCGACGCGTGTCATCGCCGGTGCCCGCCGGCCTGCGGAGGCGCAGGCATTGCGCCATGTCGCGGGTGAAGAGCGCCTGCTTATCCTGCCGCTCGATCTCTCCTCGCTCGCATCGACGGTCGCGTTTGCCGACGCGGTGACGAAGCATCTCTCAGGCGGCCGTCTCGCCTCGATCGCCGCCAATGCCGGTGGCCAGAACGTGCGCACCCGGCACATGACGAAAGACGGCTACGAAGAGACACTGCAGGCGAACTGGTTGGCGCACGCGATGCTGGTCGAGCGGCTGTTGCCGTGCCTCGAGCGCCGTGCACCGATCGCTTTTACGGCAAGCGGAACGCATGATCCCGCTGACCCCGGGGCCCGCCGGTTCGGTTTCCGGGGCGGCATATATCCCGGAATCGAGCGGGTGGCGTACGGCGACCTCGATGCGAGCGTGCCGGCCAAGCAGCAGGGCATGGATCGCTATGCCACGTCCAAACTGGTGGCCATTCTGCATGTCTACGCCCTTGCACGCCGTACGCCCGCGGATGGTCCGCGCTGGTTCGCCTACGACCCCGGTCTGATGCCGGGCACTGGGCTGGCACGCACCCGCTCCGCCTTCGAGCGTTGGGCCTGGTCGACGATCCTGCCGGTGGTGGCCCGGACGATTCCCGGCGCCAGCACGCCGCGCCGGTCGGCCGCGACCTACGCGCGGCTACTTACGGGCCGCTTGTTCCCGCAGGAGACCGGTGTGCATCTCGATTTCTCCGGCCGCAGGACGGAAAGCTCGGCCGATTCAAAGCGCCGTGACTGGCAGGACGAAGTCGCTGCCTTTGCGGGCGCGATTTCTCAGGGCTGGGGAGCTGCAGCAGTAGAGACGGCCCCGAGATAGGCGACGATCATCCGCACGATCTCGTCCTCGAAGGCGCGGTTTGCGAGGAAGGGTTGCTCCTCCAGCACCGCGGCGCGGACGACACCCATGAGGGCGCGCGATACGACGAAGGCCTGTTCGCGGGTGAGGGGAGCGACCAGCGGGTTCGGCCCGCGCCCGACGGTCTCGTTCGCGCGGGCGATGAAAGCCGCGACGGGCGCGATCAGCTCGATGCCGGCTCCCTGCGCCAGAAGCGCCTGCACGACGGCCTTGCGAGCGCGCTGCCGGCCGCGGAAGGCATGGACGATCGCCCGCACCATGGCGCGCACGCGTCCTTCGACCGAGGGATCGCCCTCGCCCCGCAGCGCCCGCCCGACCTCGCCGAGGGCGGTGTCCATCTCCTTACGGGCCAGCGCCATCAGCAGCGCGTTCTTGTCGGAAAAATACTGATAGAGCGTGCCGATGCTGACGCCGGCCCGCTCGGCCACGGCGTTGGTGGTGAAGGCGGCCAAGCCACCTCTTTCCAGAATCTGAGCCGCCGCCTCGACGATCGATGCGACGGTTTGCGCCGCGCGCGCCTGCCGCGGCGATCTCCGTTTGTTTTCAGCGACTTGGCGACGAGCGGCCATGGCGGCACCGGGTGCGGGAAGGCGAGTAACTGAACATGAGCATCACTCATATATTCGACGGCGACAAGTCACACGGAGGCCTTCGTGCAGTCCCTCGCCATTCTCTACCTCGTCATCCTGCCGCTCGTGCTCGTTGCGGCCTTGGTCGAAGGCATCTGGCAGGCACGGACGCGGGCCGAGGCCTACGACTGGAAATCGTGGGCCTGCTCCCTGGCTGACCTTGCCGGCCGCCGCCTGCTGGCCTTCATCCCCTACACGCTTGCCGCGCCCTGGCTCGACTGGATGTACGAGCACCGGCTGTTCACCCAGTCGCTCGACAGCGTGTGGTCGGTGCTGCTGCTCTTCATCGGCTTGGAATTCTTCTATTACTGGTTCCACCGCGCCAGCCACACCGTGCGCTGGTTCTGGAGTTCGCACTCGGTTCACCACTCGCCCAACGAGTTCAACTTCGCCATGGCCTACCGGCTGGGCTGGATCGGCCGCTTCACCGGCACGTCGCTCTTCTTCGTGCCGTTGGTTCTGTTGGGCTTCACGCCGCAGACCGTGCTGACGGCGCTGTTCCTGAACCTGCTCTACCAGTTCTGGATCCATGCCGACTGGATCCCGAAGCTGGGTTGGCTGGAATACGTGCTCAACACGCCGTCCGCGCATCGCGTCCATCACGCGCGCAATCCGGAATATCTCGATGCCAACTTCGGCGGCGTCCTGATCGTGTTCGACCGGCTATTCGGTACCTATGTCGCCGAGCGCGACGAGGTGAGGTGCGACTTTGGCCTGGTCTCGCCGCAGGTGTCGTCGCGCAATCCGCTGGTGCTGAACTTCGGCCCGTGGATGGGGCTCGTGAAGGACCTCGCCTCGGCGCGCTCGGCCCGGGAAGTCTGGATGTACCTGTTCGGTCCTCCGGGTTGGCGCGCCGACGGAAAAGGCCTTACGGCGGCTGAGCTACGCAAGGCTCACGTGCTGCAAACTCAGGAGGCCATGACTTAATCTCCCTTGAGCTGCGCAATCCCCGTCGACAGATTGGGCAGCAAAGGAGAAACGCCATGGCGAGGGACAAAGTCTGCGTCGTGATCGGCGCGGGCGATGCGACGGGCGGTGCGATCGCCCGCCGCTTCGCGCGTGAGGGCTATACCGCCGTCGTTACGCGCCGTAACGCCGACAAGCTTCAGTCGCTGGTGGCGCGCATCGTCGAGGAGGGCGGCAGGGTCCATCCCTTCGGCTCCGACGCCCGCGACGAGCCGCAGGTCGAGGCGCTGTTCCGGCAGATCGAGACCGAGATCGGCGAGATCGAGGTCTTCGTCTTCAACATCGGCGGCAACGTGCGCTTCGATATTCGTGACACGACCTCCCGCGTCTATCGCAAGGTCTGGGAGATGACCGCCTTCGCCGGCTTCCTGACGGCGCGCGAGGCGGCCAAGGCAATGGTGCCGCGGGGCCGCGGCACAATGCTCTTCACCGGAGCCACCGCCTCGATCCGCGGTGGCCGCGGCTTTTCGGCTTTCGCCGGCGGCAAGCATGCGGTGCGGGCGCTGGCGCAGTCGATGGCGCGCGAGCTGGGACCGCAGAATATCCATGTCGCGCACGTCATCGTCGACGGCGCGATCGACACCGAATGGATCAAGGCCAACTTCCCCGACCGCTACAATGCCGGCCCCGATGCGATCCTCGATCCCGACGACATCGCTGAAACCTACTGGCAGCTCCACCGCCAGCGGCGCAGCGCCTGGACCTTCGAGATGGATCTGAGGCCGTGGAAGGAAAGCTGGTAGCAATGGAGCGCGCCACTCCGGTGGCGCTTCAAGATCATGAGCGCAACCAGAGTTGCGCGCTGCTATGAAGCCGCCCGCAGCTTCAGCAGTGCCAGCATCATGTCGTTGGTCGGTGTCGCGACGCCCGCGAGTTCGCTGAGGTCGGCGATCGAATCGGCGAGCGCGTCGATCTCGAGCGGTTTGCCGGACTGAAGGTCGGTCAGCATCGACATCTTGTGGTCGCCCAGGCCGACCGTGAATTCGATGCGCTTTTCCATCGGCGTCGCCATGGTCGCGCCAAACCTGGCGGCGACGGCCTCGGCCTCGGTCATCATGCGCCGCGCGATCTCGACGGCACCGGCGCTGCGCCCGATCCCGCCATTGTCGGCCAGAGTCAGGACCGCGATCGGATTCCAGGTCAGGCTGTTGATCATCTTGGTCCAGATTTCGGCGCGGATGTCGTGCTTGACCGGCGCCTTGAGCCCCGCCTCGTTCATTGCCGCGCTCAGCGCGATGACGCGCGGCGAGTTCGAGCCGTCGGGTTCGCCCAGCGGCAGGTAGCAGACCTCGTTCTCGAGATGCGCCACCCCGGGTTCGGGCACGACGCCGCCCGCCCAGTAGGCGCAGCCCAGCGCACGCTCGGGCCCGAACATCGACCATTGCTTGCCGCCCGGGTCCATGCGCTTCAGGCGGCTGCCCTCGAACGGGCCAGGCAGCTTGTGAAAGAACCAGTAGGGTGCGCCGGTGGTCGGCGGGATCAGTGCCGTCTGCGGACCCAACAGCGGCACGACCTTGTCGAGAACCGAAAGGTACTGGTGCGTCTTCAGGGTGATGAACACGACATCCTGTGGGCCGAGTTGGGCCGGATCGTCGGTCGCATTCACCCTGACCGTGAAATCGTCGTGCGGGGAGATCAGGCGCAGGCCGTTGCGCCGGATGGCGTCGAGATGGGCGCCGCGTGCAATCAGGCTCACCTCGACGCCTTTCACGCGTGCGAGGTGGGCGCCGATGATCCCGCCGATCGAGCCGGCGCCGTAGAGGCAGATCTTCATGGTGCCCAGCCTAGAGGCTTCATGGTCGCTGTGGAACTGGCGTCCCCTGCGGTCGTTGTGTCGCGAATCCTGAAGAGAAAGGAGGCGCCTGCATGACTGCGCAGACCGTCGATACCAGCAAGCTCTGGGACATGATCAAGGACATCCGGTTCGGCATGCTGACCGTGCGCGGCGCCGACGGACGTCTCCATTCGCGCCCGTTGACCACCCAGAACGGTGACGCAGATCGTGGGGGGGTCATCTGGTTCTTCATGTCGCGTTCGGGCCAGCCAGCGGCCGACCTCGCAGTATCACACGACGTGAATGTGGCCTACGCTGATCCCAATGCCGACATGTACGTATCGGTGAGCGGCATGGCCCGCATCGTCGAGGACCCTGTGAAGAAGCAGGAGTTATGGACTATGGCGGCCAATGCCTGGTTCCCCGGCGGTGTCGAGGACCCCGATCTGGCCCTGGTCGCAGTCCTCGCCGCCGAAGCGGAATATTGGGATGTGAAGGCCAACAAGGCCGTCCAGATCTTCAAGCTTGCCAAGGCCGCGCTGACCGGCGAGGAGCCGGCCGACCTGGCCAAACATCGCCGCGTCCGCATGCGCTGACGCGGGCGGAGGCCGTCAGCGGCGTGGCGTCGTTGCCGCGCCGACGCCGGCACCCACGGCACCACCCACCAATGCGCCCGGCAGCAGCCCGATCGGCGTGAGGGCGCCGATCAGCGCACCGGTCCCCGCGCCGATGCCGCCGCCCGTCACGGCCCGCTGACCCCATGTGTCGCCGCAGGCGGCGAGGGTGAGAGCCAGAAGGGAAATGCCGACGACCTTCATCATGTGGTCAACTCCGTTGCGTGCACGAAAATGCCTTTCGATCTGACAAGGTTTCCATAAATGGCCCGTCTGCGGTGTGTCCTCCTGGTGACCTTGGCATGCCTCGGCCTCGCAGCGCCGCTCCGGGCACAGACAGTGGGAGGCTTCGACTACGCCCCGGAATACGACTTCTCCGAGTTCTGGGCGGCGACCGACGGCCGCCTCTTCCAGGTGATCGTGGCGGGAAATCCCTTTCCGCAATGGCCGGTGGAGTTGGTGAAGCAGCGGCTCCTGCCGGTGATGCAGGCCAACAAGCCGAGGCCGGCACTTACCTTCACCTACCAGTCGCCGGCCGAGGAGCTGCGGCCGAACTACCGTCTGGTGCTGGTCTTCGATCCCGCCAACGATCTAACGGCGGCGCGCGTCTGTGCCGGACAGTATTTCCTGAAGCCGCCCACACCCGGCCGGGTCTATGTGTTCGGGGTCTATTGCCGCAACGATCTCGCTCTGTCCCAGACGACGGCGTGGACCCAAGCGACCGGGCCGGACGATCCGAGGCTCGGCCAGATGTTCGCGCAGCTTTTCCTGGTGCTGTTCGACGACCGGCGCTGGCAGCGCTTCCCCTTCAATCCGTGGTTTGCCCGCTAGCCGATCCGGCCTAAGAGAAGGGCAGCAACAGGGAGATCTCTTGGGTACCGACGTTGAAATCTGGATGCTCTTCGCGCCGTTCTGGCTTCTGGGCATGTTCGCGGCGCTGGGCGCGCTTTGGCACTTCCTGCAGTTCCTCAGCGTGCACGGCAAAGCCCATGCAGCCGGGCAGATCTCAAAGAAATATGAGTTCGGGATGCGCCTCCAGCCGCATGAGACCACGGCGCGGGGGCGTCATCATTTTACGCGGGCCAGAACCGCCTTGCTGCTGTTTATCGGATTCACGGCACTGGGACTGGTGGCCGGCATCCTATGGACGCTCTGGCGGGGCTAGTCCCTGCCGTCATTCGGCCACCAGCCCCACGACCTCATAGTGACCCGGATCCGGAGACGGACCGGCGATCAGAACCTGCTGGTCACACGCGGTCAGGATCAGAACCAGAAGACCGAGGGACGCCAAAACCCTGCGGAACATGACGAATACCTCCATCTGGCATACTAACGCCGGCCATTTGCCTTTGGTTGCCGCGTTTTGCAGTCTGTCTGCCGGACATTGGGGACAGCCGGGGCGGGAGCCCTATGTAAGATGACAAGACACCGTATGCTGCGCCGCATCGCCTATGTACGGCGCAATCGCTGCAGTGCCCTCGTGGGTGTCCTGTGCTTTTTAATTCTGCTCACCCCGCTGCTTGCCGGCTCGGCGATCGGCGGCTCGATGTTGGGCGTGGCGCTCTTCGTGGTGCTCGTCCTGGCAGTCTGGGCGCTGCGGCTCGAACGGCCCGTTCTCTGGGGGCTGGGGGTGTTCGGCTTTATCACCGTCGATACCCTGATCGCCGACCGCATGGGCTACAGCGGGCTGCGTCCGATCGCGCTGGGGGCAACGGCGATCTTCGTCGGCGCCATCACCATTGCGTTGTTGCGTTACGTGCTCGACCGCCGACCCATCACAACCGACAAGGTGTTCGGGGCCGTGGCGGCCTACATCCTGATCGCGTTGTCCTTTGCCAGCCTGTTCGGCTTCCTGCAGGTCTTCGAGCCCGACGCCTTCACGGCCACGATCGCGCATGGTCCGGACGGCAAGCTCAACTGGTCGGACCTGATGTACTTCTCCTTCACCGTGCTCACCTCCACCGGCTTCGGCGAGATCACGCCGGCGACGCCGATGGCGCGGTCGCTGATCGTGATCGAGCAGGTGCTGGGCGTCATGTATGTCGCCTTCCTGATCGCGCGGCTCGCCAACCTGTACGGCTCGCCGAAGCCCTTGCGCTAGCGACCTCCAATCTCGCACTGCGCATCGTCGAAAGGCCTCCGGCCGCGCTATACTGTTCCGTAAAATCAGATGAGGAACGCCAATGGCTATCGCGGCTGAAGCGACACGGACAAGCGAGACCGGCAACATTGCCGAGCCCGGCATTCTCGAACACTGGGACGTCATCGTGATCGGTGCCGGCCTTTCGGGCATGTACCAGCTCCTGAAGCTGCGCCAGATGGGCTTCAAGGCGCGGGTCTACGAGGCGGGGGGCGGTGTCGGCGGCACCTGGTACTGGAACCGCTATCCTGGCGCGCGCTTCGATTCCGAGAGCTGGACCTACGGCTTCTCCTTCTCGCCCGAGGTGCTCGCGGAATGGGACTGGAAGGAGCATTTCTCCGGTCAGCCCGAGAACCTGCGTTACTGCGAATTCATCGCCGACAAGTTCGACCTGCGCCGCGATATCACCTTCAATGCGAGGGTGAAGGCCGCACACTGGGACGAGGCGGGCAACGAGTGGGAGGTGACCTTCGAAGCGGGTGGCCGCGCCCGCGCCCGCTTCCTCGTCACGGCGATCGGGCCGTTGTCGTCGCCCACCATGCCGACCATTCCCGGCATCGAGGATTTCAGGGGCGAGTCCTGGCACACCGGCCTGTGGCCGCATCACCCGGTCAGCTTCGCGGGCAAGAAAGTCGCCGTGATCGGCACCGGCGCCTCGGGCGTGCAGGCGATCACCGAGATTGCCAAGACGGTGGGCGAGCTCACCGTGTTCCAGCGCACGCCCAACTGGTGCACGCCGCTGCGCAACAGCCGGATCGAACCGGAGACCATGGCCGATATCCGCTCGCGCTACGACCGGATCTTCGCGCAGTGCCGGGAGAACTGGGGCTGCTTCGTCCACACCGCCGATCCGCGCCATTCGACCGACGTGACGCCGGAAGAGCGTGAGGCCTTCTTCGAGAAGCTCTACAACACGCCAGGATTCGCCTTCTGGCAGGGCAATTTCCGCGACGTGCTGATGGATCAGGCTGCCAACGACGCGCTGACGGAATTCGTGGTCAGGAAGATCCGCGCCCGCGTGAAGGATCCGAAGATCGCCGACAAGCTGATCCCGACCAATCACGGCTACGGCACGCGCCGCGTCCCGCTGGAGAGCGGCTACTTCGAGGTCTACAACCAGCCGAACGTGAAGCTGGTCGACATCCGCGAGACGCCGATCGAGCGCATCACCGAGACCGGTCTGAGGGTCGGTGGCGTCGACTACGACTTCGACATGATCATCTACGCGACCGGGTTCGACGCCATCACCGGCGCCTTCGACCGCATCGACTTCCAGGGTCGCAACGGCGAGAAGCTGCGCGACAAGTGGGCCGACGGGCCGCACACCTATCTCGGCCTGAACGTCGCAGGTTTTCCCAACATGCTGACCCTGGTCGGCCCTCACAATGCGGCCACCTTCTGCAACCTGCCGCGCTGTATCGAGCAGAATGTCGAGTTCGTGTCCGACCTGCTGGGCTACATGCGCGACAAGGGCCTCACCCGTATCGAGGCGACCTCGGAGGCCGAGGCGGCCTGGACCGCCCATGTCTACGACACGGGATCGCGCCTGCTGCTCACCAAGGTCGATTCCTGGATGACCGGCGTGAACAAGAACGTCCCCGGCCGCCTCAAGCGCACCTTCATGGCCTATGCCGGCGGCGCGCCGAAATATCGCCAGAAGTGCGAAGAGATCGCGGCGAACGGGTATGAGGGATTCGCGCTGCGCTGACGCCTCAGCGAGCGCCGCGCACGAGCCGGCCCGGTCGCGCGCCGGTGAATTCACCGTCGCGATAGGTCACCTCGCCGCTCACGATCGTGGCGCGATAGCCCTCGGCCTTCTGTTCCAGGCGGCGGCCGCCGCCCGGCAGGTTGTGCACCGGACGCGGCGCCGACACCTTTAGCCGGTCGAGGTCGATCACGTTGAGGTCGGCTTTGTGCCCTGCCTGCAATCGTCCGCGATCGCCGAGGCCGACCGTGCGCGCTGGCACGTCGGTGAGCTGTTGGATCGCCCAAGGCAGGGACCAGCGCTCGCCCTTGCGGTCGCGCGTCCAATAGGTGAGGGCGTGCGTCGTGTAGCTCGCGTCGCAGATCAGCCCGTAATGCGCGCCACCGTCGCCCAGCGCCATCACCGTATGCTCGTGGCGCAGCATGCTGGCCATGTTGGCGTCGGAACAGTCCGTGTAGTTGGCGCCGGGATGGAACAGGATGGTGCGTCCGTCGCCACTCACCAGCAGGTCGTAGGCCAGTTCGAGCGGCGTGATGCCGAGCCCGGCTGCGCGGGCATCGAGCCGCTGGTCGGCCGGCGGCGTGTAGTCGGGCGGATCGCCCAGCACGAACATGTTGGCGACGCTGCGCATGAAGGCCAGCATCTGCGGATTGCGGTAGGTCGGCTGTTCCGCGAGCAGCTTTGCCTTCATGGCCGGATCGCGCAGCCGGGCGAGCTTGGCCTCCAGCGGCAAGGCTTCGATCTCACAATAGCTCGGGCAGGTCGAGAAAGGATGGAACGAGAGTTCCAGCCCGTAGAGCACGGCGACGGGCCGCGCCGCGACCTGGCCGCGGATCGGCAGCCCGTCGCGATGGGCCCATTCGATCTCGCGCAGCAAGGTCTGCCAGCGTCCGGGGTAGAGCGAAAGATCGAGCAGCGTGAAGGAGAGCGGCCGGCCGGACAGTTCGACCAGCCGGCGCAGCATCGCGAACTCGGTGGCGCCCTCGGCGGTGGTGTCCGCGAAATCGTCGAGGAGCTGGATCACGCCCTTGCCGGCGCGCCGCATGCCACGCGCGATCGCGGCCAGCTCCTCTTCGCCGGCGGTGATGGTGGGCGTGAGCGCACCATCGGGCGTGCGGTGGAACAGCGAGCGCGAGGTCGAGAAGCCTAGCGCGCCGGCATTCAGCCCTTCCTCGACGAGCTTCGACATCTCGACCATGTCCGACGCGTTGGCGGGTTCACGGTCGACGCCGCGCCGGCCCATCACGAAGACGCGCAGCGGCGCATGCGGCACCTGCGTGGCGAAGTCGATGTCGCAATGGCGCTTCGACAGCGCGTCGAGATAGTCGGGAAAGCTCTGCCAGTTCCACGGCACGCCCTCGCGCATCACCAGCTCGGGAATGTCCTCGACGCCTTCCATCACGTTCATCAGTGTGTCGCGGTCCTGCGGGCGACAGGGCGCAAAGCCAACTCCGCAGTTGCCCATCAGCACCGTCGTCACGCCATGACCGGAGGAGGGCGAGAAGCGGTCATCCCAGGTCACCTGGCCGTCGTAGTGGGTATGAATGTCGACGAAGCCCGGCGTCACGGCCAAGCCCCTTGCATCGATCTCCTCACGGCCGCTGCCGGCGATGCGGCCAACCCCGGCGATCCTGCCATCCTGGATTGCGACGTCCGCTTCGCGCGGTTCGGCTCCGGTCCCGTCGATCACCGTTCCGTTGCGTACGATCAGATCGTATGAGGCGGCCATGGCGTCCTCCCGCAAGAGTTGCTCCCGATTGCCTAGCATTCCGGTCGCGGTAAGTGAAACGCCGACACGAAAACGCCGGAACCTCGCGGTCCCGGCGCTGCCGTTAGATATGCAGAAACGTTCAGCGGATGATCGTGACCTGGAGCGCGGTCTGAACGCTGTACACCGTGGTGATCAGCGTGCCCGGCTTGATCGTCTTCAGCGCGGCCTTGCCCGCTTCGCTCACGATCTGCGGCATCTGGATGACTTCGCCGCTGTCGGGCGAGGGCTTGTCGGGCTCGCCACCGGAGGCGTTGATCAGGAACACCGTGTTGGTCGCGAGGTCGACCTTGGTGCACATGCCGGCCATCGACCAGAGGCGGATGCGCTCGCGCGCGCCGGGGATGCCCTCGATGCGGGCGCCCTGGGCCATCATCGCCTTGGCGCGCGCCGTCACGGCGGGCGTGGTCGGCGCGATCAGGAAATCGACATAGTCGTACCACTGCACGTCGACGATCTGGCCGACGCGGAGTGCCCCGTAGTTGGTGACCAGGTCGGCCGCCTTCATCTTCACCCGGCCGAGATCCTGCCAGACGATGACGAAGCCGCGCGTCTTCTCGTCCAGGCTGTGGATCGTGCCGCGCTTGAAGTTCTGGTAGGCCGACGAAACGAACAGATCTTCCTGTGCGGCGGCGGAGAACGGCAGGGCGGGCAGCGCGGCTGCCGTCAGCGCGGCGCCTCCAAGCAGCTTCAGGGTCGAACGACGATCAGCTTGCATAAAACTCCCCCTTCTCGTCGCGCAGGATGTTCGGCTCCGGCGCGTGCGTGCTGGTTCGCCCCCGAACAGACCCGCGCGTTATGCCGACGAAAGTTTTTCCCGGCAACTCCATTTGCAGCACTTCTGCGCCTAGCTGGACGCGAATAATCTTTCGCTATTCGTGCACAAAAAGATCGTCAGGAAAACGTGACTTGAACCTGCGACAGTCAGGGGTGGTTATGGCGGTCGAAGAAGGAATCACCGCTTGTCCCCATCAATCGCCCTTCTGTCCGTTGCTCACGCCTTGCCGCCGCACCGCCTCCTGCAGTCCGAGGCGGCCGAAGCCGCACGTGGAATCTTCGCCGGTCGCTATGCCGCCTTCGAGCGAATGGCACCGGTCTTCACCACGGCCGGCATCGAGGCGCGCTATACGGTGAGGCCGCTCGACTGGTACCTGTCTTCCCTGGGGTGGCCGGAGCGCAACGCGGCCTATCTCGAAGGCGCGCAGGAACTGTTCGTCGGGGCCGCGACGCGGGCGCTCGCAGCCGCGGGGATACCAGCCTCCGATGTCGACACGATCGTCACCATCTCCTCGACCGGCATTGCGACGCCGAGCCTCGAGGCACGCGTTGCCGGGCGCATGGGCTTTCGCTCCGACGTCGAACGCGTGCCGGTGTTCGGTCTCGGCTGTGCCGGGGGTGTCTCGGGCCTGGCCGTTGCCAGCCGTCTGGCGGCGGCCCGGCCCGGCGCGACGGTGTTGCTGGTCGCCATCGAGATCTGCACTTCGGCCTTCCGAATGGACCAGCTCACGCCCGCCAATATGGTGGCGACCGCCTTGTTCGGCGACGGCGCGGCGGCCTGCGTCGTGCGCGCCGGCTCGGGTGGGGAAGGCGTCGCCCGGATCGAAGGGGCCGGCGAGCATCTCTGGCCCGACACGCTCGACATCATGGGCTGGAAGGTTGATCCGACCGGCCTCGGCGTCATCTTCGATCGCTCGATCCCGCCCTTCGCCGAGCAGGAAGTCGGGCCAGCGGTCGAGACCATCCTGTCTCGCATCGGTGTGGCGCGCGGCTCGGTCGATCGCTTCGCCTGTCATCCAGGCGGCGCCAAGGTGATCACGGCACTGGAGACGACGCTGCGTCTCGACCAGGGTGTGCTCGATCACGAACGCGAGGTGCTGCGCCGGTATGGCAACATGTCGGCGCCGACGGTGCTGTTCGTGCTGGAGCGCCTGATGGAAGCCGGCCTGCCGCGGCGCACGGTGCTGACGGCGCTGGGGCCGGGCTTCACCTGTAGCTGCCTGTCCCTGGCGCGAGCCGCCTGAGCCTGCCGTGATCGACTGGGCGGTTCTCATCCTTGCGCTCGTTACGGCGCAGCGACTGGGTGAGCTCGTGCTGGCACGTCGCAACACCCGTCGCCTGCTGGCGCGGGGCGCGCACGAGGCGGGCGCGGCGCACTATCCTCTGATCGTGGCGCTGCATGCCGCATGGCTGCTGGGCCTGTGGTATCTCGCGGTGTATCGCTCGCCGGCGGAGCAGGGCATCAACCTGCTCTGGATCACGGTCTTCGTCGTCCTGCAGCTGGCTCGCGTCTGGGTGATCGTGTCGCTGGGAGAGCGCTGGACGACGCGCATCATCATTCTGCCGGATGCGCCACTGGTGCAGCGCGGTCCCTACCGCTTCCTCTCCCATCCGAACTACTGGGTGGTGGCGGGCGAGTTCCTCGTCCTGCCGCTCGTCTTCGGGCTGGCATGGTACGGCCTTGCCTTTACGCTGCTCAATGCGGTGGCGATGTGGATCCGGATTCGGGCCGAATCGGCGGCGCTCGGGTCTCAATAGGACGCCAGTACCTCGATCTTGTGATTGGCGACGATCAGGCGCTTGGCAAGCAGGCGGGCAAGGCTGGCCATGATCTTCTCGCCGGCATGCGGGTACCGGTTGCGGAAGCCATTGAAGGCGTCGAGAGACAATTCGAGGCAGGCGACATGCGTGTCCGCCCAGACATCGGCCGACCGATTTGTCTCCAGCAGCGCCATCTCGCCCACCGCCATGCCGGCGGACAAGGTGGCAAGCCGGACGCCGCTGTGCAGGCGGACGCTGACGACCCCGCTCTCCACGAACATCACCGACGACGCCGGATCTCCGGCGGAAATCAGGCGCTCGCCAATTCGATACTCGCGCCGGACCATAGAGCTGGCGAGGACAGCCAGTTCGGCCGCGTCCAGTCCAGCCAGCAACTCCTGCTCGGCAATGTCGACCGACTGGCCGCGATAGAGATCCCCGTCCTGGCTCTGGATGATGCGGTCCTCGGCCCACTCGATGGCTTCGTCCAGCAGCCCGATGACGTGCACGCTTGGCCGGTCGGCCAGCCAGCTGCGAAGAGCTTGTTCGGCGGGAGTTCCCTTGGGGATTCCGCTGAATACCATCTCGACGCGTCCGGATGCGAGGTCGTCGAAGATATCGGCAAGCAACCGCAGCGCCGCATCGCTGACGGAGGGCACGCGCCGGAAGTCGAGGATCAGGTAGTTCAGGTCCCGGCGAAGGCTGCTGATGCGCCGCGATACATACTCGACGTTGGCGAAGCTCAAGGCGCCGGTGAGCTCGAGGATGGCACACTCCAGGTGATGTGCTTCGAGGATGGCCTGCTCGCGCGCCGGCCGGCTGCGGCGCGACGAGACGCTACCGACATTGTAGCCGGCGGCAATGCAGGTCTGCGCGTCGCCGACCCGGTTGAGCATATGCAGGCCGAAATGCGTGGACAGCGCCTCGCAGGTGCGCAGGCCACGGATGCTGTTTCCCTGATCGTCGATGCGCGGCGAATAGGTGCCGAGGCCGAGCTGCGAGGGAAGGGCGGCGACGATGCCGCCGCCGACGCCGCTTTTGGCGGGAATGCCGACGCGGTAGACCCAGCCACCGGCCGAATCGTACATGCCCGAGCTGGTCATGACGGAGAGCGTGCGGGCCACCGCATAGGACGATGCGACCTGCTCGCCGGTCAGCGGATTGCGGCCCTTGTTCGCGAGCGTCGCCGCCATGACGGACAGGTCCCGCGCGGAGACGCGAAGCGCGCATTGGCGGAAATAGACGTCGAGCACCTTGTCCACGTCACCCAGCAGGACGCCGTGATTGCGCAGCAGGTAGGCGATCGCCCGGTTGCGGTCGCCGCTTTCGCGCTCCGACCGGAACGTGGGTTCGTCCACCTCGAGCCGGCGTCCGGCAAAGCGACCCAGCGTGGTTCGCACGCGCTCGAAGGCGCCGTCGGCGTCGCTTTCGCAGATCAGCCCGACGCAGGCGATTGCGCCCGCGTTGACCATCGGGTTAAAGGGCCGGTTGTCCGAGCGCAGGCGGATGGAGTTGAACGCGTCGCCGCTCGGCTCGACACCTACGATCGCCTCGACCCTGTCGGCGCCGACCGCTTCGAGGGCGAGCGCGAAGACGAACGCTTTCGAAATCGACTGGATGGTGAACTCGACCGTGCTGTCGCCGACTTCGTAGACGAATCCGTCGACCGTCGTCGCGGCAATGCCGAAATGCTGGGGATCGGCAAGTGCCAGCTCGGGAATGTACGAGGCGACCTCTCCGCTATCGTCCTTGGAGAAGTCCGCATGGCAGTGCGCCAGGAATCGCGCCAGGGGGAGTTCGGTGGACGACATCGGTTTATCCATTCTGTTCATTGGAAGCGAATTGCCGGTTTCTCGTCGCTGCGGGCTATGGCGCCTCGATGATTTCGCGCACCCGCGTGGCAACCGCTTCCATAGTGAAGGGTTTGGTGATGAGCGTCATGCCGGGCTCGAGCGAGCCGGCGGCGAGCACAGCGTTCTCGGCGTAACCCGTCATGAACAACACCCTGAGATCGGGGCGAAGGGCGCGGGCTGCGTCCGCGACCTGCCGGCCGTTCAGCCCGGGCAACCCGACATCGGTGATCAGCAGGTCGATGCGCTGCGGCGACTGCACGATCTCCAGGCCCTGAGGGCCGTCGGCCGCCTCAATGGCGCGGTAGCCGAGATCGGCCAGCACTTCGACGACCAAGCCGCGGACCACCGGCTCGTCCTCGATGACCAGGACGGTCTCGCCGGTTTCGGCTGGCACGGCCCTGGTCGCATCCGGGGCAGCCTCGTCGCTGGCTTCCCCCTCGAAGCGGGGCAGGCAGAGATGGACGATCGTGCCCCGGCCGGGCTCACTCTCTATCTCGACATGGCCTTCTGACTGGCGCGCAAAGCCATAGATCATGGACAGGCCAAGGCCGGTTCCCTGGCCGATCGGCTTGGTCGTGAAGAACGGCTCGAAAGCACGGGCGACCGTCTCGGCATCCATGCCGGTGCCGCTGTCAGCGACCGAGACGCGTACATAGTCACCGGACACCCTTTCTGCATGCGCAGCGGCCGTCACCTCATCGACCGCCCGGTTGACGGTCTCGATGACAAGTTGCCCGCCCTCGGGCATGGCGTCCCGCGCGTTGATGGCAAGGTTCAGGATGGCGGATTCCAGCTGGTTGGTGTCGCAGCGCGTCAACCAGAGGCCGCCGGCCAGCCTCAACTCGAGATCAATCCGCTCACCCAGCGTCCGCCGCAGCAGCTCTTCCATCGAGCCAACCAGAGGATTGACGTGGACGGGCCGGGGATCGAGGGGCTGCCGGCGTGCGAAAGCCAGCAGGCGATGGGTGAGGGCGGCGGCCCGATTGGCCGACGTCATGGCGCCCGTGATGAAGCGGTCGAGGTCGCCAAGCCGGCCCTGGCTGATGCGCCGCTGGACGAGGTCGAGGCTGCCAGTGATGCCCTGCAGGAGGTTGTTGAAGTCATGGGCGATGCCGCCGGTGAGCTGGCCGATCGCCTCCATCTTCTGGGCCTGGCGCAGAGCCTCCTCCGCCGCCCGCAGTTCGGCGGTCCGCGCTTCGACCCGCGCTTCGAGCGTGGCGTTGAGCGCGCGCAGCGCTGCCTCCGCCTCGTCGCGCTCGATCACCTGGCGGGTCCGCTCGGCGACCTCCTCCATGAAGGCGACCTCGTCGGCTTGCCACTGACGGATCGGCCGGTCGTTCAGATAGACGATGGTGCGCAGGCGGCCGGCACGCACGAAGGGCACGACGAGGATGGCCCGCGTATCCACGGAGCGGGCCGTGTCACGCGTCTCCGGCTCGTCGCTCAATGGATCGGTCTGCAGGTCGCTCACCACGACGGTCTCACCGGCGCTGAGCTTGGTCACGATCTTAATGCCGAAGGCGCGCGCGGGTACCCGGCCGAGCAGCGGCTGGGCATGGCCGTCGGTCCAGCAGACCGAATAGTCGAAGACGTCCTCAACCGGATCGAGATGGCCGTAGCCCACGCGGCTGACGCCGAAGAAGCGGCCCATCAGGGCGCAGGCGTCGTCCAATGCCTTGTTCGCATCGTTGCCGCGTAGCGCGTCGCTGAGTTCGAGCATGAAGGCGTGTCGCGCCTCGGCGAGCTTGCGCGCGCTGATGTCGATGGCGGTACCCACGGCGCGGAAACATCTGCCGTCCGCGTCGAACAGGCCCTTTCCCTTGGCCGCGATCCAGCGGATCACGCCGTCGTCGCGCCCGATCGTCCGGTACTGCACGTCGTAGGTTGCCCGCAGCGCAGGGTCGAGGGCGGCGCCGAACGCCCGGCTGGTGGCATCACGGTCCTCGGGATGGAGGCCGGCGTAGAAGTCGTCGAGCGTGCAGACGGCATCGGGCGAGAAGCCAAACATGGCCTTGGTACGCGGCGACCAGGTCAGCGTGTCGGTTGTGAAGTCGACGTCCCAAGTGCCGATCTCTGCCGCCTCCGTCGTGAGCCGGAGCGATTCCTCATTCAGCAGAGACTGACGCTCGGCTTCCTTGTGAGCCGTGACGTCGTGGCCGCCGACGAAGATGCCGTAGATCTCGCCCGCCTCGTCGCGCATCGGTTCATAGACGAAGTCGATGAAATGCGTGCTGGCCTCGGTCCTGAGGCGAATCGGCATGGCCCGGGCGATGAAGCGCTCGCCCGTGCGGTAGACCCGGTCGAGCAGCTCGTAGAAGCCTTGGCCCTCGAGCTCCGGCAGGGCCTCGCGCACGCTGAGGCCGAGGAAGTCGCGCTGGCCAGCGATGGCGAGGTAGGCTTCGTTCACGTACTCGTAGATGTGGTCTGGGCCGCTCAGGACGGCGATGAAGCCGGGCGCCTTCTGGAACGTGCGGCGTTGGCGCTCGATCTCGGCCATCAGCCGCTGCTCGGTCAGTACCTTCTCGGTGGTTTCGCTGCAGACGACCAGTACCCCGCCCACGCCCTGCGGGGCGTCGGCCTCGTCGATAGGGCTGTAGCTGTAGGTCCAGTAGACGTCTTCGCGGCGGCCGTTGCGCGTGATCGGGACCAGGTGGTTCTCGTGCCACGTGGCGCCTCGGCCCGACATTACCTGCTCGATCTGGGGTCCGATGATGGGCCAGATCTCCTCCCACACGACCGGTCCCGGTTGGCCGAGAGAGGAGGGGTGGCGTTCCGGGCCGATCGAACGCCGATAGGCGTCGTTGTAAAAACTGATGAGGTCCGGACCCCACCAGATGTACATCGGGTGGCCGCAGTTCAACAGCAGCCGGACCGCGGTCCGCAGCGACTGCGGCCATGTGGCCGGGTTGCCGAGCGGCGTGCCCTTCCAGTCATGTGCCCGCATGAGCGCGCCCATCTCGCCGCCCCCGGCAAGAAAGGTCATGTCGCGCTCGGTCGAAGTCATGGACGGACAGTATCGATTCGCGCCTGTCCCGCAAGGGAGGGGAAGCGGGGCCTCAGATCACCCGCTGTGTCCGCGCGAAGGCCATGTAGAGGTCGTGCGCGCGGGCGGCGATCGGACCGGGCTGCATGTCGCGGCCTTCGTAGCGGCTGACCGACTGCACCTTGCCGGCATTGCCGGTGGTGAACATCTCGTCGGCTTCCTCCAACTCCGCCGGACGGATCGTGCGCTCCTCGACCGTGATGCCGGCCGAGCGCAGGAGCCTGATCGTCCGATAGCGTGTGATGCCGGCCAGGAAGCTGCCGTTCGGTACGGGCGTTGCGACCAAGCCATTGCGGGCGATGAAGAGGTTTGAACTGCAGGTCTCCGCCACGTTGCCGAGCGGGTCGAGCACCACGCCGTTGTTGAAGCCGCGCTTCAGCATCTCGGCGACACCGCGCGAGGAATTGGGATAGAGGCAGCTCGCCTTGGCGTCGGTGGGCGCGGTCTCGGGCGCCGGCCGGCGAATGGACCGGCACAGGCCGAGCGTCAGCGGCGTGCCGGCGCGCATCGGCGAGATGTAGGTGCAGAGCAGGAACTGCGCGGAGTCCGGATCGACCGAGATGGGACCGGCGCCGCCCTTGCCGGCCCAGAACATCGGCCGGACATAGAGTTCGGCCTTGGGACCGAAGCGCCGCACGCTCTCGTGCATCAGCTTCAGGATCTCTTCCGGCGTCTGGGTCGGGTTCAGGCCGATGGCGCGGGCCGAACGCACGACGCGTTCCGCATGGAGGTCGAGGTCGGGGCCGCAGCCCTCGAACGCCCGCCCGCCGTCGAATACCATGGAGCCCAGCCAGAAGGCGTGGTCGCGGGGGCCCAGGATCGCCGGGTTGCCTTCGTGCCAGGTGCCGTTCCAGTAGGTGAGCGTGTCCATTCTATCCTCGTCGTCCCTCGAAGCGCGCGGACATAGCAGACGATGAGCGGCGCGGCCATCCTGGCCCTGGGTGCGGCATTCTGCTTCGCCCTGGCGCTGATCCTGACCCAGTTCGGACTGCGGACGATGCCGTCATGGCGCTCGCCACTCTATTCGATCGGCGGCGCGCTGGTCGTGGCCTGGCTGGCCGCCACCGTTTTCGTCGACTGGAGCACCTTCAATCTCGACGCGGCGCTGATCTTCGCCAGCGTCGGCTGCATCTTCCCTGTGGTGGTGTCGATCCTTTCGGTCCGCTCGAACGAGCGGCTAGGACCGGCGGTGGCCGGTGCCGTGGGCAATGTGACGCCGATCTTCGCGGTGCTGGGCGCGGTGCTGTTCCTCGGCGAGCATCTCGGCCTTCTGCAATTGGCCGGCCTGGCGATGGTGGTGGGTGGCGTGGCGTTGCTGGCGCTACGCGGTGGTACCGGTGGCCGGCGCTGGTCCGTCTGGGTGCTGGGCCTGCCGCTCGCCGCGGCGCTGGTGCGCGGCGCGATCCAGCCGGCGATCAAGACCGGGCTCGCTTTATGGCCCGAGCCGCTGGCCGCCGCCGCCATCGGCTATGCGCTCTCGACGGCAGTGATCCTGTCGCTGGTCGGACGTCGCGCGTTGCGGGAAGGGCCGGCGATCCGCAGCGGCGTGCTGTGGTTCCTCGGGGTCGGATTCGCCAACGGCAGCGCTACCTTCCTTCTCTATGCGGCACTCGGGCTGGGCTCCATCACCATCGTCGCGCCGCTGGTCGCGCTGTTCCCGCTGATCGGCGTGGTCATGAGCTGGCTCTTCCTGCGCGGCGAACGGCTTCATGTGATCGGGCTGCTCGGCATCCTCGTCAGCGTGGCCGGCGTCATTCTCCTGCTTCTGGGCGGTACCTGAGCGCAGGGCGGCCGGATCGATGCGATTCGCTCGCAACGCTTGTTGATCGGGAAGCAGTTGCTGCAGGCTGGGGGTGTACTAAGGTCGGCCGACTTCGGAGGAAACAACAATGACGGCCCCGCTCACCATTCGCCTGCATCCCGCTGACAATGTCGTCGTCGCCCGCATGGACATCCTGCCTGGCACGAAGGTCGAGGGTGAGGTCGCGGCCGCGACGCGCGTGCCGCCGGGTCACAAGATTCTCACGAGGGCGGTGAAGCAGGGCGAGCCGCTGCGCAAGTACAACCAGATCATCGGCTTCGCGACCGAGGATCTGGCCCCCGGCACGCACATCCATACGCACAACTGCATCATGGGCGACTTCGAGCGCGACTATGCTTTCTGCGCCGATGCCCATCCAACGGATTTCATCGTGCCGCCGGTCACTTTTCAGGGCTATCGCCGAGCCGACGGCCGCGCTGCGACGCGCAACTACATCGGTATCGTCACGACCGTGAACTGCTCGGCCGCGACCAGCCGCATGATCGCGTCACGACTCGAGCCGCTGCTGGCGCAGTTCGCCAACATCGACGGGGTCGTTCCCCTGACGCATGGTGGCGGCTGCGGCATGGCCGCGTCGGGCCTCGAGATGGACGTGCTGCGCCGCACGCTCGCGGGCTACGCGAAGCATCCCAACATGGCGGCGGTCGTCGTGCTCGGGCTGGGCTGCGAAGCCAACCAGATCTCCGGCCTGATGAACGCGGAGGGATTGAAGGAGGGGCCGAAGCTCATTCCCCTGGCGATCCAGGACGAGGGCGGTGTCTCCAGGACCGTGATGCGCGCCGTGGGATTCCTGAAGGAGTTGCTGCCCGAGGCGAACGATGTGCAGCGCGAGGCGATTCCCGCCAGCGAGCTGATTCTGGCGCTGCAATGCGGCGGCTCGGACGGCTATTCGGGCATTTCCGCCAATCCCGCACTGGGGGCGGCAGTCGATCTGCTGGTGCGCAATGGCGGCACGGCGGTTCTGTCGGAGACGCCCGAGATTTACGGTGCGGAACATCTGCTGACGCGTCGCGCCGTCAGCAAGGACGTCGGCGAAAAGATCGTCGATCGCATCCGCTGGTGGGAGGACCATTGTGCCCGCACCGGCGGTGAAATGAACAACAACCCGTCTCCCGGCAACAAGGCGGGTGGCCTCACGACCATTCTGGAGAAATCGCTGGGTGCGGTCGCGAAGGGCGGCACGACGAACCTCGTCGACGTCTACAAGTATGCCGAGCCGATCACCGCCAAGGGTTTCGTCTACATGGATTCGCCGGGCTACGACCCGGTGTCGGCCACGGGCCAGGTCGCGGGCGGTGCCAATGTCCTGTGCTTCACGACGGGCCGCGGCAGCGTTTTCGGCTGCAAGCCCACGCCGTCACTCAAGCTTGCGACGAATACCTCTCTTTATAAACGCATGACTGACGACATGGACATCAACTGCGGAACGATCATCGATGGAGAGGAAACGATTCAGGAGAACGGCCGGCGGATCTTCGACCTTATTCTTGCCACGGCCTCGGGCCAGAAAACCAAATCGGAGCTTTTGGGGATCGGGGACGACGAGTTCGAGCCGTGGAAGATAGGCGCAACAATGTGAAGAAAGGGACGCAGCCAAATTGATCTGGCGGCGTTACGTTCCTCATATGCGATCCTACGACTCACGAACTTGGCCATGCTTTGGCAGCCCAGCCCACAGCGGTCCCGGACTTTCCCCCGAGCTTTTACCCAAATTCCCGGTTGTCGAAGGCGGTAGCTGCGAGCGCTCCGCCAGCGCGCATTTGCTTGCTCGTTTAACTGCCCAGGAGAGAGACATGGCTACAGGCACCGTCAAGTGGTTCAACGCCACGAAGGGATTTGGGTTCATCCAGCCGAGTGACGGCGGCAAGGACGTGTTCGTCCATATCAGTGCAGTCGAGCGCTCGGGCCTGAACGGCCTCAACGAAGGCCAGAAGATCGGCTACGAGATCGCCACCGAGCGTGGCCGTTCGGCTGCCGTCAATCTCAAGGCGGCTGACTGAAAGACATGAGAGTCGTTCCCCTCGTCGAACGCCCCGATCTGGCCGAACAGGTCTCGGTCTGGGGCTTCGACGAGTGGGGACACCTCAATCCCGGCCAGACGCTCGGCCAGCGCCGGGCCCGGGTTGAGGGAAAGATGAATGTCGATCGCCTTCCGATCGCCTTCGTCGCGCTGGGGGACGATGGCGGTATCGTCGGTACGGCGTCACTGATCTTCGACGATCTCGAGGGCGATCCGCGCAACCCCTGGCTCGCGAGCGTCTTCGTTCCTGCCGAACACCGCAAGAAGGGTATCGCATCGGCGCTCGTTCGCGCCGTCGAGGATGCGGCTCGGCGCATCGGTTACGATCGCCTCTATCTTTTCACGCACTCGGCCGCCTCGCTCTATGCAGGTTTGGGCTGGAGGGCGCTTGAGCGGCGCGACTATCGCGGCGAACATATCCAGGTCATGGAGAAATCGCTGTGAGGGAGTCTGTATGCCATCCGACCTGCACTATCTGTCGCTCGACGAGGTCGCGCGGCGCCTGAAGGCGCGCAAGCTGTCGTCCGTCGAACTGACCGGATCGATGCTCGACCGCATCGGCAAGGTCGATCCCAGGCTCCAGAGCTATGCGACCGTGACCGCCGACCGTGCGTTGGCCGACGCGGCATGCCTCGATGCTGAGACTGCGTCCGGCACCTCGCGAGGACCGCTGCACGGTGTGCCGATCGCGGTGAAGGATCTTTGCAACACGGAGGGCGTCGCGACCGCGGCCGGCATGGAAATCCATCGCGGCAACGTGCCGACGCGGGACGCAACGGTGGTCGCGCGGCTCAAGCAGGCGGGAGCGGTGCTTCTCGGCAAGCTGCAGATGACGGAGGGCGCCTACGGCGCCCACCATCCGAACATTCCTGCGCCGCTCAATCCCTGGAACGCGGCCTACTGGACAGGCTCATCCTCCTCGGGTTCCGGTGCGGCCACGGCGGCGGGCCTTTGCTACGCCTCGCTGGGTTCCGACACCGGCGGCTCAATTCGCTTCCCCTCGACCATGAACGGGCTGTCGGGCCTGAAGCCGACCTGGGGACGCGTGAGCCGCGCTGGCGTCTTTGCGCTGGCCGAGTCGCTCGACCATATCGGCCCGATGACCCGCAACGCCCTCGACACTGCGATCGTGCTCGGCGTGATCGCGGGTGCCGATCCGGAGGACCCGACCTCGGTCGGCCTGCCGGTGCCCGACTATGTCGCCTCGATCGACCAGGGCGTGCGCGGCCGGCGCATCGGGTTCGCCACCAACATGCAGGGGCTCGATGAGGACGCGCGGCGCGCCCTCGACGGTGCGGTCGAGGCGCTGAAGAACACGGGTGCCTTGATCGTCGACGTGAAGCTGCCCGATGGTTTCGACCAGGGTGCCCGCGACTGGGTGCCTCTGTGTGGCGTGGAAGCGGCGGTGGCGCACGAAGTCACCTATCCGTCGCGGGCGGCCGAGTACGGTCCGGTACTCTCCGGCCTGCTCGATCATGGTCGTCGCCTTTCCGCGACGGAGGTCGCGAAGATGCAGCTCCGCCGCGCCGCGCTCACCGGCGAGCTCAATCGCCTGCTGGCGTCGGTCGATCTTCTGCTGATGCCGGTGATGGCCAGGGCCGTGTGGTCGACCGAGGCGCTGCAGGCGGCGGGGCGCGATCCCGAGACCGTCGCAGCGCGTCTGCGCTACACGGCGCCGTTCGACCTGAGCGGTCATCCGACGCTCACTCTGCCAGGCGGCATGTCGGCGGACGGTGTGCCGGTGGGCTTCCAGGTCGTCGGAAAGGCCTTCGATGAAGGGCTGATCCTGGCGGCAGGCCACGCCTACCAGCAGCGGACCGACTGGCATTCGCGGCGACCGCCGCTGTAAATGCACGGCGGGACGGCGCGTGGACGCTGATTCTCCTTTCATTTATAGTGCTCCGATCACCTCCGGGACGTCCATCGCCGCGCAATGACAAGCATCTTCGCGAAAAACCTGCGGCTGCGTCCGAGCATCCTGACGTTGTTCATTCTGCTGACCGTGCCGGTCTTCTTCGCGATCGTTGCGGTGAACTACGTGTCGAACGAGAAGATCGCGCGCGACAATGCCGACGAACTGGTGGGGCGGTTCAGCGTCGAGGCCATCGAGAACATCCAGCACCTCTTCGATCCCATCAAGTCGCTCGTGCGCAGCGCCGCGGCACTGGGCTCCGAGCAACCCGATTTCTTCGATGACAACCGCTCGCTGAAGTATCTCTTCAGCATCCTGCAACACAGCGATCGTATCATCAGCATGTATGTCGGCCTGAACGACGGCTCGTTCCGCCAGGCCCGGCAGATCGATCCAGCTGTTGAGATCCAGGGCAAGCTCCCGCCGCCCGGAACGCGCTGGGCGGACCGATGGATCACGCCGCAGCGCGGGTCGTCGCCCGTGGACCACTACCTTTTCCTCGACAAGGACCGCAAGGAACTGGGCCTCTCGGAGCAGACCACGTCCTACGACCCGCGTGCACGCCTGTGGTATGTGACCGCGCAGCAGACCCGCGACCTTTCGGTCAGCGACGTCGACGTCTTCGCCACCCTGGGGCTCGTCGGCTTCACCGTCGGCGCGCCCTTCTATGCCGACGGAGTGCTGCGCGGCGTCGCCGCCGCCGACATCACGCTCGACGGAATGTCGAACTATCTCGCCGAGCGCAAGATAAGTGCGGGCACGCTCTCCTACATCCTGGACCATCAAGGCCGGGTCATCGCCAATTCGGAGCGCACCAAGACCTATACGAGCCACAACGGCAGGGTCGAACTTCAGCACATCACGTCACTCGGAAACGACCTGCCGGCGATCGCCTTCAGCTTCCGACCCCGCGACAGCGAAAGGACGTTTTCGTTCGAGCGCGGCGGAAAGCACTACGTCGCGAGCCTTACGACCCTGCCGCCGACGTTCGGCAAGAAGTGGCAGCTCTTCGTCATCACGCCTCTGGCCGACTTCACCAGTGCCTTCGACGAGCAGAACCAGCGACTGGCCCTGTTCGGTGTGATCGCGATCGTCCTGCAGATCTGCATCATCTACTTCCTGTCCAGCGTCATCTCCTCGCCGCTCGAGCGGCTCGCGCTCAAGGTGGCGAGGATCCAGGACCTTGAGGGCGACAACCTGCCGCCTCTGCAGTCGCCAATCCGCGAGGTCGCGGTGCTCGCCCGCGCCATCGACACGCTCGATGCGGCCGTGAAGTCCTTCGCCGCCTTTGTGCCGGTGGGCCTCGTCCGCCAACTCCTCGACTCGGATCAAAAGCTGGTGCTGGGTGGCCACAGCCGCTTCCTCACGATTTTCTTCTCGGACCTCGAGGCCTTCTCCTCCATGTCGGAGGAAGTGCCCTCACAGAAGTTGCTGGCGCACGTGTCGGCCTATCTCGGCGTCGTGACCCATGCCGTCAATACGGAGCACGGCACCATCGACAAGTTCATCGGCGATGGCGTCATGGCCTTCTGGGGGGCGCCGGCGCTGCTCGAGGACCATGCGCAGAGATCCTGCTTCGCGGCGCTGCGCATCCGCGAGGGCATGAAGGAACTGAACGCGGGTTGGGAGGCGACCGGCGCCAAGCCGTTGAAGGTCCGCATCGGCATCCACAGTGACGCCGTGCTGGTCGGCAATATCGGCTCAAAGGAGCGGATGAGCTACACCGTCATGGGCGACGGCGTGAACATCGCGGCGCGACTGGAGGGCATCAACAAGGAGTACGGCACGGGCATCTGCATCAGCCATGCCGTCTTCAAGGAAGCTGGTGAACGCCTTTGCGTGCGTCCGATCGACGACGTCACCGTGAAGGGCCGCCGCTCGAAGGTGCCGATCTACGAGCTGGTCGGCGCCTACGGGATCGGACCGGAGTTCGAGCCTGACGAGGCGACGGTCCGCCTTTGCGAACTCACGCGCACCGCCTACAACGCGCTGGTCGCCGAGGACTATGGGACGGCGCTGTCGCGCTACCAGGAGATCCAGTCGGAATATCCCGACGATCCGGTGGCGCGGGCCATGGCGAAGCGGTTGGGAACGATCGATCCGTCGCGTCTCGTGCCGCTGCAGATGTCGCGCTGACCGATGTTCGATGCCCGCAAGTCCTCTCCGGCGGTCGCGACGCTGCGGCCGAGCGAATATACGGCAGCGCTGATCCAGGTGCTTCGCGGGGAACCCAGTCGCGTGTGCGGCGCCAGGGTGCTCGAGATCGGGTGCGGAAGCGGCGTGGTCCTCGCCGTGCTGGGTGGTCTGGGGGCCGCCTCCCTCTGCGGGATCGACATCGAGGACGAGGCCATCGTCACGGGACAGGCGCTCCTGCAGGACCTCGGCCACGAGGCGGAAATCCATCGCGGCGACATGTGGCAGCCGGTGGCGGGACGGCGCTTCGACCTCGTCGTCGCCAACCTGCCTCACTTCCCGATGGATCACTTCGAAGTGGCCGGACGCCTGTCGACCTGGAGCTCGGGAGGCATCGACGGCCGCGAACTGCTCGATCCGTTCCTCGAGGGCCTGTCGAAGCATCTCGCGATCAACGGGCGAGCCCTCATCACCCACAATGCCTTCGTCGACGTCGGGCGCTCGCGCCGGATCCTCGAACGGTACGGTCTCGCGCTTCACATCGCGAAGACTGTGCTGGTCCACATTGCCAACGAGAAGATCGACCTGATGACACCTTCGATTCTGCGGGCGGAGGAGGGTCGTTCCATCCATCGCTATGGACCGCATGTCTTCGCCGACATGCACATCGTCGAAATCGCCGCGGCCGGGACGCGGAGCTGACATGGCGCTGCGTCGCGTTCTGTTCGTTGCGTTCGTGTGGTTCGTTGCATTGGCCGGCCTGCCGGCGCGCGCCGATACCCCGGATGCTGCGCTGGCGAAGCTGATCGACGAGGCGAAGGCCGCGGCGGTGGTGCCGGGTGCCTGCGAGCAACCCGGTCTCGACCGGCTGGTCCGCATCTTCTGTGACGGCAGGATCCGCGTCGGCGTGCGCGAATACTATCCGCTGTTCGGGACTCGCGAGGGCCAGGTCCGCTCGGGCTACGACGTCGACGTGGCGCGCGAGATCGCCAAGCATCTCGGCGTTGAGCCGGCCTTCACGCGCGTCAACGCGGCGAGCCGCATTCCCCTGCTCGCCGACGACAAGATCGACCTCACCATCGCGACCATGGGCCACAATACCCAGCGCGACACCCAGGTGCGCTTCATCCGCCCGCACTACTATCGGTCGGAGACGATCATCGTCGGGCCGAAGGGGCTGGCCATCAAGGACTGGCCAGATGTCGCGAGCCGCACGATCTGCGTCACGATCGGCAACGGCTCCAACGCTCAGATCGTCTCGCACAATGCCCGCCTGATGCTGTTCGACGAGGCGGGCGTGTTGCCGGACAGGCTGCGCGATGAGACCTGCGCGCTGGTGGCGCAGGACGACAGTTTCTTCGACTTCTACTTCACCGAGCCTGCCTTTGCGCAAGCCTACGACAGGAAGTTCGGCTTCGCCCAGCTTCCCTGGGGCATGGCGGTTGCGCTGACCGGCAGTGATCGCCTCGCCCGGGCGCTCGACCTGATGAGCCAGATTTTCCATCGCGACGGCGTCTTCCTCGATGTGGCGAAGCAGAACCGAATCGGCCTCGGGTTTCTCGAACTCCAGCGCGCGGTCTGGAACCGGTCCGAGTGCAACACCGACACCGGCGCGGCCAATCCCGCCTGCGTCCTGCCGGCGCTGAGCGCGGTGCTCGAGCCCACGCGCTTTGCGCCCCAGGTGGCCGCCTTCGAGGCCTGGCTGGAAAAGCACACCGGCATCGCCGTGCAGCTGCCGATGTTCAAGACCATGCCCGCGTGGCAGCTGTTCAGAGCCGGCATCATCAACTCGCTGATCCTGGTGGCCGGCGCGTTGGTGGCGACCCTGCTGTTCGCGCTGGTGCTGGGCGCGCTGCAGAGTTCCCGGTCGTTCCTGCTGCGCTGGCCCGCCCGCGCCCTCACCATCGTGCTTCAATCCTCGCCGGTCGTGCTGACGCTCGTCATCTCCGCGGCCGTGGCGCTGGCGCTGTTTCCCTACTCGTCGGCCGTCGCGATCGGCGCGGCGATCGTGGCGCTCGGCCTGATGAACGGCGCGAATGCGGGGCAGGCAATCGGCGAGGCGATGCACACGCTGCGGACGGAGCGGGGAGGGCCGCCTGTGCCCACCGTCGACCTGTTCGGGCGCGCGGTCAGCCGCTCGGCGACCCAGATCGTGTCCTTCCTCGTCAACGCGGCGAAGGGCACGCCGATCGCGAGCTTCATCGGCGCACCCGAACTTCTGAGCGCGCTCACCGACATCACCTCGTTCGCCAGCGGCCGGGCCAGCACCTACTCGCTGCTGCTCGTCTTCTATGTCTGCGTGGTGATCGTCGTGGTGTGGTTGTGCGACAGGCTGAGGATCTGGCTCGAACGCCGGCAGATGGTGACGGCATGAGCAGGATATCGCCCGACTTCGTGCCGCAACTTCTGGCCGGCATGGTGGTCAATTTCGAGATCGCCGCCATCGCGCTGCTGATCGGCCTCGCCGTCGGCGGCCTGCTCACCCTGGCGAAGCTGGCGGGCGGCGTGCGCGGCGCGGTCGCCACGACGCTGATAGGCCTGATGCGCGCGGCGCCGACCTTCGTCGTCATGTTCTTCCTGCTGAACATCATCCCGTCGGACGCAACGCTGTTCGGCGTCCACGTCGCGCCGTCGGGCATCATGACGGTCGCCCTGTCGCTGGTGCCCTATGCCGCTGCCTATGTCGCAGACAACGGCAGCGAGGCGTTGCGGCAGTTGCGCGACGGCTCGCCGCTTGGGGCGCTGCTCTTTCTGCCCAACGTGACCCGTGCCTTTTTCGTGCTGGTCATGTCGTCGAGCGCCGGTGCCGCCATCGGCGTACCGGAAGGAATCGCGGTCATCCTGCGTGAGGCCGAGCTGATGCCGACGCTCGGCGACAAGATGGTCCTGTTCGCGATCGGCATCCTCTGTTTCGGGGTCACCCTGCAGGCGGGATTCGCGCTGATGCGCCTCCTGCAGCGCCATCTCGGCCGCCTCGCGCTGCGCGCCCGCTAGGGTGTAGTCTCCTGCTCGAGAACGTGCGGGAGGAAGAAATGAAGATTTCGCGGCGGCGCACCCTTGGCGCGACGGCGGCCTTGGCCTGGGTGCCGGGGCTTGCACGCGCGCAAGCCTATCCCTCCAAACCGGTGCGGCTGATCGTGCCCTATTCGGCCGGCGGCGGCGCCGACACGACGGCTCGGCTGATCGCGCCCAAGCTTCAGGAGGCGCTGGGCCAGACGATCGTGGTGGAGAACAAGCCCGGCGCGGGCGGCATGATCGGCGACGAGATCGTGGCCAAGGCCGCACCCGACGGCCACACACTGCTGATCGGCGCCTTTGCCCATGCCGTGAACCCGGCGCTGTTTCCCAAGATGCCGTTCCGCACGCCCGGGGATTTCGCACCGGTGTCGCTGCTGGTGACAGTGCCGGAGCTGATGGTCATCACGCCCTCGCATCCTGCCAAGACCGTGGCCGAGCTCGTGGCGCTGGCCAAGGCGCAGCCCGGCAAGCTCTCCTATGCCTCGTCGGGCAATGGCAGCGCCCAGCATCTCGCGGCCGAGCTCTTCAAGATGCGCACCGGCACCGACATCCAGCACGTGCCCTACAAGGGCGGCGCGCTGGCGGTGGCCGATGTGGCGGCGGGTCACGTGCCCTTCTATTTTGGCAACATGAGCGCCGCCCTGCCGCAGGCGCGCGGCGGCCGCGTGCGGCCGCTCGCCGTCACCAGCGCCGCACGTTCGCCGGCGGCACCCGAGGTGCCGACCCTGGCCGAGGCCGGCGTGCCCGATTGCGAGATATCGGAATGGAACGCCCTGATTGCGCCGGCCGGCACGCCGCCTGCCGTGATCGCGCGCCTGCATGCCGAGATCGCGAAGATCATGCGCATGGAGGAGATCAAGGCGAAGTTCGCCGATCTCGGTGCCGATGCGATCGGCTCGACGCCGGACGAACTTGCGGCCTTCCTGCGCGCCGAGATGACCAAGTGGGCCGAGGTCGTGAAGGCCGCCAACATCAAGGTCGAGTGACCGGATGACAGCCAGCGTGCGCTACGACTCGGTGTTCCGGCCGGGTCTCCTTGCCGGCAGGACCATCATCGTCACCGGTGGCGGGTCCGGCCTCGGGCGCTGCACCGCCCATGAACTGAAGTCACTCGGTGCACGCCTGGCGCTCGTCGGCCGCACGATGGAGAAGCTCGAGCGGGTGAAGGAGGAGCTGGGCGATCCCGACACCTTCGTCCACGCCGCCGACCTGCGCCGCGAGGACGAGGTCAAGGCAGCGATCGATGGCGTGATGTCGTGGGGCGGCCGCATCGACGGGTTGGTGAACAATGCCGGCGGCCAGTTTCCCGCACCGCTCAAGGACATCTCGCTGAACGGCTGGAACGCCGTGGTGGCCAACAACATGACCGCGACCTTCCTCGTATCCAAGGCGGTCTACCTGGCTTCGATGGAGGCCCATGGCGGCGTCATCGTGAATGTCGGCGCCGACTTCGAGCTGGGCAATCCCGGCATGGCGCACAACGGCGCGGCCCGCGCCGGCCAGACCAACTTCACCTACAGCGCCTCGATCGAATGGGCGCATTCGGGCGTCCGCGTGAACTCGGTGATTCCGGGTTTCATCGCCTCATCGGGCTTCGACCGTTACCCCGAGCGCGCACACGAGGCGCTGCGTTCGGTGAAGGACCGCATTCCCGCCAAGCGCCATGGCACGGAGTCCGAGATCGCGGCGGCCATCGTCTACCTGCTGAGCGACGCGGCGGCCTACGTCACCGGCACCACGCTGAGGGTCGACGGCGGATTGCACAACTATGGCAAATCGACCTTCTACCAGGTGCCCGATCACGACAAATCGAAGCCCTTCAACGGCTTTCCGCTCTACCGGCCGCCGAAGGTCCTGGAGTAGGGTGGCGCCTCCTGACCAGACAACGGAGGAATCGATGCGTATCGCCCGCGTGACGTGCAGCCTGATGGCTGTGGCCGGACTCGCCGCCTTCTCCCTTTCCGCCCGGGCCCAGAGCCCGACGGCGAAGGCGTCGCTCAAGGATGCCGCCGGCAAGGATGTCGGCAGCGTCCAGCTCGTCCAGACGCCGCACGGCGTGCTCCTCAAGATGGCGCTAAAGGGCGCTGTTCCGGGCGAACATGCGTTCCATATCCACGCCGTCGGCAAATGCGAGGCGCCGTTCACCAGCGCAGGCGGACACTTCAATCCGGCCTCGAAGAAGCACGGCATGGAAGCGGCCGAGGGCTCGCATGCCGGTGACATGCCGAACCTGCACATCCCGGCCAATGGCGAGCTGACGATCGAGATCGCCAATCCGATGGTCTCGCTGGTCAAGGGGCAGGCCAATTCGGTGTTCGATGCCGACGGCTCGGCGATCATCATCCATGCCGGCGTTGACGACTACAGGACCGATCCGACCGGCAATGCCGGCGACCGCATCGCCTGCGGTGTCATCACGGAGTGACCTGACTGCTTCGTCCGCTGTGGCGGGCGAGGGCGCGTATTTCTACCTGGAGCCGATTGAATGGACTTGTCTCGTTTTGCGCGTCGCATCTACACCAACGCGCCCACGCCTATCGAACACCTGCCGCACTTCACCAAGGCCCTCGCCGCCAGCTGCCCGGGCGGCGCCGGCCCTGAGATCTGGATCAAGCGGGACGACATGCTGGGTCTGTTCCCCGGCGGCAACAAGACCCGCAAGCTCGAGTTCCTGGCGGGCGATGCGCTGGCGCAGGGATGCGACACGCTCGTCACGTGCGGCGCGCCGCAGTCCAATCATTGCCGCATCACGCTCTCGGCGGCGGTGAAGGAAGGGCTGAAGTGCCGCTTCGTGATCGAGGAGCGCGTGCCGGGCTCGTACAAGAAAGAAGCCGGCGGCAATAATTTCATGTTCGAGCTGATGGGCGTCGAGGCGATCACGGTCGTTCCCGGTGGCACCAACATGGCCGAGGCGATGTCGAAGGTGGCGCAGGAAGTCGCTTCGCTCGGGCGCAAGGCCTATGTGATACCCGGCGGCGGTTCCAACGCCATCGGCGGCCTGGGCTATGTCGCCTGCATACAGGAGATGCAGGTCCAGTGGCTCGACATGGGCTTCTCGCCCGATGCCGTGGTGGTGGGGTCGGGCAGCTCGGGCACACATGGCGGCATGGTCGCGGGCTTCCTCGGCAACAACATCAAGGTCCCGCTGATCGGCGTCGGCGTCAGCCGCGACCCGGCCGACCAGGAGCCGCTGGTGCTCAAGGAAGCGCAGGCGGTCCTCGACCTGCTGGGCGTGGACATCAAGGTGCCGGCGTCGGCCGTGAAGAGCTTCGGCGGCTTCTGGCAGCCCAAATATTCGGTGCCGAACAAGAAGATGGTCGAGGCGGTGCAGATGCTGGCGCGTACCGAAGGCATCCTGCTCGATCCGGTCTATACCGGAAAGATCATGGCGGGCCTGATCGGCCTGGCGCGGCAGGGCCACTTCAAGCCCGGCGCCAAGGTGCTGTTCATCCATACCGGCGGCCTGCCGTCGCTGCACGTCTACGAGGACGTCGTACTGGGCCGCACCCAGCTCGCCGACTGAACCGGCCGCCGGCTTCGCCGGCGACATTTCGATGAAGCATTGCGGTCATCGCGCAATGCTTCCTGCGCGCCACCGTCTGCGCAGAAGTTTCCACCGCCGTCACGCCGCAGATCGACGAACCCGTTTCATTGACCTGAAGCGGTGCGGCGGCCAGTTTCGATGCATGCTCTCCCGATCATTCATCCCTTCGTGTCGACGCTGACGCGCGACACCGTCTGATCCCGAAGCCCTTCAACGAACCCATCGCCCCGCACCTGCGGCGGCCAACGGAGAAGTCATGCTCAAACGACGTCATCTGATGGCCGGTCTTGCCGGCACAATCCTGGCCGCGCCTCTCGTCGCGCGCGCCCAGGGAACCTATCCCAGCCGGTCCGTGAAGATCATCGTGCCGTGGCCACCGGGCGGCGGGGTCGACGCCTTCGCGCGCGTCATCCAGGCGCCGCTCAGTGCCCAGCTCGGGCAGACGGTGATCGTCGAGAATATCGGCGGCAGCGCCGGCCGGGTCGGCACGCTGAACGCCTCGCGCGCCCAGCCCGACGGCTACACGATCGTCCTCGTGAACGACACGTTCGCGGCGACCGAGGCGCTGCCCATGGCGGGAACGCCGGCGCTCTATCCGGCCTTCCAGCCGGTGACGCTCGCCATCTCCGGACCGCAGGGGCTGTTCACCCATCCGCGTTCGGGCCTGGCCAGCGCCCAGGCCTTTGCCGCGGCGGCGAAAGCCAATCCCGGCAAGCTCAATGTCGGTGTCCCGGGCCTGGGCAGCAGCCAGCATCTGACGAGCGAACTGCTGCTGCGGGCGGCGGGCGATCTTCGCGTTACGCACGTGCCTTATCGCGGCGGCGGGCCGCTGCTGCAGGACCTGATCGCGGGCAACATCGATGCCGGTGTCGTCACCTTCGCGGCCGGCGCTCCGCAGGTGCGCGGCGGCCAGCTCGTGGCGCTGGCCATCACCAGTGAGCAGCGGTCCAAGGCGTTCGCTGCCGTGCCCACGGCAGCCGAGACCATCGCTCCGGGTTTCGTGCAGGCCACGTGGCAGGGGCTGCTGGCGCCCAAGGGGACGCCGGCTGCTGCAATCGAGCGCTTCCATAACGCCGTGCTGGCCGTCCTTCAGGACAGGGCCGTGATCGCGCGTCTCGCCGATCTTGGCTTCGATCCCGTGGGCGCCGACGGCAAGGTCTTCGGCCGGCTCTTCGACGAAACGGTCGACACGTTCGCCGGCATCGCCCGGGAAAGGGACATTGCGGCCGGCGATTGACGCACGAAGAAAATCGGGAGGCGGATGAACCGCCTCCCGTCTTATTCAGTCCAAACCTACTTCTTCACCAGGGGGCAGCCGCCGTCCGCGATCGGACGGAAGGCCTCGGCCGCCGCGATGACGGCGCGCTGCTTGTAATAGTCCCACGGGCCCTTGCTCTCCGACGGCTTCTTCACTTCGAAGAGATACATGTCGTGGATCTTGCGGCCGTCGGCGCGGACGCTGCCCTTGCCGAACAATTTGTCGTCGGTCGGCAGCTCCTTCATCTTCGCGACCACGGCGGCGCCGTCGGTCTCGGACTTCAGCTCGTGCACCGCCTTGAGGTAGTGCATGACCGCGGAGTAGACGCCCGCCTGCACCATGGTCGGCATATTGCCCTTGTTGGCGGGGCCGAACTCCTTGGCGAATTCGCGGTTGGCGTCGTTGCCGTCCCAGTACCAGGCCTCCGTGAAGATCAGCCCCTGTGCCGCCTTCAGGCCGAGCGCGTGCACGTCGGTGATGAAGACCAGCAGGCCCGCGAGATTCTGGCCGCCTGAGACGATGCCAAACTCTGCCGCCTGCTTGATGGCATTGGTCGTGTCGGCGCCGGCATTGGCCAGGCCGATGATCTTGGCCTTCGACGATTGCGCCTGCAGGAGGAACGAGGAGAAGTCCGGCGTCGGGAAGGGATGGCGGACCTTGCCCAAAACCTTGCCGCCGTTCTTGGTGACGACGGCCTCGGTGTCGCGTTCGAGCGCATGGCCGAAGGCGTAGTCGGCCGTCAGGAAGAACCAGCTATCGCCGCCCGTCTTGACGATCGCCTGGCCCGTCCCGTTTGCGAGAGACCAGGTGTCGTAGGTCCAATGGATCGTGTTGGGCGTGCAGTCCTTGCCGGTGATGTCGGACGAGGCGCCGCCCGAGACCAGCATGACCTTGTTCTTCTCCTGCGTGATCTTGTGGACGGCCAGCACCACCGAGGAGGTCGGCACGTCGACGATCACGTCGACCTTGTCGACGTCGTACCACTGGCGCGCGACGTTGGCGCCGATATCCGGCTTGTTCTGGTGGTCGGCGGCCACGATCTCGATCTTGTCGTGGCACTTGTTGGCCTTGCAGAAATCCTCGACGGCCTTGCGCGCCGCCCAGACCGAGCCCTGGCCCGAGAGGTCGGCATAGGTGCCGGATCGGTCGTTCAGGACGCCGATCTTGATCGTGCCGTCGCCGTACTCGGCCTGCGCCGGCGCGCCACCCAGCCCGAGCGCTGCCAGGGCGGCCAGGCTCCAAACTCCATAATGCATGCAAGCTACTCCCTATGAGGATGGACCGACCCTAGTCAGGCGCAGCGGCCGGTTCCACAGCAGAATGGCAGTGCAACCGAAAGGGGCGCACGTCGTTTCGCTCGAATGAGGTCTGCCGCGAAAATCCTGGGGTGGACGGCCGGCATTCTGGCCGGCCTTCTGGTGATCGCCGCCACCACCGTCTATTTCGTGGCCACGTCGGACTATCTCCGCGGCCAGCTCGAAGACAGGATCAGCGACATGACGGGCCGCCGGACGCAGGTCGCCAAGGTCGCGGTCGACTGGGGCTGGACGACCAACGTGAAGCTGGAGGGGATCGAGGTCGCCAACGCCAAGTGGGGCAAGGCGCCCTACATGCTCAAGGTCGAGCAGGTCGACTTCGACGTCCGGCTTTGGCCGCTGCTGAGCGGCAATGTCATGCTGCCGCGTCTCGTATTGCGTAAACCGGAGGTACAGGTCGAGACTGGGGAGAATGACCAGCTCAATTGGAGTTTGGGGGAAACGCCCGTCGTCACGGGCGCCGCCAAGGCGCTGGAACCGGACAATCGCTTCGAGGCGCCGGTGATCGGCAGGCTCGAGGTCACGGAAGGCAAGCTTGGCTACCGCGATCCCAAGCGGAAACTGGAGCTTGATGGGACAGTCTCGACGGCCACGGGCAAGGCGGAGGACGAGGCCGAGCTGGCGCTCAAGGGAAAGCTCGAAGGACAGCCACTGGAAGTGCGCTTCGTCGGCGGCTCGGTGCTGATGCTGCGCGAGACGGAGCAGCCCTATCCGCTGGATCTCGACGTAGCCTTCGGCGGCACGAAGCTGAAGATGAAGGGCAGGGTCCAGGATCCCTTCAAATGGACCGGCGCAAACGTCGACCTCACGCTCTCCGGGCCGAATCTTTCGGAGATTTACCCGCTCCTCGGCATTCCCGGACCGCCGACACCACCCTACACGATCAACGGCAAGCTGGACCGCGAGGCTGGACTCTGGAAATTCGTCCAGTCGAAGTGGCGCGTGGGTGAGAGTGACCTCACGGGCGAGGTCATCGTCGACGAGCGACGCAAGCCGAGATTCCTGACCGCCAAGCTCGTTTCACAGAAGCTGGTGTTCGAGGATCTGGCGCCGCTGGTCGGCGCGACGCCGGCTCGCAAGACCAACGTATCGCCTAAGCAGGCCCAGACCCAGGCCCAGCTCGAGGCGACGGGTGACCTGTTTCCCAACGTGCCGCTGCAGGTTGAGAAGATGCGGGCCATGAACATGGACGTGACGCTCGACGCCAAGCGGGTGATCGCGCCGCCCTGGTTACCGGTCCAGGCATTGGCCTTTCGGGTGCTGATCCACGACGGGAATGCGACAGTGAAGCCGCTCACCCTCGCAGTGATGGAGGGCGGAACGATCGCGGGCGAGATGGGGATCGACGCGAGGACCGACGATCCGAAGGTGAAGGCCAACCTCCGGGCGAGCGACATCGAGCTGAAGAACTTCTTTCGTGAATCCCGCTATTTCGACGCGACCCAGGGCAAGATCCAGGGCCGCGTGTCTCTCGCGGGCAGCGGCCGCTCGCTCGCCCATGTCATGGGTTCGGCCAACGGCTTCATGGCCTTCTCGCTGGGGGGCGGGTCGGTCAGCAGCCTGATGGTGAGCCTGGCTGGGCTGCAGATCTTCGATGCGCTGGTGCTCTACGTGACCGGCGACAACCGCATTCCGATCAAGTGCGCGGTCGGCCGTCTCAATTTCCAGCAGGGCAACGTCGTCTTCGACCGCACTCTACTTGATACGCAGAAGTCCGTGCTCCATGTGAAGGGTCAGCTCTCGCTGAAAAGCCAGGCGCTGAACGCCGAGGTCGATGCCGATCCCAAGAGCTTCGACCTGCTCGATCTGCATGGCGCCGTGATGATCCAGGGCAAGCTGCGCTCTCCGCAGGTTTCGCTCGGCCGCGTGATCCCCATTCCCACGCCTGTCTTCGGCAATGCCAAGGACGTGCCCTGCGCGGGTCTCACACAGCAGATGCTCACGGCGCCCTGAGTTCTCATTTCCCAAGTGGAATGAGCGCTTGCCGCGGGGGCGCCGGGCGCCCATTTAGAGAAGGTATTCGGCGACGTCTGCGTCGGCGCCTCCTGATTCCGAAGCATCCGACGATGCATCGACGCGCAAGACGAGGTGCGACATGGCCGTTGAACGAAAAGCCGAAACTCCCCGTACGCCCGCCGCCGTGCTCACGCCCGACGAGGAGGTCACCTTGAGGCGGGTCGCCTTCGGTCAGTCGGATGTGCGGGCCATGCGTGCCCAGGATCTGACCCGATTGCGCAACCTGCGACTGATCCAGGATGGCAAGGACGGTCCGTGCCTCACGGTCAGCGGCCGCCAGCGGTTCGACGAGCTGCCCAAGGCAATGCTGATGGACAGGGGTCCCAAGGACCTCATGTCGGCGATGGCCAAGGTCTTCAAGACGAACTGACAGAACGCGAAAAGCCCCGCTCCTTTCCAGGAACGGGGCCATATCGCGTTGCCGCTCCAGCCGCACACCCCAGTACATCCGTGGTGGCGCGCAGGAAGGAGGGCGGCCGCCGTTACCGGCGGCGCGTGATCAGGATGCGGCCTTGAGGTTTTCCGCCGCCATCTTCCCGCTCCGGCGATCGGCGACCAGTTCGAATTCGACCTTCTGGCCCTCGCTAAGCATGCTCATGCCGGCGCGCTCAACCGCGCTGATGTGCACGAAGGCGTCGGTGCCGCCATTGTCCGGCTGAATGAAGCCGAAGCCCTTTTGGATATTGAACCACTTCACGGTTCCCGTTGTCGTCGTCATGGGAGAAACCCTTTTTTACCTTGGATATGCGAGGCCATGCGCTCCCTCCGCGTTTGAACAAGCGGAAGCGCTCTGGCGCCCGTCGAAATTGCACTAACTTTCGGGATCAAGTGTCGTGGAGCGGACCGCAGAACAATGTCGGCGGGCGCGGACCAAATCAGATGTCCGTGTATCGACGAGCTTCATATGGTCCCTTGTTCGGACACTATCAAGGGCCAAATATAGGGGGTCCTTGCATCGTGCCGAAGGACGGAGGTGCTCATGGAGCCCCACTCCACCCCCGATCCCATCGATTCCGAATTGCGCGCCGCCGCCGCCTCGTTCGCGCGCCCCTCCGCGCGGCAGAGCCTCCTGCAGCTCGCCACGTCATTCGGTCCCTTCCTCGCGGGCTGCGCCGCGATGTACGCCGCCTGCGGCATCTCCCCATGGCTCGTCCTTGCCCTCGCCATACCGACCGGCGCGTTCATGGTGCGGGTGTTCATCGTTCAGCACGATTGCGGACACGGCTCGTTCTTCGCCTCGCGCCTTGCCAACACGATCGTCGGCCGGCTGTGCAGCCTGTGCACCTTCACCCCCTTCGCGAGCTGGCGGCGCCAGCATGCGCAGCATCATGCCGAATGGAACAATCTCGATCGCGGCGATCGCGGCAGCGACATCTATTCCTCGTGCCTCACCGTGCGCGCCTACCTCGCCTTGTCGCCCCGGCAGCGGTTCCTTCATCGCCTCGTCCGCCATCCCCTGATCGCCAACTTCCTGCTGCCGCCCCTCGTGTTCGTGGTGCTCTACCGCACGCCGTTCGACACGCCGCGCGCGTGGGTGCGCGAGCGCCGCTCGGTCCTGCTCACCAATGCGAGCCTCGTTGCCCTGTTCACGGCGCTCGTGCTGTTGCTGGGCTGGCGCGACGTGCTGCTGGTGCATCTGTCGATTATCGTTGTGGCGTCGATCCTCGGCGTGTGGCTGTTCACCCTGCAGCATCGCTTCCCGGGCGCGCAGTGGAGCGGTCGCGGCGCCTGGCGCTACGTCGATGCCGCGATGGACGGATCGTCGTGGTTCGACCTGCCGGTTGTCCTGCGCTGGTTCACCGGCAATATCGGATTCCATCACGTCCATCATCTCAACCAGCGCATCCCCAACTACCGCCTGCCGCAGGCTCATGACGCGGCCCAGACTGTGCGCGCCGTTTCGCCCCTCGGCCTGCGCGCTGGCCTCAGTGCACCACGGCTGACACTGTGGGACGAAGCGTCGAGCCGCCTCGTTCGCTTCCGAGATGTGGCGCGGCTGGAGACGCAAGCCTGATCTTGCTCTAGCGTGGGGGTCCTCATAAAGGAGCCCCGGTCAATGTCTGTTCCGCACGGCCCGCTTCAGGGCGTCAAGGTCGTCTCCTGCTCCACTGCGCAGGCGGGCACCGTACCCTGGATGCTGATGGCCGACCTCGGCGCCGACGTGATCAAGATCGAATCGCCGCAGGGCGGCGATCCGTCGCGTCGCATGACCGTGCTGCCGGGTATGGGCAGCACCTTCTTCGAGGCCAACAATCGCGGCGTGAAGAGCGTGACCCTCAATCTCAAGAGCGACGAGGGGCGCGCGATCCTGCGCAAGCTCGTCGCGAAGGCCGACATCTTCGGCCAGAACTTCCGCCCCGGCGCCGCCGAAAAGAACGGCTTCGGCTGGGAGGAACTGCGCGAGGTCAATCCGAAGCTCGTCTATGTCTCGATCTCGGGCTATGGCCCTGACGGCCCGCACGCCCACCTGCCGGGTACCGATTCGATGGCGCAGGCGCTGGGCGGCATCGCTGAGGCCTATTCCATGCCGGGCCAGAAGATGCGCACCGGAGTCGTATCCGTCGCCGACGAGACCTGCGCGATCCTGGCTTTCGGTGGCGCGCTGGCAGCGCTGACCCATGCCCGCACGACGGGAGTCGGCCAGAAGATCGACCTCTCGCTGCTGGGCGGGCAGATTCGGCTGATGGGCTGGACCTTGCAGACGGCGATGTGGCGCGACCGCAATCCGGTCACAGGGCAGGCCCGAGTCACTGGCACGCGCGAGCGGCCGGGCATCAGCGCCAGCTTCGACGATCGCGACGGCAAGCCTCTGGTCTTCCAGATTACCGGCCCGGAGGACTGGAAGGACGCCATGACATCGCTCGGCTTCCACGAGCAACTGGAAAAGGCGGGCTTCGCCGACCTGGGCGTGATCATCGACAATGACCCCAAGCGCCTCGAACTTCTCGCCACGCTCGACGCCCTGTTCGCGACCGGAACGCGCGAGGACTGGGTCGCCCGCCTGCGCAGCGCCGACATCGTCTCGGCGCCGATCAACACGCTCCTCGAAGCGTCCAATGATCCCGACGTCATGGCCAACGGCTACGTCACCGAGGTCGACTACCCGAAGCTCGGCAGGAAGCTGAAGGTGCACGGCACGCCGTGGAAGTTCTCCGAGACGCCGGCCAGGCCCGGCATCGCGCCGGAGCTGGGCGAGCACAACGACGCGGTGCTGGGCGAACTGGGTTTTGGCGCGGCGGAGCTGGCCGACCTGCGCGCCCGCAAGATCATCTGACTGCGAGGAGATCGACGATGTCCCGCCCACCCTTGCCGCCTTTCACCGAGCAGACCGCGACGCAGAAGGCCCGCCTCGCCGAGGATGGCTGGAACAGCCGCGATCCCGCCAAGGTCGCGCTCGCCTATACGCCGGATAGCCAATGGCGCAACCGTGCGGAGTTCATCAATGGCCGCGAAGCCATCGAGGCTTTCCTGAAGCGCAAATGGGCGCGCGAACTCGACTATCGCCTGATCAAGGAACTCTGGACCTTCGCGGGCAATCGCATCGCCGTACGCTTCGCCTATGAATTCCACGACGACAGCGGCACGTGGTTCCGTGCCTATGGCAACGAAAACTGGGAATTCGACACCGATGGGCTGATGAAGCGACGCCTGGCCAGCATCAATGAGCATCCGATCGCCGAAACAGACCGCAAGTTCCACTGGCCGCTGGGCCGCCGCCCCGATGACCATCCCGGGCTGAGCTCTCTCGGCTTCTGATCGATCCCGTAGGCGAGCCTCAGGGAAGGATCGCTTCGCCCTCGATCTCGACCTTGGCGTTGGGGTCGATCAGGGCCGAGACCTGCACCAGGGTCATCGCCGGGAAATGGCGACCGAGCGCGGCCCCCCAGGCGGCGCCGACCGCCGCGCCGGCGGCGTTGAACTCGGCGATGTCGGTCACATAGGCGCGCAGCGCCACGAGATGTTCCGGCTGGCCGCCGGCGGCTTTCAGCACGGTCACCAGATTGGACAGCGCGATGCGCCATTGCGTGCCGGCATCGGTGTCGGCGGGGATGTGAGCCTGCGCCGGCTCGCGGCCGATCTGGCCGGCGATGCGCACGCTCCTCGTGCCCGTGGCGACCACGGCATGCGAAAAGCCGCGCGGGCGCGGCCAGCCTTCGGGCAGGATCGGCGTATAGGCGATGTCGGACATGTCGTGTCTCCTCCGGGTTCGGTTGGAGTCACTCTATCCGCTTGCTTTCTAGCGTCCCACCTTCTTGAAGGCGGCGCTCGAGGCGCCATCGCCCGCTGCCTTGGAATAGCCTTGCCACGTCGTGACGAGACCATTGGGCGCCTGCGAGATCACGAACAGCGGTTGACCGGGACTGTAGAGCTTCACGCCGTACTTGTTCTCGACCTTGCCGTTGCCGAAGCTCACGAAGGTGACGAGCAGCCGGTTACCGTCGGGCATCGCCTTGCAGCGGATGGTCTCGTCAGTCTGGAAGCCTTGTGCGACTACGCGGCAGCCTTCGGGACCGTTGACGGTGAGCGTGTGGGTCACGAAGTTCTGCGTGCCACCGGCACCTGGCCCCAGCGCCTGTTCGTAGACGTATGTGCCATCCCAGGGCTGGGCGGCGAGCGCGACCGAGCCAGCGGCAAGTCCGAGACCCATGGTGAGGGTGGCGAATACCGATTTCATGTGGCTATCCTCCTCCGGGCCGGAGACAACGATGCGATCATGGAACGGGTTGCGACAGGCGGCGGGTGACCTCATCGTGATCGTATGGCAGATCCAACTTTCGACCGTTACCTGCGCGCCGATGCGGCGGTTCACGCGCTCGGCCTCGTCCTGGGCGTCGTCGGCGCGGCCGCGATCCTGATCGTCGCCACGGGTTCGTCGCAGCCGGGACAGGTCGTGCCCATCCTCGTCTATGTCGCCGGGCTGCTGGCGATGCTTTCCTGCTCGGCAGTCTACAATCTGCGGCTCGCCAGTCCGCGGCGCGACTGGCTGCGTCGCCTGGACCATGCCGCGATCTTCGTGATGATCGCCGGGACCTATACGCCGCTCACCCTGCTGAAGCTGCGCGAGCCATGGTCGAGCGGCCTCACGGCGGTGATGTGGGCGGCGGCGTCGCTTGGCATCGCCGCGAAGTTCCTGCAGCCGCGACGCATCGAACAGATTTCGGTGGTGCTCTATCTCCTGATGGGCTGGATCGGCCTGTTCGCGATCGACGAGCTGCTGGCGTCGGTGGAGCGGGGGACGCTGATGCTGCTTCTCGCAGGCGGCGTGGTCTATTCGTTCGGCACGATCTTCCATCTGTCGAGCCGCCTGCCCTACCAGCAGGCGCTGTGGCACGCCTCGGTGCTCGTGGCGGCTTCTATCCACTATGTGGCGATCCTGTCGCTGTTGACGCCGTGAAGCGACACCGGTTTACGTGACCCCCATGTCGTCGCGTCTGCTTTTCCGCCTGACCGCCGTCGCCGTCGTCGCCGCGGGCATCGTCATGGCCATCGGCGGCGCCTCGATGAGCGTATGGGCCTGGAACACGGCGGGGACGCACATTGCCTTCGAGCTCGGCCTGCCGCTCGCGACCGTCTGGCTCGTCTTCACGCTCGTTCGGCTGATGCATGTGCTGCCCGAGGCGTGGAGAGGCGAGGAACAGGCCCGCGATCCGCTGACGGCGCTGGCGGCGGCTCCGAAGGCAGACGTCGATGAGAGGCTGCGAAAGGCTTCACCCGATGCGCTCTCGGTCCGGCAGATCGCGCTGCCGCGCGAACCCGAGCGGCGGCGGCGCCCAAGGATCGCGCAGAGGGTCGAGCTGCGTGGTGGGCGCACACTCTATCGGGTGCAGCCCATTCGACGCCCGCCCGTGGCGAGGCGCGCGATCGCCGCGGCGACCGTCGTCATCGCCTCCGTCAGTCTCTTCTTCCTGCTGGGACCGCTCGACCTCGAAGATGTGAGCTGGATCGCCTCACTTTTCCGCGCGCTCGAGGAGTTCCCGGGCCTTTTTCAGCGTGTCGACGCAGTTGGCCTCCTGGCCACGCTCGGCTTCGGCGCGCGCGGCCACCAGCAGCGCCTGTAGCGCCGCTCGCTGCGGCGGCGGCGTTCCCGGCTTCTGGGTCACGTCCGGCATCGTCGGCATGCGGCTGTCGGTGGAGGCGGGCGGGGTGACGACCGAGCGGTCCGAGGTCGCGGGCGGCTCGATCACGCCGCCGGACCGGCCGAGTTCGCGCGAGGTGACGCCCGGGCCCTTGTCCGGCGTGGCAGTGTCGGGCGAGGCGGTCGGCGGGTCGGTGGAGATGTTCTCGGCCTTGGCCAGCGCGCGCACCTGGTCGAGGCAGCCCTCGGCGGCGGCGAGCCCCGGCCAAAGGGCGAGGGCGGTGGCGATGAGACGGATGTTCATACCCTGTGGAACGGCGCTTTCGCCGGCCCGGTTGCCCTTGAACTGCAGGCAAACACCCCTAACATACAGTCTGCAAAACAGGCCGGGATGAACCCGGTTCTACAGGGATGTCCACATGACCAAGTTTCGTTGGCTCGCGATCCTCGCGGCTCTGATCATCGCGGTGCCGTCGCTGGCCCCGTCGCCCGCCGATGCGCGGGCGGGCGGTGGCAGCGGCGCGGGCAGCCGCGGCAGCAAGTCCGGGCAGGCGCCGGCCCCGACCCAGACCGCGCCGACCTCCAAGCCGGTCGAGCGCAGCACCACGCCGCAGCAGCAGAGCCCGTCGGCCAATCCGGCGACGGCCGCCGCCGGCGCCAAGCCCGGTGGCTTCATGCAGCGCAACCCGTTCCTGACGGGCCTGATGGGCGGCATGCTGGGCGCCGGCCTGTTCGGCATGCTGTTCGGTGGCGGCTTCGGCGCCGGCCTCGGCAGCATGGCCGGCATGCTGGGCCTGCTCCTGCAGCTCGCGCTGGTCGGCGGCATCGTCTATCTCGCCGTGCGCTGGTGGAAGTCGCGCAATGGGGCCCCGCAGGCGGCCTTTGCGGGCGCCGGTACCGGCGGCAGCAATCCGCTGTCGCCGCGCCAGGCCCTGCCGGAAGCGACGCCGATGGCGCGCTCCAGCGCCGCTCCGATGCTGGGAGGCGGCGCCAGCGCGGCCCCCTCGCCGGCCATCCTCGAAGCCGATTACAACGCCTTCGAATCGCTGCTGACCAACGTGCAGGCGGCCTACAGCGCCGGCGATCTCGCCAAGCTGCGCACGCTCGTGACCCCCGAGATGCTGGGCTACTTCACGCAGGAGCTGTCGGCCAATGCGAGCCGCGGCGTCGAGAACAAGGTCGATGCCGTGAAGCTCGAGCAGGGCGACCTGTCGGAAGCGTGGAGCGAGGGCTCGGTCGACTACGCCACCGTCGCCATGCGCTTCAGCATGATCGACGTGATGCGCAACGTCGCCGACGGCCGCATCGTCGAAGGCAATGCCAATGTCCGCACCGAGGCGACGGAAGTCTGGACCTTCCTGCGCAGCCGCGGCGGCAACTGGATCCTCTCGGCCATCCAGCAGACCTGAGCGTCTCGATCGAAAAATTACGGATCGGCCGGCCTCATGCCGGCCGATTTCGTTTGTGCGGCCCGCTCCTTGCTCGGCTAGCCTGTCGCCGGGGTAGGGAAGGAACGATCGTCATGACCAGCCTGTCACGAAGGGCCGCGCTCGTGGGCGCCGCGCTGCTGCCGCTTGCCGCCGCACCCGTGCGCGCGCAGGCGAAGTTTCCCGACAAGCCGATCCGGCTGATCATCCCCTGGGCCGCCGGCGGCCCGGCCGATGCCGGCTTCCGCATCCTCGCCGAGTCGGCGGCGAAGAAGCTTGGACAGCCCGTCATCGTCGAGAACAAGGGCGGCGCCGCCGGCGTGCTGGGGGCGCTCGCGCTGCAGGACGCGAAGCCCGATGGCTACACGATCAGCCAGATGCACATGAGCGTGCTGCGCCAGCCGATGCTGAACGCCTCGCTCAAGTACGATCCGATCAGGGACCTGACCTACATCCTGCAGATCACCGGCTTCGTCATGGGCGTGGTCGTGCGCCCCGACGCGCCGTGGAAGACGCTGCCCGAGCTGCTGGCCTATGCGAAGGCCAATCCCGGCAAGCTGAACTGGGGCACGCTCGGTGCGGGCTCGACGCAGCATCTGGCGATGGAGAGTCTCGGCCTGAAGCAGGGCCTCACCTGGACGCACGCGCCCTATCGCGGCACCGCCGACACGTTGCGCGCGCTGATGGGCGGCGAGATCGACTTCGCCTCGGAGTCGTCGGGCTGGGCGCCTTTGGTGATGTCCGGCAAGCTGCGCCTGCTCGCGGTCTTCACGGCGAGCCGCGCCAAGCGCTTCTCCGACGTGCCGACCGTGCGCGAACTCGGCCTCGAGATCGCCGTCGACAGTCCGGGCGGTCTCATTGGCCCGAAGGGCATGGACCCCGCCGTGGTGAAGATCCTGGCCGATGCCTTCCGCGAAGCCGCGGGTGAGCCCAAGCATCTCGAATTCCTCGACAACATGGACCAGCCGCTGCTGCTGCTCGACGGCCCCGCCTATCAGGCGAAGATGGCGAAGACGATGGAGCAGGAGCGCGAGCTGCTGCGGAAGTTGAATCTGCTGGCGACTTGAGCGACGGCGAGCCCCACCAATCACCTCACCCTGAGGAGCGGCCGCAAGGCCGCGTCTCGAAGGGTGGGCACGAGCACCGCGCCTGTGGCCCATCCTTCGAGACGGCTGCTGCGCAGCCTCCTCAGGATGAGGGGGTGCGGGTAACTCTATGACCGTAACAAAGCCCCATACCCCTCGATGGGCGTCCGAATCCCCGTCATCCGCAGGCAGTGCCACAGGCTCGCCTGGTTGGCGGTGATCACCGGACGCCCTAAATCCGTTTCGAGTGTTTCGATTAGGCCGACGCAGCGGAAGCCCGTGCCGCCGATCAGCACGCCGTCGGCCTCGGGCGGGCAGGCCCGGCGGATCTGCGCGTAGAGCGGCTCGATCTCCTGCTCGAAGCCCATGCCCTGCGGGTAGAGATCCTGCGGCGGCACGTCCCGCCACTTGCGGCCGGGATCGAGCCGCAGATGCCCCACGGGCGCGAGGCCGTGATCGCCGTAGTAGCGCAGCGCCGCGCCCACCGTGTCGTCGGGAAACCACGGCGGCACCACGAGGAACGGCCGCTTCACCTCAGCGTGGCGCAGAGCCGCGAGCGTATCGAGCCCGTTGGTCGTGACCTTCGCCTCGTCGCCCGCGATGCCGCTCGACACGACCGTCGACAGTGCCGCGACGGTGGCCTCGTCCCAGCCCTTGCCGCCCACGACGCTGCTCGACGTGTGGGCGAAGACGACGGCCTGCAGCTTCATGGAAGAGAACTGCTTCGCCCCGCGCGCCAGATCGTCGGCGAGATCAACGCCGCTCCGGTCCGCGCGCCACCTGGCCCACGGAGTCGGCGCCGTCACCCGCGCCGCATGCACCGACACGCCCGGCGGCGCCATCGCCCACCATTCGGCCTCCGGCACCGCCTCGCTGCCGACGATGAACAGCCCGATGCGCGCCCGCCAGCCCCAATTGTCGTGGTGAGTCATGTGTTGCCTTTCGATCAATATTCCCGTCGTCTCGACCGGAGCGCCGAAGGCGCGGAGCGGAGAGACCTTCTCTCCACCAAAAGCCGGCTAATCGTCGAGAGAAGGTCTCTCCGCTACGCCTCGCTGCGCGAGGCTTCGGTCGAGACGACGGGGGGATTTAGAACCCGTAAAGCACCTTCGGATTGTCGACGAGGATCTTCTGCCGCACCGCCTCGTCCGGCACGCAGCGGAAGAACAGCCCGAGCAGATCCACCTCCTGCGGGATCGCATCGGCGGCGTGGCCGACATGCGGCCAGTCGCTGCCCCAGACCAGCCGGTCGGGATTGGCGGCGACCAGCGCCTGCATGAACGGCGCCGTGTCGTCGTAGGCGGCGCCCGGCCCGGCGCCCTGGCGGGTGTTGCGGTCGGCGCCCGAGAGCTTGCACCAGTAGCGGCCGCTCCCCAGCCGCTCGCAGAACCAGCGGAAGCCCGGGGTGTCGACGCCCTTGTCGGCCATGGTGCGGCCCATATGGTCGATCACGAAGTCGAACGGCATCTTCTCCAGCGTCGGCGCCAGCTCCATCAGGTCGCCGGTCTCGACCCAGAGCTGCACGTGCCAGCCGCGCGAACCGAGGCGCGGCGCCAGCGCCACCAGATCGTCGAGGCTCATGCCGCCCGAGGAGACCGGCTTGCCGTCCTGGCGCAGCAGGTTGATGCGCACGCCCTTGAAGCCCGCCTCGCTCAATTCGTCGAGCCGGCGCTCGCTCACCTCGGGCTTCAGGATCGCCACGCCGCGCAGCCGGTCGGGGTGGCGCCGGAGCGCGTCGAGCGTCACCGCGTTGTCGCCGCCGGCCGCCAGCGCATGGACGATCACCCCGCGCGCGATGCCCATCCCGTCCCACAGCGCCAGCAGCGCCTCGACCGGCGTCTCCCGCAGCGGCGCGAACTTGCCGCCCTGGACGGCGGGGAAGCGGTCGTAGGGCCCGTAGACATGGACGTGGCAGTCGGCGCTGCCGGCGGGGAGGGCGAAACTTTCCTGGGTCATGCGGACCACTCTGTCTTTCCGGACAGGATTTAATCAAGCGGTCCTGCCAATCCGACCTCACCCTGCGAGGTTGGCCGGAAATGAACCCAATCAATTCAATTACTTACTGAACGCCAGACCGCAATTCAGGCCCTCACCTCATCCTGAGGAGCGCCGCGACGCGGCGCGTCTCGAAGGATGGGCAACAGGCAAGGTGCGTGTTCTTCCCGGTTCGAAGGGCCTCGACTCCCCCAGAATCGGGTCCGGCGCTCCGAAAATCCTTTTTCCTTTCGAATGTTTCGTTTATTTCGTTTATTGCGCTTATACCGCCCCCGCCAGCGAAACCACCAAAGGAACACAGGCCCGCAACTCGCGTTGTCGTCTAACTTTTTCGTGGCCCCACCCCCTCAACGAGCCGGAGACAGCCCCTCCCATGAAGACCCTCCCCCTGGCCCTCGGCCTCGCCGCCACCCTGGCTTCCCTGGCCGCCGCCGGCTGCGCCCAGTTCGACCAGGCCTTCGCGCCGCCGCCGCCCAGCGCCCTGTCGCAGCCGATCCCGGCCTCGGAGGTCGAGTGGTCGCGCAAGAGCGGCAGCAACACGGTGAGCGGCATCGCGACCATGAAGGCGGGCGACACGACCCACACCTGCGGCGGCCAGGGCGCCAACCTGGTGCCCGACAGCGCCTATGCCCGCGCCCGCATGACGGCGATCTTCGGCAACGACACGCGCGGCACCCGCGCCTCGAGCCTCGGCCCGGTGAAGTTCGACCGCGACGACCCGCTCTACGTCTCGACCCTGCGCCGCACCACCTGCGACGCCTCCGGCAGCTTCTCCTTCCCGCGCGTCCCCGACGGCGTCTGGTACGTCACGACCGCCGTGAAGTGGGACGGCCCCGGCGACCGCGCCGAGGGCGGCTCGATGATGAAGCGGGTGGACGTGCGCGGCGGGAAGCTGGTGAAGGTGACGTTGCCTTAAGGCGCCAAAGATTGTTGTCCGGCCACTGTCGCAACTACGACAACCAGTTGAGCTGGGTCTTCGGAAGAAAGCCGCAGATATAAAAGCGCACGGGCGAAGGAAGCTTCGTTCAGGCCAGAGCCTCCAAGCTGTGTCACCTGCGGCCATGTGCCGGCCCGATGTTGGCGAAGCTGAGGCGCGTGCTCCGCAGCAAGCTGCCAGATTGATCAAAGACCGCCCGGAACGACCAGATCGTTCGACCAAGTATCGGGTGCGGTCGCCATAATCATACTAGTACGCCAATGTCAGAAACAAACGACGGGGACAATGACTTTCTCTCGCCATTTGCCGTGCAAACTCGACGAAGCAGCCATTCAACTAATGATAGTTTTTTAAGCCCAACC
>NZ_SCUT01000021.1 GCF_004297265.1 Reyranella sp.
CGAGGGCCGCACGCTGTTCCGCGTGTTCCCGCACAACATCCTCTATCCCGGCATCTTCCTTGCCTTGACGGTGCTGGCCATCAACATCATGGGCGACGGTCTGCGCGACACGCTCGATCCCAAAATGAGCAAGAAGGTGTGATGCGCAGCATCGCACCTTCTTGCTCACCCTGAGCGCAGCGAAGCGAAGCCGAAGGGTCTTGCCTCCATGCCCAAGATCGTTGCCGTTGAAAAGAGATCCCTCCACTCGGCGCGTTGCGCCTCGGTCGGGATGACGGAGTTGAAGTCGTAATGTCCGCAGAAACCAAGAAGCCCGTCCTCGAAGTCCGAAACCTGAGTGTCGCCCTGCCCAAGGGCGGCGACCGGGTCCATGCCGTGGAAAAGGTGAGCTTCACCGTCAATCCCGGCGAGATCGTCTGCCTCGTGGGCGAATCCGGTTCGGGCAAGTCGGTGATCGCCTTCACGGTGATGGGCCTGCTCGCCAAGGCGCTGAAGCCGACCTCGGGCGAGATCCTGCTCGAGGGCGAGAACATCCTGACCGCGACCGAAAGCCGGCTGCGCGAGCTGCGCTGCACGCGCATGTCGATGATCTTCCAGGAGCCGATGACGGCCCTCAATCCCGTCATGACCTGCGGCGACCAGATCGACGAGGTGCTGAATACCCACACCAGCCTCGACGCGGCGACGCGCAAGGCAAAGATCATCGCCATCCTGGACCGCGTGAAGCTGCCGGAGCCGGAGCGCATCTATGCCTCCTTCCCGCACCAGCTTTCGGGCGGCCAGCGCCAGCGCATCATGATCGCCATGGCGCTGGTGCTCGATCCCGTGCTGCTGATCGCCGACGAGCCGACCACCGCCCTCGACGTGACCACCCAGGCCGAAATCCTGAAGCTCGTCGCCGAGCTGCAGGCCGGCCAGGGCACCGGCGTGCTGTTCATCACCCACGATTTCGGCGTCGTCGCCGAGATCGCCCATCGTGTCGCCGTGCTGCGCTGGGGCGAGCTGGTGGAGATGGGCCCGACCGAGCAGATCCTGTCTCGGCCGGTTCAGAACTACACCAAGATGCTGATCTCCTCCGTCCCGTCGATCACGCCCGTTCATCGGGGCGTGCGGCGCGACGGCACGACCATCCTGCGCACCGAGAAGCTCGGCAAGATCTATACGAGCAACGCCTTCTTCCAGAAGGCGAGGGTCGTGAAGGCCGCGGTCGACGTCGACCTCGACATCCGCCGGGGCGAGACGCTGGGCATCGTGGGCGAATCCGGCTCGGGCAAGTCGACCGTGGCGCGCTGCATCGCTCGCCTGATCGATCCGACCGAGGGCAAGGTCTATATCGGCGACACCGAGATCGCGACCATGTCGGCGAGCAGGCTGCGCCCGCATCGCCGCCGCGTGCAGATCGTCTTCCAGGATCCCTACCGCTCGATGAACCCGCGCATCACCGTGGGCGACTTCATCATCGAGGGGCCGATGAACTTCGGCATCGGGCGCGAGGAGGCGATGGCCCGCGCGCGCAAGCTGATGGAGACGGTGCGGCTCGATCCCAATGCGCTCGACCGCTTCCCGCACCAGTTCTCGGGCGGCCAGCGCCAGCGCATCTGCATCGCACGCGCGCTCGCCATGGAACCCGAGCTGCTGATCGCCGACGAGGCCGTGTCGGCGCTCGACGTGTCGGTGCAGAAGCAGGTGCTGGAGCTGCTCGACGAAATCCGCGTCCGCCTGAACCTCGCCGTCCTCTTCATCACCCACGACCTGCGCGTCGCCGCCCAGATCTGCGACTACGTCGCCGTGATGAGCAAGGGCCGTGTCGTCGAATACGGCTCGGCCGAACAGGTCTTCGGCTCGCCCAAGGCCGACTACACCAAGGCCCTGTTCGCCGCCGCCCCCGGCCGCAACTGGGAATTCGGCAAGTTCGCGGCTTAGGTCAGGCGTAGCGCGCGCGCACGCGCTTCTCGACCAGGCCGGCCAGCAGGAAGGCCGCCGCCGAGATCACCGTGGCGACCGCGCTGGCGCCGAACGCCTGTTCGGTCTGGAAGTCCGACTTGGTCTTGGCGAAGAGATAGCCCAGGCCCGACGTGCCCATCAGGAATTCCGCGACCATGGCGGCCAGGATCGCGTGCGCTGCCGCGAGCTTGAAGGCGATCGCGAGATTGGGCATCGCCGCCGGCAGGGCGAGCCGCCACAGCACCGAGAGTCGCGAGGCGCCCAGCACGCGGAACAGGTCCTCGCTGCCCGGCGGCGGCGAGCGCAGGCCCGACGAGGCGAAGACGAAGGACGGAAAGAAGGTGATGATGACCACGATCGCCAGCACGGTCGAGGTGTCGTAGCCCAGCAGGCGGGCGATCACCGGGATCAGCGCCACCACCGGCACCGAGCTGAACAGCACCGTGAGCGGGTTGAGCAGCCCCGAAGCCACGGGCGAGAACCACGCGGCGACGGCGAGCCCGGTCCCCACCGCCATGCCGGCGACCAGGCCGAAAACCGCGACCGCGAGCGTGATGCCGACATTGCGGACATAGACCATGGGGTGGCCCACGAGATCACCCAGCACCGCCACCGGCGTCGGCATGACGATGGGATTGAAGCGGTTGAGCACGACCCAGAGCTGCCAGGCCAGCAGCAGCAGCAGGATGCCCCAATAGTCCTCGACCACACGCAGCAGCAGCGGCCGCTTCGGTGCTGCCGTTTCCATCAGCCGAACCTCGCATAGGCGGCGCGTTCCAGCAGCGTGAGCAGGCCGTAGAAGACCAGCGAGGCGCCGACCGCGAGGAGCACCGCGCACCACAGCAGCACGATCTGGAAATTCTGCATGGCGTTGATGATCAGGATACCGATGCCGCGCGAAGCGCCGAACCACTCGCCGATGATCGCGCCGATCAAGGCGGCCGGCCAGGCGAGCCGCAGCCCCGACGCCAGCGCCGGCAGCGCCGCCGGCAGTTCGAGCCGCCGGAACCGCTTCAGCCGGTCGGCCCCCAGCACGGCGAAGAGATCGCGATGGGCCGGCGTCGCCCGCTCCAGGCCCGAGCCCATCGACACGAATACGATGAAGAAGACATGGATCGACGAGACGGCCGCAGGCGTGCTGTCGCGGCTCAGCAGCACGAGGAAGATCGGACCCAGCGCGATCGACGGCACCGAATTCAGCACGGCGGCCAGCCGGTCCGAGCCGCGCCGCAGCGGCGGCACGAGATGCGCCAGTGCCGCCAGGGCGAGCCCCGCCGTCGTGCCCCACAGGTAGCCTTGCGCCGTCTCCTCCAGCGTGGCCACGAGCGCGCGCTGGAAAAGCGGCCGCCGGCCCTCGTCGGTCAGCATCTCGAGCACGGCGCTGAGCGGCGGCCAGCTGATCCCGGCCAGCTTTAGCTGGCCGACCGTCTCCCACAGCACCAGGAACAGCGCGATGCCCGTCGCGCCCAGCAAGGCGTTGCGGGTGCCGGCGGTCATGCGGTGCCGCTTCCGATCGCCTCTCCACCCGTCGAAGGAGACGGCTCCGGTTCCGGCGCCTCCAATGCCGCGGTGAGATCGTCGACCAGATGGTGGAATTCCTCGCTGCGCATGACGGCGGGCGCGCGCGGCCGCGCGAAGGGCACGACCACCTCACGCACGATGCGGCCGGGGCGACCGCTCATCACCACCACACGGTCGGCCAGGAACAGTGCCTCGTCGACCGAATGGGTGATCAGCAGGGTGGTGATCCGGCGCTCCGACCAGATTCGCTGGAGCTCGACATTCATCTGGCGGCGCGTCACCGCATCGAGTGCGCCGAACGGCTCGTCGAGCAGCAACACCTCCGGCTCCAGCACCAGCGCGCGAGCGATCGAGGCGCGCTGGCGCATGCCGCCCGAAAGCTGCCGCGGCCGCGCCGTCTCGAAGCGGCCGAGACCGACCAGCTCGATCAGGCGCGCAATCGCCGCCTCGTCGACCCGCCGGCCGGCGATCCGGAAGGGCAGCGCGATGTTGTCGTGGATGCTCAGCCAGGGCAGCAGCGCATGGTCCTGGAAAGCGACTCCCAGCGCATGCCGGGCCGATACCAGACCGGGCGCGGCGCCGCCGATACTGACGCTGCCGCCGCTCGGCTGCTCCAGCGACGCGACCAGCCGCAAGAGCGTGCTCTTGCCGCAGCCGCTGGGGCCCAGGATGGCCACGAACTCGCCCGGCGCTATTTCGAGCGACAGGTCGGTGAGCGCGAGGACGCCCTCGCTGCTGCCCGCCAGCGCGAAGCGCTTGCTCGCCCGGTCGATGGTGATGGAAGCGCCGCCGCCCGCCATCGCCGTCAGGCCACCATGGCGTCGAAACGCTCCATGAGCTTGGGCAGCCGCTCGGCCAGGCGCCGCTCGATCTCGGCGCGGTCGACCGTCAGCAGCTCGCGGTCCTTCATGACCAGCTTGCCGTCGACGACGACACTGCGCACGTCGCGGCCAACCACGGAGTTGGCGGCGACGAAGTAGGGGTCGTAGAGCGGCAGATGGTCGAGCTGCGTGCGATCGACCAGCAGCATGTCGGCCTTCTTGCCGACTTCCAGGCTGCCGATCTCCTTCTCGATGCCGAGCGCCCGCGCCCCGCCGTTGGTCGCGACCTTGAGGATCTCCTCGCTCGGCATGACGTTGCGGTAGGCGATGGGCGTGCCCATCACCGCCTGCTGACCGACGCGCGTCATGTGCGCCACTTGGAAGATGTCGAGCGAGCCCCAGGACGCGGCGCCATCGGTGCCCAGGCCGATGTCGATGCCGCGCTTCCACATCTCGCTCAGCCGGTGCGGGCCGATGTGATAGTTGTTGAAGGCGCAATGACAGGCCGAAGGCCGGTGCTTGACGTAGAGGTCCATCTCCTCCGCCGACAGCAGCACCGAATGGGCGCAGTGCATGTGGCGGTCGAGCGCCCCGAGGTCATGCAGATATTCCGCCGGCCGCTTGCCGAATTTCTCGAGCGCGTAGTCGATCTCGTACACGCCCTCGCAGAGATGGGTGTGGATCTTGACGTCGAGCGCCCGGGCCGCCTCGGCCATGGCTTTGATCAGTTCGGGCGAGCAGACGATGATCTGGCGCAGCGACAGCCAGGCCTGCACGCGATCGGTGCCCTGCTGGGTGCCCTTCCAGCGCTTCACCAGCGCCACGTTGCGGTCGTAGGCCTGGCGCGTGGTGGCGATCATTGTCCTGGGCGCCTTGACGCCCTGGTCGACCGTACTGAGCGCGACGAAGCCGCGGATGCCGATGTCGATGGCGGCGCGGCCCATGGCGTCGGGATGCGGCCCACCCGCCTCGGCAAAGCAGGTCGTGCCGACCGAGATCATGTTGGCGTAGCAGAGCAGACCGCTCAGATAGACGTCCTCGTCCGTGAGCATGCCCTCGAAGGGAATGTAGTAGTTCTTCCACGGCGGATTCTTGACCTGCTGGCGCTGCCCGATCTCGGCGAGCTTGCCGCGCAGCAGGGTCTGGGCGGTATGGACATGGGCGTCGATCAGCCCCGGCATGGCGATCTGGCCGGAGCCGTCGAGAGTCGAGGTCGCCGTCACCCGCCGCTTCGCGGCCGATGCCTTGCCGATCCAGACGATCCGGTTGCCTTTGACGGCCACGGCGCCATCGCGGATGACGCTGTTCCGGCCGTCGATGGTGACGACGTCGCAGCCGCTGACCAGCAGGTCGACCTTGAGCGGGCCGGCCACGATCAACCCTTCTTGAGACTGGCGATCACGTCCTGCATCACCGAGAAATCGACGAGCTTGTCGACATCCGGCAGCTTGTCGCGGCCCGAGGCCTTGGCCGCGGCGTACATCGGCCCGGCCAGCAGCTCGCGATCGATCACCAGCAGGGGCTGGTCGGGCTTGGTCGGATTCTTGGTCATCGGGATCTGCAGTTCGTTCTGCCGCGTCTGCTGCTTGAGATCGAGGCCGAGGTCGACGCCGAACCGGGTGACGGCCAGCTTGGCCGCGACGGCCGGATCCTTCTCGTTCTCGATCCAGCCCCTGGTGAGGGCGCGCAGGAACTTCACCACCGTCGGCCGCTCGGCCTGCAGGTAGGCGCGCGAGGTGAAGATCAGGCTGGCATAGGCGCGATAGCCCATCGAATCGAACGAGGTGAAGAAGAAGTCCTTGCCGCGCACCATGCCCATGCGTTCGAGCGTGACGGCCTGGTTGGTGCCGAAGGCGGTGTAGCCGTCGCCCTGCTTGGATAGCAGCGGCTCGGGCGAGAAGCCGGCCGGCACGAACTCCCATTCCTTGGGCAGGTTGTTCAGGGCGAGCGTGGCGTCGATCACGGTGCGCTCGTTGGGACCCTGGGCCAGGATCTTCTTGCCGACGATGTCGGCCGCCTTGAGGATCGGCTTGCCCGGCAGGGAGATGATGCCGAGCGGAAACACCGGATAGGTGCCGGCGACGATGACGAAGTCGTTGCCGCGGCCGATGGCATCGAGATACGGCAGCCAGGTCGCGTAGCCCAGCTCTGCGCCGCCCGCCGCCACGGTGACCAGCGGCGGCGGCGCGTTGGGACCGCCCGGCAGGGTCTTCACCTCGAGCTGCTCCTGCTTGAAGTAGCCCTCGGCCTCGGCGATCCAGAGCCCGGCATATTCGACGTTGTTGATCCAGGCGAGCGCCACCCGCACCGTCTTGGTCTGGGCGAACGCGGGGAAGGCCCCCAGCGAACCCGCCAGCGCCGCACCGCCTGTTGCCTGCATGAATGTCCGGCGCTGCATCGATGCCTTCCCAAAGTTTCGTTCTACACCCTCCCGTTGCCCGCAAACCCCGTGCCAGCACGGCCTTGATGAAGCTTCCTGCCGGACCCAGACTTGCGTCATGACCTCCGACCTCCTCGAAGGCGCTTCGTTCGCCCATTGCAACACCATAAGCTGGTGTTGCACGTCGTTTGTGAACTCAGGGGACCTCTAGGACCGCATGAGTCTGGATTTCATTCTCGTGGCAGGCCCCCTGGTCAGGGCGTCGAGCTGGGAGCCCACGGCCGCACGCCTGCGGGAGGCTGGACATCGCGTCCAGGTGCCGGATGTGCTGGCCGGCCATTCACGGCCGCCTTCCTGGCGCGCCTGGAACGCCCATCTCCTGAAACTCATCGATCCCTGCCGCGAATCGATTCTGGTCGGCCACAGCTCGGCCAGCGTGCTGGTCGCCGACCTGGCCGGCAGGGTGCCTTGCCGTTGCCTGGTCATCGTCGACGGGGAGGTACCGCCATCCAATGGCGCGGCTTCGCCGGTGAGACCCGCGCTGCGCGATTTCATCAGGAGCCTGGCGGAAGCCGACGGAACCCTTCCGATCTGGTCGAGGTGGCTGGGCGATGAACGTCGCGCATCCCTTGTCGGACTCGACATCCTGGCGAGCGATCCCGTTGCTTTCGCCGAATTCGAAAGCGGCCTTCCGAAGTTCTCGGTTGATTGGTTCGACGACACAATCGACCTCGCGGACTGGGATCACGTCCCCGCTGGCTTCATTCAGACTTCGGCGATCCACGATCACTCGGCCGCGGAGGCACGGCGGCGCGGGTGGCCGGTCGTAAACCTGCACGGCACACACCTTCATCCCACCTTGAGTCCGGTCGAGACGGCCGACGCCCTCACTGCCATGTCGCGCCAGCTCGTCCCGCGCACCGGCCGATAGCATCGGACGGCCGGGACGACGCGCTGCCGGAGCTGCGACAGGGTTCCTTCGCGCCCCCTAAAAGCCGGACTATCTCTTCGCCAGCAGGCCGGCGAGGCCGGTGTAGGTTTCCGGCCGCAGCGCCCGCAGCCGCGCCTTGAGTTCCGGACCAACCTCGAGCCCGTCGATGAAGGTGGCGAAATCGGCCAGCGTCACCTGCCGGCCTCGCGTCAGCGCCTTCAACTGCTCATAGGGCATCTCGACCCCGGCGACGCGCAGCATCGTCTGGATCGCCTCCGCCAGCACTTCGGGATGCGCCCTCAGCGCTTCGCTGAGCGCCGCCTCGTTCACGCTCACCTTGCCGAAGCCGCGCAGGAGCGCGCCGTAGCCGATCAGCGCATGGGCGAAGGCGGTCCCGAAGGTGCGGGCGACGGTCGAATCCGAAAGGTCGCGCTGCAGGCGCGAGATCGGCAGCTTGCGCGAGAGATGTTCGAACAGCGCGCTGGCGACGCCGAAATTGCCCTCGGCGTTCTCGAAGTCGATCGGATTCACCTTGTGCGGCATCGCCGACGAGCCGATCTCGCCCTCCTTCGGCTTCTGCGTCACCCAGCCGTCGGAGATGTAGCGCCACATGTCCTGCGACAGGTCGATCAGGATGGTGTCGATGCGGCGGAACGTGTCGAACATCTCCGCGAACGTGTCGTGCGGCTCGATCTGGGTCGTCACCTCGTTGAGTGCGAGGCGCACCGGGTGTGCGCCAGCCTCTCCCGGCGCGTTCAGGCGCTCGACGAAAGTGCGCGCAAACGCCAGCCAGTCGACCTGCGGCAGCGCCACCATCTGGGCGTTGTAGTTGGCCGACGGCCCGCCAAACTTTACCAGCACGGGATTGCTGCGGAGATGAGCGACCTGGCGGGCAAGACGCGTCGCGAAGACGTTCATTTCCTTGCCGAAGGTCGTGGGCGTGGCGCTCTGGCCGTGCGTGCGCGCCAGCATGGCGGTGTCGGCGTGTTTGCGGGCAAGCCCCTCGATCTCCTTCGCGAGCTTGGCCAGCGACGGCAGCATCACCGCCTCCAACGCACCGCGCAGGCAGAGAGCATGGGCCGTGCTGTTCACGTCCTCCGACGTCAGTGCAAAATGCACCCACTCCAGCACATCGGCGAGGCTCGACCCTTTCAGCTTCAGCTTGATGAAGTATTCGACCGCCTTCACGTCGTGGTTGGTCGCGGGGATGCCGGCATGGCCCTCGCGCTCGAACTTGCGGATGAGCCGCGCGTCCTCGACCGAGATGTCCGGCAGGGCCTTCAGCAGCGCCTTTTCGGCGGCCGTGAGCGGGCGCATGCCGACGCCCGGGGTCTCCGAGAGGGCGGCGAGATATTCGCACTCCACGACGACCCGCCTCTTCATGAGGGCGTATTCGCTGAAATAGCCGGCCAGCGCCTCGGAGGTCGTGCGATAGCGGCCGTCGACGGCACTGACGGCGGTAAGGGAATCGAGCTGCATGCCGGGCACATAGCACAGACGGCCGCTCGCCGCTTGCCGTCCGCCGGATGGCAGGTTCAGACTGGCCTCATGGCTTCCGGTTTCCTCGAAGACGCATCCTTCAATCAGTCGCCTGCCTTCGGCGACCTCGACCTGTTCTCGGCCGACCGGCCCCTGGCCGAGGCGGCCGGGCGCGCGGGGCTCGACCTCGCGGCCCTGTCCGCGTGCGGAAAGGACTACGGCGCGGCCGGGACGCTCGACCTCGGGCGGGTGGCCAACGAGAATCCGCCGAAGCTGCGCACCATGGACGGCAAGGGCAACCGGCTCGACCTGGTCGAATTCCATCCCGCCTATCACGCGCTGATGCAGAAGAGCATCGGCCACGGCATCCACGCCTCGGCGCATGACGGCAGCGACAAGCCGGCGCCGATGGCGGCCCGCGCCGTACGGCTCTATCTCGCGACGCAGGCGGAGAGCGGGCACATGTGCCCCATCACCATGACGCATGCCTGCGTGGGCGCGCTCCGCTCCGAGCCGGCGCTGCTGGCCAAATGGCTGCCGAAGATCCAGACCCGGACCTACGATCCGCGCCCCCTGCCGTGGTGGGAGAAGAACGGCGTGACGCTGGGCATGGGCATGACCGAGCGCCAGGGCGGCACCGACGTGCGCGCCAACATCACGAGCGCGACCGAGCACGGCGACCATGTCGAGATCAGCGGGCACAAATGGTTCATGTCGGCGCCGATGTGCGACGCCTTCCTCGTGCTGGCGCAGGCAAAAGACGGCCTCACCTGTTACCTGATGCCGCGCTACCGGCCCGACGGCTCGCAGAACGCGATCCGCTTCCAGCGGCTGAAGGACAAGCTCGGCAACAAGTCGAATGCCTCCTCCGAGGTCGAGTTCCACGGCGCGTGGGCCGAGCGAGTGGGTCCCGAAGGCGCGGGCGTGCGCACCATCATCGAGATGGTGAACCTGACCCGGCTGGACTGCGCCATCGCCTCGGCCGGCCAGTCGCGCATCGCGCTCAGCCAGGCGATCCACCACATCCGCAATCGATCGGTCTTCCAGCGACGGCTGGCCGACCAGCCGGCGATGCGCGCGGTCGCGTCCGACATGGCGCTGGAGCTCGAGGCGCAGGTGGCGCTGGTGTTCCGCCTGATCCGCGCCGCCGAGCATGCCGCCCACGACCCGCGCGAAGCGGCCTATGCACGCCTGCTGACGCCCGCCGTGAAGTTCCTCGTCTGCAAGAGCACGCCGCAGCTCGTCTACGAATCGCTCGAGTGCCTGGGCGGCAACGGTTACACCGAGGACCTGCCGCTGGCGCGCTACTTCCGCGAATCGCCGCTGAATGCCATCTGGGAAGGATCGGGCAACGTCATGGCGCTCGACGTGCTGCGCGCCGCCGGCCGTCATCCCGAGGCCGCGACCGACACGCTCTCGCGCCTCGTGCGCACCGCCGACCAGGCCTTCAAGGCGGGTCCGATCGCGCAGGCACTGGAGCAGACCCTGAAGTCCGGCGCCGCCGAACGCCGCGCGCGTTTCCTGTGCGAGGGCCTCGCCAAGATCGCCGCCGTGGCGGCGCTGGTCGAGGCGGGCTCACCCTTCGCCGCGCTCTATGCCGAAACGCGCCTCGGCGGCTTGCCCTTCGCGCAGTTCGGTTCGGCCGACCTCGGCGCCAGCGAGACGGCGCTGATGGACCGCGCGCTGGCGGCCTAGCGCTTCGCGGGAGAGCGCGCCTGCCAGGGCCGCAGCAACAGCATGCCGCCCATCACGATGCCATAGGCCGCGAGCCCGATCCCCATCGCCCAGAACAGCGCGTCGAGCCCCTGCCCCAGCTCGATCGCGAGCCAGCCGCCGCCGACGGTGACGACCAGCCTCACCAGCACGGCGGCTACCGGTACGCCCATGCGACCGGCGCCCTGGCTACCGAAATGCAGGGTCAGGCCGAGACCGTAGAGGATGTAAAACGGGGAGGCCCGCGTGAGGTAGCCGACGCAGGCAGCGATCGTCGCGGGATCGCTCGCGAACAGAAGCGACCATTGCTCCGGCAGAAGCGCGATCGCGCCCCCGACCGTGCCGATCACCGCGGCGGCGAACAGGCTGCCGGTCCAGGCGACGCGACGCGCCCGCGCCCAGCCGTCGGCGCCCGCGGCAACGCCGATCAGGGTCAGCATGCCGGTGCCGATTCCGTAGGAAAGCGCGCCCATCAGATTCTCGAGCCGCGAGCCGATGGCGTAACCCGCCAGAGCCGACGTGCCGAAGCGGCCGACCAGGCCGGTCAGCACCATCGTGCCGATGCCGCCGACCACCGTGATGGCGGAAGAGGCGAGGCCGACACCCAGGATTTCCGCGAACAGGCGGCGCTGCAGGCCGCGTCCGCCGAGCGAGGGCACGAAGCCCAGCCGCCCGTCCCAGATCGCGCGCGCCGTCAAGGCGAGCGACAGGCCGGATGCCGCAACGCCGGCCGCCGCGAAGCCCGCCACGCCCCAGCCCGGCCAGCCGCCGATACCGAGCCCCAGCAGCGCCGCCAACGGCACGTAGACCGCCGAGCCCACGACGCCGAACCGCGCCGCCAGGGCCGCGCTGCCGACGCCCCGCAGGATGGCCGACGCGAAGTTGGTCGCCCACACCAGCACCCCGCCGCTGAACCAGAGGTCGCTGTAGGCGCGTGCCTCTCGCAGCACCACGCCCTCGCCGCCCATCATGCGATAGAAGAACGGTGCCGCCGTCGACGCGAACAGTGCGCAGAGCGCGGCGAAGACGAACGCCAGCACCATCGCGTGGATCACCAGGGCCTGGGCGTCCTCGCGCCGGCCGCCGCCCAGGGCACGTGCCATGGAGGCGGCGACGGCGCCGCCCAGCCCGCCCGACGAAACATTCATCACCATGACGATGAAGGGATAGACCAGCGCGAACGCCGCCAGCGCGCCGCTGCCCAGCCGGCCGACGAGCCAGATCTCAGCCAGCACGACGGCGATCTGCACCACCATGAACGCAGTCGTAGGACCCGCGAGCCGCAGCAAGGAACGCCCGATGGGGGCGACGAGGAGAGGATGGGACACGAGGAGACTCTGGTGAGCGGCAGCGCGACAACGATGCACCCGGCCCCTGGCGGGACCGGCAAGGAAGGATCGTTAAAGTCGCGAACTCATGTGCGGAGTCTCCGGAACGACCGACACTATGGCCTCGTATACGAATTCCGACAACCTGTTCGCTTTGCCTGCCGATGCCGCGCCGGTACACTCCGGCCCCGCCTTCCAGCCAATGTTCAGCGAGTAACTCGTTCCAATGAAAAAGATCTTCACCGCGTGCCTCGGCACCGAGACCAATACCTTTGCCTCGATCCCGACCGGGCTCGGCCTGTTCGAGGAGACCTGTCTGTTCCGCAAGGGCAGCTACGGCGACAAGGTCCCGATGTTCGGTGCGCCGCTCGACGTCTGGCGCAAGCGCTCCGAGGCCAAGGGCTGGCAGGTGGTCGAGAGCCTCTGCGCCTTCGCCCAGCCGGCGGGCAAGACCGTGAAGAAGGTCTACGAGGCGTTCCGCGACGAGATCATCGCGGACCTCAAGGCTGCGATGCCGGTCGACGCCGTGTTCCTGTCCATGCACGGCGCCATGGTGGCCGAGGGCTATGACGACTGCGAAAGCGACCTGCTCGCCCATGTGCGCAAGGTCGTGGGGCCGGACGTTCCGGTGGGCGTCGAGTTCGACCTCCACTGCAACATCGGCGAAGGCACGATGCGCGACGCCACGGCGCTGGTCCTGTTCAAGGAATACCCGCATGTCGACGTGTCGGACCGCGCCGACGACCTGTTCAACGTCATGGAAGGCGCCATCGAGGGCCGCACGAAGCCGGTGATGGCCACCTGGGACTGCCGCATGATCGGCGTGTTCCACACGACACGGCAGCCGATGCGCGGCTTCGTCGACAAGCTGATGGCCATGGAAGGCAAGGACGGTGTGCTCTCCCTCTCCGTCGCCCACGGCTTCCCATGGTCGGACATCAAGGAGATGAGCAGCCGCATCATCGCCATCACCGACGGCGACAAGGAAAAGGCCGAGAAGATCGCCAAGGAGCTGGGCCAGGAGTTCTTCGCCATGCGTGAAGCCACGCAGCCGCCCTATGTGACCCTGGAGGCCGCCATGGCGCGGGTCAGCTCCCACAACCTGCCCAAGCCCATGGTGCTGGCCGACGTGTCGGACAATGCCGGCGGCGGCGCCGCCTCGGATTCAACCTTCATCCTGAAGGCGCTGCTCGACGGCAAGGTGAAGGACGCGGCGATTGCCATGTTCTGGGATCCCGGCGCGGTGAAGCTCGCCTTCGAGGTGGGCGAAGGCGCCGAACTCGACATCCGCCTCGGCGGCAAGCTCGGGCCGCAATCGGGCGCGCCGGTCGATGCCCGCGCCAGGGTGCTGAAGCTCGAGAAGGACGTGTTCATCCAGTTCGGCGGCGCCCGCAAGGGCACCAGCCCGATCGGCGATGCCGCCGCCCTGCAGATCGAGGGCGTGACGGTGATCGTCAACTCCACGCGCTCGCAGTGCCACAGCCTCGACTGCTTCACCAAGCTCGGCGTCGATCCTTCGACCAAGAAGGTCGTGGTGGTGAAGTCGATGCAGCACTTCCATGCCGCCTATGCGCCGATCGCCAGCGAGGTGGTCTATGTCGCCGCCCCCGGCGCACTCGTGCCGGACTGGTCGCTGCTGCCCTACACCAAGGCCGACAAGACCCAGTGGCCCTTCGTCGCCAACCCGCACGCGTGAGGCGGCGCGGGCTTCGAGCCGCTCCTGCCAGGAGCGGCGAAAGGCCCATATTTCAGGGCGTTTACAGCGCTCCGACTCATTGGTATGTTCCGCCCCGTCGCGGCCCGGGATGGCCGTTTTGTTGTTTTAGATCAACGACTTAACGACATCCCGCCCCGGCGCGAGGGCAGCGATACATGAAGATTCTCACCGGTAACAGCAACAAACCGCTGGCCGAAGCCATTTCCGCCAAACTGGCCTTGCCGCTGGTCAAGGCCAACATTCGCCGTTTCTCCGACAACGAAATCTTCGTCGAGATCCTGGAGAATGTCCGCGGCGAGGACGTTTTCATCATCCAGTCGACGAGCTTCCCGGCCAACGACCATCTGATGGAACTGCTGATCACCATCGATGCCCTGCGCCGCAGCTCCGCCCGCCGCATCACCGCGGTGATCCCCTATTTCGGCTATGCACGGCAGGACCGCCGCACCGGGTCGCGCACGCCGATCACGGCCAAGCTGGTCGCCAACCTGATCACCCATGCCGGCGCCCATCGCGTTCTGACGCTCGACCTGCATGCCGGCCAGATCCAGGGCTTCTTCGACATCCCGCTCGATAATCTCTATGCCGGCCCGGTCTTCTCCAAGGATATCAAGGAGACGTTCTCCAACCGCAGCCTCACCGTCGTGTCGCCTGACACGGGCGGCGTGGTCCGTGCCCGCGCCATCGCCAAGCGCATCGATGCCGACCTCGCCATCATCGACAAACGCCGCGAGGCCGCCGGTGTCAGCGAGGTCATGAACGTGATCGGCGACGTGAAGAACCGCGACTGCATCCTGATCGACGACATCGTCGATTCGGGCGGCACGCTCTGCAATGCCGCGGTCGCGCTGATGGACCAGGGCGCCACGTCGGTTTCGGCCTATATCACGCACGGCGTGCTGTCCGGCGGCGCGGTCGCCCGCGTCGCGGCCTCGCCGATCGAGAAGATGGTGATCACGGATTCGATCATGCCCACCGAGGCGGTGCGCGTGTCGCCGAACATCCGGCCGCTCAGCATCGCCACGCTGATGGCCGAGGCGATGCGGCGCATCACCGACGAGACCTCGGTTTCGAGCCTGTTCGAGTAGGTATTCAGGAGTTTCAGGAGATCCGGCGATGGGCACCCCTGGAGGCCACGCCGCGATGACAGAGCAACCCAAGGAGAATTGAAATGGCAGAGACGACCAAAGTCGTCGCGAAGATAAGAGACCGGGCCGGCAAAGGGGGCGCCCGTTCCAGTCGTCGCGAAGGACTGATTCCCGCCGTGATCTACGGCGACAAGCAGCCGCCCGTGATGATCGCCGTCGAGCCGAAGACGATCGAGCGCGAGATTCACAAGGAAGGCTACTTCAATCACCGCATGAAGATCGCCGTCGATGGCACGGACTACGATGTCCTGCCGCGCGACGTGCAGGTCGATCCGGTGACGGACAAGCCTCTGCATCTCGACTTCCTGCGCATCGGCCCCGACTCGATCATCACCGTGCAGGTGCCCGTGCGCTTCCGCAACGAGCTGGCCTCGCCCGGCATCAAGCGCGGCGGCGTGCTCAACGTCGTGCTGCACGAGATCACGCTGCGCACCCGGGCCGATTCGATTCCGGAAATCTTCGAGGTCGACCTGACCGGCCTCGAGATCGGCCACTCGATCCACATGTCGGCTCTCAACATTCCCGAGAGCGCGCGCGTGGTGACCCGCGACAAGAACGCCACCGTGGCGTCGATCGCCGCCCCGACCGTGGCGCGCGAAGCGGCCACGACGGAAGGCGCTGCGGCCGAGGGCGCTGCCCCGGCGGCGGGCGCCGCTCCGGCGGCGGGCGCTGCAGCGGCGGGCGGCAAGGCCGCTCCCGCTCCGGCGAAGAAGTAACGAGCGGACGAAGGCTCCGCTCCGTCGATGCTTCTGCTGGTCGGGCTCGGCAATCCCGGGCCGCGCTACGCGGGGCACCGGCACAATGTGGGATTCATGGCGGTGGACGAGATCGTCCGCCGCCGTGTCTTCTCCCCGTGGCGTGCGCGTTTCAACGGCGAAGTGGCCGAAGGCCATCTCGGCGGCGAGCGCGTCATCGTCCTGAAACCCATGACGTTCATGAACGAATCGAGCAAGGCCGTGGGCGAAGCCGTGCGCTTCCTCAAGGTTCCGCTCGACCGGCTGGTCGTCTTCCACGACGAACTCGACATCGCGCCTGGACGGGTGCGCATGAAGAAGGGCGGCGGCGCCGGCGGGCATAACGGCCTGCGCGACATCGACGCGCATGTCGGCAAGGACTATCGCCGCGTCCGCATCGGCATCGGCCATCCCGGCCACAAGGACCTGGTGCTGCACTGGGTGCTGCGCGACTTCGACCGCGACGAGCGCGATCCGAAGGACGGCTGGGTTCCGAAGGTACTGGGCGCCCTGGCCGACGAAGCGGCGCTGCTGGTCGAAGGCGGCGCCAAGGCCGACGAAAAATACATGAGCCGGGTGGCGCATCTCGCGCCGCCTCCCGATCTTCCGGCCCGCCTCGACATCAAGGGCGTCCAGGACAGCAAAGAGTAGACCATGGGTTTCAACTGCGGAATCGTCGGCCTGCCCAATGTCGGCAAGTCGACCCTGTTCAACGCGCTGACCGCCACCCAGGCGGCGCAGGCGGCCAACTATCCGTTCTGCACCATCGAGCCGAATGTCGGCAGGGTCGCCGTGCCCGATCCGCGGCTCGACAAACTCGCGGCCATCGCGGGCTCTGCCAAGATCATCAACACCCAGCTCGAGTTCGTCGACATCGCCGGCCTGGTGAAGGGCGCGTCCCGCGGCGAGGGGCTGGGCAACCAGTTCCTGGGCAACATCCGGGAGGTCGATGCGATCGTCCATGTGCTGCGCTGCTTCGAGGATGGCGACGTCACGCACGTGAGCGGCAAGGTCGATCCGGTGAGCGACGCCGAGGTCGTCGAGACCGAGCTGATGCTGGCCGACATGGACAGCCTGGAAAAGCGCCTGCCCAACCTCGAGAAGAAGGCCAAGGGCGGCGACAAGGAGTCTGCCGCCGAGGTCCCGGTCGTGAAGAAGGCGCTGGACGCGCTGCGCGACGGCAAGCCGGCCCGCGAGGCCAAGCTCAGCGACGACGAACGCGCGATCTTCGCCCGGCTGCAGCTCATCACCGCCAAGCCGATGATGTACGTGCTCAACGTCGAGGAAAGCTCGGCCGCGACCGGCAACGAACACAGCGCCAAGGCCGAGGCCTTCGCCAGGTCGCGCGGCATGCCGTCGGTCGTGATCTCGGCCGCCATCGAGGCCGAGGTGGCCCAGCTTCCGGTCGAGGACCAGGCCGACTACCTCTCGTCGCTCGGCCTGGAAGAGACCGGCCTCGCTCGCGTCGTGCGCGCGGGCTACGCCCTGCTCAACCTCGTGACCTTCTTCACCGTCGGCCCGAAGGAAGCCCGCGCCTGGACCGTACGCCGGGAGGCCACGGCGCCGCAGGCCGCCGGCGTCATCCACACCGATTTCGAGAAGGGCTTCATCCGCGCCGAGACCATCGCCTACGACGATTACGTGACGCTGAACGGCGAGGCGGGCGCGCGCGATGCCGGCAAGCTGCGCCTCGAAGGCAAGGAATACGCCGTCAAGGACGGCGACGTTTTCCATTTCAGGTTCAATGTCTGAGGTGCTGGCGCGCCTCAGACATTGAACCGGCGAGCGGCAGCGCTTGTAACCAAGCGCGAGAGCTCGCCCCGTGAAGGATAGATAAGAACTTCATCGGAGCGCGCCACTCCAGTGGCGCGCTCCAATGAGACCTAACTACCTATCGTCCCGCCACCCTTCTTCGTGATCGCAATCACCGACGGCCGTGGCGGCATGCCGTCCTTGAAGTCGGGCCAGCGCGTCGAGGGCTTCTCGAAGGTCGAGTTGCGGTCCTCGCCGGGATGCTGGATGGCGAGGAACAGCGTGCCGTCGTCCGGCGCGAAGATCGGCCCGCACACCTCGGCGCCGGTCGGCGCCTGGTAGAAGCAGCGCGTCAGCGCACGCCCGAAGCCCACCGTGTCGGCGGCATAGATCCCGTCGGCGATGCCCGCGGCCGAAGGGCCGCCGTCTGTCGCGATCCAGATACGGCCCTTGCTGTCGAAGGCGATATTGTCGGGGCAGCTCAGCCAGCCATTGTCCGACGTCGCGCGATGATAGTGTGCGCCGGCATCCTGGCCGGGCTTGCCGGCCAGCAGGAAGATCGACCACGCACCCTCGTTCGCGGCATGGTCGCCGTCCTTGGGCGCGATCTCGATTATGTGGCCGTGATCATTGGTGGCCCTCGGATTGGCCTTGTCGACCTGGTCGGGCTTGCGCAGGCCGTTGTTGGTCAGCACGACATAGACCCGGCCGTTGACCGGATTGGTCTCGATGTCTTCCGGCCGGTCCATCGGCGTGGGCTTCAGCAGATCGGCGGCCATCCGCGTCTTCACCAGCACGTCGCCCTGCGTCGCGAACCCGTTCGCCGCCGTCAGCGGCCCCTGCCCCTGCACCAGCGGCAGCCATTCGACCTTGCCGTCGGCATTGAAGCGCGCGACGGAAAGCGTGCCCTCGTCGAGCAGGTTCTTGTTCGCGGCCCGGTCGTTCGGGTTCCACGGCCGGGCGGTGACGAAGCGATAGACATACTCGAACCGTTCGTCGTCGCCGCTGTACAGCACCACCCGGCCATCCTTGGCCAGCGCATAGGTGCAACCCTCATGCTTGAAGCGGCCCAGAGCTGTGCGCTTCACCGGCGGCGAGTTGGGCTCATAGGGATCGATCTCGACCACCCAGCCGAAGCGGTTGGGTTCGTTCGGCTCCTTGTCGAAGTTGAAGCGGTCGACATGCTGGCCCCAGGCGTTGGTCGCGCGCGCCACGCCATAGCGCTTGCCGAGTTCGGTGTCGGCCAACCGCGCCGCGTCGCCGTCGAAGTAGAAATTGAAATTCTCCTCGCAGGTCAGCCACGTGCCCCAGGGCGTGCTGCCGCCGGCGCAGTTGCCGAAGGTGCCCAGTACCTTGGTGCCGGTGGGATCGGCCGAGGTCTTGAGCCTGTCGTTCCCGGCGGCGGGGCCCGAGATCTCCATCGGGGTCGTGGCGGTGAGGCGGCGCGCGAACTTGCTGTCGGGCACGACCTTCCACCCGGCACCGTCGCGGGCGATTTCGATGACCGCGCCGCCGACCGACGCCATCTCGACCGCGACCTGATCCTTCGTGGCCTTGAGCGCCGCACCGCGGCCGCTGCCCAGGCCGGCGAACATCAGGTTGGGGTTGGTGTATTCGTGATTGGCGACCATGAGGAAGCGGTCGCCGCTGCGGCTGCCGGCCGGCATCGGATAGAGACCGAGATAGTCGTTGTTGTAGCCGAACCGCTTCTCCTGCTCGGCGGCGGTCAGCGATTTCGGATCGAAGTCCGAGCCGGCGCCGATGATCGGATCGCCCCAGCGGATCAGCACCTGCATCTCGTAGCCCTCGGCGACATGCTGCGTGTCGTCGAGCGTGTGGGCCAGCTCCTTGAAGGTGAGCGTCGACGGGCCGGCCGCCTGGGCCTCCGCATCGGTCGCGGCGAACGGGCTGCCGAGCGCCGCCGCGGCGCCGATGCCCGCCAGTCCGCGCAATGCGTCGCGCCGGCTGAGCCGGCGTTCGATCAGATCGCCGATCGACGGCTCGGTGCTGGCGTTCACGCCGATATCGTCGGGGTCCGTGTAATCGTCACTCTGAGCGGCGGCCATGTGAACTCCTCGAAACACCGCCTCTGGGTAGCGGGCAACAATGGCGTTTCCGTTACAAATTCTGCGCATCCGTCACCGCCGTCCACAAGGCACCGTCAGCAAACCGTAGCGCTCAGCCTGTAGCAGGCGGATGTCACACCTCATGAAGAGACAGACATGAAAACACATCTGCTGCTTGCGGCCTCCGCGACCGCCCTCCTGCTGGCCGCCTTCCCCGTGTCGGCCCAGACCAAGTATCCGGCCACCCTCGAAGGGCACGCCATCCTGCCGGCGATGACCCTCGTTCCCGCTCCGGCCGATGCGCCGCAGGAGCTGCAGATCTCCGGCCGCTATGCCGGTCCGGCCGGCCAGCGGGTCGACACGCCCGAAAGCGTGCCGGCTTTCTCCGCCCTCTCCGACAAGGCCGCACCGCGCCCCACCGGCCTCAGCCTGCCGCTGAAGGGCCAGGCCGTGCAGGGCCTGTCCGGCATCAAGAACCTGAAGGACGGCACCTTCCTGACGCTGACGGACAACGGCTTCGGCTCGAAGGCCAACTCGCCCGACTCGATGCTGATGTTCCATGTGGTGAAGCCGGACTGGAAGAGCGGCGCGGTCGAGCGCGTCTCGACCACCTTCCTCAGCGATCCGGATCGCAAGGTGCCGTTCCGCATCGTCAACGAGAACACGCCCAGGCGCTACCTGACCGGCGGCGACTTCGATCTCGAATCGGTCCAGCCGATCGGCGATTTCCTGTACTTCGGCGAGGAGTTCGGCCCCTACCTGATCAAGACCGACAAGAGCGGCAAGGTCCTTCAGGTCTTCGAGACCAAGGTCGACGGCAAGGTCGTGCGCTCGCCCGACCATCCGGCGCTCACTCTGCCGGGCGCGCCCGGTCCGGTGAAGTTCGAGGTCCGGCGCAGCAAGGGCTTCGAGGGCATGGCGGCGTCGCCCGACGGCAAGTTCCTCTATCCGCTGCTCGAAGGCCCGCTGGTGACCGAGTCGGGCGAAATGGAAGCCCGGGACGGCAAGCGCTTCCTGCGCATCCTCGAGTTCGACGTGGCCAAGGGCGAGTACACGGGCAGGAGCTTCAAGTACACGCTCGAGGCGCCGGCCAACGCCATCGGCGACTTCAACCTGATCGACGCCGGCACCGGCCTGATCATCGAGCGCGACGACACCGAGGGCGACGCGGCCCAGGCCTGCAAGGACGGCGCCGTGAAAGCCGACTGCTTCAACGCGCCGGCCAAGTTCAAGCGCATCTACAAGATCGACCTCGGCCAGGCCGATGCCGACGGCTTCGTGAAGAAGGTGGGCTACATCGACCTGATGGACATCCAGGATCCGAACAAGGTCGCCCGCGCAGGCGCCAAGGACGGCAAGTTCACCTTCCCGTTCTTCACCATCGAGAATGTCGATCTGGTCGACGCCGACCACATCATCGTCGGCAACGACAACAACCTGCCCTTCTCGTCGGGCCGCGCGCTGGGCAAGTCCGACGACAACGAGCTGATCCTCCTGAAGGTCACCGACCTCCTGAAGGCGAAGTAGATCGCTTTCCTCCCCATTCGGATGGGGAGGTGCCCCGAAGGGGCGGAGGGGTCATGACCCCATCGCCCTCGTAGGACGAGGGCACTTCCCCTTTGCGGACTCCGCAAAGGGGAAGAGTTCGATCTCTACTCGGTCACGTCGAGCGCCACCTTCTCGCGCTTCTTGCGGAGCGCGGGAAGGAGCGGCGCGATCAGCAGGAAGACCGCGATCGCGAGGCAGGCGATCGAGATCGGCCGCACGACGAAGATCTCGAACGACCCCTGGCTCAGGATCAGCGACTTGCGCAGGTTGTTCTCGAGCATCGGCCCGAGCACGAAGGCCAGCACCAGCGGCGCCGCCTCGTAGCCGAACTTGCGCATGAGATAGCCCAGCAGGCCGGTGCCGATCATGACGAACACGTCGAACACGGCGTTGCCCGAGGCGAAGACGCCGACAATGCAGAACATCAGGATCAGCGGGAACAGAATCCTGTAGGGCGCCTTCAGCACCTGCACCCACATGCCGATCAACGGCATGTTGAGCACCAGCAGCATGATGTTGCCGACATACATGCTGGCGACGATGCCCCAGAAGACCTTGGGGTTCTGGCTCATCATCAGCGGCCCGGGCTGCAGCCCGTGGATGACAAAGGCGCCGAGCAGCAGCGCCATGATGACGTTGGGCGGAATGCCGAGCGTCATCAGGGGAATGAAGGCGCCGCCGGCCGCCGCGTTGTTGGCGGCCTCGGGTCCCGCGACGCCCTCGATCGCGCCCTTCCCGAAACGCTCGGGCGTGCGCGACAGCTTCTTCTCCATGGCGTAGGACGCGAAGGAGGCGATCACCGCGCCGCCGCCCGGCAGCACGCCCAGCAGGAAGCCGAGCAGCGTGCCGCGCCCGACCGGGCCGGCGCTCGCCTTCAGGTCCTCGCGCGACGGCCACAGGCTGCCGATCCGCGATTGCACGATGTCTCGGCGAATCTGCTGCTCGATGTTCGCCAGGATCTCGGCCACGCCGAACAGACCCATCACGACCGGCACCAGGCCGATTCCGTCGACCAGTTCGAGCCGGTCGAAGGTGAGACGCGGCATTGCGTTGATCTGGTCCAGGCCGATCAGGCCGACCACGACGCCGACCGCCGCCATCAGCAGCGCCTTGGCCATCGAGCCCTGCGTGAGGAACGACAGGATGGTGAGGCCGAGAACCATCAGGCTGAAATATTCCGGCGGGCCGAAGGCCACGGCGACCTGGGCCAGCATCGGCGCCACGAGCATCAGCGCGACGATGGCGAAGGTGCCGGCGACGAACGATCCCAGCGCGGAGATGCCGAGCGCCGGGCCGGCCCGGCCGCGCTTGGCCATCTCGTGCCCGTCGATGCAGGTGACGACCGAGGCCGCCTCGCCCGGGATATTCACCAGCACCGCGGTGGTCGAGCCGCCATACATCGAGCCGTAGTAGATGCCGGCCATCATGATGATACCGGACTCGGGCGAGCCGGAGAGCGTGACCGGCAGCAGCAGCGACATGGCCGAGATCGGCCCGATGCCCGGCAGCACGCCGACCAGCGTACCGATGAACACGCCGATGAAGCAGTAGAGGAGATTGACCGGGTCGAACGCGACCGCGAATCCCTGTGCGAGACCGGAAATCACGTCCATCGCGTCAGCCCGCCAGCCAGGAGAGATAGGGAACGTCTTCGAGCCAGCTTCCCTTGGGAAGCTGCACCAGCAGGACCTTTTCCAGCACGTACCAGACCCCGACCGATGCGGCCAGGGAGATCGGAATCGAGAGCCTGGGCGCCACCGGATCGACGAAGGTCATCAGGAAGAGCAGCAGCGCCAGGCTGCACAGCACGAAGCCCAGCTTCTGGAACAGGACGCCGAACACGATCAGCGCGGCGATCACCATCACGACGTTGCGCCACCGCGCCCCGCGCCAGAGATCCGCCAGCAGCGGCCCCTCGCCCCGGGCGCCGGCGACGGTGATCGACAGCGACAGAGCCGACATGAAGAGACCGAGCCAGAAGAAGACGAAGCCCGAGCCCGGCTCATGCAGGGTGCCCAGTTCGAGCAGCCAGCCCTGCCAGGTGACGAACACGCCGACACCCAGCCAGAAAAGGCCTCCCCAGAATTCAGCGCGACGCAGCATGCTCAGTTCTTCTTGGCGAGCCCGAGCTGGTCCACGACCTCGCGCTGCTCGTCATATTGCTGCCTGGCGAACCGGGCGTAGTCCGCCGTGTTCAAGTAGCGCTTGGGATAGTCGTACTTGGCCATCAGTTCGACCACCTTGGGATCGTCGAGCGCGGCCTTGAAGGCGTCGTGCAGCTTCTGCACGACCGCCGGGTCCATGCCCTTCGGCCCGGCGAGTCCGAACGGCGAGTCGAGCGTGAGGTCGAAGCCCAGCTCCTTCAGGGTCGGGGCATCAGGCCAGCGCGGGCTGCGCTCCTGCGTCCAGATGCAGAGCAGGCGGAACTTGCCGGCATCGACAAGCGGCGCCCAGCCGGTTGCATCGGCGTCGGCCATGACGTGGCCGCCTTCGAGCGCCGCCCAGCCTTCGGGCCCGCCCTTGAAGGGCACATGGGTGAACTTCACGCCGGCCTTGTGGGCGATCTGCTCCATGCCGATGTGCAGCGAGCTGCCGGCGCCCGGCGTCGCATAGGTGAACTTGCCCGGATTGGCCTTCGCAAAGGCGATGACGTCCTGGAAGGTCTTGAATTGCGAGTCCGCCCGCACGACCACGCCGAATGTGTAGGCCGAGGTGTGGAGGATCCAGGTGAAATCCTTCATCGGGTCGTACGGAGTCTTCTGCATGTGCGGCAGGCGGAAGATCGTCACCGGCATCTGCGCGATCGTGTAGCCGTCGGGCTTGGCGGTCGCCGCCATGCTCGCCGGGCCGCTGGTTCCCGAACCGCCGGTGCGGTTGTCGATCACCACCGGCTGCCCGAGAATCTTGGCCGCGGCGTCGCCCAGGGCGCGATGCCACACATCGACGCCGCTGCCGGCCGGCCACGGCATGATCAGCGTGATCGGCTTGTTGGGAAAATCCTTGGCCCCCTGGGCATACCCGATTGCGGGCGCAAGAGCGGCGGACGCGACTGCCCCCGACGCCGCGACGAACGAACGACGACGCATGAACTCCTCCCTTTTGTTTTCTTCCCCGCTCGGGTGGACTAGCTCTTGGCGGCCAGTCCGAGCTTCTCCAGCGCCGCCTTCTCCTCGGCGTAGAGCTGGCGGGCGAACTTGTCGTAGGCCGCGGCCGGCATGTAGCGCGGCGACATGTCGTACTTCTCCAGGGTCGCGATGACGTCCTTGTCCTCGAGCGCGACCTTGAACGCCTCATCGAGCTTCTTCACCACGGCCGGGTCCATGCCCTTCGGGCCGCCCATGCCGAACGGCGAGTCGAACACCATGTCGAAGCCGAGATCCTTCAGGGTCGGCACGTCGGGCCAGTTCTTGGTGCGCTTCTCGGTCCACACGCAGAGCAGGCGGAGCTGGCCCGCATCGACCAGCGGCTTCCAGCCCGTCGAATCGGCCTGCAGCGTCGTGTGCTTGCCGAGCACGGCGGCGTTGGTTTCCGCGCCGCCCTTGAACGGCACCATGGTCCACTTGATCCCCGCCTGGGCGGCGATGCGCTCCATGCCGATATGCAGCGAGGTGCCGGCGCCGGGCGTGCCGTAGGTCACCTTGCCGGGATTGGCCCTGGCATACTCGATCACGTCCTTGAAGGTCTTGTAGGGCTGGTCGGCCGCCGTCGTGACGCCGAACGTGTAGCCGCTGAGATGCGAGACGTAGGTGAAATCCTTCAGCGGATCGAACGCCGTCTTCTGCATAACCGGCAGCCGGAACACGGAAATCGGCAGCTGCGACAGCGTGTAGCCGTCGGGCCGCGCGGTGGCGGCCATCGTGGCCGGACCCAGCGTGCCGGAGGCGCCGCCCTTGTTGTCGATCTGGAAGGGCTGGCCCAGCACCTTACTCGCCCGCTCGCACATGGCGCGGAGCGTGATGTCGCTCGATCCGCCGGCGGGCCACGGGACGATGAAGGTGATCGGCTTGCTCGGATAGGCCTGGGCGCGGGCAGCCGGCAGATACAGCGGCATGCCGACGCCGGCAGCGATCACGGTTCCAAGACCACGCTTCACGAGACCACGACGACGGACCGTCATCTTGTTTCCTCCCTTTGATTGGTGAGGAAATTGGACGATGGTTCAGTCGATGTAAAGCGAATGCACAGCCTGTGTTATGGCAGGACGCGCTTCATCCAGTCGGCCGTCATGCGCGCGTCCTGGTTGTCACTTTCTTCGAGCTTTTCGATCACGCGCTGCCGGTCCTCGAGGTCGCGGTTCTGGCTCAGCTTGATCTTGGTCTGCAGGCGCGCGATCGGCATGCGCAAGGCGACGATGCCTCGGGTCTGGGCCTCGGCATTTCCCGGCGGCAGGCGATCCAGCCCCCAGGACGAAGCATCCGTCCCTTCATAAGCGGCGGCGAGCTTCGCGAGCACGTCGAGCGCACCCTGCGTGTCCTCGACGACCTGCGGCCGGCCATAAGCATGGACGGTGACATAGTTCCAGGTCGGAACCTTGGGCCCCGGCGTGTACCAGGTCGGCGAGACATAGGCGTGCGGTCCCCAGAACAGGGCCAGTGACTCCGCCGGCCGCTCGAACAGCTTCCAGTGCGGGTTGGCGCGCGCGATATGGCCGATCAGCGCGCCGTGTTCGCTGCCATCGTCCTGCCAGAGCAGCGACAGGTGGGTGGCGAAGGGCGCGCCGGTCTCGTCGGTCGTCATCAGCAGCGCCCAGCTATGGGCCTTCATGACCTCGCGGCCGACCGCTTCATCGCCTGCGAAATGCTTCGGAAGATACATGGTGCGGATTCCTTGAACGGCGCGGGCTTACCATGGTCCAATACCATCCACACGAGGAGGAATATTCATGGGCGAAGATATCCATCTTAAGTCTGCCGCCGGCGAGATCGGCGCCTACCTGGCCACCCCGGCCGGCACGCCGAAGGGCGGCATCGTGGTCATCCAGGAGATCTTCGGCGTCAACCACCACATCCGCGGCGTGACCGACAAGTTCGCAGCCGTTGGTTACCTCGCCCTCGCGCCCTGCTTCTTCGACCACATCAAGCCCGGTATCGAGCTCGGCTATACGCCGGACACGATCGCCGAGGGCCGTGGCTACGTCATGACGCCGGGCTTCACAGACAAGGCCGTGCAGGACGTCCAGGCGGCGATGGACGAGCTGAAGAAGCGCGGCGTGAAGAAGGTCGGCGTGACCGGCTACTGCTGGGGCGGCACGATCAGCTGGCTGGCCGCGACCCGTCTCAAGCCGGATGCGGTGTCCGCCTACTACGGCGGCGGCATCCATGGCGCCCGGAACGAGAAGCCCACCGTGCCGACGCAGCTGCATTTCGGCGACAAGGACATGCACATTCCGATGGCGCACGTGAACGAGCTGCGCGAGCTGCACCCCAACGTCGAGATCTTCGACTATCCGGCCGATCACGGCTTCCATTGCGACGAGCGCGGCAGCTGGGACGCCGCTGCCTCGAAGAAGGCGATGGAGCGCACGCTCGAATTCATGGCCAAGCACGTCGGCTGACGCATCTTGGCCAAGAAACCTGCGAAGAAGGCCTTCACGCCCGACGCACGCGGTCCCCTGAACGGGGTCCGCGTCGTCGACCTGTCGCGGCTGGTGGCCGGCAACGTGCTGACCCTGCAGCTCGCGGACTTCGGCGCCGAGGTGATCAAGATCGAACCGCCCGAAGGCGACACCTTGCGCTCGTGGCGCGTGAAGGGCGTGGAGACCGCCTGGAAGGTCTACAGCCGCAACAAGAAGAGCGTGGCGCTCGACCTGCGGTCCGATGCCGGCCGCACCATCGTGCGCGAGCTGGCGAAGACCGCCGCCATCCTGGTCGAGAGCTTCCGGCCGGGCGTGATGGAGGACATGGGCCTGTCGCCCGCCGAGCTGCATGCGATCAACCCGAAGCTGGTGATCGTGCGCATCTCGGGCTGGGGCCAGGATGGGCGCTATCGCCACAAGCCGGGCTTCGGCACGCTGATCGAGGGCTATAGCGGCTTCGCCTCGATGAACGGTTTCGCCGACCGCGAGCCGGTGCTGCCGCCCATGTACCTGGCCGACTGCATGGCCGCCCTGAACGGCTACGGCGCGGTGATGGTGGCGCTGCGCGAGGTCGAGATGAACGGCGGCAACGGCCAGGTGCTCGACCTGCCGCTGTTCGATCCGCTCTTCTCCATGCTGGGCCCGCAGGCCGCCAACCACAGGCTGACCGGCGAGGTGAAGGTCCGCACCGGCAGCCGTTCGACCAACGCCGCACCGCGCAATGTCTACCAGACGAAGGACGGGAGCTGGGTCTGCCTCTCGGCCTCGACCCAGGGCATGGCGATGCGCGTGCTGGACAAGATCGGCCGGCCGGAACTCAAGGAGGATCCGCGCTTCTCGACCAACATCGAGAGGGTGCGCAACGGGGTCGAGCTCGACCGCATCATCGGCGAGTTCATCGGCGCCCGCGACCTCGACGAGAACCTGCGCTATTTCGACGAGGCTGGCGTCACCATCGGCCCGGTCTACGATATCTCGCAGATCGTCCAGGACGACTACGTTCTGGAGCGCGAATCGCTGATCGAGATCGACGATGCGGACATGGGCGAGCTGCCGACCCATCCGGTCGTGCCGCGCATGTCCGGCACACCGGGTGCGCTCAAGAGCGCGGCGCCCAGGGTGGGCGAGCACAACGAAGCCGTGCTGAAGCCGATGCTGGGCGCGGCGGAGTACGACAAGCTCTGCGCATCGGGCGCGATTTCCGACGGCACGAACCCGGGAAAGAAGAAGAAGTGAACCGACCTGTTCCGCCCGTCTGGCGCTCGATCCTCTACGTTCCGGGCAACGTCCCGAAGTTCATCGACAAGGCGCACGAACGCGGCGCCGACTGCGTGCTTGTCGACCTGGAGGACAGCGTGCAGCCGGCGCAGAAGCCCGAAGCGCGCGCGATGCTGCCGGACACGATGAAGAAGGTGGCGCGCGGTGGCGCCGACGTAGCGGTTCGCATCAACCGGCCGCTGCGCCTGGCGATCCCCGACATCGAGGCGGCGGTGCGGCCGGGCCTCTCGGCCCTGTTCGTCACCAAGACCGAGGGGGTGCAGCATCTGCGCCTGCTCGACGAGGTGGTGAGCGAACTGGAGCGCGAGCGCGGCATGAAGGTGGGCGGCGTCGGCTTCGCCGCCATGATCGAGCATCCGCGCGCGCTCACCGAACTGAACGACATCGCCGAGCGCGGGCCCCGCGTCATCGCCATGATGCTGGGGGGCGAGGATTTCGCGCTGGAGACCGGCTCGGTGCCCGGTGACGAGACGCTGGAACTGCCCAAGCGCATGGTGGCCTTCGCGGCGCAGGCGCATGGCGTGTCGGCGTTCGGCATCCTGGGAACCGTCGCCGACTATTCCGACCCCGCCGCCTACCGGAAGAGCGCCGAACGGGCGCGGCGCTTCGGCTTCACCGGCGGCACCTGCATCCACCCCGGCCTGGTCGGGGCGCTCAACGAAGCCTTCACGCCGACGGCGGACGACGTCGCCTATGCGAGGAAGCTGATCGCGGCCGACGAAAAAGCCGCGGCCGAGGGCCGCGGCTCGTTCTCGGTGGATGGCAAGATGATCGACATCCCGGTGATCGATCGCGCCCGCCGTCTGATCCAGCGATACGAAGCGATCGAACGGCGTCTCGAGAGATGACTTGCTGGGGGCACGCCCCCAGCGATCAGTGCTTGTCGGCCCACACCGTGCGCTTCACGGCATACATCAGGCCGGCCAGCGCCAGGAGGAACAGGATGACCCGCACGCCGGTGCGCTTGCGGTCTTCCATGTGCGGCTCGGACGCCCAGGCCAGGAACTCGACGACGTCGGAGGCTTCCTGGTCCAGCGTGGCCTTGGTGCCGTCGGCGTAGGTCACCTTGTCGTCGCTGAGCGGCGGCGCCATGGCGATCTTGTGGCCCGGGAAGTATTTGTTGAAGTTGTCGTCCTTCTTGACGTCGAACTCCTTGATCTGCTCCGGCGTCAGCTTGTCGTACGGAACGTAGCCGGTGAGGATGCCGTAGATGTAGTCGGGGCCGTACTCGCGCGCCTTGACGATGACGCTGAGGTCGGGCGGCGCCTTGCCGTTGTTGGCGGCCGCCGCCGCGGCCTCGTTCGGGAACGGCTTCTTGAAGCGGTCGGACGGGCGGGCCGGCCGGTCGACCGGTGCGCCATCGTCGTTGAGATCGGAAACTGAGATGTCCTTGATCAGGCCCTTCACCTGGTTCTCGGTCAGGCCGAGTTCGGTCAGGTTGCGATAGGACATGAGCGACAGCGAATGGCAGGCCGCGCAGACTTCCTGGTAGACCTGGAAGCCACGCTGGGCAGCGGCACGATCGAAGGTGCCGAACGGTCCCTGGAAGTGCCAGTGCTTGTGCGGCGGATGCTCGGTCCCGCCGGCCGCGATGGCGACGGTGCCGGTGGCGACGGCCGCCAGCGCGATGGCGCCGGAGACCAGGAGATTGCGGGCGAAAGGCTTGCGCATGGCTCTTAGACCGCCTTTTTCTTGAGCACCGCGTCGGCGATGCTGGGAGGCAATGGCAACGGCCGCTCGATCTTGCCCAGGATCGGCAGCAGGACGAGGAAGTGCGCGAAGTAGTACAGCGTCGCGAGCTGCGACAGCGGCACCCAGAAGCCTTCCGGCGGCTTGGAACCGCAGATGCCCAGGACGATCACGTCGACCACCAGGAACATCATGAACCACTTGTAGATCGGCCGGAACGTGCAGGACCGGACGCGCGACGTGTCGAGCCACGGCAGGATGAACAGCACCGCGATGGCGCCGAACATCGCCAGCACGCCGCCCAGCTTGTCGGGGATGGCGCGCAGGATCGCGTAGAACGGCAGGAAGTACCATTCCGGCACGATGTGCGCCGGCGTGACCAGCGGGTTGGCCGGGATGTAGTTGTCCGGATGGCCCATGTAGTCGGGCGCGAAGAAGACGAACACCGCGTAGACGATCAGGAAGCAGACGACGCCGAAACCGTCCTTCATCGTGTAGTACGGATGGAACGGGACGGTGTCCTGCGGGCCCTTCGGGTCGATGCCGGTCGGGTTGTTCGAGCCGTGGATGTGCAGCGCGACGACGTGCAGCGCCACGACCGCCACGATGACGAACGGCAGCAGGTAGTGCAGGGCGAAGAAGCGGTTGAGCGTCGGGTTGTCGACGGCGAAGCCGCCCCACAGCCAGGTGACGATCGATTCGCCGACCACCGGAAGCGCCGAGAACAGGTTGGTGATGACGGTGGCGCCCCAGAAGCTCATCTGGCCCCATGGCAGCACGTAGCCCATGAAAGCCGTCGCCATCATCAGCAGGAAGATGACCACGCCCAGGATCCACAGCAGTTCGCGCGGCGCCTTGTAGGAGCCGTAGTACATGCCGCGGAAGATGTGGATGTAGACGGCGATGAAGAAGAACGAGGCGCCGTTCATGTGCAGGTCGCGGATCAGCCAGCCCTGCGGCACGTCGCGGTCGATGCGCTCGACCGAGTCGAAGGCCATCAGCACGTGCGGCGTGTAGTTGGTCGCGAGCACGATGCCGGTGGCGATCATGAGGACCAGCATCACCGTGGCGATCGCGCCGAAGTTCCAGAAGTAGTTGAAATTCCGTGGCGTCGGAAACGTGTGATATTCCTTCTCGATGTACGAGAAGATCGGCAGGCGGTAATCGATCCAGGCGATCACCTTGTTATTGAAGACCGGCGGCGTGCCGTGTGACGAGGCCATTCTGGAACTCCAGCGAGATCTGAGGCGGACGACCTGGGTCGATCAGCCGATGCGAACGAGCGAGTCGGAAGTGAACAGGTAGTCCGGAATCACGAGATTCTTCGGCGCCGGCCCTTTGCGGATGCGGCCCGACGTGTCGTAGCTCGAGCCGTGGCAGGGGCAGAACCAGCCGCCGAACTCGCCCTTCGGGTCACCCGGCTTGTTGCCGAGCGGCACGCAGCCCAGATGGGTGCAGACGCCGATCATGATCAGCCATTCCGGGCGGACCTTCTTGGCGGTGTCGGTGACGCGCTTGTTGTCGGTCTCCGGATCCGGCAGCTGCGACATCGGCACAGCCTCGGCTTCCTTGATTTCAGCCTCGGTGCGGTGACGGATGAACACCGGCTTGCCGCGCCATTTCACAGTGACGGCCTGGCCGACCGCGATCGGGGTCACGTTCACCTCGATGGTCGACAGGGCCAACGTATCTGCGGCGGGATTGAGGTTATTGATGAAGGGCCACGCGACGGCGGCGGCACCAACGGCGCCAAGAGCGCCCGTCGCGACCATGAGGAAGTCGCGCCGTGTCGGTTCGCCGTGCCCGTGTACCGGTGTGCTTGAAGCAGCCATGATTACTCTCTTCCGTCCCCCCGAGGAGATGGCGGGTATATAGCCGGGAAAGCCCCTTTTGTTTCAAGGCTCTGTTGGTCGCAGGCCCGATGCGCGGCACTGTGTGACCGCGTGCCGCAGAAGGAGCGTTCCGTGTAGCGGACGGGAGTGGCGAAGTTCAATGCGTCTTGCCTTGTATGAACCCGATATCCCTCAAAATCTAGGGGCTTTCATCCGCCTGTCGGCCGGTTTGGGCGTTCCGCTGGACGTCATAGAACCCTGTGGCTTCCCGGTGGACGACAAGCGGATCCGCCGGGCGGCCATGGATTATTACGACCTAGCCACCCTCGCCCGGCACGCCTCCTGGGCGGCCTTTTGCCGGGATCGGCCGCCGGGACGCCTGGTTCTGCTGACCACGACCGGGGCCGAACGCCTGCCGGACGCGGTTTTCCGGTCCGACGACATCCTCCTGATGGGGCGGGAAAGCGCCGGGGTGCCGCCGGAGGTGCACGCGGCAGCCGATCTCCGGGTCCGGATCCCCCTGCAGGCTGGGGCAAGGTCACTCAATGTCGCCCTGGCGGCCGCGATGGTATTGAGCGAGGCCCTTCGCCAGACCTCGGGATTCGAAAAGCTCGCATGACCGCCAAGCCTGCCCGCACCGCCACCGGCCCCAACGGCCCTTCTCCCCTGCCCGACCAAGCGACGATCGCCCGTCGGAAGGAAGAGGCCGCTTCCTGGTTCGCCGGCCTGCGCGACCGCATCTGCGCCGAGTTCGAGCGGATCGAGGACGAGCTGGCGGGCACGCACACCGACAGGGAACCGGGCCGCTTCGAGCGCAAGGACTGGCGGCGCGAGAAGGGGCCGAACGGCGAGGATCGCGGCGGCGGAACCATGTCGCTGATGCGCGGCCGGGTGTTCGAGAAGGTCGGCGTCAACATCTCGACCGTGTTCGGCGAGTTCAGCCCCGAGTTCCGCGGCCAGATCCCCGGCGCCGCGCAGGACCCGCGCTTCTTCGCCTCCGGCATCTCGCTCGTCGCGCACCTGCAGTCGCCCCGGGTGCCGGCGGTGCACATGAACACGCGCTACATCGTGACCACACGCAGCTGGTTCGGCGGCGGCGCCGACCTGACGCCGATGGTGCCGCACGAGCCCGACACGCACGACTTCCATGCCGCTTTCCGCACCACCTGCGACGCGCACGATCCGGCCTATCATCCGAACTTCAAGGAATGGTGCGACGAGTACTTCTTCCTGTCTCATCGCAATGAGGCGCGCGGCATCGGCGGCATCTTCTACGACTATCTCGACAGCGGCGACCATGCGCGCGACTTCGCCTTCACACGTGCCGTCGGCGAGACCTTCCTCGACATCTACCCGAAGCTGGTACGGCGTCACATGAACGAGCCGTGGACCGACGCCGAGCGCGCCCACCAGCTCACGCGCCGCGGCCGCTACGTCGAGTTCAACCTGCTGCACGACCGCGGCACGCGATTCGGCCTGATGACGGGCGGCAATGTCGAAGCGATCCTGATGTCGCTGCCTCCCGAGGTGCGGTGGCCTTAAAGATAGGCCGTCGTCTCAATGGAGCGCGCCACTGCTACCGACCCGGCCAGTTCCACATCGGGCGGTCTTCGCCCTCGGCGACGGTTTCGCCGAGCTGCTTCGTCAAAGTGATGCGCCGTCCGCCGGCTTTCGTGAGCGCCGCGACCAGACGCTCGGCATGGGAGACCACGATGATCTGCGATCGCTTCGCCGCATCTGCGATGAGACGGGCAAGAGGCGCCAACAGATCCGGATGTAGGCTGGTCTCGGGCTCGTTCAGGATCATCAGCGAGGGCGGCCGCGGCGACAGCAGCGCGGCCACCAGCAACAGGTAGCGCAGCGTTCCGTCCGACAGTTCCGTGGCCTTCAACGGCCGCAGCAACCCGTGCTGCAACATCTCGACCTCGAAATAGCCGTCGCTCACCGCGACATCGACCGAGCCGCCGGGAAAGGCGTCGGCGACGGCGGCCTCGAGCTGGCCCTCGATGCCGATCTCCTGGATGGTGGCGATGGCGGCGGCGAGATCGGCACCGTCGCCCGCGAGCACGGGAGTCCGCGTGCCGACCTGGCGGCGGCGCGCGGGCGCCTCGCTGTCGGTGCGGAAGTGATCGTAGAAGCGCCAGTCGCGCAGCTGCTCGCGCAACGACAGGAGTTCCGCACCATCCTCGGGATTGGCGCAGTGGGTCAGCATGCTGTCGAACGGCTGAAGATGCGTATGGGCCTGCCTCCGCTGGCCGGTACGGTCGCGCAGCGTCACCGAAGGACCGAGCCTTTCGGCGAAGGCATTGGCACGCTGCAGCACCAGGCCGGTCCACAGCGACTCGGTCTTGATCACCGGATCGCGGCCGAACAGGCCACCCGGGATCGGCAGGCCGAGATCGATCGCGTAGCCGTAGGAGTCCGAGGAGAAGCCCAGCTTGAGGCTGACCGGCCCCTTGCGCACCGTTCCCTGCACCGCCTGCTCACCGCGCTTCATGCCGCGCGAGAACTGCTCGGGACCGGCCCACAGCACGGAGGAGATGCCGCCCTCCATGGCGAGCGACTGGATGATCCGTCCCTGCGCGACATCGGCCAGCAGGCGCAACGCGCGATAGAGGCTCGACTTGCCGCTGCCATTCGCACCGGTGACGACCGTGAGCGGCTCGACCTCGAGCCGCACGTCACGCAGCGAGCGATAGCCCGATATGCAGAGCCTGGAAACGATGCTCACCGTGGGCTCACGACGACCGTTTCGCCATCGCCCAGCCCGCCAGCAGCGGCGCCGCGAACAGCACGAGTACCAGCAGCGGATAGGGTGCGCCCCACCAGAAGCCGAGACGATCGAAGAAGGCTTCGGCCCCTTCCTCGTAGGTCACGCGGGCATAGGTGAAGCCCGCCAGCATCGTCGAGGTCGGCCACAGCAACGCCGCCAGCAACGCAGCCTCGAACCACTGGCTGCCCGTCGTGCGCCGCGCATGGATGATCGCCACCATGACGACGTAGGGGATCGGCACCAGCGTCTTGTACCATTCGACCGCGCGTACCGAGAGGGTGGCGGCGATCCAGGTGTCGCCCACCAGGTCGTTCATCACGACGACGGCGGCAATCGCGCACCACAGCGCGAAGACGAGTCCCGGCCGGATCACGCGGCGCGGACCCGCTTTTCCAGTTCGGCGAGACAGGCCGCACGATCCGCCGCGAAGTCGCCGTCGATCCACCAGCGTTCCACCGCCTCGATCATGGCGCCGACCTTGGGTCCGGGCTTCAAGCCGAGCTTCAGCGCATCGCCGCCGCTCACCGGCAATTCCGGCGGCGTCCAGTCGCGCGCCATCGCGAGTGCTGCCCGCCAGTCACCCGGCGCATCGACCGCGAGCAGGAGGCGGTCGGCGTAGAGATTGCCGCCCAGCGCATAGATCTGTTCACGCCACGCTTTCGGACCGCCGGCCACGTCGATGACCGGTTCGGCCGCCAGCATGACCTCGAGCCGCAGGGCTTCCTGCGTCGACAACCTCAACCGCTTGCCGATCACCGTGGCAGCGGCATCGGCCGAAAGGATCGATGCCAGGCGACGGATCGGATCGGGCCTGTCCTCGCGCGCGATCAGCGCCCGCAGCCTCGCCGTGCCGTCGCATTCGGGCAGCCAGTGATCGAGGATGGCAGCTTCGCGCATCGCGGCGATCGTGTCGGCCGGCGCGGGCGCTTCGAGCAGGCGCAGCAGTTCCTTGCGCACCCTCTCGCCCGACAGACCGCGCAGGCCGCCGGCATTGCGCCGGCAGGCCTCGAACCCGGCCGGATCGAAGGGCGGCCGCCCGTACCAGGCATGGAAGCGGAAGAAGCGCAGGATGCGCAGCCGGTCCTCGGCGATGCGCTGGTCGGGATCGCCGATGAAGCGCACGCGCGCCTCGGCGAGATCGATGCGGCCGTCGAACGGATCGTAGAGCGTGCCGTCGAGATCGGCATAGAGCGCGTTGAAGGTGAAGTCGCGGCGGCTCGCATCCTCCAGCCAGTCGTCGGTGAAGGCCACGACCGCGTGCCGGCCGTCGGTTTCGACGTCGCGGCGCAGGGTCGTGAGTTCCAGCGGCCGTCCGTCGATGACCGCCGTCACCGTGCCGTGCTTCAGGCCCGTCGGCACCACTTTGATCCGGGCCGCCTCGAGGGCCCGCATCACCGTCTCGGGCGACTTGTCGACGGCGAGGTCCGCATCCTTGGCAAGGGGTGATGAGCCGAGCACCGTATCGCGCACCCAGCCGCCGACGAAGCGCGCCAAAATGCCCGCACGACCGAGCGCATCGAACAATGTCCCGATCGCGGCATCGTTCGACCAGGGCGGCACCTCCAGACGTCCGACGGGCTTCATGGCGCGAACAGCCCCCCGTAGCCCTGGTCCTGGGTGAAGAACATGACGATGAAGCCCACGATGGCGCAGGCGAAGCCCGCGATGCCGAGCCAGGTCATCGGCATATCCTGCCACGACGGCAAGGTGCCGGCGATCTGGCGCTCCTGCTTGATCTTCACCGCCCAGGCCCAGAGGAAGAAGGCGCCGAAGGGCGCCAGCACGAGGACCAGGATCAGGAGGACGACACGCATGAATGCTCCCGGCCTGCGTCAGGCGTTGGTGGTCAGGATGAAGTGGAGGTTCTTCAGGATTCCTGCCGTGGCGCCCCAGATATAACGCTCGCCATAGGGCATGGCGTAGTAGCGCCGCTCGCGCCCCTGCCAGACCCTGCTGTCGATGCGGTGATTGCGCTCGTCCAGAAAATGGGCGAGCGGCACTTCGAAGACATCGGCGACCTCGCGTGGATCTGCACGCGTCGTGAATCCGGGCGTCACGATGCCCACGATCGGGGTGATCTGGTAGCCCGTGCCCGTCCTGTAGAGGTCGAGCGATCCCACGACGTCGATGAAGTCGCGGGTCAGGCCGACCTCTTCCTCGGTTTCACGCAGCGCAGTCGCCGCCGCGTCCGTGTCCTCGGCCTGCCGGCGGCCGCCGGGAAAGGCGATCTGGCCCGCATGGCTCGGCATGTCCTCGGTGCGCTGGGTCAGCAGGACCGTGATTCCCGTCTCGCGCCGGATCAACGGCACGAGCACGGACGCAGGACGCCACACTTCGGGCATGGCCCCGACACCGTTCAGTGAGAAGTCACTGCCGATGGGGGGCGACGCCACGGGCAATCCCGATGCCAAACGCCTGCTGCGCTCGGCCACCCGCCGCACAATTTCGTCAACCGTCATGCCCTTGTTCCGGCCTCAATTCTGGGCTTCCCTCAATCATATTCCCTCGACGACAGGAGCGCCCTGGTGGCCCCCGATACATCGACTGCAACCGACGCCGACGCCCAGGCCGCCCTCGCCGACATCGAGAGGCTGGGTGGGCAGCTTCGTGCCGCCCGTGCCTCCATCGGCAAGGTCATTTATGGCCAGCAGGACGTGATCGATCAAACACTGGTTGCCCTCCTGTCGGGCGGTCATCTTCTCCTGATCGGCGTTCCGGGCCTCGCGAAGACCAAGCTGGTCGACACGCTGGGCGTCGTGCTCGGCCTGGAAGCCAAGCGCATCCAGTTCACGCCCGACCTGATGCCGGCCGACATCCTGGGCTCTGAGGTGCTCGAGGAGAGCGACAGCGGCCGCCGCACCTTCCGCTTCCTGCAGGGTCCGGTCTTCGCCCAGCTTCTGATGGCCGACGAAATCAACCGCGCCAGCCCACGCACCCAGTCCGCGCTGCTGCAGTCCATGCAGGAGCGGCACGTGACCGTGGCCGGCAAGCGCTATGACCTGCCGACGCCTTTCCACGTGCTGGCGACCCAGAATCCGCTGGAACAGGAAGGCACCTATCCGCTGCCGGAAGCGCAGCTCGACCGCTTCCTGCTGCAGGTCGATGTCGGCTATCCCGACGAAGAGGCCGAGCGCCAGATCATGATCGGCACCACCGGCGCCGAGCAGGCCGTCGCCACGCAGGCCCTTTCCCCGGGCGACCTGATCGCCGCCCAGGCCCTGGTGCGCCGCCTGCCGATCGGCGAGAGCGTGGTCGATGCCATCCTGAAGCTGGTGCGCGCCGGCCGTCCCGAGCACACCGACCTCGACGTCGTGCGCCAGCGCGTCGCCTGGGGTCCCGGCCCGCGCGCCAGCCAGGCCTTCATGCTGGCCTGCCGCGCCCGCGCCATCATCCAGGGCCGCCTCGCCCCGTCGGTCGACGATGTCGTGGCGCTCGCGGGGCCGATCCTGCGGCACCGCATGGCCGTCAATTTCTCCGCCCGCGCCGAAGGCGTAACCGTTGAGTCCGTCATCGCCCAGATGTGCGCCCGCCTTGGGTAATCTTCTGGCCTGGGCATTGCACTGCGGGAGTTCATGGCTTCGCCTTCAACCCTTCATAGGTCCCTGGAACTTGCCGGCACGCTGCCTGCCCTGATGGTGGCGGCCGATCGCGTGGCCGCGACCGTCATCCAGGGCGTGCACGGCCGCCGCCGCGTCGGCCAGGGCGATGCCTTCTGGCAGTACCGGCCGTTTCGCGACGGCGACAGCGCAACCCAGATCGACTGGCGCCAGAGCGCGCGCAGCCGCCATCTGTTCGTGCGCGAAACCGAATGGGAAGCCGCCGCCAGCATCTGGCTGTGGCGCGATGCCTCCCCCTCGATGCAGTACGCCTCGCTCAAGAACATCGACACCAAGGCCGTGCGCGCCGAGTTGATCACGCTCGCCGTCGCGAGCCTGCTGGCCGATGCCGGCGAGCGCGTCTCCGTTCTGGGCGGCGGCATGCGTCCGACATCCGGCCGCGTCGCCGTGCGCCGCGTCGCCGAGACCCTGCTCGACGAGAGCCGCGACACGTCGCGGACGCCCGCCAGCCTGCCGCCGATGGTGCCGCTGCCGGCGCATGGCACGGTGGTTCTCGTGTCCGACTGGCTCGATCCGCTGGAAAAGATCGGGGAGATCATCCGCTACTACGCCAGCGTCGGCGTGCGCGGCCATCTCGTGCAGATCCTCGATCCCGCCGAGGAAGAGCTGCCGTTCGACGGCCATGTGAAGTTCGAGGGCCTCGAAGCCGAGGGCCAGCACACGATCCGCCGGGTCGAAGCCGTGCGCTCGGCCTATGGCGCGCGCCTCGCCGCCCAGAAGGAAGGGCTGCAGCGTCTCGCGCGACCGGCCAACTGGACGGTCCATCTGCACCGCACAGACCGGTCGCCGCAGACCGTGCTGATGTCGCTTTATCTCGCCATGGCCGACATGGGTCGGCTGAACCTGGCCTGACAGCATGCTCAGTCTCGGCGCATTCGCCTTCGCTGCCCCCGGCATGCTGGCCCTGCTGGTGGCCCTGCCGGCGATCTATTTCCTGCTGCGGCTGATTCCGCCGCTGCCCAAGCTCGTGCGCTTCCCCGCCATCCGGCTGCTGGTCGGGCTGGAGCCCGCCGAGCAGACGCCGATGAAGATGCCGTGGTGGCTGCTGCTGCTGCGCCTGCTGCTGGCGACGGCGCTGATCCTGGCCGTCGCGCGCCCGCTGCTGAACCCGCAGGCAGAGTTGCCGGGCCGCGGGCCGCTGCTGCTGGTGATCGACGATGGCTGGTCGAGCGCCCCCGGCTGGGCCACGCGTACCGCCCACGCCGAACGCCTGATCCAGCGTGCCGAGCGCGCCAACCGTCCGGTGGTCCTCGTCGGCACCGCGCCCGCCCCGCTCGATGCGCCCGCCGTGCGGCGCGGCGCCCTGCGTCCCGACGAGGCGCGCACCTTGTTGCGGGCCTTCCGTCCCAAGCCCTGGCCGACCGATCGCACGGCGGCCGCCGCCGCCATCGACCAGATGCAGATCGATCCCGGCGCCTATGCGGTCTGGCTGAGCGACGGCCTCGAGGATGAAGGCGCGACGCGCCTCGCCGAGCGCCTGCGCCGCTTCGACGGTTTGCAGGTGCTGCTGCCCGACCAGGCCACGACCCCGCTGCTGCTCCTGCCGCCGGCCGCCGAAGGCCGCGACCTCAAGGTGCGGGCGCTGCGCGCCGTCGCCGACGGTCCCCGCAGGGCGGCGATCCAGGCGTCCGACGAGCAGGGCCGTGTCGTGGCCCGCATGGACCTCGACTTCGCCGCCACCGCAACCCAGGGCGAAGGCATGCTCTCCATCCCGGCCGAGCTGCGCAACCGCATGGCCCGCCTCGACATCGAGGCCCAGGGCGGCGCCGGCAGCGCGATCCTGCTCGACGAGCGCCATCGCCGCCGCCCCGTGGCGATCCTCGGCGAGCGCGCCACCGCCGGCAACCAGCCGCTGCTGCAGGAGATCTACTTCCTCGAGCGGGCGCTCGATCCCTATGTGAGCCTGAGCATCGGCGATCGCGAGTCCGTGCTGACGCGCAACACCGCGGTGCTGCTGATCCCCGATGGTTCCGCCCCGTCGGCCAACGACCGCGAGGAGATCGCCAAGTGGATCGAGCGCGGCGGGATCGCCGTGCGCTTCGCCGGCCCCAACCTCGCGGCCGGCGCCGACACTCTCGTGCCGACGCCGCTGCGTCTCGGCGACCGTGCCTTGGGCGGAGTCATGAGCTGGGGCCAGCCCAGCGCGCTGGCCGAGTTCCCGCCCAACAGCCCGTTCCTCGGCATCCCGATCCCGAAGGACGTTCGCATCTCGCAGCAGGTCCTGGCCGAGCCGACGCCCGATCTGGCCGACAAGACCTGGGCCCGCCTCGCCGACGGCACGCCGCTGGTCACCGCGGAGAAGCGTGGCCAGGGCTATCTCGTTCTCATCCACACCACCGCCAACACCGGCTGGAGCAACCTGTCCCTGTCGGGCCTGTTCGTGAACATGTTGCAACGGCTGGTCACGCTCTCGCGCGGCGTCGCCGGCGACGGCGTCAACAAGGCGCTGAAGCCATGGCGCACGCTCGACGGCTTCGGCCGCCTGGGCGCACCGCCGGCCGGCATCCAGATGCTTCCGGCCGATGCCGGTGAGACCTTCCAGCCCAAGCCCGCCTCGCCGCCGGGCCTCTATGGCGATGAGAACGCCCAGGTCGCCTTCAATATCGGCGGCCGCATTGCCGAGCCGAAACCGCTGGTGCTGCCGGGCGGGATCTCGACCGACAAGCTCTCGGAAGGCGGCGAGACGGATCTCTCGAAGTGGTTCCTGCTGGCCGCGCTGGTGTTGCTGCTGGCCGACCTGCTGATCTCGCTGTGGCTGCGCGGCCTGCTGCCGAAGGCCGTCCGGTTCGGACGCGCCGCCCCGGCCGCCGTGCTGCTGGCCGCCCTGGTGTTCACGGGATCGCCCGACGTCGAGGCGCAGCAGCCCGCGCCGCCCCAGCGCCCTGGCGCCCCGTCGACCCAACCCGCGGCCAAACCCGGTCCGCCACCGCTCACCGACGAGCAGGCGCTCAAGGGCTCGCTCGACATCCGCCTCGCCTACATCGTCACCGGCGACAAGGAAGTCGACGACATCAGCAAGGCGGGCCTCGAGGGTCTGAGCGAGATCCTGCGCAGTCGTACCTCGGTCGAACCCGCCGATCCGGTCGGCCTCGATCTCGAGCGCGACGAGCCCCGTCTCTATCCGCTGATCTACTGGCCCGTGACCTCGACGCAGCCGGCCCTGTCGCCGCGCGCGCAGGCCGCGCTCGACCGCTACCTGCGGACCGGCGGCATCATCTTCATCGACACGCGCGACCAGCAGATGAGCTTCGATCGTCCGGCCGGCGGCAATCCCGACCTCAAGCGCCTGCTGGCCGGCGTCGAGACGCCGCCGCTGGTCGCCATGCCGCCGGACCACGTGCTGAGCAAGGCCTTCTATCTCCTGTCGGACATGCCGGGCCGCTGGCAGGGCGGGAAGCTCTGGATTGAGTCGGGAACCGGTCGCGTCAATGACGGCGTCACCACCATCCTGATCGGCTCCAACGACTATGCCGGCGCCTGGGCGACCGACCAGCGCGGGCGCGGCCTGATGCCGGTGACGCCGGGCGGCGAGACGCAACGCGAGATGTCCTACCGCTTCGGCGTCAACCTCGTGATGCATGCGCTGACCGGCAACTACAAGGACGACCAGGTTCACCTGCAGGACATCATGCAGAGGTTGAGGCGATGAACATGACATCGGCCGTCTCGGTCGCCTTCGATCCGCTGCTGCCGTGGACGGTGCTGGCCGTGCTGGGCGCGATCGGCCTCGTGCTGGTGCTGCTCGGCCTGCGCGCCGGTGCGCGCGGCACGATCTGGCGGCTGGGCTCCCTCGTCGTTGTGCTGGCGGCGCTGGCCAATCCCTCGCTGATCGAGGAACAGCGCAAGCCCATTGCCGACGTGGCGCTGGTCGTCGTCGACGACAGCGATTCCATGGCGATCGGCGAGCGGCGCCAGCAGGTCCACGCCGCCCGTGAGTCGCTGAAGCGCAAGCTCGGCCAGCAAGAAGGGCTCGAAGTGCGCGAGGTGGTGCTGCCGCCGTCGCACATCCAGCTGGGCAGCGAACGGCCGGGCGGCACGCGCCTGATCGAGACGATGCGCTCGGCGCTGATCGAGATTCCACAGGAACGGCTGGCCGGCGTGGTGCTGCTGAGCGACGGCCAGGTCCATGACGTGCCCGCCGGCGTGCCGCCGGAACTGGGCGGTGCCCCCGTGCATGCGCTGATCGCCGGCCGGAAGAACGAGCGCGACCGGCTGATCGTGCTCGAACAGTCGCCGCGCTTCGGCGTCGTCGGCCGCGAGGTGACCGCCAAGTTCCGGATCGAGGATCCCGCGGGCGGCACCGCGCCGGTCACCCTGTCGGTCGGCGGTGAGGTCGTGAAGCGTATCGATGTCCCCGTCGGCCGCTCGGTCGAGCTGCCGATCACCGTCGGCAATCCCGGCGCCAACGTCGTCGAGCTGGAAGTCGGCCCCGGCACGAGCGAGCTCACCCTCGACAACAACCGCGCGCTGTTCACGATCAACGGCGTGCGCGACCGGCTGCGCGTGCTGCTGGTCTCGGGCGAGCCCTACCAGGGCGAGCGGGCGTGGCGGAACCTGCTGAAGAGCGACCCCGCGGTCGACCTCGTGCACTTCACCATCCTGCGCACGCCGCAGAAGGACGATTTCACGCCGGTGCGCGAGCTGTCGCTGATCGTCTTCCCGATGCGCGAGCTGTTCGAGCAGAAGCTGAAGGAATTCGACCTGATCATCTTCGACCGCTACGAGTCGGGGAACCTGATCACGCGCGACTATTTCCGCAACATCTCCGAATACGTGAAGGGCGGCGGGGCGCTGCTCGTCTCGGTCGGCCCGGTGTTCGCGACCCAGCGCTCGCTCTATCGCACGCCGCTCGGCGCCATCCTGCCCGGCGCGCCGACCGGTGACGTGGTCGAAACCGGCTTCAAGCCGAAGGTCACCGAGATCGGCCAGCGCCATCCGGTGACGGCGAACCTCCCGCAGGCGGGCGATCCCAACAAGGAGCCGGAGTGGGGCCGCTGGTTCCGCCTCGTCACCTCGCGCACCGAGCGCGGCAACGCGGTGCTGGCCGGCGCCGAGGAGAAGCCGCTGGTGATCCTCGACCGGGTCGGCGAGGGCCGCGTGGCGCAGCTCCTGTCCGATCACCTGTGGCTGTGGAACCGCGGCATCGATGGCGGCGGGCCGCAGCCCGAGCTGGTGCGCCGGGTCGCCCATTGGCTGATGAAGGAGCCCGATCTCGAGGAAGAGGCGCTGCGCGCCACCGCCGTCGGCGGCCGCATCGAGATCACGCGCCGTACGCTGGCCGCGACCTTCCCGCAAGTCACCATGACCTCGCCGGGCGGCGCCACCCGCACGCTCGACCTGCGCCAGACCGCACCGGGCCTCGGCCTCGCCGTGGTCGATGTCGACAAGCCCGGCCTCTACCGCTTCGACGACGGCACGCTGCGCGCCGTTGCCGCCGTCGGCAGCCCCGACCCGCTCGAATTCTCCGACGTGCGCGCGACCGACGCGAAGCTGAAGCCGCTGACCGAGGGCACCGGCGGCGCCCTGATGTGGCTCGCCGACCAGTCCGACCCGGACATCCGCACCGTCCGCCCCGGCCGTGCCGCCGGCGGCTCCGACTGGATCGGCCTGCGCCGCAACGAGGGCTACACGGTCGCCGGCATCAACCAGCTGCCGCTGCTGCCCGGCATCCTCGTGGCGCTCGCCTTCCTGATGGCCATCGCCAGCGCCTGGTGGCGCGAGGGGCGCTAAGCTGAGCGAAGGTCAGCTTAGCGATTAAGCGTCAGGCCGCGGCTTGGTTACAAGCCGCCAAGCCCTCGGCAATGTCCGGGAGCGCCTAAGAACAAACGACCAAACTCTTCCTCAGTACGTCGCGCGGCCGCCCGAAATGTCGAAGACCGCGCCGGTCGAGAAGGAACAGGCCGGCGACGACAGCCAGAAGGCCATCTCGGCAACCTCTTCGGGCCGGACCATGCGCGCCATCGGCACGTTTGCCAGAAGCTTCGCGCGCCGTTCGTCGGTGAGGTCGCCGAAGATCGCCGTCTCGGAGGCCGAGGGCGTGATCGCGTTCACGAGTACGCCTGACGTCGCGAGCTCCTTGCCCATCGACTTGGTGAGCGCGATGACGGCGGCCTTGGACGCGACATAGGCCGCGACGTTGGGATTGCCGTCCTTGCCCGCGATCGAGGCGATGTTGACGATGCGGCCGTAGCCCCCCGCCACCATGTCGGGCACCGCGGCCTGGCAGCAGCGGAACGTGCCGCTGAGGTTGATGTCGAGCACGCGGTGCCATTGCTCTTCGGGATAGGACGCGATACCGGCCGAGGGGCCGAGGATGCCGGCGCTGTTCACCAGGATCGAGGGCGCGCCGAGTGCTTGCTTCGTCGCCGACCAGGCCGCGCGCACGGACTTTGTATCGGTGACATCGACGGCGAAGGCCTGCGCGCCCTCGCCGATTTCCTCGCCGACGCGCTTCGCGCCGGCCAGGTCCAAATCCCAAAGGGCGACCTTGATGCCTTCCTTCGCAAAGCGATGTGCGATGGCCCGGCCAAGGCCGCTGGCCGCACCGGTGACGACGGCAGCGGCCTGCGTGATGGGGCTCATGGCTTGACGTTGGCCTGTTGCGCGATCTTGCGCAGGGTCGCGATGTCCTTGGCCGTCTGCGCCTTGAGATCGTCGGGGCTGATGGTCGAGGCGGTCATGCCGAACTCGGCCCAGCGCTCCTTGATGTCGGGCATGGCCAGGATCTTCATCAGCTCGGCATGCAGGCGCTGGACGATCGGCTTGGGCGTGTTGAGCGGCGCCATCAGGTCGTAGCGCCAGACGAAGTCGAAATCGACGCCCTGCTCGACGAAGCCCGGCACGTCGGGGAAGTTGATGGATCGGCGCGTGCACGACACCACCACCTTGACCTTGCCCGACTTGACCATCGGCACCGCCGACTGCACGTCGGAGAAGCCGAGCTTGATGTGGCCCGCCGCCACGTCGTTCAACACCGGCGCCGCGCCCTTGTAGGGTACATGGGTCATGTTGATGCCGGTGCCGGCCCGGATGATCTCGGCGCAGAGATGGCCCGTGGAGCCGTTGCCCCAGGTTCCGTAGTTCACTTCGCCGGGCTTGGCCTTGGCCAGCGCGATCACGTCGCGCAGGTCCTTCACCGGATAGTCCGGGCTGGCGACCATCACGACCGTCGCCGATCCGATGTCGGCCAGATGCTCGAAATCCTTCACCGGATCGTAGGGCAGGTCCGGCATCACCGCCGGATTGACGACGACGGTGCTGGCCGATCCGAGCACCAGCGTATAGCCGTCCGGCGGCGCCTTCTGGGCCGCTTCCATGGCGATGACACCCGAAGCGCCCGGCTTGTTGTCGACGATCACGGTCTGCCCGAGGGCGGTGCCGAGCTTCTCTGCCAGGGCCCGCGCCACCAGGTCGGTGCCGCCACCCGCCGCGAACGGCACGATCAGGCGGATCGGCTTGCTCGGCCATTTGGCGTCGCTCGTCTGCGCCACTGCGGGCGCGGTCACGCCGAGCGCCAAAGCCAGGGCGAATGCCCTCCGGAACAATCTCATTCTTTCCTCCACTTAGGTTCTTGATTACGTCGTCGGCGGCGGCACACAGGATTCGCGCAGCACGAGATCGACCGGCAGCAGCGCGCGCGACTGCCCCTCCCCCGTGCCGCGCAGCCGTTGCAGCAGCAGTTCGGCCGCCGCCCGGCCGACATCCTCCAGGCTCCAGCGCAAGGCCGTAATCGCCGGCGAGTGCACGGCGGCGAGATCGGTATCGCCGACGGCGATCACCGACAGGTCGCGTGGCACGGAATGGCCGAGGTCGCGCGCGGCGCGCAGCGCACCGGCCAGGATGCGGGTGCCGAGGGCGATGATCGCCGTCGGGCGCCGGTCGCGGCGCAGCAGTTCGAGCGCATCGCCCTGGGCGAAATCCATCGACGATTCCTGGAGGCAGATCAGCGCGCCCTCGGGATCGATGTCGGCCTCGGCAAAGGCCGCCTTGAAGCCCGCGATGCGCTCCCGGCCCGGCCGCATGCGCGCGCCCGGTGTCAGCAGGGCGATGCGGCGATGGCCCAGGCCGATCAGATAGCGCGTCGCGGTCCGGGCACCTTCGCGATGGTCGACCAGCACCGCGGGCCAGGGCCTATCGCCCTCCCCGGGCACGTCGCGGTCAAGGATGACCACCGGCGCACCGCCGGTGGCGAGGTCGCGCCAGGCGCGGTCGTTCTCGTCGCTGCCGGGTGCCACCAGCATGCCGTCGAGGCGCCGGCTGCGGAACGCCGCGACCATCGCCCGCTCGCGCGCCGGATCGTTCGCGGTGTTGGCCACGACCATCAGCAAGCCGGTCTCGCGCAGCCGGGCCTCCGCCGCCTGCACGATGCTGGCGTAGAGCGGATTGGCGACGTCGGACACCAGACAGCCGACCATGCCGGTCGTGCGCGTGCGCAGGCTGCGCGCCTGGAAATCCGGCTGGTAGCGGAGCTTCTCCGCCGCGGCGGCGACGTCGCGCGCCACCCGCGCGCTGACGTTCTTGCCGCCGTTCAGCGCCCGTGACACCGACCCAACCGACACGCCGGCCGCCCGGGCCACGTCTCGAATTGTCGCTTTGGAAACGATTTCTGCCATACGAAGGCTCATAATTGACATTCCAAGTCGCCCTTGCAAGGTTGAATTGGAAACGTTTCCATACTGCGGAGTTTGGCGATCATGGGTGCTTCCGTTCCGGAGCGCGCGAGTACGAATGAGGCCGGCGTCGAATGCGATGTCGTCGTGGTGGGCGCCGGTTTCGGTGGCCTCTACTCCCTGCACAAGATGCGCGAGATCGGCATGGCGGTGCGCGGGATCGAGGCGGCGCCGGATGTCGGCGGCACCTGGTACTGGAACCGCTATCCCGGTGCGCGCTGCGACGTGCCGAGCCTGTTCTATTCCTACAGCTGGTCGCCCGAGCTGCGCCGCGAATGGCGCTGGACCAACCGGTATGCAGGCCAGGAAGAGATTCTCGCCTACGCCCGCTTCGCCGCCGACCGGCTCGACCTGCGCAGGCTTATCCAGTTCGACACCAGGGTCGCGGGCGCCACCTTCGACGAAAAGAGCGAGCGCTGGATCGTCGAGACCGATCGCGGCGACCGCCTGCGGGCTCGCTTCGTCATCATGGCGACCGGCGGCCTGTCGGTGCCCAACACGCCCGACATTCCTGGCGTCGCCGACTTCACGGGCGCCATCTACCACACCGCCCGCTGGCCGCAGGAGCCGGTCGACTTCGAGGGCAAGCGGGTCGGGATCATCGGCACGGGGTCCTCCGGCGTCCAGGTGATCCCGATGATCGCCAAGGCCGCGAGTCAGCTCGTCGTGTTCCAGCGCACGCCCAACTTCTCGGTACCGGCGCGCAACCGCCCGCTGACCGACGCGGACCACAAGAGCTTCGACGAGGGTCTGGAGACCTATCTCGCCAGCCTCGAGCAATCCGACTTCGGCCGCGTGCCGCCAACTGCCTTCACCGCCGAGGTGCCGCCGCGCGACGTCCAGTGGGCACGCTACGAACAGCTCTGGCAGGAGGGCGGCAGCGGCGGCTTCCTGAAGGCCTTTCCCAACATTCTGGTCCATCCCGATGTCAACGAGGTCTGCGCCGACTTCGTGCGCCAGAAGATTCGCGAGACGGTGAAGAATCCCAAGACCGCCGAAGTCCTGTCGCCCTCGGGCTATCCGTTCGGGGTGAAGCGCCTTTGTGTCGATACCGACTATTTCGACACCTACAACCGGTCGAACGTCGATCTGGTGAACCTGCGCGAGGAGCCGATCGAAAGGATCACCGCATCCGGCGTCGACACGGCGTCGCGGCATTTCGAACTCGACGCGCTGGTCTTCGCCACCGGCTTCGACGCGGTGACCGGCGCCCTGCTGGCCGTCGATATCCAGGGCCGCGGTGGCGCCACGCTGAAGGACGCCTGGTCGGAAGGACCCCGGACGTATCTCGGCCTGACGGTGGCGGGCTTCCCCAACCTTTTCACCATCACCGGTCCAGGCAGCCCCTCGGTGATCGGCAACGTGATCACCAATTGCGAGTATCACGTCGACTGGATCGCCGAGTGCCTGACGCACATGCGCCGGCACAATCTCGCGACGATCGAGCCCGATGGCGAGGCCCAGATCGCCTGGGGCAGGCATGTCGCCGAAGTCGCCGATCGCACGCTCTTCCCCAAGGCCAATTCCTGGTACCTGGGCGTCAACATCCCCGGCAAGCCACGCGTCTTCATGCCGTATATCGGGGAAGGCTACCGCACGACATGCAAGGCGATCGTGGAGGACGGCTATCGCGGTTTTCGCTTCGGCAGCCCGACACGCGCACTGGGGGAGGCCGGCAAATGAGCCGCCTGTTCGGACCGATCCGCCAGAACGGCTATGTCGTGCGCGACATCGAGGCGGCGATGAAGCACTGGATCGACGTGCTGCAGGTCGGGCCGTGGTTCTATATCGAGCGCGTGCAGACCGACTGGTTCCGCCATCGAGGACAGGACTCGGCGGTCGAGCTGAGCATCGCGCTGGCCAACGCCGGCGACCTGCAGATCGAGCTGATCCAGCAACGCAACGACGCGCCCTCGATGTACAAGGAGTTCCTCGACTCGGGCCGCGAGGGCCTGCAGCACGTGGCCTTCTGGTCGACCGATTACCAGTCGCTCTACGACCGGGCGCTGGGCCTCGGTTACAAGCTCGGCCATGAAGGCCAGATCGGCGGCGAGCGCGGACGCTTCGCCTATTTCGACACCGGCGCGCCGGCCGATCCCCATGCCGGCACCGTCGTCGAGATCTCCGACATCAGCGGCAACAAGGGCCGGTTCTTCGAGTACGTCCGCGAGCGTGCGCGGACCTGGGACGGTGCCGATCCGATTCGTAGGCCGCGCTGAGGATCGCTGGTCGTTCTTCCTTCGGCGCTCCCGGACATTGCCAGGGCAATGTCCTGTCGCTCCTGGGGGGCGAGCTTCGCTCGGCCCCGTTACCAACCCGAAACTTGATCCCCCTCCTTGTTGCGCCATTTTTGGGAGCAGCAAGGAGAACACCATGATCGAGCTCAGACCCTTCGATAAATTGGGCAAGTCGGACCACGGCTGGCTCAAGGCGAACTTCCACTTCAGCTTCGCCGACTACCGCAACCAGAACCGCGTCCACTGGGGAGCGCTGCGCGTCTGGAACAACGACCGAATCGCGCCGCAGTCGGGATTCCCGCCTCACCCTCACCGCGACATGGAAATCGTGACCTACGTCATCAAGGGCGCGATCACGCACAAGGACCATCTCGGCAACGAGGGCCGGACCGAAGCGGGCCAGATCCAGGTGATGAGCGCGGGCAACGGCATCCAGCACGCCGAGTACAACATGGAGCAGGCCGAGACCGAGCTGTTCCAGATCTGGATCATTCCCAACAAGCAGGGCGTGCCGGCGCGTTGGGAGACCGTGCAGTTCCCCGCCGACGCGCGCGACGGCAGGCTGGTGCCGCTGGCTTCGGGACGCGGCGACGACGGGGCGATCCCGCTCTATGCCGACGGCTCGCTGATGGCCGGAACGGTGAAGGCAGGCCAGTCGATCCGCCAGAATCTGAACGGCAAGCCGACCTATCTCGTGCCGGCCAAGGGCAAGATCGAAGTCCGCGGCAGCGACGGCAAGGTCGTGACGGCAAACGCCCGTGACGGCGTGGCGGTCGTCGACCAGGACGAGATCGAGATCGTGGCACTCGAGGATGCCGAGATTGTGCTGGTCGAAACGGACCGGCTGAACTGACCTCCCGTCAGATTGACGCTATGGACCGGGCGGGGTTTGATCCCGCCCGGTTTTCGTTTGGGAGAGACGCATGGCCTACAAGGGCTTCGATCTGACGGGCAAGGTGGCGCTGGTGACCGGCGGCAACGGCGGCATCGGCCTCGGCATGGCCGACGCGATGGCGCAGGCAGGTGCGGGTGTGTGCATCTGGGGTACGCGCAAGGAGAAGAACGACGCGGCCGTCGAGCAGCTCACGAAGCATGGCGGCAAGGTCCACGCCCAGATCGTCGATGTCGGCGACGAGCAGCAGGTCGCGGACGCCTTCGCCGAGACAGTGAAGGTGATGGGCCATGTCGACAACTGCGTCGCCAATGCCGGCGTCTCGGGGCGCGGCAAGGGCTCGATCCTCGAGATGGACTATGCGGAATGGCGCCGCGTGCTGCAGATCAACCTCGACGGTGTTTTCTTCACGTTCCGTGCAGCCGCCAAGCACATGGTCGAGCGCGGCCAGGGCGGTTCGCTGGTGGCGATGGCCAGCACGGCGGCGATCGAGGGCGCGGCACGCTCCAGCCACTACGGTGCCAGCAAGGGCGGTGTCACGGCGATGGTGCGGGCGCTGGCCGTCGAGCTGGCGCGCTACAAGATCACCGTGAACTCGATCCTGCCCGGCTGGATCGAGACCGAGATGACGGCCAATGCGGTCGCCAATCCGAAGTTCGCGGGCAACGTCCTGCCGCGCATCCCGACCCGTCGCTGGGGCACCGGTGCCGACTTCGGTCCCATCGCGGTCTATCTCGCGAGCGGCGCCACCGGCTATACGACGGGGCGCGACTTCGTTATCGATGGCGGTTATACGTTGTTTTAGCCCGTCGCCACTGCAGCATCAGACTTTGGGGAAACACTCATGATCAATCGGTTCGCAGCCAGCCTGGCCGTCCTCGTCGCTTTCGGCGCCCTGCCGGCGCTCGCGCAACAGCAGCCCAAGCCGACAGCCGCCGCGGCGACCGCCAAGGCCGATGACGACAAGTATGTGGGCTACTACTACCCGAAGCCGACGGCGATCGAGAATTACGCCTCGCCGATGCAGACGATCGCCGGCGCCGAGCGCGCCCAGCGCGTGCAGTTCGCCACGGTCGTCTCGCAGGGTACCATCCAGTCGGCCTATCGCGTTCCCTACTCGGTCTTCGTGAAGGGCGAGAAGGCCGACAAGATGATCATCGTCGGCCTGCAGCCGGGCGAGATGAGCACGATCTACCGCGCGCGCGCGATCCTCGCCAACATGACCACCATGTCGCGTCTCTCGCCGTTCTTCCAGGAGCGCACGATCGCCGAGGATGCGAACTTCTTCGACCTGCTGAAGCTGCTCGGCTTCCAGCAGATCACGATCAGCGACGGCGACAAGTTCACGCATCAGGTGAATATCAAATAAGTCGGCAATTCCCTTCCCCTTTGCGGACTCCGCAAAGGGGAAGTGCCCGCGTCTTACGCGGGCGATGGGGTCATGACCCCTCCGGCCCTGCGGGCCACCTCCTCGTCTGAATGGGGAGGAATCTCATATCGCGTTCATCCCGCCGTCGATCACCAGTTCGGCGCCGGTCATGAATCGGGACTCATCGGAAATCAGGTAGAGCACGCCGTAGGCAATGTCCTCCGGCGTGCCGAAATGGCCGATCGGCACGCGCTGGCGCGTGCGTTCGCGCGCCTTCTCGCTGGGCAGGATGTGCTCGCCCATCGGCGTCATGATGATGCCCGGATGGACCGAGTTGCAGCGCACCTTGTAGCCTTTGCGCGCGCAATCCATCGCCACGGTCTTGGTGAACTGGCGGACCGCGCCCTTGCTGGCGCCATATGCGGAGAGATCGGGCGTGCCGAGGAAGGCCGCCAGCGACGACATGTTCACGATCGAGCCGCCACCCGAGGAGCGCAGCGCCGGCACGCCGTACTTGCAGCCGAGGAACACGCCCTCGACGTTGATCGACAGGATGCGACGCCACTGGTCGAGGCTCTCGCCCTCGAAGGAAGAGGGAAACGGTCCGGCGATGCCGGCATTGTTGACCAGCCCGTTCAATCGACCTTCACGCGCCATTATGTCGTCGATGATGCGCTTCCAGTCGGCTTCCTTCGCCGTATCGTGCTCCTCGAAGCGAGCATTGCCTCCGATCTGTTGCACTGTTTCCAGTCCACCCGCGCGGTTGACGTCGGTCACGATCACCGTCGCGCCCTCCGCCGCCAGCAGCTTCGCCGACGCGCGGCCGATGCCCGATCCCGCGCCCGTCACCAGCACGACCTTGTCTGCAACGCGGCTCATGCAATCCCTCCCCGAACGTTCTTGTCGCAAGGCTAGAAGCGGCGCAGGCTTGCGACAAGCAAGGAGGAAAACATGGCCCGCACGCTGGAATTCTACTTCGACTATGGCAGCCCCTACAGCTACCTGGCCGACACGCAGGTCGAGGCGATCGCGCAGCGCGCCGGCGCCACCCTGGTGCGCAAGCCGATGCTGCTGGGCGGCGTGTTCAAGGCGACCGGCAACCATTCGCCGGCCGAACTGCCGCAGAAATCCGTCTGGAGCGCCTTCGACATGCCGATGTGGGCCCGCCACTACGGCGTGCCGTTCCAGCGCAATCCCTTCTTTCCGGTCAACACGCTGGCGCTGATGCGCGGCGCCGCGGCGGCGCAGATCGACGGATCGTTCGAGCGTTACCACCCGGCGGTCTTCAAGGCGATGTGGGTCGAGGGCCGCAACCTCAACGACATGAAGGAAGTGGCGGCCGTCCTGTCCGCCGCGGGCCTCGACGCGGAGAAGTTCGGGGCGCGAATCCAGGATCAGGACGTCAAGGACCGGCTCAAGGCCACCACCGACGAGGCCGTCGCGCGCGGCGTGTTCGGCGCGCCGACCTGCTTCGTGGACAAGATGATGTTCTTCGGCAACGATCGCCTCCCCTTCGTCGAACTGGCCCTCAAGGAAGAACTCAAATGAAGAAGATCGGTGTCCTCATCGCCGCCGGCATGCTGTTCGCCGCGGCGCCGTCCTTCGCGCAGACGGTCGGCACCTGTCCGCGCGGTGGCGGCGCCAACCAGCCGCAGCCGGTCCGCGTCCTGTTCGCCCTCAACAGCTCGGTGGTGCCGCCAGCGGAGAAGCCGGCGATCGCCCAGGCGGTGAAAACCGCCAAGGATCGCCAGGTCTCGGCCATCTGCCTGATCGGCCACACCGACAAGCTGGGCGACAAGGCCTACAACCAGAAGCTCGCGCGGGCGCGCGCCCAAGCCGTCGCCGCCCAGATGATCCACGACGGCTATCCCGCCAAGGACATCACCATCGTGGCCGACCCCGAGGCCTTCGGGAACATGAGCTTCGGCAGCGACAATGCGTCGGAGATCGACCGCAAGGTGACGATCTTCTACGCGCGCTAGTCTCATTGGAGCGCGCCACTCCAGTGGCGCTCAGATCAAGACAAGAGCGCAACCGGAGTTGCGCGCTCCATTGACGGGTTACGACGCGGAGCTCATCTCGATCGCGACCTTGCCGACGACCTTGCGATCCATCAGGACGCGGAAGGCGTCGGCAGCCTGTTCCATCGGGAAGCGATGCGAGACGTGCGGGCGCATCACGCCGAGTGCCGCAAGGCGTGGCAGTTCCTCGACATAGTCGCGGCCGAGCTCGGGTGAGAGGCGAAGGGGTGTCTCGCCGGCGCGCACGCCCAGCACCGACAGGCCCTTGATCAGGATGTGGTTGGACATGAGCTTGCTCGGCCCACCCGAGGTGAAGCCCACCACCAGCAGGCGCGCGCCGTAGGCGGCCGCGCGCACCGACTTCTCCAGCACCTCGCCACCGACCGGATCGTAGATCACGTCGCAGCCCTTGCCGTTCGTCATCTCCTTCACGGCGGCAACGAAATCGCCGGTGCGGTAGTTCACGACCTCGTCGGCGCCATTCGCGCGCACGACCGCCAACCGCGCATCGTCACTGCCGGTGGCGATGACGCGGGCGCCGAGATGCCTGCCCAATTGGACGGCCGCCAGGCCGACGCCGCCCGAGGCGCCATGAACCAGCAGGACTTCTCCCTTCTTCAGCGCGGCGCGATGGACCAGCGAGTGATAGGCGGTCTGCGCGGCGACGCGGAAGCCGGCCCCTTCGGCGAACGACCAGTCGTCCGGCAGACGCATCAGGTGGCCGCCGGCCTTCAGCTTCACATACTCGGCGAAGGCGCCGGGACGCACGCCGAAGATCACGCGATCGCCCGGCTTCCAGGTCGTGACATCGGCGCCGACCGTATGGATCGTCCCCGCGCCCTCCATGCCGGGTACGAAGGGCAGCTCGGGCTTGTGCTGGTAACCGCCGGCCACCATCAGCACGTCGGGAAAATTGACCGACGCGGCGCCGACCCGGACGACGATCTCGCCCGGCCCCGCTTCGGGGATCGGGCGTTCCTCGATATGGAGGACGGAAGGATCGCCGAGGCGATCGCAAACAATGGCTCGCATGAGGGGCGCGCGCATCGAGAGCGCGCTAGTCGAGCTCGAAGGCGTTCTTGTAGTCGAGCTTGAGCGCCGGATCCTGGTCTTCCTTGCGCAGCAGGCAATTGCCCACGACCAGCACCTCGATCTCGCTGCCCATGAAGCAGCGCCAGGCGTCCTCCGGCGTGCACACGATCGGCTCGCCGCGCACGTTGAACGAGGTGTTCACGATCACCGAGCTGCCTGTCTTCGCCTTGAAGGCCGAGATCAGGTCGTAGAACGGCTTGTTGGTCTCTTCATGGACTGTCTGGATGCGGCCCGAATAATCGACGTGCGTCACGGCCGGGATGTCGGAGCGCGGCACGTTCAGCTTGTCGATGCCGAACAGCTTCTCTTCGTCGGCCGTCATCTTGCGGCGGCGTCCCTCGACGACCGGCGCGACCATCAGCATGTAGGGGCTGTCGGTGTGGAAATCGAAATACTTGTCGACGTCCTCGCGCAGCACCGCCGGCGCGAAGGGCCGGAACGATTCGCGGTACTTCACCTTGAGGTTCAGCGTCTTCTGCATCGAGGGCGAACGCGCGTCGCCCAGGATCGAGCGGGCGCCGAGCGAACGCGGACCGAACTCCATGCGACCCTGCATCCAGCCGACCGCCTTGTCGTCGGCCAGCGCCTGGGCGGTCTGGTCGATCATCTCCTCACGCGAGAGGCGCGAGAATTTGGCACCGACGGCGGTGAGGCGCTCGGCGATCTCGTCGTCGGTGAAGTCCGGGCCGAGATAGGAGCCGGCCATGCCGTCCATGTGGCCGTTCAGCTTGCGCGGTTGGCCGAGGAAGCCGTGATAGGCGGCGAAGGCCGCGCCGACCGCGCCGCCGGCATCGCCGGCCGCCGGCTGCACCCAGATGCCGTCGAAGATGTTCTCGCGCAGCAGCTTGCCGTTGGCGACGCAGTTCAGTGCGACGCCGCCCGCGAGGCAGATGTTCCTGACACCGGTTTCCTTCTTCACCGACCGGCCGAGGCGGATCACGATCTCCTCGGTGACGGCCTGGATCGACGCCGCGAGGTCCATGTGATGCTGCGTCAGCATCTCCTCGGGATTGCGCCGCGCACCGCCGAACAGCGCGCCGAACTTGTCGTTCGTCATGCGCAGGCCGGTGCAATAGTCGAAGTAGCTCTGGTCGAGGCGGAAGGTACCGTCTTCCTTGAGGTCGACGATCTTGTCGAGGATCAGGTTCTTGAACTTGGGCTCGCCGTAGGGCGCGAGGCCCATGACTTTGTATTCACCCGAGTTGACCTTGAAGCCAGTGTAATAGGTGAAGGCGGAATAGAGCAGGCCGATCGAGTGCGGGAAATGGATCTCACGCAGCATCTCGAGCTTGTTGCCGCTCCCCATGGCGAGCGATGTCGTGGCCCATTCGCCGACGCCGTCCATGCAAAGCACGGCGGCCTCTTCATAGGGCGAGGGAAAGAAGGCCGAGGCTGCGTGGCTCTGGTGATGTTCGCCGAACAGCAGTCGCTTCTGCCAGTCGAAGTCGGGCTGCCACTTCTTCATCTCGTCGCGCAGCAGCGTCTTCTGGAAGAGCTTCTCCTTCAGCCACAGCGGCATGGCCATGCGGAAGGAATTGAAACCGCGCGGCGCGTAGGCGAGGTAGGTCTCGAGCAGGCGCTCGAACTTCAGGAACGGCTTGTCGTAGAAGGCGACGTAGTCGACGTCCTGGAGCTTGATGCCGGCACGGTCCAGGCAGAACTGGACCGCGTTCTGCGGGAAGCCCGCATCGTGCTTCTTGCGGGAGAAGCGCTCTTCCTGAGCCGCACTGACGAGATGACCATCCTCGATGAGCGCGGCTGCGCTGTCGTGATAGAAGGCCGAGACGCCAAGCACCCGCATGGAAGTGTCCTTACCCGCCTAGAACAGCGTGTAGATGAAGGGCGCGATCGCCGAACCCTTGGTGAGAACGATCAGGCCGCCGAAGATCACCATCATGACCAGGATCGGCAGCAGCCAGAACTTCTTGCGCTCGCGCATGAAGGCCCAGAGTTCGACGAGGATGGAGCCCATGGATCGGTCCTTTCGGAATCAGAACTGGTTTTTCATGGATTGCGGCGGCGGGCCCGGCGGGGACCGGTCGATCCAGTAGCTCTTGGCGTTCCGGTCGAGCTTCAGCCGCAGGAAATCCTTGCCGAACGCGCGCATGATGAGACCGATCGGCATGATGGTGACGAAGAACAGCAGGCCGAGGATCAGCGGGTTCATCACCTTGTAGAGGAGCAGGCCGAACTTCAGCCACAACCGGTTCAGCGGCCCGAGCGCCTTCGGATAAACGAGCGCCACGACCAGGAATGCCGCCGCAACCGGCAGCATCCATTTCCACGCCGCACCATGCTCCGTGCCGTGGTTCCACAGGTTGATCGCGCTCAGGATTCCGAAGAACCCCGCGAAAACGAACCCGAAGCTGCGGTCGGAGCCCGCCTTGACGTGCTCCTCGCGCGAAAAGTCCTCATGAAGCTGGCTGGTCGCCATTTACCGAGCGTTCTTCAGTTGATTGGGGCTCTTAACTCTCTGATCCCAAACGCCAAGTCAATCGGCGACCAGCAGGGAGTGGCTATTCCGCCGCAACCGAGGCGAAACGATGGGTCAGCAGGGCCTCGAGCGTCATGCGCCAGACGGCGGCCGCCCGGTCGAAGCTCAGCCCGTCGCGGCGGCGCAGCACGATCCAGGCGTCGAGAGACAGGGCGGCGCCAATGGCGTCCGCCAGTTCCTCCCGGGCCTGCTCGCCCAGGCTCGCGAATTCCGGGGCGAAGGCCTCGAAGGTGGACTTGCGCAGCTCCAGCTTGAAGGCATTGCCGCGCTCGATCAGGGCCGGATGGTCGACGAACTGGCCGGCGGCGACCCGCAGCGGGACGATCTTGTCGAACACTTCGGCAAGGCCCTGGACCACCGAGGCGACCCGCTCCGCCAACGGGCGGGAGTCAGAGGCCTGCTGGGGAACCACGATGTCCTGACCGATGGCGTCCAGAACAGTTACGAAAAGTGACTCAACGTCGCCGAAATGCTGGAAAACCGAGCGGACGGAGACGTCGGCCCGGCGGGCGACGGCCACCACGGTCGGCGCCGTGCTGGTCTCGGCGATCATGACCTTGGCGGCTTCGATGATCTTGCGACGGGTCTCGGCGGCGCGACGATTGCGGCCATCGGGACGGGCCGTCCCATTCGAGTCCGTTCCTGCTGCCACTACCGCCACTGCGTTGCCGCGCGGCATCACCGCTGCTTCGCTCATGTGTCTGTTCCTAATCCGGAGTTCAGGCTGAGATGGTCAAGGGACGACCGCTCGCCTATGGAGGGCGTGAGATAAGGGCCGACTGCGGCAGCAACAAGGTAAAGACGGTCGCACCATGATGAATACGAGCCATGCAAAAACCCCGCTCGCGGTCCTCTGGGACTTCGGCGGGGTGATCCTCTCCAGCCCCTTCGACGCCTTCAATCGATACGAGACCGAGGCCGGGCTTCCCAAAGATTTCCTGCGCGGGCTCAATACACGCAATCCAGACACCAATGCCTGGGCGAAAATGGAACGAAGCGAGGTTTCCCTCCAGGGTTTCGTCGACCTGTTCGAGGAGGAGGCCCGCCTCCAGGGACACCGCGTCGAGGGCTGGAAGATTCTGCAGGCACTAAGCGGCGACATTCGGCCGCAGATGGTCGAGGCCCTGCGGCGCTGCAAGGCCACGTTCCGGGTGGCCTGCATCACCAACAACATGAAGGCCGGCGAAGGGCCGGGCATGGCGCGCAGCCCGGAGAAGGCCAGGGCCGTGGCTGAAATCATGTCTCTTTTCGAGCATGTCGTGGAATCGAGCAAAGTCGGCCTGCGCAAGCCCGACCCGCGCATCTACCAGCACGCCTGCGACCTGCTGGGCGTGCCGCCGGACCGCTGCATCTACCTCGACGATCTCGGCATCAACCTGAAGCCGGCGCGGGCACTGGGCATGCGCACCATCAAGGTCGTCGATCCCGACCTCGCGATCGACGAATTGCAGGCGATGGTGGGGATTCCGCTGCGAGGCTGATGCCGTGAAACGCACCGCCTCCCCGATCACGGCGAAATATCTCCAGAACGCCGCCGTGTTCTATCTCGAGCGGTACGCCAGTTCCGCCGAGGGGCTGAGGCGCGTGCTGCGGCGTCGGGTGTCGAAGGCGCGGATGCTCGAGGCGCCCGTGATGGACAATGTCGAGGAGGCGATCGAAGCCGTCGTCCGGAAATTCGTCACGGCCGGCCTGCTCGACGACAGGGCCTTCGCGCAGACCAAGGCGCGCGCCCTGCACCGCCGCGGCGTCTCGGGCCAGCTGACACGCCAGCGCCTGCAGGTGGCCGGTGTCGGGCGCGAGGACGTCGACAGTGCCCTGGCCGCCCTCGACGACGAGCTCGGCACCGATCCCGCCCGGCGTGAAATCCAGGCTGCCGTGGCCTTCGCCCGCCGGCGCCGGCTCGGTCCCTTCCGCATGAAGGATCGCGAGGAAAAGAAAGCGCGCGACCTCGCCTCGATGGCGCGTGCGGGCTTCTCCTACGAGCTCGCCCGAAAGGTCATCGACGCGATCGATCCCGATTCTCTGGACGAAGCCTGAACGGCTCGCCATGGTTCCCGCAACGAGGCACGAATGACCGTCACGATCTGGCACAATCCGCGCTGCAGCAAATCGCGGCAGACTCTCGACCTGCTGAGGAGCAAGGGCGTGGAGCCCACGATCCGGGAGTATCTCAAGGAGCCGCCGAGCAAGGCGGAGGTGGAGAAGCTCGTCACTCTGGTCGGCGGCGATCCACGCGAGTTGATCCGTGACGGCGAGGCCGAGTTCAAGGCGCTCAAGCTCAGGAAGGCGGACCTCACCAAGGCCGGGATCGTCAATGTGATCGCCGAGCATCCCGTGCTGCTGCAACGCCCGATCGTCGTGAAGGGTGCGCATGCCGCGATCGGCCGGCCGCCCGAGGCCGTCCTCCCTCTCCTGAAATGACGCCATGACCGGACGGCTTCGCCTCTGGTCGGGCTACGTCCTCTTCTTCTACGTCGTCACCCATCTCCTCAATCACGCGCTGGGCCTCGTCTCGCTGCGCGTCCTCGAAGAAGGGCGGCACTGGTTCACCTCGGTCTGGAGCAATCCCGCCGGCCAGACGGTGCTCTACGGATCGCTGTTCGCCCACTTCTGCCTCGCATTGTGGTCGCTCTACCGACGGCGTGCGCTGAAGCTGTCCCGCTGGGAATGGACGCAATGGATCCTCGGCATCATGATCGTACCGCTTGGCGTCGTTCACGTCGTCGGCACGCGTGTCGCGCACGCACTTTACGATGTCGAACCCGGCTATCCCTGGGTCCTAGGATCGCTCGTCGCCGGCGGCTGGACGGGTATCTTGAGGCAGTTCTCGCTGCCCCTCTTCGTCTGGATGCACGCCTGCATCGGCCTGCACTTCGCGCTGCGCCTGAAACCCTGGTACCGGCGGTGGCTGCCCTTCCTCTACGGCTTCGCGCTGCTGGTGCCGGCCGCGAGTCTCGCCGGGACCGCCGTGGCCTTGCGGGACGTGGCCGAACTCGCCGAGCGTCCCGGCTTCCTGCAGATGCTGTTCGAGCGTGCGCGCGCGCCGACACCCGATCAGGTCGCCGACCTCTACATGATGGCGTCGGTCCTCCAGAACACCGCCCTCGCTTTGCTGATCGCCGTCTTCGCCGCCCGACCCTTGCGCGATCTCTGGGACCGGCGCGCCGGCGTCGTGCGTCTCGACTACGGCGAACGGCGCAGCGTGACGCAGCCGACCGGCCTGTCGATCCTGGAGATGAGTCGCGTCGCCGGCATTCCCCACGCCTCGGTCTGTGGCGGTCGCGGCCGCTGCTCGACCTGTCGCGTTCGCATCACCGGTGACGACCGCCACCGGCTGCCGCCTGCCTCTTCCGAGGAGGCGAAGGTGCTGGCGCGCATCGGCGCCCCGGCCAACGTGCGCCTCGCCTGCCAGCTGCGGCCCCCGCCCGGGCACTACCGGGTGGCGCTGCTGCTGCCGGCCGCCGCCGGACCGGTCGAGGCCTATCGTCGCCAGCCGCAGGCTCACGGCGGCGAGCGCTATATCGCCGTGCTTTTCGCAGACATCCGCGGCTTCACGACGATCTCCGAGGGCAAACTTCCCTACGATGTCGTGTTCCTGCTCAACCGCTACTTCCGGGCTACGGGTCAGGCCGTCGAAGCGGCCGGTGGGCGTCTCGACAAATTCATCGGCGATGGGGTGATGGCGATCTTCGGCCTCGACAAGGAGCCGCGGCTCGCGTGCCGTCAGGCGCTCGATGCGGCACGGCGCATGGCGCTCGCGCTCGACGATCTCAACGAAGCGATGTCCGGCGATCTCGATCTGCCGCTGCGCATTGGCATCGGCATTCATGCCGGGCCCGCGATCGTCGGCGAGATGGGCTATGCGCGCGCCGCCCAGATCACCGCGATCGGCGACACGGTGAACACCGCGAGCCGGCTCGAATCGCTCACCAAGGAGTTGGGCGTCGAGCTGGTCGTGTCGCAGGAGCTGCTGGACCGTGCCGGCATCGATCTCGGCGAGGTGCCCCGCCATGAGGTCGAGATCCGCGGCCGCCAGGGACGGCTCGCCGTGCGGGCGGTCGCCAAGGCGGCCGATCTCACGGCAATGTCATAAGATGTTCGTTGTCCAGCGTGCCGACCGGGCGAGAATCCCGCGACCTTCAGGAGGTAATTCCATGCGCGCCCTTTTCCTTGCCGTCGCGATGACTGTGACCACCATTGGCCTGTCCCTGCCCGTCCAGGCCGCGGGCGGCGGCTCGACGGATTCGACACCGGCGAAGCCGGTCGACGCGAACTTCACGCGCGCCAAGGCGATGATCCAGGCCGGGGACTACCAGGGCGCCCTGCCGTTGCTGCAGCAGGTAGTAACGAAGGATCCGAAGAATGCCGATGCCTACAACCTGATGGGCTTCGCCACGCGCAAGTCGGGCAACCCCAACGGCTCGCTGCAATACTACCAGCAGGCGCTGGCGATCGATTCCCGCCACATCGGCGCCTATGAATATCTCGGCGAGGCGTACCTGATGCTGGGCCGCCTGCCGGAGGCCGAGCAGCAGCTCGCCCGCCTCGACTCGCTCTGCACCTTCGGCTGCGCCGAATATCGCCAGCTCAAGGCCGCCGTCGCCGACTACAAGGCCGGCAAGCGCCCGACCAACTGACCCCTTGCCCGGCGTGGATTGCCAACGCCAACCCTGCGGTGTGACAATACTGTAGGGGGATACAATAGATGAAGTTTGACGGATTCAGCTTCGCCGGCCGGATCAATCGCGCCAAATACTGGCGCATCAAGGTCGGGTTGTTCTTCGCGAACTTCTTCTTCCACATCTGGGTGGCCACACAGTTCAGCCACACGGCACTTCATCGTGCCCCGACGAAGACCGGGGAGTGGATCCTGCTGGGCGGCGTCATCCTCGTGACCCTGGTCACCCTGGTGGTTTCAATCACCACCGATGTGAAGCGCTACCATGATCGAGACAAGAGCGGCTGGTGGGTCTTTATCGTTTTCCTCCCTGTCATTGGCGCGGTGTGGCTTTTGATCGAATGCGGTTTCCTGCCAGGCACCGTCGGTCCAAACAGGTTCGGCCCCGATCCGCTTTCCGGTAGAGTTGTCTAGGCAGCTCGGAGCGAAATTCGAAGTCGCGAAAGGCATCGACGGTCTTTTGCGCTGGCCGCTTCGCCCGCTATGCTGCGGCAAATAAACGCCCGTTCACGCCGCCGCATCGGAGGGCTCCCGCGATGAGCACCGTCACCCCCGTTCCTCTCGTCTTCGGCGATTACGCCCTCGAGGACCGCTACCGGCTCGGCAAGGGCCGCGTCTACATGACCGGCATCCAGGCGCTGGTACGCCTGCCGATGATGCAGCGCCAGCGCGATCTCGCCGCCGGCCTCAACACCGGAGGGTTCATCTCCGGCTATCGCGGCTCGCCGCTCGGCATGTACGACAACGCGCTGTGGGGCGCTAAACGGTACCTGAAAGACAACAACATCCACTTCCAGCCCGGCCTCAACGAGGATCTCGCAGCAACCGCCGTCTGGGGCAGCCAGCAGACCAACCTGTTCCCCGGCGCCAAGGTCGATGGCGTCTTCTCGATCTGGTACGGCAAGGGCCCGGGCGTCGACCGCTCTATGGACGTGTTGAAGCACGGCAACGCCGCCGGCACCTCGCCGCATGGCGGCGTGATCGCGCTGGCCGGCGACGACCATGGCTGCCAGTCCTCGACCCTGCCGCACCAGAGCGAGCAGGTCTTTGCCGCGGCGATGATCCCGGTCGTCAATCCGGCGACCGTCCAGGAATATCTCGACTACGGCATCCTGGGTTTTGCCCTGTCGCGCTATTCGGGCTGCTGGGTCGGCTTCAAGGCGATCTCCGAAACGGTCGAGAGCGGCGCTTCGGTCTGGGTCGATCCCGAGCGCGCCCAGATCATGATGCCGACCGACTTCCAGCTGCCGCCGGGCGGGCTGGGCATCCGCAATCCCGACCCGCCGCTGGAAGCGGAGAAGCGCCTGCACGGACCGAAGATGGCGGCGGTCGCCGCCTTCGTGCGCGCCAACGGCTTCGACCGGACCGTGATCGAGCCGACGGAGACCGGCACCAAGGCCCGCATCGGCATCATGACGACGGGCAAGGCCTATCTCGACACGCGCCAGGCGCTGGAGGATCTCGGCATCGACGACGCCCGCGCCCGCGCGCTCGGCATCCGCCTCTACAAGGTCGGCGTGACCTGGCCGCTGGAGGCCGAAGGCGCGCGCCGCTTCGCCGAAGGGCTGCAGGAAGTCATCGTCGTCGAGGAGAAGCGCTCGAACCTCGAGGACCAGCTTCTGCGCATCCTCTATCACCTGCCGGCCGACCGCCGTCCGGTGGTGATCGGCAAGGCCGACGAGAGCGGCCGCATCATCCTGCCCAGCGAGGGCGAGCTCACGCCGACCGGCGTGGCCATGGTGATTGCCGGCCGCCTGATGAAGCACGAGGGCGAATCGCCCGAGCTGCGCCAGCGCCTCGCGCGCCTCGAAGCCAAGGAGAAGCTGCTGTCGGCGCCGCCGCCCAAGGTCGCGCGCACGCCGTTCTTCTGCTCGGGCTGCCCGCACAACACCTCGACCAAGGTGCCGGAAGGCAGCCGCGCCATGGCCGGCATCGGGTGCCACGGCATGGCAATCTGGATGCCCGAGCGCCGTACCTCGCTGATCAGCCACATGGGTGGCGAGGGCGTGGGCTGGGTCGGCCAGGCGCCGTTCCATTCCGACAACCACATCTTCCAGAACCTGGGCGACGGCACCTATTACCATTCCGGCCTGATGGCGATCCGCCAGTCGGCCGCCGCCGGCGTCAACATCACCTACAAGATCCTGTTCAACGACGCGGTCGCCATGACCGGCGGCCAGCCGCACGACGGGCCGCTCACGGTTCCCGAGATCACGCGGCAGGTCGAGGCCGAGGGCGCGAAGAAGGTCGTCGTCGTCACCGACGAGCCGGACAAGTACCCGATGAATGCGGGCTTCGCTCATGGCGTCACGATCCGCCATCGCGACGAGCTCGACGCCGTGCAGCGCGAGCTGCGCGAGATCCCCGGTCTCACCGTGCTCGTCTACGACCAGACCTGCGCCGCCGAGAAGCGCCGCCGCCGCAAGCGCGGCACATTCCCCGATCCCGACCGGCGCGTCTTCATCAACGACGCGGTCTGCGAAGGCTGTGGCGACTGCTCGGAGAAGAGCAACTGCGTGTCGGTGAAGCCGCTCGAGACCGAGCTCGGCCGCAAGCGCCAGATCGACCAGAGCAATTGCAACAAGGACTTCTCCTGCGTGAACGGCTTCTGCCCGAGCTTCGTGTCGGTGCGCGGCGGCGTTCCCGCCAAGGCCCGCCGTCCGAAGCTCGAGGTGGTGAAGGACGATCCCTTCGCGTCGCTCCCGATGCCGACCTTGAGGCCGCTGAGCGAGGCCTACGGCATCCTGGTGACCGGCATCGGCGGCACCGGCGTCATCACGGTCGGCGCGCTGATCGGCATGGCCGCGCACCTCGAAGGCAAGGGTTGCACGGTGCTCGACTTCACCGGCCTCGCCCAGAAGAACGGCGCGGTGATGAGCCATGTGCGGCTGGCGCCCAAGCCCGAGGATCTCCACGCCGTGCGCATCGCCGCCGGCGGCGCCAACCTGGTGCTGGGCTGCGACATGGTCGTGGCCGCCTCGCCGGCCGCGCTGTCGCGCATCGAGCAGGGCGTGACCAAAGCGGTGATCAACGGCTACGTCCAGCCGGTCGCGGCGTTCGTCATGAACGGCGACATGGATCTCGGCGCCGAGTCGATGATGAAGGCGATCCACGACGCCGCCGGTGACGAGGCCACCTCGTTCGTCGACGGCACCGGCCTCGCTACGGCGATCCTGGGCGATTCGATCGCGACCAACCTCTTCATGCTGGGTCATGCCTGGCAGAAGGGCCTGGTGCCGCTGTCGTTCGAGGCATTGATGCGCGCCATCGAGCTGAACGGCGTCGCCGTCGAGAGCAGCAAGCGCACCTTCAACTGGGGCCGCCTCGCCGCGCACAATCTCGCCGCCGTGCAGGCCGCCGCCAAGCCCGCGTTGCGCATCGAGAAGCCGGTCGCGCGCACGCTCGCGGAGATCGTCTCCAAGAGGGTCGAGCTGCTGACCGCCTACCAGGACGCGGCCTATGCCGAACGCTATCGCAAGCTGGTCGACAGGGTCGCCAAGGTCGAGAAGGACAAGGCGCCCGGCCGCCGCGGCCTCGCCGAGGCGGTGGCCAAGTCGCTCTACAAGCTGATGGCCTACAAGGACGAGTACGAAGTCGCCCGTCTCTACAGCGACGGCGAGTTCCAGAAGAAGCTCCGCCAGCAGTTCGAGGGCAACTACAAGGTCACCTTCCATCTCGCCCCGCCCCTGTTCGCCGATCGCGATCCGGTGACGGGCGAGCTGAAGAAGAGCGAGTTCGGCGCCTGGATGATGCCGGCGTTCCGCGTCCTCGCCTCGCTGAAGCGGCTGCGCGGCGGCCGGTTCGACATCTTCGGCTACAGCGCGGAGCGCCGCATGGAGCGCCGCCTGATCGGCGAGTACGAAGCCACCGTCGAGACGCTGCTGGCCACGCTCGGCCAGGACAATCACGCCCTCGCGGTGCAGATCGCGTCCGTGCCGGAAACGATGCGCGGCTTCGGTCACGTGAAGGAGAAGAACGTGAAGATCGCGAAGGAGCGCGAAGCCTCGCTGCTCGCGGCCTACAAGAGCCCCGCCGCCCAGTCGATCGCCGCGGAGTAAAGCGCCGACGAGTAAGAAGCAGCCGACGCGAAGACGGGACGCCCGCATTCCCTGTTTGGGGTTGGGGAAGGAACGCGGACGTCCCGGTACGCACCGTCGTCCGCGAAGGGAGGCAGGCGGTCGACGTATCTGCCGCTATAAGCCCGTTCGCCTGGGGAAGATAAGCACAATCCAGGCGCGAGAACGCACACCTCATCCATCGTAATGCATGCAGACGACGACGGCGAAAGCGTCAGGCGCGACCGGACTGGGGAGAGAAAGAAGCGAGGTCGAACTTGCCGCCGGGCAGGCCGCGGCCCAGCCGGTCGAGCGCGCGCTGCCACTTGGCGGCGAAATCGGCATCGAACACCAGCTCCGCGTCGGCATCGACGACCAGCCAGGCATTGTCCTGCATCTCGCGGTCGAGCTGGCCCGGCGCCCAGCCGGAATGGCCCAGCGCCAGCCAGGCATTCTTGGGTCCGGTGCCCCCCGCCATGTCCTTCAGGATCTCGAGCGAGGCGGTGAGCGCCATGCCGCCATCGATCAGCAGGGTCTCGTCCCGCTTGTAATCGGCTGAATGCAGCACCAGCCCGCGAGAGGTCTCGACCGGACCCCCGAACAATACCGGCAAGTCCGCAGTCGTCTTGGGCACCTCGATACCGAGCTGCTTGTAGACCTGGCCGAGTGGCAGATCGTCGACCTTGTTGTTCACGATGATTCCAAGCGCGCCATCGTCATCATGCTTGCAGATGAAGACGACGCTCTTCTGGAAGCGCTCGTCCGACATGGACGGCGCTGCGACCAGGAAGCGGCCGACCAATGTGGCGGCAGGAGAGCTGGGCCCGGGCATGGCGTAATGATCTCCTATATCCATGGGGATTGTCCGGCTAAAGATCAAGGACCGGGGCCAGATGGGCCTTCCATGGACAAAAACCCCACCCCGGCCTAGGGTCCGGCAGTTCGTAAAGGCCGCGGTTGGGCGGCGTATTGGAGGAGCTAATAATGGCGAAAGTCGGAGACAAAGTCCCCAGCGCCACGCTGCGCACGATGGGCCCGGAAGGCCCCAAGGCCGTCACCACCGAGGAACTTTTCGCGCCCGGCAAGAAGGTCGTCGCCTTCGCGCTGCCGGGTGCCTTCACCCCCACTTGTTCAGCAAAGCACGTGCCCGGGTTCGTGGCCGAAGCAGCTGCTCTCAAGGCGAAGGGTGTCGACACCATCGCCTGCATTTCCGTGAACGACGCGTTCGTGATGGGCGCCTGGGGCAAGGACCAGAAGGCTGGCGATTCGGTGATGATGCTGGGCGACGGCAACGCCGAATTCACTCAGGCGATGGGTCTGACGATGGACGGGTCGAAGTTCGGCCTCGGCACGCGCAGCCAGCGCTATGCCATGGTTGTCGAGGACGGCACCATCAAGCAGCTGTTCGTCGAGAAGCCGGGTGCCTTCGAGGTTTCCTCCGCCGAGCACGTGCTCAAGAATCTCTAGCCCTGCGCGTCGCGCACGGCCAAGATCGACGGCGGAGCGCAGGCTCCGCCGTTTTCCTTTGGGGTGCCATGAACCCGACAGATCCGCAGCTCTTCAACGGCTTGTTCCAGGTCAACGGCGCCACGCGCCTCTATGGCACGATCGGCGATCCCATCCGCCAGTTGCGCCTGACCGGCGTGATGCCGCAGGTCTTCGCCGCCACCGGCGTCAATGCCGTCTGGCTGCCCTTCGAAGGCGGCCCCGAACTCCTGCCACTGATGCTCGACGCGCTGGCCAAGATGCGCAACCTCGGTGGCTTCACCGTCACCATCCCGCACAAGACCACCATGCTCGACCTGCTGGGTCGCGCCACGCCCCGCGCGACGGCGGCCGGCAGCGTTAATCTGGTGCGCCGCGACCCCGACGGGGTGCTGGCGGGCGACAATGTCGATGGCCTGGGCTTCGTGCACGGACTGGAAGCGCAGGGCCATCGCGTGAAGGGCGCCAGCGTCTGGCTGGTCGGCCTGGGCGGCGCCGGCGGCGCCATCGCGGCCGCGCTGTGCGAAGCTGGTGTCGGCCGCCTCCTGGTTACCGAGATCCAGGAAGCGCGTGCCGGCAAGGCGATCGACCGGCTGCTGAGCCACTATCCAGACGTACCGGTCGCCGAGGTCCAGTCGCCGCCCAAGGGTATCCACATCGCGATCAATGCGACACCCCTGGGGCTGCGCGCCGGCGATCCGCAATCCTTCGACCCGATGACGCTCGATCCCGACGTCTTGGTGGCCGACGTGATCATGAGCCCGGCCGAAACCCCGCTGCTCAAGCGGGCCCGCAGCCACGGACGGCGCATTCACCATGGCCGGCACATGCTCGACCACCAGGTGCCACTCTATCTCGACTGGTTCGGCATCGATGCCAAGGGCATCGACATCACCCGCCTGGTGCGCTCGATCGGCTGAGGCGTATCAAGGGAGCGCGCAACTCCAGTTGCGCTCATGCCTTGCTGAATCTTGAGCGCCACTGGAGTGGCGCGCTCCAATGAGGCTGCCTCCGCCCTACAGCGTGACGCCGCCGTTCACGTGGAGCGTCTGGCCGGTGATGTAGCCGGCGGCCGGCGAGCAGAGGAAGGCGATCAGGGCCGCCACTTCCGCAGGCTTGCCGTAGCGACCCATCGGGATCGACTGGGTCACTTTCTCCATCCCGGCGCGCGGCACGGCGGCATGGGCGTCCGGGTCCTTCTCGATGAAACCCGGCGCGACGCAGTTCACCGTGGCGCCCGAGGCGGCGATATCGACGGCGAAGGCCTTGGCGAAAGCCTCGACGCCGGCCTTGGCCGCGGCCGAGGCCGGGAAGGTCATGAGCCCGCGCGCGAAGGCATGGGCGACGAAGGACGAGACGCCGACCAGGCGGCCCGCCGTCCCGGCCTTGACCAGCCACGGCTTGGCCGCCGTCGCCAGTTCGAAGAAGGCCGCCGTCATGGCGTTCTGGCTGGCGTCCCAGGTCGCACGATCGAGTTCGCCGACCTGCGTGCGGTTCGCGAAGCCGGCGTTGCTCACGATCACGCCGAGATGGCCGAACGCCTTCACGGCCTCGTCGACGAGGCGCGCCGCCGTGCCGGATTCGGCGAGATCGCCTTCGAGGATCAATGTCTGCGCACCCGCGCCGGCGGCGAAGCCGGCGACCCGCTCCAGTCCGGCACGGTTGCGGCGCGCATGCAGGGCCAGTGCCGTGTCGGGCGCGGCCAGGGCGCGGGCGGTTGCGGCGCCGATGCCCGAGGAGGCACCGGTGATGAGGATCACGCGGGACGGAGAAGTCATGGCGACAGGAGTAGAATCCCGCACGACTAGCGGCAAGTCTCGCGCACGACCGGCGCCAGCAGCGCCGCGAAACGGCGCGCGCCCGCGGCGGAGAAGTGTCCCTCGTCGACGAAGTCGGCCGGGCCGAACGCTTCGGGCGAGAGTGCAACGTACGTATCGCCCAGCGCCCGCGCCGTGCGCTCCAGAGCCGCGTTCGACTGCTGCAGCAATTGCGGGAGATCGCGATCGCGCACGCGCGGCAGCCAGCCATAGAGGCCCTCGCCCTTCAGGCGGTCGCGATTGACGACCTGCCCGACCCAGATCGTCGGTGTGCCGCGCAGCCGGTTGATGGCGGAGATCGTGCGGACGTTTCGCTCGAAGATCGCCGACTGGGCCGGATCAGATCCGCTGGCAGGCGGCAGTGCATAAGGATCCTTGCCATAGCGTACCGTGTCGACCTCGGCGGCGACGAGGCGGGCCAGCACCGTGAGTAGCGGCGAGATCGTGACGTTGGAGCCGCCGATGCGCCGCACCTTCAGGGAGTCGACCTGGCTTGGCATGTGGAAATCGGCATAGCCGGCGTCGAGATTGGGGATGTGCGCATTGCGCAGGTCGTTCCAGCCCACGAAGTAGACCGCGCAGCGCGGCGCCTTGCCGAACTTCTCGGGATAGAAAGCCGTTTGCAGCAAGTGCTCGGCCGTCGTGTAGCCCGGAACGCCATGATTGACGACGACCAGCCTGTCCTCACGCAGCGCCTCGTCCAGCCGGTCGGGCCAGGTGTCGCCCTCGCCGTTGCCGATATCGTAGGCCGCCGATCCGCCGAAGGTCGCCACCACACCACTGTCGGCCAGGCGCGCAGGATCGGGATCGCGGCCGCGCGTGCCCTCCGAGGAGTGGCGGATGGCGAGGCCCGTCGCGCTGGTGAAGGCGAGGCCGGGCACCGGCACGGCCTGCAGCAGCGGATGCCACAGGAAGCGCGCCGGCTCGGCGACGACCGGCGGCAGCAGCGATGGCGAACCGGGCGGCGCCAGGGCCCACGAGCCCAGCCCCCAGGCGAATTCGACGCAGGCCAGCACCAGCAGCGTCCCCGAGAAACGCGGCCAGCGCACCGTCAGCACCGCCACCGCGAGCAGCGCCGCCAGATAGAGGAAATAGTCAGCGCGCGGCCCCGCGGGCTTCAGCTCGTCGATCCGGAAGAGCCAGGTCGCGGTGCCGGCGACAGCGAGGATGCCCAAGAGGCTGATGAAGCGAAGGAATTTCGACACGTGTCCAAGCCCGAGACCAGCTGCCCTTCTACGCGCCTACCGACGGATCGAGGAACTGGTTGTTCGCGGGCTACTTGTCGCCCTTCTGCCACGGCCAGCGTCCGCTGACCTCGAGCTCGAGCGCGAAGCTCAGCAGGGTGCGGATCGCGACGATCACCGCGAGGACGGCAAGATTGTACAAAGTGGGTTCTATGGCCACCGTTCCGATGATGTCGGCGATGACCAGGAACTCCAGGCCGAGCAACATGGATCGTCCGAGATCGGCCCGTAGTCCGTGATAGGCATCGTGCGGGGTCGCGCCTCTTCCAATGCGGACCAGGCAAACACCGATCGAGAGGAACGCCCCGGCCAGCAGGATGAGCACGCCGATCGATTCGACGATGTGGCCGGCGGTCGAGGCCAGCACGTCGATCGTCATCGGCATCTCAGACCGCCCCGCGCATCGTCCTCGGCAAACGGCCAGCCGGCCGCCGGGCCGGCTGGCGTCGCTCGAGAGTGCGCCGCGCTTCGTCGAACAGTTCGGCTACCACATCCTCCCTATGGCGCAGGGCATCGAGGGCGAGCGGTATGCCCACGGAGCCAATGCGCCGGATCGTTCTGCCGCCCTGCATCAGCCAGACTTCCAGACGGTCCGTCCTGTGAATGAGCCTGGGATAGGCTCGCGCCGCAGACGGGGGCGATCTGGGCTTGCCTCGTTTCATGGCGCGATCCCGGTTGGCGAAAAATGGACCGTAACCGCGGGAAGCTCGCATGCCTTGACCTGCATCAAGGTTCTTCGGCACGCCGATCTAGTCCTCCGACCGGCCCGACGATCCTCCGAGGCCCTGCAGATCCCCTTTGTTCGCGCGCCGGCGATCCTCGGGCTCGGGGAAGGAGCGGGCAACGGTCTGCTCGAGCAGCGCCAGTTCACTCTTCAACGCCGGCCCACGTGCCGGCGGCAGCCGGTCGACGAGATGTTCGAGCATCGCCCGAAGCCGACGAACGACCTGGATGCTGGTGGCGCCGTACTGGCGCACCTCGGTTACCGCCAAGTCGACGATGTCGTCCCAGTCGGGCGTCGGAAAAACCAACCGCAGCGTCCCGTGCGAATCGTAGACCCGCGCATTGTCGAGATTCTTCTGTCCTGCGTAGCGCAGCAGCCGATGGATCTGATCGAGCGCCAGCACGGCCGTGGTCGGATCGTTGACGGCCGGCGAAAGAGCGCGCGATGCCACGTCCACCATGATGCGGAAGGCGAACATCGGGTCCTGGCGCATGGTGCGTTCCGGCCCGAAGGCGACCAGCCCATTGAGCGCTTCTTCGCTCAGGCGCGCGTCGGACGGATGGATGCGCGCCAGCGGATCGCCGGTCGAGACGAAGTCCCCGATCTGTGGGATCAGTTCGATCGTACAGCCGGCTCTCGCCGCCAGGGCCATGAGCTCGCGGCTACCGAAGGCCAGGAAGGTCCCCGACGGACCGATGCGCTCGACGATGCGGCCCTCGCGCGCCGCGGGTTCCCGGACGATTCCCCGGCCCTCCGCCCGTCCGGCATCGAAGGCGCCCTGGTAGACACTGTCCATCGCCTCCTTGCCGTCGGCGAACACCTTCTGCAGCACCGTCACCGGTCGCAGCCCGAGACCGACTTCTTCCACGAACCAGAAGAAGACGGCGATGGCCAGGACGTTGCCCACGATCGCCAGGACGATCAGGCCGCCGTGACGGATCTGGTCGGTCGTGTTGGCCAGGGCGACCATGGTGATGCCGAAGGCGAAGACAAAGACGCCGGCCGCGACCTTCATCTCCCAGCGGCTGAAGGTCATCCTGATGATGCGCGGCGTGATCTGGCCGCTGGCGAGCTGAATGGCGAGCAGCAGCGCGGAAACGGCATAGACCATGAACGTCAGCATCGAGGAAGCGAACGCCGCCATGGAGACACGCATGCCCTCGACATCGCCCTCGTCGAAGCGCGGCCAATCGGGCGTGGGAACCAGCTCCAGGACGAGTTTGCCCACCAGCCAGGCGATGAGAAGCGCGAGGACGGGGAACAGCCAGAACGACGAGCGCACGAACTCACCCAGACGATAGCGCAGGCGCCAGCTCATGGTGCTTCCTTCAGGACTGCGCGGACGCCGATCGCCAGGAGGTTGTCGGCCATGAACGCGATCACCACCGGCCGGATGGCGGTCTCCGCGATTCCCAGAATGCCTTCCATGCCGCATCGTTAGCCTGCAGGGCCGACACGCGACTTGATCGTTGTCAAAGGAGCGGTACTCCTCGCAGACCCGCGAGGGACCAATTCGCCGCCCGTTCGTTGATCCAGATCAACGTGATGATCGGCGCAACGGTGTCCTAATCGTGCCTCCATAAACCGAGCCTCCGAACCCGCATGACCGTGTCACAAGCCTGGCTGTCGAGGATCGTCCTCGTCGTGCTCGTCGCGGGCGCGGCGTATGCGGGATGGCAATGGCTGCGTTCGCCGTCGCTGCCGCCCGGCTTCGCCAGTGGCAATGGCCGGATCGAGGCCGTCGACATCGACGTTTCGACCAAGCTGGCGGGGCGTGTCGAGGACATCCTGGTCAACGAGGGCGATTTCGTGCGGGTTGGGCAGGTGCTCGCAAACATGGACACGCGGGTGCTGCGGTCGCGACTCCGCGAGGTCAAGGCGGCGCTCGAACAGGCGCGGATCGAGATCGACACGGCACGCTCGCGGGTGACGCAGCGGCAGGCCGAGAAACGCGCGGCGCTGGCCCTGGTGACGCAGCGCCGCACCGAGGTCGACGCGGCGCGGCGGCGCGTGGCGCGCTCGGAGGAGCTGGCGCCGAAGGGTGCCACCGCACAGCAGGTTCTCGATGACGATCGCGCGCGTCACGACGGCGCCAAGGCCGCGCTCGCCGCCGCCGAGGCGCAGGTCGCGGCGGCCGATGCCGCCATCGGAACGGCCGACTCCCAGGTCGTGGGCGCCCAGGCCGCCTACGAGGCGGCGCTCGCCACGATCGATAGGATCCAGGCCGACATCGACGACAGCGCGCTCAAGGCACCGCGCGACGGCCGCGTGCAATATCGCGTCGCCCAGCCGGGCGAGGTCCTCGCGGCGGGCGGCAGGGTCCTGAACATGGTCGACCTTTCCGACGTCTACATGACGTTCTTCCTGCCGACCGAGGCGGCCGGCCGCATCGCCATCGGCAGCGAGGTGCGGCTGATCCTCGACACCGCCCCGCAATTCGTCCTGCCGGCCCGCGTCACCTTCGTGGCGGACGTGGCGCAATTCACGCCCAAGAGCGTCGAAACGACCGTCGAGCGCCTGAAGCTGATGTTCCGCATCAAGGCCAATATCGATCCGGCCCTGCTCAGCAAGAACCTCGACCAGGTGAAGACCGGATTGCCGGGCGTAGCCTACGTCCGGACCGACCCCAGGGTCGATTGGCCGGCCAACCTGGCGGTGAAGCTTCCCCCATGACCGACCCCGTCGCCCGGCTGCGCGGCGTCGGCCTTCGCTACGGCCCGGTGACGGCGCTGGAGGCCATCGACCTCGAGCTGCCGGCCGGAAGCATCGTCGGCCTGATCGGGCCGGACGGCGTCGGCAAGTCGAGCCTGCTGGCGCTGGTGGCCGGCGCGCGCCGCCTGCAGGCCGGCAGCGTCGAGGTGCTGGGTGGCGACATGGCGAGCGGCCGGCATCGCCGCCGCGCCTGCACGCGAATCGCCTACATGCCGCAGGGGCTGGGGCGAAACCTCTACGCCACCCTCACGGTGGCCGAGAACATCGACTTCTTCGGCCGCCTGTTCGGCCATGGCCGGCGCGAGCGCAAACGGCGCATCGACGAGCTGACGAAGGCTACCGGGCTCGCACCGTTCGTCGATCGTCCCGCCGGCAAGCTGTCGGGCGGCATGAAGCAGAAGCTCGGCCTGTGCTGCGCCCTCATTCACGATCCCGACCTTCTCATCCTCGACGAACCGACCACCGGCATCGATCCCCTGTCGCGCCGTCAGTTCTGGGACCTGATCGCCCGCATCCGCGCGGCCCGGCCCGGCATGAGCGTCATCGTGGCGACCGCCTACATGGAGGAGGCCGCCCGTTTCGACTGGCTCGTGGCAATGGATTCCGGCCGCGTGATCGCGACCGGCAGCCCGCGCGATCTGCTCGCGCGCACCGGCAGCACATCGCTCGAGGCGGCCTTCATCGCGCTGCTTCCCGGCGAGCCGGGCCGCGACCACCGGCCGGTCGAGGCGCCGCCTCCCGACAACGGGCACGACGCCGAGGCCGCCATCGAGGTGCGCGGCCTGACCAAGCGCTTCGGCGATTTCGTCGCCGTCGACCATGTCGACCTGCGCATCGCGCGGGGCGAGATCTTCGGATTTCTGGGATCCAACGGCTGCGGCAAGACCACGACCATGAAGATGCTGACCGGGCTGCTTCCGGCCAGCGAGGGCGAGGCCCGGCTGTTCGGCCAGCCGGTCGACGCCCAGGACTTCGAGATCCGCCGTCGCGTCGGCTACATGTCGCAGTCCTTCTCGCTCTACAGCGAACTGACCGTGCGGGAGAACCTCGACCTCCATGCCCGCCTGTTCCACCTGCCCGAGAAGACGATCGCGGGTCGCGTCCAGGAGGTCGCCGGACGTTTCGAGCTGCTCGACGTGCTGGACGCCCTGCCCCCGACCTTGCCGTTCGGCCAGAGGCAGCGCCTGTCGCTCGCCGTGGCGGTGATCCACGAACCCACCCTGCTGATCCTCGACGAACCCACGTCCGGCGTCGATCCGATCGCCCGCGACGCCATCTGGCGGATGTTGATCGACCTGGCGCGCCGCGAGCGGGTCACCATCTTCATCTCGACCCACCTGATGAACGAGGCCGAACGTTGCGATCGCGTGTCGCTGATGCATGCCGGGCGCGTGCTGGTCAGCGACAGCCCGGCCGCGCTCGTCGCCCGGCGCGGCGTCGCCACGCTGGAGGAAGCCTTCGTCGGCTGGCTGCAGGATGCCTCCGGCACCGACGACGCGACAACGGCGGACGTCGCACCGCCGGTCCATCCGGAAGCGTCGACGCCGCCGCCCAGTCGCTCGTTCGAACTGCGGCGCCTGCTGGCCTACTCCCGTCGCGAAGCGATCGAGCTCATGCGCGATCCGATCCGCGCCACGCTTGCCCTGCTCGGCAGCGTCATCCTGATGTTCGTCATCGGCTACGGCATCAACATGGACGTCGAGGACCTGACCTTCGCCGTGCTCGACCGCGACGGCACGACGACGAGCCGCGACTATGCCCTCAACATTGCGGGCTCGCGCTATTTCATCCAGCGCCCGCCGCTCCAGGACTACGACGACCTCGATCGCCGCATGCGCTCCGGCGAGCTCAGCCTCGCCATCGAGATCCCGCCGAACTTCGCGCGCGACATTGCCCGCGGGCGCACGGTCGAAATCGGCGCCTGGCTGGACGGCGCCATGCCGTCGCGCGCCGAGACCGCCCGCAGCTACGTCCAGGGCATGCATGCGAAATGGCTGGCGGGTACGTCACTGGCCATGCCGCTGGCCAATCTCGAAGTACGGTTCCGCTACAATCCCGACATCCTCAGCCTGGTGGCCATGGTTCCGGCCGTGATCCCGATGCTGCTGCTCCTGATCCCCGCCATGCTGACGACACTCAGCATCGTGCGCGAGAAGGAGCTGGGCTCGCTGGTCAACTTCTACGTCACCCCGGTCACCCGGCTCGAATTCCTGATCGGCAAGCAGTTTCCCTATGTCGTCCTCGGCATGGTGAATTTCCTGCTGCTGACCCTGCTCGCCGTGACCGCCTTCGGCGTGCCGTTCAAGGGCAGTTTCGCGGCCCTGGCCGGCGGTGCGCTTCTCTACATCCTCGCCGCCACCTCCATCGGCCTCCTGTTCTCGACCTTCATGCGCAGCCAATCGGCCGCGATCTTCGGCACGACCATCGGCACGATGATTCCGGCGATGGAATTCTCCGGCATGATCGACCCGGTATCGTCGCTGCAGGGCATCGGCGCGGCGATCGGACAGGCCTATCCGATGACGCATTTCCTGACGATCACGCGCGGGACCTTCTCCAAGGCGCTGGGATTCGGCGACCTGCAGGCGTCGTTCGTGCCGCTGCTGATCGCCGCGCCGCTGCTGGTCGGCCTGAGCGCCGTCCTGCTGCGCAAGCAGGAGGCCTGAACGATGCGCGCCGCCAACATCGTCCATCTCGGAATCAAGGAATTGCGCGGGCTCGCCCGCGATCCCGCGATGCTGGCGCTGATCGTCTTCGCCTTCACCTTCTCGATCTACAGCGCATCGACGGCGATGCCCGAGCAGCTCAACAAGGCGGCGATCGCCATCGTCGACGAGGACCACTCGCCGCTCTCCGCACGCATCGCCGACGCCTTCTTCCCACCCTTCTTCATGCTGCCCTCGATGATCGCGCAGCCCGAGATGGACCACCGCATGGATGCCGGGATCGACACCTTCGCCCTCGACATCCCGCCCGAATTCCAAAGGGACCTGCTGGCCGGACGCCGGCCGACCATCCAGCTCAACGTCGACGCCACGCGCATGAGCCAGGCCTTCACCGGCGCCGGCTATGTCCAGAGCATCGTGGCCAGCGAAATCGATGCTTTCGTCCGGCGCTACCGCGCCAATGTTCCGGCATCCGTCGAGCTCACCTTGCGCGCGCGCTTCAACCCGTCGCTCACGATCTCCTGGTTCGGATCCGTGATCGAGGTCGTCAACAACGTCACCATGCTGTCGATCATCCTGACCGGGGCGGCGCTGATCCGCGAGCGCGAGCACGGCACCATCGAGCATCTTCTGGTCATGCCCGTCACGCCGCTCGAGATCATGGCGGGCAAGATCTGGTCGATGGCGCTGGTGGTACTGGCGGCCTGCGCGCTTTCGCTGCTGTTCGTCGTGCAGGGGCTGCTCGCCGTACCGCTCCAGGGCTCGGTCGCCCTGTTCCTGGCCGGCGCCGCCGTGCACCTCTTCGCCACCACGTCGCTCGGCGTGTTCCTGGCGACCGTCGCGCGGTCCATGCCGCAATTCGGGCTGTTGCTCATCCTCGTGCTCTTGCCCCTGGAGATGCTGTCGGGCGGCACGACGCCGCGCGAGAGCATGCCGGAGATCGTCCAGTACCTGATGCTGGCAGCCCCAACGACGCACTTCATCATGCTCGGCCAGGCGATCCTCTTCCGCGGCGCCGGATTCGAGACGGTGTGGCCTCAGTTCATCGCGCTGGCCGTCATCGGCCTTCTCCTGTTCACCATGGCCCTCGCCCGCTTCCGCAAGGCCGTCGGCGAGACGGCCTAGCCGCCGCAACGCGGGGCGTGGGCGCTCCTGCGGCCAGGGGAGGGGCCGATTGGCGACCGCGCCGGAAGGCCTGGAACCCTCCCGCCAGGAGAGGCAAGACCCGAGGAAATCAACCAGATCCTGAGGCGCCAATCGGGAAACACACAATATCCAGTGCCGGGACCTCCTGCTTCAGGGGGCGCGACCTTCGCTTCATTTTTTGTTTATTTCGTTTATTTCGTTTGTTGGACGGGACTGCGGCGCATTCAACGGACTGCCAGGCCTCCTGCCTGGTTGCCCACGTGAAGTTATCGCCTACAGCGATCGTACGTGGCTTTTCAGAAGCCAGACCCTCTACCGCTTCCGTCCTGATCCCAGCTTGTCGTTGTAGTACAGGCCCGACTTGAAGGCCTTCTTCAGATGGTCGTCACATACAATCTGGCCTGTCGGCTTGCCCTCATGCTTCAAACGATAACGGACCTGTTCCCGCGATATCTGCCCCGACCAAGAGCAAGAGTGGGGCGCTACCTGATGGAATATCGCGCCCACACTTCATTTCGCAGGCAACGCATCCCATACGCACACACCATTATACATTGAAACCTTCAAATGCTTTGTGAACGCATTGCCGGTGATATGGGGCTGGTTGTTCAGGTTAGTAGTGAACGTGTGGTCAACAGAACCATCCGAACCTACCGTTGCGCTAGTGCGAGTCCCGCTAGGCGTGACAATTTCCAGTCGATTGCCTTTAAGTACGAAGGTGTAGACCACTGTCTTGGTCCAACCGTTACACTTGTCCTTGCTCGCCTCGGCCGTGTTGAAGGACAGCGTAGAGCGCCACCGCACTGTGTTGGGTGGCGCATTCAGCGTGGCGCCCTGCGCCCCGCTGGTGGAGGGTTGGGCGCCAGCGGGCACGGGGTCCCGCCCCATAGACAGCTCAAACCGCCGGCCGTCCTTAAGCGTGAACGTACCCTGAAGCGTGTTGCCTTTTGACGATAGCTCAACGGCCGAGCCAGCGCCGGTGACGAGCGTAATCGTGTCGGATTGGACAGTACACGCCGTCCGGTCGATGCTTTTGCCTATCTCCTGCCATGTACAAGCCAACACGCCATTCCTATCGACGACGTTGAGAATGCGCCTCGGCTCTCCAAACGGATATCCGTCGATGGCTCCATACCACCTACCCGAGAGCTTGGACTGCTGTGCGTGCGAGGCAGTAGACGCAAGGCAAGCAGCGACGATGAGAGGCCACATCTTCATAGCACGTCCCCAGAGATAGATTGCTTGTATTGCTACTGTCGGAGGTGCTTCTAGCGTCCGATACCACCGAAACTCAAGGCTCACCGTTACTGGGGCAGGCTACGGGAAGAGTTGAAGAAATGCGAAATTGTCTGCGCCAACTGCCACCGCATCCGCACACGCGCGAGACTGGGGGCTAGGGAGGGGCTAACGGCTAGTCCCGCCGAGTAGGGCGTCTATAACAGGCTGATTTTATTAGGAGAAATGGCGCGCCCGGAAGGAGTCGAACCTCCAGCCTTCTGATTCGTAGTCAGATGCTCTATCCAGTTGAGCTACGGGCGCACGGCCGATCCCCGAGGGGTCCGGCGAAGAGGGGCGCACCCTAGTGAAACTGTTCCGGCGATGCAAGCCGAGTCGACGGGGCATCGTGGGCTGCGACCGGGCGCCGCCCCAGCCCTCGAACCGGCCGCGAAACCGCCCCGGCGGAGAGGACCCGACGGCGCCAAGTCGTTCAACGGACTGGGAAAAAGCCGGTCGGTTTTGCTTGCTTTCAATCGGCATGACTGCCATCTGGATTTGGGGCATGTGCCCCGAATCGGCCCTGTTTCGTTCGGGTGCCGCATCGGAGCACCAGAACGATGATATCGGGGCGGGTTCGAGGCCGAAGATGGCGCTAAGAGTTCCACGATCCGCGCTTCTCCTGGCAGCGATCGTCCTCGGCGGATGCACGGAGGGCAGCGTCTTCGCACCGGCCGGCAGCCCTCCTCCGTCGAATACCAATCCCGCCATCACCCAGACCGGCACGCAGACGGTCCGCAAGACCATCGAGCAGCTGCGCAGCGACCAGACCGCGCTCAACAGCGGCATTGCCGCCCAGCAGGGCCAGTTCAACACGACCCGGGCACAACTGGCCACCGACGCGCGGACCTATTCCAGCCTGGTGAGCGGCATCACCTCGCGCCTCCAGGCCGGCACGACTCCGGGCAACCCGGACCTCGTGAACCAGTGGAACGCCGCGCAGGGCAGGCTCGACGCGGTGACCCTGGGCGTCGGCACGCTGAATTCCCTGGCCAGTCAGGTCACCACCCAGGCCTCGGTGGCGGGCTACCTGCTCGAGAACGTACGCCTTGCCTTGATGGTGGGCGGCGCGACCGACGCGGACCATCGCAACCTGCGCGCCATCGAGAGCGAGACGCGGCGCTCGATGCAGCAGATCGACCGGCTGATCGCCGACCTCAACGCCGAGATCGCCCGCGAGAACACGTTCCTGGGCCGCGAGCGCACCAACCTGGCCGCCCTGTCCTACAACGTGAACATCGGCCGCCTCGGCGGCGCGCCGGGCAGCGGGCAAGGCGGCACCGTCACGCCGCAGCCGACCCGGCGGCCCGTTCCGCTCCAGTAGCCCCGCGCCTGGGGCGCAGAGTGACGTCCATGGCCCTTCGCTTCCTAGCCCTTCTCGGCGCGATCTTCGCTTTGGCGCTTCCGGCGCAGGCGCAGGTGTCGCCAGCGGACCAGACCGCCATCCGCGACGTGATCGAGAGGCAGGTCGAGGCCTTTCGCCGCGACGACGGTGCCGCTGCCTTCGGGTACGCCTCGCCGAACATCCAGCACCTGTTCGGCACGGCCGAGACCTTCATGGACATGGTGCGGCAAGGCTACCAGCCGGTCTATCGGCCGCGCGTCTTCGAGTTCCGCGAGATCGTCACTCTGCAGGGGATGGTGACGCAGAAGGTCCACGTGATCGGCCCCGATGGCCGGCCGGTGACCGCCTTCTATCCGATGGCGCAGCAGCCCGACGGAAGCTGGCGCATCGAAGGCTGCACCCTGCAGGCGCCGGACGAACACCAGGCCTGATCGCCCGCATCCTTCATGTCTCGCGTTTCACCCAAGGTGCTGGCGCTGCTCGGCACCCTGACCCTCATGTGGGGTACGAACTGGCCGCTGTTCCGGATCGCGCTCGCCGAGCTGCCGGTCTTCACCTTTCGCACCCTCGTCCTGTTGGCGGGCGTCACCGTCCTGGCAGCAATCCTGCTGGCGCGGCGCGAGAACTTCGCCGTGCCGCGAGACAAGTGGCCGGCGCTCCTGCTCGCGTCGACGATGAACATCGGCATCTGGAACATCGCGACTTCGCTCGCCGTTCTCTACGTCCCCTCGGGCCATGCCTCGGTGCTGGCCTACACGATGCCGCTCTGGGTCGCGGTGTTGGGCTTCGTGGTGTTCGGCCAGAAGCTGACGGGCCGGCTGCTCGCGGCCATCCTGATCGGGGCCGCCGCCGTCGCCGCGCTGATGATTCCCAACTTCCAGAGCTACGCGACGGCGCCGGCCGGCCTGTTCTGGGGCCTGCTGGCCGGACTCTGCTGGGCCGTCGGCACCCTGGTCGTGAAGCGCACGAGCTGGCCCGGCATGGGCCTGTCGCTCACCTTCTGGCAACTCGTGCTGATGCTGCCGCCGATCGGCTTGGGCGCGCTGATCTTCGACGGGCTGCCTGAGCACCTTCCGTCGGTGAAGGTGCTGGCCGCCACGATCTATACCGGCGCCATCCCGATGGCGATCGGCACCTGTATCTGGTTCACCCTGGTGAAGCTGCTGCCCGCGCAGGTCGCCGCGATCTCCTCCATCGCCATCCCGATCGTGGCGATCGTGAGCGGCATCGTGATCCTACAGGAGCCGCTCTCCACCCTGCAGGCGATCGCCATCGGCTCGACGGCGATCTCTCTCTGGCTCGCCCTGGTGCCCGGACGACAGCGGTAGCGGACGACGGCAGTTGCCTCCGGCCGCCGCAATTCCCACATTGGGGCGGGTATTGGAGGCCCGGGCTTATGACGAGAGGCGATCCACGAGACTGGATGTGGTCGGAAGCGCTGCAGATGCTGGCGCAGGCCGAGCGGCTGCATCAGCAGGTATTCAAGCCGCAGACGGCGGGCCGCCTGCGTCCGTGCTGGGAGCCGCCGGTCGACGTGCTCGAGACCGAGCGCGAAGTCCTGATCCTCGCGGCACTGCCCGGCGTCGATGTGCAGAAGGTGGAGGCCGTCATCGAGAACGGCACGCTCGTCCTGTCCGGCGAGCGCACGGTCCCCGCCGAACTCAGGACCGCCAGGATCCATCGCATGGAGCTGCCGCAGGGCCGCTTCGAGCGTCGGGTGGCGCTTCCGCCCGGCGTGTACGGCGAGGTGCGGCGCTTCGAGGCGAACGGTTGCCTCGTCGTGACCCTGGCCAAGGCCGGCACGCGGAGGCAGCCATGAGCCCGCAGGATGACGTGGTCCAGCCCGTGAGCGCGAAGCCCGCGACCGCGCCGGACGCAAAGCCCTTGCCGTCCGATGCGCTGATCGTCGTGCCGGTGCGCGACCTCGTGCTGTTTCCCGAGATGGTGTTCCCGATCAGCGTCGGCCGCCCCTCGTCGGTCGCCGCCATCCAGCAGGCCGTGCGCGAACAGCGCCAGATCCTGCTGGTGCTGCAGCGCGATCCCGCGAAGGAAGAGCTGGCGCCCGCCGACCTCCATGCGGTCGGCACGATCGTCAACATCTTGCGCTACGTCACGACGCCCGACGGCAACCATCACATCGTCTGCCAAGGCGTGCAGCGCTTCCGCATCACCGACGTCGTCGAGGGATACCCGTTCCTGCTGGCGCGCGGCCTGCACCTTGTCGAGCCGACCGGCACCGGGCCGGAAATCGAGGCGCGCTTCCTCGTCCTGAAGCAGCAGATCCGCGACACGCTGGAACTGCTGCCGCAGGTGCCGCAGGAGCTGCGGCAGACGGTCGAGAGCACGACGTCCGCCGGCGCCCTCGCCGACCTCGCCGCCTCCTATCTCGATTCCAAGCCGGAGGAGAAGCAGGAGATCCTGGAGGCGCTCGACCTCGTGCCGCGCCTCGACAAGGTGACCCAGCTCCTGTCCAAGCGGCTCGAAGTGCTGCGCATCAGCAGCGAGATCGGCAAGCAGACCAAGAGCTCGCTCGACGCCCGCCAGCGCGAAATGGTGCTGCGCGAGCAGATGGCCGCCATCCAGCGCGAGCTGGGCGAGGACGATTCGAACAAGCAGGCGATCGCCGATCTCGACAAGGCGATCACCGAGGCGAAGATGCCGCCCGAGGCCGAGACCGCCGCCCGCAAGGAACTGCGCCGGCTGCAGCGCACGCCCGAGGCCTCGGCCGAGCACGGCATGATCCGCACCTATCTCGACACCCTGGTCGAGCTGCCCTGGGCGCTGCCCGAGACGCAGCCGATCGACATCGCCGAGGCGCGCAAGGTGCTCGACGCCGATCACTTCGGCCTGGAGAAGATCAAGAAGCGCATCGTCGAGTATCTCGCCGTGCGCAAGCTGGCGCCCGAGGGCAAGGCGCCGATCCTGTGCTTCGCCGGACCTCCGGGCGTCGGCAAGACCTCGCTCGGCCAGTCGATCGCCAGGGCGATGGGCCGCAAGTTCGCGCGCGTGAGCCTGGGCGGCGTCCATGACGAGGCCGAGATCCGTGGCCATCGGCGCACCTATATCGGCGCGCTGCCGGGCACGATCATCCAGGCGATCCGCAAGGCGGGTTCGCGCGACTGCGTGATGATGCTCGACGAGATCGACAAGATGGGCAGCGGCGTCCATGGCGATCCGTCGGCGGCGATGCTCGAGGTGCTCGACCCCGAGCAGAACGGCACGTTCCGCGACAACTATCTCGACGTGCCGTTCGACCTGAGCCGCGTCGTCTTCATCGCGACCGCCAACATGCTGGACACGATCCCCGGCCCGCTGCGCGACCGCATGGAGATCATCCAGCTCTCCGGCTACACGGCAGGCGAAAAGCTGCAGATCGCCAAGCGCTACCTCATGCGCCGGCAGCTCGAAGCGAATGGCCTCACGTCCGACCAGGCCGGCATCGACGACGAGGCGCTGCGCCTGATCATCGACGGCTATACGCGCGAGGCCGGCGTCCGCTGGCTCGAGCGCGAGATCGGCCGTGCCCTGCGCCATGTCGCGGTGCAGGTGGCCGAAGGCTCGGCGACCAAGGTGCAGATCGGCACGGCCGACATCGAGGGTCTGCTGGGACCGGTGCGCTTCGAGAACGAGGTGGCGATGCGCACCAGCGTGCCGGGCGTGGCCACGGGCCTCGCCTGGACGCCAGTGGGCGGCGACATCCTGTTCATCGAGGCGACGCGCTCGCCGGGCAACGGACGGCTGATCCTGACCGGCCAGCTCGGCGACGTGATGAAGGAGAGTGCGCAGGCGGCGCTGAGCGTCATCAAGAACAAGGCGAAGTCGATCGGCATCGACACGGCCCTGTTCGAGAAGAACGACATCCACGTGCATGTGCCGGCCGGCGCCACGCCCAAGGACGGGCCGAGCGCCGGTGTGGCGATGTTCATGGCGCTCGCGTCGCTGATGACCGGTCGCACCATCCGCAGCGACACCGCGATGACCGGCGAGATCAGCCTGCGCGGCCTCGTCCTGCCGGTCGGCGGCATCAAGGAGAAGGTCGTGGCCGCGGCCGCGGCGGGCATCACCCGCGTGATGCTGCCGGCCCGCAACAGGCGCGACTACGACGACATCCCCGAGGAAGTCCGCAACACGCTCGAGTTCATCTGGCTGGAGAAGGTCGACGATGCGGTGGCGCAAGCGCTGACGCCCGACGCGCCGGATGAGAGCAACGAGGGCTGAAACTCTTTCATGTTCCTCTCCCCCGCTAGGGGGAGAGGAACTTGATGGAATCACGAAATCCGCAGTGACAGCGGCGAGATCTCGTCGCCAGGGCGGTTGGCGTAGTCGAGCTTGACCGAATCGCGCAGCATGCGGGCCTGCGCTTCGGTGAGACGTTCCATGGCGGCCTTCGGATCGAGATGCACGGGATCGCCGTCCTTCAAGACCACCTCGCCGTCGACCAGCACGGTGCGCACCGCCCGGTCGGCGGCATGGAACACGAAGGAGCGCAGCGGATCGCGCGCCGGCTGCATCAGCGGATGCCCGAGATCCACCAGCACGATGTCGGCCATCATGCCGGGCGCGAGTGCGCCGATATCGTCGCGTCCCAGTGCGGCCGCGCCGCCGAAGGTCGCGGCCTCGAAGGCACCGGCGGTATCGAGGCTGCGGATATCCTCGCTCATCAGGCGGCCGGCGACGATCGCGAGCCGCATCTCTTCGATCAGATTGTGCGGCGCGCAGTCGGTGCCGAGACCCACGTTGACACCGTTGGCGCGATAGCGGCCGATGTGATCCATGGCCAGCCCGTAGCGCGCGAAGGGCTGCGGGCAGTGCGCCACCGATGCGCCCGATTCGGCGATCAGGTCGAGGTCCTTGCGCGTATGCCAGTTTATCTGCGGATGATCGTCGAGCAGGATGCAGTGCGCCATGATCGTGTCGCTCTTCATCAGGCCCTGCTCGGCCGCCCACTGGATGGGCGTCCTGTTGTGACGGCGGATCATCTCGCGCACTTCGACCACCGACTGGCCGATATGGGTCGAGAAGCGGCGGCCCGTTTCATCCGCATGCTTGCGTCCCGCGGCGAACAGTTCCGGCGTCACCGTGTCGATCTGCGCCGGGAAGACCACGGCGTCGAGACGCCCCGAATTGTGCGACTGGGCTTCTTCCATGACACGCTTGGCCTTCTCGAACTGGGCGAGGCCCGCCGCCTCGTCCCATTTCCACGTCACGGTCTGCGGTGAGGCCATGCCCCAGCGCGCCGAGGCGAAGGTCGGCGCCGCATGGAAGCGCATGCCGCTCTCAGCCATCGTTTCCAGCCAGCCCTCGAACGGCACGGTGACATCGCAGGCCGTCGTGGTGCCCGCGCGAAGCATCTCGGAATAGGCCATCGTAGCCGCGCCCTGGCGGCCGTCGTCACCCAGGCGAAAGGCCTGCAGGCGCTCCATGAGGCCGGTCATCTGCTGCTCAGGCACGCCATGGTCCTCGCGCACGCCGCGATAGCCGGGCTCGGTCGACGGATGGGAGTGGATGTTGATCAGGCCCGGCAGGGCCAGCATGCCGCTTCCGTCGATCACCGTCTCAGCCGGTCCCGTGGGACGCGTGCCGGCCGGCGTGATCTCGACGATGCGGCCGTCCTTCAGGTGCAGGTCGACCTCGCGTCGATAGACGTGACGCCGTTCGGCACCGTCCCGGACCACGGCCCAGGAGACGTTTCGGATCGAATCGGGCCGCACCGACATGAATTCTGCTCCCGCGAAGGCATGCCTGTTGCATAGGCAGCGCAATGGAACGATAGAATCAGGAAAACAAGAGAACAAGGAGGCAAGTCATGCGGAGTGTGAAATGGGCGCTCGCCGCCGCGACGGCAGCGCTGTTCTCGGTCACGGCCGAGGCGCAGACTCTGAAGGTCGTCATGCATTCGGACGTGAAGATCGTCGATCCGATCTGGACCACGGCCTACATCGTCCGCAACTACGGCTACATGGTCTACGACACGCTGCTGGCGGTCGACGACAAGCTCGAGGTCAAGCCGCAGATGCTGGAGAGCTGGAAGGTGAGCGACGACAAGCTCACCTATACCTTCACGCTGCGCGACGGGCTGAAGTTCCACGATGGAGCGCCGGTGAAGTCCGAAGACTGCATCGCCTCGATCAAGCGCTGGGCGTCGCGCGACGCGATGGGCCAGAAGCTGATGAGCTTCACCAAGGACCTGGCCGCCGTCGACGACAAGACCTTCACGCTGACCCTCAAGGAGCCCTACGGGCTGGTGATCGAGTCTCTCGGCAAGCCGAGCTCGAACGTGCCGTTCATCATGCCCAAGCGCATCGCCGAGACGCCGGGCAACACGCAAATCAAGGAGTTCATCGGCTCCGGTCCGTTCGTATTCCGCGCCGACCTGTGGCGGCCGGGCGAGAAGACGGTCTACGACAAGTTCAAGGACTACAAGCCGCGCGCCGAGCCGCCCTCGGCCCTCTCCGGCGGCAAGAACGTCTATGTCGACCGGGTCGAGTGGATCAACATCACCGATCCGCAGACCGCCGCCAATGCGCTGCAGACCGGCGAGATCGACATCCTCGAGCAGCCGCTGATCGAGATGCTGCCGCTGCTGGAGAAGGACAAGAACATCGAAATCAAGGATCTCAATCCGCTGGGCAGCCAGTACAGCCTGCGCTTCAACGTGCTGCACAAGCCGTTCGACAACGCCAAGATCCGCCAGGCCGCGCTCTACGCGCTGAACCAGAAGGATTTCCTTCTGGCGGCCATCAACGACCCGAAATACTTCAAGGAGTGCAAGGCGCTCTTCATCTGCGGCACGCCCTATGCGACCGACGCGGGCTTCGAGGACAAGCTCGAATCCAACTTCGCCAAGTCGAAGGAGATCCTGAAACAGGAAGGCTATGATGGAACGCCCGTCGTGCTGCTGTTCGCGACCGACACCAACACCGGCCGCCTGACGCCGATCGCGAAATCGCTGCTGGAGCGCGGCGGCTTCGTCGTCGACATGCAGGCGATGGATTGGCAGACCGTGCTGTCGCGCCGCGCCCGCAAGGAGCCGCTGAATGCCGGCGGTTGGAGTGCGTTCATGACCTCCTGGGTGTCGGCCGACCTGCTCAATCCCATCGTCTCGGCCTTCGTCGGCGCCGCCTGCGAAAAGGCCGCGATCGGCTGGCCGTGCGACGCCAGGATCGAGGAACTGCGCGACGCCTTCGCCAAGACGACCGATCCCGCCAAGCGGAAGGAGCTGGCGACCGCGGTTCAAGTTCGCGAGTCGGAGTATCCGACCTTCGCCCAGCTCGGCCAGTTCAACGTGCCGATGGCGATCCGCAAGAACGTCACCGGCAGCCTGTCGTCGCCGGCGCCGGTCTTCTGGAACATCAAGAAGACGCAGTGATTTGAGACGCAGTGAGGACAATGGAGCGCGCAACTCCAGTTGCGCTCAGACCTTCCTCACCGACAAGACATGAGCGCCACTGGAGTGGCGCGCTCCGATGAATCAGCCGAGTTCCAGGCTGGTCACGCCGAACAGGCCGGCATAGTCGACGTCGGGATCCGCGCCGGTGTACATGCGCGCGGTCTCGAAGGAGGGTTTCAGGCCGATCCGTTCGGCAAGCCTCACCGCCGGCTTGTTGCGATCGGGCACGTCGATCGCGACGGCGGTCGCGCCGAGCGTCGTTGCCAGGGCTCCCACCAGCGCAGAGGCGATCTCCGGCGTTGCGCCATAGAGTGGCCCGACGCGCGAAGCTGCCGCGCAGGCGCGCATCACGGCAAAGCCCACGATCTCCCCGTCACGCAGCGCGATCATCGCGGCGCGTTCGGGCAGCGAGATCCAGGAGGCAAGGAAAGAATCCCGCGCCTCGGGAAAGAAACGGCGGTCGTAGGCGGCCAGCCGGTCGAAGCCGATGCTGCGCGCATCGACCAATGCGACACCGGCCGGCGGTTTGGGCGACGGCGGCGCCCCTTCATGGCGGATATTGTTCCAGGCGAGCCGGAAACCCGATTTCCGATAATTGCCCTGCTGCGCGACGACGCCGTCGAGCCCGACGTTGCGTCCCGCGAGCCGCGCCATGCCGGCTCGCCAGACCTGGATACCGTAACCCTTCCCGCGCACCGGCGGCCGGGCGATGTAGAAGCCCAGGAAGCCGAATCCCGCACCGTATTTCACCACGGAAATGCAGGCCTGCGGCTCGCCGTCGAGACGGCCGATCAGGAAGGCGCCGGGGTCCGTGGTGAAGAAGGCATGGGCATCGGTGTTGCCGGGATTCCAGCCTTCGTCGTTGGCCCAGGAGGCCATGCGCTGAACGTCGTCGGCGCTGCCGACCGAGATCTCGAAACTCATGGGCGCGGAGCTTACTCCGCCGCCCGTGCCGTCGCCGCGAAAAAACGGTTCTCCGGTCGCGGCAGGCCGAGATTCTCGCGGAGCGTCGTGCCCTCGTACTCGGTGCGGAAGAGACCGCGGCGCTGCAGCTCGGGCACGACCTTGTCGACGAAATCGTCGAGCCCGCCCGGCAGGTAGGGGAACATGACGTTGAAGCCGTCGCAGGCTTCGGTCACGAGCCACTCCTCCATCTGGTCGGCGATCATCGCCGGCGTGCCCAGCATGCCGAGCCCGCCATAGCCGCCGAGACGGCCGGCGATCTGGCGCACGGTCAGGTTCTCACGCTTGCCGAGTTCGATCACCCGCTCACGACCGCTCTTGCTCGCTTCGGTCTCGGGAATGTCGTCGGGCAGCGGCTTGTCGGGATCGAACTTGCGGGCGTCGACGCCCAGCGCCATCGAGACGGCGGCGATCGAGCTGTCGTAGTTCACCAGGCTGTCGAGGCGCGCGCGCTTCTCCTTCGCCTCGTCGAGCGAATCGCCGACCACCACGAAGGCGCCGGGCAGGATCTTGATGTGATCGGGATTGCGGCCGATCTTCTTCGCACGGCCCTTCACGTCGGCATAGAAGGCGCGCGCGCCGTCGATCGGGCCGCCGGCGGCGAACACCATCTCCGCCGTCTCGGCCGCGAGCTGGCGACCGGCATCGGAGGCGCCGGCCTGCACGATGACCGGCCAGCCCTGAACCGGCCGGGCGATGTTCAGCGGCCCGCGCACCTTCAGGTACTTGCCCTTGTGGTCGAGCACATGCAGGCGCGACGGATCGAAGTAGATGCCGTTCTCGACGTCGCGCACAAAGGCGTCGTCGGCCCACGAGTCCCAAAGGCCGGTCACCACATCGAAGAACTCACGCGCGCGGGCATAGCGCTCGGCATGGGGCATCTGGTCGTCCAGGCCGAAGTTCAGCGCCGCGTCGGGATTGGACGTCGTCACCAGGTTCCATCCGGCCCGGCCCTCGCTGATATGGTCGAGCGAGGCGAAGCGGCGAGCGATCGTGTAGGCCGGCTCGAAGGTGCTGGAGGCGGTGGCGATCAGGCCGAGATGCTTCGTCGCCATCGCCAGCGCCGGCAGCAGGGTCAACGGATCGAACGATGTCACCGTGGCGCTGCGCTTGAGCGCGTCCATCGGCATGTTCAGCACGGCCAGGTGATCGGCCATGAAGAAGGCGTCGAACTTGCCGCGCTCCAGCGTCTGCGCGTACTTCACCAGCGCCTTGAGATTGAAGTTGGCGTCCGGCGTGCCGCCGGGATAGCGCCACGCGGCGGTGTGGATGCTGACAGGGCGCATGAAGGCGCCGAGGCGAAGCTTCTTCTGGGTCATGCCCAGTATGTTGCGCCCGCCGGGCGGACCGGCAAGGCCCGCTCGGACGACAAGAACTAATTCGACGGAAAATTTCTGCCGGTCAGCCGCGCGGCAGTGGCATCTTCTCCCGGCGCCTGGCCTCGCGCCGACGCGTCTCGGCGATCCCCCGATGGATCGCCTCTTCCTCGGGCTTCGGCCGCCAGATGAGCTTCGTCAGCCACAGGATGGCCGGCAGCCCGAGGACGAGGGTCACGATGGCGCCGATGATCAGGATCGTCGTCATGCCCGTCTCTCGTCACACGATCGGCGGATGCTTCTTGTCCGTCCCGGCCACGCGTTCCCAGGCGCGCGCCACCTGGAAGACCGTCGCCTCGTCGAAGTAGCGGCCGACGAACTGCACCGAGACGGGCAGGCCGCCGACCGAGAGGCCGGCCATCATGGCGAGCGCCGGATGGCCGGTGACGTTGAACGGCGTGCGGGCCTGGCGTGGATAGGTGCGCTCGACCTCGGCCGTATCCTCGATTCGGCAGGCTGGGTCCATCGAGCTGGCACAGAGCAGCACGTCGACCTCGCGCAAGGCGGCTTCGACCTCGGCGATCATCTGCAGCCGGCGACGGCTCGCCAGCATGTAGTCGCCCGCGCTCATGAAGGCGCCGGCCATCAGGCGCTGACGGCCCAGCTTCCCGTAGTCGCCGGGACGCTCGCTGAGCCACGGTCCGTGAATCGACCAGGCTTCGCTCTGCAGGATCACGCGGTTCACCGCGCCGAACTCGTTGAGCGACGGCAGGGTGATGGTGCGCACCTCGGCACCCTCGACCTGCAAGCTGCGCGCGACATGCTCCAGCGCCGCCGTGACCTCGGGATTCGCGGGCGTGTCGATCTCGTGGAAGTGGCGCACGAAACCGACGCGAAGCCCGCGCAGGCTGCGTTCGAGCGCGGCGCCGTAGTGGCCCTGCGCCGCCGCGGCGCTGCCGGGATCGAGCGGATCGTGGCCGGCGATCGCTTCCAGCATCAGGGCATTGTCGGCCACCGTGCGCGTCATCGGTCCGACATGGTCGAGCGTGAAGGACAGCGGGAAGACGCCACGGCGCGAGACCAGCCCATAGGTCGGCTTCAGGCCGACAATGCCGCAGCAGCTCGCCGGGTTGCGCACGCTGCCGCCGGTGTCGGTACCCAGCGCCATGGGGAACAAGCCGGCCGCCACACCCGAGCCCGACCCGGACGAGGAGCCACCGGGATGATGGTCGGTGTTCCACGGATTGCGCGCCGGCGGCCACGGCAGGTCGAAGCTCGGGCCGCCGATGGCGAATTCATGCGTGGAAAGCTTGCCCAGCACGATGGCCCCGGCGCCGCGCAGCTTCGCGACGCAGACCGCGTCCGCCGTCGCCATGTTGTCCTGCAGGACCTTGGAATGGCAGGTCGTCGGCAGGCCCGCGACGTCGATGATGTCCTTGATGCCGACCGGCACGCCGTGCAGTGGCCCGCGCAGCCGGCCCGACTGGGCCTCGGTTTCGGCCGCCAGGGCGGCGGCCATGGCAGCGTCGCCGTCGACACGGATGAAGGCGTTGAGCCTGGAGTCGAGCCGCTCGATGCGGTCGAGCAGAGCCTTCGTGAGATCGACGGGCGAGAGTTCCTTCGCGGCGATGGCGCGCGCGGCCGCTCCCACCGTCATCCAGTGCAGGTCGCTCATAGCGTCGTCCCCGCCTTCATCGGCGGCCACGGCTCGGCCGTCGGATCGGCCGGTCGCTTGATCTTCCGCGCCACGTCCGCCGCCTGCCTGGCGGAGATGGCCACATCCTCGGGGAATTCCGCGAGCGCCTTGGCAAGGCCGGCGGAACGCGCGAGCACTTCGATCGTTTCCTTATCCACGCGATATCTCTCCTTCAGCCCTGCAGACGTCAGCACGAGTCGTGCCAGCCGTCCATAGAGGGCATGGAGAGCACGCGCGATCGGGGGGCGCTTGGCTGCAGAGCATACGACGGCAATCTTCGTTGCCGAGCTCATTTTACTGCTCTTCTTCGGACGCCTGATCGGCGAGGCGATGAATCGAATCGGCCAGCCCGCCATCTTTGGCCAGCTCCTCGCCGGGGTGCTGTTGGGCCCCTCCGTGTTCGGGCTGCTGCTGCCAGACCTGAGGGCCATCGTCTTTCCCGACACGCCGGCGCTGAAAAGCATGATCGATGCCGTGTCGCAGATCGGCATCCTGCTCCTCCTCCTGCTCACCGGCATGGAGACGAACCTGACGCTGGTGAATCAAAGGCGGCGGGCCGTGATCTCGACGTCGCTGCTTGGCATCGCGATACCATTCGCGTGCGGCGTCGGGTTGGCCTATGCGTTGCCGATCGAGTTGATTCCCTCGCCCACCGCGCGACTCGTCACCGCCCTCTTCCTCGGTACCGCCCTGTCGATCTCCTCGGTGAAGATCGTGGCCATGGTGCTGATGGAAGTAGGAGCCATCCGGCGCGATCTCGGCCAGCTCATCCTGGCGACCGCCATCCTCGACGACACGCTGGCCTGGGTGATCATCGCCGTCATCTCGGGCATCGCCGCCCACGGGACCGTGAGCCTCGCCGACATCGGCACCAGCCTCGCGCTGACCGCAATCTTCCTGGCGGCAAGCCTGACGGTCGGGCGGCGCCTGGTGGCGCGAATCATCCTGTGGTGCAACGACAACATGACCATCGAGATGCCGGTCATCAGCGCCATCCTGGTGATCCTGCTCTCGATGGCCCTGATGACCGAGCTGATCGGCGTCCACACGGCGCTGGGGGCGTTCATCGCTGGCATGCTGATCGGGCAGTCGCCGATTCTAACCGAGCATATCGAGGGCGAGCTGCGCGGCTTCATCATTGCCTTCTTCAGCCCGGTCTTCTTCGCTGTCGCCGGCCTCGGCATGGACCTGCGCACGCTGTTCGACCCGACACTGGCGCTGTTCACTCTCGCGATCATCCTGGTCGCCAGCATCGGCAAGTTCCTGGGCGCCCTTGCCGGCGGCAAACTGGGCGGACTGACGGGACTGGAGTCGCTGGCCCTGGCGACGGGCCTCAACGCCCGCGGCTCGACCGAGGTGATCATCGCCAGCATCGGCCTGTCGATGGGCGCGCTCAGCAACCAGCTCTACACGATGATCGTCGCCATGGCGGTGGTCACCACCATGATCATGCCGCCCACCCTGCGCTACATGATGGCGCGCGTGCCGTTGCGCGAAGAGGAGTCCAGGCGCCTCGAGAAGGAAGAGGCCGAGCAGCAGCAGGCCGTTCCAAAAATGGAGCGCGCCCTCGTCCTCGCGGATGACAGCGCCAACGGCCGGTGGACGACCTCACTCGCAGGCCTCTTTGCCGGCAGTCTCCGGTTGTTGACGACGATGTTGCACCATCCGCTACCGGACCGAACGACGGAGAAGCCCCTCGCGCAGGACAGACTCACCGACGCGATGCAAATCGCAGTCGACCGCGGGCTGCCCGCCGCGGCCCAGCAGACCCGTCCGGCCGAGAGACCACCGGTCGATCAGCTGCTGCAGGCACGGACCGCAACGGCTGTGGACGGGCTCGAGAAGGAACTCGCCAAGGGCTACAGCATCGCCTTCGTGGGCATCGATCGGCCGGTTTCCCCGGAGGGGCCCCGGTTCGAGGAAAGGCTCCAGAGGATGGTCGCCGCCTTCGATGGCCCCCTTGCGATTATGGTGAACGGTGAGACGGCGGACATCGCGGCCGGCCCCCTCGACATCCTGGTGCCCACCGGCGGCAGCCCCGATGCCCGCCTTGCCACCGAGGTCGCCCTAGCCCTGGCGGCGGCAAGTCACGGAAAGCTGACGGCGCTGCATGTGTTCGATCCCGGCGACGACACGTTGCTTCTGCGCGGCCGCGCGCGGCGGGCCGGCATGTCCGTGCTCGTCGGGGTCCATCGCATGGGCAAGCGCGCAGGCGTTGCGGTCCATGGACTGACCGCGACGAACCATCACCCCGAGACGGAAATACGCCGGGCCGCTGTCCGCGGACGCTACGATCTGATCGTGATCGGCACGACACTCCGGCACGGCGATGCGAAGTTCCTGAGTCCGGGCGCGCTGGCGCTCATTCAGAAGCTGCAGTGTCCCACGCTGCTGGTGATGCGCTGATCGTCGCTCACCGCGTGGGAACGGCGGCCGGCGAGGCGAGACCCGGCGGGTGCTTGTGCCAGGCGCGGCCCTCCACGATCTCCCGCACGCCGTATTCGTAGAGTGCGTTCATGTAGGCTTGGTCGAACTCGCCCTTCTTCGGCGCCTCGAAGTCGCGTCCGATATAGGCGAGGTTGTAATCGACCTTGTCGCGCTGCGAGACGAAGTAGGTCCGCAACACGTCGTTGAAGCCGCTGGCCGCCAGCATCGCCACGATCGCCCGGCCGGCGATCGTGATGGTGCGGCGCTCGGCCATCGCATAGTCCGGATCGAGACGGGCATTGCGGATGATGTAGGCGCGGCGCTCGCGCTTGACGCTCGCAATGTCGATCGACGGCGGATAGAGGAAGAGCTGGGCGATGGCGCCGCCATCGACGTGCAGCTCCTGGTATTTCTTCCCGTCGAGTTCGACGTCGATCAGCACCGGCTGGAAGAGCCCCGGAATGGCGGCGGAGGCCCGCAGTATCTTGCGGAAGAGGTCGAGCGCTCCCGGGCGCCCGCTGGCGGCGATGGCGCCGATGTTCCAGATCACCGGCCGCTGGGCGTCGAGGTCGGTCGTGCCGATCATCAGCAGCCGGCCCTTGTTGTACTCGGCGGCAATGGCATCCAGCATCTTCTGGTCGGCATACTTCGCGATTATCTCGGCGAGCGGTCCCGTATCGGCCATGGCATCGTCGAACAGGGCTGCCGTGAGGCCGCGCATGCGAAAGACCTTGTCCGGCGTCATGTTCGTGTACACGTCGCGCAGTTGCGCATCGTAGTCCGAACCCAGGAAGGCGAAGGGCGCAATAAGGGCGCCGGTGCTGACGCCGGTGACCATCTTGAACGTCGGGCGCGTGCCGACGGCAGTCCAGCCGTTCATGATGCCGGCGCCGAAGGCGCCGTTGTCACCGCCCCCGGACACGGCAAGAAAATAGGCGGGCGGGATCTGCGTCGGCAAAGCCCCCGCGGCACGCAGCGCGGCGGCTTCCCGCGCGCCGGACTTCACGCCCTCTTCAACCATCAGCCTGGCGTCGCCATCGGCGTAGAATCGCGCATTGGGAATGCCGAGCGGCTGCGCCAGATCCGTGTGGGTCCGCGGCACCGCGTCGCCGCGATCCGGAATGGAGCAGCCCGTTCCGACCAGGCACACCAAGGCCAATACAAGAAGCAAGCGAATTGCCGACATGTCCCCTCCCCCGAGGTCTCCGATCAGTCGAGTTGTAGCACCATCGCCTTGAGATAGGCGGTTTCCGGCAGGTTCGGATGAACCGGATGATCGAGTGCCGCGCCGCTGCTCAGCAGGATGCGGCCGGTCCGCTCGGCATCGCGCAGGCCGCGCCGGACCTGCTCGGCAAACAGCGGCGGATCGACGAGATGCGAGCACGAGGCCACGAAGAAGAAGCCGCCCCTGGTGACCAGGGGGGCGGCAAGCCGCACCAGCTTGCGATAGCCCTGCGCGCCGGTCTTGAGGTCCTTGCGGCTCTTCACGAAGGCCGGCGGATCGCAGATCACGACCTCGTAGCTGCGCGGCTTCTCCTTCTCCAGGGCCTCGAACACTTCACCCTTCCGGAAGGACACGATCTTGTCGACCGCGTTCAGGGCCGCCGCCTGCTGGGCCGCGTTGAGGGCGGGCTGCGAACGATCGAGGCAGACCACGGACTTCGCCCCGCGCGTCGCCGCCAGGACACCGAAGCCGCCGCTGTAGCAGTAGGCGTCGAGGACGCGGGCGTCCTTTGCGAGGCCCGCCATGAAGCGCCGGTTGTCGCGCTGATCGTAGAACCAGCCGGTCTTCTGGCCTTCCGAAAGATCGGCCACGAAACGCGCATCGTTCTCGATCAGCTCGATGCTGCCGGCCTCTCCCTTGGCCACGACCACCTCGCGCTTCAGCCCTTCGAGCTCGCGCACCGGCGAATCGTTCTTGAGGACGATCGTCGTCGGCGAGAATTCGGCCTCCAGAGCCTCCAGCAGGACCGGCGTCAGCGCGTCCATGCCGGCGGTATTGACCTGCACCACGAAGGCATCGCCGAAGCGGTCGATGATCACGCCCGGCAGGCCGTCGGCCTCGGCGTGGATCAGCCGGTAATACGGTACGCCGACCAGCCGGTCGCGCAGCGCCGCCGCCTGGGTCAGGCGACGACCGATGAACAGCGCATCGACCTGCGCTTCAGGGTTCGTGCTGAGAACGCGCGCCGCGATCAGCGAATGCGGATTGAAGGTGACCAGTGCCAGCGCCTCGCCGCCGGGCGCGCGCAGGGTCGCCAGGCTGCCGACCGGGATTGCCTTGGCGTCGGCGTCCATCAGGATCTCGTTGGAGAAGGCCCAGGGATGGCCGGCGCGGACGCGGCGATCCTCGCCGGCGCGCAGGATGACGGTGGGGAGCTTCTTCAGGGCCAAATCTATTCTCCTCGGGCGGCGCCATCGCGCCGCGGATCGGCGCCACCCTCCCACCCGTCGCCACTGCGGCGGATGGCGGTCAGGCCGCCTTCATGCCGGCGGACTTGTACTTCATGGCCCAGCGCGCGCAAGGCGGCCGCCTGGTCGGCAATCGGCGTTCCCTCCTCCAGTTCGGTCGCGCCGTTCAGGTTGATCACCCGTGGCAAGTCGACGGCGGCCTGGGCCGACAGGTCCCAGTCGAGCAACCCGATCAGGGCCTGCAGCGTGTCGCCGATGATGCGTGCGCCGCCAGCCGAGCCCAGCGCCGCCACAAGCCTGCCGTCGCGATCGAGCACGAAGGTCGGCGACATGGAGGAGCGCGGCCGCTTGCCGGGCTGCACCCGGTTGGCCACCGGCTTGCCGTCCAGTTCGGGCCGTGGCGAGAAATCGGTGAGTTCGTTGTTCAGGAGGAAGCCGCGCACCATCATGTGGGCGCCGAACGGCGCCTCGATGGTGGTGGTGAAGCTGACGGCATTGCCCCAGCGATCGACGATACTGATGTGGCTGGTGCCGCGCTCGACATAGCCCGGCGGGATGCCTGGACCGACCGGCCCCATGCTGCGGTCCGGCGACATCAGCTTGCGGCGCTCCGCGAGATAGGCGGGCGACAGAAGGCCGGCCACCGGCACGTCCACGAAGGCGGGATCGGCGACGTAGCGGTCGCGGTCGGCGAAGGCGAGCCGGCTCGCCTCGGCGATCAGATGGACGGCGCGAAGATCGTTGGGCGCATCGCGCTGGATGTCGAAGGGCTGGATCAGGCCCAGCACCTGCAGGATCGCGATACCGCCCGACGAAGGCGGCGGCATCCCGCAGACGACCCAGGCGCGATACGGCCCGCACACGGGCTCACGCTTGATCGGCTTGTAATCGGCCAGGTCGGCGGCGGAGAGCGTGCCCGGTCGGGGATGGCTGCGCACGCGGTCGATCATCTCCGCGGCGATCGGGCCTTCGTACATCACGCGCGCGCCTCGAGAGGCGATCAAGCCCATCGTGTCAGCAAGAGCAGGATTGGTGATGCTGTCGCCCAGCTTGCGCGGCGAGCCGTCGGCATTGAAGTAGGTCTCGCGGATCGCCTGCTCTTCACGCAGGGCGGGAATCCTCTGCAGCCACGCGGCGAGACGGGACGAAACTGGAAAGCCATCGCGTGCGGCGGCGATCGCCGGTCCGAACAACTCGCTCCAGGCAAGCTTGCCCTTCTCCCTGTGCGCGAGTTCAAGCATCGCCATGACGCCCGGAACGCCGACCGACATGCCCGAGACCACCGCCTCGCGATAGCCAAGCGGCTTGCCATCGGGCGCGAGGAACATCGTCGGACTGGCACCGGCCGGCGCTGTCTCGCGGCCGTCGTAAACCGTGATGGCATGGCCCGCGCCATCGTAGTGCAGCAGGAACCCGCCGCCGCCAATGCCCGAGGCTTGCGGTTCGACGACGCCCAGCACCATCTGGACGGCGATCGCCGCGTCGACAGCCGTGCCGCCGCGTCGAAGCATCTCGAGCCCCGCGTCGACCGCCAGCGGATGAGCCGCCGCCACCATCGACTGCGGTGCCGCCTGTACGGCCGGCACGCGGACGAGCGTAAGCAGCAGCAGCGCGACACCCAGCAGGCGGCTCGACTTCATGCGCGGCGCGCCACGATGAAGAGGCGGCGGAAGGGAAACAGCGTGATACCGTCGGGACGCGTCGGGTAGGCCTTGCGCAGCAGCGCCGCGTAGGTCTCGTAGAACTCGCTGCGCTCCGGCTCCTGCAGCAGCTCGAGGTAGGGCCGCAGGCCGGTCGACGACGTGTACTGGGCCACCGGATCCTTGCCGGTCAGCGGCTGCTGGTAGATCGTCTCCCAGACTTCCAGATCCGAACAGAGCGGCTTCAGCACGTCGTAGTAGCGCTCCGGTTCCTCGACTCTCACGATCGGGCGCACTTTGGTGAGCTTGTCGCGCCACGGACCGGCCTGCGCCGCTTCATTCATCGAAGCGTGCGAGGGCGCCTCGTGATTGCGCGGCATCTGGATCGCGAGCTGGCCACCCGACGGCAGCAGCTTCACGAGGTCCGGGAACATGTCGATATGGCCGTCGAGCCACTGATAGGCCGCGTTGCTGTAGAGAATGCCGGGCGGCGGGCCGGGCTTGAAGTGGGCGAGGTCGCCCTTCTCGAACGTCACGCGCGCATCGGTCGTCTGATTGCGGGCCTTCGCGAGCATCTCCTCCGACGAATCGATGCCGATGACCGGCGCCCCGGGGAAACGCTCGGCAAGAATGCGCGAGATGTTCCCCGCGCCGCAGCCGAGATCGTAGATCGCATGGCCCGGACGCGCGCCGTTCGCCGGATCGAGCCGCCCCATCAGGTCGAGCGCCGGCCGCGTGCGATGGTCGGCGAACTTCAGGTAGAGATTGGCATCCCACACCGTGGACTTCTGTTCGCTCACGTCACTTCTCCTCGAACGCCTCGTCGATCGGCACGCAATAGGCCGTCGCGATCTTGTTGCCTTTCTGCGCGGCCAGCACGACCGCCATGAACTCCCCGAACATCTCCTCGGTCATGCCCTTCTGGCGCGCCATGTAGCCATGAGAGTTGATGCAGTAGTCGCACTGGTTGGCGACGGAGACCGCGAGATAGATCAGCTCCTTGGTGAGTCCGTCGAGCGTGCCCGGCGCCATCACCGCCTTCATCTCGGCGGCGAAGCGCTCCATCGTGTCGGGGTGGCGGGCCAGCGCCTTCCAGACATTGTTGATCTTCGCGGGATCGCTGCCGCGCGCCTTTGCGATTCCCTCGACGACCGCCTTGGCCCGCGGGTTCATGTCCTCGTACTCGGTCAGCTTGGCCATGCGTGATTGCTCCAGGAATGAAAAGGGCCGGCGGTGTGCCGGCCCCATCTTGGCGTTTTCGCGCCAATTGTCAGTATCAAGCTGGCGCCAGGTTCGGCCTCAGTACATATGCTGTCCGCCGTTGATCGACAGCGTCGAACCGGTGATGAAACCGGCATCGTCGGCGACCAGGAACATCACGCCGCGGCCGATCTCCTCGGCCTTGCCGAGGCGGCCGACAGGGATCTTGGCCACGATCTTCTCCAGCACGTTGGCCGGCACCGCCGACACCATGTCGGTGTCGGTATAGCCCGGCGCGATGGCATTCACGGTGATGCCCTTCGGCGCGCCTTCCTGGGCCAGCGCCTTGGTGAAGCCGTGGATGCCCGACTTGGCGGCGGCATAGTTCACCTGCCCGTACTGGCCGCCCTGGCCGTTGATCGAGCCGATGTTGACGATGCGGCCGAAGCCGCGCGCATTCATGCCGTCCCACACTGCCTTGCTCATGTTGAAGCAGGAGCCGAGGTTGGTGTCGATGACCGCTTCCCACATGTCGCGCGTCAGGCGGCGCATCGTGGAATCGCGGGTGATGCCGGCATTGTTCACCAGGACCTCGACCGGCCCGAGATCCTTCTCGATCTGGGCGACGGCCTTCTGGCAGGCGTCGAAGTCGCAGACGTCGAACTTGTAGACGCCGATGCCGGTCTCGGCCTTGAACTTCTGCGCCGCCTCGTCGTTTCCGGCGTAGGTCGCGGCAACCTTGTATCCCTTGTCCTTCAACATCCGGGAGATGGCACCGCCGATGCCACGTGTTCCGCCCGTCACGACTGCTACCCGTCCGGCCATTTTTTTCCTCCCTCGAGATGACGCCTCTGCAGTCTAGCCGGTTATCCCCCGTCGCGGGCAAGCGTCAGATTGCCGTCACCGGCCGGTTCGAATTGAGCGACGCCGCCGGATAGAGGGCGACGGCGGCACGGCTCTAGAAGCGGCGCCATGAAACCCTTCACCGCCCTGCTCGGCGCCGCCGCCGGGACCCATGCCGCCGACCAGATGGCGCTCGCCACCCTGCCCCTGACCGCGACCCTCGTCCTGGGCGCCGGCCCGGACCTGCTCGGCCTGCTCGTCGCCGCGCAGAGTGCGGCCTGGCTGTTGGTTTCCCTGCCCGCCGGCACCTGGATCGATCGCATGCCGCGCCGCCGCATGCTGATCGTCGCGCTGGCGCTCGGCCTCACCGCCTCCATCGCCGCTGTTGCGGCGGCCGCCACCGGCCAGGTGTTCCTGCTGGGACTCGCCGCCATCGCCGGCGCCTCGGGCACCGTCGTCTATGTGCTGACGTCGGTGTCGCTGCTGCCGAGCCTGGTAGCCGCGAACGACCTGCCCCGTTCCAACGCGCGCCTCGAGCTGGCGCGCGCCGTAGTGAGCCTTGCCGCGCCATTCGTGGCCGGCTTGCTGGCGCAACACCTGTCGCCGACCTGGGGTTATGCGCTGGCCGCCCTCGGCGCGGCCCTGGCGCTGGTCTGCGTGCTGGCGCTGCCGAAGGGGACGGCGCCGACATTCGCGGCCGGCCGCCCGACCTTCGCCAGTGCCATCCGGATCGGCGCCGTCTTCGTCGTCCGCAACGAGCTGCTGCGCGGCATCAGCCTCTGCGCGATCTTCTGGAACTTCGCCTTCTTCGCCCTGCTTGCCATCTGGGCGCCCCTGGCCCTGGGACCGCTGGGCCTCGACCCGGCGCATATGGGCCTCGCCCAATCGACCTACGGCGCCGGGCTGATCCTCGGCGCGCTGGCAGCGCCGGTCAGCGCCCGCCGGCTGCCGCCGCTCGCGACCCTGATCTTCGGGCCGGCCGTATCGATCGTCGCCGCCATCCTCTTCCTGGCAACTCCTTCGGGCAGCGGCTTCGTCCTCGCGGCCGCCGGCTACTTCCTGGTGGGCTTCGGCCCGATGCTGTGGGCGATCTGCCAGACGACGGTCCGCCAGCTCGTGACGCCTTCGCCGCTGATGGGCCGGGTCAATGCCACCGTCCAGACGGCGATCTACGGCGTCCGTCCGCTGGGCGCCCTAGCCGGCGGCTTCGTGGCAGCGCAGGCCGGCCTGCACGCCGCGCTCCTGATGATCGCCCTGGCCTTCGCGCTTTCGACCCTCGTCATCGTTCTGTCACCACTGGCCCGGATGCGCGTCCTGCCGCAGCCCGCGGCAAGCGACGCACAGGCTTGACCCGCAGGCCGGTCCGTCGGACTTTGCCGCCGGAGGTCGTTGCATGATGAAGTTTCTGGGCGCCGCGTTGCTGGCGCTTTCCCTGTCCGCCTGCCAGAACTCGCAGTCGCCTTGGTACAAGGCCTATGGCACCACGTCTTTCCCGGTTGCCAAGGAAGGCATGGCGGCACTCTACATCGTGCGCGACACAGCCCCGCCGGATGCGCCGGGCATCCTCATCTCCATGAGCCGCAATCCCGTCGGCGGACTGACGGGGTCGACCTGGATGCGTCTCGACCTGCCGCCCAATCCCTACGACCTGCGTGCCTTCGGCAGCAGCGAGAGCACCGAGGTGGTCGTTACCGTCGTGGCGGGCGAGACGCGCTTCCTGCTGGCGCAGCCCAAGGGAACCAACGACGCCGAACTCACCTGGCTGTCGCAGGAGGACGGCCGCCGCCTCGTCCGAGCCGGCACGCAGGTCGGCACCTACTACAATCCCTGAACGAAAAACGCCCGAAGGATCGCTCCTCCGGGCGTTCAACTCTGAAGCGTCGACTTGAGATCAGTCGCGCTGGACGCACATGGCGATGCCCATGCCGCCGCCGATGCACAGGGTGGCGAGACCCTTCTTGGCGTCGCGCTTCTGCATTTCATAGAGCAGCGTCGTCAGCACGCGCGCGCCCGAGGCGCCGATCGGATGGCCGAGCGCGATCGCGCCGCCGTTGACGTTGAGCTTCCCGGCATCGAGGCCGAGTTCCTTGCCGACGGCGACCGCCTGGGCGGCGAAGGCCTCGTTGGCCTCGACCAGGTCGAGATCCTTGACCGTCCAGCCGGCCTTCTTCAGCGCGGCCTGCGAGGCGGTGACCGGACCGATGCCCATGATCGATGGATCGACACCGGTGGTCGCCCACGAGACGATCTTCGCGAGCGGGGTGATGCCGCGCTTCTTGGCCTCGTCGGCGCTCATCAGCACCAGCGCCGCAGCGCCGTCGTTGATGCCCGACGCGTTGCCCGCAGTGACAGAGCCGCCTTCCTTGGTGAAGGCCGGACGCAGCTTGCCCAGCGCCTCGACCGTCGTGCCGTGACGCGGGAACTCGTCGGTATCGACGACGACGTCGCCCTTGCGGGTCTTGATCGTCACCGGAACGATCTCGTCCTTGAAGCGACCGGACTTCTGCGCCGCCTCGGCCTTGTTCTGCGACGAGGCCGCGAAGGCATCCTGCTCGGCGCGGGTGATCTGGTACTTCTGCGCCACGTTCTCGGCGGTGTTGCCCATGTGATAGCCGTGGAACGCATCCCACAGGCCGTCCTTCAGCATGGTGTCGACCATCTTGAGCTCGCCCATCTTGGTGCCGTCGCGCAGATGCGCGGCATGCGGCGCCTGGCTCATGCTCTCCTGGCCGCCGACCACCATGATGCTGGCATCGCCATTGCGGATCGCCTGCCAGCCGAAGGCAACGGCGCGCAGGCCGGAGCCGCAGAGCTGATTGATGCCGAGCGCGGTCTTCTCGACCGGGATGCCCGAGTTGACGGCCGCCTGGCGCGCCGGGTTCTGGCCCTGACCGCCGGTCAGGATCTGGCCCATGATGACTTCGTCGACTTCCTCGGGCTTCACCTTGGCACGCTCGAGCGCACCCTTGATGGCGACCTTGCCGAGATCGTGTGCCGGCACGGCGCCGAATGCGCCGTTGAACGAGCCGATTGGCGTGCGCGCTGCGCTCGCGATAACGATGTCCGTCATGAAATCCTCCTTGGCAGGCCGCCCTTGCCGATATTTATAGGCCTGCCGCGCGGCGGGGCAAGGACCGCCGCGCCTCCGGGACCAACGCCTTCATTCCGAACAGCGGCCTGATCCAGCGCCACGGGCGCACCAGACCTGCGTAAATCAACCATGTTCCGGCGAAAGTCGCCACGACCGCCGCGACGAAGCCCAGGAGAGGCGGCGCGCCGATCTGCAGCAGTCCCCAGACGGCGATCACCGTTACAGTCTGATGAATGAGGTAGAAGGGATAGACCGCCTCCGTCGCTTCCGAGAGGAAGGCCGGCCGCCGGACAAGATACCGGCGCGCGAACCCGATGATGGCGAACAACCACGCCATGACGTTGACCGCCGACAGGAGCGCGAAGACCGGCCGGGCCTCGGGCGGGATGGTCGGCCGGACGGTGCCCGCGAAGAAGCCGACATAGAGGATCGCATAGGCGATGAGTCCGACGGCCAGCGACAGGAGACGCTGGCGCTGCAATGCCTCCAACAGGTCGGGGGATCCAAAGATGAAGGCGCCGTAAAGCAGCAGCGCGCCGTAGGAGACGAGCCCGTGCCAGTCGCCGATCAGCCCGTTGATGTTCCAGGAGATCGGCGCGAGCCAGAGGGTCGAGGCGGCGAGAGGCAGGACCATCAGCCACTGCAGACCGAAGCGGGCGGCGGATCGGCCGGCCGTGCCGACGGCCGCCTGTCCCGCCGCCGACCGCGCCCACAGGAAGACCGGCAGCAGCACCAGGGTCAGCACGAGGACGTAGGCTACGAACCAGAGGTGGTGCCAGCTCAGGTTGCCCTTCGGGTAGACCCCGTCGAAGGCGTGCGGCAGCCATTGCAGGAACGAGCCGGTGAACTGCCCGCTGTAGAGCCGTTCCAGATAGACCTGCGGCGGCACGATCACGGCCATGCCGAAGGCCAGCGGCAGCAGCAGACGCTTCAGCCGGTCGCGGACGAAGGCTCCCGGTGTGCGGTTGCCCAGCGCCAGCATGACGGCCGCACCCGAGACCACGAAGATCAGCGGCATGCGCCAGCGGTTCAGGAAGCGCATGGCCTCGCGCAGCCCTTCGAGACTGTCCGGGCTGGTGACGTGCCAGGTCCAGCCCGACCAGGCCATCCCGGCGTGATAGAAAATCAGCAGGCCGAAGGCGAGGACCCGGAGCCAGTCGAGATCGGCACGACGGGTGGCAAAGGCGGCAGGTTGCATCGCGAGGCTCCCAAGGGGGCGGTTGCCACGACCTACTCTTCAACCCCGTGATTCGGTGTCGTTTTGTGACGACCGGCGCGTCCAATGGGACGACCGGCGAGAGTCGCGGGACGTTCGGTCAGGCCCTGACCGGCGCCAGCGCCTCGAAGCGCTGGCGATAGCGCCGGCTCAGGTTCACCTCGGCCCCGCTCTGAAGGCGGATACGCCAGTCGCCGCTCACCCACGGCGTCACCTCGACGACCCGGGCGATGTTGACCAGATGCGATTTGTGCACCCTCACGAACCGTTTCGGATCGAGCTCGCCTTCCAGCTTCGTGAGCGAGGAGCGGATTTCGAAGGTCTCGTCGCCGACATGCAGCACGGCGTAGTTTCCCGAAGCTTCGATCCAGTCGATGTCGGCGACCTCGACCATGATCTCCCGGCCCTTGCGGCGGACGGCAAAACGCTCGGGCCGCGGTCCCGCCGGCGGCCGCTCGGGCTCGGCGACGGAGTTCGCGGCGACGGGCAGAGCCGGTCGCGAAAGGTAATGGCGCAATGCCACCGTACCGGCGCTCAGCAGGGCGTAGGCGATGATGTCCTTGGCGAACTCGTAGAGCAGCCGGTCGAGGGTGAGCGGAAAGCTGTGCGGCTCCCCCACGATGCCGCCGAACCACAGCAGCCTGAGCGCCGCCATGCCAAATGTATGGGCGATGCTGAACGGCACCACCGCCGCGACATGGATCGCGAGGTTCCGCGGCCCGCCGGCGATCGGCCAGCGCCGGTGCAGCCAGTAGATCGCAGGCAGCAGGGCCGCGACCACCAGGTGGCTGGAAACCTGGATCGCCAGGGCGGCGCCGTACGTCATCGGAATGCCGCGCGCTGCCTCGTTCGCCAACTCGACATGGGTATGCGCGAAGACGGAGACCGTCAGCAATGCCGCCCAGATCGCCGGCACGCGCCTGTCGAAGGACCTAGCCGGTGACGACACGGGATCGCCGGACGGGAAGAGCGGAGATCCACTCGATCAGCGGCGTCCAGCAGAGCTCGCGGGCGCGGCTGCTCACCACCATGCCGATATGGCCGAGCGGCAGGTCGATCCGCCTGGTATTCTTCAGGCCCTTCTTCGGGTCCGCGAGCGCGGCGGCCGACAGCGGCGGCACGATGCGGTCGCCCGAGGGGATCATGACCAACGACGGCACCTTGATCTTCGCGGGCACGACCCGACGCCCGCCGATGACCCATTTGTTAGTGCCCGGCGTGTTGTTGCCGTACCAGTCTATGAGGCATTCGCGCGCCATCGGCCCGGCGAGCGGCGCACCGCCATTCAGCCAGTCCTCGAGCAGGACGAATTCCTTCGCATGTTCGCCCTTCGGATCCATGCCGATGAAGCGGCCGAACTTCTTCACCGCGAGCCAGGGATCGAGCGACCAGAACAGGGTCTGCAGGATATCGACCGGCAGCTCGCCCACCTTGTCGGCGACCTCGGCGAGCAACGGCCCCGTCGACAGCAGGAAAGCGTGGCCGGTGCGGTCGGCATGGAAATCCCAGGGTGCCGCCATCAGCGCGAGGCCCGCGACGCGACGCGGCCTGCGCGCCGCCAGGGCTACGGCGAGCGTGCCGCCCATGCAGTAGCCGAGGACCGCCGGCGCCCGGCGCGCGCGCTTCGCGACGAACGCGAGCGCCCGTTCGAGGCGTGCCACATAGGCGGTCGTGTCGAAACCGCGCTCCTCCGCATTGGGCGCGCCCCAATCGACGAGATAGGGCCGCAGCCCCGCCGCCGCCATGGCGCGCAACAGGCTCTTCTCTTCCGTGAGATCGAGCACTTCCCAGCGGTTGATCAGCGACGGCACGACAAAAACCGCGCGCGTACCGCGCTTGCGCGCCGCACGATTCGTGGCGCCGTAGTCCAGCAGCCGCGTATTGCCTTCGCGCCAGACGGAAGGCGGATCGATCAGGGTGCGCTGGACGTCATTGCGCTGATAGGCCAGCACGCCGTCCGCCAGCCGGCCCTGGCGCCGGCGGATCTCGCGCTGCAATGCTTGTTCGAACTGGCCGGCGCCGGCTCTGGCCTCGAGTGAGGCGATCTCGGGCAGCAGGGCCGCGAGCGATTCAGGAGCTTCGGCTGCGGGATTCGAGTTCGGCGAGCCTTGCTTCAAGAGCCTCCACGCGCTTTCGGAGCTCGCCCACGTCATCAGCGCCGTTCCCAGATGGAGCGGCAGCGGACGGGGACCTAGACGTACCTGCATGGGACGCTCCTTGGGCAACCTGCAATGCCGAGGCGACCTGGGCATTCGCGGCCGCGAACAGGCGGGCGATCTGCTCAGTCACCGCCTGATCCGAGGCGAGCCCGGACAGCTGGGCCTGCCACAGATCGAGGTAGCGCCGGGCCAGCCTGTCGAATTCGGCGCTGGAATCGATTGTACCGGCCGTGTTGTCGTCGTTTCCGGAGACCATGTCCGCACTATAACGCATAGCCGCGCCAACGCTGCCTCCATCGCGGAAGGTTGCCTTGTCGCATTGCGGCATCGGCGCTAAGGTGGCCGCCCCTGAGTAAACGAGCGTTCACGGCGCGCGGGAGCTAAAGGAGCGAAGCGCAATGGCCGACCAGGCAGTACCCGACGGCGGACCGAAGGCGGCGCCGGTGGTGATCAAGAAATACGCGAACAGACGGCTCTACAATACCGCGACCTCGGCCTATGTGACGCTGGATCATCTGTCCCAGATGGTGAAGGACAAGACCGACTTCGTTGTCTACGACGCGAAGACGGGCGACGAGATCACGCGTTCGGTGCTCACTCAGATCATCTTCGAGGAAGAGAGCAAGGGCGGCCAGACGCTGCTGCCGATCCCCTTCCTGCGTCAGCTCATCTCCTTCTACGGCGACAGCCTGCAGGGCGTGGTGCCGCAATATCTCGAGATGTCGATGACGCAGTTCGCGCGCAACCAGGACCAGATGCGCCGCTACATGCAGAATGCCTTCGGCTTCAACCCGTTCCAGCAGTTCGAGTCGATGGGCAAGCAGAACATGGCGATGTTCGAGAACGCCATGCGAATGTTCAACCCGTTCGGCACTGCGCCCAACAACCCGCTTCCCGGTGGGCAGGATTCCGCGCCGGCGGCCGCCGCCAATGGCCATGAGCCGGCCAAGCCCGCCGAGACGGCGGCGACGCCGTCCAGCGACGTGGCGATCGACGATCTGAAGCGCAAGCTCGACGAGCTGCAGAACCAGCTCGCGGAACTCGGCAAGAAGACCTGAGCCCGCGCATGGCCGCGCCCGCTTCGTCGATGACCCGCCGGGTCATGTCCCCCTGCATCGGCATCTGCAAGCTCGACCAGAAGAGCGGCTTCTGCCTGGGCTGCCGGCGCACGATCGAGGAGATCGGCCGCTGGGTCATGCTCGACGACCCCGCGCGCCAGGCGATCCTCGACCAGCTGCCGACGCGCAAGTTCTAGCTGGCTGTTGAGAACAGTATCGCAGCGATCATTTGAACATGGTTCACCGGCTACCGCATCGCACCGGCGCGACCGGCATTTGTGCGAAGCCTTCCGGCTGAAACGCCGGCGATCGCGGCGCTGGTAAGCAACATCAGGTCCATGCCGGCAATCGGCCAGAGATGCCGTTGGCCCAAGGCGCGAAAGAGATGATCGCCGGTCGTGATCCAGTTGAGCAGCACCGCGACCACAGCGAGGGCGGCAATGATCGAGCACTGCTCCACCCACGCCCTGCCCGGCCGCAGCCAGGCATGGACGAAAGACATGAGCCATACGAGATAGAAGGACCAAATCTCCAGCGCCGCGCGGTCATGGCCAAGAAAATCCACACCGGGCGGCAGCATGCGATTGGCCACGAAAAAGGATAATGTCGCGATGACGATGCCGGTCACCGAACCGACTGTAAAACCTTCGACGATCGTCACCCCGCGAAACCCCAGTTCCACATGCTTTCGACGGCGCGTCTCCAGCCAGAACAGAAACCCCGTCGCGATCAGCAGGCAGCCCGTCAGGCCCAATCCGAAATAAATCCAGCGCAATATCCAGTGATGGAACTGGATGAAGTGTAGCCCGGCAATGAAGCGCTGCACGGCCATGACGGGCTTCGTCTCGCTCTCGCTCAGGAGGACGCCCGTCACGGCGTCGAAGTAGGCGACGTCGAGGCGCTGCGGCACGCCGTCGAGATTGGTTTGGCGCACTTCCACATAGCTGTTGCGATCACCTGGATGCCAGACTCGAACGAAGGAAGGTGCGGCACCTCCCCACCGCTGCGACGCTTCACGCATCATTGCGTCGATCGGCATCGAAGCCGCTGGTTCGCCCGCCCGGGGCTGGGCGAAAATGCCAAAGCCCTCGCTCGCAAATGCAGCGACGTTCCCGCCATAGGCCGCCTGCCAGGCCGTAGGAAAATAGAGCATGAAGAAGATGATCAGCCCCGAGAGCGTGATTGCGCAATGAAACGGCAACCCCAGTACGCCGGCAACATTGTGCAGGTCGAGTAACAGGCGCCTCTGCTTGCTGTGGCGGCGCACCGTGAAGAAATCGGTGAATAGCTTGCGGTGAACCACGACACCGGACACGCAGAGCACCAGCATCGCCACTCCGGCAGCACCCACGAGCCAAATGCCCAATGACCAGGACTTGAGATGCAGACTGTAGTGAAACGGGTAGATGAAGCGCGTGCCGCCCCAGCTTCCCTCCTCGGGCAATATCCGCAGGGTTTCCGGATCGATGTTGCGCGCTATCGCCCCTCCGGCCTTCGTGCGATAGACGAGCCGTAGCATGGGTTCGCGTGGCGTCGGCAGAAACACGAACCATTGCGAGGCCCCAGAGACGAGCGACCGAAGAGCATCGGCGACAGCATCCATGGATTTTGCTTCGACATGGGGCAGCCGCGTCTGCGGCATCATCCAGCGATCGATCTCGCGATCGAAGACCGAGAGGGTTCCCATCCAGAAGACGGTGAAGAGCACCGAGCCGAACACGATGCCCGCCCATGTGTGCAGCCAGTTCATGGAAGCGCGGAAGGTCGTCTCCACGAGAGGTTCAGCTGTCCTTGCAGCGCCGCCGGATCACCTCAGAAATCCGACGTCAACGACAGCCGGAAGGTGCGCGGAGTCCCCAGCGACAGCGTGGACACGCCGCCGCCCGAGGCCCAGTAGTCGTTGTCGAGAAGATTCTCGACGGCGAAACGGACGACGGCCGGTTTGCCCGTGAAGCTGTTGGCATTGTCGATGACATAGCGCGCGCCAATGTCGAAGCGCGTCCACTCGGGCAGGAATCGCCGCGGGAGGGTCGTGTCGATATACTGCGTACCGGTATAGGTCACGCGGCCGGTCATGGTCAGTCCGCGGGCAAACGGCAGGTCCCATTCGCCACCGAAATTGAACTGCGCACCCGGGGAAAATGGCGCGGTCCACCCGTTCGTCGCTCCACCTTGCGTCTTGGTCAGGACGGCATTCAGGAACATCGCACCGCCCAGCACGCGCACGCCTTCGGCCACCTCGCCGAAGAAGTTGAGCTCGAGCCCCTGGTTGCGCTGCTCGCCCGCCAGCACCTGCGTGTTCGTTGCCACATTGGTGATGACGCTCGGCTGGGTGATCTGGAACAGGCTCGCCGTCGTGGTGAGCTTACCCCAGTCGATCTTGATTCCGGCCTCGTACTGCGTCGACTTGTACGGCGGGAAGACCTCGCCGGCGTTGGAGAAAGGCGCCGCCACCGTGATCCCGGGCTGCAGGCCCTGGATGAAGTTGCCGTAAAGCGAGACGTTAGCCCATGGCTTGAAGACCAGCGCCACCGAGGGGCTGATGACACTCTGATCGTATTCCGAAGTCTTGGCGCCCGTCACCACGTTGAAGTTGGCGGACTGCACCTGCTGGAGGCGCGCGCCAACCGTGAGCTGGATGCGCTTGTCGACGGCAGACAGCGTGTCGGCGATCGCCAGGCTGTTCAACGTCATGGATCCAGTCTTGTTAGCGACCCCCGTGGGAATGTTCGGCTTCGCGATTACGTTCGTCGCATAGATGTTGGTATTGTAGGGTGTCCCGTTGATCGTCGCGATGCCCGTCACCTGCTCGAAGGTCGTGGCCGACAGGGCGAACTCATGCCCGATCGGACCTGTGTCGACCAGGGCACGCACTCCCGCTTCTGCGGTGAGGAACTGATAGTACTGGCTGATGTTGCCGGGTGTCGCCCTGGCGGCGCCGCTGAAATTGCTGGCCGTCACGATGGGGCCGCCAGAGAGAATGCCCAAGCGCCAGTCGTGCATACCGAAGGCGGCGTAGGCCGTGACGCGCTCCGTGATGTCGAACTCGCCACGCACGACGCCGAACAGATCCTTGCGATCGATGTAGCCCCAGGGCTGTCCCCAGTTCTTGCGAGCATCCGGCGCATAGGGCAGCGGCACATTGTTGGCGAGGCCGAGATACGGAACCATGCCGCCGATATACTGGTATTGATAGCCACCATCGAAGGAAAGCCGGAAGCGTTCGCCGCGATAGTCGAGGCCAAGCGACAGCAACGCCCTCTTGTCCGAGTTTCCCCAGATCGCCGTCTCGCCGGCGCGGAACACACCGTTGAAACGTACGCCAAATTCCTTATCCGGGCCGAACCGGCGTGCAGCATCGACATGGCCGCCGAACTGCGCATTGGAATTGTAGCCTGCAGTCACTTGGGTCAGCGGATCGTCCGGGGCGCGCTTCGGAACCACATTGACGGTGCCGCCGATGGTCGATTGCGGCGCCATGCCGCTCAGCATCGCGCTGGGACCCTTGAGCACTTCAACGCGTTCGGCCATTTCGGGCATGATCGAACTGTAGGGCAGGATTCCGTAGAGGCCGTTGTAGGCCGTGCTCGCGCCCGCCACGGTGAAGCCGCGGATGCGCAACTCGTCGTTGCCGATGCTTCCGTCGGGAAAGTAAGCCCGCACGGAAGGATCGTCGGCCAGCACATCTCTCACCGACTTGGCCTGCTGCTCCTGGATTTTCTTCGCTGTGTAGCTTGTCTGGTTGAACGGCGTGTCCATGACGGGGCGATTGCCCAGCAGGCCGAGCTGGCCGCCCGTTGCGACCTGTCCGCCGGCGTAGGGCGGCGGGATATTGTCGATCAATGCCTGCGACGGCACCGGATAGAGACCTTGGACCTGCACCGGGTCCAGCTGTAGCGCGCCGGGCGTCGTCGCCGCCGTGCGTTGCAGCATCGCCGTGTTTCCGGTCACCCTGTAGGTGATGCCGGTTCCGGCGAGCAGCCTCGTCAGCGCCTGCTCCGGCGTCATCTCGCCGCTCACACCCGGCGAGGCGACGCCTCGCGCGACCTCGCCGTCGACCGTAACCTGCATGCCCGATTGCCGGCCGAAGGACGCCAGCGCATCGGTCAACGGCTGCGCCGGAATGTTGAAGGTGTATTGCCGTTGTTGGGCGATCTGCGGCGTGGTTTCGACCTGGGCCCGCGCTCCGTCCGCGACAAACATCACCAAGAACGCCGTAGCGGCCGTCGCCGCCAGACGCGCGTGCTCACGCGCATTTTCCATCGCACCCTCATCCGCAACCAACAATGGACAGGATGGCGACGTCACTCGTGAATGCGTCTCGGCATCGTGCCTATACTCAAGCAACGCCACGACATTCGCGCTTTTCGGTCCGCGACCGTGAAATAATTCAGCCGCCGCGAATCACCAGCAGCCAGGGTGTTACCTCGCTCACCGAGCCGCCATGTGTGCCGACGACAGCTCGTAGTGCCGATGCGGGATCGGCGAGATTGTAGACGCCGGTCACACGACGGCTGCCAAGGCCACTGGCCGCAAAAGCGATCGCACCGGGGAAATACCGCCGCAGCTCATCCACCACGTCGGCGAGCGGACGGTCGCGCGCAACGATTTGACCGTGCAGCCAGGGCGCCACCTCGTCCCGGGGGATGCCCCCGCGATGCATGACGCCATTCCATCCGACCTGCACCCAGTCACCCACCTCCAGCCGCTCCTGGCGGCCTTTGGTGTCGACGGCGACAAGGCCGCTGCGCACCGAGACTTCGGCGCCATCCCTCATCAAGCGCACATTGAAGGACGTGCCGAGCACCGTTGTCTCGACGTCACGTGCCACGACCCGGAAAGGCCGCTGCGGATCGGGCCGCACCTCGAAGAAGGCCTCACCCTTCAGCAGGTGAACGCGCCGTTCGCCGGCCCGGAAGGCGACATCGATAGCGCTGTCGGGGGCCAATCGCACGATGCTGCCGTCCTCAAGGCGGAGCGTCTGCACCTCGGCCGTCTGCGTCACATGATCGGCTTGGAAGCGGATGACGAGACCCGGCAGGAAAATCAGTGCCAGACAGGCTGCGATCGTTGCCGCGACGAGGCTCGCTGCCGCGCGCCGCCGCATCGACGGGCGGCGCCCTGGCGGGTTACGTCGAGCATGCGACCGGGGCCGCGTCACCGGCCTCTGCCAGTTCGCAGCATGGACTGGCGTTGTGTGAGCCATCAGATCGTAGATGTCCGACGTGCTTAACCAGGCGACCTCATGCTCCGGATCGGCGCGACGCCAGGTCTCGAAGCGAGCCAGCAAGGCTGCGTTGTCTGGGTCCTCTTCGAGCGCGACCAGCCAGCGGGCGGCTTCGGTCGCGATGCGGTCCTGTTCCTCCTGCGATCCCGTCATCTCGCTGTCCCTGTCCCCTGCGGGGCCCCTTGTCCAAAAGACGCTTGGGGACCGGGCGATTTCGGAAGGCGCACGAAATAGTGACTCATGACGGCGGCCGTACACGCTGGCGGCAAAAGGCGATTCCGCTGGCCACGATCTCATGTGCCACTGTCACCGACACTCCTAGATGAGCTGCGATTTCGCGCAACTTGAAGCCACCAAAGCGGCGCATCTCAAGGGCGATCCGAGTGCGTTCCGGCAGCTCAGCCAGCGCCTCCTGCAGCAGGACCAGTTCCTCACGCGACGCAGCTGTTGCCTCGGGCGAGGCGTGGTCATCCGCGGCCTCGGGGGCGGCGGCAAGTTCCACCGGCGCCACGATAAGCGCCTCGCGGATCAGGCGGCGCCGTCCATCGATGGCGAGGTTGCGCACGATGCGATAGAGAAAGCCCAACGGTTCGTCGAGGGTGCGGTCCTGCGTCGCCGAGCCGAAGCGCAGCCAGGCCTCCTGAACCACATCCTCTGCTCGCGCCATGTCGCCGACGATCGTGGTGGCGTACTTCACCAGCTCGACGCGATGGGCCAGGTAAAGGGCCAATATGCTTCGGTCGTGCCCCAACAAGCCCGCCCAAGAATGCGAACGATTCGCAATTACTTTATAGGTGAGGTGGTGGAACCCGGCAAGCCTTAGCCGCCGGCGTGATCAGTGCGTTCGCCTTCGATTGACTTACCGACGCCGCTTACGGGCGCCCGGCACGGCGACGACGTACCCTTCATCGTCCGCCTCCAGACTACTTCAACAGCTTGCTGGCGCTTATCTTCCCTTGAACACCGGCTTGCGCTTCTCGCGGAAGGCGGACGTGCCTTCCTTGTAGTCCTCGGTCAGGCCGGTCAGCACGTTCTGGTCGGCGTCCATGTGGCTGCCGAGATCGTCGAGCGCATGGGCGAGGCGGTTGACCGTGGTCTTGCTCATGCGCACCGGGATCGGCGGCTGGCGCGCGATGCGCTCGGCGAATGCCATCGACGCGGCCAGCGCCTGGCCATCGTCGACGACGGTCTCGACCAGCCCCCAGTCCAGCGCCTCGGCCGCGCCGATACGGTCGGACGCCAGGATTACCGCCTGCTTGGTGCGCGCAGGGCCCATCAGCGCCAGCATGCGCGGGATCGAGCCCCAGCTCATGTTCATGCCGAGCTCGATCTCGGGAATGCGGAAATGGGCCGAGCGGCCGCAGGTGCGGAAGTCGAGCGACACGACGAGCGCCGCGCCGCCGCCGATGCAATGGCCCTCGATGGCTGCAATCGTCACCTGGTCCATGTCCTGCCACGCCTTGCACATCTTCGGTCCCAGCCGCTGGCGATGGATGCGCTCGCCGATCGGCAGACCGTCGCGGGCGCGGCCGTCGCCATCCTTGAGGTCGAAGCCGGCGGAGAAGGCCCTGGCCGAACCCGTCAGGATCACGACCGAGGTTTCGAGATCGTCCTCGAATTCGCGCGGCACGTCGCGCAGCTCCCGCATCGCCTGCTGGCTCAGCGCATTGATGTTGTCGCCGCGGTCGAATCGCACGACGGCGATGCGGCCCTGTGGCCCCAGGCCCTTCTCGATCTTCACGAACTGACGGTCCATCGCGCGCATTTCCTCCGGCATTTGCCGCGACCCTAACGGGTCGCCTTTACAAGGGCGAGCCGCTTCGGTTGACTGGCCTGCATGTCGAAAGCCATCGAGTCCACCGTCTTCGAGCGCCGCGTCAACGCGTTGTTTGCCCCTTACACCAAGCCCGGTTCGCCGGGCGCCGTCGTCGGCGTGATGCGCGACGGCCAGATCGAGTTCTGCAAGGGCTTCGGCCTGGCCAGCATCGAACTCGGCGTCCCGATCCGTCCCGACACGCGCTTCCGCATCGCCTCCGTGAGCAAGCAGTTCACGGTGACTGCGGCGCTGTTGCTGGCCGCCGAAGGCAAGCTCAAGCTGTCCGATCCGCCGCACAAATACCTGCCCGAGCTGCCGCCGCTGCCGGTCACGATCGACCAGATGATGCGCAATTCGAGCGGCCTGCCCGACTTCCTCGAGCTGCTGCGGCTGGGCGGCCACGGGCTCGACAGGCCGGCGCGGCCCGAGGACCTGTTCGACGCCTGCACGCGCAACCGCCACCTCAACTTCTCAGCCGGCAGCCGCTTCCTCTACAGCAACACCAACTTCCTGCTGCTGGGCCTGATCGTCGAGAAACTGGCGAAGAAGAAACTGGGCGAGGTGCTCGCCGAGCGCATCTTCAAGCCGCTCGGTATGGCGCAGACCTCGCTGGTGGCCGAAATCGACGCGGTGATCCCGAACCTCGCCACCGGCTATCTCGGCGACCGCGAGCAGGGTTTCCGGCGCGCCGCGCATGCCTATCCGCAGGGCGGCGAGGGCGGCCTCACCTCGACCGTCGAGGACCTGCTGATCTGGAGCCGGCATTTCGACAAACCGATCCTCGGGAAGACGATCCCGGCGCAGCTCACGGCCATCGCAGCGCTAACGGGAGGCAAAGCCAATAACTACCGCCGCGGCGTCGCCGTCGAGGAACTGCGCGGCCTGCAGACGGTCGGTCACGGCGGCCTGTGGCCCGGCTTCCGCACGGAGTTCCTGCGCGTGCCGAAGGCCGGTCTCACCGTTGTCGTGATCGCCAACCTGGGCAGCATCGATCCGTGGCGGCGCGCCCGCGCCATCGCGGCGCTGGCCCTGGAAGACAGCGGGAAGATGAAGCCCGCCCTGGCGCCGATCACGCAGGCCGAGATCAAGCCACTCACCGGGACCTGGTTCAATGCGCAGGAGCCGTCGCTGTTCGACCTGGCCTGGCGCAACGGCGAGGCCACCGTGACGCAGAATGGTCTGCCCTTCGCCCTCGGCCGCCGCGCCGGCGGCTGGCTGGCCGCGGAACGTGGTTCCTACGAGTTCGCGCTGAAGCCCGGCGCGAAGGATACGGTGAAGGTGAATCTCGGCGCAGGCCGTGTGCTCACCTTCACGAAAGTGGGCAAGCGCGCCGCGGTGCCGGCCGACCTCGCCGGAACCTACGTCTCGTCCGACTGTGCCGCCGTGTGGCGCATCACCCGCGATGGCAACGACTGGAAGATGGAAGTCGGCGGACCGCTGATCTCCGGCGGCGCGCCATGGTTGGTGCGCGGTCTCGATGCCGACACGGTGGAGCTGGAATCGCCGGGCAGCTGGATCAAGGCCACCCAACTCGCCCATCTGGTGCGCGACGGCGACGGCAGGATCACGGCGCTCGAGGTCTCGACCGGCCGCATCAAGAAGATGCGGTTCGATCGCGAGGACTGAGCTTTTGGACTCTTCCCCTTTGCGGACCCCGCAAAGGGGAAGAGTTCAATCTCAGCGGAACGGGATCGCGTACATCAGGCCGCCGTTGGTCCACAGCGCGTTCTGGCCTCGCTCGAGCTTGAGCGGCGTGGCCGGGCCGACATGGCGGTCGTAGCTCTCGCCGTAGTTACCGACCTGCTTGATGACGTTGTACATCCACTTCTCGTCGACCCCGACGGCCTTGCCGAAGCCCGGCGTGACGCCGAGGAAACGCTTCACGGCGGGATCGTCGCTCTTCAGCATCTCGTCGACGTTCTTCGAGGTGATGCCCATTTCCTCGGCCTCGATCATGCCCATCAGGGTCCACTTCACGAGATCGAACCACTGGTCGTCGCCATGACGCACGATCGGGCCAAGCGGCTCCTTGGAGATGCGCTCGGGCAGGATGACATGCTCGCCCTTGCCGGCGAGCTGGCCGGCGCGCACTGCGGCAAGGCCCGACGCGTCGGTCGTGTAGGTGTCGCAGCGGCCGGCGGCATAGGCCTGCAGCAGCTCGTCGAGCTTCTCGATCAGCACCGGCTTGAAGGTCATCTTGTTCTTGCGGAAATAGTCCGCGAGGTTGAGTTCGGTCGTGGTGCCCGGCTGCACGCAGACCGTGGCGCCGTTCAGCTCCTTGGCGCTCTTGATGTTGCTCTTGGCGGGCACGATGAAGCCCTGGCCGTCGTAGAAATTGACGCCCGCGATGTTGAAGCCGAGCGAAGTGTCGCGCAGCAGCGTCTGCGTCGCGTTGCGGGTGATGACGTCGACCTCGCCCGACTGCAGGGCGACGAAGCGTTGCTGGGCGGTGGTCGGGGTGAACTTGACCTTCTCGGCGTCCCCGAACATCGCCGCGGCGATGGCCTTGCAGAGATCGACGTCGAGGCCGGTCCACTTGCCCTGGCTGTCGGCGAAGGAGAAGCCCGCCAGGCCGGTGTTCACGGCGCACTGGACGAAGCCCTTGGCCTTGACCGCGTCGAAGGTCTGGCCGGCCGAGGCTGGTCCCGCGGCGAATGCCGCTACGCCTGAAAGGGCCGCCATCGCGGCCATGGATTTGAGTGACATTGGACGCCCCCAGCTTCTTATGACTGGCGGCACTGTAGCAAAAGGCGGGCCTGTGATGGACCCTCGATCCGACGCTATTTCCGAACCGGCGGGCTGGTCCAGTGCTCCAGCGCGGCGGTGTCCGACCAGGCCGAACCGAGGGGGAGTAAGGCAATCCACGTTTCGGCCAGCTTGCCTCGCTCGACGCGATAGGACTGCAGGCCCGCACGCGAGCATTTCTCGCCGGTTGCCGCATCATTCCACACGATACTGAACCGGTACCAGGCCCGATCTTCCGTCAGTTCGTGGTCGTAAACGACGATGCGTGTGTTCGGTCTGGCCCGTTGAGCTGCCTGAAGCTCCGCCGCGTACTCGGCCGGCGTAACCGTCCGGGTTCCGGATTCGTCGTGGCGAATGTAGGACGGCGCCACACACGCCGGGACCAGGTCATACCGGCCTTCGTGCCAGACATGCTCCCATCGGTCGAACAGATCGCGTGTCGCGAGGTCAGTTGGCATCGGCCGGCTCCTGTCGTCCTTCTAGTCTCTCGGGTGCACTGTACGAGCCTCCTCCTGCCAGCGTGGTGTCAGGAGATCGTCAGGAGGCCTACGATACGACGATGCGCCGCGCCGACCGTCTCTTCGAAATCATCCAGATCCTGCGCCGGAAGAAGACCACGCGCGCCGCCGATCTGGCCGCCCGGCTGGAGGTTTCCGAACGCACGATCTATCGCGACATCAGCGACATGGTTTCCAGAGGCGTGCCGATCGACGGCGAGGCGGGTGTCGGATATGTCCTGCGTCCGGGCTTCGATCTGCCACCCCTGATGTTCAACGAGAACGAGATCGAGGCCCTGCTGCTGGGCATGCGAATCGTCCGGTCATGGGCCGATCCGGAACTGGCCGCGGCAGCCGACGCCGTCATGGACAAGGTCGCCGCCGTATCCCCCGAGGCGCTGCGCCGTCAACTCGAACTCGTACGCCTGTGGGCGCCTGCCGATCATGCGCGCGAAGCCATCACGATCGACCAGGCGGCCCTGCGCCATGCGATTCGCGACCAGCGCAAGGTCGCATTCATCTATCGGGACCTTGATGGACGATCATCCGAACGCGTGGTGCGGCCCCTGATCATGGCGTTCTACGGACCGGTCTGGCTCCTCGCCGCGTGGTGCGAACTGCGCAAAGGGTTCCGTGTCTTCCGGCTCGACCGGATGTCCAATTTCTCGACGCAGGAAGCGATATTCACAGCCGAAGCCGGAAAGACGGCTCGCGATTTCCTGGCGCAGGACGCCAAAAAAACGAACGCCCCGGAGGTTCCAGGGCGTCCCCTTCGTCGCAGGGCAGGACGGCGCGCGGACGCGCGCCCGACGCGGCGCTAGATCGTGCGTTCGACCATCAGCTTCTTGATCTCGGCGATCGCCTTCGCCGGATTGAGGCTCTTGGGGCAAGTCTTGGTGCAGTTCATAATCGTGTGGCAGCGATACAGCCGGAACGGGTCCTCGAGCTGGTCGAGACGCTCGCCCCTGGCCTCGTCGCGGCTGTCGGCGATCCAGCGATAGGCCTGCAGCAGGATGGCCGGACCCAGATAGCGGTCGCCGTTCCACCAGTAGCTGGGGCACGAGGTCGAGCAGCAGAAGCACAGGATGCACTCCCACAGGCCGTCGAGCTTGGCTCGCTCCTCCGGCGACTGCAGGCGCTCGCGCGTCGGCGGCTGGGTGGTCGACTTCAGCCACGGTTCGATCGAGCTCAACTGGGCGTAGGGCACGTTGAGGTCGGGCACCAGGTCGCGCACCACCGGCATGTGCGGCAGCGGGTAGATCTTGATGTCGCCCTTCACCTCGTCGATGAACTTGGTGCAGGCCAGCGTGTTGGTGCCGTCGATGTTCATCGCGCACGAACCGCACACGCCCTCGCGGCAGGAGCGCCGGAAGGTGAGCGAGCTGTCCATCTCGTTCTTGATCTTGATCAGCGCGTCGAGGACCATCGGCCCGCACGTGTCCATGTCGACTTCATAGGTGTCGACCGACGGGTTCTTTCCGTCTTCCGGAGTCCAGCGGTAGACCTTGAACTTCCGGATGTTCTTGGCGCCTGCCGGAGCCTTGTGGGTCTCGCCGATGCCGACCTTGGAATTGGCGGGAAGAGTGAACTCGGCCATGTCGTCCTCTCGAACTCAGTACACGCGGGCGGTTAGTACACGCGGGCTTTTGGCGGGAACGACTGGACGTCGTTGCTCATCGGCTGCAGGTTGACCGGGCGGTAGTCGATGCGGGTCTTGCCGGTCTTCTCGTCGACCCAGACGACCGTGTGCTTCAGCCAGTCCTTGTCGTTGCGGTTCGGAAAGTCCTCGTGCGCATGGGCGCCGCGGCTTTCCTGGCGGTTGGCGGCCGAGCGGATCGTGCCCTGCGCCTGGAGGATCAGGTTCTCGAACTCCAGCGTCTCCATGAGGTCGGAGTTCCAGATCATCGAGCGATCCTTGACGCGGATGTCGTCCTTGCCGGCGAATACCTTGTCCATGTTCACGCAACCCTCTTCGAGGGTCTTGGTCGTGCGGAACACCGCGCAGTCGTTCTGCATGGTCTTCTGCATCATGGCGCGAAGCTGCGCCGTCGGCGTGCCGCCGTTGGCATGGCGGGCCCTGTCGAGGCGGGCGATCGCCTCCTCGCCGGCGCGCGGCATGTCCTTGTGCGGCTGGCCCGGCGTCATCTGCTCGGCAACGCGGTTGGCGGCGGAGCGGCCGAACACGACCAACTCGAGGAGCGAGTTGGAGCCGAGACGGTTGGCGCCGTGGACGCCGATCGACGCGGCCTCGCCGAGCGCCATCAGGCCGGGGACGACGGTGTTGGGATTGCCGTCCTTCACCGTCATGACTTCGCAGTGATAGTTCGCCGGGATGCCGCCCATGTTGTAGTGGCAGGTCGGCAGGATGGGGATCGGCTGGCGGGTCACGTCGACCCCGGCGAAGATGCGCGCCGTCTCGGCGATGCCCGGCAGGCGCTCGTGGATGATCTTCGGATCGAGATGCTCGACGTGCAGCTCGATGTAATCCTTGTTCGGGCCGCAGCCGCGGCCTTCGCGGATCTCGATGGTCATCGAGCGGCTGACGACGTCGCGCGAGGCCAGGTCCTTTGCCGACGGCGCATAGCGCTCCATGAAGCGCTCGCCGCTGGCGTTGGTGACGTACCCGCCTTCGCCGCGCACGCCCTCGGTGATGAGGCAGCCCGCGCCGAACACGCCGGTCGGATGGAACTGCACGAACTCGAGATCCTGCAGCGGCAGGCCAGCGCGCAGCGCCATGGCGCCGCCGTCACCCGTGCAGGTGTGGGCCGAGGTCGCCGTCTGGTAGACGCGGCCGTAGCCGCCGGTCGCCAGCACCACCTTGTGGGCGCGGAAGCGATGGATGGTGCCGTCGTCGAGGTTCCAAGCCATGACGCCACGGCACACGCCTTCGTCCATGATCAGGTCGAGGGCGAAATACTCGATGAAGAACTCGGCGTGGTTCCGCAGCGACTGCTGGTAGAGCGTGTGCAGGATCGCATGGCCGGTACGGTCGGCCGCGGCGCAGGTGCGCTGGGCGATGCCCTTGCCGTATTCCGTCGTCATGCCGCCGAACGGGCGCTGGTAGATCTTGCCCTCGGGCGTGCGGCTGAACGGCACGCCGTAATGCTCGAGCTCGATGATCGCGCCGATGCCGTCGCGGCACATGTATTCGATCGCATCCTGGTCGCCGAGCCAGTCGGAGCCCTTGACCGTGTCGTACATGTGCCAGCGCCAGTCGTCCGGGCCCATGTTGCCCAGCGCCGCCGAGATGCCGCCCTGCGCCGCCACGGTGTGGCTGCGCGTCGGGAACACCTTGGTGATGCAGGCGGTCTTGAAGCCCTTGTTGGCCATGCCGAAGGTCGCCCGCAGGCCGGCGCCGCCGGCGCCGACGATGACCACGTCGTATTCGTGATCGATCACCTTGTAGGCGGTGTTGCCGATGTTGACCGTCCCTGCGACGGGCGGGTTGCCCTTGCCGCTGCTCGCCTCGGCCATGACTTAGCCTCCGAATCCGATACGCATGCTGGCCACGATCGCCGCCAGCCCGAAGAACACCGCAATGAACTTGATCGCCACGATCAGCGCCAGCTTGACGCCTTCATTGTGGACGTAGTCCTCGATCACGACCTGCATGCCGAGCTGGCCGTGATACAGCCCGATGCAGATCGTCAGGATCAGCAGCACCATGACGAACGGTGAGCTGAGCCACGAGCGGGCCATGCCGTAGTCGGCACCGCTCAGCATCACCAGCGAGATGGCGAACCAGACGACGAGCGGGATCAGGGCGACCGCCGTCAGGCGCTGCATCCAGAAATGATGCACGCCGCTCTTGGCCGAGCCGAGACCGCGCGCGCGGTTGAGGGGGCTTCTGAGATCGCTATTCATCGGTCGCTCCTCAGATCAGCCGCAGGCCGACGATCCACGAGATCGCGGTCGCCACCAGGGAAGCCGCCACCACGATCCAACCGCTGCGGTAGGCGTCCTTGATCTCGAAGCCGTACCCCACATCCCAGAAGAGATGCCGGATGCCGTTGAACAGATGGAAGAACATGGAGAACAGCCAGCCGCCGAGCACGAAGCGGCCGACGAACGAACCGTTGAAGGCCTGGAACTTCGCATAGACGTCGTAGCTGCCCGAGGCGCACACGACCCAGGCCGTGAGGTACAGCACGCCCACCGACAGGGCGATGCCCGTCGCGCGATGCAGGATCGAGAGAGTGGAGGTGAGCTGCGGGCGATAGACCTGCAGATGCGGAGAAAGCGGCCGATGCACCGGCCGGTTGGCGACGCTCATCCGAGATGACCTCTAGTGCCGAATATCGGCTGGCGCTGTTTTTAGCGCGCAGCCGCATCAAGTCAATGAATGTCGGCGTTGGGCGCGTGTTAAGCCCCGGATTTGCAAGCGAAAATCCGCCTGCCGAGCGGCATTTCTAGGCAATGCGCCGCGGCATGAGCAGCCAGTAGTCGAGATCGAGCACGACGGCGGGATGGTACTTGCCATCCGCGCCCTTGGCCGGAAACGAGCCGCACGGGCAATCCTTTGCCGCAATGCTTCGCATTCTCAATGCGCCGATATCCTGGCGACCCGGCAGAGGGGCCGTCTCGAGCACTTCGGACCAGGCGTAGATCGTGTCGCCGCCGAAGGTTGGCGCGACATGGCTGCCGGCGTTGATGGCCGCAACCCGGAAGCCGTTGGCCAGCCCGTCGAACGACAGGGCCCGCATCAGCGAGATGACGTGGCCGCCATAGACGAGACGGCGCCCGAAGCGCGTGCTCTTGCCGGCGAAGGCGTCGAAATGCACGCGCGCGGTGTTCTGGTAGAGGCGCGTCGAGAACATGTGGTCGGAGTCCTCGAGCGTGATGCCGCTCACATGGTCGATGCGCTCGCCCGGCGCATAATCTTCCCAGCGATGCGGGGAACCGGCGGCCCCATCGTCGTAGCCGGCGAGCGACAGGCCCTCCGGCACGATCAGGTCCTCCGGCTTCACCGATGGCGCCGTCTTCGGCACGACGGCCGGCGGCACTGCCGCGCCGGGGTCACGCTTGTGCACCATCACCCAGCGTACATAGTCGAGCACCATCTCGCCGTTCTGGTTGACGCCGGTCGAGCGCACCCAGACGACGCCGCTCGTCTTGTTGGAGTTCTCACGCAGGCCCAGCACAGTGGAGCGCGACGAAAGCGTGTCGCCCGGATAGACCGGCACGCCCCAGCGGAACTCGGCGTATCCGAGATTGGCCACGGCATTCAGCGAGATGTCCGGCACCGTCTTGCCGATGACGACGTGGAAAACGTGCAGGTCGTCGATCGGCGCCCGCGGCAGGCCGATGGCCCGCGCGAAGACGTCCGACGAATTGACGGCGAAGCGCGACCCGTAGAGCCCGATGTTGAGCGCCGCGTCGGCCTCGGTCAGTGTCCGCGGCGTGGCATGGTGGAATTCCTGCCCGACGCGGAAATCCTCGAAGAAGTTGCCGGTGCTTGTCTTGTTCGTGCTCTTGGGGGTCATGGGGCGGCCTGCAGCTCCTCGATCGCGGTGGCGAGCGCGAGCGCACGCTCGGCCTGCTCGACGTGAAGATTCTCGATCATGCGTCCATCCACGGTGACGACGCCCTTGCCTTCGGCCTGCGCCGTCTTGAAGGCGGCCACGATCTTGCCCGCCATCTCCAGCTCCGCGGCCGACGGGGCAAAGACCTCGTTGCACGGCTCGACCTGGCTGGGATGAATCAGCGTCTTGCCGTCGAAGCCCATCTCCAGCCCCTGCTGGCAAACGGCGCGGAAGCCTTCGACGTCCTGGATGTCGTTGTAGACACCGTCGAGGATGGTGAGGCCATGGGCACGGGCGGCGAGCATGCCGAGCCCCAGCGCCGTCACCATCGGCAGGCGCATCGGCGTGTGGCGTGCACGCATGTCCTTGACGAGATCGTTGGTGCCCATGACGAAGAGCGTGAGCCTCGGGTGCGAACTCGCCACCTCTTCGGCGCGCAGGATGCCCTTGGGCGTTTCCATCATCGCCCACACGGCCATCGACGAGGGTGCGCCGGCGGCGTCGAGCAGGCCGACGACGCTGGCCACCTCGGCCGCGCTCTCGACCTTCGGCACCAGAACCGCGTCGGCGCCGGATTTGGCGATCGCTTCGATGTCGGCCGCGCCCCAGGGCGTGCCGAGCCCGTTGCAGCGGATCGCGATCTCGCGCTTGCCATAAGCCCTGCTCTGCGCCGCGGCGACCACATTGGCGCGCGCCGCCTCCTTGGCATCGGGCGCCACGGCGTCCTCGAGGTCGAAGATCAGCGCATCGGCCGGCAGGGTGCGCGCCTTTTCCAGCGCACGCGTATTGGCGCCCGGCATGTAGAGCACGCTGCGGCGCGGACGGACGGACTTCGACATCTCTAGGCCTCCCCGAAAACGCGGCGGACTATAATGGCGGGCCGCCTTGTGGCAAGGTGGCGCCGGCCATGCGCTTTCTCTCCCTCCAGAGCCATGTCGCCTACGGCTACGTCGGCAATCGTGCAGCAGCCTTCCCCCTGCAACGATTGGGCCACGAGGTCTGGGCGGTGAACACGGTCGAGTTCTCGAATCACACGGGCTACGGCGCCTGGCGCGGCCGCGCGGCTTCGGCGGAGCAGGTTGCCGAGATCGTCCAGGGCGTCGAGGCGCTGGGCCAGTTCGCGCGGTGCGACGGCCTGCTGACCGGCTATGTGGGCGATGCAGCCCTGGCCGACGTCGTTCTCGACACCGCACGCCGCGTGCGCGCAGCCAACCCGCGCGCCGTCTGGTGCTGCGATCCGGTGCTGGGCGACATCGACACCGGCATCTACGTCAAGCCGGGGATCGACGCCTTTTTCCGCGACCGCGCGATCCCGGCCGCGGATCTCGTGACACCCAACCACTTCGAGCTCGAACACCTGACCGGCCGGACCGTCTCGACCATGGGCGAGGCACTGGCAGCGGCACGCACCCTGCTCAAGGGTCCGCGGCTTGCGCTCATCACCAGCCTGCGCCGCGCCGATGCATCGGCGGACACGATCGAGATGGTCGCGGTGACGCCCGACGCTGCCTGGCGCGTGGCGACGCCAATGATCGGCTTCGAGATCGCGCCGAACGGCACCGGCGATGCCGTCGCCGCCCTCTTCACGGCGCACTGGATCGCCGGCGACGATGTCGCCGACGCGCTGGGCAGGGCCGCTTCGTCGATCTTCGCGGTCCTGGAAGCCACCGAGGCGATGGGCGAGCGCGAGCTTCAGCTCGTGGCGGCGCAGGACCGGCTAGTCGCACCACCGCGCCTGTTCGCGGCCGAGAAGCTGTAGCCGCGCGATGGCCGTGCCGGGTTTCGTCTTCGATCCCCTCTCGCTCGCCATCGAGGGCGCAGCCATCGGCTTCCTGATCGCCGTGCCGGTCGGGCCGGCGGCCGCGCTCTGCATCCGGCGCTCCATCACCGTCGGCGCGATGGCGGGCTACATGACCGGCATCGGCGCCGCCCTCGGCGACGCCGTGTTCGGCGCCGTCGCGGCCTTCGGCCTGTCCTTCGTGCAGCAGTTCGTGATCGAGCGCGAGGCATGGCTGCTCGGGATCGGCGGTCTCGTGCTGGTCGTCATGGGCTGGACGACGATGCGCCACCGGCCGCGCAACGTCGGCGATCCCGTCGCCGACGACCGCGAGCACCAGTTCTCGACGCACTTCCACTATGCCAGCTCGAGCTTCTTCATCACCGTGTTCAATCCGCTGACGGTGATGGCCTTCGGCGCGGCCTTCGCCGGCCGCAACCTGGCCGGCGTGGGCGCCAGCCTGCCCGACGCCACTCTGCTGGTGGCGGCGGTATTCTGCGGCGCGCTCGCCTGGTGGACGATCATCTGCACGGCGTCAGTATCGCTGCGAGCCCGCTTCACCGGCGCCGGCCTGCTGTGGCTCAATCGCGGTTCCGGCGCCGTCATCCTGGGTTTCGGGCTGGTGGCGCTGATCTCGCTCCTGCCGCTGCCCTGGAAGCAGATCGGCCGCGCCCTCGGTCTCTAAGCTCAGACGATCTTGCAGACCTCGTCGAACTCGAAGCGCGGGCTGCGGGCGAAGATCTTGGAGTGATCGCCGTAGCCGATGTTGCACAGGAAGTTCGTCTTGAACTTGCCGTCGGGAAAGAAGGCCGCGTCGACCTTGGCGTTGTCGAAGCCGCTCATGGCGCCACAATCGAGGCCAAGCGCGCGGGCGGCGATGATCAGGTAGGCGCCCTGCAGGGTGCCGTTGCGGAAGGCCGTTGGTTCGGCCGCGGGCTTGCCTTTGAACCAGTGGATGGCCGTCTTGTCGTGCGGGAACATCCGCGGCAGGTGCTCGAAGAATTCCGGGTCGTAGGCGAGGATAGCCGTCACCGGCGCGGTCATCGTCTTCTCGGTGTTGCCTGCGCTGAGCGCCGGCTTGAGCTTCTCCTTGCCCTCTTTCGTGCGCACGAAGACGATGCGCGCCGGCTGGCAATTGGCCGAGGTCGGACCCCACTTCATGAGGTCGTAGATCTCGTGAAGTTTTTCGTCGGTCACCGGCTTGTCGAGCCAGCCATTGTGCGTACGGGCATCGCGGAAGATCGTGGCAAGCGCCTTGTCGTCGAGCATTCAATTCCCCTTGGATCGTTGACGAACCGTAGCGAAGCGCCGTCGCGCGGTCGAGGCGCGGTGACGTGAGCGAGTTACGGTTTCGGAACCCGCCCTTTCGCAGCCACCATTCCGTTGCACGAATTGTGCTAGCCTCCGCCGCCGATGCCTATGCAGGATTCATGGATGCTGGCCGTTCTGCTCGATCCCGCGAAATTCAAGGATGCCCGGACCACCGCCCGGGGCGAGACGCGCGCGCATGTCGGCCTGAAGGCGCTCGAGACGCTGTGGTTCAATACCGGCACCCTTTGCAACCTCACCTGCCGCAACTGCTACATCGAATCCTCGCCGCGCAACGACCGGCTCGTCTATCTCACGGCAACTGAAGTCTCGGCCTATCTCGATGAGATCGAACGCGACGGCCATGCGACGAAGCTGATCGGCTTCACGGGCGGCGAGCCGTTCATGAATTCCGACCTGCCGGCAATGCTGGACGATGTGCTTTCGCGTGGCTTCAAGGCGATCGTGCTGACCAACGCCATGAAGCCGATGCACAAGATGAAGCCGGCGCTGCTCGACCTGCTGGCGCGGCATGGTCGCGACAATCTCGCGATCCGCGTCTCGGTCGATCACCACGAGAGATCGCTGCACGAGGAGGAGCGCGGCGCGAGAAGCTGGAAGCCGACCATCGACGGGCTGGTCTGGCTCGCCGAAGCAGGTTTCGACGTGCACGTGGCCGGCCGCCATTTCTCGAGCGAAACCGACGACGAAGTCCGGGCCGGCTACGCTCGATTGTTCGCGCGGCTCGGCGTACCGATCGACGCGCACGATCCGGCGACGCTGGTCCTTTTTCCCGAGATGGATCCGACCGTCGATGTGCCGGAGATCACCACCGCCTGCTGGGGCATCCTGAAGAAGTCGCCGGACAGCGTGATGTGCGCGTCCGCCCGCATGGTGGTGAAGCGGAAGGGTGCGAGACGGCCCGCGGTCGTGGCCTGCACGCTGCTGCCCTACGATCCGCAGTTCGAACTGGGTGAAACGCTGGCCGAAAGCGTGGGCGAGGTGCGACTCAACCATCCGCACTGCGCCAAGTTCTGCGTCCTGGGCGGGGCCGCCTGCAGCGCGTGACGACGGCGGTCGACATCGTCATTCCGACGCTGAATGCAGGCCCTTCCCTGAGCCGCACCCTGGAAGCGCTTCCCACGCACGCTGATCTCGCTTTCTCCACGACGATCTGCGACGGCGGTTCGCACGATGACACGGTCGCCCTTGCGCGACGGGCGGGCGCTGCGGTGGTGACGGCAGCACCAGGACGCGGCGGCCAGCTCGCCACCGGGGCCGCGGCCGGTCGCGCGCCCTGGATCCTGTTCCTGCACGCCGATACGCGGCTGCAGGGCGGCGCAGGCACCGTCATCGCCCGCTTCGTCCAATCGATCGACGGCAAAGCCGGCTACTTCCGACTGCGCTTCGATGCGGAGGAGGCCGGCGCCCGAAGAGTCGAGCGCCTGGCAGCCTGGCGCTGCCGCACCTTCGGCCTTCCCTATGGCGATCAGGGCCTGTTGATCTCGCGCGCGCACTATGAACGTCTCGGCGGATTCCGGCCGCTGCCGCTCATGGAAGATGTCGACCTGGTTCGGCGCATCGGCCGCAACAATCTGGTTCCCCTCGGTGCCGACGCGCTCACCTCGGCCACCCGCTATCGGCGGGATGGCTGGCGGCTCCGCCCCCTGCGAAACCTGACTTGCCTCACGCTCTATTTCGCCGGCGTCCCGCCGCGGACCCTGCGGCGGCTCTACGGATGATGCAGCGCCATCTCGTCATCTTCGCGCGCGCACCGCAGCCTGGCCGTGTGAAACGCCGGCTCGGCACGGAGATCGGCATGATGGAAGCCGCCCGCTTCTATCGCCGCATCCTCGACCGGCAGATCCGACGAATGACACGCGATCCGCGCTGGACGGTCTGGCTGTTCGTGACGCCCGATACGGCACTGCGCCATCCCGCCTGGCATCTCGTGCCCCTCTCGCGGCGAGAACCACAGCGGCGGGGCGATCTCGGCCGGCGCATGAAACTGCCCTTCGCGACCTTGCCACCGGGACCGGTCGTGCTGGTCGGCAGTGACATCCCAGCCATGCGCGAGTCCCACATCGCGCGGACCTTCGCATTGCTTGGCCGGCACGATCTCGTCTTCGGCCCGGCACGCGACGGCGGCTTCTGGCTGGTCGGCGCACGGCGCGTGCGGCCTCTACCGTTCACCCTTTTCGATAATGTGCGCTGGTCGACATCAACGGCTCTAACCGACACGCTGACCGGTATCCCGCGCCACGTCACGGTGGCGCTGGCCGATACGCTCGACGATGTCGACGATGCCGATTCCCTGCGGCGGCTTTCGGTCTAGGCCGGAGTCACTTTCTTGAGCGCGTCAAGTTCGCGCCGCACGGCGGCAAAGACATCGTTCCAGTTTCCGGGAACCGTCTGCTGGAAGATCCGGGCCGACGGATACCACGGCGCCTCGGCGCCACCGAGTTGCCAGCGCCAGTCGGCGACCGAAGGCAGCAGCACCCAGGTCTTCACGCCCATCGCGGCAGCGAGATGCGCCACCGGCGCGTCGATCGAGATCAGCAGGTCGAGTTGCGAGAGCGCCGTGGCGGCCTCGGCGAAATCGAAGATGCCGCGGCCGACATCGTGCACCAGCCCACCGGCGCCGAACGCCTGGATGTCCTTCTGGTGGACGCCGCCCTGCAGGCTGAAGAACAGCAGCTCCGGATCACCGGAAAGGGTCAGGAACTGCTCGAACGATACCGACCGCTGCCGGTCCTGCGCCTGGCCCGGCATCGCCGCCCAGTAGATGCCAATGCGCACCTTCGCCCGCTCCAGCCGGCCGAGCTTGATGCGGCTTTCCTTGGGTGCCCCGAGATAGGGCGGTTCGGTCGAGAGCGCCGCGAAATCGATGCGACAGAGATACGGCAGCGACACCAGGGAGGCGTGGATGTCGAACTCAGGGACCTTCTCGCCCTCGGCCACGACCTCGTCGATGTAGTCGGCCGAGCGCAGCAATTCCTTCAGCAGCGCCTGGCACAGCACGATCACTGTGGCGCCGCGCCTCTTCAGCTCGCGGGCGAAGCGCACGAACAGCAGCACGTCGCTCAAGCCCTGTTCCGGATAGAGCAGGATCCGCCTGCCGTGGACCGGCTCTCCGGCCCAGGCCGGCTGCGCGAAATCGGGCGTCGGCGTCTCGGGCAGGCGCTTGCGGATCTCGTAGGCGTCGAACCCCGCCTCGAGCTCACCGCGCATCAGGAGCGTGATAGCGAACTCGACGCGCGCACGTCGATTGTCGGGATGGATCGTCAGCGCCCGGCCGAAGCAGCCGATGGCTTCATCGAGCCGGCCGAGGTCGCGCAGGCAGAGCGCCAGATTGAAGAAGCCTTCGGCGTAGTCGCGGCTGAGGGCGATCGACCGGTAGTGATGCTTCACCGCCTCGTCGAGGCGATGAACGGCGCGCAGCGCGTTGCCGAGATTGGAATGCAGGGCCGGGTTCTCCGGGTCGGCCGCCAGCGACAGGCGATGATGCGACACCGAGGCTTCGAGCTTGCCGGCGAGGCGCAGGGCGACACCGAGATTGTTGTGCAGCTCGGCATGATCGGGACGAACGGCCAGCAGCCGCAGATAGGAGGAGATCGCCTCGTCGAGACGCCCCGCACGATGGGCCTGCGACGCCAGGCGCAGTTGCTGGACGAAGCTGTCGGCCGCGCTGCCGAACAAGGGCGTCGGCGCGCCGGAAGCCGCGGATTCGCGCTTCGTCGGATGAATGTGGGGCGTGTCGTTCACGCTCACACTCTACCTCAGCAGCCCCTCACAAGCATCCGCCCTCAAACGAAAACGGCGCGGACCAACTGACAAGATCCGCTCGCTGACGCTCGCTTCGGTCGAGACGACGGGCTGAAATCAGATGTAGCCCTTGATCAGCTCCTCGGCGATCTGGACGGCATTCAGCGCCGCGCCCTTGCGCAGGTTGTCGCTGACGACCCACATCGCCAGGCCGTTTTCGACCGTGGGATCGGAGCGGATGCGGCTCACGAACACACCGTCCTGCCCGGTGACTTCCTTCGGCGTCACGTAGCCGCCGGGCTCGCGCTGGTCGACCACCAGCACGCCGGGCGCCGCCGCGAGGATGCGCCGCGCTTCGTGATCGTCGAGCGGCCGCTCGAGCTCTAGGTTCACCGCCTCGGCATGGCCGATGAAGGTCGGCACGCGCACACAGGTCGCGTGGACCTTGATCTTCGGGTCGAGGATCTTCTTGGTCTCGACCACCATCTTCCATTCTTCCTTGGTCGAGCCGTCATCCATGAAGACGTCGATCTGGGGAATGACGTTGAAGGCGATGTTCTTGGTGAATTTCACCGGGTCGAGCGTCTGGTTGACGAAGAAGCTCTTGGTCTGGCTGACCAGCTCGTCCATCGCTTCCTTGCCGGCGCCCGACGTCGACTGATAGGTCGACACGACGACGCGCTTGATGCCGGCCGCCTCGTGGATCGGCTTCAGCGCCACGACCATCTGGATGGTGGAGCAGTTGGGGTTGGCGATGATGCCGCGGCCCTTGTAGCCGGCGATCGCCTGCGGATTGACCTCGGGCACGACCAGCGGCACGTCGGGGTCCATGCGCCAGTAGGAGGTGTTGTCGATCACCACAGCGCCGGCCTTGGCCGCGCGCGGGCTGTGCTCGGCCGAGACCTTGGCGCCGGGCGAGCTCAGCACGATGTCGATGCCCTTGAAGTCGAACTTGGCGAGGTCCTGGACCTTCAGGACCGATTTGTCGCCGAACGACGCCTTCAGGCCCACCGAACGGGAGGAGGCCAGCGCGACGACCTCATCGACCGGGAAGTTCCTCTCGGCCAGGATCTGCAACATTTCGCGACCGACATTACCGGTCGCGCCGACGACAGCGACTCTGTAGCCCATGACTATATGCGCCCAGCGTGCGCGCACCCCTGATTGAAGGACAGCGGGAGATACGCGCAAGGGCAGCGCTTTGCAAGAAACCCGTCGGAATAGCCCCTTCCCTAGACCCGCCGGCCTTCCGTGGTCGCGATCCAGATGCCCGCGAAGACCGCGACCAAGCCTATCGCCAGATCCAGCGTGAAAGGCTCGCCGACAAGTTGGGTTGCCAGCAGCGCGGCGGCGACCGGATTGACGGTCATGGTCGTCGCCACGCGGGTCGGCGTCGTTCGCTGGAGTGCCATGACCCACAGAATGAACGCGAGGGCCCCGCCACAAACACCGAGATAGACGCCGGCGACCCATTGCGGTGCACCGAAGCCGGCCACGACGGCAAGGCAGCCGGTCACCATTCCGACGAGGAGAAGCGCCGCAGCGCCCGCGCCCATGCCGACGGCGAGGAAGCCGAGCGCGCTGGAGCGCTGGATGAACGGCCGCGACCAGACATTGTAGGCCGACATGCACAGCACCGCGCCCAGCATGATCAGCTCGCCCCGCCAGGCTCCGACGGGTGCCGCCGCAAGGCCGGAGGCAAGGGCGGCGAAGACGCCAAGCACCGCGATGCCGACCCCCAGGGACTTGCGAGCCGTGAGCGGCTCGACGCCGAACATGGCGCCGATCAGCATGGTCTGCAGCGGCAGGGTCGAAAGTGCGAGGCTGGCCCGCGCCGCCGTCGTGTAGCCGATCGCGATGTTATAGAGGACGAAGAACACGCCGAAGAAGCTGAAGCCAAGGGCTGCGACCGGAAGCCAGTCGCCGCGCTGCGGCCACCGCACCCGCAGGATCAGCGCCGCCGGCAGCACACACAGGAAGCCGATGCCCCATCGCTGGATGCCGAGCGTAACCGGATCGGCATCGGTGACGAGATAGCGCGTCACAGCAGCGGCCGTGCCGCCAAGCATGCTCGAGATCACAGCAAGCAGTACGCCCAGCCATTCACCCATACGCCGCTCCAACGCCGGCATCTTCGTGTACGCGTCTCGCCGGCCTGTGCCATCGTGGACAATCGATTCGGTGCGGCAACTACCTGGAAGGTACAGCTTTATGCCCAAGCAACCCGGCTTCGCGTCGCGGCTCCGCTGGTGGCGCGACCACAAGGGCCTGTCGCAGCTCGAACTCGCCGCGCGCGCCGACATTTCCCAGCGCCATCTCAGCTTCCTCGAGTTGGAACGCGCCACGCCCAGCCGCGAGATGGTGCTACGCCTGTCGGAAGCGCTCGATATCCCGTTGAGACAGCAGAACGCGCTGCTGGTCGCCGCCGGATACGCGGCGATCTGGCGACAGACCGACCTGGGGGCTCCGGAACTCGCCCAGGTCCAGCTGGCACTCGACTACATGCTGAACCAGCAGGAGCCGTTTCCGGCCGTCGCCGTTGACCGTCACTGGAATCTGCTGAAGGCCAATGCCGGTGCGGCACGTCTCGTCGAATTCCTCGTGGGGCCGGTGGCGCCCGACACGGCGATCAATATGGCCGACGCCCTGGTGGCGCCCGATGTTCTACGGCCGCATCTCCTGAACTGGGCCGAAGTGACCCGCTACTTCATCCGCAGCGTGGAGGCGGACGCCGCCGCCGACGGCACTGCGGAGACCGCAGCCCTTCTCGAAAGACTGATGGCCTATGACGGCGTGCGTGCGGCGTTGAAGGCGCCTGCTTCCGAACCCTCGGCGATCCCGATTCTTCCCATGCATTTCCGCAAGGCCGGCACCGAACTCCGCCTGTTCACGACGCTGGCCACACTCGGCACGCCCCACGACATCACGCTGCAGGAGCTTCGCGTCGAATCCTTCTTCCCGATGGACGACAGCACCGCGAAGACGTTGCGGTCCTGGGCCTCTAATCCGCCGAGGCGCCCGAGGCCTGGATGATGGGCAGCCACAGCGCGAGGTCGTCGCGGACCAGCTTCTGCGCTGCCGCCGGCGAGCCCGGCGGCAGCATCTCGATGCCCTGTCCCATCATCTTCTCGCGCACCTGCGGCAACTGGCCGATGCGGTTGATCTCGGCGTTGAGACGCGTGATCACCGGCTCGGGCACGCCGGCCGGGACGGCGAAGCCCATCCATGTGTTCACGACGTATTCCTTGACCCCGGCCTCGATCATCGTCGGCGCGTCGGGCAGGAGGGTGGAGCGCTGCTCGCTGGTCACGGCCAGTGCCTTGAGCTTGCCGCCCTTGATCAGGCCGATGACCGTCGGCGTGTTGAAGAGGCCCATCGCCACCTCGCCGTTGGCGACGGCCTGGATGCCGGCCGGCGTCGCGCGATAGGGCACGTGCTGCAGCTTCACGCCGGTCCGCAACTCCAGCAGCACGCCGGACATGTGGTGGCTGGTGCCGACGCCGCCCGACGAGTAGGTGAGCTCGCCAGGCTTGGCGCGGGCCTGCGCCAGCAGGTCGGCCACGGTTCTGGCCGGATTGTCGGGTGAAACGATCAGGACGTTGGAGACCCCGCCGGTCACCGCGACCATCGCGAGATCCTTCAGCGGATCGTAGCCCGGAGTCTTGTAGAGGCCGATGTTGAACACCATCGTGCCCTGCGAGACCAGGCCCATCGTGTAGCCATCGGCCGGGGCGCGGGCCAGCTCGGCGGTGGCAATCGTCCCGCCTGCACCGGTCTTGTTGTCGACCACGATGGTCTGTCCCAGAGACTTGCCCAGCTCCTCGGCGAAGACGCGCGCGACGATGTCGGCCGTGGCGCCGGGCGCCAGCGGCACGATCATGCGGATCGGCTTGGAAGGCCAGGCCTGCGCCATGCTCCTCGTCGAAACGACGGCCAGCCCGGCTGCCAGAAGGCTTCTCTTCGTCAGGACCATGGCTTTCGGTCTCCTATAGGCCGACGGACTTCGCGACCAGGGAAGCGAGCTGCTTGCGCAGGCGCGCGACCAGCCCCTGCTCCGACCGCTTGCCGATCAGGTTCTTCATTTCGTAGGGATCGCTCTTCAGGTCGTAGAGTTCGTCGCACGCGACGCCGTCGAGCGATTTCTGCGTCCAGTGGATGTACTTGTGACGCTTCGTGCGGATCGCCTTGTAGCTCATGCCGACGAGCCACGGCATGGCGTTCTCGCTGAAGTATTCGCACATGAACGACGTGCGCCAGCCCTTGGGCTTGGCACCCTTGGCGAGCGGCTTGAGGGACGTCCCCTGCATCGTCTTGAAGTCGGCCGCCTTTCCGCCCGCGAGGTCGACCAGGGTCGGCGCGATGTCCAGCGCCAGCACCAGCTCGTCGTTCACCGTGCCCGGCTTGAACCAGGCCGGGTAGCGGATGAGGAACGGCGACTTGATGCCCTCCTCGTAGGCAAAGCGCCGCTCGGGGCCGAGCCCATGCTCGCCGAAGAAGTAGCCATTGTCGCCGAGGAACAGGATGAAGGTGTTGTCGAGCTCGCCATTCTCCTCGAGCAGCTTGAAGATGTCGCCCATGCCCTCGTCGACCGAGGCCATCATCGCGGCGCGCAGGCGGATTTCCTCGTCCGTGCCGGCGAGGATCCCGTCCAGCACCTTGCGGGAGGCGTCGTTGACCCTCATCGCATGGGCTTCCGTCCAGGCCGGCTTGTCCTTGACCACATCGGCAGCCGGTAGTGCATTGGGCCGGCGCGGAAAGTGTTCGCCCTTGTAGAGGTCGGCATGGCGCGGTGCCGGGCGGTAGCCGCCATCGGTGAAATCGATCGTGCCGTCGGCCGCCTGGAAGGCATCGGGATGCACGGCCTTGTGCGCAAAGAACAGCGCGAAGGGCTTGTCGCGCTTCTTCTTCAGGAAGTTGACGGCGTGCCCGTTCAGCAGGTCGGTGATGTAGCCTTCGTACTTCTTCTCCTTGCCGTCGATGTTCAGCACGGGATCGATGATCGAGCCGTGACCGGGAAAGCTCACCCACTTGTCATAGCCCGGCCGCGGACCGCCGGAATTGCCCATGTGCCATTTGCCGATATGGGCGGTCTCGTAGCCCAGGCGCTGCAGGATGACGTGGTAGTTCGGCAGGCGATGGCTGTGGGCGTCGCGCGCCACGTTGTCGATGATGCCGTGGCGGCTGGCATACTGGCCGGTCAGGATCGAGGCGCGGTTGGGCGAGCAGAGCGGCGTCGTGTGGAACGCCGAGGTGAACATCGCGCCTTCATGGCCGATGCGGTCGATATGCGGCGTCTTCATGTAGGGATGGCCGCAGATCCCCAACTCGTCGAACCGCAGGTCGTCGATCAGCACGATCAGGAAATTGGGCTTACGCTTCTTTGCCACGATGAGGTCCCCACACTGGATTTCCGGCAAGCACACCGCGTGCCGAAATCAAACTAGCGAGCGGTGTTGACGGCGACCAGAGCGTCGCGCCCATATCGGCCGCGAAAGGGAAAATCCATGACCGAGACTGCCCTGCCGCTGGCGGGATTGCGCGTATTGGACATCAGCTCATTCATCGCCGCACCGGCCGCGGCCGTCGTGCTGGGCGACTGGGGCGCCGACGTCATCAAGGTCGAAGGGCCGGACGGCGATCCCAACCGCCGGATCATGCAGGATTCGGCGAACTATCCGAAAAGCGAGGTCAACTATCCCTGGCAGATGGATTCGCGAAACAAGCGGTCCATCGTGCTGGACCTCAAGCAGGCGGACGCCCGCGCCGCCCTCGACCGGCTGATCGCGGTCTCCGACATCCTGATCTGCAACTTCCCGCCGCCGGTGCGCGACAAGCTGAAGCTCGCCTACGAGGACGTGAAGCAGGTCAACCCGAAACTGATCTACGCCTCCCTCACCGGCTACGGCGAGAGCGGCCCCGATCGCGACCGGCCCGGTTTCGACGCGACCGCCTACTTCGCCCGCTCGGGCCTGCTCGATGCGCAGCGCTACGAGGGCGGGCCGCCGGGTGTGCCCGGCCCCGCGCAGGGCGATCGCGCCACGGCAATGGCGCTCGTCTCGTCCATTCTCATGGCGCTCATCCACCGCATGAAGACCGGCGAAGGCTCCTGGGTCGGCACGTCGCTGCTCGGAAACGGCCTGTGGTCGTGCGGCGTGATCGCCCAGGCCGCACTGGTCGGCGCCTTCCTGCCGCACCGGCCACCGCCCGACCGGCCCCGGTCGGCGCTGGGCAACATCTATCGCACCGCCGACGACCGCTGGCTGCAGCTCACCATCGTGCGCACCGACAAGCTCTGGGCGCCGCTCTGCCGGGCGATGGGACTGGAGTCCCTGATCGACGATTCGCGATTCGCCACCGAGCCCGAGCGTCGCCTCAGAGCCGGCGAACTGGCCGGCATCCTCGGCGACACCTTCGCCACGCAACCGTACGAGCATTGGCGCGAGGCGCTGGCGGCGCACAGCGTCACCTTCGGCGTCATCAGCCGCCCGCAGGACGTGCCCGACGATCCGCAGGCCGTGGCCTGCGGCGCCGTGGTGGACACCGCGATCCCCGACATGCCGCGCACCCTGGCCGATCCGATTCGCCTCGGCTTCGCCCGCCAGCGTATCGCGCATCCCGCCCCGGCACTCGGCGAGCACAGCGAGCAGGTGCTGCGCGAGGCCGGCATGAGTGCGCAGGAGGTGGCGGCTCTCAAGGCGAGCGGAGCGCTGCGATGACGGCGGACGAACCGCTGCCGCTGGCCGGCCTCACCGTCCTCGACATCAGTTCCTTCATTGCCGCGCCCGCCGCGGCGGCCGCGCTGGGCGACTACGGCGCCGACGTCATCAAGATCGAGCCGCCGGGCGATGGCGACCCGCACCGCAACAGCTTCCGCAACGCCAGCTACCCGCAGAGCGACCGGAACTTCCCGTGGCAGCTCGACGGCCGTCACAAGCGCTCGCTGGCGCTCGATCTCAAGACCGAGGGCGCCCGCACCATCCTCGAGCGGCTGCTGAAGCGGGCCGACGTGATGATCGTGAATTTCCCGCCGCCGGCGCGCGAACGGCTGAAGCTGCGCTGGGAAGACATCGAGCCGATCAACCCGCGCCTCGTCTACTGCTCGCTCACCGGCTACGGCGAGACCGGCCCCGATCGCGACCGGCCGGGCTTCGACATCACCGCCTATTTCGGCCGCTCCGGCATCCTCGATGCGGCGCGCTACGATGGCGGGCCGCCGGGCGTCTCGCTGCCGGCGCAGGGCGACCGCGCCACCGCCATGACCCTGGTCGCGGCAATCCTGATGGGCCTGCGGCGGCGCGATCAGACCGGCAAGGGCGGCTGGGTTGGGACCTCGCTCTACGCCAACGGCGTCTGGGCCAACGGCACCACCGCCGCCGGTGCGCTGGTCGGCGCGCAGCTGCCGGTGCGCCCGCCACCCGACAAGCCGCGCAATGCACTGACCAACCTCTACCGCACGAAGGACGATCGCTGGCTGCAGCTCTTGATGGTCCGCGACGACCGGCTGTGGGCGACCTTCTGCGACATCGTCGAGCGTCCCGAACTGACGGCCGATCCGAGATTCGCCGGACGGCCGGAGCGGCGGGCCCATGCCCAGGAGCTGCACGACCTGCTGGCACCGGTCTTCGCCAGCCGTACCTACGCGGAGTGGGAAAAGCTCCTCTCCGGAACCGGCATTCCCTTCGGCGTCATCGGTTTGCTAGCCGACGTGATCGGCGACGAGCAGGCCGAACATGCCGGCATCTTCGCCGACACGGCCAATCCGGCGATCCCGCGCACCGTCAACACGCCGATTCGCCTCGGCTTCGCGGCACCGCGCACCGCCGGCCCGCCGCCCGAAGTCGGCCAGCACAATGACGAGGTGCTGCGCGAGACCGGCTTCAGCGAGGCCGAGATCGACGCCCTCAAAAAGTCCGGCGCTTTGGGGTAGCCTCTCCGGATGGCCTCCCGCTTCCGGACCTACGCCGAGTTCTGGCCCTTCTACCTGCGCGAGCACGCGAAGCCGTCCACGCGGGCGGTCCACTATGTCGGCACCATCGCGTCCGCTGTCCTTCTGGTCTGGGCGATCGCGTCGCAGAACTGGTGGTGGCTGCTGGGCGTGCCGGCGTTCGGCTACGGGCCGGCCTGGTTCGGTCATTTCTTCATCGAGAAGAACAGGCCCGCCACCTTCGAGGCCCCCGTCTGGTCGCTGATCAGCGACTACAAGATGTGCGGCCTCTTCCTCACAGGCCGCCTCGGTGACGAGTTGATGAAACACCAGATCCGCGCGCCGTAGAACGAGCCCGATTCGGAGGTGCGCTGGCCCCTTGCTTCCCGGGGGGGCCGACGCCACATTGCGGTCGAACCCTCCCATTCCGCTCGAGGACCCATGGAAACGATGCTGCAGGGCGCCACACCGCAGGCTGCCCCCGCCGACCTGATCAAGGACAGCGACCAGACGAAGTTCGCCAAGGACGTGCTCGAAGCCTCGCGTACGGTGCCGGTCATCGTCGATTTCTGGGCGCCGTGGTGTGGCCCGTGCAAGACGCTCCAGCCGATGATCGAGAAGGTCGTCAAGGAGGCGAAGGGCGCGGTCAAGCTGGTCAAGATCGACATCGACAAGAACCAGATGCTGGCCCAGCAGCTGCGCATCCAGTCGATCCCGGCCGTCTACGCCTTCTTCGGCGGCCGCCCGGTCGACGGCTTCATGGGCGCCGTTCCTGAGAGCCAGCTCAAGGAATTCGTCGGTCGCCTCATCCAGGCGTCGGGGGGCGCTGGCGATCCGGCCGCCGCGGAGCTCGCGGAACTGCTCGAGCAGGCCAAGGCCGCGGTCGCGCAGAACGACATGGACACCGCGGCGCAGATCTACAGCGAGATCCTGGGCGTCGAGCCGACCAACGTCGTCGCGCTCGCCGGCCTCGCGCGCTATCAGGTCTCGATCGGCGACATTGAACAGGCCAAGGAACTGCTCGAGCAGATCCCCGCCAAGGAGCGCACCGGCGCCGACGTCGTGGCCGCGCAGGCCGCGATCGACCTCGCCGAGAAGGCCAAGGATGCCGGCCCGATCGCCGACCTCAAGGCCAAGGCCGAGGCCGATCCGAAGGATTTCCAGGCCCGTCTCGACCTCGCCATGGCCTATTGGGCCGGCAACCAGAAGCTGGAAGCCGTGGACGAGCTTCTCGCCATGATCAAGGCGGATCGCAACTGGAACGAGGCCGCCGCGCGCCAGCAGCTGCTGAAGTTCTTCGAGGCGCTGGGCTTCACCGATCCCATTTCCGTCGACGGCCGCAAGCGGCTTTCGACCATCCTGTTCTCATGAGTGACGAGCAGCGCTCCTCACAGAGGCCGGCGCGCAATCCCTTCGAGCCGACCTTCGAGCAGCTGCCCGAGACGCTGCCGATCTTCCCCCTGTCGGGCGTGCTGCTGCTGCCCGGCGGCAAGCTGCCGCTCAACATCTTCGAGCCGCGCTACCTCGCGATGATCTCCGACGCGCTGGCGGGTTCGCGCATGATCGGCATGGTACAGCCGGTCCAGCCCGGCGGCTTCGCCGGCGACGGGCTGCCGACGGAGGCAGGACCGCCCAAGGTACACCGGGTCGGCTGCGCCGGGCGCATCACCAACTTCAACGAGACCGAGGACGGGCGGCTGATGCTGGTGCTGAGCGGCGTCTGCCGCTTCGACATCGTGCGCGAACTCGACCTCGCCCACGGCGGCTACCGCCGCGTCTCATCGGTCTTCTCGCCCTATCGCGCCGATCTCGACCATGCCGACGACGTCGTCGAACTCGACCGCGAGCGTCTGATGGCGGCGCTGGCCGCCTTCTTCCGCGGGCGCCAGCTCTCGACCGACTGGGATGCCGTGAACAAGGCGGCCGACGCCAACCTCGTCACCTCCCTGTCGATGGTGCTGCCCTTCGGCCCGGCCGAGAAGCAGGCACTGCTCGAAGCCGCCGACAGCACGGCGCGCGCCAAGCTGCTGATCGCCTTCCTCGAAATGAACGCCTTCGGCGAGCCGTCCGACACGCCGCCCAGCCGCAGGAACTGATCGTCAGTCGGCGTAAGGCACCGAGGTGGACATCGCCGGCTCCTCGTGTCGCGCCCAGTAGAGTTCCTCGATGCGACGGGTCAGCCGGCCGGGCCGGCCATCACCGACGGGACGGCCTTCGTAGTTCACGACCGGCATGATGCCGCCCGCCGTGCTGCTGATGAAGATCTCCTCCGCCTCGGCCACCTCGTGCGCGTGCACGGACCGTACTTCGCAACGCAGCTGGAGCGTCTCGGCGATCTCGATTACGGTGCGGCGCGTGATGCCCTCGAACAGGCCGCGCGCCGGTGTGGCGAGCGCGCCGTTGCGGACGACGAAGACGTTGAAGCCCGGCCCCTCCGTCACGGTGCCGTCGGCGGCCGGCATCAGCGCGATGGTCGCATCGCGGTCGTAGGCCTCGAAGATCCCCATCGTCAGGTCGAGCCAGTGGAAGTTCTTGATCCGCTGGTCGAGCGATTCCGGCGGGATTCGCTGGGTATGCGACAGGATCATGCGCAGGCCCTCTTGCCGCTGGGCCTCGTCGGCGATCCACACGAAAGGCTGCGCGAAGGCATAGAGGCGGTTGCGGCACAGGCGCGGGTCGCGTGTACCCGCCGGCGGCAACCCGCGGGTACAGGTCACCTGCACGTAGGCGTCGCGCAGGCCCGACCGGCTGGCACACTCGATCATGATGTCCGCGATCTGCTGCCCCGTCAGCGGCAGCGACATGCGGAGACCGGCCATCGATGCCTGGAAGCGTTCGACATGGTCCATGAGCCGGAAGAAGCGTCCCTTCCAGACATGAGCGACATCGTAGGTCGCATCGGAGCGAACGAAGCCGCGGTCGAGAATCGGGACCGCAGCCTCCGACAGCTTCATCCAGCGCCCGTCCATGTAGGCCACACCCTTGATGCCGGCGGTCTCGCTGTCATGGTCCATTGTCGGGCCTCGATCCTTTTCGGGTTTGCAGACCCGACCATGCCTCATCGGGTTTCGATCGTCACATGCGCCAGCTCGTGCACCGGCATGAGGCGCTCGCGAATGGCCTCGCGGTCCGCGGTGCCGGCGACACTGAGGATCGCGGCATGGGCGCCGGGGCCGATCTGCCAGATGTGCAGATCCGTGATGCGCGCGTCGCCCGGCCCCTCGACCTGTTCCCGCACCTCGGCCTCGAGATGCGGATCGCTCGTGTCGAGCAGGACGGCGGCCGTGTCGCGCAGCAGGCTCCACGCCCAGACGGCGATCACGCCGCCGCCGACAATGCCCATGACGGGATCGAGCCAGATCCATCCGAGGTAGCGGCCGGTCAACAGGGCGACGATCGCCAGAACGGAGGTCAGCGCATCGGCCGCGACATGCGCGAATGCCGAGCGGAGATTGTTGTCGTGATGGCCGTGCCTGTGCCCATGCTCGTGCTCATGCTCATGGTCATGGTCATGGTCATGGTCATGGTCATGATGATGGTCGTGATGGTGTTCATGGCCGTGACCGCCCGACAGCAGGAAGACGCTGGCGATGTTGACGACCAGACCCACGATCGCAACGAGTGTCGCTTCGCCGAAGGCCACGGGTGAAGGATCGAAGAGGCGGCCGATGGACTCGGCGGCGATCCCCAGCGCGACCATCGCCAGGACCAGCGCCGACGCGAAGCCCGAAAGGTCGCCGACCTTGCCCGTGCCGAAGGTGAACCGGCGATCGGCGGCATGCCGCCGCGCGAAGGCGTAGGCGACGGCCGCCACGGCAAGCGCCCCGGCATGGGTCGCCATGTGGAAGCCGTCGGCCAGCAGGGCCATCGAATTGAAGACGATGCCGGCGGCGATCTCGCCCACCATCATCGACGCCGTCAGCATCACGACCCACAGCGTGCGCCGCGCATTTTCATCATGCCGCTCGCCGAGGAACACGTGATCGTGCGCAGGCGACTCCTTATCCCGCATGGTCATGGCGCCCCCTCACTTGGCGTAACGGCGAACCACGGCGATGAGCTCCTCGGCGCCCGCCGCGCGCGCCGCCGCGTCGAGCCCCGGCCGGGCGACATGCTCGCGCACATGATCCTCGATCAGCTCGCCCATCAGGCCGTTGAGCGCACCGCGTGCACCGGCGACCTGCTGCAGGATCGCGGAACAATCCGCGTCCTGCTCGATCGCCTTCTCGATCGCCGCCATTTGACCGGCGATCCGGCGGATCCGCGCGACCAGCTGCGCCTTCTTCTTCTGGAGATGTGCCATAGTATACCCCCCTATACTAAACTCACGAGCCTGGATACCCGCATGCGGCATCGTCGGCGCGCGGGCTAGGGGGGCCGCTGGGCGCCGTGCTATAAGAGCGGCACAAGAATCAGGGAATCACTGCACGATGAGCCCTCCATCGGACGAACCTGCAGCTCCCCGCCGCGCCGGCGTGGACCCCAAGCTGCTCGAGATCCTCGTCTGTCCCGCGACGCACGGCCCGCTGGAATACGACGCCGCGGCCGGTGAACTGATCAGCCGCAAGGCCGGCCTCGCCTACCCGATCCGCGACGGCATCCCCATCATGCTGGTGAGCGAGGCACGCCCACTGCGGGACGTGCCATGACCGCGGATTTCCCCAAGGCGGTACCCGACGGCGGCAGCTACGAATCGGACGGCGCGCCGTGGCCCACCGAATTGCGCGTCTTCAAGGAAGAGGGCCGGCTCGAGATCGACTTCTCCGACGGCCATGCCTGCGCGCTTTCCGCCGAGTATCTGAGGGTCGAGAGTCCCTCGGCCGAAGTGCAGGGTCACGGTCCGAACCAGAAGAAGATCGTCGGCGGTCGCCGCCATGTGAAGATCGCATCGGTCGAGCCCGTCGGCCACTACGCGATCCGCATCGTGTTCGACGATCGGCACGACAGCGGCATCTACAGCTGGGCTTATTTGCGGGAGCTCAGCGAAACGCGGGCCGAGCGCTGGGCCGCCTACGAAGCCGCCCTCGCCCAGCGCGGCCTGAGCCGGGACACCTGACGAAACCTGACGAGCCACCCATGAAGATCATCATTGCCGGCGCCGGAATCGGCGGATTGACCGCAGCAATGTGCCTGCATCGTGCAGGACACGACGTGCAGGTGTACGAGGCCGTGTCGGAGATGCGGCCGCTGGGGGTCGGCATCAACATCCAGGCCGGCGCGGTGCGGATTCTGTGCAGCCTGGGCCTCGAGCCGGCCCTCGCCGCCACCGCCATCGAGACCCGCGAGCTGCGCTACGCCAACCGCCACGGCCAGACGATCTGGGCCGACCCGCGCGGCCGCCATGCCGGCCTTCCCTGGCCGCAATTCTCGATCCATCGCGGCGAGCTGCAGATGATCCTGGTCCACGCCGCGCAGGAAATGCTGGGTGCAGAGCGCATCCGGATGGGGCGGCGTATCGCCGATTTCGCGCAGCACGGCACCACGGTGACGGCACGCTTCGCGGGCCGCGAGGGCGCGATCGTCGAGGAAGCGACGGCCGATCTCCTGATCGCCGCCGACGGCATCCACTCGGCTGTGCGCGCGCGCTACTACCCGAACGAGGGTCCGCCCAAGTGGCAGGGCATCCTGATGTGGCGCGGCGTCACCGTGGGCAAGCCCTATCTCGGCGGCGCCACGATGGTGCAGGCAGGGCATCACAACCAGAAATTCGTCTGCTATCCAATCAGCCGAGCCCACGCCGAACGCGGCGAGGCGCTGATCAACTGGATCTGCGATCTCCACATGGGCGATGGCGCCCTGCCCTCGCGAGAGGACTGGAACAAGCCCGGGCGGCTGGAGGACTTCCTGCCGCGCTTCGCCGACTGGAACTTCGGCTGGCTCGACGTGCCGGAAGTCATCCGCAACGCGCATACGATCCTGGAATTCCCCATGGTCGACCGCGATCCGCTGCCGCGCTGGAGCCACGGCCGCATCACCCTGCTGGGCGATGCTGCGCATCCCATGTACCCGATCGGCTCGAACGGCGCCTCGCAGGCGATCCTCGACGGCGAGGCGATCACGCAGGAGCTGGCCGTCGGCGACGATCCCGAGGCCGCGCTCAAGCGCTACGAGGAGCGGCGCCTGCCGCCGACCGCATGCATCGTCGAGAGCAACCGGCGCAAGGGGATCGACGTGATGCTCGACATCGTCGAACAGCGCGCGCCGCAGGGATTCACCGATCTCGAAAGCGTGCTGCCGGCGGACGAGCTCGAGAAGATCGTCGGCGACTACAAGAAACTCGTCACGCAGGACCGCGAGACGCTGCTGAAGCTCGCCGCCGCCTCGCCGTGACAGCCCCAAAAGAAAACCGGCCCCTCTCGGGACCGGCCGTGGTGGCGGTTTAGTCCGGCCATCACATCGCCGGCCACCACCGGGAGAGAATGTGCCAGAGTGCGATGACAGAATTATGGCTGTGAATTCGGACGACGCCCCGCCATACGCGGCACTTCCGTGAGTCTCGCCCGGGCCATCGCGACGGTCGGCGGGTTTACGCTGCTGAGCCGGATCGTGGGTTTCGTGCGCGACATCGTGCTGTCGGCGGTGCTGGGCTCCGGCGCCGTGGCGGACGCCTTCTTCGTCGCCTTCAAGCTTCCCAACTTCTTCCGCCGGCTGTTCGCCGAGGGCGCCTTCTCGGCCGCCTTCGTGCCGCTGTTCGCCCGCGAACTGACGGGCGGCGGCCGTGAGGAGGCGATGACCTTCGCGCGCCAGGCCCAGGCCGCGCTGCTGCTGGTGCTGGTTCCGTTCACCGCGCTGCTAATTCTGGCGATGCCCTGGGTAATGGCCCTGCTCGCCCCCGGCATGCGCGACGATGCGCCGACCTTCGCCATGGCAGTCGAGTTCGGACGCATCGCCTTTCCCTACCTGCTGTTCATTTCGTTGACCTCGCTCTATGGCGGCGTGCTGAACGGCATCGACCGGTTCGCCCATGTCGCCGCGACGCCGGTGCTCCTCAACCTCGCGCTGATCGCCGCCGTGCTGGGGCTGACGCCGCTGCTTCCCAACGCGGGCTATGCCGCCTCGATCGGCGTGGCGATCGCTGGCGTGCTGCAGTGGGTCTGGCTGCTGGTCGCCTGCGGTCGCGAAGACGTCCGCATGGCGCTGGTAAGGCCGCGCTGGACACCGCGGGTGGCGCGGCTGGTGAAGCTCGCGACGCCGGTCGCGATCGGCGGCGGGGTGCAGCAGATCAGCGTCGTGCTCGACGTGGTGTGGGCTTCGCTGCTCCCCGTGGGCACGATCTCCGCCCTCTATTATGCCGACCGCATCGCCCAGCTGCCGCTCGGGGTCGTCGGCATCGCCATCGGCACGGCACTGCTGCCGCTGCTAGCGCGCGAGCTGCGTGCCGGCAACACGCAGTCGGCCATGACCAACCAGAACCGCGCGCTCGAGTTCGGCCTGCTGTTCAGCCTGCCGGCTGCCGTGGCGCTTTGGTTCCTCGCCGATCCGATCATCCGCGTGCTGTTCGAGCGCGGCCGGTTCCTGCCCGAGGATACGCTGCGCTCCGCGAGCGCTCTGGCCGCCTTTGCCGTCGGCCTGCCGGCCTTCGTGCTGGTCAAGGCGCTGGCGCCGGGCTTCTTCGCCCGCGAGGACACGCGCACGCCGCTCTACATCGCGCTGGCGGCAATCACCACCAACATCCTGTTCAACGTCTGGTTCCTGTTCGCCACGTCGATCGGCCTGGTCGGCATCGCGCTCGCCTCCTCGCTGTCGGGCTGGCTGAACGCGGCGCTGCTGGCCGGGGTGCTGCGCCGGCGCGGCCAGTGGATCCCGGACGGGCGATTGATCTCGCGCGGCATCCGTATCGCTGGCGCCAGCGCCGGCATGGGGGGCGCACTTTGGCTCGGACTCCTGTGGCTCGCACGGCCCCTGTCGCGCGCCGACGTCGAGGGCGGCGTGGCGCTGGCCGGCATCTGCCTGATCGGAATCGCAGCCTATGCGCTGCTGGGCGCAGCGCTGGGCGTGGTGAGGATCTCCGAGCTGCGCTACGTGATGCGCCGGCAACCCGGCCTCAGGTCAGCCGACCCAGGCGAACAACCGTGACGCCTGGCCGCAACGGCCGGCTCGACGAGGGCATGACCAGCACGCAATCGTCGTAGGGCGTCGTCACCGGCTCGTCGTCGTCATGGCCCAGCACGGTGCCCGCCTTGGGGATCACGTCCTGGCCCTCGAAGCGCTGCGCCGGCGTGAAGTTGCCGCGCTTCGTCGCGACCGCATGCGTCACCTCGACGACGCGCTGGCTGGCAGGCGTCGGCTGCCGCCAGCCGGCCGGCAGGTCGGCCTCTTCCAGGATTCCGGTCTCCACGAGGAAGCGGGCCGTCACGTCCTTGGCGACGACGACCGACGAGGCGCGCCAGTGCTGGCCGGTTTCGATCAGCAGAGCGTTCTTCGGGCTGTTGGGATCGCCGAACCCGCCATAGTCGCGCATGCGCATGCCGGCGGCGTGGCCGGCATCGCGGACGATGTCGACCGGCGTGCCGATCTTCCTGGCGAAGGCCACACCCTTGTCGAGCGGACCGGACAGCATGAGCGGCACGCAATCGTCGTGCATGGAATGGAGGTCGAGCAACAGGTCAGCGCGCTCGACGAAGGGCTTCAGCACCTGCGCGCGCCTGGTCTCCACGGTGGTTGCCGGCTCGTCGATCCGGCCCCACACGCGGTTGAAATCCTCGTCGACCAGTCGCGACTTGAACGGCGTCCGCGGATCGAACGAGTGATAGGCCTCGATGTTGTTGAAGGTGAGGATCAGCGTGCCCTTGCGCGGCTTCACCTTGGCGCTCAGCAGCGCATCGACCACGATGGCGCCCGAGACCTCGTTGCCGTGCGTCAGCGACGCCACCATCACCGTCGGTCCCGGCTTGCCGCTCTCGATGACGTGGATGTAGGGCGCGGCGCCCTTCTCCCATTGGCGCAGGTCGGGGAAGGCAAATTCGATCGGCGGCGTGTCGGGCATGTTCTCGACCATGTGCAGGTTGCACCGTTCCTTCGCATGCTAGTTTATCGCCGACAAGGAGAAGCCTATGGCGCGCAGCCGGTATCGTTGGTTCATCGTCGTCCTGCTGTTCGCGATCACCGTCGTCAACTACATCGACCGCGCCGCCCTCTCCTACGCCATTCCCCTGATCCACCGGGATCTCGGCCTGTCGCCGGCCGAGACCGGCGCGATCCTCGGCGCCTTTGGCCTGGGCTATGCCGTCACGACCCTGCTCGGCGGCTTCGCCGTCGACCGCTATGGCGCCCGACTGGTGCTGACGGTTGCGGCCGTGCTGTGGAGCCTGTCCATCGGGGCGACAGCGCTCGCCACCAGTGTCGCCATCCTCTATGCAGCCCGCGTGCTGCTGGGGGTCGCGGAAGGACCCAACTTTCCCGCCCTCACCGGCGCGGTCAGCCGCTGGCTGTCACCCCACGAGCGGGCGACGGCGCTGGCGAATGCGCTGCTGGCGGTTCCCCTGGCGCTCGCCATCGGCGGTCCGCTGGTCACGGCGCTCCTCGGATGGCTCGACTGGCGTCTGACCTTCGTGGCGCTGTTCGCGCTCTCCGCCGCCTGGATTCCGCTCTGGTACTTCTGCTTCCGGGACGACCCGTCGCAATCGCGCTTCGTGAATGCGGCCGAGCTCGCCCATATCCGCAAGGTCGATTCCGGCGTCACCGCCGCGCCACACGCCGCGCTGAAATCCTGGCCCGAATCCGGCGTGCTGAAGGCGCTCCTGACCAACCGCACCCTGCTCGCCAACTACTGGGCCTTCTTCGTCTTCGGCTACTTCCTGTTCTTCTTCATGACCTGGCTGCCGAGCTACCTGGAGCGCAAGTACGGGCTGAACCTCGGCGCCATCGGCCTGTTCTCGGTCCTGCCCTGGCTGTCGGCCGCCATCCTGCTGGGGGCGCTGGGACGTTGGTCGGATCATCTGCTGAAGACCACCGGCAGCCTGCGCATCTCGCGCTCTTACCTGATCGCCGGCAGTCAGCTGGTCGCGGCCCTTGCCGTCGTGCCGGTGGCCCTCACCGACAATCTCACCGTCGCCGTCGCCGGCATCACCGTGGCCGTCGCGGCTTCGATGGGCGCCAACGCCGCCTACTTCGCGGTAAACGTCGACATCGTGCCGCAGCGCGCCGCGACGGCACTCGGCCTCATGGATCTCGCCTTCGCCATCGCCGGCTTCCTGGCGCCGGTCATCACGGGCTGGGTGCTGCATCTCCGCGGCTCCTTCGCCGACGGCTTCCTGCTGATGACGGCGCTCGCCCTCTCCTCGGTGATGGTGGTCCTGCTGTTCCACCATCCCGACAAGGATCGCGAAAAGCCCTGACGCCTAGCTTTCGCGATACCAGTTCGCGAGGTCCCAGGTGTTGTTGTCCCAGCCGCTGATGTTGGCGACGAGGCCGTGGATCAACGCGACGGCGCCCGGCCTCGCGACCAGCGGTATGACCACCTGGTTGTTGACCACCAGCTCGTTGCATTTGATCAGCAGGGCTGCGCGCTTGACCGGATCGAGCTCGACCTGGGCTGCCTTGTAGGTCTCGTCATACTCCTTGCTCTGCCAGCGCGTGATGTTGCGGCCCTGCCACTTGTTCTCCTTCTGCGCCGCTTCCCAGGAGCAGAACTGGCGCAGGAACACCTCCGGGTCAGGGGCATTCATGCCGTTGTTGTACATCTGCAGGTCGGCATAGAAGTGCGGATAGGTGTCGGGATTGGCGACGTCGGACGAGAAGAACACCGACGCCGTCACGGCCTTCAGGTCGACGTCGATGCCGGCCTTCTGGAACGCCTGCTTGATGATCTGCTGCGTCTTCTGGCGCGGCTGGTTGATCGAGGTCTGGTAGACCCATTTCAGCTTCTTGCCGTCCTTGGCGCGGATGCCGTCCGGACCGCGCGCATAGCCCGCTCTGTCGAGCAGAGCGTTGGCCTTGTCGACGTTGAACTCGTACTTCGTAGTCTTCGAGCGGAATTTCTCGGGATTGTTGATGTAGTTGGGCGTCGCGATCCCGATGCGGCCGTAGATATGCTTCTCGATCGAATCGCGGTCGATCAGCAGCGCCAGCGCCTGTCGCACCGCCGGATCGGTCAGCGTCGGATGCCTGGCCTTGAGGCTCGACCGCTCACCGTCGATCTCGACGTTCGGGTCGGTGTTGTTGACCTGCATGTGCTCGATGCCGCCGCCGGGCGAGATGACGACACGCCCCTTGCCGCCCTTCTCCATGCGCACGAGGATCTCGTCCTCGACCTGCAGGTTCCAGGCGAAGTGGTACTCGCCGGTCTGCAGCACGGCGCGCGCCGCCGAGACGGCATCGCCACCGCCCTTCATCTCGATCGCGTCGAAATACGGCCGGTTGGGCACGTGATAGTCGAGGTTGATCTCGCCGACGACGAGGTCGCCCGGCTTGAAGTCCTTGAACTTGTAGGGGCCGGTGCCGACCGGCTTGAGATTGGCCGGCGCCTCGCGCGACCTGGCGCCGATATAGTCACCGAACAGGTGCTTGGGGATGATGCCGCCGGCCCAGCCGACGAAGGCGTCGGCCCAGAAGGGCGTGGGCTGCTTGAACTTCACGACGACGGTGAAATCGTCGATCTTCTCGACCACCACATCCTTGTAGGAGCCGCTGCTGACGGCCGCGGTCGCGGGATCACCGGCATAGGCCCAGGTGAAGACGACATCGTCGGCGGTGAAGGGCTTGCCGTCATGCCATTTGACGCCGCGCTTCAGCTTCCAGGTCACCGACTTGCCGTCGGCGGCGATGCCGTCCTCGCGGGTTGGGATCGACGCGGCGAGCTTGGGCTGGAGATTGCCGTCACGGTCCCAGGCGCCCAGCGGCTCGTAGAACAGGCGCGACGCGTCCTGGTCCTTGGTACCGACGGCAAAATGCGGATTGAGGAGCGTCGGACCCTGCCACCACATGACCTTGAGCAGGCCACCGCCGCCGCGCTTGGTCGGTTTGTAGGGCGCATTCGACTGCGCCATCGCCACGCCCGAGAAGGCGAGGAGCTGATTCGCCAGTGGCGCGGTCAATCCGACCGCCGCCATCCGCTTCACGAAGGCGCGTCGGGACAGCCCGCCCGCCTTCACCTTGTCGATGAGACCACGCAAGCCACGCTCGTCCATTGGATGCCTCCAATCAGAGTGTCGAAGCCATTTCCCTGACGCTCCTGCTATCTTGCAAGATGCGTGCAATTCGATGGGAACAGCCGGGACCGGCGCCGTCAACGGCTCTGCCTTGATTAACGAGGCGACCTGCGCGATACCCGCGCGCCCCTGGCCTTCCACCGGCGGGGTGCGCGGAGGTCCAAACCCCGCGCCATCGACCTCTAGCGGAGTCCACATCCATGCCTGACGCGATCCCCGCCGCCACCGGCGCGCCCAACCTGCATCTCGCTCCTTACGAAGCGCGCGGCCTCAAGGGCCGCATCCTCTCGGGCGTGCAGCCGACGGGCAACCTCCATCTCGGCAACTATCTCGGCGCGATCCGCAACTTCGCGCGGCTGCAAAACGACTACGAGTGCCTCTACTGCGTCGTCGACCAGCACGCGATCACCGTCTGGCAGGAACCCGCCCAGCTCGCCGCGCAGACGCGCGAGATCGCCTCGGCCTTCCTCGCGGCCGGCGTCGACGGCGCGAAACAGATCGTCTTCAACCAGTCGATGGTGCCCGAGCACGCGCAGCTCGCCTGGATCTTCAATTGCGTGGCGCGCATGGGCTGGATGAGCCGCATGACGCAGTTCAAGGAGAAGGCCGGAAAGGACCGCGAGAACGTCTCGCTGGGCCTCTTCGCCTATCCGGCGCTGATGGCGGCCGACATCCTGATCTACAAGGCCACGCACGTGCCGGTGGGCGAGGACCAGAAGCAGCATCTCGAGCTGACGCGCGACATCGCCATCAAGTTCAACAACGATTTCAAGGCGCCGGACTTCTTCCCGATCACCGAGCCGCTGATCTTCGGCGCGGCAACGCGCGTCATGAGCCTGCGCGATGGCACCAAGAAGATGAGCAAGTCCGACCCGTCGGACTATTCGCGCATCAACCTCACCGACGATTCCGACGCGATCGCCCAGAAGATCCGCCGCGCCAAGACCGACCCGCTGCCGATGCCCGATACGCTTGAGGATGCCGAGAAGCGGCCCGACGCCGACAACCTGCTGGGCATCTACGCCGCCCTCGCCGACCAGGAGAAGGACGCCGTCGTCGCCCAGTTCGCGGGCAGGCAGTTCTCCGAATTCAAGACGGCGCTGACCGAGCTGGCCGTCGCCAAGCTCGGCCCGATCGGCGCGGAGATGCAGCGGCTGATGAAGGACCCCGGCCATGTCGACGGCGTGCTGCGCGACGGCGCCCAGCGCGCCCGCGCCATCGCCGCGCCGATCCTCGACGAAGTTTACAGGACCGTGGGCTTTCTAAAGCCGTAACCAATGGAGCGCGCCACTCCAGTGGCGCTCATGATTGCGCCACTGGAGTGGCGCGCTCCAATGACTAGCCTTCCATGCGCGTGAGGGCCCATTTCACGGTGGTGCCCTCCGCCGGAACCTGGCCGACCAACACGATCTGCTCGGTGCGGCGCACGCGGCCTTCCTCGCCGAGATAGATGCTCTCGGCCAGGCCGATGCCGGCGCCGGTCGCGCGCAGGCGCCAGCCGCGGCCGCTCGGCAGCCGCATCAGCACGGCCTGCCCGCTCTGCGCCAGGGTCGCCTTCACCGTCGGATGCAGGTGGAAGCGCACGATGTATCGCCGGTCCGGCACGGTGACCGGCCTGCCTTCGTAGCCGAGGAACGAATCCTCGCCGCGCAGGTCGCCGCCGTCGGGCGACAGCCAAAGGCGCCTGCGGTGGATGATGCCATAGAGCGAGCGGTAGCCGTCGTGGCACATGTCGAGCCACTGGGCGCCGCCATCGTCGGCGCGATCGATCAGCACGTTGCCGGCGCGATATTCCAGCGCCCCATGGTTGGTGATCTCGGTCGAATTGACGTCGTCGACCACCGCCGTCGAATGGGCCGCCGTGAAGCGCATGAAATGCTGCCAGTCGCGCGGCGCACCGGGATAGGTGCCGCAGTTCACGACCAGCCGCTCGTGCGCGGCGCTCATCTCGAAACTCAGGGTGCCGGCATGCGCGATGCCGTCCATGCCGCGGCCGGGCGGGCTTCCGGCGTCGGCGATCACCAGCGAGGTCCCCGCGGACAGCCGCTGGAAGCCGCTGGCCAGCGCCATCGTCGGCGCGACCTCTCCCGAACCGGTGCGCGCCAGCACGAGGTCGATCAGGCGGCGGTCGCCTTCCCATGTGCCGTTGAACAGCGCCAGCCCGCCGTCGCCATGGCGGAAGAAGCGCAGCATCGGCGCCATGCGATCGATCGCAGCCACCAGCTCGGCCGGCGCCCGGCGCTCGGCCGAAGCGAGGGCCGCGCGCACGTCGATCAGGTGGCGCAGCACGGTGAGCTGCAGGTGCGGCGCTCGCTCCGACACGATGCCGTCGTGCAGCACGTAGCGCTTCAGGAATTTCGAGAGCCGCGCCATCGTCTGCTCGAGGCTCTTCTCGAAGTATTTGCCGTCGCGGATGAAGGCGAGGTCGGCGAAGATCAGCGCCTTGTAGACGGACACAGCCTCGTGTCCGACCATGCCACGGCGCGCGACGCGGCGCAGATGCACCCTCTGCCGGCCGAGCGAGAACACGAAGCGCGCCGAGAAACCGGGATCGGCTGCCGCGGCCATCCATTCATAGTGCCGGATCCAGGCAACCATGCGCGCCGCCAGCACGTCGCGCTTCCACGTCACCGGAGACCAGCGCCATTCACGGTTGGTCCAGTCGTCGACCAGTTTCGCGGCAAGCAGCGCGCCGTTCGGATCGCCGTTGTCACGCAGGTCGCGCAGCCAGGCGAAGCCGTTCAGCGCATCGAGCCAGAGTGGCGCGGCGCCGGCACGCTGCCACGGCGGATCGTCCGAATCGGGCAGCACCACGCCGGCGGAGCCGCAAGCGGCGAATTCGCCGGCCAGCAACAGCCGCTGCCCGAGCACCGGATCGCCCGGCCAGGAATCCGCCGCCACCGCGAAGAAACTGTGCGGCGTGGCCTGGCCCAGAGTCAGAGAATAGAGCGACGAGCCAAGGAGCCAGCGGCCGAAGGCGCGACGCTCTCCCTTTGCCGCGGCAGAGGGGCGTGTCGGAACGGAACGGATGGGCCGGGCGCCGGAAACCAAAGGTTCCCCGGGCCGTCTTGTGTCAGCGACCAACGTCATCTTTTCGTTCTTTGGCCCGGGAGGCTCGAGTGGCCGGGCGGTGGAGGGATTTTGCAAGTTTACCCCAGCCGGAGCCCTCTGGCGATGGGTGGACGCGGTCTGGTCCGCCCCTTGAACGGCGACCGTCGCACCCCAGATTCATTCCAAGGGAAGGCCCTCAGGGATTCCCCGCCACTCGCTCCACGGAGGGGGGTTCAGAATGAGTCGCGTTTCCATGTTTAGTTCGCCCTTGCTGCTAGGCTTCGACCAGTTCGAGCGGACGTTCGACCGGCTCGCCAAGAATGCCGAGGGCTATCCGCCCTACAATATCGAGCGGATCGGCGAGAACGGGCTGCGCATCACCCTTGCGGTTGCCGGCTTCACGAGCGGCGAACTTGCCATCGAACTCGTCGAAAACCAGCTTACCGTGCGCGGCAAGCAGGTCGAGGATGGCGATCGGGTCTATCTTCATCGCGGCATCGCCGCGCGGCAATTCCAGCGGGCCTTCATGCTCGCCGACGGCATCGAGGTGATGGGCGCCCGTCTCGACAATGGCTTGTTGTCGATCGACTTGGTGCGACCGGTCCTGGAGCCCCGCATTCGAACCATCCGCATCGACTCCGGCAATGCCGCCGACAGCGCGGACCATATGATCGATATCACCGCACGTCGCAGCCGTTGAGGCGGGGCGCGTTGATGCTGCCAAGGAGGTAGCCATGGAAAACGAAAACAACGTCGTCATGTTCACCCCCCTCGCCGAGGAGGCGTTTCTGAGTCTCGGTGCCGAGCACATCGCCTACGTGAAGGAAGTCAGCCTTCCCGATGGCGCACATGCCGTCGGCATATTCTCGGCCGATGGCAAGCCGATGGCCTCGGCGCCATCGATCGAGATCGCCCAGGCGCTGATCCGCCAGCATGAGCTCGAGCCCGCGCTGGTGCACTGAGGACATTCGGCCGCGAAGGCTCGGATAGGGCGGTTCAGGCGGCGCTTTGCGCCTCCACCGTTTCGACGAGCAGCGCGTAGAGTGCTTCGGCATTCTCGGTCGCGCGCAACTTCTCCACGAGGCTGCGGTCACGCAACAGGCGTGACACACGCGCCAGCGCCTTGAGATGATCGGCGCCCGCACCCTCGGGCGTGACCAGCAAGAATACGATATCCACGGGGCGTTCGTCGATCGCGTCGAAATCGACGGGATGGGCCATGCGGGCAAAGACGCCCATGGGCTTCGTCATGGTCGACAGCCGGCCGTGCGGAATGGCGATGCCGCCGCCGATGCCGGTCGATCCAAGGCGTTCCCTCTCGAGCAGGCGGTCGAACAGCTTGCGCTCATCGATGTTGAAGAGACCGGATGCACGGTTGGCGAGTTCCGCCAGCAGCGCCTTCTTCCCGGTCGCCTTGGCGCTGGCCAGAACGGCGTCCGGACCGGTCAGCAAATCGGCGATTTCCACAATGTCACCAATGGGTTAGCGAGCGCAAACTTTGGTCGCCCCTGCGAAGGGTGCGCCCCTATAGGCGCGTCCCCCGGTCGGGTCAAGCCATGGTTCGCAGGCACCCCGCGCCCCGCCGGCAGCCCGCCTCAGTCGGCCGACCCGCTCATCGCCTGAGCGGCGGCGGCGGCGGCATGCGACAGAACTGAGGGCATCTGGCGGCTCATGCCCAACCGGCCCAGGCGACGACGCTCCGCCGACGACGGTATGCGCATGGCCTCGCGATACTTGGCCACGGTGCGGCGTGCGATCTCGATGCCCTCGCCCTTCAGCAGGTCGACGATGCGGTCGTCGCTGAGCGGCTGGTGTGCATTCTCGCCCCCCACGAGCAGCCTGATTCGGGAGCGCACCGATTCGGAGGAGACGACGACGCCCGGCGTCCGCGCCGGCAGCGCCGAGGTGAAGAAGTACTTCAGCTCGAAGATGCCGCGCGGGGTGTTGATGTACTTGTTCGAGGTGACGCGGCTCACCGTGCTCTCGTGCAGCTCGGTGGCGATGGCGATGTCGCGCAGCACCAGCGGCTTCAGCGCGCTGACGCCGTGGCGGAAGAAGCCGTCCTGCTGGCGCACGATCTCGCGCGCGACCTTGAGGATCGTGGTGGCGCGCTGCTCCAGCGTCTTGACCAGCCAGTTGGCCGACTGGAACCGCTCGGCGACGAAGTCGCGATCGGGCTTGGCGCGCGCCCCCTTCATCAGCGTTGCGTGATAATTGCGATCGACCAGGACCTTGGGCAACGCATCGGTGTTGAGCTCGATGTGCCAGCCATCCTCGCCGGTCTCGGGATCCTTCGCGGGCGTCAGGTAGAGATCGGGCTGCACCGGCTGAATCGGTTCGAACTCGAAGCCCTGGCCCGGACGCGGGTCGAGCGTGCGCAGCTCGGCCAGCATGTCGCGCAGATCCTCGTCATCGACACCGCAGCGACGGCGGAGCTGGCCCAGTTCGCCGGCGGCGACGAGGTCGAGATTGTCGAGCAGCGCCTTCATCGCCGGATCGAGACGGTTGCGTTCGGCGAGCTGCGCGCCCAGGCACTCGGCGACGGTGCGGGAGAAGAGACCGGCAGGCTCCATCTGACGCAACCGCGTCCAGATCTTTTCGACGAGCGCGATGTCGGTGGCGACGGCCTCGGCGACGGCGGCCGCGTCGAGGCGGCAGTAACCGGCCTCATCGAGGCCCTCCGCGATCTTCAGCGCGATGCGGCGCTCCGCCGGACGCTCGAACATGAGTTCGATCTGCTCGAGCACATGAACGGCCAGCGATTGCGGACGCTCGGCCACGAAATCGAGCGCCTCGGGCGCGTCCTCACGCTGGCCGGAGCGGCTCGCGGCGGCATCGCCGCCGCGATCGGCATGTTCGCGGGTCCAGCGATCGTCGGCGTCGGCGAGGGCCGGCGCCGCCGCTGAGAGGGCTTCGGCCGTATCCCGTGGGGCCTCGATGGCGGGGCCTTCGTAGTCGGCCGAAGGACCGTCTTCCGAGGAGCCCTCGGCCAGCAGCGGATTCTTTTCCAGTTCCTGTTGGATGAAAGCGGCAAGCTCGAGGTGCGAGAACTGCAGCAGCTTGATGGCCTGCTGGAGCTGCGGCGTCATCGCCAAAGTCTGGCGTGACGCGAGGATTAGACTCGGACCGATACGCATGGCACCCCACCCCTGAAGGTCTGTGGACCTCCCCGTGAGGAATTTAAAGCAAAAACCGTGCCAAAGTCAGCGCGACTGTGTTTTCAGTGCGCGAAAATATCCGTCTCCGGCCAGCCGGCAATGTCGAGACGCGCACGGGTGGGCAAAAAGGCGAAGGCGGCGTCGGCCAGCTCGCGGCGACCTTCGCGTTCCAGGAGCAGGTCGAGCCTGGCCTTGAGGGCGTGCAGATGCAGCACATCTGAAGCGGCGTAGGCAAGCTGCTCATCGGTCAGGCTGTCCGCCCCCCAGTCCGAGGTCTGCTGGTGCTTGGAGAGATCGACGCCCAGCAGCTCCCGGCACAGGTCCTTCAGCCCGAAGCGATCGGTGAAGGTGCGCACCAGTTTGGCGGCGATCTTGGTGCAATAGACCGGCTCGCAGCGCACACCGAGCGAATGCTCGAGCACGGCGATGTCGAAGCGACCGAAATGGAAGAGCTTCAGCACCTTGGGATCGGCGATCAGGGCGGCGAGCCGCGGCGCCTTGGCCGGGCCCTTCGGCGCTCCCCGCGGAATCTGGACCAGATGGGCGTTGCCGTCGCCCGCCGAGAGCTGAACGAGGCAGAGCCGGTCGCGATGGGGGTTGAGTCCCATGGTCTCGGTGTCGATGGCGACGACGGAGCCGAACGAAATATCCGCGGGAAGATCGCCACGGTGAAGGCTGATCGCCATCTAGAAATGCTCCGGCTGGCCAGTACGCTGCCCGGGTGCATAGTGCTCGGGCGACGCCTAAAGTGTTGATATTCCACATGAAGATGCGGGCGCGCGCTCAGTATGTACGCCAGTCCGGAGGCGCAGTCCATCTTGCCGGGATGGACGACAACGCGCGGCATGAACTTTGGTCTTGAGCGGTCGGCGCCGGCTTTGTCGCGCGACCGTTATCGATCCATGCGAGAAGAAATTGCTATAGTGGATCGTCGGCATCGGACCGGGGCCTAGAGTACAGATGCAATGAATTACATAGTATTGGCGATCGTCGGGTTGTTTTCCGTCGTCGGCGCCCTCGTCGGGTGGCGGCGCGCGACAGCCAACATCGAGAACCCTCCCGGCAAGTATGATTTCCCGGGTGGCATGAGCCGCCGCGACCATCTGCGCATTCTCGCCCGAAAGCACCGGCGGTGGCGGATTCCGATCACCCTGGCCTATGCCGCCGCGAGTGGCGCGGCAGGCTTCGCCCTCTTGATGGTCTATGCTGTTTTCATCCGGCGTTGATCCGCGGGCGACGTCGCTGCCGCCGGCCGCTGAAGCGGCTCGAATAGCTGGCTACGAATGAGAAACCAGCCGCATGGTGCCCAGGAGAAGACTCGAACTTCCACGCCTCGCGGCGCTAGTACCTGAAACTAGTGCGTCTACCAATTCCGCCACCTGGGCACGGCATGCGGTCTAGTGCGGGCGCTGAGTTAGGGCCGCGTCGCGCTATTGTCAACCGCGGCCCGCTACGCCCCTTGCACTGTCATGGGTTTGGGCTATAGGCAGCTTCCATGAGTATCAAGCAGGTCACGGTCTTTGGCGGCAGCGGCTTCGTCGGCCGCGCCATCGTGCGGGCGCTGGCGCACGAGGGTTACCAGGTCCGCGTGGCCTGCCGACGTATCGAGCTTGCAGAGCCGATCAAGACCGCAGGCGATGTCGGCCAGATCACCATCCTGCGCACCAACCTGCGCAATCCCGCTTCGGTCGCGGCCGCCATCTCCGGCAGCCAGGCGGTGGTCAATGCCTCCGGCATCGCCTTCCAGCGCGGCCGCCAGAGTTACCGGACCGTCCATGTCGAGGGCTCCCGGGCCATGGCGGAGGCCGCCAGGGCCGCCGGCGTGCAGCGCCTGGTGCATATGTCCGGCATCGGGGCGGACCAGCGCAATTCAACGAACAAGTACATACGCTCCAAGGTCGACGCCGAGGACGCGATCGTCGCCGGCTTCGCGGACGCCACGATCCTGCGTCCGAGCGTGGTCTTCGGACCCGAGGACGCGATGTTCAACCGCATGGCCCAGATCGCCCGTCAGGCGCCGTTCCTGCCGGTGGTGGGCGACGGTTCGGCCAAGGTCCAGCCGGTGTTCGTGGGCGATGTCGGCTCCGCTGTGGCAGCCGTGCTGGCGCGGCCCGACACGGCCAGAACCGTGTTCGAGCTGGGCGGCCCGCGGATCTACACGTATCGCGAGGTCGCCGCCCTGGTGCTGCGCGAGATCGGCCGCGACAAGCGGATCGTCGGCGTTCCGGCTGGCCTGATGCGGATCGCGGGCTTCTTTGCCGAATTCCTGCCCGTGCCGCCGCTGACGCACGATCAGGTCGACCTGCTGGTGACCGACAACGTCGCCCGCCCCGGCGCTCCCGGTCTTGCCGCGCTCGGCATCGAGCCGACCGCCGCCGAGGCCATCCTGCCGATGTACCTCGACCGCTACCGCGTCGGCGGCCGCTACAACCAGCACGCGCCAGCCTGATTGACCAACAAAGGCGTCACGGAAGGCGCTTATGCTTGCCCAGAGCATTTGGTCCTAAAACGGAACCAAATAGGGATTGATAGAATCGCCCCGCGCGAAAATAAGAGAAGGGACCTGATCTATTCTCTAAATTAGGTCAGCACCATTGACTATCGGCGAGGCGCATGGTTAAAGGCCTCCAACAAAGCAGCAATGGCGCGATCGGCGCGCTTCTTGCGTAATAAAATTTCACAATCAATCCGAGGAGGCCGGAGATGGCCGAGAGGATGCTGAAGTTCGTCGGAACGCCGCAAGCCATGCCCGACAAGCGGCCGGCAGCCGAACGCCGTCGCGACTTCGACGAGATCTACGAGAGCTTCGCCAAGGACAGGGCGGCCGAACAGGCCGCGCGCTGCTCGCAATGTGGCGTGCCCTTCTGTCAGATCCATTGTCCGCTTCACAACAACATCCCCGACTGGCTGAAGCTCACAGCCGAGGGCCGGCTCGAGGAGGCCTACGAACTCTCCTCCGCGACCAACAACTTCCCGGAGATCTGCGGCCGCATCTGCCCGCAGGACCGGCTGTGCGAAGGCAACTGCGTCATCGAGAAGGGGTTCGAATCCGTCACGATCGGCTCGGTCGAGAAGTACATCACCGACACCGCCTGGCAGCGCAGCTGGGTGAAGCCGATCCGGCCGCGGCGCGAGCGGCCCGAGAGCGTCGGCATCGTCGGCGCCGGCCCCGCCGGCCTCGCCGCCGCCGAGCAGCTGCGCCGCAAGGGCTACCAGGTGGCGGTCTACGACCGCTACGACCGGGTCGGCGGCCTGCTGATCTACGGCATCCCGAACTTCAAGCTCGAGAAGGAGATCGTGCAGCGCCGCGAGAAGCTGCTGCGCGATTCGAAGGTCATCTTCCACCTGAACTGCGAGGTCGGCCGCGACGTCTCGCTTGACGAGCTGCGCGCGCGTCACGGCGCCGTGCTGATCGCGACCGGCGTCTACAAGGCGCGCGACATCGCCGCCCCCGGCGTCGGCCTGCCCGGCATCGCGCCGGCGCTCGACTATCTCACCGCCTCCAACCGGCAGGGGCTGGGCGACACCGTCCCCGGGTTCGAATCCGGCGTGCTGAACGCGGAAGGCAAGAACGTCGTGGTGATCGGCGGCGGCGACACGGCGATGGACTGCGTGCGCACGGCCGTGCGCCAGGGCGCGAAGTCCGTGAAGTGCCTCTACCGCCGCGACCGCGCCAACATGCCGGGCTCCCAGCGCGAGGTGAAGCACGCGGAAGAGGAAGGCGTCGAGTTCGTGTGGCTGGCCGCCCCGCAGGCCTTCCTCGGCCAGGAGACGGTGAGCCACGTCCGCACCGTGCGCATCCATCTCGGCATGCCCGATGCGTCGGGCCGCCAGACGCCGCAGGAGATTCCCAACAGCCATGTGAACATCGAGGCCGATCTCGTGCTGAAGGCGCTGGGCTTCGATCCCGAGGACCTGCCGGCCGCGATGAGCGCGCCGGATCTCGGCGTCACCGGCTGGAACACGCTCAAGATCGACTGGAAGAGCATGATGACCAGTCTCGACGGCGTCTTCGCCGCCGGTGACATCGTGCGCGGCGCGTCGCTGGTCGTATGGGCGGTGCGCGACGGCCGCGATGCCGCCGAGCGCATCCACACCCATCTGACCACCAAGGCGCTGGCCGCCCAGAGCATCGCGGCGGAGTAGACCATGCTGACGGTCTATGACTTCACCGGGTCAGGCAACGGCTACAAGGTGTGGCTGCTGATGTCGCAGCTCGGGGTGCCGTTCGAGCGCATCGAGCGCGACATCCTGAAGGGCGAGTCGCGCACGCCTGAGTTCCTGAAGAAGAACCCGAACGGCCGCATCCCGACGCTCGAACTCGAGGACGGCACCTTCCTCTTCGAGTCCGGCGCGATCCTCTGGTACCTCGCCGAGGGCACGCCGTTCGCACCTTCCGATCGCCTGTCCCGTGCGCAGACGCTTCAATGGATGTTCTTCGAGCAGTACAGCCACGAGCCCTATATCGCCGTGGCGCGCTTCTGGAAGCATTTCCTCGACAAGCTCTCACCTCAGCAGGAAGCCAATCTGCCGGACATCATGAAGAAGGGCTACGCGGCCCTCGACGTGATGGAGAAGCATCTCGCGACGCGGCCGTTCTTCGTCGACGACCGCTACGGCCTCGCCGACGTTGCGCTCTATGCCTACACGCACGTCGCCGACGAGGGCGGGTTCGACCTGTCGCGCTATCCGAACATCACGGCGTGGATGGCCCGCGTGAAGGCGCAGCCCGGCCATGTCGCGATCGATCACACGTTCTGACCAGGGAGAAGAAGAAGATGCCGATGATCAACGTCCAGATGTTCGAGGGCCGTACCATCGAACAGCGTCGCGCGCTGGCGAAGGAGCTGACCGAGGGCACCTGCCGCGCGCTGGGCTGCACGCCCGACGCCGTGCAGATCATCCTGACCGACATCAAGAAAGAGAACTGGGCCGAAGCCGGCAAGCTGTTCTCCGACACATGACCTCACTCGATTAGGCAGCCGCCGCGTTGCTCACCCCCTCCCGTCCTCCCCCGTCATACGGGGGAGGTGGCCGAAGGCCGGAGGGGGAAAGCCACAGGAAGGATCAAGACCATGACCACACGTCCCTTCGATGCCGAGCAGTTCGTCCGCGACTACAAGAGCGGGACCGAGAAGCTCACCGCCGCCTACGGCTACAACCCCGCCCAGGAGCTGGACTCCTGCGGCGTCGGTCTCGTGGTCGCGCTGGACGGCAAGCGACGCCGCGACGTGGTCGCGGCCGGCATCGATGCGCTGAAGGCGGTGTGGCACCGCGGCGCGGTCGACGCCGACGGCAAGACGGGCGACGGCGCGGGCCTCCACGTCGAGATCCCGCAGGACTTCTTCAAGGAATATGTCCGCGATTCGAGCGGCGAGGTCCCGCAGGTCGGGCGCATCGCGGTCGGCATGGTGTTCCTGCCGCGCACCGATCTCGGTGCGCAGGAGCGTTGCCGCACCATCGTCGAGACCGAGATCCTGCGCTTCGGCCACACCATCCTGGGCTGGCGGCAGGTGCCGGTCGACATTTCGGTCATCGGCGCCAAGGCCAACGAGACGCGGCCAGAGATCGAACAGATCCTGATCGGCCGCGGCGATGCGAAGCTCGATAATCGCGAATTCGAGAAGCAGCTCTACATCCTGCGCCGGCGCATGGAGAAGGCGGCGCTCGCCGAGAACATCGCCGAGTTCTACGTCTGCTCGCTCAGCTGCCGTTCGGTCGTCTACAAGGGCATGTTCCTCGCCGAGCATCTGTCGGCCTTCTATCCCGACCTGCTCGACGAGCGCTTCGTCTCGCGCTTCGCGATCTTCCATCAGCGCTATTCGACCAACACC
>NZ_SCUT01000022.1 GCF_004297265.1 Reyranella sp.
TATCCCGGTCCCCGGCGTCGATCCGGCTGCCCTGGCCGAGATCTTCAAGCAGAATGCCGGCGGCATCGCGGGCCTGCTCGACGTGTTCTCGGGCGGCTCGATCGGCCGCATGTCGGTGCTGGCGCTCAGCATCATGCCGTACATCTCGGCCTCCATCATCATGCAGATCCTGACGACGGTGGTGCCGTCGCTGGAGGCGCTGAAGAAGGAAGGCGAGGCGGGCCGCAAGAAGATCAACCAGTACACACGGTATGGCACCGTGATCCTGGCGACCTTCCAGGCCTATGGAATTGCGGTCGGCCTTGAGAGCCAGGTCGCTGCGGCCGGTCCCGTCGTGTTCGATCCCCGCATCTTCTTCCGCTTCGTCACCATCGTCACGCTGGTCGGCGGCACGCTGTTCCTGATGTGGCTGGGTGAGCAGATCACGGCGCGCGGTGTCGGCAACGGAGTCTCGTTGATCATCTTCGCCGGCATCGTCGCGGCCCTGCCGGACGCGCTTGTGCAGACCCTCGAGCTCGGCCGCACGGGCGCCCTGTCGGCGCTGTTCATCATTGCGCTGGTGGTCGGCATCGTGCTGGTCGTGGCGGTCGTCGTCTTCGTCGAGACGGCGCAGAGACGGATCGTCGTCCAGTATCCCAAGCGCCAGGTCGGCAACCGCATGTATGGCGGGGAGGCCTCGCACCTGCCGCTGAAGATCAACACGGCCGGCGTCATCCCACCGATCTTCGCTTCTTCCCTGCTGCTGTTCCCGGCGACGATCGCGTCGTTCCAGGGCGCCGGCGAGCCGGGCTGGATCCAGTGGTTCTCGACCTATCTGGGCCATGGTCAGCCGGCTTACCTGATCGCCTATATCGGCCTGATCGTGTTCTTCTGTTTCTTCTACACGACCGTTGTGTTCAATCCGGCCGACACGGCCGACAATCTGAAGAAGAACGGCGGCTTCATTCCCGGCATTCGCCCGGGCAAGAACACGGCCGAGTATCTCGAGTACATCCTGAACCGGCTGACGGTGATCGGTGCTCTCTATCTCTCGGCGGTCTGTATCCTGCCCGAGCTGCTGATCGCCCGCGGCGGCGTGCCCTTCTACTTCGGCGGCACCAGCCTCCTGATCGTGGTTTCGGTCACGCTCGACACGGTGACCCAGGTGCAGGCGCACCTGCTCGCCCATCAATATGAGGGCCTCATCAAGAAGGCCCGCCTGAGGGGCAAGGGCCGATGAACATCATTCTTCTGGGACCGCCGGGCGCCGGCAAGGGGACGCAGGCCCAGCGGCTGCAGCAGGAGAAGGGGCTGATCCAGCTCTCGACCGGCGACATGCTGCGGGCGGCGGTCGCCTCGGGCAGCGAGCTCGGGCAGAAGGCCAAGGGCATCATGGAGCGGGGCGAACTGGTTCCCGACGAGCTGATGGTCGGCCTGATCAAGGACCGGATCGCCCAGCCGGACTGTGCCAAGGGCTTCATTCTGGACGGTTTCCCGCGCACCGAGGCCCAGGCCAAGGCGCTGGACAAGATGCTGCTCGAATCGGGCAAGAAGCTCGACCGGGTGATCGAGATGGAGGTCGACGAGACGGCGCTGACAGAGCGCGTCGTCGGCCGGTTCTCCTGCGCCAAGTGCGGCACGGGCTACCACGACAAGTTCAAGCGGCCGAAGGTCGATGGGGTCTGCGACGTCTGCGGATCGACCGACTTCACCCGCCGCAAGGACGATAATGCAGAGACTATGAAGACTCGCATGGCTGCCTACAGGGCTCAGACCGAGCCCTTGCTGCCCTACTACAGCGCCCGCGGGGTGTTGCGGAAGGTCGACGGGATGGCCGCGATGGACGAGGTTTACCGTCAGATCACGGAGGTTCTGGCGGGGACTTGACAAGGGTGAGTTCCATTGACTCGGGGGCGCGGATACCTATAATCGCGCGCTTTTCCGGGGCCAGCGGAACATGTGACGGGCGCGCGCGAGCGCGCCATAAGTCTTTGAAGGAGTTGGGACTTTGGCTCGTATAGCCGGTGTGAATATTCCGACCGCCAAGCGTGTGGTGATCGGGCTTCAATACATCCACGGGATCGGTGCGGCGAAAGCCAAGGAGATCTGTGGAAAAGTTGGGATCGACGAGTCGCGCCGCGTGAACACGCTGAGCGACGACGAGGTCATCCGCATTCGCGAGACCATCGACCGCGACTATACGGTCGAGGGCGACCTGCGTCGCGAGGTAGCGATGAACATCAAGCGCCTGATGGACCTTGCCTGCTATCGCGGGCTGCGCCATCGCCGCGGCCTGCCGGTCCACGGCCAGCGCACGCATACCAATGCGCGCACCCGCAAGGGTCCGGCCAAGCCGATCGCCGGCAAGAAAAAAGTGACGAAGTAAGAGGGGATCAGGGTCATGGCCAAAGCTGCCGCTACCGGCGCCGCGCGTCCCCGTCGCAAGGAACGCAAGAATATCATCGCGGGCGTCGCCCACGTGAACGCCTCGTTCAACAACACGATCGTCACGATCACCGACGCGCAGGGCAATGCCATCGCCTGGTCGTCGTCGGGCCAGCAGGGCTTCAAGGGCTCGCGCAAGTCGACCCCGTTTGCCGCGCAGATGGCCGCCGAAGGCGCCGGCCGCAAGGCGATGGAACATGGCATGCGCACGATCGAGATCCTCGTGCGGGGCCCGGGTTCGGGCCGCGAGTCGGCGCTGCGCGCGCTGCAGGCCGTCGGCCTCGCCGTGACGTCGATCCGCGACGTGACGCCGATCCCGCACAATGGCTGCCGCCCGCCGAAGCGCCGTCGCGTCTGATTTCGAGCAGAGGCGGCGCTTCTGCGCCGCCCGCTCTTGAGGAATGTGTCGCGGGCCCTGCGGGGCTCGCATGAACCGGTCTAGAGGGGTAGCCCAAGTGCTTCAGAAGAACTGGCAGGACCTGATCAAGCCGGAGAAGCTTGTCACCGAAGCCGGCGTCGATCCCGGTCGCGTCGCGACCATCGTCGCCGAGCCGCTCGAGCGCGGTTTCGGTCTCACTCTCGGCAACGCGCTGCGTCGCGTCCTCTTGTCGTCGCTCCAGGGTGCTGCCGTCACGTCGATCAAGATCGACAACGTGCTGCATGAATTCTCGTCGATCCCCGGCGTCCGCGAGGATGTGGTCGACATCGTGCTGAACATCAAGGCGATGGCCGTGAAGATGCAGGGTGACCGCCCGCAGCGTCTCTATCTGCGCGCCGTCGGCCCTGGCGAAGTCACCGCTGGCATGATCGAGTTGCCCGGCGACGTCCAGATCATGGATCCCAAGCACCTGATCTGTACGCTCGACGATGGCGCTTCGATCTCGATGGAACTCATGGTCGCCACCGGCAAGGGCTACATCCCGGCCTCGGCGAACCGCCCGGAAGATGCGCCGATCGGCCTGATCCCGGTCGATTCGGTGTTCAGCCCGGTCAAGCGCGTCTCCTACAAGATCGAGAACAGCCGCGTCGGCCAGGTCACCGACTACGACCGCCTGTCGATGACGGTCGAGACCAACGGCACGACGATGCCGGCCGATGCCGTGGCGCTCGCCGCCCGCATCCTCCAGGACCAACTGCAGCTCTTCATCAACTTCGAGGAGCCGCGCGAGGTTCGCAAGGAAGAGCAGCAGGACGACTTCCCGTTCAACCGCAACCTGCTGCGCAAGGTCGACGAACTCGAGCTGTCGGTCCGTTCGGCCAACTGCCTGAAGAACGACAACATCATCTACATCGGCGATCTGGTTCAGAAGACCGAGGCGGAGATGCTGCGTACGCCGAACTTCGGCCGCAAGTCGTTGAACGAGATCAAGGAAGTGCTGGCCGGCATGGGCCTCCACCTGGGTATGGAAATCCCGGGCTGGCCGCCGGACAACATCGAGGAAATGGCCAAGCGGCTGGAAGAGCCGTACTAGGCCGGTAGAAGGAAATAAGTCATGCGTCACAATAATCGCGGCCGGAAGTTCCATCGCACGGCCGAGCATCGCAAGGCGATGTTCATGAATCTCGCCGGTGCCCTCATCAAGCACGAGCAGATCACGACCACGCTGCACAAGGCGAAGGACCTCCGTCCGATCGTCGAGAAGCTGGTCACGCTCGGCAAGCGCGGCGGCCTGCACGCGCGCCGTCAGGCGATCGGCTTCCTGCGTGATCCCTACGTTGCCGACAAGCTGTTCACCACGCTGGGGCCGCGCTACTCCAAGCGCAACGGCGGCTACCTGCGCGTCCTCAAGGCGGGCTATCGCTTCGGCGACGCCGCCGAGATGGCCGTGATCGAGTTCGTCGAGCGCGACACCTCCGCCAAGGGCCAGGACAGCGGTCCGTCTGCCGACAAGGCCGAGCAGCAGGAAGCGGCGTAAAGCCTCTCCGCTCATGCATTTGAAAACGCCCGGTCGAAAGACCGGGCGTTTTTCTTTGTGCTGGTGGCGCGCCCCCTGCAGAAGGCTAAGCTGGGGTATGAGCTTTATCTTCAGGACAGCGCTGCCGTCCGAATTTGCCGAGGCGGACCGTGTCCTGCGCGCCGCGTTTACACCCTACCTCGCCAGGCTCGGGCGGGAGATCCCGGTTGATTACTACAAGTGGCTGCCGGCATCGATCGAACGCGGCGACGTGTTCGTGGCGGACGAGGACGGGCGGGTGGTCGGCGTCGCGGCCACCGAGCGGCGGGAGGCGGAACTCTTTCTCGACCGGCTGGCGGTCGATCCTTTGAAGCAGGGCACCGGGCTTGGACGCTGGCTGCTTCGGCGGCTCGACGAGGTCGCGCGCGAGCGGGGAGACCGCACCGTGTCGCTCGTCACGGCCGAGATGATGGATCATCTCGTCAGGCTCTACGGCAGCCATGGCTTCGAAATCGTCCATCGCGGACCGCCGGATCACGGCAAGGACGCCCACATCCGTGTGCACATGGTGAAGACGCTGTAACACGCCGCAACGATCGGTAACGGGCGGCAATGATTTGTGTTTTCCCCGCCGCGCGCGTTCGGCCGACCTTGCGCGCGTGCAAGTCGCCATCGTCCTCTTCGCCGTATTCACGGCCACCATGGCCAACGGGGCCGTATTCGCAACGCTCGGCCTGTTCGGTCGCGAAGTCGGCCTCGGCGAGTTCGAGGTCGGTACGATCTTCGCGTCCTCCGGCGTGCTGTTCTTCCTGACGGCTTCATCCTGGGGTCGCCTCTCGGACCGCTTCGGCAGAGCGACGGTCATGGCAGCGGGACTTGTCGCGACCGCTATTTCGCTCGCGCTGTTCGCAGCCTTCTACGCAGCGTTCTTGCCGTACGCCTTCCTCGGACTGTTGGCTGCGCGCATCGTCTACGGATTGTTCGCCGGTGGCATACAGCCGGCGGCGATTGCCTGGATGGTCGATGCGACACCGCGCGAGCATCGACAGGCGGGCATCGGCCTGGTTGGCGCGGCGGTGAGTGTCAGCAGCGTGTTGGGGCCTGCTTTCGTGGCGATGCTGGTGGACTACGGTCTTGCCTGGCCGGTTGTTGCCGCTGCCCTCTTGGTCGCCTTGGCCGCCCTGGCGATGGCTGGCGTCCGCGAAGGCCCGCGGCCGGCTGCGACGGCGCAGGCGGAGGCCGCACCGGTCGATGGCCTCGCGGCCTATGCGCTGCTGGCCTTCGTCATGGTCCTGGGCTTCGGCGCCCTGCAGCCGACCACGGCCTTTTATGTCCAGGACCGCTTCGGGCTCGAGACAGAAGCGGCGATCCGCGCGACGGGGTTCGCGTCGGCAGCCTTTGCCGCCGGGGCCTTCCTGGTCCAAGCGGTCGGCGTGCGTGCTCTCGCGCTGGACACCAGGGACATGATGACCCTGGGCTTCGTCCTCTGCCTGGCCGGCATCGTAGGCGCCCTGGTGGCACGCGGCCCGAACGTGCTGATCGCGGCGTTCTCCGTCCTCGGCATCGGCTACGGTCTGGCGCAGGCGGGCCTGATGATCGACGCTGCCCGGCTGGGCGGGGAGCACCGACAGGGGCTGGTCGCGGGCCGGCTGCACGCCGCCATGGCGGCAGGCTGGATCGCCGGTGCCTTGAGCGGCTCGGCCCTCTACGGGCTGTCGATTCGGGCGCCGCTTCTGATCGCCGGAGCGGCGCTGGCGCTGTGTGCGGTCAGAACTGCTCTTCCGAGAGTGCGAACACCGTCCGCCCCGCCGCCTTGAGTGGGCCGAGCTGGGCCAGCGCCGGCGGCAGAACGACCTCGGCGTAGAAGCGCGCCGTCACCAGCTTGGCCTCGAGGAAGGCGGGATCGCCGTCGCGCTGACCCAGCCGGGTCTGGGCCACCAGGGCGCTGCGGGCCAGCAGCCAGCCGCCGAGGGCGGTGCCCGCGAGGCGCAGGAAGGGCACCGACCCGGCGAGCGCGTTCACCAGCTCGGCCTTGACCGACTGAGCCACCCATTTGGTCGCATCCTCGAGCGCATCGGCCGCGGCCACGAGGCCGGCCCGGATCGCCTCCAGGTCGTCACCGGGCGCAGTCTTCATTTCCTCGGCCGTGGCGCGCATCTCGGCGACCAGCGCCAGCATGGTCTCGCCGCCGTCCTTGGCGACCTTGCGGCCCACCAGGTCGCGCGCCTGGATCCCGTTGGTGCCCTCGTAGATCGGCAGGATGCGGGCGTCGCGCAGGTGCTGCGCCGCACCGGTTTCCTCGATGAATCCCATGCCGCCATGGATCTGCACACCGGTGGAAGCGATCTCGTTGCCGAGGTCGGTGAACCAGGCCTTCACGATCGGGATCAGCAGGTCGACCCGGTCCTGGATCCTGCGGCCCGCCGCCTTGTCGGGCTGCTTCAGCGCGCCGTCGATGCCGGCCGCGGTGTAATAGCCCAGTGCCCGCATCGCTTCGATCTGGGCGCGCATGCTCATCAGCATTCGGCGGACGTCGGCATGATGGACGATCGACACCGAGGCCGGCGCCGCGCTGCCGTCGTCCTTCGACTGCACGCGGGTGCGCGCGAAGGCCGCTGCCTGCTGATAGGCGCGCTCGGCGATGGCGAGGCCCTGGATGCCCACGGACAGACGGGCATTGTTCATCATGGTGAACATGTAGGAGAGGCCGCGCCCTTCCTCGCCGACGAGATAGCCGACCGCACCGCCATCGTCACCGAACGACATCACGCAGGTGGGGCTGGCATGGATGCCGAGCTTGTGTTCCAGCGACACGCAGCGCAGGTCGTTGCGCTTGCCCGGCGTGCCGTCGGCGTTCGGCAGATATTTCGGCACGATGAACAGCGAGATGCCGCGCACGCCGGCCGGCGCGTCGGGGGTGCGCGCCAGCACGAGGTGCACGATGTTCTCGGCCATGTCGTGCTCGCCGTAGGTGATGAAGATCTTCTGGCCGGTGACGAGATAGTGGTCGCCGTTCTTCACCGCGCGGCTCTTGAGCTGGCCGAGGTCGGAGCCCGCCTGCGGCTCCGTGAGGTTCATGGTTCCGGTCCATTCGCCCGAGATCATCCTGGGCAGGTAGGCTGCCTTCTGTGCATCGGACCCGTGATGGTGAATCGCATCGATCGCGCCCTGGTTCAGCAGCAGCACCAGGCCGAACCCCATGTTGGCGGCTTGCCACATCTCCTGCACCGCGGTCGCCAGGAGCCACGGCATACCCTGCCCGCCGAACTCCGGATCGAAGGGCAGCGAGTTCCAGCCGCCTTCGACGAACTCCTTGTAGAGGGCGGCGAAGCCCGGCGCGGTGCGGACCACGCCGTTCTCGAGCCTGGCGCCCACCTTGTCGCCCTCGCGGTTGAGGGGGGCGAGGCCGTTGCCGGCCAGCTTCCCGGCTTCCTCGAGCACCGCGTCGATCGTGTCGTCCGTCGCATGCTCATAACCGGGCAGGCCGGCGACGCCGGAAAGGCCGGCGACTTCGCGCAGGGCGAAACGCATGTCGGCCAGCGGGGCAGTGTAAGTCATGTGAATTCCTCCGGGCCGCAATATGCCGTGCTCGGTCGCTTTTGGCGACCGGCTCGGCTATTTTGCGACCAACATGACGAACACAGTCCTGCTGTCGATCGACGGCCCCATCGCCACCATCACACTGAACGATCCTGCGAAGCATAATCGTCTCGATCCCGCGGGGTTGAAGCTGCTGCGCCAGGCGGTCGAGAAGGCGGATGCCGATCCCGCCGTGCGCGCCACGGTGATCACCGGCACGGGCGACAAGACCTTCTGCTCCGGCTACGACCTCGGCTCGATCCCGGCCGGCGAGCGCAAGGACGAGGGCGGCGACAACACCTTCGAAGTCGTCATGGACCGCATCGAGGCGATGCGCATGCCGACCCTGTGCGCCCTGAACGGCGGTGTCTATGGCGGCGCCACGGACCTTGCGCTGGCCTGCGACTTCCGGCTCGGCGTCAAGGGCATGCGCTTCTTTATGCCCGCAGCGCGCTTCGGACTGCATTACTATCCGAGCGGCTTGCGCCGCTACACGCAGAAGGTGAGCCCGAGCTTCGCCAAGCGCGCCTTCCTGCTGTCGGAGGATTTCCACGACACCGAGTTGCTGGCCGTCGGCTATCTCGACTGGCTGGTGGAACGTGCCGAGTTCAAGGACAAGGTGGCCGAGAAGGCCGCCCGCCTGGCGGGCCTCGCGCCGCTTTCCATGTCAGGCATGAAGCGCGCCATCGAGCAGTTCGCCCAGGCAGCCCCGGACATGGCTTCGATTCGCCAGACCCAGCGCGCCTGCGCCACTTCCGACGATCTCAAGGAGGGGCTGGCGGCGCTCGGCGAGCGTCGCACGCCGTCCTTCAAGGGGCGCTGACCGAAGGGTACCGGCAACTGATCGTGCCGGTTGTCCCAAGATTGCCGCGATTCAATGCAGGATGCCGGCAGTATCTGAGGTCGTGCCGACAGCCGCCTGCCGGGGTATTCTCTCGCCAGGCGGTAAATCGAGAAACGGCCGCTGAAGCGAAGAGAACATGCAACGCCGCCTAGCTGCCATCGTCCACGCCGACCTCGCCGGGTTCACCCGGATGATGGAAGGCGCCGAGACCCGAACGTTCCGCCATCTCAAGTCGGCGCAGATCGAGGTCTGGCGTCCCGCCATCGATGCTGGACGCGGCCGGCTCGTCGGTACGGCCGGTGACGCCATGCTGGCGGAATTCGGCTCGGCCGTCTCTGCCGTGGCGGCGGCCATCGACATCCAGGAGCGGATGGCGCGCTTCAACGAAGCGCTCAGCGAGGAGCAGCGCATGCTGTTCCGCGTCGGCGTTCATCTCGGCGAAGTCATCATCGACGACGAGGACCAGAATATCTTCGGCGACGGCGTCAATCTGGCCGCACGCATCCAGACACTGGCGGAACCGGGTGGTATCGCGGTCTCGCGCGCCGTCCGGGACCTCGTCGAGTTGCGCACCGAGTACGCTTTCCACGACGGCGGCGAGCATCAGCTGAAGAACGTCAGTCGTTCGGTACAGGTGTTTCATGTGCGTCCGGCCAAGCTCATGGCTCCCGGCACGACGACGCGCATGGTTCCGCAGATCATCTTGCGCTTCGAGGGGCCGGATTCGGCCGGCCGTAAGCACACGTTCGAAGTGTCGATGGAGAAACTGGTCGGCCAGTCGCAAGGCATGTGCATCGGCCGTGCCGCCGACCAGTGCGAGTTGGTCGTGCCCCACCCGACTGTGTCGCGCCGGCATGCGAGGCTAAGCCTCTCCGGCGAGGCGCTGCAGGTCGAGGATCTCGGCTCGACCAACGGCACCGCGGTCAACGGCACGGTCCTCAAGGCGGGTGCGCCGACGGCGCTGCAGGCGGGATCGAAGTTGCGGCTCGGCGATGTCGAGCTGGTCGTCCATCACACCTAGCGGCGTGCTCCGCCCATGAACCAGCCCACGACTCTTTCCGGCGCCACGCCGCCGCCCGAGGTCGACTACGTCTCGCTGAAAGCCGGCCAGACGATCGGCCGCTACGAGATCGTGTCGGTACTGGGACAGGGTGGTTTCGGCATTACCTATCGTGCCCGCGACGTGCAGCTCGGGCGCGAAGTTGCGATCAAGGAGTACCTGCCGTCGGCGCTGGCCGTGCGCCAGGATGGCTCCACGGTGCTGCCGCGCACGACCAAGATGGCCGACGATTTCGGCTGGGGGCGCGACCGCTTCGTCACCGAGGGCCGGACGCTCGCCAGCCTCCATCGCGTGCCGGCGATCGTGCAGGTCTTCGACTTCCTCGAAGCCAACGGCACGGCCTATATCGTCATGGAGCTGCTGAGCGGCGCCACGCTCGAGGACCGCATCAACACCGGCGGCAGGCTGAAGCCCGAGGAAGTCGATCGCATCCTGTGGCCGCTGCTTGATGGGCTGGAGCAGGTTCATGCTGCGGGTTTCCTGCATCGCGACATCAAGCCGGCGAACATCCTGCTCGACGCCGCCGGCAATCCGACCCTGATCGATTTCGGTGCGTCGCGCGCGGCGATGGTCGGCCGCACGGCGGCGATGACGGCGATCTTCACGCCGGGCTACGCCGCGGCCGAACAGATGACGTCGGCCAAGCAGGGACCGTGGACCGACATCTACGGCCTCGCCGCCACGATCTATCACGCCATCGCCGGCAAGGCGCCACCCAACGCCTTCGACCGCATGCTGGACGACACCTACGAGCCGCTCGGCAAGCTGGCGCCTGCGGGTTTCTCGCCGGGCGTCCTGGCCGGTGTCGACGCCGGGTTGACGGTGGCGGCGCGCGACCGCCCGCAATCGATTGCCGGCTGGCGGCCCATCCTCGGCATGACGGCCGCGCCGGAGCCCGGCGCCACGATGGTCATGGGCAAGACCGAGGAGGCGCCGGCCGAACGCGTGTCCGTCCTCGGGCCGGCAACGGCGGCCTCCGTCACGGCGCCTCCGCCCGCACCGAAATCACGCGCCGGCCTGTGGGCCGGTGTCGCGGCTGTCGTGCTGCTGGCGATCGGTGGCGGCGGCTACTATGCGATGGCCACGCGCGGGCCCGATCCCGAGATGGTGAAGGCGCGTGCCGCGGCCGAAGCGGCCGAGGAGGCGCGGCGCAAGGCGGCGGAGGAGGCCGAGCAGCTGCGCGCCGAGAAGGCCGCGCAGGAAGCCAAGGCAAAGGCCGAGCAAGAGGCAAGAGCGAAGGCCGAGCAGGACGCGAAGGCCAAGGCCGACCTGGAGGCGCAGGCCGACGCGGCCCGGCGCCAGTTCGAAGAAGATACTCGCCGCAAGGTCGAGGCGGAGATCGCCGAGAGAAAGCGCGCCGAAGAGGAATCCCAGCGCAAAGCTGCCGAGGAAGCCGCTGCCCGGCAGAAGGCGATCGAGGACGCGCGCAAGGCGATCGAGTTCGTCGCCGGCAACTTCGACCATTTCGGCAAGACACTGATGCTGATCGGCCTCAAGGACCGGCCCGCCGAGATCAGGCTGCAGGGTGTCGACAGCGTCGATGATCCGGCGCTGCACAAGCTCGCCGCCGATTCGCTGGCGGCCCAGCCGCGCAACCTGCGCTGCCGGCAGACCGATCGGTTGACCGATGGCACGCCTCTGTATCGCTGCCTGATCACCAAACGAAACTCCAAGGATCCGCTCGCCGACATTCCGGACTCGGATCGCGACGACCTCGCGCTCGTCCTGGTCCGGACCGGCCTGCTGCTGGCCTCATGCGACGCTCCGCGCTCCTATGCGGATGCGGAGGACGATGCTCGTGGCAGCAAGCAGTATCTCTGGAGTAGAGTGAACGTTCCTGAATACAAAAGGAGATGCACCAGATGACTGCAGTGACTGCTGACACGGCCTTCTTCTCCGGCAGGAAGATCGTCGTGCGGATCGTTGGCGTGGTTGCGGCTCTCGGGCTCGCGGCCGCCTGTACGGACGACCGTGGTCAGCCGAACAACCAGACGACCGGCACTGTCATGGGGGCGGCGCTGGGCGGTGTCGTGGGCGGCTTGGCCTTCGGATCCGTCGGTGGCGCGGTCGGTGGCGCACTGGTGGGCGGCCTGGCCGGCAATCTCGTGGGACGTGCGCTCGACGATCAGGAGCGTCGCCGTCTGGCCGAAGCCACGCAGTATGCCTTCGTCGCCGAGAACAACGTGCCGACCACCTACACGGTCGAGCCCACCAAGACCTCTTCGTCGGCTGCGACGACGGCGCCGCCGACCGTGGTGAGCGCCAAGCCGGTCGCGCCGGCGACCAGCCGCGCCGATGGCAGCACCTGCCGCCCGATCGAGCTGACCGCCACCAAGAACGGCCAGACCACGACCGAGACGACGACGTTCTGCAAGTCGGCCGGCTCGCAGGAACTGAAGCCCGTCTCGGTCTGATCCACCGACATTCTCGTGAGCGGCCGGCGGTTTCTGACCGCCGGCCGTTTTCGTTCGGGGAGGCTGGCCGGATCGACACAACTCGGTCATTTTCCTGAGCGAGGAGAGAGACATGGCAGGCAATCCACAGGCAGCGAAGTTGCGGGACCTCCTGGCGCGGGGCGAGTTCATCCTGGCGCCGGGCGTCTACGATGGTATTTCCGCGCGCGTCGCGGACCGCATGGGCTTTCCCGCTCTCTATATGACGGGCTACGGGGCCACGGCGTCGATGCTGGGCCTGCCCGACGCGGGCCTCGCGACCTATTCCGACATGCTGGGCCGCGCCGAGATGATCTGCTCCGTCGTCGAGACGCCGCTGATCGCCGATGCCGATACCGGCTATGGCGGGCTGCTGAACGTCCAGCGCACCATCCGCGGCTACGAGGCGGCAGGCGTCGCCGCAATCCAGATCGAAGACCAGGAGATGCCCAAGAAGTGCGGCCATACCCCGGGACGGCGGGTGGTCCCGGCCGAAGACATGGTGCTCAAGCTCCGGGTCGCGGCGGAGGCTCGCCGGCACGAGGAGACGCTGATCGTGGCGCGCACCGATGCGCGCACGGCGCTGGGGCTCGACGAGGCGCTGCGCCGCGCCCGGCTCTACGAGGAGGCGGGTGCCGACATCATCTTCGTGGAGTCGCCGGAGAGCGAGGCCGAGCTGGAGCGCATTGGCCGCGAGGTGAGCAAGCCACTGCTCGCCAACATGGTCGAGTTCGGCAAGACGCCGCGGGCCGAGGTCGACCGGCTGAAGAAGTGGGGTTTCGATCTCGCGATCTATCCGGTGCTGGGCCTGAGCGTTGCCGCCGAGGCGATGAGGCGGTCGTTCGCGCACCTCAAGGACAGCGGCACCAGCCTGGGCGATCCGCTGCCGCAGTATCAGGACATCCACGGGCTGATGGGGTTCCCCGAAGTCTGGGACTTCGAAAAGCGCTGGGCGACATGAACGGCAAGCAGTTCCTCGAACTCCTGTCGCGCCTGCCGGCCCGCGTCTGGATCCAGGCGATCCTGGGACTGATCGGCTTCGTCGTGCTGGCGGTGCTGGGCTTTGCCGTGATCGCGGGTGTCGCTGCCGTCGCGCTGGTCCTGCTGCTGGCCTACAAGGCCAAGGCCTGGTTCATGAGCTTCTTCCGCCGCGACCTCGAACCGGCACCGCCGGCCCGGCACCATGACGGCAAGATAACCGACGTCCAGTTCGAGATCGTCGACCGCACCAACGACCGCACGCCGCGGCCTTAACAAAACTCCGTCGTCTCGACTGGAGCGCCGCAGGGGCGGAGTGGAGAGACCTTCTCTCCACTAAAAGCCAGCCATTTGTAGAGGGAAGGTCTCTCCACCACGCCTCGCTGCGCGAGGCTCCGGTCGAGACGACGGAATTTATCTAAACCCGGAGGATCTTTCCCGGGTTCATCAGGTTCTGCGGATCGAGCGCGCGCTTGATCGTGCGCATCGTGTCGATCTCGACCTTGCTGCGATAGTGCGCGAGTTCGTCGACCTTGAGCAGGCCGATCCCGTGCTCGGCCGAAATCGATCCGCCATAGCTCACGACGAGGTCGTAGACCGCGGCATTTACCGCATGAGCGTGCGGCATGAAGCGTGCCTTGTCCCAGCCTTCCGGCGCCTGGCAGTTGAAATGGAGATTGCCGTCGCCGACATGGCCGAACGTTACCGGCCGACCTTCGGGCAGCGCCTTCTTCATCGCGGCGAGTCCTTCGGTCACAAAAGCGGGGATCTTGCTCACGGCGACCGAGATGTCGTGCTTCACCGAGGGGCCCTCCTTCTTGGAGGCCTCGGTGTGGTTCTCGCGCAGGCTCCACAGCGCGCGAGCCTGGGTCTCGTTCTGGGCGATCGTGGCGTCGAGCACGAGACCCTGCTCCATCGCCTCGCCGAGATAGGCTTCCATCTTCTCGCGCAAGCCCCCCTGGTTCTCGCCGTCGCGCCGGGCGCGCGTAGAAGACCATTCGAGCAGCACGTACCAGTCGTGCTTTTCCGCGAGAGGATCGGCGGCGCCGGGAATGTGCTGCAGCACGAGGTCGATCCCCTGGCGGCCCATCAGCTCGCAGGAGGTGACATTGTCCTCGGAGGCGGCATGCGCGCCGCTCAGCAGGGCGACGGCGGCTGCCGGCGAGGGGACGGCGACCCAGGCGGTGGCGACGTCCTTGGCTTTTGGCCAGAGCTTCAGCACCGCTCGCGTGATGATGCCCAGGGTGCCTTCGGCACCGAGATAGAGGTCACGCAGGTCGTAGCCGGTATTGTCCTTCTTCAGCGCCCGCAGCCCGTTCCAGATTTCGCCCTGGGGTGTCACGACTTCGAGGCCGAGCACGAGCTGGCGGGCATTGCCGTAGTGCAGGACCTGCACGCCGCCGGCGTTGGTCGAGAGGTTGCCGCCGATCGAGCAGCTTCCTTCGGCGGCCAGCGAAAGTGGAAACAGCCGGTCGTTTGCCGCCGCGGTCTCCTGGATGGTCTTCAGAATGACACCCGCCTCGACCGTCATAGTGTAGCCGATCAGATCGATGTCGGTGATGCGCGACATGCGGTTGAGCGACAGGACGATCTCGCGGCCCTTCTCCTGCGGGATGCCGCCGCCGACGAGGCCGGTATTGCCCCCCTGCGGCACCACGGAAACCTTCTCGGCCGCGCAGAGCCTCACGACAGCGGCGACTTCCTCGGTGTTCGCCGGGCGCACGACAGCCAGCGCATTTCCCACGAAGCTTTCGCGCCAGTCGGTGACATAGGGATGCTTGCCCTGGTCGTCGGTGATCAGGCCCTTGTCGCCGACGATGGCGCGCAGCTTTTCGACGAAATCGCTCATCAGATACGCAATACCTTGCCGGGGTTCATGATGTTCTTCGGATCGAGCGCCCGCTTGATGGTGCGCATCGTGTCGAGCTCGATCCTGGAGCGGTAATGGGCCAGCTCGTCGAGCTTGTCGATGCCGATGCCATGCTCGGCCGAAATCGAACCGTCGAGGCTCGTCACCAGGTCGTTTACCGCGCGGGTGATGGCGGGCGAATACTGGCTGAGCGTCGGCCGATCCATGCCCTTCGGTCCCATGAAGGAGAAGTGGATGTTGCCGTCGCCGATATGGCCAAGCGGGTAGGGGCGGATGCTGGGCAGGATGTCGAGTGCGGCCTTGAGGCCGCGTTCGATGAACTCCGGCACCTTCGAGATCGACACCGAGATATCGTAGCTGAGGCCTGGCCCTTCGGCGCGCGACGCCGGGGCGACCGATTCGCGGATCACCCACATGTTGCGCGCCTGCGCCTCGCTCTGGGCGATCACGGCATCGAGCACGCGGCCGGCTTCCATCTGGTCGGCGAGGAACTGCTCCATCTTCTTGGACATGCCCTCTGTGCCTTCCACCTTGGGACGCGCCGAGGTCCATTCGAGCAGCAGGAACCACTGCGTGTCCGCCTTCAGCGGATCCTGCGTGCCGGGAATGTTGCGCAGGACCATGTCGGTGCAGGTCCGGCTCATCAGCTCGCACGAGCCGACATTGTCCTCCGACGCGGCGTGCGCTTCGGACAGGATCTCGATGGCGGCTTGCGGATCGCGGATGGCCAGCCAGGCGGTGGCCGTGTCCTTGGCGGCGGGCCACAGCTTCAGCACGGCCTTGGTGATGATGCCGAGCGTGCCCTCGGCGCCCATGAACAGATGTTTCAGGTCGTAGCCGGTATTGTCCTTCTTGAGCGCACGCAGCCCGTTCCAGATGTCGCCGTTGGGCAGCACGACCTCGAGACCCATGACGAGGTTGCGCGCATTACCGTAACGCAGCACCTGCACGCCGCCGGCGTTGGTCGAGAGATTGCCGCCGATCATGCAGGAACCCTGGGCGCCCAGGAACAGTGGGAAGAAGCGGTCATGGCTGGCCGCGGTCTCCTGCAAGGTCTGCAGCACGCAGCCCGCCTCGACGGTCATCGAGTAACCGACCGGATCGACGTTCAGCACCTTGTTCATGCGGCCGACCGACAGGACGATGCCGGTGTGCGACGGCCAGGGCGTGGCGCCGCCCATCAGGCCGGTATTGCCGGCCTGCGGCACGATGGCGATGCCGTTGTCATGGCAGAGCTTCACGACCTTCGAAACTTCCTCGACATTCGCCGGCCGCACGACGACAGCGGCGTTTCCGACGATCGAGCCGCGCCAGTCGGTGACGAAAGGCTGCTTGCCCTGGTCGTCGGCGATCAGGCCCTTGTCGCCCACGATGGCGCGCAGACCTTCTAGGATCGCGGGCGTGACGGGAGCCGTCGGAATGGTAGGCATGAGGGCGGTATCAGGCATCGTTTCCTCTCTTTGTCGGCAGACTAGCGCTGCCTGTTGGAATCGTCATCCGCGGCGGCGCGGCGTAGCCGGTCGTTGATCGCGAGGCCGAGGCCGGTATGCGGAACGGGCATCACGGCGATGCGGCCGATACCTGGCCGGTCGAGCGCTCGCATCATGGCGAACAGGTTGGCGGCCGCCTCGCCGAGGTTGCCGGACGGGCTGAGATTCATCGTCAGCATGGCGCCCGTGGGCACGGTATCGCCGAAGGCGAGGAGCCCCTCGTCGCGCGACACCGAAGTCGCCTCCAGCCGCACGGGACGCGACGGTGCGTAGTGACTGTGGAGCTGGCCGGGGGACTTTCGGGCGGCGTCGCCGGTCGGGATGGCATCGCTGAGCGCGATCGGGCCGATCGCGGCTTCGATCGCCTCGCGTGTCGCGCCGCCGGGGCGCAGCAGGATGGGCATGTCACCCGAGAGATCCAGGACCGTGGATTCGACGCCGACGAGACAGGGGCCGCCGTCGAGGATCATCGGCGCCCGCGCGCCCAGTGACTGCGCGACATGCTCGGGACGGGTGGGACTCACTTCGCCGCTACGGTTGGCGGAGGGCGCGGCGATCGGCCGGCCGGTCGCCCGCATGAGGGCCTGGGCGATCGGGTGCGAGGGCGCGCGGATCGCGACCGTGTCGAGCCCGGCAGTCGCCAGCAACGCGATGGGCGACCCCTCGGACCGCGGCAGCACCAGGGTGAGCGGGCCCGGCCAGAGAGTGGAGGCGAGTTTCTCTGCCGTATCGTTCCAGCGCACGAATGCGCGCGCGGTCGCGGCATCGGGCACGTGGCTGATCAGCGGATTGAACTGCGGGCGGTTCTTGGCCTCGAAGATCGCGGCGACGGCGCGCTCGTTCGTGGCGTCGCCGCCCAGCCCGTAGACGGTCTCGGTCGGGAAGGCGACGAGGCCGCCTTCCCGCAGAGTCCGGGCGGCTGCGGCGATGGACTCTACCGTCGCCTCGACCACGCTCATCGTGCCGCCAGGCTGCGGGCGATGAAATGCGGGTTGGCGAAGCGCGGCTTGCCGTAGAGCAGGGGCTTGCCGTCGACGGTGACCACCTCGCCGCCGGCGGCCTCGAGTACGCCCTGTGCCGCGCCGGTATCCCACTCCATGGTCGGTCCGAAGCGCGGATAGATGTCGGCCTTGCCTTCGGCGATCAGGCAGAACTTCAGCGACGAGCCGGCCTGCACCCGGTCGGCGACAGTCAGGTCATTGTTGCGGAACCATATGTCCAGGTCGTTGAAGGTGCCGTGACTGCGGCTCGCGCAGGCGGTCAGGCCCTCAGTCGGTGGCGTGCGAGTCCGTATCGGCTTGAAAGGGCCTTTGCCTTCGCGCTTGTCGGCACCAAGCCCTTTGGCACCCCGCCACAGAGTGTCGGTGGCCGGAGCCAGCACGATCCCGAGGGTCGGGCTGCCGTTCTCGACGAGGGCAATATTCACCGTGAATTCGCCGTTCCTCTTGATGAACTCCTTGGTTCCGTCGAGCGGGTCCACCAGCCAGAAGGGACGGCCATCGTCGAGTGTCGGAACGCGGCCCGCCGCCATCTCCTCCTCGGCGATGATCACCAGGCCCGGCGTGAGCTTGCGCAGCCCGGCCAGGATGACCGCTTCAGCGGCATGGTCGGCATCGGTGACGGGACTCTTGTCGTCCTTGTCGCGCACACCATGATCGCCCGCATAGATGCGCATGATCTCACGCGCGGCTTCCTCGGCGATGGTGGTGCAGGCGTCGCGGAGAATGTCGAGGGAGAGCGGCTGGGTCATGGCTGTCCTTATAGACGGTGGCGGCTTCGCCTTCACCGCAAAGTCCACCCGCGAGCATGCGGCTTGATATCGACAGGTTGATGGCTATCCGGCCAGGACGCGGCCCGCGACGGCGTCGAGCTTGGCTACCATCTCCGCCGAGCGGACCGTCGGCGAGGTGATGAGCGCGTGTTCGAGTGCACGGTCGCAGCCGGACGGGCAGGGCGTGGGGCGGTCGGCCTTGAGGCGCGGCGCGATCATGGCGACCAGCGCCTTGGCTTTCGCGGCATTGTCGAACAGTACGCGGACGATGTCGGCGACCTGTACATGGTCATGGTCGGGATGCCAGCAGTCGAAGTCGGTGACCATGGCGACGGTGACGTAGCAAATCTCCGCCTCGCGGGCGAGCTTGGCCTCCGGCATGTTGGTCATGCCGATCACGTCGCAGCCCCAGCTCCGGTAGAGGTTCGATTCGGCGAGGCTGGAGAATTGCGGCCCTTCCATCGCGAGGTAGGTGCCGCCCTTGCGGATCGGGAAGCCGGCTTGCTGCGCGCAGTCGTAAGCAACTTCGGCCAGCCGGTTGCAGGTCGGCTGCGCCATCGAGACGTGCGCCACCAGACCCTCGCCGAAGAAGCTCTTCTCGCGGGCGAAGGTACGGTCGATGAACTGGTCGACGACGACGAAATGGCCCGGCGGCAGGTCCTCGCGCAGTGAGCCGCAGGCCGAGAGCGACAGGATGTCGGTGACGCCGACCCGTTTCAGGGCGTCGATGTTGGCGCGGTAGTTGATCGAGCTCGGGGAGTGGGCATGGCCGCGGCCATGGCGGGGCACGAAGACGACCTCAAGCCCGTCCAGCACGCCGAACAGGAACTCGTCCGACGTCTCACCGAACGGCGAGGCGATCCGGCGCCATTCCGGGTTCCTGAGACCGGCCATGTCGTAGACGCCGCTGCCGCCGAGAATTCCCAACACTGTCATATGCTTCTCCTGGTTGGCGGTGGTGTATCATTCCGGACCGGCAAAGGGGAGAGAAGCATGGGCAGGCTCGAAGGCAAGATCACCATCGTCACGGGAGCGACCAGCGGCATCGGGCGGCGGACGGTCGAGCTGTTCGTCGAGGAGGGCGCCAAAGTCGTGGCCACGGGCCGACGCGAGGCGCTCGGTCGCACGCTCGAGACCGCTCTCGGCAAGGAGAACTGCCTCTTTGTGACGGCGGACGCGACGCGCGAGGACGACGTGAAGCGCATGTTCGACGCCTGCCTGTCCAAATGGGGCAGGGTCGACTGCCTGTTCAACAATGCCGGCGGACCGGCACCCGTGGGCGGCATCGAGACGGTCCCGGTCGAGGGCTTCGACGCGGCGATGGCGACCCTGGTGCGCTCGGTGATGCTGGGCATGAAGCACGCCGCACCGCTGATGATGGCGCAAGGCTCGGGCAGCATCATCAACAATGGCAGCGTCGCGGGCCGCCGGGCGGGTTACTCGACCTCCATGATCTACGGTGCCGCAAAGGCGGCGGTGAACCATCTGACGGTCTGCGTCGCCATGCAGCTCGGTGAGAAGAACGTGCGGGTGAACTCGATCTCCCCCGGCGGCATCGCCACGGGCATCTTCGCCAAGGCGCTGGGCCTGCCGCCGGACAAGGCCGATGCCTATGCCGAGGCGATGAAGGCCAGCATGGCGAAGAACCAGCCGATCCCCCGCGCCGGTATCGTCGACGACATCGCCAAGGCGGCCGTCTTCCTGGCGTCGGACGATTCGACCTTCATCAACGGCCACGATCTCGTGGTCGATGGCGGACTGGTCAGTGGCCGCCTGTGGACGCCGCACCAGGAAGGCGTGAAGGCGATGCGTCAGGCCTTCGGCGTCGACGAGATCTGAGATGGTGTCGCTCGCCGGCAAGGTCGCATTGGTCACGGGTGGATCGCGCGGCATCGGACGCGCGGTGGCGCTGGCGCTTGCCCGTGAGGGCGCTGCCGTCGCGGTGAACTATCGTGAGCGCGCGGCTGACGCGGACGATGTCGTGGTGGTCATCAAGCAAGCCGGCGGCAAGGCGATGGCGATCGCGGCCGACGTGTCCGGCAGCGCGGCCGTGTCTGCGATGGTGGCCACGGTCGAGCGCGAGCTGGGGCCGGTGGACGTGCTGGTGAACAATGCCGGCCTCGCGATCATGAGCGGCATCGACGACCTCACAGAAGAACAGTTCGACCAGACCATCGCGGTCAACCTGAAGTCGGCCTTCCTCTGCACCCAGGCCGTGCTGCCGGGCATGCGCGCCCGCAAATGGGGCCGCATCGTCAACATCTCCTCGGGTGCGGCGCGCGGGGCCGGCGGCATCGGCCCACACTACAACGCCTCCAAGGCCGGCATGGAGGGTCTGACACGCGGCTACGCCGCGCGGGTCGTGAAGGACGGCGTCACGGTGAACGCCGTGGCGCCCTCGCTGATCGAGACCGACATGGTCCGGGGCGGGCTCGCCTCGTCGCCGGACCGCATCCCTCTTGGCCGCTTCGGCACCTCGGAGGAATGCGCCCAGGCCGTCCTGATGGTGATCGGCAACGCCTACATGACCGGCCAGACCGTGGCCCTGAGCGGCGGCCTGTCGTTCCTCTGATCTACTTCTTCGGCTCGACATGGCCGCCGAAGGCGTGGCGCATGGCCGACAGGAGCTTGTTGGCCGTGCCCTCGCGGTCACGCGAGCGGAAGCGGGCATAGAGCGCGGCTGACAGGACGTCGGCCGGCACGGCCTCCTCGATCGCGGCGTTGATGGTCCAGCGTCCCTCGCCGGAATCCTCGACGAAGCCCGAGTACCTGGAGAGAGCAGGGTCCTCGGCCAGCGCTGAGGAGGTGAGGTCGAGCAGCCAGGAACTGACGACGCTGCCACGCCGCCAGACCTCGGCGATATCGGCGAGGTCGAGGTCGTAGCGCCGCTCAGCAGGCACGGCTTCGGACGAGACCTTGCGCAGGATCTCGAAGCCTTCGGCATAGGCCTGCATCAGCCCGTACTCGATGCCGTTGTGCACCATCTTGACGAAGTGCCCGGATCCGCTCGGGCCGCAATGGAGATAGCCGCGCTCGACACGGGTGTCGCGTGCCTCGCGGCGCGGCGTCTTCGGGATGGTGCCTTCGCCCGGACTTAGCGCGGCGAATATCGGGTCGAGCCGCTCCACGGCCTCCCTGTCGCCGCCGATCATCAGGCAGTAGCCGCGCTCCAGGCCCCAGACGCCGCCGCTGGTGCCGCAGTCGAGGTAATGGATGCCCTTGGCCTTCATTTCGCGGGCGCGTCGCACGTCATCCTGGAAGAAGGCATTGCCACCGTCGATGATCGTGTCCCCGGGCTCCAGCAGGCGGCCGAGCTCGGCCACGGTCTGCTCCGTGATCTCACCAGCTGGCAGCATGACCCAGACGTTGCGCGGCGGGCTGAGCTTGGCGACCAGATCGGCGAGATCGGCGCCGCCAGTGATGCTCTGCCCGACGAGGTCCGCGACCGCTTCGGGATTCTGGTCGAAGACGACGCAGGCGTGGCCCTGTCGCACCAGCCGGCGCACGAGGTTGGCGCCCATCCGTCCCAGGCCGATCATGCCGAGCTGCATCCATCTCTCCCATTCGTTTTCCGATCCCGCTCCATGATAGACTTGACCGCAATGAAGACCATCGTCGTCGTGATGGGTGTCTCGGGATCGGGCAAGACCACCGTCGCCAGCCTTCTGGCCGAACGGCTCGGTTGCGCGTTCCGGGACGGAGACGATCTCCACCCGCGCGAGAACGTCGAGAAGATGAAGAGCGGCACGCCGCTGACCGATGCCGACCGCCTCCCATGGCTCCAGGCGATCGGCCGCCAGATCGATGCTTGGCGGGAGAGGGGGGAGGCTGGTGTCGTGACCTGCTCGGCGCTGAAGCGGATCTATCGCGACATCATCGTCGGCGGCCGGCGCGACGTCTCTCTCGTGTACCTGAAGGGAATACAGGCGCTGATCCACGGCCGCCTCCAGGCGCGGACCTCCCATTTCATGCCGGTCGGGCTGCTCGACAGCCAGTTCGCCACCCTCCAGGAGCCGGCTGAGGACGAACGGCCGATCGTCGTCGATATCGGCCTGGAACCCGCGAGGATCGTCGGCGAGATCGTCCGCCGGCTCGCGGAGCGGCCATCAAGGTAAGGCGGGAAGGGCCGCCAACTCCCGGAAGAGTTCGATGATCCGGTCACGCTCCGAGCCGCCGCGGAAACCCATTGCTACGCGGAGGAACGGTTCACCGGCGCTGGGCTCCGGTTCGATCAGTTCGTACCGGTTGCCGCGGAAGCCGAATGACCCGCCGTTGGCGAGTGCCAGGCTACGGCGGGTGATCTCCTCCTCCACGTGATGGAGCAGGCGACGGTGCGCCGCTGCATCGCCGCGCCGCAGCCGTATCGCACAGAACGGAGCCACCGCTTCTCGAGAAAGCAGGGAAGGATGGCACCGCTCGTCGAACAGGTGCGATCCGCTGCCGACCACTTGGGCGAGGGCGGCGTTATTGGCAAACAACTGGGCGGTGTAGTGTTGCAGGTAGTCGCGATCGAGAAACCAGGGCGCGGACAGGGCCGCCATTTCATCGAGGGTCAGACCGCCGCCGGTGAGGGCCCGGATCCGCTGCAGCGCGGCCGCCGTCGCCGCGAGGTTCATCTTCGCGCCGTCACGAACGAAGAGCTGCACGATGCCGACATTGGCAAGTTCCAGCCCTGCCTGATCGAGTTTGAGGCCCGACCGGAATATGGCGGCGAAGGATCCCTCGAACCTTTCGAGCCAGGGTGCGATGTCGACCTGCAGCCCGACCATCGTGGTGTCCAGCAGCAAGGCCTGGAACGCGCGCGGCAGGCGGGTGGGGATGGAGAGGCCGAACTGGCCGTCGCAGTGGACGGGTTCGCCGATGAGCACATCGACATGCGACGGGCTCCCGTCGCTCAGCGCGAACACCTGCCGCGGCCACAGGTCGAGGAGCGCGGCCGTCTCGAAGTAGCGGCCGGCATGATGCAGCGTGAGCGGCAGGGCTGAGGCCGTGTGAGCGACATGGTGGAGCAGGCACGACAGGGCGGCTTGTCCGCTGCGGCACAGGACGCGAAGGGATTGCCATCCGGGGGGCACCGGATAGCAGAGCGGCGCGCGGCTCTCCAGCAGACGGGCGCTGAGCTCCCGCTCGTAGCCGAAGTGGATTCTTTTCCCGTCGGGCAGTCGCGAGACCTCCCCTTCGCAAGGGCTCTTCAGCGTCGCGTCGCCCGGATGGTGCGCGCGGGCGAGCCAAGCCCGGCGCAGTTCGAAGGCCGCGTCGTCCAGATTGCCGGCAGCAATGGCCGGGACGTCGAGCAGGGCAATTCCGGCGCGTTCGGCCAGTGTGGCCAGGTCTTCGCGGTCACTCTGGATTTCCGGAGAGAGGTGGAGCATGCGCGTCGAAACGAGCGTCGGGCACGGCTGTTCCGGCGACCGTCTCGGCGATGCTGCACGATCTGACTCGCGGCGGTGGAACTCGCACGCCACGCGGGCGTTCCGCTCCTCAACTGAGGAGAATTCGCATGAATGGCATCATCTACCTGGTCGGTCTCGTCGTCGTGGTCATGTTCATCCTGTCCTTCCTCGGTCTTCGGTAGGAAGCGATCATGGCCACCGCCACCACCACAACCGTCGTTCCCGTCGAGACCGGTCCTTTCCGCTATCTCGATTGGGGTCCCGTGATCCTGGGCGCGCTGGGCGCCGCGGCGATGTCCGTGGTGTTGCTCGCCTTCGGCTCGGCGCTCGGGCTCAGTGTCGTATCGCCCTATCCCTATGCCGGCATCACGGCCAAGGGGGCGGCCGTTCTAGCCGCGGTCTACCTCGCCCTCGTCATGGTCGCGAGTTTTGCGGCGGGCGGTTACATCGCCGGCCGCATGCGCTCGCCCTGGCGTACCACCGACGAATCCGAAAGCCATTTCCGCGATGGCGCCCATGGCTTTGGCGTGTGGTCGATCGGTGTCCTGCTCGGCGCGGCGCTGGCGGCCTCCGGCGTGGGGGCGGTGGTCTCCGCCGCCGGCAAGGCTACGACCGCCATTGCGGCGGCCGGCACGGCAGGCGCCGCTTCCAATCCCGCCTTGGGCCAGCTCTCCCTGAAGCCGACCGACTATGCGATCGACCGCCTGTTGGCTCCGGCGCCCGCTGCCACGCCCGCTGCGGCGGCCGCAACGCCTCCGGCTCCGGGCAACGCTCAGCCTGCCGCCGCCACGCCGGCACTGCGTACGCGAGCGGATCTCGAGGCGCCGATGGCCCGTGCCCTGGCGGCCGGCCTGACCACGCCGCAGCTCGACGTGCGCGACCGCACCTACCTGGCACGGGTCGTGGCGGAGCAGACGGGCATGCCGCAGGCCGAAGCGGAGAAGCGGGTCGATGAGACCTATGCCGACCTGAAGGCCGCCGAGCAGAAGGCACGCGATGTGGCGGAAGCCGCACGCAAGTCTGCCATCATCGCGGCGTTCCTTGCGGCGGCGACGCTGGCGATCGGCTGCGCGGCCGCCTGCGCCGGTTCCGCTCTGGGTGCCCGTCATCGCGACGAGCGGACGGCCGTCGTCTTCCTGGGTTCTACGCGCTTCTGGTAGCGAGCGGGCCTCGACAGCCCGTTCCGGAGCCGGCGCGGTGTAACCACCGTGCCGGCTTTTCATTGTCGCGGTCCGCGATCGGGACTGTGTAAGGAACTTTCTCCGCAACGCCGATCCGGCGGCAGCTCTTCCATCGTGCGCTTTGCTTTCGGAAATCACTTTCATTGCCCGAGCGCGGAATTGAAGGCATTTCAGAAGGGTCGAAAGACCGCGGTTTTGATGGAGCAGCTTGCCCCGCGTCACCAAGGCTAAAGCGTCACGAAGTTGTTCGTGGGCTCCGTCACGACGGATGATTGAGCGATGACACAGCCTCCCGCACCGAACCTCCCCCGCGCCCTCTGTCGACGCGACATGTGCCGCACGACCTGTCGGCTCTCCTGAGCCGGCATTCTTTCAAGCCATCGTCGTAACGCCATGACCGGCCCTCACGGCCGGCGGAGCGCAGCCATGTCCGAATCCTTCATTGTTGAAATCTGGGGCGAGCCCGCGGGCGTCGTCCTGCACGAAGGCAATGCCTTCCGCTTCCATGCAACCACACGGCCGTTCTTCGAGCTCGACGGCACGCAGTTCACCACGCCGGGCCATGCCCGCCTCGCCGCGGCCCGGCTGCACCTTGCGGTCCGTCCCGCCGTCTTCCGTCCCTTTTGATCCGAGAGCCCAGACATCATGTCGACCCGTCAGACTTTCTTCGTCGCCCTGGCCATCGCGCTCGGCGTCATGTCCACCGTCGTCGCGGTCCGTGCCCAGGCGGCGCCGGAGGTCGTCCTCACCAATGTTTCCTACGATCCAACACGCGAGCTTTACAAAGCGCTCAACGACGCCTTCGTGAAGGAGCAGGCCGCGGCCGGGCAGAAGGTCACGATTCGCACCAGCCACGGCGGCTCCGGCAAGCAGGCCCGGTCGGTGATCGACGGGCTCGAGGCCGACGTCGTCACCCTGGCGCTGGCCGGCGACATCGACGCGATCGCGCGCGAATCGAAGCGGCTGCCGGAGAACTGGCAATCGCGCCTGCCCAACAATGCTTCGCCCTACATCTCGACCATCGTGTTCGTGGTGCGCAAGGGCAATCCCAAGGGCATCCAGGACTGGTCCGATCTTGCCCGGGAGGGCGTCTCCATCGTCACTCCGAACCCGAAGACCTCGGGCGGGGCACGGTGGAATTATCTTGCGGCCTGGGCCTACGAGCTCGACCGCACGCGCAACGACAAGCCGGGGGGCGATCCGGCGGCCGCGAAGAGCTTCGTCGGGAAGATCTTCAGGAACGTGCCGGTGCTCGATTCCGGCGCCCGCGGCTCGACCACGACATTCGCCCAGCGCGCCGTCGGCGACGTGCTGATCGCGTGGGAGAACGAAGCCTTCTTGACGGTGAAGGAGTTCGGCGCCGACAAGTTCGACATTGTCGTACCGCCATTCTCTATCCTGGCCGAGCCGCCGGTCTCGCTGGTCGACGTCGTCGTCGACAAGCGCGGCACCCGCAAGGTGGCGCAAGCCTATCTCGATTTCCTCTATTCGCCGGCGGCGCAGAAGATCATTGCGAGCAATTTCTACCGCCCCTTCAAGCCGGAGGCGGCCGACCCGGCCGATCTGGCGCGGTTCCCGAAGATCAAGCTGGTGACGATCGACCAGGTCTTCGGCGGCTGGACCAAAGCGCAGGCCGAGCACTTCGCCGACGGCGGCGTGTTCGACCAGATCTACAAGCCGTCCGGCAAGGCGGCGACACGATGAGGCGGTAGCACTCCAGAGCAGCCCATGCCCCCGATCAAGCTCGAATTGCCGCCGCATTTGCGGCGGAGGAACTGGCCCTTCGTCGAGCCGCGCAAGTCGTGGGGCCTGATCCCCATGGTCTCGAATGACGACTACAAGCGCGAGCGCTACGAGGAGGGCTCGCTCGCCACGTCGTCGCGGCCGCCTGCGAGAAACTGACCGCCATACCGCTCGGCCGATCCGATCAGCGTGAGCGCTGCAAGCTCGGCTGAATCAGCGGGGTTGCGCCCGCGCGGTCATTCGACTATTTACGCCGCTTCTGGCCTTAGCTCCCTTCGTCTAGAGGCCTAGGACGTGGCCCTCTCAAGGCTAAAACACGGGTTCGAATCCCGTAGGGAGCGCCAGTGGCAAGCCCGTAAAGTCGGGCATTCATTCGCGCTGGCATTTGCTTTCTCGTCGGGGCGTCCCGAACCCTCTTGAATCCCGGCCGCGTTGCGTTTCCTCTCTTGTTGCCCGACCATAGCGCGCGGGCCTAAGCTTCGTCGCCGCCGCTGGAGGACCGCCATGGACATGCCGATCGCTTCCGACCTGCCGCTCACCGGCATCGACGTGCACGCGTTGCCGCCGGCCGACGGCGAATGGGTGCTGCGCCGCCAGCTGGCCGCCGCCTACCGGCTGGTCGACCATTTCGGCTGGACCGAGCTGATCTACGGCCATCTCACTGCGCGGGTGCCGGGCGAGGCGCCGCACTTCCTGATCAACCCCTACGGGCTGAACTACGACGAGGTGACCGCCTCGAACCTGGTCAAGATCGACCTCGACGGGAAGATCGTCGAGCCGAGCCCTTACCCCGTGAATTACGCGGGCTTCGTGATCCACTCGGCGGTCCACATGGCCCATGCCGAGCGTCACAAGGTCGTGATGCACACGCATACCCGCGCCGGCATGGCGGTCTGTGCACTGAAGGACGGGCTGCTGCCGGTGTCGATGGTCGCCACGGCCTTCCACGGCAAGCTCTCCTATCACGACTATGAGGGCCCCAGCCTCGATCTCGACGAGCGCGCGCGCTTGCTGGCCAACCTCGGCAACAACCAGGCGATGATGCTGCGCAACCACGGCCTGTTGACCACGGGCCGCTCGGTGCCGGAGGCGTTCCTCCGGCTCTACCGCCTGGAGCGCGCCTGCCAGATCCAGCTCGACGCGGCCGCTGCCGGAACGCTCAACATCCTGGGCGACAATCTGGCGGCCAAGTCGGGCGCCGACATGGACCGCTTCTCGGAAATGGAGTCCGCCGTCGGGATCGGCGACCTGGAGTTCGCCGCCTTGGTGCGCAAGCTCGACAAGGTCGACTCGAGCTGGCGGCACTGAGCCCGGGCTCGGCTTCAAATTCCGTCGTCCTGAGCGGAGCCGTCCGCAGGGCGGCGTAGTCGTTAAGCCCTGAAGGTCGTGCGGTCGGTGCCCGAGTAGAGGGCCTTGGCCGATCGCTCGACGGCTTCGCGATGCGCGGCGAGGGCCGCCTCGTCCAGGTCGGCCATCGGGGCCGGTTCGGGATCGAAGTTGCCATAGGGATCGCGTCCGCGGACCAGGGTCGCGGAATCGCGCACCTTGAGCTGGCGGACATGGGGCGGGATGTAGCGCAAAGCCAGCCCGATCCGGCGGTCGTCGGTCGCGTTCGGTCCCGACGCATGGGCCAGCAGCACGTGGTGCAGTGACATTTCGCCGGCCTTCAGCGGGACGTCGACCCCGGCGCCCTCGGGCACGTCGACGGCGATCTCCTGGCCGCGGCTCAGCAGATTGTTCTCGTCGAACGTGTCGCGGTGCTCGATCTGCTTCTTGAGATGACTTCCGGGCCAGAACCGCATTGCGCCGCTCTCGACGGGCGCGTCGGCAAAGGCCACCCAGGCGGTGATCACCTCGTCGGTGCTGAGGCCCCAGTAGGTCGCGTCCTGGTGCCACGACACGAAGGAGGGCGACCGCGCCTCCTTGATGAAGAAGGTGCTGCTCCAGCAGAGGATGTCCGGTCCGATGACATCCTCCACCGCATCGAGGATGGCGGGATGTCGTGCGAGCTCGTTGGCCCAGGTGAAGAGCAGATGCACCTTGTGTCGCATGTCTCCGGCGATCGGTCCGCCCGTCGCGCGTTCGTGCGCTTCCAGACGGTCGCGACAGGCGCGCGCCTCCCCGGGGGACAGGACGCGGATCGGAAAATGGAACCCATCGCGGCGGTAATGCGAGACTTCGTCGGCACTGAGACGTTTGGTCATGGAACCCATCCTGCTAGGGGGACAGAACATGCTGCTCGGCGGCGCGCATCCCTTCCTGGCGCTGCTTCCGAGGCTTCTTGACGAGAATCGCCTCGGCCCTCCGCAAGGCGTGGCTCAGGCGCTTGTTGTCGGTCTGGGCGACCTGCTCCGGGAACTCGGTCTTGATCAGCTCGAGATAGGCTCGCGCCGCCACGCGGCCCTGAAGCTTTCGGATCAGGCGCATCTTCGAAAGTGCCATGAAGAAGCGGCGGGCAGGGTCGGCGGACCGGTGCATGGCGATGCTGGCAAGGCGAAGTTGGTCGGCAGGCGGCATGTCGTTTTCGAGTTCGTCCACGACGCTCTGGGGAATTTCCTTCGTACACAGGAAAACGGCGCTCGAGCCGATCTCGCCGACGAAGTCGAAATAGGCCGCCAGGGCTTCATGGTGGGTCTTAATCCAGGGCAGCTCCTCGAAGAAGTAGTCCTGATGAACCACCAAAGACCGCCCGGGGATCAGCTTCGAGTAGAACAGTCGAAAGGCGCGAAGGCTGAGGCCAGGTGCCTTGAGAATGTCGAGGAACAGGACTTCCACGGGACAGCCGAGGTCGGTGGCGTCCATGAAATCGCCGATGCGAAGATCGACGAGGTCCTTCACCGGGGCGATGTTGCGGCGCAGTTCGGATTCGAACGACTCGTCCTGGGCGGCTGAAAAGGTCAGGCCATGTTTCCTGAAGAAGAGCGGCATGTTGGGGTTTACGATCGCCCTCTCGTACGAAACGATCGGCCGCGGCCATTTCCTCAAGATTTCTTCCTGCCGCGGATTCGAGCGGACACCTTCCCCGAAGCAGCGCGTCGATGCGCCGAGGAAAATTCCGGCATCCACGATGATCCCCTTGCCGGCGTAGTGGCGGCTGGCCAAGCCGAACAGGAATTGCTTTTCCGGAACGGACATCATCGAGGGGGTGTCGAGGCAGGACGGCGGCATCGAGCCGACCAGCGGTGCGAAAGAGATGTTCAGCCGGATCATCCGCAGCGCCCTGGAGGGCGTCAGAAGCTCGACCTCGGCAGCGGGTGAGGCCTCTCGATCGGGCCGCACCATGATGGGGACTGCCCCTGTCATTTTTCCAAGGAGCTGCCTCGCCCCCTGCAGTAACGCCATGAACGCTCCTGGGCCGATGTTGCCCGACTCTGCCACCGTCCCGTCGGCCGGTCCAACCCGGTCTCAGAACAGGCGCAGAAATACGAAAACCATCGCGGCGTAGACCGCCGAGATGAAGGCAGCGCCCAGGAGGTTGACGCGGACCTCTCTGCCTTGTGCGGGGCGCAGCCACCATCCGAAGCGACTGGCGACCCAGGGCACGAGAAAACCCGTCAGTCCCACGCTGACGATGTTGCCGAGGAAGAGAGAGAGCGCGAAGGGCAGGCCGAACAGGCGGTCGAGCAGCGGCGTGCCCACAAAGTGTCCGAACAGGAACACGACCGGGTAGAGCATCAGCAGGACCAGCATGTCCATCTTCCACACCGGCAGCGGTCCGTCGGCGGGGGTGGCGTCCCGGAACCACTGCTCGAAGCCCGAGCTGGCGATGCGCGCGTGGGATTCCTCGGTGAGCGGCGCCGCTTCGTCGATGAGGGCCTGGCGAACGGGCGAATTGAGCCAAGCCTGCAGGTTGGCTTCGGTATCGAAGCGCAGGATGGCGATGAAATCCTCCTGAACGCCCGGCACCGGAGGCTCGAAGCGATACCCCTGGAGCCCTGGGGCCCTGGATTGCGCGGCCGCGATCCGGCGGACCCAGGCCAGATACTCCGCTTCCTTGCCGGGCTTGACCCGGGTGGAAATGATGGTGGAGACGGGTGCCGGCCTGATGCCGCTGGCCTCGTCCTGGACGATGTGCACGTCGTCGCGGCCGACCAGCATCGGCGCGGCACCCGCGATGCGCTTCTGGCGTTCGGCCGATCCCAGCCAGCGCTGTGCGTCGGCCAGGCTGGCGAACCGTTGCAGGATGACCCAATCGACCTGGAGCGGCGGATTGGGCGGCAGGAGCCGCTGCTCGATGAAGCCGGGAAACTGGTTGATGGTGTTGCTGGTCTCACCCTGCCAGCGGGAGAAGTCCTCGTTGTGCTCGGGGCGCACGCGGGTCTGCGTCACGATGCTGACGCTGCGCGCAGGTGCGGGCGCAGCGGTCCTCACGACTTCGCCGCGAGCCGGGCGAACAGCCGGTCGGGTGTGAACGGCAGATGGGCGAAGCGCAGCCCGGTGGCATCGGCCAGGGCATTGGCGACCGCCGGCGCAACCGGGTTGATGCCGCATTCGCCCTGGGACTTGGCGCCGAGCGGGCCGATCGAATCCACCGTGTCGGCGAAGAAGATGTCGGTGCGAGGCGTGTCCGCGTAGGCCGGGATGCGATAGTTGCGCAGCTGCGCGTTCATCATGTGCCCCTCGTCGTGGACCATGTTCTCCGTCAGCGCCCAGCCGTAACCCATGGCGACCGCGCCATCGAGCTGGCCGCGGCATTGCATGGGGTTGATCGGCCGCCCGATGTCGGCGGCATGAACGCTGTGCAGGATGCGGATCTCGCCGGTAACGCGATGCACCGCGAGCCGCACCCCCTGCACGTTGAAGGCGATGGTGCGCGGCGAGAGGTAGGCCTTGCGGGTGGCGGTGAAGCGATGGCCGACGGCGGTGCCGGCGGCATGGAGCTCGCCGAGCGGGATCCGCCGATTGCCGCAGACGACCGCGTCGCCGTCGAGACGGCAGTCCGCCGGATCGGCGCCGGTGTGGCGGCCGGCAAAGTCCAGGATGTCCGCATGCATCGCCTGTGCGGTCAGAAGGACGGCCTTGCCCGCCACGACAGTGCCGGTGCTGGCGAAGGTGCCGGTGTCGTAGGGTGTGCGGTCGGTGTCGGCATTGACGATCGCGATGTCGCCTGCCGGTACGCCCAGGACCGACGCGGCCATCTGCTTGTGCGCCGTGGTGATGCCGTTGCCCATCTCGGACGAACCGACGGCCAGGTGATAGGTGCCGTCGGCGAGGAGTCGCATCTCCGCACCGGAGCGGTGTTCCGTTGGCGGTCCACATTCGAGCATCGCGAGCGCCAAGCCTGTTCCCTCGGCCCAGTCCTCTCCCTCGGGCTTGGCGACGCCGTTGCCCGCGGCCAGCTCGCGCTCGACGATGTCGAGGCATTCGGCGATGCCGTAACTGCCGAAGCTTGCGTCGCTGGGTTCCTTCCAGATCGATTCAATATTGTCGCCCGGCCGCACGATGTTGCGGCGCCGCATCTCGAGCGGGTCGATGCCGAGGAGGCGGGCCAGCTCGTCGATGGCGCATTCGATCGCGAAGGTGGTCTGCGAGGCGCCATAGCCGCGGAAGCCGCCGCCCGGCACCATGTTGGTGTAGACGGCAAAGCCGGCGCCCTTCTTGTTGTCGCAGCGATAGGCGGCGATCGGGCTGCCCATGGCCGCGGCCAGGGTCTCGCTACCGTGGTTGCCGTAGGCGCCGGTGTTGGACACGACGCGCACGTCCATCGCCGTCAGCGTGCCGTCCCGGCGGGCACCGATCCTGACGTGGGTCGTCATCTGGTGCCGCGTGGTCGCGCCGACGAACTCGTCTTCGCGCGTCCATTCCCATTTGACGGGACGGCCGAGCTTCATCGTGGCGAACAGGACGAGGTCTTCCGAGACCATCTCCTGCTTGCCCCCGAAACCGCCGCCGACCCTCTCGGTGAAGACATGCAGGTCGCGGGCCTTCAATCCCATCAGGTAGCAGAGCTTCTTCTGGGCCGCGAACGGCCCCTGTGAGCTGGTGCGGACGTGCCAGCGCCGGTCCTTGCCCTGCCAAGCGATCGAGCCATGGGTCTCGAGATGGACGTGCTGCACGCGGGATGTCGAATAGGTCTGCTCGTGGATGACGTCGGCCTGCTCGAAGCCCTTCGCGACGTCGCCGATCTCTCCCTGCAGGTCGCAGTAGACGTTGCCGTCGCTGGTGAGGACCTCCTTGGCATGGAGGAGGGGGGCTCCCGGCTGCATCGCCTGGACCGGGTCGAACACCGCCGGCAGCAGTTCGTACTCGACGCGGAGCGCCCGGCAGCCGGCTTCGGCGGCACCCTCGCTCTCGGCGACCACCGCGGCCATGCGCTGACCGGCGAAGCGCACGACATTGTCGAGCATGTAGGTATCGTCGGGATCGACGAGGTGATCCTCATGCAGCGCCGTGCTGTAGAGCCGGCGCGGCACGTCTTCCCAGGTGTAGACGGCGACCACGCCGGGGACCGCGAGCGCCGCCGTCCTGTCGATCTCGAGGATGCGGGCATGGGCGTGTGGTGAGCGCAGCACCTTGAGGTGCAGCACACCCTCCATCGCCACGTCCATCGTGTAACGGGCCTCGCCGGTCAGGATGGCATCGGTGAAGGGATTGGGCAGGCTGGCGCCGCACGCCTTGCCCGCGATATCCGGCTCGATGTTGGATATGCCGTGCAGCGCATCCGTGATCGAGCGATAGCCGGTGCAGCGGCAGAGATTGCCCTTCAGCGCGTGGGGCAGATCGCCCTTCTGCTCCGGACCAAAGGACGCTGTCGTCATGATCATGCCGGCGGCACAGAAGCCGCACTGGAAGGCCTGGGCGTCGTGGAAGGCCTTCTGGACCGGGTGCATCTCGCCGTTGGCGGCAAGCCCCTCGATGGTCGTGACCTTGCGTCCTTCGGCGCGAAAGGCCGGTACGAGGCAGGAATGGAACGGCTTGCCGTCGATCCACACGGTGCAGGCCCCGCAATCGCCCGCGTCGCAGCCCTTCTTCACGCCGAAAACTTCGAGGTCGCGCAGGAAGGTGCGCAGGCACTGGCCGGGTCCCGGTTCGGCCGCGTAGGAACGGCCATTGACCAGGTAGTTGCTCATGCGAGTTCCGCGCGGATCTGTTCGGCGAAATAATAGGTGATGTGCCGCTTGTAGGCGGCCGATCCATGCACGTCCTGGAAGTAGCCGTCGGCAGGCAGCCGCTCGTCGATCGCCCGACGCAGCGCGGTAGCGGTCGGCGTGCGGTCGAAGCGCAGGTGCACGGGGCGCGGCGTCGCCGCGGTAATGGTCAGGAGGAAGTCTGTTCCGTCGTCATTGACCGTCGCGACGATCAGGGCCGCCGAGCGGCCGAGACGGGTGAGGGACATCTGCCGCATGGCATAGCGCTTGGCGAGTGCCGTCGCCGGCAGGTGGATGGAACGCAGCAGTTCGCCCGGCTGCAGGACGTTCTTGTGATTGCCCGTCACGAAGTCGACGACGGGAACGGTCCGGGGCGCGCCGTCTCGCGGCCACAGCGTGCAACCCCCCTCGAGCGCGGCCGTGAGCGAGATCATGGCGCCGGCCGGCAGCGACATCACGATGTTCCCGCCAATCGTGGCCGCGTTCCAGATCTTGAATGACATCAGGAAGGCGTCGATACAGTCGCGGAACAGGGGCACCGCCGTCCACCCGGCCGGACCCTTGAAGGCATGCAGGTCGGCCACGCGGCAGGTCGCGGCGATCTCGAGACCTTCCGACGTCGCGATGAGCGGCGTCCAGCCCAGCGAATCGAGGTCGATCAGCGTATCGGTCGCGACCTGCGGCTCGGAGAAGAGCCAGGTGCCGCCGGCCAACCACGCGTAGTTGGGCCGCCAGGCGCCGATTTCACCGGTGGAGGTGGGCCGGCGAACCTCGGCGATGGTGTTGAGGTTCATCGGAGCATCATTCCTTGTAGACCTCGACGGTCTGCATCATGCCCATCTCCTCATGGTTCATCATGTGGCAGTGGAGCATGAAGATTCCGGTGTAATCGAGGAAGCGGGAGCGGAAGACGACGCTGCCGCCCTTGCGTTCCACGACGACGGAATCGCGCCACACCAGGTCCTTCTGCGGCACGCCGTTGATCTGCGTCACCTGGAAGGGATTGGTATGGATGTGGAAGACGTGATCGTCGTGCTCGTGGGTGTTGACGATCGTCCATTCCTCGACGGTGCCCAGCTTCACCCGCTGGTCGATGCGGCTCGGATCGAAACTCTTGCCGTCGATCAGGAAGCTGAATTCCTGCCAATGGCCGGCCGCGTCGGCTTCCGGCGAGGTCGCCGACAGGACAAGGGTCCGGGCGCCAGTCAGTTCGCCGTCCTTGATATCTTCCAGCGGCGGCTTGGGCAGCCGCGCGGGCAGCTTCATCGGCAAGGGGTCGCCGGAAACGACGACACGGGCCAGCGGGCCGATGGGCGAAGGATGGCCCTGGTCGTAGGGCAGGGCGCGGAACTCGTAGGTGCCGGGCGCGCCGGCCTGCACGAGGATGTCGGCGCGCTGGCCCGGCGCGAACAGGAGCGTCTTGAGGGACTGCATGTCGCGCAGCGCGATGCCGTCATAGGCGATGACGTTGAGATCGTGCTTTTCCAGTTCGAGGAGCATGTCGTCCTGGTACTGCGAGCCGACCAGGCGCCAGCGCTGTACTTCGCCCGGGCGCATCTCGATCGTCGGTCGCCGCTGGCCGTTGATCGCCAGGAAGCGGGTCGCCGTCTCGGGGAACAGGGTCGAGAAGTCCTCGATCATGCCGAAGGCGTCGAACACGACCTGCGACAGGAGCATCACGCGCTCCCGCGCAGCGGCGATCTCGGGCACGTCCGCGAAGTCGCCCTCGACGATGATGGCGCCCGACATGCCGCTGGCCATCTGGACGTCGGCGCCGCCGTGGTGATGCGGGTGGTACCAGTAGGTGCCGCTCGTATGGTCCTTCGGCAGCGTGATCTCGATATCGTACTTCTTGCCGGGCCGCATGGAACGCATGACGTTATCGGCTATGCCGCTTGGGCTGCAGTGCGCGCCGTGGAAATGGAAGTTCGTGTTGTTGAACTGGTGCGGGATCGTGATGTCAGCCGGCAGGGGATCCCGGTGGGGCGGGAGCTCGTTGGTCAGCCGGATCTTCAGCGTCTCGCCAGGCTTCATGCGCAGGGTGGGCCCGTATGGGGCGCCCTCATAGCTGCGCATGTAGAGCCGCCGCCCGCCGATATCCTTGTAGGCGTAGCGGCAGGACAGGGTCGTCTGAAGCACGCCGTCAACCGAGCGCCTCACCTCGGGCTCGACCAGCGGCCGATCCATTGCAGGTGGCACGGGCTCGACGACGGGGCCGGGGTCGAGCCCCATGCCGGAATGATCGTGGTGTGGGCGCGATGCGGGTCGTGGTTGCGCCTGGGCCTGCTGCACCGGCCTCGGCGCTGACGGTGGCGCTGCCTCGTGGTGCTGCGCTTCAGCCGTCCGGGACAGGAGCAGGGCAGCACCGGCCGCGGTGCCGCCGTTCAGCAGACGCCGCCTGGGCAATGCTGTCCCTACCGGACGGTGCTCATCCAGACCGTCCTGCCCTGAAGTCCTGTCCACCCTGTGCCTCCCCCGACCATCTCCCCGGGGGAGAGACTAGCACCTCCGGGGACGGCGGGCAGGTTGCAACGGGAAAGTCTATTTCGTGAGGATCAGCTTCTCGGAAGCGGTCACGCGCAGGCGGTAAGTGCTGGCGCCGTGGCGGATGAGAAGCTCGCGGCGACCGGCCATGAGCTGGCTGCTTTCGATGCTGTCGGCGTCGCGCTCGGGCTTTGTACGGGAAGCGTCACCTGCCGAATGCAGCTGCATCATCTGAGTCATCTTCGCCTCGCGGGTTAATTGCAAGTCACTCGCATTTGCAGACAAGCCGCTTGCAATGTCAATGGCCAAGCGAGGCGAGAGAAGCGATTTCAGCGAGCCGTGAAGGCTGGCAACTGGTGTGCCGTCACTGCCGGAGCAGCGCCGTCGAAGCGCTCGATCTCGACCAGGCAGGTCTGCGCGATGCAGCCCTGGCTGAGCTTCGAGGCGCCGATGTCGAGTGTCAGCGCGTTGGGATTGCCGTGCTTCTCCAGAGGCGTGTTCGAACCGGAATCCTGCGGGTCGAACCAGGCGCCGGTCGAGAGGCGCACCACGCCGCGGCGGATGCGGTCCGTCAGCCGGGCCGAGGCGAGGCAGGCGCCGCGGTCGTTGAAGACGCGCAGCAGGTCGCCGTCGGCGATGCCGCGCGCGGCGGCGTCTTCCGGGTGCATCGTGACCGGCTGGCGGCCCTTCACCTTGGTCGCCTTGGCGTGCGGGCTGTGGTCGAGCTGGCTGTGCAGCTTGTCGGCCGGCTGGTCGGAGAGCATGTGCAGCGGATAGCGCTCGGCCTTCTTCGAGCCGAGCCACTCGATCGGCTCCATCCAGACCGCATGGCCGGGACAGTCGTCGTAGCCGAACGAGGCGATCTTCTCGGAGAAGATCTCGATCTTGCCCGACGGTGTCCGGAGCGGATTCCCGGCCGGATCGGCGCGGAACTTCGCGAGCATCACGGGCTCGGTGTTCTCACCCGGCACCTTGGCGATGCCGGCTTCCCAGAATTCCTCGAACGAGGGCAAAGGCACGCCCATCTTGGCCGACTTCTGCCGCCCTTCCTCGTACATGTGAGCGAGCCACTGCATCTCGTCGCGGCCTTCGGTGTAGACGTCGGCGGCCCCGAGACGGCGCGTGATCTCCGAGAAGATCCAGTAGTCGTCGCGCGCCTCGCCGATCGGCTCGCGCGCCTTCTTCATGGCGATCAGGTAGGGCTCGCGGCGCGCATAGCCGATATCGTTGCGCTCGAGGCCGGTGGTCGCGGGCAGCACGATGTCGGCCATCTTCGCCGCCGGCGTCCAGAACTGCTCGTTGAAGATGATGGTCTCGGGCTTCTGCCACGCGACCCGCAGCCGGTTGAGATCCTGGTGATGATGGAACGGGTTGCCGCCGGCCCAGTAGATCAGCTTGATGTCGGGGTAGGTGATGTCGCGGCCGTTGTAGGAAACCTTGCCGCCCGGATTGAGCAGCATGTCGGTAAAGCGCGCGACGGGGATGAAGTCGGAGACGGCGTTGGTGCCCTGCGACAGGGTCGGGCCCGCAAGCAGCGCTCCAGTGCTGCCCATGCCGTTGGTCGGGCCATAGCTCGCACCGAATCCACCGCCCGGCAGCCCGATCTGCCCCAGCATGCAGGCCAAGGTCACCAGTGCCCAGAACGGCTGCTCGCCGTGATGCGAGCGTTGAAGCGACCAGTTGATGTTCACCGTGGTGCGGGTCGCCGCCATCTCGCGCGCGAGTGCGCGGATGCGCACGGCGGAGATGCCGGTGATCTTCTCGGCCCATTCCGGGGTCTTGTCCGCCAGCGACGGGGCGAACTTGTCGAAGCCCACGGTGCAGCGGTCGAGGAAATCCCGGTCGTAAAGCTTCTCGGTGTGGAGCACATGGCAGAGCGCCAGGATCATCGCGGCGTCGGTGTTCGGCCGAATCGCCAGCCATTCGATGTCGCCGCCGGTGTCGAGGTCCTCGGCGGTCGGTGTGATGTTGATGAAGCGGACGCCCTTGGCACGCATGCCGTAGAGGCCGTCCTTGAGGCGATGCACCATCGCGCCCCCGGCGCTGATCTGCGCGTTCTTGTGCGGCGCGCCGCCGAAGGTGACGAACAGCTTGCAGTGCTCGGCCAGCACCTCCCACGTCGTGTGCATCGCCATCATGTCTTCCATGCTGGCCAGGATGTGCGGCATCAGCACGCGCGCTGCGCCCAGGCTGTAGGAATCCTGGTGGCGCACATAGCCGCCGAGCGCATTCAGGAAGCGATGGACCTGGCTCTGGGCGTGATGGAAGCGACCCGCGCTCGACCAGCCGTAGGAGCCGCCGAAGATTGCGCGGTTCGAGTGCGCGTCCTTCACACGCTTCAGTTCGCCGGCGATCCTGTCGAGCGCTTCGTCCCACGGCACCTCGACGAAGGGTTCCTGTCCGCGCTTGTCGGTCGAGGCGCCCGGGCCCTTTTCCAGCCAGCTCTTGCGGAAGGACGGCCGGCGGACGCGCATCCTCGCCACCTCGTCGGACAGCATGTGCAGGCCGATCGGCGAGGGATCGGGATCCTTGGAGAAGGGATGTAGTTTCGTCGCCTGGCCCTTGTCGTCGTATTCGACTTCGTAGACGCCCCAGTGGGCGGCGGTCAGGGTACGCTGATGGGTCATGGGACGCTCACGCTGCTTTCTTGGCGATACTCAGGAAGCGGTCGACGGTCGTCTGCTCGGTGTCGAAGGCCGTGACGAGGCGGTAGGCCCGCTCGCCCGGCCGGTCCGACGGCCAGGGGTGATACTGCGCCCCTGCCGCCTGCAGCGCATCATGCATGTGCGCAGGCAGAATGACGAAGATTTCGTTGGCATGTACGGGATAGAGAAGCTGGGTGCCCTTGAGCGTCGTCAGACCGGCGACCAGTCGGCGCGCCATCGTGTTGGCGTGACTGGCGTTGGCGAGCCACAGGCCGTCGGTCAGGTAGGCCTCGAGCTGGGCCGACAGGAACCGCATCTTGGAAAAGAGATGGCCGGCGCGCTTGCGGCGGAATTCGAATTCGCGGGCGAGGTCCGGATCGAAGAACACCACGACTTCGGCAGCCAGGGCGCCGTTCTTGGTGGCGCCGAGACTCAGCACGTCGACGCCCGCCATCCAGGACAGCTCGGCCGCCGAGCAGCCGACGAAGGCGAGGGCGTTCGCGAAGCGCGCGCCGTCCATGTGGAGCTTGAGTCCATGGCGGTGCGCCGTCGTGGCGATCGAGGCGACCTCGTCGGGACCGTAGACGGTGCCGCATTCCGTGGCCTGGGTGATGCTGACGGCGGCCGGCTGGGGATGGTGCACGACGCCGTAGACCGGCTGGGCCAGCGCTTCGGCGAGCTTCTTCTGGTCGATCTTGCCGGCGGGGCCGGGAAGGGGGGAGAGCTTGGCGCCCGAGGTGAAGAACTCCGGCGCGTTGGCCTCATCGACGACGATATGCGCCTCGGCGTGGCAGTAGATCGAACCCCAGGACGGTGTGCAGCAGGACAGCGCCAGCGAGTTGGCGGCCGTGCCGGTTGCAACCGGGAACGCCACGAGGTCGGGCTTCTCGAAGATGTCGCGCAGGCGGCGCTCGACCCGGTGCGTCCAGTCGTCGGCGCCATAGGAGGGGGCCGTGCTGCCACCGGAGAAGGCCCGCATCACTGCCTCGAGGATACCGGGATGCGCGCCCACTTCGTTGTCGCTGCGGAAATTCATCAATCGTCCTCGTGCTGCGGCGTCGTTGTGCTAGCGGCCGGCGCCTGGCGGGAATTCGATCGTGCCCAGCAACGTGCCGCTGCGCGGGTCGACGACATAGGCGGAAGTGGGGCCGCCCTGGGTCTCGACATGCACGACGAGACGATCGCCGATGGCGGTCATCGAGACGATTCGGGCGCCGGATGGCAGAGCGATGCGCTCGGTGAAGCGGCCGCCTTCCGATGCTGGCGAACGGCCGGCGTTGGGCGTAGAGATGCGCCGGGCGATCTCGGCGACCGCGACGACGAAGCCCACCACGATCAGCAGGCCCATTACGATCACCAGCACCTTGAGCCAGAGTGGTGCAGAGGCCTGAGCAGGGGACGCCAAGAAAACTCCATGAGCGACGCCGGTCGCCACACCGTGACCTTCGAGGAGAGCGCCGCCGGCGAACGGCTGGACCGCGCACTGGCTGCTGCCTTGCCTTCCCTGACGCGAAGCCGCGTGAAGGCGCTGATCGAGGGCCGCTGCGTGGCGCTGGCGGGAGGGCAGACGATAGAAGAGCCGTCCCGCAAGGTCAAAACGGGCGATGTCGTCATCGTCGACATTCCGGAAGCCGAACCAGCCGTTCCACAGCCCCAGGACATGGCGCTGGAGATCCTGTTCGAGGATGCCGACCTGCTGGTCCTGAATAAGCCGGCTGGAATGGTGGTCCACCCGGCGCCCGGGAACCCGGACCGGACGCTGGTCAACGCCTTGCTCGCTCATTGCGGCGACAGCCTTTCCGGCATCGGCGGGGTGCGCCGGCCCGGGATCGTGCATCGCCTGGACAAGGACACGTCGGGGGTCATGGTCGTGGCCAAGAACGACAGGACCCACCACGCCCTGTCGAAGCTGTTCGCCGCCCATGACCTGGAGCGCATCTACACGGCGCTGGTCTGGGGGGCGCCCAAGCCCGAGCGCGGGACGGTCGAGGCGGCGCTGGGCCGGCATCCAGTGGACCGCAAGCGCATGGCGGTCCGCAGGAGCGGCGGCAAGGCGGCACGCACCGAGTATTGGCTGGAGAAGCGATTCGGGCCGCCATTGGCCCCGATCGCGTCCCTGGTGGGCGCCCGGCTGGGGACGGGCCGCACCCATCAGGTCCGGGTCCATATGGCCCATATCGGGTGTCCGGTGGTCGGGGATCCTGTCTACGGCCGCAAATCCCGCAACGGGGGTGCACCGGAGGCGTTGAAACTGTTCCCGCGGCAGGCACTTCACGCATCTGTGCTCGCTTTTGAACACCCAAGGACGGGGAAGAACATGCGGTTTGCCACAGAATTGCCCGAAGACTTCGGGAAGTTGGTGAGAACGCTGAACAGCGTTAAGTAAATCCCTAATACCCGAGGGGTTTACTCGGAATTATCTGTTGACCCGGGGCCATTCCGACTTCTACAGTCGGGTTTAGCAGTCGGGGGACGAGAGTGCTAAACGCTCGTTCACCGGCCATCCCGCGTACGAAAGGGGGAGTAGCCATGAGTGCAGCCACCGCAAATCTTCCCGCCCTGCCGTCGTCTTTGACGCCTGAGGGCAATCTCAGCCGTTACCTGTCGGACATCCGGAAGTTTCCCCTGCTGGAGCCCCAGGAAGAATTCATGCTGGCCAAGCGCTGGCGCGAGCATGGAGACACGAAAGCCGCCCATCGCCTGGTCACCAGCCATTTGCGTCTCGTCGCCAAGATCGCCATGGGCTATCGCGGCTACGGCCTGCCGGTCGCCGAGCTCATTTCCGAGGGCAATGTCGGCATGATGCAGGCCGTGAAGCGGTTCGACCCGGACCGCGGCTTCCGCCTGGCCACCTATGCCATGTGGTGGATCCGCGCGTCGATCCAGGAATACATCCTGCACAGCTGGTCGCTCGTGAAGATGGGCACCACGGCGGCGCAGAAGAAGCTCTTCTTCAACCTGCGCAAGCTCAAGGGCCAGATGCAGGCCATCGAGGAGGGCGATCTGACGCCCGAGCAGGTGACCAAGATCGCGACCCGCCTAGGTGTGCCCGAGGAGGAGGTGGTGAACATGAACCGCCGCCTCGCCGCGCCGGATTCGTCGCTCAACGCCCCGGTAAAGGCCGAGGGCGACATGGAGTGGCAGGACTGGCTGGTCGACGACTCGCCCAACCAGGAAGCCCGGCTGGGCGACAGCCAGGAGCTGGGCCAGCGCAAGGGCATGCTGGCCGCGGCGCTGAAGCAGCTCACCGACCGCGAGCGCCACATCATCGTGGAGCGTCGCCTGGTCGACGAGCCCAAGACGCTCGAGGACCTGTCGGCGAAGTACGGCATCAGCCGCGAGCGCGTGCGCCAGATCGAGGTGCGCGCCTTCGACAAGCTGCAGAAGGCCATGAAGAACATGGTCGTCGAGGCAGCCGCCCGGCCGAGCACTCAGCCGGCTGCGGCGCGGTAACCCTCACAAGGGTGGCCGAAGCCCGCCTTACAAGACCGCTTCCACCGGCCGTCCAGCTCCGCTGTGACGGCCGGTTTTGATTGGGACTAGTAACGCACCTCGGCCCGGGTTGGGCTGTGTAGAGGCGAGACGCTCTGGGCGCCATCCACCCTGCCGGGTGCCATCAGGTGCCGCCTCTGGCACTCACGCTTCTTGGCAGGCCGCCACGAAAGCCATCAGTTCACGGTTGAAACGCGGGGCGTCTTCGCAGAAGGGTGAGTGGCCGCAGTCTTCGAACCACGACAGTGTCGCGTGCGGCACGATCGCTGCCACCGCTTCCGCGGCAGCTGGCAAAACGACCGTGTCAGCGCGGCCGTGCGTAATCAGAACAGGTACCCGGAGGTTTGCGAGCGAAGCGCGCGTGGCGGTGGCCTCGGTCGACCAGCCGCCGATTGCCCGGCGCACGGCCGCCGGCACCTTCATGTTGTAGGCCAGCGCTTTTCGAAACGAGTGCTCATCAGGCTTGCGACCGTAGCAGCCATCGAGAAAGGCGATGGCCGCCTCGATCTCGCCAGCGAGAGACAATTCTTCCGGCAGCGGTTTCGCCGCCGACGGGCCGCGAAAGTGCGGCTCCTCGATCACCTGCGAGGCAACGAAGTTCACGCCACCCAGCCGGCCATCGCCGTAAGTCATCAGGTACTGGCGGATGATTCGTCCACCCATCGACCAGCCCACCAGAACGGGCCGCGCGAGCTCCTTTGCCGATAGCACTGCGGCGATGTCGTCTGCCCAGACCCGGTTTCCGCGGTATGCGGCGGGATCGGTTGGTTGAGCGGAGCTGCCGTGACCGCGCATGTCGAAAGCGACGACACGGCAGTGGCTGGCGAGCGCGCTGCGAACCTGCGGCTCAAAGCAAAGGTGAGATTGCGCGAACCCGTGTATCAGCACGATTTCGGGTCCTGACGGGTCTCCCCATTCGTAGACGGCGAGATGGGTGCCGTCGGGGGCGCGGACGTCGCTCCGCCCCCCCTCGGGCATAAGTGCAGGCGTCATTTTTTCTCGATGTTCCACAATACGGTGACCGGGGCTGTCAGCCAGCCGACGACGCTGGTCCGCGCAGCGCCTGGCCCATACCACATGCCGAGCCAGACGTACTGCGCCGTCTCGAGCGCCCGGTTCTGCACCGCCACCGCCAGGGCCTTGCTCTTTACGGGATCGGTTTCCCTTGCGTAGGCGTCGCGCAGACGCTCCATCTCCGGATCGGTTGGCCAGCCGAACCAGGACTTGTCGCCCTGGGCAATCATCCAGTTGGCCGATATCGGATTGAGGATGTCGACGGCGATCGCATAGGTGTGGAAGGCGCTCCAGCCGCCCTTGTCGGCAGGATCTTTCTTTGCTCGACGCGTGACGACCGTCTGCCAGTCCATCGACTGCATGTCGACCTTGAAGCCTCCCTGTTCGAGCAGCGATTTCGTGACGGGCGCCATGTTGGTCAGCACCGGCAGGGTGGTCGACTGCATGAGGACAACGGGTGAACCATCGTAGCCCGCCTCCTTGAGCAGCGCCTTCGACTTCTCGAAGTTGGGCTTCTTCAGAAGGTCGCCCTCGATCTCCACGCCGTTGGGGGCGCCGCAGACGAAGGCAGCGGAGCAGACCTTATAGTACTGGGGTTCACCGACCGTGGCCTTGAGGTAGTCCTCCTGGCGCATCGAGTAGAGAGCGGCGAGGCGAATCTTCGGGTTGTCGAACGGCTTGGTCAAATGGTTGAAACGCAGGGTGAACTGCTGGCCGAGCGGATTCCAGTTTACGGTCTGCACGTTTCTATCGCGCTTGAGGATCGGCAGGAGATCGTGCGGCACGTTTTCGACCATGTCGATTTCGCCCGCGATCAGCGCATTCACCTGCTGCGTAGGGTCCGACATGTCGATGAACTCGACCCGGTCGACCTTGACGACCTTTCCTCCGGAAAGTCCGGAGGCAGGCTCGCTGCGGGGCTTGTACTTGGGATTGCGAATATAGACGTGCTTTTCGCCGGGCTTGGACTCGGCGTTCACGTAGATGAACGGACCGGACCCAATCTGGCTGTCGATCTGCTTGAAGGGATCGGTAGCGGCGACCCGCTTGGGCATCATGAAGGGCACGTTCGATGACGGTTTGCCGAGCGAATCGAGCACCAGGCCGTAGGGTTCCTTGAGCTTCAGGGTGAAAGTTCTGGAGTCGACAGGTGACAGATCCGCGATGAAGTCGGAAAGCTTCTGACCCATCGAGTCACGAGCCACCCAGCGCTTGAGCGAGACGACGCAGTCCTCGGCAGTCACCGGCTGCCCGTCATGCCACTCCAGGCCGTCGCGCAACGTGAAGGTCCAGACGAGTTTGTCGGGGGAGACCTCCCATTTGTCGACCATCTGCGGCTTCACGACGTTGTTCTCGTCGGTCGAAAAGAGCGTGTCGTAGACCATGTAGCCGTGGTCGCGTGTGACGTAGGCCGTCGTCCAGATCGGATCGAGGATCGTCAGGTTTCCGTTCTGCACGAACCGCAGGATTTTCTTGTTGTCCTGAGCGGCAACGCCGCTCGCCGCCAGCAACAGGACGGCCGTCAGCACCGAGGCTGCGCGCCAATTCACTCCAATCATGCCCGGTCCCTCCCCTTGAAGTCGCTTTATAGCGGCTCTTCTATGAAAACGTTTTCAGAAGTCTTGCTATGGAGATGACAAGAGTCAATATTCTCAAACAATTAAGTATGAAATCGTTCTTAGAATGGCTGCCGTAACCATCCGTGACGTTGCCCTTGCCGCCGGCGTCTCGCTCAGCTCCGTCTCTCGTGCGCTGAACGGCGGCAAATATGTGAGTGCCCGCGTCGCTCACGATGTCGCTCAGGCAGCCACGCGCCTGGGCTACAAGCCTGACTTCCTGGCACGGAGCCTTCGTACCCGTTCTTCAGGCATGGTCGGTTGCCTGGTCTCCGACGTCTCCAATCCCCTCAACGGGTCCATCGTGCGGGCAGCCGAGGCGCATCTGCGCGACGCCGGCTACATGCTGGTCGTTGCCAGCACGGCGAACGATCCGACTCGCGAACGTGCAGCAGCGGACGAGTTCAAGGGCCGACGCTTCGATGGCATGCTGGTCGCTCCGGGCAGCGGCGCCAACGATTCGATGTGGCGTGAACTGGCGCTTGGCGGCACGCCTGTCGTGGTTCTCGACCGCGATCCCATCGGTGCCAGGGATGATTCACGCTGGCCTGCCGTCCTGGTCGATCATCACGGCGGCGCCAAGGCTGCGACGCGGTATCTCCTGGGACTCGGCCATCGGCGCATAGCCCTGCTCACCGCCGACGCCCGCATGCGGCCGAGCCGCGAGCGGATAGCCGGCTTCCAGGAAGCCTATGCCGAAACCGGTGTCGACCCGAGCGGGGCGCAACTCTGCATTCAGTCGACGCCCATGGATTTCGCTCAAGGCGATACCGTTGCCCTCCTGCGTGGGGAGCGGCGGCCCACAGCGATCATTGCCCTTGGCACACGCATCCTCGCGGGTGTCCTGCGCGCGGCCCGGAATCTCGATTTGTCGGTACCGCGAGACCTGTCGGTACTTTCGGTTGGCGACACCGATCTCGCGTCCGTCCATGCACCGGCGATAACGGCGTTGCGCTGGAGTTTGGAAGATGTCGGGCGCGCCGCGGCAGAGCTCCTGTTGCAGCGGCTGCGAGGCGATTTCGGTGGCGGGCAGTCGCGCGCCCTGCTTGAGGTCGATCTGGTGCTTCGAGAGTCCTGCGCTCCGCCGCTCCTGCGATCCGTGCAGCTCTAGCGGTATCCGATCCGCTCGAAGAACCTTGCGATCTCCGTTGCCGCGAAATCGGGCCGCTCGTAGTGGACGAAGTGGCCGGCATCCTCCGCGATGCCGGCTTCCACGTCCTGGAAGTAATTCCCGACGACGTCGATCCAGGCCGACTTCAGCACCGGGTCGTGGCGTCCCCACAGGACGCGTGCGGGTTGGGTGATCGTCGGCGGCTTGGGCGCGGTCCCGGCCATGACGGCGAGCCGTCCGGCGTTCTGTGAGATGTACCAGTTGAAGCCGCCCTGGAGGTTGCCGGGACGCATGAAATTGTCGACCCAGCGTTCCAGCACCGCGTCGAACGCATCCTTGCGATGGCACCAGTGGGTCAGGAAGTGCCGGAAGTAGGCGCGACAGGAATCGCGAGAGGCGCCGACGATGGCGGGCGCAAACGGCAGCTGGTGGAAGGTCTGGTACCAGATCTCGTTGATCTGTTCGGGCTCACGCCAGCGCGCGCCGACGCCGTGCGTACCGCAATTGAAGAAGAACAGTCCGGCCACCCGGTCAGGATGACGGATCGCCAGCCGCTGCATCACGAACGCGCCGACATCGTGGCCGACGAAACCCGCCTTCGCGACGCCCAGGCGATCGAGCAGGGCCACGACGTCGTCGGCCAGCACGTCCGGGCCGGCCTGATCGGAGGGACCGGGCGTCGGGTTGCCGCTTTCGCCGAAGCCGCGGAAGTCCGGCGCGATCAGGCGGAAGCGATCGGCCAGCCGCTCGAACATCGGCTCCCAGGTCGCCCAGAACTCCGGCCAGCCGTGCAGCAGGAGCAGCGGCGGGCCGCTGCCGGTCTCGGCGACATGGGTCGGGAACCCGCGGGTCTCGACGAAAGCGTGCCTGACGGCCGACATGATGCGCCTCCTCGTCAACCCTTCTTCACCATCGCCTCGATCAGCGTCGGTCCGTCCGTCCGGGCCAGCGCCCTGTCGAGGGCGGCGTCGAAGCCTTCGGCCGTGTCGACCCGCTCGGCCGGCAGGCCGAATCCCTCGGCGATCTTCGCGATGTTCATCGGCGGATCGTTGAAGTCCATGCCGATCGGCGTGTCGTTGCCGTGGAACAGCTTCAGTCGGTTCTTGAGGATCTGGTAGCCTTCGTTGTTGGTGATCAGGAAGATCACCGGCAGCTTCTGGTTGGCGGCACTCCATAGGGCCGAGATCGAGTACATGGCGCTGCCGTCGCCGATCACCGCGACGACCCGGCGCTTCGGTTCGGCGATCTGCACACCGACGGCCGCGGCGATGCCCCAGCCGATGCCGCCGCTCACATTGCCGAAGAAGCTGTTGCGGTCGCGGAAGGGGAAGTAGCTCGGCAGGGTCGAAGTACTGGTGAGGCCTTCCTCGACGATGATGGCGTCCTTCGGCAGCCTGTCGCTGAGCCGCATCATGAGCCATTCGGCGGGAAGGGGCGAAGTGGTGGGCGTCGCGACTTTGGCCGCCTTCTGGGCGCGCTGGGCGTTCCAGTTGCGCGTTCCAATCTCGGCGAGCGACGCTTTGGCCTGATCGGCAAGCTTCGCGCCGCCCAGTTTCTTGAGGAGGGGCACCAGAGCCTTCAGCGTCTCCTTGACGTCGGCGCGCAGCGCGATCTCGGCCGGGAAGTTCTTGCCCATCTCCCAGTCGCGCAGGCCGATCATCGCCACCTTGGTGGTCTCGGGCAGCGGCTCGGTCTCGCTCCACACCGACATCTTCAGCACGTCGGACCCGACGCAGAGCATCAGGTCGTAGTCGGAGAGGACGCGGCGCACGTATTTCTGGTCGCGGTTCAGCGCGCCGAGATAGGCGGGATGCTCGGAGGGGAAATGCGCGCCCCACGCCACGGTCTGCTGCAGCACCGGCGCGCCCAGAGTCTCGGCGAGCTCGGCCGCTTCGGCAAAGGCGTCGGAAGTCGCGATCTCGTGGCCGGCCAGGATGACCGGCTTCCTGGCCGACAGCAGGCGCCTGGCAAGCTGTTCCAGCGCCGCATCGCTCGGGCGCACGGCCGTGTCGACGCGCGTGACGTCGCCCATGTCTATGGCGGCCTCGTTGTTCAGGATGTCGCCCGGCAGCGAGATGAAGACCGGCCCGGTCGGCGCGGTCATCGCGACCTTGGCGGCGCGGCGCAGGATGCGCGGCAGGTCTTCGATGCGGCTCACTTCGGTGGCCCATTTCACAACCGGCTGGGCGATCGGCACCAACGGCGCGTAGAGCAGGGGCTCGGTCAGCCCGTGCCCCTGTTCCTGCTGGCCGGCGGTCACGATCATGGGCGTGCCCGACATCATCGAGGTGTAGATCGAGCCGATGGCGTTGCCGAGGCCGGGCGCCACGTGGACGTTGCAGGAGACCAGCTTGCCCGACGCGCGGGCGTAGCCGTCGGCCATGGCGATCACGACGGCTTCCTGGAGGGCCAGCACGTAGCCCATTTCCGGCGCCGAGGAGAGCGCGTGCATGATCGGCAGCTCGGTCGTGCCGGGGTTGCCGAACATCTTGGTGACGCCCTCGTCCTTCAGGACGCGCAGGAAGGCGTCGCGGCCGGTGATGGTATTGGGGACGTTTGCGTCGGGCATTCATTTCCTCCTGGATGAGGCGCGAGGGTAGCGTGCCGTCGTGGCTCGTGAAATGATCGAGTGCATGACGGTTGGAAGACCACGCCGCGATGCGAAAAGCCCGTGACTGAGCTCGAACGCAGGATTGCGGCACTGTCGTGCTGGCGCGGCCCGGTGACGATGGCGCCGCTGACGGGCGGGCTGACCAATCTGTCCTATGTCGTGGAGGACGCCGGCGAGAAGTTCGTCGTGCGCTGTGGCGACGACATCCCCGTGCATCACGTGTTTCGCGATCGCGAGCGGGCCGCCTCGATCGCCGCGCACGCCGCCGGTCTTTCGCCCGAAGTGGTCCACCACGAACCCGGCATCCTGGTGATGCGCTTCGTCGAGGGGCGGACTTTCACGGAGGCGGACCTTCGCGCGAACATCCAGCGCCTCGCGCCACTCCTCAGGGCATGCCACCACAAGGTCGGTGAACATCTCGCGGGCCCTCCGAACTTCTTCTCGGTCTTTCATGTGATCCGCGACTATGCCCGGACGATCCGGGCGGCGGACAGCCCGTTCGCCGCCGACGTACCGCGCTACCTGGAAGCGAACCGGACGCTGGAAGCAGCGCAGGCGCCGATGCCGATCGTGTTCGGCCACCACGACCTGTTGCCGGGCAACGTGATCGACGACGGACAGCGTCTCTGGCTCATCGACTGGGAGTATGGCGGCTTCGGCACCGCCATGTTCGACCTGGCCAACCTCTCGGCGAACGGGGCCTTCGGAGAGGCCGAGGATTCGGCTCTGTTGGATGCCTATTTCGATAGCAAGGTCCCGGCCGTCCTGTGGCGCTCCTTCCGGGCAATGAAGGCGGCCAGCGCCTTGCGCGAGGCCATGTGGGCCATGGTGTCCGACATTCACCTGCAGATACCCGGCGCCGACTACAAGGCGCATGCGAGCGACTATCTCAGGCGCTTCGGAGAACTGATGGCCCACTGATTGCATATCGCTTCCGGGGAGCTGATTTCAGGAGCAATTGCATGAGCCTTCGCCGATTCCGTCTCGCTGTGGCATTGGCCGCCGCGTCCCTGCTGCCGCTGTCGGCCGCGCAGGCCCAGGAGAAGACGCTGCGCATCGCCATGACGGCGTCGGACATCCCGACCACCACGGGCATGCCGAACAACGGCTTCGAGGGCATGCGCTTCCTCGGGTTCCCGATCTTCGAAGGCCTGATCCTGTTCGACCTGTCGAAGTCCGACCAGCTTGCGACCTTGCGGCCGGGCCTTGCCGAAAGCTGGAAGCAGGCGCCGGACGACAAGAAGACCTGGATCTTCAACCTCCGGAAGGGCGTCAAATTCCATGACGGCACCGACTTCAACGCCGACGCGGTGATCTGGAACCTGGAGCGCATCTTCAACAAGGACAGCGCGCAGTTCGAGCCGCAGGCGACCGGCATCATGCGCTCGCGCGTGCCGATCCTCGCCTCGTGGAAGAAGGTCGACGACTATACGGTGGCGCTCACCACGACGCAGGTCGCGTCCTACTTCCCGTGGATGGTGCCCTACATCCTCACCTCGTCGCCGACGCAGTGGGACAAGCTCGGCAAGGACTGGGGCAAGGTGGGTGCTGCTGGCGCCGCCGGCACCGGACCGTTCAAGATCACCAAGGTGGTTCCGCGCCAGTCGGTGTCGCTCGGCCGCAACGACGAGTACTGGGATCCGACCCACAAGGCCAAGGTCGATTCGATCCTGCTGATGCCGATTCCCGAGGCGAATACGCGCCTCGCCGCCCTGCGCTCGGGTCGCGTCGACTGGATCGAGGTCCCGCCGCCGGACGGCATCCCGTCGCTCAAGCAGGCGGGCTATGTGATCTCGACCAACTCCTATCCGCACGTCTGGCCGTGGTTCTACAACATGGCCGCCAAGAACAGCCCGCTGGCCGACGTCCGGGTGCGCCAGGCGCTGAACTACTGCATCGACCGCAACGCCATCGTGGCAATGCTGAACGGCACGGCCGAGCCGTCGGTCGGCTGGCTGAAGCCCACGGATGCCGCGTTCGGCAATCCCGTGAACCGCTATACGTTCGATCCGGCGAAGGGCAAGAAACTGCTGGCCGAAGCCGGCTTCACGCCGCAGAAGCCGCTGTCGTTCAAGGTCATGATCTCGACCTCGGGCTCCGGCCAGATGCTGCCGCTGCCGATGAACGAGGCGCTGCAGGAGAACCTGAAGCAGGCCTGCGGTGTCGACATCCAGGTCGATGCCGTCGAGTGGCAGGTGCTGCTGAACGCCAGCCGCGCCGTGCCCGACAGTCCCTCGCTGAACGGGGCGATGGCGCTGAACGTCAGCTCGCCGTCGAGCGATGTCGGCATGATGTTCCGCTACTTCGCAGCGGCGAA
>NZ_SCUT01000004.1 GCF_004297265.1 Reyranella sp.
CCCCCCCCCCCCGATCCCGACCACCACGACGTTGCCGCGAAGGCTTCGCTCTGTCGTAGTTTCTTCGGTGCACCATCCCATGTCTGTGATCGCTGCGCGCCGGGAGCCCTGCGGACCCGCGGCGTTATTCTAGCCCCTGCGCCAGTGGCCGGACCCGCCGGGCCATCTCAACCAGCGCCCTGCCAATCTGCTCGCCGCGTTCGTCACTGTACTGGCCCGAGAAGAGCGTCGCTGTGCAGACTAGAAGCGGCGCACCTCTCTCGTCGGTCACGGCAGCCGAGATCGAGTGAAGGCCGTTGACGAAATCCCCGGTGTCCAATGTCCAGCCCCGCTCGCGACCTATTAGAACCTCCTGATAATAGGTCTCGAAGTTTAGCGGGCGGATCCAGCGGATCTCGTTGAAGTAGTGGCGGATCTCATCCTTGCCGAGGGCGAGCATGGCCGCCATGGCCCGCCCGGTCGAGCCAACGAGCAGGGGTAGGCGCTGGCCTATCGCCATGTGTACCCGCGTCTGGCGGGCGCTGGAGGTGGCCATGATCAGCAGCATGCGTATCTCGGACACCCGCCGCCACAGCGACATCGTGACATCGTGCGCGTCGGATACTTCCTGCATCGCGAGGCGGATGTCCGAGAGGTCGCCTCCCATGATCGCGTTGCTTGAGGCTAGGTCGAGCAGGCCAAAACCCAGGCGGTAGCGTTTGGTCTCGGGGTCGTAGCGCACGAGGTTCTCGGCCGCGAGAGTCTGGAGGATGTTGAAGCAGGTGCTGATGTTTAGCCCAAGTTCCTTAGCGATACGGCTGCCGCGGATGGCGCCCGTGGTCTTGGCCAGCAGGCGCAGGATCCGCACTGCACTGACGACGGCACCCACCGGCTTGCCCACGAGAAGCTTCACGGAGCCTTTCCCGGCTTGGCGCGAGGAGGTAGCAGACTTGTTCTCGGGATCGAGGGGTTCGGGTTCGAGCATGATCGTTTCTACCGTTCTGGACACCACGCGTCGGCCCTAAGTCCCTGCCGGAAGGGTATCAATCAGCGCCGCCTCAGTAAAAGGTGTCGCAGCGGATATCTCCAGCGGGCAGCCTGCCCTCGAGCAGCAGCACCCTTTGCACCGCCTGGATCATCGGCGGCGGACCCGCGACATAGGCTACGTGGCCTGCATAATCCCCCGCCATAACGCCGCGCATAACGTCATGGGCAAAGCCCGCGACCACCTTGACCCCCGGCACCTCCCAGTCTGCGGGTGGCGCCGCGCCCTCGTCCGAGAGCGCGACCAAGACGCGCAGCCCGGGGCCTGCGGTCTCGGCGATGGCGCCGAGCGGGGCGAGGCTTGCGAGGTCGGTGGACCGGCGCATGCCAATCACCAGCGTACCGCGGTGGCCGAGGAAATGGCCCGCCAGTGCCGCCGCGCCCATGATCGAGAGGCCGAGCGAGAGGCCCGAGCCACCGGCCACGCAGAGCAGGTCCTCCTCGCGTGCGGGGGCGAAGGTCGTGTGGCCCAACGGCCCGAACATCTCTAGCCGGCTGCCCACCGCATCGGGCGCGAAGAGCCGCTCCGTCGCGGGGCCGCCGGGCTTGCGCTTGACCACGAGCAGCACGTGGTTGGTTCCCTCGGCCGGGGGCGGCGCCGCGAAGCTGAAAGCGCGGCCGCCGGCGATGCCGGGGAAATAGAACAGCCCGAACTGTCCCGCGGCGTAGCGGATCGGTCGGTCGAGCATGAATTCGATCTCCAGCAGCCCGTCCCCGATGGGCTCGGCCCGCAGGATGCGGGCTCCGAACCGCCGGGGGCAGGTCTCGGGCGGACAAAGTGCGGCGCTGGCGCCGTTCAGCGCCAGTTCCAGCGTGCCGCCCTCGCCCGGCTCAGCGGCCGCGCACTGGCAGAGTAGCGCCTCGTCGTTCTTCGGCTTGCGTCCGTAGCCTGGGGCCTCGGGCCAGAGCTTCTCGACGCTGCCCGAGGTGACCCTGGCCTTGCACAGACCGCAGCTTCCCGAGCCGCAGCTATAGGGCACGTCCGCACCTTGGCGCAGCGCCGCCTCGAGCAATGTCTCGCCGGGAGACGCCTCGAATGCGGCGGTGCCTCTGCGCCCCTTCACAGTGATGGGCACTACCCGCCGCTCTGCCGCGCTAGTCTGCATTCGCATGTCCTCCCCGGCCCGACCGGCGGCGTCCGCCTGAGACCTCCCTGGAGCCGCCTGTGGCGCACCCCGGCTTCGAGATCACTCTTCCATGTAGGCGTATTTCAGCTCCTCCTCGAACCAGATGTAGACTTGCCCGTTCTCATGCTTCGTCCGGTAAGTCTTGATCGGCTCCTCGGCCATTCCGACAGGGTCGCCGGTCTCCATATCCCACTGCCACAGGTGCTGCATGCAGGTGATGAGCTTGCCGTCGCAGGTGCCGAAGGCGAGCTGCGCCTCCATGTGCGGGCAGAGCGCGGGATAGGCGAAATAGCCCGTCGCGTTACGCGCGATCAGGATGCCGACGCCATCGACCTCGAATTCCTTCATGTCGTTCTCTAGCACGTTGTCGGCGCCTTCGATCAGCTTCCACGTCATCTCTTTTCGTTCCTCCATCCGGGCCGGTCAGGGCCCTCACGATCGTTTCACGCCCTACACCGCCGCCGCCTGTATCCCCGCCGCAGCGCGACGCGGACTCCGGTCAGGGAACCGGGGCCGGCGGACTCGCGGAATAGCCGGCCGCCGCGAAAAATAAGTTGACCAAACTCTAAGGCCTAGGCAAGAATTATCTCAATCAAGGACTGAATTTTCTATGGAGGAAAAGTGATGCACGAAACCAACGTCGATCTATTCGATCCAGGATACTTGGCGAACCCCTATCCCACCCTGAAGCAGCTCCGCGAGGAGAGGCCGGTCTACTGGGACGACCAGGTGAAGGGCTGGGTGGTGACGCGCCATGCGGATGTGAAGAATATCCTCGGCCGGGCCAACGACTTTTCGAACTCGCGCATCCGGCCCTTCCTCGACTACATGCGCAGGCAGGGCATGAACGAACTGGCCGAGGTCGGCGAATCGGTCACCGAATGGGTCGTGTTCCTCGACAAGCCGCCGCATACCAAGGTGCGGATGGTGCTGAATCAGGCCTTCCTGCCGGCGATCCCGGGAATGGAGAGCTTCGTCCGCGAGAAGGTGAACAAGTTGCTCGACGATCTCGAGGGTCGCGAGCGCTTCAACCTCCTCGACGACTACGCTGTGCCGCTGCCGACGGCGGTAATCGTGGCGATGTTCGGCCTGCCGCCCGAGCACGCCGAGATGATCAAGCACTGGTCGGACGAATTGGCCGCCTTTATCGGCGGGGCACGGCTTGACCCCAAGCGCGCCGAGCGCTCGACCGAGGCGATCCGCGAAATGCGCAAGTATTTCGCGGCGGTCATCGAGGACCGTAAGAAGAACCGTGGTACGGATGTGATCTCGTGTATGATCAATTACAGTGAGAAACTGCCCGAGCCTTTCACCGACGAGCAGTATCTGCAGACCTGCACGATTCTGATCTTCGCTGGCCATGAGACGACAACCGACCTGATCGGAACCGGCATCTACAACCTCTTGCGTAACCCTGACCAGATCAAGGTACTCAGGGAGCATCCCGAATACGTCGACAACGCCATCGAGGAACTGCTGCGATTCGACAATCCAGCGGCCTGCCTGGTCCGGGTGTCGATGGTCGACACCGAGATCGGCGGCCAGCAGATCAAGCAGGGCGACCGTCTTTTCTGCATGATCCTGGCGACGAACCGCGATCCTTCGGTCTTCGCCGAGCCCGATAAGCTCGACGTCACGCGCAAGCCGAAGGGATCTCTGCACTTCGGCTACGGTGTCCACCTATGCCTCGGCGCGCCGCTGGCCCGGCTCGAGGGTCGCATCGCGATCACTGAATTCCTCAAGCGTTACAGCGGCGTGCAGCTAACCGACACGCCGCCCCCATGGCGCGAGGCCTATGTCGTGCGCGGGGTGAGTTCGCTCGAGCTGCGCAACCCCCGCGCTATCGCGGCCGGGTAACGCGAGACATAGTATCCCCAGGATTCCCCCTGGGGCGGTTGAGCCATATCTTTGCAATCTGAGGCGAAAATGACGGAATACAAGCACATCGTCGTGGAGAAGACCGACGCGATCGGCTGGATCACGATCAACCATCCTGAGCGCTACAACGCCTTCGACCACGCGACGATCCGAGAAATGGGAGACGCCTTCGAAGCCTTCGGCTTCGACCCGACGGTGGGGGTCGTGGTCCTGACGGGCGCGGGCAAGGCCTTCTCCGCCGGAGGCTACCTCGCCGATCTGGCGAACTTCAGCGTGACCAAGGCGCGCCAACTCTTCGCCTCGGCGGGGCGCACGCTCAGCCTGATGCGCCACATTCCACAGCCGGTGATCGCGATGGTCAACGGCTTTGCGGTCGGGGGCGGCAACGAGCTGGTGATTTGCTCCGACCTGGCCATCGCCTCGGAGGAGGCGCGCTTTGGCCAGACCGGGCCGCGGATCGGCTCCTCGCCCGTCTATGGAGCGACGAACCTGCTCGCCATGACCGTCGGTGAGAAGAAGGCGCGCGAGGTCTGCTACATGTGCCGCCAGTACACAGCGCAGGAAGCGCTGGAGATGGGCTGGATCAACAAGGTCGTTCCCGCCTCGGAACTGCGCGCCGAGGTGATCCGCTGGTGCGAGGAACTGCTCGACAAGAGCCCGGCCTACTTGGAACTGTCGAAAGTCACATCGAACGTCTGGTGGGACATGCTGACCCCGGCCATGGCCCATGCCCAACAGACGCTGCTGCGTCTGGCTGGCGGCGAGGAGATGACCGAGGGCGCGGGTGCGTTCATGCAGAAGCGCAAGCCGGACTTCCGCCGCTTCCGAAAGTAGCGCGGGCAACCATCTGGAAGGGGCCGGCGCGGCCGAGTCAATTCGTCCAATCGGGAGGCGGACCGGCTGCCAGCCGCGGTGCGGGTGTTCGGCTGCAGGACCGCGCGGAAAGACAGGGGAACAGGCAAGTGGCAAGGCGACTGGAAGGCAAGATCGCGCTCGTAATGGGCGCAGGGTCGATCGGCCCCGGCTGGGGCAACGGCAAGGCGACGGCGGCGCTCTTCGCGCGCGAGGGTGCCAGGGTGGTGGCGGTGGACCGCGACGCGGCAGCCGCGGCGGAGACCGCGCGCGTGATCCGCGAGGAGGGGGGCGAGTGCATCGAGGCGGTGGCCGACATCTCGGTGGCCGCCGACGTGGATGCTGTGGTCCATAAAACCATCGACACTTGGGGCCGGATAGACGTGCTGCACAACAACGTCGGCATCGTCGGCCTCGGCAACGCGCTCAAGGTCACCGAGGCGACTTGGGAGCAGTCCTTCGCGGTCAATTCGCGCGGACTGATGCTGAGCTGCCAGAAGGTGATCCCACACATGGTGGCGCAGGGCGGTGGCTCGATCATCAACATCTCGACCATCGCCTCCGTGCGCTACCTCGGCTTCTCCTACACGGCATATGACGCGAGCAAGGCGGCGGTGAACGTGCTTACGCGTTCGATCGCGGTGGATTTCGGGCCAAAGGGTATCCGCGCCAATACGATCCTCGTGGGGATGATGGACACGCCGCTTGCCCGTGGCGGGATCGTGGCAGCGGGCCGCGACATCGACGCGATCTATGCCGGCTACACCAAGCAGATCCCACTCCGGCGGATGGGCACCGGCTGGGAGACGGCCAATCTGGCGCTATTCCTCGCCTCGGACGAGTCCTCGTACATCACTGCGGCAGAAATCCCAGTAGATGGTGGGCTGATCGCGCGCTGCCTGTGAACGAAGGGGCGCCTCGGCAGGCGGGGCGCCACTCACGAACCATGAAGGTCCTGCCAACATGATACCCAGAGTGATAGCGGCCAGAAGGTCTTCATTACCAACGCGCAGGGGGCGTACGTGATGATCGTCGCCTGCAAAACAGATCCGGCTGCGGGCGGCAAGGGCGTCAGTCTGATCCCGGTCGAGAAGACCCGCCCCGGGAGGTCGAGGATTCCGATCCTACATGGGTTAACGAGCTACGGAATCGCCGACCATTCGATCCTGCGTATGTTCCGCGGCAACGATTCGGCCTGTCCGCAGCGGCCGGACATGCGCTTCTGTCCGGGCGAGGCGCAGCGCGCCGAGGCTTGGGACAATGCCCTCGGCATCGCCTCGTTCCGCGTCCGCGCGATCGAGCGCGAACCCCTGGTGACCAACAATGGCCGTGCCGATTTCGTAACCTGACCGGAACCGACAGGGCATCCCATGAACAGACCAGAGACTGCCGGTACGCTGAGACAGGTGCACCCGACGGCCCCGATCCTCGACGTGAAGGGAGTCAACCTGCGCTTCGGCGGCGTCCGGGCGCTGTCGGACGCGTCCATGCACGTCGGCCAGGACGAGATGGTGGCCGTGATAGGGCCGAACGGGGCGGGCAAAACCTCGCTCCTGAACAGCCTCTCGGGCTTCTATCGCCCGCAGGACGGCGAGATCACGCTCTTCGGCGAATCGATCCTTGGCATGGCGCCGCACCGGATCGCCAAGGCCGGTATGGTGCGAACCTTCCAGGGCATTCATGTCCTGTCCACGCTTTCGGTGATCGAGAACATCATGCTCGGCTGCGGGTTCAACGCCCGCAGCACGCTGTTCGAGTCGTTCTTCTACCACGTCCTCACGTGGCGCGAGGAGATGGCGCTGCGGGCCAAGGCCGAGGAGATCGCCGACTTTCTCGACCTCGGCCTCGTCCGCCACCAGCCGGTGGGGACGCTGGGCTACGGGCTGCGCAAGCGGGTAGACCTCGGCCGGGCGCTGGCGCTCGAGCCGAAGATCCTGCTGGTGGACGAGCCCATGGCAGGCATGAACGGCGAGGAAAAGGAGGATCTGGCGCGCTTTCTCGTGGACATCCGTGAGTTGTGGAAGATCCCGATCGTCATGGTCGAGCATGACATGTCGGTCGTCATGGACCTCGCCGACCGAATCTACGTGCTGAACTTCGGCCAGGTGCTGGCCCATGGCAAGCCGGCCGAGATCCAGACCAACCAGGACGTCATCAGGGCCTACCTCGGTGGTTCCTATAGGGCGGGCGGCGCAGCATGATGAAGCCGGTGAAGTCCGAAACCATCCCGCAACTCCTGCTGGATCGCGCGAGGCGCACCCCCGACATGGTGGCCCAGCGCCACAAGCGGCTGGGAGTCTGGGTGGAGTTCTCTTGGGCGCGCGTTGCCGACGAGGTGCTGGCGCTGGCCTCGGGCTTGATCGCCATGGGACTTCAGCCGCGCGAGACCGTGGCGATGATCGGCGAGAACGAGCCCGAGCATTTCTGGGGCCAGGTCGCGGCGCAGGCCGCGGCGGGGCGGGCGGTCTCGATCTACCCCGATTCGACCCCCGCCGAGATCAAGTATATCCTTCAAGATTCCGAGGCGAGATACCTCCTCGCCCAGGATCAGGAGCAGGTGGACAAGGCGCTCGAGATCCTGCCCGAATGCCCCGGCATCCGGGCGGTTATCTACTGGGACGAGCGGGGTCTGTGGTTCTATGACAACAAAATGCTGCACACCTACCGGAGCGTGCAGGACACGGGACGCGAACGGCGCAAGAGCCATCCGGGAGAAGCCGAGGCGCGCGTCGATTCCGGCCAGCTCGATGACACCGCGACGCTTTGCTACACCTCCGGCACCACAGGCGCCCCTAAGGGCGTGATCCTGACTCATCGCTACATCTTCGACAATGCCGCGCGGCTTAACAACGGCTTCAAGATCCGGCCGGGCGCGCAATACCTCAGCCAGATCCCGCTGGCCTGGGCGCTTGAGCAGATCTCGGCCGTGGTGCTTGGCATGTCGGTGCCGCTGGTCGTGAACTTCCCGGAACAGCCCGAGACGATACGCCATGATACGCGCGAACTGGCGGTGGAGGTCATCGTGTTCAGTCCCCGCCAATGGGAGGGGCTGGCCTCGGGGCTTGAGTCGCGCATGCTCGACGCGGGGCCGGTCCGGCAGTGGCTCTACCGCAAGGCGCTGGCCGTCGGCATGGCCCGGGCGATGGCGCGGCTGGATGGGCGGCGACTGCCGCTCTGGGTGCGGCTCCTGCATCCGCTCGCCCAGGCAGCGGTGCTCTGGCACATCCGCGAGAACCTCGGCCTCAGCAGGGTGAAATGGGCGATGTCGGCCGGAACCGCGATGGCGCCCGAGATCTTCCGGCTGTTCCACGCGCTCGGCGTGCCGCTGCGCAACATGTACGGCACCTCGGAATACGGGCCGGTCACGCTGCATCAGGGCGACGTCTTCAACGTCGAGACGGTGGGCCGATTTCTCGTGGGCGACCCCGACCTCGGCCCGCCATTGGAATGGAAGCTCGGCGACAGCGACGAGCTGATGCTGCGCGGTGGGGCGGGCTTCGCCGGCTACCACAACAAGGAGAATTCGACCGCCGAGCGATTCAAGGACGGCTGGTATGCGACCGGCGACGCGGTGAGCGTGACAAAGGACGGCGAGATCATCTTCCTTGAGCGGGTCTCGGACATGCGGGTACTTGGCGACGGCCACCGCTACCCACCGCAGTTCATCGAGATGCGGCTGCGCTCGAGCCCGTTCATCAAGGACGTGATGGTAATCGGCGACGAGCGGCACGGCTTCGTCACCGCGCTGATTAACATCGACGAGGAGATGTGTTCCTCGTGGGCTGAACGGCGCAACATCGGCTTCGCCAACTTCGCTGACCTGTCCAAGCGGTCCGAGATTTACGAACTGGTGGCCGAGGCCATCCGCAAGATGAACGGGGTGCTGCCGCCCAAGTCGCGGATTGTGCGCTTCGCCAACTTCCCCAAGAACATCGACCCCGACGACGGCGAGCTGACGCGGTCGCGCAAGCTCAAGCGCGGATTCATCGAAAGCCGCTACAAGGACATCATCTCTGGGCTTTATACCGAGGGAGTCGAGATGGTCAGCACCTCGATCCCGATCTCCTATCAGGGCGGGGGCAGCGGGATCCTACATGCCGACGTGCCGATCATGACCGTAGTGGCCACGGACGGGTGCCACGTGCGCGTCCATCCCATGGCCAGGGCCGCGAAAACTCAGAGGATCATCGCAAGATGACGCTATTTCTAACCCTCGTAATCAACGGCGCTCTGCAGGGACTGCTCTATGCCCTGGTCGCCATCGGCTTCAGCGTCATCTATCGCTCGAGCAAGGTATTTAATATTGCCCAGGGCGAACTCGTCGTGCTCGGCGGCTTCCTGGTCTGGCTGGTGGTCACCGGAACGGCGCTGCCGCTTTACTTCGCGCTGCCGCTCTCGCTGGTCCTTGCGGTCGCCTCGGGATGGCTAATCGAGCGCATCTTTTTCAGGCGTCTCATCGGCGAGCAGGTCTTCGCCATGGTGATGATGTCGATCGCGCTGCTGATCTTCATGCGGGGCTTCGTGCTGGTGGTCTTCGGGGCCCACGTGCGGTCGTTCCCGGCGATCTTTCCTACCAAGCCGATCATCGTCTCCGGCGTGCTGGTGATGCGTCCGCTGCTCTATGGCGGCATCCTTACAGTGTTGATCGCCTTCGGCCTCAGTTACTTGTTCAATCGTACCCGCACCGGCCTCAGCCTGACCGCGGTGGCCGAGAATCACCGCACTGCGATGGATCTCGGCATTTCGGTGCGTCGCGCCTCACAGATCGCTTGGACACTCGGGATGGTGCTGGCCACGATCGGCGCCGTCGTCGCGATGAACGGCAATTCGATCAACTTTCTGGCCTCGGGGATCGGCTTCATCGCGATCCCGGTGGCGCTTCTCGCCGGGCTCGAGGCGATCACGGGGATGCTGCTGGCTGGGGTCCTGATCGGCATGGCCGAGCGGCTGACCGCCGGCTACCTCGACCCGCTGATCGGGGCCAACTTTGCTTCGGTCCTGCCCTATCTGCTGATGTTGCTCATCCTGACTTTCCGTCCCTCCGGCTTCTTCGGCTGGAAGACCATCGAGAGAATCTGACTCATGTTTCGCAATCCTGCGGGAGTCTTCCCGCTGTCCTACCGACAGGACATGGGCTTGGTGCGCAGCAGGTCGCAGCTCGTCTGCCTACTGCTGTTCATCCTGCTGCTGATCCTTGGGCCTTGGTACTTCAGCCCGCGGATGCTGGCGATTATGAATACCTCGATGATCATGGCTGTTGCTGTGCTGGGGCTGCAGATCAACCTCGGCTATGCTGGACAGGTTAACCTCGGCCAGGCCGCCTTCATGGGGGTGGGGGCCTATGCCAGCGGGGTGCTGGCCAACTTCAGCGGGCTCGGCTTCATTCTGGTGATCCCGCTCGCGGGGTTGGCCTCGGCGGTCTTCGGCTATCTCTTCGGGGTGGTCGCGGCCCGGATTAAGGGCTTCTACCTCGCGCTGACCACGCTCGCGGCGCAATTCGTGTTCCACTTCGTGGTCATCAACCTGCCTTCGGAATGGGCCGGCGGCGCCAAGGGTCTGGCGCTGGCGCCGGCCTCGCTGTTCGGATTCCAGTTCAACTCCGAGTCGAGTCTCTACCTGCTTAACCTCGCGGTGCTGGTCCTGATGACATACGGTGGTTTTAGCATCGTGCGGGGCCGCCATGGGCGCAATCTAGTCGCCGTCCGCGACGAGGATACCGCCGCCGGCATTATGGGGGTTGATGTGGTGGGCACTAAGGTCAACGCTTTCCTCATCGGTTCGTTCTTCGCGGGCGTGGCCGGGGCGCTCTGGGCCTATTACCTGCGCTACATCTCGGTCGATCAGTTCACGTTGTTCAATTCGATCTGGATGATCGGCATGATTATCGTGGGCGGCATGGGCTCGATCACCGGGGCGCTGATCGGCGTGGTGGTGGTGCGGGCAATCCAGGAGGGCATCACCTCGGTGGCCCCGATCGTGGCCGAAGCTGTGCCCTCGCTTGGGGGCGAACTGATTTTCGCCAGCTACAACATGGTGCTGGGCATTCTGATCGCGGCCTCGCTGCTGATTGAGCCGAAGGGGCTGATGCACCGCTGGAACACAATCAAGTCGTCCTACCGTATCTGGCCGTATCCCTTCTGACGAGGGGTTGCCCCCGCGTCCGGCGGGACTCCGGACAGCCAATATGACAAAGGAGTAACTCGTGGGAATTGCGAAACTGAAGCTGGCGGCGGGGCTCGCCGCAGCGCTTTTCAGCGGGGCCGCGGCCCTGCCGGCACGGGCCGAGACCAAGATCATGGTGCCGGGCTGGGCCGATTATTCCGGTCCCTATGCCGACATCATGCCCGGCTGGGAGGGCGGCCGCGTCGCGGTGATCGAATGGTGGAACGCCACCAAGGGCAAGGAACTGGGCGTCAAGCTTGGCTACAAGGGCTTGGACGGGCGCTATGACCCGGCACAGGTGGCCAGCCTCTGGCCGGGCATGCTGAGCGAGTTCAAGCCGGTCATGGTCTTCGGGATGGGCGGGGCCGACTACGCGGCGCTGAAGACACGCCTGGCCGAGGACAAGGTGCCGATGGTCTCGCCCACGGGCGGCTACGGCTTCACTTGGGCCAAGAACCCCTGGTCGTTCAACCTGCGCCCGACGCTGGCCCATGAGGCGGCGATGTACGTCGAGTGGCGGCGCAAGGCTGAGGGACTGACCAGGCCGCTAAAGGTGGTCGTGGTCGCCTCCGAGGCGGCGCCGGCTTGGGTGGACACTGTGAACGGGATCAAGTCCTTTGCCGCCGGCAACCCCGACAAGCTCAAGGTCGTCAACGTGATCTGGACGACGCCGCAGCCGACCGACCTCAGCACCGACGTCTTCGCCGCGGTGGGCAAGGGGATCGACGCGATCATCGTCATGACCAACACCGCCGGGTCGGTCGCGGTCAAGCGCGCGCTCGACAACGTGGGTTCCAATGTGCCGCTAGTGCTGGGGGCCCACAACGGGCTGACGGCGGCAGGCGCCGCGATCGGCGGGATGGAGAAGCTGAACAATACCTTCGAATGTGCCGCCGTGGCCGCCCCGGTGAAAGGGACCGAGGCGGCGGCCTTCTATGACAAACTCAAGAGTTCCTACGGGCTCAAGGCCAATTGGAACAGTTCGACGATCCTGGGCATCAGCCAGGGCCTCTTCGTCGTCAATATTATGGGAGAGGCGATCAGCCGGTACGGGGCCGATGGGCTCACTGGTGAGAAGATGCGCGAGTTGATCCTCCACTACACCGTTCCTGCCGCCGACATGCATGGGTTCACCGGCGACATGGCGATGAACAACGATTCCTCCTTCCCGCTCAGGGGGCTGATTGGCTACTGCGCGACGGTCAAGGACGGCGCCTTCACGGTGCTCGACGGGGCCGTACCGGTTCCCGAGATCAAGAAGTGGTAGGACGGCGGGCGGCCGGGGGT
>NZ_SCUT01000001.1 GCF_004297265.1 Reyranella sp.
AGTGCCAAATTCCGACGTCGATACCCCTGTCATCACAAGTGTCCATCTCCATCACGTGGACACCTACACTCGCACTAACTCTTCTCGCTCAAAAGGCGGCATTCCTCGGATGGGTACGTTACACCTTCTTGGTCATCAAATTGATCGTCCAGCACTGCCCTCAGCTGCTGATGGTCCAGCGCTACGATCCCGTCTGCGCCACACACGAAAGCAGTGACAACGGTACCAAATTGGCTTGCGAGTTCATCGCATCGAACCTGATGTTCCGCTTGGAAATTAAATCCCCAGGGGCCTCGCCTTCTTCGGGAGAACTTTATGTAAAGCGGAATGGACCTCTCTAAGAGGTAGACTCCCTGCACATCAATGGACAATTTTTCAACGACCAGGCTGGGTCGATGTTCAAGTAACTGCACAAAAACGCAGCCATAGTATCTAGCATAATCGGGAATCACTATTTTCTATTCTGGATGAACCTAACGGCATCCCCGTTCATCTTGTAGTAGAGACGCGCCTTATTTTGGCTGTTGAAGAATATTTTCAGATGATGGCGCGCGTCAGGTCGTGCACCTCGCCGAAACTCGTTGTTCGAAAATATTCCCTTCTTGCGGCGAATATTTGCGAGTTCATCGGGCGTATATGTTTTCGCCCTTTGACCAAACTCACTGGACGAATGAAAGCACACTTGGCCAACAGAATTGCGGACATCCGCGGTTATGAAGTCGAGTATGTAATCTGGAAACAAATCTGCGCTCAGTGCTTTCCTCAAACTCTGCAGATGGTCTACGTCGCTTTCGTGCTTGGCCGCCATGATCCGATCAAACTTGGCTTCGTCGAAGTCAAAGATGCCAAAAGACATTTCGCCCCCTTCGAAGTCGACCGATGATCGATCTATTGAGGCTGGCGAAGTAGGCGTTGTCTTGTGATCCGACAACCATACTGGCGCCCCTTTTCCGGAGCGGATCGCTTCTACTGCAAGCTTGTGAAATAAGAAGCACTTGTTCCAAGCGCCAATTAGATCTTCCGGAATCCACAGTTGGAAGAATTCCTTATACTTATTTCGAGCTCCAAACATACGAGCGCGTTGAATGTAAGTATCTTGGGTAAATTTCCCCTTCACACTTCTCGTGAAGTACATCGACAGGAGGTTTTCGAAGGTTACGCCTCTAGAGATTATATTACCCCCCACGCCGAAAGAAAACAGACTGGTTGGCTTAAGCAAATCGGTTACGTTCGCCTTCTTGCCCTTCGAATTGACAAGAAAAATCCGGTGCTTGTTTATATTACGGAGAACAAATTCTATGATCGAATGCGGATCACTTTCAGAATAGCGCGGCGCCAGTTTTTCCAACTTCCGACAGTATCGAGCAAAACTGGCGTGTCGAGGATCTGACAACACCTCAATCGTATGCTGCAATGCCCTCACGTCTTCGTTGTGTTCATCGATTTTCCCACTCGTGTGCACAAGCATAGAGAAGTTCTCAAGCACGCCCCTCTGATGCTGCTCAGCCACTCCGCACAGAAAATGGAACACTGCCCTCTGAATCTCTCGCCGCTCATCTCCCTCATCAGCTGCAAACGGAAAGAGTTTGTATTGTAATTCCCCCTGATGAGGGAAAAAGAACTCCTGCCCAACATAAGAAGCGTGAGGCTTAAAGTTGATCCAATCCTCCGTGGCATTGTCAAAAGTATTGTTCAAATCCAAGCGTGCCGGCGTCGCGGTTACGCCAATGTAGTGCCCGCGAGTACCTAGCAAGTCGTAGATCTGTCGATTTATCCTTGTACGGTCGGCTTGGTTAACTTTCCCATTTGGCGAAGCGTAGTCGGCCTCATCATCAATAACGACCAACTTTTTCATGAAGCGTAGCGATTCGTTAAGCTTCTCCAAATCTTTCGAGTTCTTCTTTGAGAAAATAATCCATTGTTTACCTACGAGCTTCTTTGCATCCGTTGGCAGCTCTTTGAATTCTTTCGGAGATGGGCTGAGATTAGCCCCGCCAAAGCGTGAGAGGCTCTGCTGCAGGAGATCTACGCTGTCTGTAAGAAGGTTTATGACGACATCGTATCCCTCGTCGAGGAGGCGCGCATTCAATGCAATCATCATTTCGGTTTTGCCGCTCTGGGGCTCACCAAAAATAACGAACGACTTTGCTCCCTTCTTGAGATTGGCGATTGCGCCGTCTACAGCATGTTCGATTTCGGTCGTCGTAACGCCCCGACCGTTCAAGAGCTGAATTCGCTCTTTGTATTGGTTGTTGCCAACGTTACCGACAATATCCGACCAACTCATTGGGCACCCCCATTTTGAGCCGAACCTTTGACGTCGTTACGCTACGCTGACTTCAAGTAGGCTTCTGAAAAGTAAGAACGACTTCGCGCCGCATTCGGGAGTTCAGGGAGATTGAGCCTCCCTTTCGCCTTGGTGGCGGCAGGTATCTACGGTTTTCGGGGAGCGCTCTAGAACGCCTGCTGATCAATTTGAGGCCGTGTTTTTGAGCCGCCGCTGATACAATTGTAGAATTACGAACAAACGTACCGCGGACGGTCGAATCTCCCACCACGTAGATTGCGAGACCCTGCTTCTTCAGAACCCTAGTTGTTTCACCTAGGGCTTTGTACATGTCCCACACATAGTGTGCGAGTATCCCTCGATCACGACTCGACAACTTAGGCGTGAGTCGTAGGCTTCTAATTATGGCATTTACCGTCAATGCCTCACTCGCCAGGGGGCAAGCTGCTTCCGTGCCAATTGCCTCTCCTCGAATCTCGCGCAGCGCAGAGGTCGTATACCCCATCCAAACAAGTGAGAACTTGCTGCAACGCATATAGTCAATAGCATTGAGGTATGGCGGCGACGTCAGCACCAGGTCAATTGAGCCGTTAACGACATCAAGGATTCTGGCATCACCTTGAGAAACCTTGGTCGCTGGGCCGGAACGCGAGTTATTTTCCGGGCAATTAGCAACAACGGTATCGACGCTTTTCAAAAAGCGATTGAAAGGCTTGACCGGTGCGTAAGTATGCTTCCGATGTGGACGACTATGTGCCAAGTCCATCGCCAAAGAAGCACCAGAACTCTTGGTAATGATCAGTCGCGAAAACGCACACCACAGGGCATCGCGCGTGTTGCGATCTCTAATACGCGCTATGACTTGAGATAGTACCGTTAACTGTCGCCGAGCGTATGCATCAAACCAATATCGGATAAATCGCTTAGTTTCTTCGTCGCTATTCGGCGGATAGGCATCGGCCGCCGACAGGCTGCGAAATGCCTGCTTCGCACGAGCCAAGACTTGTATCGCCTTGTTGCGAATTTTTTCTCTATCGATCGGTGTTGTCCAAACCTTGGACAAAAGCACTGCTAGGGGATCAAGGTCTGTACCGATGGCTTTATGCCCATTGGCTCTTGCGACAGCCAAAACTGTTCCCGATCCCACCATCGGGTCTAGGACCCGCAATGGCCCTTTCTCAGTTTCCAACGCATCAAGCGCGATTCCTGGCGCCATCCGAGCGGGAAACGGATGGATCGCATGACGTCCCAACGTATCGAAGACGCTTTTCTTGTGATTCAGTGAAGCCGGCACAAATCCCCCTTTTCGTGCCAATACCCCAAGTATATTCTCATATACAATGCACGATCATAGCGTGTGGCGATAAACACGCAAATTGAATTTTCGCCACTTCACCAGAACCAGAGCGCCATCAGGCGCAGTCGAACGGTCGATGACGTTCAGAGCTTAACCTGCAGACCGGCAACGAACAAATTGTAGGACTGGCGCCCCAAACTCACCGTCCAGGAATCCGTTGGCAAGTGCGGCGGAAGCGTTTCGCCGAACGTGTACTGCGTGGGGTTGATGGAGAGGTGCCTGTATTCGGCGAACAGGAGCAGGTTCCTGGCCACCTCCCCTTTCACGCCGGCCTTGAATTGCATCGCGAAGGCCGTCGCCGATGCATCCGGCCACGAGTCGAAGTGATTGATGCCGGGCTCGCTGGGATTTGTGGAATTGGCCCCCTGGATGGAGAGGCGCGCCACGCCCGCGCCCACGCCGAGATAGGGGAAGATCCTGCTGGACCAGGGCGTCTGGACGGTGAGGACCGCGTTCGCCAGCACCACGCCGACGGTCATGGGGAGGGTGACGTACTGCGTGCCCAGGACGCCGGGGGTGATGGGCATGTCGCCGACCGGCGATTGCTGCCCGATATAGATCCCCTCCAGCTCGGCGGCGGGCTTCAGGGCCCATTCGGTTTGCCCGAAGGCCTGGCGCTTCCACTCGTAGCCCGCCTGGAGGCCCAGCACGCCGACGGGTTCGCCGCCGGTCTGCCCCTGCGCATCGACGCCGACCCGCGTCTTCAGGGGGCCGGGAAGGTAGAAGCCCCCTTCCTGCCGCGCGCTCATCGACGAGGCCGTGCCCGCGCCGCCGAACAGGCCGACGTAGAAGCCCTGCCCGCTTGGCGTGTCCGCCGCGAAGCACGCGCCCGACCCGAGCGAACAGATGAGTGCGAACAGAGCGCTCGACCGGTTTTTCATGGGCTGCCTCTCCCCCTGGCCCGCCATGATAGCCCGGATTGCGCAGACCGACGCTCCCCTGGCTTCCGCTCCGGACCCCGTTCCGCCCCAGAGTCCTGGCGACCTCGTCGAGGCGCAAAGCGATCGAGAAGCGCACATGGCCTCGGTTGTCGTGCGTGGCGCGCGACGTGTCCTTGCGTCGACCGGCGACGACCCGTCTCGAAACTCAGGCGGCCGATACCAGCGCGAGAATGCGCTCGAAATCCCTGAGATTGGCCGCGTTCGTCTTCCGAAGAACCGTGCGGACCTGCGTCCGGACGGTGCCAAGGGAGACCCGGCGGGTGCGGGCAACGTCCTCTGCCGTCACGCCGCCGACGAGCGACGCGGCGACGGACGCCTCGGCCCGGGTAAGTCCGTAGAGGTCGCACAGCAGGTCCGGCGCGATCCGGGCTGTCTGGGCGAGTTGACGCGCCAGAACCATGGCGACGCCCGGGGGCAAGCCCGGTTCGGCAAGACCGGGCGCCGCCGTGGCGAGACGCGCCGGCGCCGGCGACACGAGGACGGCCAGCGAGGCGTGGTCGGGCACCTCGTCAACGGCGCGCACGCGAACGGCCCCGCCCGGGCCGCCACGCACGACGTTCGTGACCAGCCGCGCCAGCGCGTCGTTGTCGTTGCGGTGGCGCGCCGACAGGCGAAGCGGTCCGCCGCCCGCCTTGGCCATGCGCAGGCCGGCCTTCACGGTCGCACAGAGCGTCGCGGCGGCCGCATTGGCGTGGAGCACCTGCAGCGACGCGTCGACGACGATGACGCAGAGCGACAGCGCATCGAGCGCCGCGCGGCCGGCGATGGCCGCGGTCGCGTCGAACGCCAGACGGCGGCGCAACTGCAAGGCGCGCTGCAGATGGGGCATCAGCGCCTGCAGACGCGCACGCTCGAGGTCGGTGAAAGGCCCGGCGGCATCGTTGCGATGCAGGCCCAGCGTCATCGGCTCGGAAACCTTGAGGATGGCCCCCAGCATGTGGTGCTGCCCATGCGGCCGGACGTAGTCGTTGTAGTATTCGGTGCGCCGGAACTCCTCCGTGGGCACGAGTTCCTGCCCCAGGGGTGGCGGATCGATGCGCGGGAGAGTGACTGCGTTCACCGCGGCCCGGCTACGGTACGGGTCGATATGCCGGTAGTAGTTCAGATAGGCCTGCTCCATCGACGACTGGGGCAGCGCGATGAGATTGGGCGAGCCGCCCAGCAGACGTAGGGACGAAGCCTGAGCGCCGACGAACCGGCCCAGCAACGTGCCGAAATCGATCCAGCTGCCTCCTGCCGCCGCCTCGTATGCCGCGGCGACAACCTCGGCGAGGTCGTTCTCGTCCATGGGCTGTTTCCCTAACGCAGACCGCAACACCCGGGACGGGCGGCAATCGCGCCCGATCACGTCCTGGTGCCGGGTGTCGTCAGTTCCGAAGATAACGCACCGGGCGCAGGAAGCCATAGCAGCCCGGCACACCCACGGTCGGTCCGACCCGGCAGCCCGCCGTCGCGACGGGGCATCGCGCCGTCGCCGGCATACCCAGTTGTGAAGATGTGGCGGGGATCGCCGGCGACTAGCCTGGCCAAGGTCGCCATCGAGCCTCAACACGCAGAAGGAAACAGTCATGCCAGAGTCATTCGTGCCGACGAACCGATCGGAGATCGCCCCCTTCGTCGGCAAGCACATCATCTACACCTACGAGAACGGGTGGCAGTACGAGGTCTACATCAAGAACGAGCGCACCATCGACTACCGGGTGCACGGCGGCCTGGTCGGCGGCCGTTGGGTGAAGGACCAGGACGTCCACATCGTCCGGCTGGCCGACGGCGTCGTGAAGATCTCGTGGAGCGAGCCCACGGGGACCTGCGTCAGCGTCGCCTACAATTTCCTCGAGAACCGTGCCCATGGCGCGACCTTCTTCCCGCGCTGGATCGAGCTCGAGCCCGGCAAGATCGTCGGCTATCAGAACGACAAGATCGAGCTGATGCGCTGGCACAGGGATGCCGGCCCGGCCTATCCGACCCTGGTGATCGACGAATTCGCCGCCATCACTTTCGTCGAGGATTGCGGCCGCGATGACGAGAACGTCATCGCCTGTGCGCCCGAGGCGCTGCCGCCGGGCTATACTCTGCGGTGCAACGTCGGGCCCACGGGCCGGGAGCCGGTCGAGCCATGAGCATCTCCTTTCTCCATTCGCACGGGACGGAGTCCCCCATCGAGATCCCGGCCATCGGCCTCGACCTGTTCGTTCGCCTGCCGCCCGCCACGAGCGACGGCGCGTTCTGCTTCATCGAGACGATCAACGCGCCGGGCGCGGGGCCGCCGCGACATCGCCACCGCGAGGCCGAGATCTTCCGGGTGATGGAAGGGCGCTACCTCTACGAGGCCGACGGCCGGCGCTTCTTCGCCGAGGCGGGAGACGTGGTCAGCATTCCGGGCGGCGTCGCGCACGGCTTCGTCAATGTCACGGACGCGCCGGCCCGCCAGTACATCCTGATGACCCCGGCGCTCGACGCCGCGGCCTTCTTCACCGAACTCGCCGGCACGATGCGCGACGGCGTACCCGATCAGGCCGCGCTGAATGCCTTCGGCGCCAAGTGGAACGTCCAGTTCCTCGGTCCACCCTTGCGCCCGGACGACCAGCCGACCGCCTGATCGCCATCCCTGTGGAGCAACTCATGTCGGATCGAGACCTCAAGCGCTGGCTCTGCCTGGGCTGCGGCTTCTCCTACGACGAAGCCCTGGGCCTGCCGGAGCATGGCATTTCGCCCGGGACGCGCTGGGCGGATATCCCCGACGACTGGTGCTGCCCGGATTGCGGCACCCCCAAGCATCTCTTCGAGATGGTCGAAATCCCCTATGCGCCCGGCCAACCCACCCCGCAACGGCCTCCCCTCTGACCCTCACGACGGAGCCGGCATGTCCAACTCGTTCATCCTGCGCGCTGCAGATCGCGGCCACGAGAAGATCCTCTCGACGGGACCGACGGCATCCTACGTCGGCGGCCACCCCGATGCCTTCATCACGCGCCATTCGAGCTTCAACTTCCACGACTACCAGTCCGGCCGGGCAGGTTTCGGCCGCATCCGCGTGTTCGGCGACGAGACCTTCAACAACCCCGGATGCAGCTACAACATGCATCCCCATCACAACTTCATCATCTGCGCCTTCGTGCTGTCGGGCCGGCTGCAACACATCAACACGACGGGCAACAACGACGAGCTCCTGGCTGGCGACTACTATGCGTTCTCCGCCGGGTCGGGCGGTCTCCATACCGAGATCAACGTTCACCGGGAGCCGATGAACGCGATCTATCTATGGATGCTCCCGGACCACCTCTATCTCCCGCCGTCCTACGCGCGCGGCCGTTTCGACGCCGAAGCGAGCGCCAACCGGATAACGCCCCTGCTGGGGACCGGCGCGCCTCTGCCGATTCCCCAGGACGCGACAGTCTCGCGGCTGTTCTCGACGAGGTCCGGCCGACACGTCCATCGCCCGCGTTCTCGCGGGCACGGCCTCTACTGCTTCGTCATCGACGGCAGGCTGACGTGCGACGGCACCATGCTCGAACGCCGCGACAGCAAGGGGCTCTGGAACGCCACGGAGATCGTGCTCGAAAGCGGCGAAACCGGCGCCGATGCGCTGCTCGTGGAAACCATCTTGTAGGACACCGCTCAACACGGAAAGGAGGATGCTGTGCCGGACCAAACTGGAAAGGAAGGCGCTTCATTGGAACGGCGTCTGGTCGAGCTCGCGTGGACGAATCCGGCGTTCGCCGCGCTGTTGCAGAAGGACCCGCGCGGCGCGCTGGCCGTCATCGGTGTCGAGGTCTCGCCTGGCGTCAAGATCGACGTCCGCCAGCAGCGGCGCGACACGCTTTATTTCGTGATTCCCCCTCTCGCGGCAAAGCCTGAGGACGCGGACACGGTGATCAATCAGATGGATCTGTGGCAGAGCGGCGAGCTGTTCTGCTGGATGATGCCACAGGCTCTGAAACTCGAGCTGCTGCGCATGCGCCAGAGCTTTCGGAGCAACAATCCATGAGCGACCAGCAGGATCTCTTCACCGCCCACTATCGCACGCTGCGTCGTGATGCAGAGGCACGCCGTCGGCTGATCGAGAACCCGATCGATGGTCTGAAAGAGCATTTCGGCTCGATACCCGGCGGCGCCTATCGTATCGAGGTCGTGCCGCAGGAGCCGGACACCATCACGATCGTGCTGCCAGCGCCGCCAGCCAACGGCCAGCCCACGGCGGCGGACATCGACGCCGCAAGCCGGCGAATCTACGACATGCTGTTCACCGACGGCATCGGTGGCTACCTGATCCCCGACGAGGCCCTCACGTGGGTGCTGCGCGATATGCGGTCAAGCTGGGCCATGGCTGCCAAGCCGAGGCAAGGAGGCTGAGGTCTCCCGCCCCCAACACCCCTCGCTTCCGCTCCGGATTTCCCTTTCAATCAACGCTCTGGCGGCATTTTTGGGGCTATAAACGCAATAAACGAAATAAACGAAACGAACGAAAGGGAAAAAGTCGGAATCCGGCGCGAATGCCTCTCATTTCCGGGCGCGCGCGGCCGGCAGGGCATTTCGGGCCGGCCTACGGCGATCGATCCGCGGCCAAAAACCACCTCATCCTTCGAGACGGCCGCGGCGCGGCCTCCTCAGGATGAGGTTTGTGTCTGGATGAACGCGAGGCGGGAAGACTCAAGCGGCGTGGGAGTTCGCCATGGCCTCGCGCGATGCAGCTGCGTTCAAGGCGGCCGGTCTTGCGGTGATCGATCCGTGGACCGGAACCACCTCATCCTGAGAGTCTGGCCAAGCACTTACCTCATCCTGAGGAGCACCGCGACGCGGCGCGTCTCGAAGGATGGGCACGCGCACCGCGTCTGTTGCCCATCCTTCGAGACGGCTGCTGCGCAGCCTCCTCAGGATGAGGTTTGTGTTTGGCTCGGGATGACGGCCACGGGTCGTCACTCCCACTCGATCGTCCCCGGCGGCTTGCTGGTGATGTCGTAGGTCACGCGGTTGATGCCGCGGCATTCGTTGATGATGCGGTTGGCGACCCTGCCCAGGAAGGCGTGGTCGAACGGGTAGTAGTCGGCGGTCATGCCGTCGGTCGAGGTGACGGCCCGCAGCGCGCAGGCCTGGTCGTAGGTGCGGCCGTCGCCCATCACGCCGACGGTCCGGACCGGCAGCAGCACGGCGAAGGCCTGCCAGATCTCGTCGTAGAGGCCGGCCTTGCGGATCTCGTCGAGATAGACGGCGTCGACCTCGCGCAGGAGATCGAGCTTCTCCTTCGTGATGTCGCCGGGGATGCGGATGGCGAGGCCTGGCCCGGGGAACGGGTGACGGTTCACCAGGTCGGCCGGGAGGCCGAGCTCGCGGCCGAGCGCCCTCACCTCGTCCTTGAACAGCTCGCGCAGCGGCTCGACCAGCTTCATGTTCATGCGCGCCGGAAGCCCGCCGACATTGTGGTGGCTCTTGATCGTGACGGAAGGTCCGCCGGTGAAGGAGACCGATTCGATCACGTCGGGATAGAGCGTGCCCTGGGCCAGGAACCGGGCGCCGCCGATCTTCTTCGCCTCGGCCTCGAACACGTCGATGAACAGCGCGCCGATCGTCTTGCGCTTCTTCTCCGGGTCGGTGACGCCGGCCAGCGCCTTCAGGAAGGTCTCCGAGGCGTCGGCGTGGATCAGCGGGATGTTGTAGTGGTCGCGGAACAGGCGGACAACCTGCTCGCCCTCGCCCTTGCGCAAGAGGCCATGGTCGACGAACACGCATTGCAGCTGGTCGCCGATCGCCTCGTGCAGCAGCACGGCCACGACCGAGGAGTCGACGCCGCCGGAGAGGCCGCAGATCACCCTGCCCTTGCCGACCTGGGCGCGGACCTGCTCGATGGCGCGCTCGCGGAACGCGGCCATGGTCCAGTCGCCTTTTGCGCCGGCGATGTTCAGCGCGAAGTTGCGTAAAAGCTTGGCGCCGTCGGGCGTGTGCATCACCTCGGGGTGGAACTGCACGCCGTAATAGCCGCGGCTCTCGTCGGCGATGGCGGCGAAGGGCGCGTTCTCGCTGGTGGCGACGACGGAGAAGCCGTCCGGCAGCTTGGTGACGCGGTCGCCGTGGCTCATCCAGACCTGCTTGCGGTCGCCGGGCTGCCACACGCCGTCGAACAGGCGGGTCGAGGCCTTGATCTCGACCTCGGCGCGGCCGAACTCGCGGTGGTGGCCGCCCTCGACCGAGCCGCCCAGCTCCTTGGCCATGGTCTGCTCGCCGTAGCAGATGCCCAGGACGGGCACGTCGGCGGTGAAGATGGCGGGATGGGCGGTGGGCGACTGGCCCTCGGTCACCGAGGCCGGGCCGCCGGAGAGGATGATCCCGCGTGGAGCGAACGCCTTGATCTTGGCGTCATCGACGGACTGGAAGGGCAGGATTTCACAGTAAACCCCGGCTTCGCGCACGCGGCGGGCGATCAGCTGGGTAACCTGGGAACCGAAATCGACGATCAGCAAACGGTCGGTCATGGGGCGATATAAGCGCGACCGGCCGGGGCGGCAACCGCAAAGACCGGTCCGAATTCACACCACCGACCTCATCCTGAGGAGGCCCGAAGGGCCGTCTCGAAGGATGGGCCACACACACCACGAGCGTTGCCCATCCTTCGAGACGCACGCCTTCGGCGCGCTCCTCAGGATGAGGTGGAGTGGGTCGAAGAGTTAGCCCTCCGCCGCCAGCCGGCGCCGGATCAGCGGGGCGCGGAGGTCGCGCCAGGCGTAGGCGATCTCCTCGACGTCGGTGCCGCCCATCGTGTCGATCCGCGCGCCCACCCGCTCGCCGCCCAGCCCCTCGTAGAAGAAGCGGGTCGGATTCTCGGCCAGCATCCACAGGACGGCGGTGTCGCAGCGGTCGGCCTGGAGCTGGCGGAACAGCGCGCCGAGCAGCTTGCGGCCGAGGCCCAGGTTCTGGAAATCGGGCTCGACGTAGAGCGTGTAGACCTCGCCCACCCGGATCTCGCGGCCGTCCAAGCCTTCGGGCGGATCGCGCACCGGGCCGCAGCTGCCGAAGCCCACGACGCCCATGTCGCGGTCGTCGGCCACGAAGACGCCGCGTGCCTCGGCCGGGTCCCGCAGGAGCTGCGACCACCAGGCCGACTGGCGCACGTCCGACATGGCGACCAGCATCGCGTCGGGCAGCAGGCCGGCATAGGTCGCCTGCCAGGTCTCGACATGGACCCGGCCGATCGCCGCGGCGTCGTGCCGGGAGGCGCGGCGGATGCGGATCATGCTGCCTCCTCGGGGGCTGCCTCCTCGGCGACCGCCTTCTCCTCCGGCTTCCGGACGAGGGCCGCGGCGAAGAAGCCGTCGGTGCCGTGCCTCAGGGGCGAGAGCCGCAGGTACGGGCCGTTCTCGACCTCGGGCGGCGGCTCGCTCGCGATGACGTCACGCCACAGCGCGCCGACCGGCACCACCTCGAACCTGTCGTTGCGCTCCAGGAAGGCGGCGATCTGCTTCTCGTTCTCGGCCGGCAGCACCGAGCAGGTGGCGTAGATCAGGCCCCCGCCCGGCTTCACCAGCTTCGACGCCGCATCGAGGATGGCGGCCTGCTTCGGGACCAGCTCCTCGAGGTCCTTGGGCTGCAGGGTCCAGCGGCCGTCGGGATTGCGCCGCCACGTGCCCGTGCCGGTGCAGGGCGCGTCGACCAGCACGCGGTCGAAGGCGCCGGCCTGGCGCTTCAGCCATTTGCGGTTGTCGGCATCGATGGGCCTGCGCTCGACATTGTGCGCGCCGGCGCGGCGCAGGCGCTGGGCGGAGCGGTCGAGGCGGGATTCATAGACGTCCATCGCCACGACCCGGCCCTTGTTGTTCATGCGCGCGGCCATCGCCAGGGTCTTGCCACCGGCGCCGGCGCAATAGTCGGCGATCTGCATGCCGGGCTGGGCATCGACCAGAGCGGCCACGAGCTGCGAGCCCTCGTCCTGGATCTCGACCAGCCCGTTCTGGAAGGCCTCGCCCTTCACCACCGAAAGCCGGCGGCGCAGGCGCAGGCCATCCGGGGCGTAGCGCATCGGCTCGGTCTCGATCCCGTCGCGGGCCAGCGCCTCGCGCGCCTGCTCCACGGTGGCCTTCAGCCGGTTGACGCGCAGGTCGACCGGCGGCGGCGTGTCGAGGGCGGCAACCTCGCGGCCCCAGCCCTCGCCATAGGCTTCCTTGAAGTGCGGCGCGACCCATTCCTGGATGTTCAGGCGCACCCAGTCGGGCTGCTCGGGATGGGGCAGCGAATGGCCTTCCATCTGGCGCAGCGCGCGGTACTCCGCCTCGTCGAGCCGCGACGGGCGATAGGTGCCGCCGTCGAACAGGCTTTCGAGCCCGGCCATGTCGAGCCCCTCGACCAGCATCAGGTCGGCGGCGACGATGGCCCGCGCCCCGCGGTCGGGATGACGCGTGCGCTCCAGCCACCAGGCGAGCTGGCCGTAGCGCCGCAGGATGCTCCACACATGATCGGACACGGCCCGCCGGTCGCCGCCGCCGATGAAGCGGCGCGCGCGGAAATAGGCATTGGCGACGAGATCGGCCGGCCTTTCGGTATGGCTGACGATTTCGTCGAGGAGTTCTATGGTGGCCGCCACCCGCGCGCCCGGTGTCACGTCTGTCTCCTTGTCAAAGCATGCCGCTACGATGAATACGCCCGACGCGCAACGTCCGCGCTCCGAGCTTCTCCGCCGCACCGTCCTCGTCCTCGTCTCGGTCGTGATCGGCCTCGGCCTGATCGAGATCGGCGTCCGCGCCTCGACCTGGACCTGGCTGTTCGCCTGGCCGAACTACGTGCTCGACGCGCGCAAGGTGCTGGCGGAGACCGATAACGGCCGCTCGGTGCACGACCCGCGGCTGGGATACCGGCCGCGCCCGGGCTACGCGGCCACGGGCGTCACGATCGACGGCGACGGGCTGCGCACGACCGGCGTGGCGCCCGCGGGCGGCAAGGCGCCGATCCTCGCGGTGGGCGATTCCTTCACCTTCGGCGAGGAGGTGGCCGACGGCGAGAGCTGGCCTGCCGACCTGCAGCGCCTCACCGGCCGGCGCGTCCTGAACGGCGGCGTGAGCGGCTACGGCTTCGACCAGATCGTGCTGCGCGCCGAGGCGCTGGCACCGCTCTACCGTCCGGGCGCCATCGTCGTGGCCTTCATCGCCGACGACATCCGCCGGACCGAGATGCGGCGCCTGTGGAGCGCCGACAAGCCCTACTTCGATCCCGAAGGTGACGGGCTCACGCTGCGCAACGTGCCGGTGCCGCCGCGCGCGCCGCCCGAGACGACGCTCACCTTCTGGCAACACACGATCGGCTACTCCTACGCTTTCGACTTCCTGATGCGGCGGCTCGGACTGCTGCACGACTGGTTCGGCGACCATGTCCGCGTCCACAAGGAAGGCACCGGAGAGCGCATCGCCTGCCGGCTCACGGCGCGCCTCGCCGAGTTGCAGAAGCAGGGCGACGCCCCTGTCCTCCTGGTCGCCACCTACGATCCCGTCGTGTGGGACGATCCGAAGTTCGCCGCCGAGCAGCGACGCCTGACGGCGGGCCTGCTCGACTGCGCCCGCCGCAACGGCCTCGCCACGCTCGACACCTACGAGGCCCTGGCCGCGACACCCCGGCCGCGCGATCTCTACGTGCTGTGGCACATGAACGCCGCGGGCAATGCGCTGATCGCGCGTCTGGTCGCAGGCGCCCTCGGCGACAAGGGCAACTGAGATGATCGGCCGGGCCGCCCTGGTCCTCGGCTCGGTGCTGGTGACGCTGCTGGTGCTCGAAGTGGGCTGCCGGCTGTGGCGCGGCCCGGCGGCGCTGTTCGACTGGTCCAACATCATCCTCGCCGAGCGCCAGGCGACCCTGAATGCCGGCGCCGGGCGGCTGAAGCGCGACAGCGAGCTGGGCTTCGTCTTGCGGCCGGGCTACGCCGCGGAGGGCGTCACCTACGATCTGCACAGCCACCGCCTCACCCCGGCCCCGGCGGGCACGATGCTGGCCGAGCCGCCGGTGCTGGTCGTGGGCGATTCCTACGCCCATGGCGACGAGGTGAGCGACGGCGAAACCTGGGCGGCGCTGCTGCAGCCGCTGCTCGGCCGCCGCACTGTCAATGCCGGCGTTAGCGGCTACGGGCTCGACCAGACCGTCCTGCGCGCCGAGCAGCAGGTGCGCGAGGTGAAGCCCGCAGCGTTGGTCCTGGTGTTCATCGCCGACGACCTGCGGCGCAGCGAGATGAGCCGCGTGTGGGGTGCGGAGAAGCCCTATTTCGACCTCACGGGAGAAACGCTTACGCTGCGCAACGTCCCCGTCCCGCCCTCGCCAGCGCCCGCCGCGTCGCTCGACCTCTGGCAGCGTCTGTTCGGCTGGTCGGTGCTGGTCGACACGATCCTGCGCCACAAGGGCTGGCAGTACGAATGGTCGATCGACCATGTCCGCGTGCTCCCGCGCGGCGCCGGCGAAGCGATGGCCTGCCCGCTCCTGAAGCGGCTGGCCGGCCTTGGCGGGCCGACGCTCGTGGTGGCGGAATACGATCCCTATGTCTGGAAGAACGCGGAATATGCCAGCGAGCAGCGCCGCCTCTCGCGTGTCGTGCTGGACTGCGCGCGCGCCGCGGGCCTCGGCACGCTCGATCTGTTCGAGGCGATCGACGAAGGCGTGAAGCGCGACGGCTATGCCGCGATGTTCCGGTCCTCGCACCCGGGACCGCTCGGCCACCGGATCGCAGCGGAGCGGATCGCGGCGGCGCTGAAAGAGGGTTACATCCCGCCGCGGTAGTTCGGCGCCTCGCGCATGATCTCGACATCGTGCACGTGGCTCTCGCGCAGGCCCGAACCGGTGATACGCAGGAACTGGCAATTGCTCTGCATCTCGCGGATCGTGCCGTTGCCGGTATAGCCCATCGCCGCCCGCAAGCCGCCGACCAGCTGGTGCAGGATGCTGCCCACTGCGCCCTTGTAGGGCACGCGGCCTTCGATGCCCTCGGGCACCAGCTTGAGCGTGCTCTGCACCTCCTGCTGGAAGTAGCGGTCAGCCGAGCCGCGCGCCATGGCGCCGATCGAGCCCATGCCGCGGTACGACTTGTAGGAGCGGCCCTGGTAGAGGATCACCTCGCCCGGCGCCTCGTCGGTGCCCGCCAGCAGCGAACCGATCATGGCGCAGTCGGCGCCGGCGGCGATCGCCTTGGCGAGGTCGCCGGAATACTTGATGCCGCCATCGCCGATCGCGGGAACACCGGCGGCGTGGCAGGCTTCGGCCGCTTCCATGATGGCGGTGAGCTGCGGCACGCCGACGCCGGCGACCATGCGGGTGGTGCAAATCGAACCCGGACCGATGCCGATCTTGACGGCGTCGGCGCCGGCATCGATCAGCGCCTGCGCCCCCTCGCGGGTGGCGACGTTGCCGGCCATCACCTGGGTGTAGTTGCTGAGCTTCTTGACACGCGTCACGGCCTCGAGCACGCCGCGCGAATGGCCGTGCGCGGTGTCGACCACGATCACGTCGACGTCGGCATCGATCAGCAGCTGGGCGCGGCGCAGCCCGTCCTCGCCGACGCCGGTGGCCGCCGCGGTGCGCAGCCGGCCCTTCTCGTCCTTGCTGGCGCCGGGGAACTTGTTGGCCTTCTCGATGTCCTTGACGGTGATGAGGCCGATGCAGCGATAGTCGGCGTCGACCACCAGCAGCTTCTCGATCCGGAACTGATGGAGCAGCCGTTTGGCCTCTTCCTTGGTGGCGCCCTCGCGGACCGTGACCAGCTTCTCCTTGGTCATCAGGGCGCTGACGGGCGTACCCGTATCGGTGGCGAAGCGGACGTCGCGGTTGGTCAGGATGCCCGCCAGCTTGCCGCCGCGTTCGACCACGGGAATGCCCGAGATCTGGTTGGCTTCCATCAGCGCCAGCGCGTCGGCCAACGTCTGGTCGGGATGGATGGTAACGGGGTTCACCACCATGCCGCTTTCGAACTTCTTGACCCGGCGGACCTCGTTGGCCTGTGCCTCGGGCTCCAGGTTCTTGTGGATGACACCGATGCCACCGGCCTGTGCCATCGCGATCGCCATGCCCGCCTCGGTGACGGTGTCCATCGCCGCCGACATCAGCGGGATGTTGAGTTCGATGGTGCGCGTGAGGCGTGTGCGGGTGTCGGTCTGTCCGGGCAGGACTGCCGAGGCAGCAGGCTTCAGGAGGACGTCATCGAAGGTGAGCGCTTCCTGAATCTGCATACCAACCTCCGTGAAGGAGAAAAGAAAACGGCGGCCCTCGGAGAGGGCCGCCGGGTTGGCGAGCCGTTATACACACTGCCACGCGTAAGCCAAGCGCCAAGCCAAGTGCACTCGCGCGGGTCCGTTATGCACAGGTAACCCTACGCGGCCCCCAGGAAATCGCGTTTCCCAATCTCGACGCCGGACTGGCGCAAGATTGCGTAGGCCGTGGTGCAGTGGAAATAGAAGTTCGGCAGGGCGAAATGCAGGAGATATTGCTCGCCGGTGAGCTTCAGCGGCGAGCCGGCGATCGTCAGGACGACCTCGCGGCCTTCGCTGCCGTCGATCTGCTCGGCCTTGAAGCCCTCCAGGTAGGCCAGCACCGACGCGATGCGCTTCTGAAGCTCCGACAGCGTCTTCTCCGCATTGTCATGCGGCGGCGGCACCTCGGCGCCAGCGAGCCGGGCCGCGCTTTCCTCGGCGAAGCGGCAGGCGATCTGCACCTGGCGGGTGAAGGGCAGCATGTCGGGCGTCAGCCGGGTCGCGCCCAGCACGGCCTCGTCGACCTTCTTCGCGGCCGCCCAGGCCGAACCCAGAACCTTCGCGAGAGCGCCGAGCTGGCGCTGGTAGACGGGGATCGAGGCGCCGTACATGCCGAGGGACATGCGATTTTCTCCGTTGGGACTGACGCCGCGAAACCTATCCGCGGAAGCCCGTGCCGACGACATACATTTCCGCCGAGTCCGCCCGGCTGGCTTCCGGCTTGAAATGGCGCACTTTCTCGAAGTCCTTCTTCAGGCGGTCGAGCAACGTCCGCTCGGTCCCGCCACGCAGTACCTTGGCCACGAATGCGCCGCCTGGCTTCAGGATCTCGCGGGCGAAGTCGTGGGCGGCTTCCGCCAGCCCCATGATGCGCATGTGGTCGACCTGGGTTTCGCCCGTGGCCGCTGCCGCCATGTCGCTCATAACCACGTCCGCCGGCCCGCCCAGCAGCTCCGTGAGCACGGCGGGCGCATCCTCGTCGTAGAAGTCCTTGGCGAGCACCGTAGCGCCGGGGATCGGTTCGACCGGCGTCAGGTCGATCCCGATCACCACGCCCTTGTTCTTGCCCGAGCTGACGCGCGCGACCGCTACCTGCGTCCAGCCGCCCGGCGCGGCGCCGAGATCGACGATGCGGCCGCCCGGCTTCAGGAACCGGAATTGGTCATCGATCTGCAGCAGCTTGAAGGCGGCGCGCGAGCGATAGCCGCGCTTCTTCGCTTCCTCGACATAGGGATCGTTGAGCTGGCGCTGCAGCCAGCGCTGGGAGGAGACCGTGCGGCCGCGCGCCGTCTTCACACGGACCGTGGCACGGCGCCCCGTCGGGACGCTGCCCTTCTTGTCGCGCGCCATGCTCAATGGCTCCGGCGGCAGAGCTGGTCGGCCTCGCGGTCGGCCTGGCGCATCAGGTCCATCAGCACGCCCTCGCGCAGGCCGCGATCGGCCACCCGCACGACCGGCGCCGCCCACTGGCGGCAAACGGCCTCAAGGATCGCGCCGCCGGCCAAAGCCAGGTCGGCGCGGTCGTCGCCGATGCAGGGCAGATGGGTGAGCTGGTCGACCGACAGCGTGGAAAGCTCGTCACAGATACGCAAGATCTCCTCTCGGCCGATCCGCGAACCGTCGACCAAGGTGCGATTATAGCGCTTCAAGCCCTGATGGTGTGCGCTGATCGTCGTCACGGTGCCCGAGGCGCCGATCATCTGGACCTCGCCGCGCGCGATCGCCGGCGCGATCTGGTACCGGGCGCAAAACAGACGCAGGTCGGCCTGGATTCGCTCGACCATGTCGTCGTAGCAGGCACGTGTCAGCGCCCGCTCGCGCGGCTGGCCACGCGTGCAGGACTCAGTGAGCGTGACGACGCCCCACGGCACCGACGTCATGCCGATCAGCTCGGTGGTCGCACAGCCCGGGCTGCCCGGGCGCGGCTTGACTCGGACCCAGCTCACCTCCGTCGAGCCACCGCCGATGTCGATCAGCAGGCCAAAGGGTACCGCAGGATCGAGCAGGTTCTCGCAACTCGCCAGCGCGAGCCTCGCCTCCTCGGCGGGCTGGATCAGGTCGAAGCTGAGGCCGGTGCGCTCCTTCACCATGCCGAGGAAGTCCTCGCCGTTGCAGGCGCGGCGGCAGGCCTCAGTGGCGATGTGGCGGGCGCGGGTGACGCGGTTGCGTTCGATCTTGGACGCGCAGACGCCAAGCGCATGCATCGTGCGTTCGATGGCTTCACCGCACAGCGAACCGCTCAGCGCCACCCCCTCGCCCAGCCTGACCGGGCGAGAGTAAGCATCGATCACCTCAAAACCCTCGACCGATGCCCTTGCCACCAGGAGCCGGCAATTGTTGGTGCCGAGATCAATGGCGGCGAAGGTGTGCGCAAATCGACCGCTGTGCCAGCCTCCCTTAGGCGTGGATTCCCCGGTCATTCTCAACTCTTTCCTTGAAAGGATGGTAACCGAGGATTTCGCTCGCGGCGAGGCCCCGCTTGCCAATCCGGTCCGTCATCGCTAAATCGTGCGGCCAGCGAGGTCCGCAGGGTCCTTGGGGGATAGTTTAACGGTAGAACAACTGGCTCTGACCCGGTTAGTCTTGGTTCGAATCCAGGTCCCCCAGCCACTGCACACGGACAGAAATTCCGGATGAGCGACCGCCCGATCGTGATTACCGGCGCGGCCGGGCTGGCGGGGCAGAACCTCATCCCTCGCCTCAAGGCCCGGGGCATGGGGCCGCTGATCGGCATCGACAAGCATCCTGCCAATAACAGGATTTTCGCGCGGCTGCACCCGGACGTCCGGCTGATCGAGGCCGACCTCGCCACGGAAGATGGCTGGCAGGAGGCGCTGGCCGGCGCCGGCACCCTCGTCCTCTGCCACGCGCAGATCGCGGCTCTCAGCGAGGCGCCGTTCACAGCCAACAACGTGATCGCGACCGAGCGGGTCCTCGAGGCCGCCCGCCGGCACGGCGTCGGGCAGATCGTCCATATCAGCTCGTCGGTCGTGAACTCGCTGGCGCACGATTTCTACACGGAGTCCAAGAAGGCACAGGAGAAACTGGTCCTGGGCAGCGGCATCCCGACCTGCGTGCTGCGACCGACGCTGATGTATGGCTGGTTCGATCGCAAACATCTGGGCTGGCTTGCCCGTTTCATGGCGCGCACGCCGGTCTTTCCGATTCCCGGTCACGGCCGCTATCTCCGCCAGCCGCTCTATGTCGGCGACTTCTGCAGCATCATCGCTGCCTGCATCGCCGAGCCGCGGCCCGGGCAGGTGTTCAACATCTCCGGGCAGGAGCAGATCACCTATATCGATCTGATCCGCGCATTGAAGGAGGCCAGTGGCGCCAGTGCCGCCATCGTCCGCATCCCCTACGGGCTCTTCCGCATCCTGCTGCAGCTCTACGCCCTGGTGGATAGAAACCCGCCATTCACCGTGAGCCAGCTCGCCGCCCTCGTCGTGCCCGAGACATTCGAGGTGATCGACTGGCCACGACTCTTCGGCGTGAAGTCGACACCGATCCTCGAAGGACTGCGCGAGACCTTCCGCGATCCGGTCTATTCGAACGTCGTCCTGGAGTTCTGAGCGTGGCCCGTGTCGCCGTCATCGGAGCAGGCGCCATGGGGCTGGCGGCCGCCTACCACGCGCTGCAGGCGGGTCATGACGTCACGGTCTTCGAGGCCGACCGGGTCGCCGGCGGCATGGCCGCCCATTTCGACTTCGACGGCCTGTCGATCGAGCGGTTCTACCATTTCGTCTGCAAGGCCGATCAGCCGACCTTCGATCTGATGAGAGAACTCGGCATTGCCGATCGCATGGTCTGGCGCGGCACCTCGATGGGCTACTTCATCGATGGCAAGCACTATCGCTGGGGCGATCCGCTCGCCCTGCTCGCTTTTCCCAGGCTCGGATTGATCTCGAAGATCCGATACGGGCTGCACATGTTCCTTTCGACCAAGCGCACGGACTGGTCGGCGCTGGAGAACGTGAACGCCAAGGAGTGGTTCAGGAAGTGGGGCGGCAGGCGCGCCTACGACGTGCTCTGGAAGCGCCTCTTCGATCTCAAGTTCTTCGAGTTTGCCGACAATATCTCGGCTGCCTGGATATGGACCCGCATCAAGCGCGTCGGCACGTCGCGCGCGTCGATGCTCCAGGAAGAGTTGGGCTACATCGACGGTGGCTCCCAAACGCTCGTCGACGCCCTGGTCGAAGCCATCGCCGAGCGCGGCGGCACGTTGAAACTCGGCGCCCGCGTGAGCGAAGTCACCAGCCGGCAAGGCCGCGTCACGGGAGTCATCGCCGACGATGCTGCGCAGGCCTTCGACGCCGTGATCTCGACCGTGCCGACGCCGTTCGTGTCCAAGCTCGTGCCGGGCCTGTCGGCCGAGGCCAAGGCCAGGTACGACGCGATCCGCAATATCGGTGTCGTCTGCGTGCTCCTGAAGCTTGCAAAACCCGTCACCGGGCATTTCTGGCTGAACGTCAACGACACCACCATCGACATACCGGGCATCGTCGAATTCTCAAACCTGCGGAAGTTGCCCAACACGATCGTCTACGTGCCCTACTACATGCCGCAGACGCATCCGAAGTTCGGCCGCGGCTCGGAGGCGTTCGTGACCGAAGCCTTCGGGTACCTGCGGAAGCTCAACCCCGCACTCCAGCCGGGCGACCTCCTCGCCAGTCACGTGGGCCGGCTCAACCATGCCCAGCCGGTCTGCGAGCCGGGCTTCCTCTCAAAGATCCCCAAGGTGCAGACGGAGATCCGGGGCCTGCAGATCGCCGACACCTGCTTCTACTATCCCGAGGATCGCGGCATCTCCGAAAGCGTGCGCTACGGCAAGCTCATGGCGCAGGCAATCGCCGATCCCGGCGTGTGGCGCGCCGAGGGCCGATGAACCTCCGGTTCCTGAAATTCCTGGTCACGGGCGGCATCGCCGCCCTGGTCAACCTGCTCAGCCGGTACGCGCTCAACCATCTGATGCCCTTCGAAGTGGCGGTGGCCGTGGCCTATCTCCTGGGCATGGCGACCGCCTACCTGCTGGCACGCCGCTTCGTCTTCGATGCGTCGGGCCGTTCGGTCACCTCCGAAGTCCGCCGCTTCGTTCTGGTCAACATCGTGGCGCTGGGCTTCGTCTGGGCGATCAGCGTCGGCCTCGCGCGAATCGTGTTCCCCGCCATCGCCTTCACCTGGCACGCCGACGACATCGCGCATCTGGTCGGCGTGCTGGCGCCCGCGGCGACGAGCTATGTTGGTCACCGCTTCTATACGTTTGCCCGCAAGTAGGGCTACCCCTACGTGTAGAGAACGATCCCGCAGACCGCGACCCAGGCCACCGCGGTCGCGAGCAGCGGCAGATCCGACAGCAGCGCGTCGGTCGGCGACTCGCCGACGCCCAGCCGCTCCACCGCGTACCAGTAGCGAAACAGGCCGAAGATCACCAAGGGGATGGTCGCGGTGAGCTTCTGGTTCGCCGACATGACGAATAAGCTGTAGAAGACCAGCGCACCCGTCGCCGACATCTCGGCGTAGCGTTCGATCAGCGTCGGTGAATACTTTTCCAGCACTTCGCGCCCATCCGAACCGCTGCCCAGCAGCTCCTGCCGCCGCTTCACAGCGGCGAGGTAAAGGGCAAGGCAAAGCGTGGTGATCAGCATCCAACTCGACAAGGGCAGGTCGAGCACGACGGCGCCGGCGCAGATGCGCAGCACGAAGCCGATGGCGATGCTGAAGATGTCGAGGACGGGCTGCTGCTTCAACACGAACGTGTAGGCGATGTTGAGCACCAGATAGCCCGCGATCACCATCATGACGTAGGGCTGGAAAATCGCCGCCACCGCGAGCCCCGCCAGAATAGCGCACAGCAGCGCGAGCGCCCCGCCGCGCCCGACGCGGCCGGCGGCGAGCGGCCGCGACTGGCGCTTGGCCGGATGCCGCCGGTCTCGCTCGATATCGTGCAGATCGTTCACGATGTAGCAGGCCGAAGATGCAGCGCAGAACAGGATGAAGGCCAGCAGCGAGAGCTTTATCGACTGAGGATTGGTGAACTCGCGGGCAAAGACCAGGGGCGCGAAGACGAAGACGTTCTTCACCCATTGCTTCGGCCGAACCAGCTGGATCAGCCCCACCATCGTCGTCCCCGACGAAAGTGAATTCATTGCCCCAAGACACCCTTCATGAGCGCCATCTATGCGGGCTCCCATGGAGGCTGGCAATCCCCTCCGCCAGTCGATGCCTGCCGGAGGGGCGTTATTGGCGTGGCCTTTGGCCGGCGGACGAAGTAACATTTCTCCGCAGCATTTCGCTTCTCGGGCACAGGACGGATGAGACCTGTTTCCTCCTGGGGACGCCTGAGCGCGGAGCCTCATCAAGTTACCGAACTGTCCGACATCGCCACGCTGGCCAACGAGCTCAGCGGCAGGGGACCGGCGATTCCGCTTGGCATGGGCCGCAGCTACGGCGACGCCTGCCTGAACCCCGGCGGCGTGCTGCTCAGCACGGCCCGGCTGGACCGCTTCCACTCCTTCGATCCCGAGAACGGTCGCCTGGTTTGCGAGGCCGGTGTGCAGCTTCGCGACATCCAGCGTTTTCTGGTACCGCGCGGCTGGGGTCTGCCCGTAATCCCGGGCACACAGATCGTGAGCGTAGGCGGCGCCATCGCCAACGACGTGCACGGCAAGAACCATCACCGGGTCGGCTCGTTCGGCCACCACCTCCGCACCCTGACGCTGGTACGGACCGACGGCCAGGTCGTCGACTGCAGTCCCGGCGTTCGGTCCGACCTGTTCGCCGCGACCGTGGGCGGCATCGGCCTGACCGGCCTCATCGCCACCGCCGAACTGCAGCTCCAGCGGGTGGCCGGGCCGTGGCTCGACACGGAGATTTTTGCTTACCGCAGCCTCGATGAGTTCCTGACGCTCGCGGACGACTCCGAGTCGCTGTGGGAGCACACCGTATCGTGGCTCGACTGCACCGCCGGCAGCCGCCCGCGCGGAATCTTTCTGAGAGCCAATCCCGCGGTCGACCAATCCGGCAAGCCGCCTCTGCCACGCCGTCTCTCCGTGCCCGTGACGCCCCCGCTTTCGCTCTTCAACCGGCTGACCCTGCCAGTGTTCAACAGCGTCTACTACCAGCTGAACAGCCACCGACGCCGAGCCAGGCGACGAGCATTCGACACTTTCCTGTTCCCGCTCGACGACATTCAGGACTGGAACCGGCTCTATGGCCCGAGCGGCTTCTTCCAATACCAGCTCGTCGTGCCGCGTGATGCAGGACCCGCCGCCCTGCACGACATCCTCGACATCATCGCCCGTTCGGGACAGGGCTCCTTCCTCGCGGTCATGAAGACCTTCGGCGACCGTGTCTCCGCCGGCCTGCTGAGCTTCCCGACCCCGGGGATCACACTGGCGCTCGACTTCCCCAACCGTGGTCCACGCACCGAGCGCCTGTTCGTCGAGCTCGATGCGGTCGTGCGCAATACCGGCGGACGGCTCTACCTCGCCAAGGACGCCCGCATGCCGCGCGAGCTGTTCGAAGCGGGCTATCCGCGGGCGCCGGAGCTTGCGAAGTTCCGCGATCCCGGGATGAGCTCCGGCATGTCACGACGTTTGATGGGGCAGTGAGTGGACCAGAAGAAACGCATTGTCGTGATCGGCGCGACATCGGCCATTGCCGAGCATTGCTGCCGGCTGTGGGTGCAATGCGGACCCGTCGAGCTGATCCTCGTCGCGCGCAACGTAGAGCTGGCCGGGCGGATCGCAGCCGACCTGCGCGCCCGCGCGGACCAGGCCGAAATCTCCGTCGAAACGCTGGATTTCCTTTCCGCCCCGGCGATCGCCGCCGCGGTGGCGCGCTGGACGGCGCAGGGGCCGGTCGACATGGCGCTGATCGCCCATGGTGTGCTGTCGCCCCAGCAACCCTGCCAGGACGATATCGAGCAGGCGCGCTATTCGATCGAGGTCAATGGCGTCTCGCCCGTCCTCTTTGCCGAAGCCTTTGCCGGCGCCATGAGCCGCGTCGGGCGCGGCACGATCGGGATGATCGGGTCGGTCGCCGGCGACCGCGGCCGACGGGCGAACTATGTCTACGGCGCCTCCAAGGCGCTGATGGACCGCTATGCGCAGGGCCTGCAGCACCGCTTCGCCGGCTCGGGCGTGAAGATCGTGCTTATCAAGCCCGGTCCGACTGACACGCCGATGACGGCTCAATACAAGGCCCGGGGAAGGCGCCTCGCCTCGGTCGAGTCCGTAGCCCAGGGAACGGTCGACGCCTTGGAACGGGGCACGCCCGTCGCCTACCTGCCGCGTAAGTGGCGGCTCATCATGTTCGTCGTGCGCGCCCTGCCCGACTTCGTCTTCAACAGGCTCAACATCTGATGCTGAAAGAGATCTACGACGCGATCATGTCACGCTGCGGGGCAGCCTTCGGCCTGATCGCCGCACGGCGCCTGTGGCTGGCCTGGGGGGTGGCACTGGCGATCGCGCTGTCGCTGTTCATCTCCTTCCCCCGCATCAGCTTCTTTCTCGGCAACGATGGGCAGATCGTCAATTTCTGGCCGGTCCTCGAGCGTCAGGCGGCGGATCCGCTGGCGACGGCGGGAGAGCAGTACAAGGACCAGTCGCTGCACGACGCCAAGCTCGCCTTCCGACTCACTCTCCCGCTCACCATGAAGGTTCTGCACGTCGACTGGCGCGGCCTGCTGGCCATCCAGTTCGGCCTCGGCATCCTGATGCTGGCCCTCGTCGCCAAGATCGCGATGGACCTCTTCGGCGACCGCATCGTGGCGTTGGCCAGCGTGTTCGGAGTGGCGTCGATCTATGCCGGCAAGGCTGCCTTCCTGCAACTCGGCGGCATGGGGGACGGTTATGCGTTTGCGTTCCTCACCGTTGCGGTTGCGTTCCGCAGCCCGCCCGTCATCGCGGCCGCCGTCATCGCGGCCTGCTTCACCGACGAACGCGCGGTCATCGTCTCGCCATTGGTGGTCGTCTATTGGGCAATGCGCCACAGCGACGGCCGCAGGCCCGACTGGTTCAACATCCAGACGTTCACCTCTGCCGGGGCCATCTTGGTTGCCGGAATCATCCGCCTTGTCCTGATGTTCGGCTACGGGCTCCATATCCCGATCGGCGCCGGCAAGGATGTCGGTTTCAGTGTCCTGCCGCTCAACCTGCCCGGCGTACAGTATGAGCTGCCGCACGTGCTGGCCGGTCTCTGGCTGTGGCCCCTCGTGGCCTGCATCATCCTCGTGAGGAAGCGGTGGTGGTTCTCGTTGATGGCAATCGTCGGCGTCACCGGTGCGATCGTGGCGGCATCGCTCATGGTGCTCGATGTCGATCGCAGCCTCGCCTACACCCTGCCCGTGCTGTTCGTATCGATGGCCATCGCGGCCTGGGCCAGGCTTGCCCGCCAGGACCTTCGCTCGATCGCGATCCTGGGTTTCCTGGTGTCCCTCGCCTTCCCGGTTAACAATCTGCTGGGCGGTGTGAGCAACCGTTACTCGGAAGGCAATCTCATGCCGATCGAGCTGGTACGCTTCTACAAGTACAGCGCCGCGCCCTAGTTGCGGACCTGGTAGAAGCAGACGAGATCGCCGAGCGGCACCATCGTCCAGCCGTCAATCGGATAGTCGACGAACGAGCGCAGGATGGCATCGGCCTTGCCGTTGCCCAGCAGCTTTTTCTGGACGAAGACGTAGAGGCGGTCGACGCGGCCGCGATAGACCTGAGCCTTCAGGGACTCGAGCGAATCGAAGTCGGCCTGGTTGGACCAGCTCCTTGCGTTCCGGACTTCCAGCGCGATCTCGGGCGATGGCAGGAAGATGAGCGTCTTTTTCGCGTCGGGCCCCGCGAGGTCGTTGGTGCGGATGTAGGCAATGGCTTCCGCCGATGCGTTCATCTGACGGAAACCGCGGTCACCTATCGGATAATGCGAATTCGCAAGGGTGCGCGTCACGAACGACGTCACGCCATAGAGGCATGCCAGACCCGCCACGGCGACGAAGCAGATCCGCAGCAGCGAGGACCGGCTGGTTGTGAACGCGTGCACGACGCCGACGAACAACAGCAGTGACGGAATTCGGAAATGACGCTCGTCGTAACTGAGGGATTTGCCCGTCATCCAGATGAAGAGGAAAAGCAAAAGAATTGCGGCCGAGACCGCATAGGCGAAGCGCAGGTACTCGCCGTAGCCGTGCCTCAGCCGCTCCCAGGTGACCGCATAAGCCAGGACGGCGAGTGGGAAGAAAATGTAGGCCACTGCGTCTCCCGACTTGAGGATCTGCCGGCCGGGATTGAGGAACAGGTAGTTGGCAAGATCGAACAGCGATAGCGCGGAACTCCACAGGCTGCCGATGCCGAGGGAAATGTAGAAGAGTAGCCCGTCCGGATGGATATCCGCCGGAATGGAGGCCGCCGTGATACCGCGCGAGTACCAGGCAAAGTAGAAGATCCCGCCCATCAGGCCGATGGTGATGCCCGCCACGACGAGCTTGCGGATGGTGTCCCATTTGCGCCACGCATCGTCCCCACAGATCGCCGCGCCGCCAACGACGGCAGCACCGATGACAATGCCGCTCAGCTTGGCGAATACCATCACCGTCGTCCCCGCTATCAGCGGCAGCACGGCAAACCACCGGAGATCACGCAGCTGCCAGGCCATGAAAATGAACCAGGGCGCCACGCCGAACAGCAGCACTTCGCCCCCGGAATAGTTCGTGAAGGACAGGTTGAAAAACCGGGTGCAGGCTACGATCAGCAGCGTGATCGCCGTCGTCTGCTGCGGAAAGCCGAACGACCTGTAAAGGGCGAACCAGCCGAACAGGCCGAGCACGGAGAAGATGGCAACGACGACGATGATCGCCAGGCCGAGACTCATGCCGAGCTTCTCGACCAGTCCGGGCAGGACGTGCTGCCCGGGCGTCCAGGTGGTCATGAAACCCTGCACTTCCTTCGATATATCGGCGTAATCCAGACCGAGCGAATAGTTGAATGCCGCGGCTCGGTCCTGGGTGTACCAGCCGTGAAATCCCCAGCCACTGTCGGAATACATGTTGGGCCGGACGATCGCGCCGGCGATGGTGTAGCCGGCCGTCAGGGCGGCGATAAGCGCGAAGCAGAGCTTTGGCAGGATCGCCATGAGGCGGTCCGGGGCCTTGTTCGTTCCCCCTGTCGATCGAATCATCAAATGCCACCGGCCGCTGGAAAGTGGCCGAAGTCTAGGAGACCAGCCCCGGCATACAAGGCCGATCTGCCGCCGCTGTTGCCGCCACCGGGCTATCGGTCTGGACATTGTCGGAAAATTTTGCGCGATGTATGACCTAGTCAGATGGCACCCAGGCGACGGGCGCCCCCGCCGCGAGGGACAATGGCTCGTACGATCGACTCCAGGTTTGCCATCGCCGGCTTCTCTGTTGCCTGCGTCGTCGGCCTGATCGGCGCATTTGTCGGGCTGGACTACAAGAGTATGTGGATCGACGAGCTCCTGACAGCCGGCATCGTCGAGCCGGGTGGGCGCCCCGGAACCCTGTTCTCCCGCATCGCCTCCGACCTCAACTCGCCGCTCTACTCCGTCACCCTCGCCCTGTATTCGAAGGTTGTCGGGACCTCGGACAGCGCCCTGCGCAGCTTTTCTGCGCTCGCAGCATGCGCCGCGATCCTGCTCTTCGCGTTCGGGACGAGGCGCAGCTTCAGCCTGCCAGCCCGCCTGTTCGGTGCGGCGATGGCGACCGGTTCGTTCTACTGGGTCGTCCAATCGCAAAACGCCCGCAACTACGCTTTGGCCTTGCTGATCGGCTCGGGAATACTGGTTGTTTCGCTTGCCTTGCTTGCCGGAGACAAGGATGGGGACGACGACCGCCTTCAATCGAGACGCGTATTCGTCCTCCTGACGCTCTGCGTCGTCGCCTGCTTCACGCATTTTTATCTGGTGATCGCGGCGCTGTCGGCGCTGTTCGTTCTCTTTCTCGTCAGGCGACGCCATCGGTTGTTGATGGTGGCGGGCGCGTTCGGTGTGCTCCTGATCACCGCGGCCTATGTGGGGCTGTTCGTAGTCAACTTTGCCAAGAATGAGCTGGGAAACAATTGGCTACAGAACAACCTCGACTGGTACGTCGGCGGCATCAAGGGTGCAGCCATCCTGGCCTTCGGAAAGATCGGCCGCATGGTGCTTGTGCTCTGCGTCGTCGTGCTATTGGTGCGAGGTGCAGGCTGGCGACACGTCGCGCTGGGAAAATTTCCATACGATCCGGTGACTGCGCTAACCGCGGCCGTACCCCTGCTTGTGCTGATAGGCGGGATCAGCAGCTCTCTCCTGATTGCTCCCAACTTCACGTCACGCTATCTGCTCATCTGTGCCCCGTTCCTGTGGGGCCTGTGTGCCCGGCTCTACGACGCCCTTCAGTCGGATCGTCTGCGCGCAGTTCGGCTTGGTGCCAATATCGCCCTGCCGGTCGCCGTTCTTGCCATGGCGACCATCGTTATGGATCGCCTTCGGCCCAGTACCGAATCGATGCTGTGGAGTGAGCCTTTTCGCCTTACCGCCGACTGGATCAGCAACCTGCCTGAGTGCCGGGACCAAATAGTCCCGGTGCTCAACACGGATTCTCCCAGCTGGTTCAAACCGGGCTATGCCGAAGAAATCTACGAGAACGCCTACGGCCGCTACCTCAAAGGGCATGCGAGGCCCCGGATGATCTTCAGCGAAGACTTGAAGGCTCTGAGGCTCCCCCAGGATGTGAAGGCCGATTTGCGGCGTCGGGTGGATGGCGAGGGCTGCCCTGTTCTCCTCTGGGGCGTTCACCTGGTCAGGCTCGAAGACATGGAGGCCGCGACCAAGGAACTCGCACTCGTTATCGATCGGCAGTCGCTTACCGAGAAGTCGCGGATCAGAACATTTCAGGACGGATTCCAAGGTTATATTCTGGAGATGGATCGCGTTTCTCCCGCGAGCCCGCGATAGGCTCCGAGCCCGTCGTTGGACCGCGTGACATCTGCGAAGTCAACAGGTGCCCCCGGCTCTCCAGGCCGATTCGCCGCGCAAATCCATTAGGACCGTCCCCGCCCTCGCAATATACTGCTTCGCGGATGCAATCATTCTCCCCGACGGTTTCAGTCGTTGTTCCGACCTTCAACGAATCGCAGAACCTGCCGCACCTCGTAGGCCTGCTCGACAAGGCGATGGGCGACATTTCGTGGGAGGTCGTCTTCGTCGACGACGACAGCCCCGACGGCACCTGGAAGGTCGCCAAGCAACTGGCGAAGGCCGATGCCCGTGTGCGCTGCATCCGTCGCGTCGGCCGGCGCGGCCTGGCCGGCGCCTGCATCGAGGGAGCCCTCAGTTCGGCCGCACCGTACGTCGCGGTCATGGATGCCGACCTCCAGCATGACGAATCCATTCTTCCCGCCATGCTGGCGAAGCTGAAGAACGACGACGCCGATCTCGTGATCGGCAGTCGCTTCGTGGGCGACGGCAGCAGCGAAGGCGGGTTCTCAGCCCGACGGGCCTTCGCCAGCCGTGTCGCCACCCGCCTTGCCGCCTTCATCATCGGCCGGCAGGTCTCCGATCCGATGAGCGGCTTCTTCGCGCTGAGGCGGGAGGTCTTCGAAACCGTTGCCCCGAGCCTGGTCCCGTCGGGCTTCAAGATCCTGCTCGACATCCTGGCCAGCACCCGCGGCCAGATGCGCGTAGCCGAGGTCGCCTATCGATTCCGCTCCCGCCAGGAAGGCCTTTCCAAGTTCGACACGCGCGCCATCCTCGACTTCCTCGGGCTGCTGCTGCACCGCATCACGGGCGGCACCGTTTCGGTCCGCTTCCTGTTCTTCATGATCGTCGGCGCCATCGGCCTCGCGATCCACCTCATCGTCCTGCGGATCTGTCTGCTGGGTGGGTTCGGCTTCGAGGCTGCTCAGTCGGTGGCGACCGTCGTCGCCATGACCTCGAACTTCCTGGTGAACAATCTCCTCACCTACAGCGACATGAAGCTGCGCGGCACCGCAGCGCTGGCCGGGCTGCTGAAGTTCTATGTCGTCTGCGGCGTGGGCGCGCTGGCCAATATCGGCGTGGCGTCGTGGCTGTTCGTCTCGAACGAGAGCTGGTGGATAGCCGGCATCGCGGGCGTCGTCGTCGGCGCCACCTTCAACTACACAATGAGCTCGATCTTCGTCTGGCGGCAGCAGCAGAACTGAGGCGGCGCCGCGGGCGCCGCCTCATCGTCCCGCTCAGCGAGCATTTTCCTTCTCGAAGTCCGGCACCGCGGCCGAAGCCGCCGCAAAGCGCGGCGCCTTGGTGACTTTGAGGGCTTCCGCGCCGCCCTCGGTCTGCATGATCTTCGCCATGATCGCCTGCTGCGCCCGCTCGAAGACACCGCGATTCTCGATCAGGAACTTCTGCGATTCGCGCAGCTTGGTGACATAGCCGTTGATCTCCGGAACGACGTAGCGCGCGACCATGTCCCAGCTACGCCGCGTGTTCTCCGGATTGGCCCAGTCGTGGACGAAGCCAACGACCGTGCCAAAGCCGCCGCTCTTCGCATAGACGTCCTTGATGACCTTCACGAGGTCATCGGGCGTGCCGATCGTGGCGGCCGAACCCGGCGTAAAGGCCGTCTTGTCCACCGCCTCGTCGGGATTGGCAAAAGGCTCCGCGCCGGGGCGCTGCAAGGTGCCAACGATATATTCGTTGTGCCAACGGTGCAGGCCGACCCTAGCCTCCTCGCGGGCCTTCTCGCGCGTCTCCGCAACGTGCCAGCTCAGCAGCACGCGCCAGTTCCGGCGATCGACCGTCTGGCCGTGCTTCTTCGCGGCGTCCTCGGCGAACTTCCACTGCGTCGGCAGCGCCAGCAGCCCCTCGTTCGACATCGAGCCGATCGAGATGATGCCAATGCCATGCTTGCCGGCCAGGGTCATGCCCGAGGGGCTGACCTGAGAGGCCACGACGAACGGCATGTCTTCCTGCAGCGGCAGGAGCTGCAAGGCGGCATCCTGCATCGTGTACCAGTCGGTCTTGTCGGTGACCCGCTCACCCCTGAACAGGCGGCGGATGATGCCGATCGCATGGTCCTGGCGGTCACGCTGGACCATCGGATCGATGCCGAGCGTGTGCGCGTCGGAAGCCAGCGCGCCGGGACCGGAGCCGAAGATCGCGCGGCCGCCGGTCATGTGGTCGAGCTGCACCATGCGCTGGGCCACGTTGTAGGGGTGATGGTATGGCAGCGAGATCACGCCGGTGCCCAGCTTGATGCGCTTGCTGCGCTCGCCTGCTGCCGCCAGGAACATCTCAGGCGAGGCGATCATCTCCCAGCCGCTCGAATGGTGCTCGCCACACCAGAATTCGTCGTAGCCCAGGCCGTCGAGCTGCTCGACTAGGTCGAGGTCACGGCGGAACTGCAGCATCGGATTCTCGCCGATCGGATGATGGGGCGCAAGGAAGGCGCCGAACTTGAGCCGCTGCATGGTCGTATCCCCGGTTTCTAGTGGTCTCTCGATGTCGCTGCCGATCATGCCGCGTTCCGGCCATCCGCAGGAAGGCTCCCGAATGCCTGATTTCGGTCAGCGGACAGACACCCGATCCTATCGAACCCGCAGACGTGGAGCGACGCCGCGCTGGATAACACCGGAATATCCAATTAATTCTGGGCCTTGGACCGTCCCTGTGAGCCCTGACCCGCCGCAATCCTCGCCGCCAGCGCGGCTCATCCTCGACATTTCGAGGCTGGTCTATGCTGCGTGGTCACGAACGCCCAAGGGGATTCCCCGGGTCGAACTCGCCTATGCCGAGCACTTCCTGGCGAGCCAACCGGACCGGCTGCATTTCACTGTGCTCGATGCCTTCGGCCGGCTCCGGATCGTGAACAACCGGCCAGCCGCGGCATTCACGCGGGCAATCGCCCGCTACTGGGAGGGCGGCACGACCTCGATCACCGCTCATTGGCGGGTCGCACTGCGCGCCTTCTGGATCCACATCGTGCTGATGATGAGGCCGTGGGGCGATATCGAGCAGCTCGTCACGGCGCAGCGGGGGCGCGTCCACTACATCATTCCATCCCAACTTCATCTCGAGCGTGCCTCGCTCATCAGAAAGCTGAAGAACGCCGGCGACCTGAAGCTCGTCGTCTTCGTCCACGACATCCTTCCAAGCCTCCTCCCGGACTATTTCACCGAAGAAGACGCTGAACTTTATCATCGACGGATGGAGAATGCGGCGCGTCTGGCCGACATCATCCTCGTAAACTCGGAGACGACGTCGGACTCCTTCAGGACCCGCTTCGGCGACGAGCTGGGGTCCCGCATACCAGTCGTCGCGCCGCTCGGCGTAGCACTGCACCGCTGTGCCGGGCCTGCAGCGGCCGTACTTCCACAGCAACCTTATTTCGTCATGCTGGGCACGATCGAGCCACGGAAGAATCACAAGCTGATCCTGGATGTGTGGCTCGAGCTGCACCGTGAACTGGGGCCCTCCACGCCCCGCCTCCTCGTCGTGGGAGAGCGGGGCTGGAAAAGCCGGGACGCGATCGATCTGCTGGAGCGCAACGGAGCCCTTCACGGCTTCGTGGAGGAGTGCGGCCGACTGCCCGATGCCACTGTCGCCGGCCTGCTGAAGGATGCCTGCGCCTTGCTGCTCCCATCTTTTGCGGAAGGCTATGGCCTCCCTCTCGCCGAAGCGCTCACGCAGGGCGCTCCCGTCCTCTGCAGCGACATCCCCGTCTTCCGGGAGGTCGGCGGCGACATCCCGGATTATCTCGATCCGACAGACGGCCTGGCCTGGCATGCCGCGGTGGTCGAGTACGCCCAGCCACGGTCGCCGAAGCGTGAAGCTCAGATCCGTAGGCTCACCTCCTGGTCAGCACCGACGTGGGAGCAGCACTTCGCCGTGGTCGACTCCGTGCTGCGCAAGCTCTGAGCAAAGAAAAAGGCGGTCCGTGAGGACCGCCTTCTTCCCTGTTGAGGGTCGTCCAGCTTACTGGATGACGATTTCGACGCGGCGGTTCTGCGGCTCGCGGACGTTCGGGCCGGTCTGCAC
>NZ_SCUT01000023.1 GCF_004297265.1 Reyranella sp.
CGACCTGCATGCGCTGAAGCGCATCGACTATATCGGCGTCACCTTCCGCACCCGCAGCCCCGAGGAGGTGCGTGATATCGTGCACGCCGCCCGCAGGGACCTCTGGCCCGCCATCGAGGAAGGCAAGCTCAGCCTGCCGATCGACAAGACCTTCCCCCTGTCCGAGGCCGCCGCCGCGCTTGCGCACATGAAGGCCAATGCCCATTTTGGGAAGATCGTATTGGTCGTCTGAGACCCATTGTCGTCCTGAGCGCAGCGAAGGACCTGGCCTCGCAACTGGCGGAGTGTCTGTCGCCGGCGCTAGGTCCTTCGCTGCGCTCAGGACGACATAGAGAGAAGGTGTGCCGCAATGAGCAAGTCGATCAACCATCTCGCCACCGCCGACGGCCTGTTCTTCGGCAAGGACGGCCTCGACAAGCGCAAGACCGAGAAGATGGTCGACGACGCGCTGGCCGGCACCGACGACGGCGAGCTGTTCCTCGAATATGTCCAGAGCGAGAGCCTGTCGTTCGACGACGGCAAGCTGAAGAGCGCGTCGTTCGACACCTCGCAGGGCTTCGGCCTGCGCTCGGTGGCGGGCGACGTGACCGGGTTCGCCCACGCCTCGGCGCTCGACGAGCAGGCGCTGAAGCGGGCGGCCGAGACGGTGAAAACCGTGCGGTCGGGCCGCGGCGGCACCTCCGACGAGTCTCCGCGCGGCACAAACCGGCTGCTCTATGCCGACGACAATCCGATCGACGGCGTGCCCTTCGCGCAGAAGGTTGCGCTGATGCAGGAGATCGACGCCTATGTCCGCGCCAAGGAGCCCAAGGCGCGCCAGGTCTCGGTCTCGCTGTCGGGCTCGTGGCAGGTCGTGGAGATCGTGCGCGCCGGCGGCTGGCGTGCCGCCGACGTGCGGCCGCTGGTGCGGCTGAACGTCAGCGTCGTCTGCGCCGACGGCTCGCGCATGGAGGCCGGCAGCACCGGCAGCGGCCGCCGCGCCGCCTATGGCGACATCTTCCTGCCGGGCTACTGGCAGAAGGAGGCCGACGAGGCGATCCGCCAGGCGCTGGTCAACCTCGACTCGATCGACGCGCCGGCCGGCGAGATGCCGGTCGTGCTGGGCGCCGGCTGGTCGGGCGTGCTGTGGCACGAGGCGGTCGGACACGGGTTGGAAGGCGACTTCCATCGCAAGAAGACCTCGATGTTCAGCCATCTGATGGGCGAGATGATTGCCTCGCCGGGCGTGACCGTGGTCGACGACGGCACGCTGAACGACCGCCGCGGCTCGCTCACCATCGACGACGAGGGCACACCCACCCAGCGTAACGTGCTGATCGAGGACGGCCGCCTGGTCGGCCTGATGCAGGACCGCATGAACGCCCGCCTGATGGGAGTGAAGCCGACCGGCAACGGCCGCCGGCAGGGCCATGCCTATGCGCCGATGCCGCGCATGACCAACACCTTCATGCTGGGCGGGGACAAAGACCCGAAGGAGATCATCGCCTCGGTGAAGAAGGGCCTCTACTGCGCCAATTTCGGCGGCGGCCAGGTCGACATCGTGTCGGGCAAGTTCGTGTTCAGCGTGACCGAGGGCTACCTGATCGAGGACGGCAAGCTCGGCCGCCCCGTGAAGGGCGCGACCCTGATCGGCGCCGGCTCCGAGGCGCTGACCCGCGTCGGCATGGTCGGCAACGACATGTCGCTCGATCCCGGCATCGGCACCTGCGGCAAGGACGGCCAGGGCGTTCCCGTCGGCGTCGGCCAGCCGACCCTGCGCATCGACGCCCTGACGGTCGGCGGCACCGCGACCTGACTTGAGCTTCCCTTTCAAACTCCTCTCCCCCTATCGGGGGCGAGGGACATGAGTGGTGCTCGCTACCGCTTCTTCTTTTTCGCGGCCCGCTCGGCCAGCGCTTCCTTGTTCGCGGCCACAGCGGCGCGGATCAGGGCCTTGAAGGCCGCCTCGTTCAGCTTGCCGCCTTCCGGAATGTCGATGGCGCGGCGGACATTGCCGTCGAGGCTGGCGTTGAACAGCTTCTTCGCATCCGGCAATGCCGCACCCCGCGCGAAGGTGAGCTTCACGACCTGCTTGTAGGTCTCGCCGGTGCAGACGATGCCGTCATGTTCCCACACGGGCACGCCGCGCCATTTCCATTCCTCGACGATCTCGGGATCGGCGTCATGGATCAGCTTGCGCACGCGGGCCAGCGTCTCGCCGCGCCAATCGCCCAACGTCTCGATGCGCTTGTCGATGTTGGCGGAAGCGGCGGCGCTCATGCTCAGGATTGATAGAGCTGCTTGGATTCGGCGAGGCTGACGACGATCGATTCGATGGCGTCGAGCGTGGGCGTATCGATGCCGGCGCTGCGTCCGAAGGCGAGCGGTGCGCGCACGATCGCCTCGACTTCCATCGGCCGGCCACCTTCGTAATCCTGCAGAATCGACGGGCGGTGGTCGGGATAGACGCGCTTGGGCCCGTAGCGGACCTCGGGCGAATCGTCGAGCACGACGCCGTTCGCGGCGGCGATGGCCAACGCCTCGGCATGGGCGCGGCGGGCCAGACGATTGACCATCGGCGTCGCCTGGATGGTCGTGGGCTGGCGCAGGATGAGGCACAGCGTCGAGCCGGTGAAGTTGGCCATCAGCTTGTGCCAGATGTCGTAGCGGATGTCGGTGGTCGAGGGTGAGGCGATGCCGGCGGCGATCAGCGTCTCGCGCAGCTTCCCGATGCGCGGCGTCTGGCGATCGTCCGGCTCGCCAACCCACAGCACATTGCGCTCGGGAGAAATGTTGCGCACTACGCCGGGCTCGATCACGTGATTGGACGAGGTGATGACACCGCCCAGCGTGCGGTCGAAGCCCACCGTCTTCAAAAGAGCGCCGCCCGGATCGAGCCGCGACAGGTCGGGCGCCTTGGGCCGATCCTTGCCCAGCCCATGGCCATACCACCAGGGAATGCCGTTCTGGGCGAAGACCACCGGCGTGTCCGGCCCCAGCAGAGGCGCCACCGTGTCGGCGATCGCCGACAGGCTCGAGGCCTTCAGGGTCGAGATCACCACGTCCTGCGGACCGAGATCGGCCGGCTTGTCGCTGGCCGCGACCTTGGCGACGATGGTCTTGTCGCCGGTCAGCAGGGTGAGGCCTTTGGCGCGGATCGCGTCGAGATGGGGACCGCGGGCCACGACGGAGACCTCGTTGCCGGCCGCCGCGAGACGGGTCGCATAGTTGCCGCCGATGGCGCCGGCGCCGAAAACGCAGATACGCATCCTAGCTCTTGGTCTCCGCGAACCGGAGCGAACCCAGGAAACGCGCGGCCGCGGCCTTCGTCTCCTCGTCGCTCTTCGCCGTGACCAGCAGGCGATAGAGCCGGTCCTTCACGATATAGGTGCGCATCATCACCAGCGAGCCCTGCTGGTCGGCGATGTCGAGCGCATAGCCGTCCCAGCCCTGCAGGGTGACCGGCTCGTCGAGCACGTACTTGAACTTGGCGCGCGGGAAGGCCTTCTCGGCTTCGCCGCGCCCCAGCTCGCGCGCCATCTCCTTGCCGTCCTTGGACGAGAACCAGCCCGGCTCGTAGTCGACATAATCGAAGTCGAACATCTCGTCGGCCCGCTTGGAGGCCCAGGCGACCCGCTCGCCGGCATGGCCCTTCTCCTTCTCGGCCGCCGAGGTCTTGTTGACCGGCGCCGGCATCTCCAGCCGGAAGCGCAGGTCGGGCCCGACCACGGTCTGCCACTGGTCGGGCTGGGCGTAGACGACCGTCGGTACGGCCGACAGAGCCGGAGCCGTGAAGACGAACGAACGACGGGTCATGCCAAAACTCTTGAAAAAACTCATACGGGGGGCACCAGTTCTTCGCGTCCGGACCAGTCCCAGGCGAGACCGGTACGCGAGACGCCGAGCAGCAGCCCGTGCAGTTCCTTGGGATGAATCCAGCCGCCGTCGGGATCGGTCACAGGATCGGCGCCGCGCGGGGTGTAACGGGCGTTGGCGTCGAGCAGGCGCTGGCGCACGTTGGGCCAGTCATGGACCTCGACGTAGCACATGTAGAGCGAGTCGCCGTGCTTGTGGGCGAAGCGCCCCATCGCATGGACGTTGTCGGTGACCTGGCTCAACTCGATGCGGTCGAGCCGGTTGGGCGGATCGAACAGGGTGAGCGTGCCGATGTAGCCGAAGCGCTCGCTGCCGATCTCACTGAAGCGCGACGGATCGAGCCCGAACAGGCCGGCATAGACCGCGGCGACGCGGCGCCAGTCGCTCATCAGCGTGTTGGTCGTCTCGTAGAGGAACGACACCGGGCCGACCCGCGGCCGGTAGGTGCTCTCGGAGATCACGATGGGCAGCCCGAAGGTCGCGTCGCTGGCGAGGTAGAGCTGCCCGTTGTCGCGGTCGTAGCCGACGCCGAGACCTTCCCAGCGCTTCACCATGCCGTCGAGATCGGCGGTGCAGTAGCCGGCGGTCATCAGCCCTTCGCCGCGGCGGCTCAGGAATTCCTGGGTGAGACCCGCGCCGTCGGGCTCGCAGAGCTCGAACTCGCTCTCGCCAACCGCGAGGATCGTGCGCCTGGCCGAGAGGTGGCGGCTATGGTCATGCCGCGCCACCTGGCTGCCGAGCAATTGGCCGAAGCGCCGTGCCGCCTTGGCGGCGTCGTGCACGGCGATCTGGACGCGGTCGCAACGGTCGAGCATGCGGCGACCTTACCTCAGTAGGCACAGTCGCGGAACAGCGCCGCGAAGGACCCTTTCCATTCGCCGTGCCACTTGGCGAGGAGTTCGTCGGCCGGTGCCTGGCCGCTGGCGACGGCGCGGTCGAGCGGTGCCAGGTACAGGGTCTCGTCGGCGCCGTCCGCGTTGAGCTGGTTGCGGGCCCGCAGGCCGGCATGGGCAATCTCGACGACGTCGCGCGCCAGTTCCGAGAGCACACGGCCCCGGAACAGGGTGGCGAGGCCAGACTTCGGCGTCTCGGCGCGCAGGAAATCGTGGTCGGCGGTGCTCCAGTCCTTCACCAGGTCCCAGGCCGCGTCGAGCGCGCCCTGGTCGTAGAGCAGTCCGACCCACAGCGCCGGCAGCGCATTGAGCGCGCCCAGCGGACCGGCATCCGCGCCGCGCATTTCGAGGTAGCGCTTCAGCCGCACCTCGGGGAAGGCTGTGGTGATGTGGTCGGCCCAGTCGTTGATCGAGGGCAGCTCGCCCGGCCGCGCCGGCAGCTTGCCCTTCAGGAAATCGCGGAAGCTCTGGCCGGACGCGTCGATATACTTGCCATCGCGATAGACGAAGTACATGGGCACATCGAGCATGTAGTCGACGTAGCGCTCGAAGCCGAACCCGTCCTCGAACACGAAAGGCAGCATGCCGCAACGGTCGGGATCGGTGTCGGTCCAGATGTGGCTGCGGTAGCTCTTGAAACCGGCTTCCTTGCCCTCCTTGAAGGGCGAGTTGGCGAACAGGGCGGTGGCGATCGGCTGAAGCGCCAGCGAGACGCGGAACTTCTTCACCATGTCCGCTTCGGACTCGAAGTCGAGGTTGGTCTGCACGGTACAGGTGCGCAGCATCATGTCGAGGCCGAGCTTGCCCTTCTTGGGCATATACTCGCGCATGATCTTGTAGCGGCCCTTGGGCATCCAGTGCATGTCCTCGCGCGTCCATTCGGGCGCGAAGCCCAGCCCGATGAACGACGCGCCGATCTCGCCGGCGACCTGCTTCACCTCGTCGATATGCTGGCCGTTCTCGGCCGCCGCTTCGTGCAGCGTTTCCAGCGGCGCGCCGGACAGCTCGAACTGTCCGCCCGGCTCCAGGGTGATGCTGGCCTTGCCCCGCAGCAGGGCGATCGGATTGTTGCCCTCGACCACCGGCTCCCAGCCAAATCGCGTCAGCCCTTCGAGCATGGCGCGGATTCCGTCCGGCCCATCATAGGCCAGCGGCTTCAGGGTCTTGGTGTGGTAGCCGAACTTCTCGTGCTCGGTGCCCATGCGCCACTTGGCCCGCGGTTTGTTGCCGGCCGCGAAGTATTCAATCAGCTGCCGCCGATTTTCGATCGGCGCGCCGCCGCCCGACGGAGGTGCGGACATACGATCAACTCTCCCTGATCGCTCCGCGCCTTGTGAGGGCTGATGGAGCGGCGCGGTCGCATGAGAAAACCTCACCCGAGGCCGCGGCTGGTTCATCCTGTTCGATTCGCTCTCTCCCACATCGCCGGGGGCCTGCGCAAGCGCTCAGACGGTAACCCTGGAGGCGCGATAATCGCCGCTGAGACGCGGTGTCGGGCGCCGCCAGTCGCCCAGCAGCGCCTGCCAGCATGCCAGCGCTGCCAGCGCCGCGGTATCGGCCCGCAGGATGCGCGGACCGAGGCCCACAGACGTTACATCCTTTATGCGACGCAGCGCCTGCAGCTCGGCTTCCGCGAAACCGCCCTCCGGTCCGATGACGATGGCCCAGGGCGCAGTCCGCGCGGCCTCGTCGAGCTGCGACAGCGCCTCGGCGATCGGCGGCCCGCCGCCCGTCTCATCGCACATCATGAGTCGGCGACCCTCCGGCCAGGCGTCGAGCAGCTTTCCGAGGTCGATCGAGTCGCGCACCTCGGGCACCGTCAGGCGCTCGGTCTGTTCGGCCGCTTCCACCGCATTGGCGCGCAAACGGCCGACATTGACCCTCTCAACCGCCGTGTGGCGCGTCACCACGGGCTGCAGGACCGACACACCCAGCTCGGTCGCCTTCTCGGCGATATAGTCGATGCGCGCGCGCTTCACCGGCGCGAAGCACAACCAGACATCGGGCTCGGGCGCCTGCTCGCGCGTGCGTTCGCCCACTTCCGCAACGGCGGCTTTCTTGCCACGGGACGACAAGGTGCCGCGCCATTCGCCGTCGCGGCCGTTGAACAGCAGCAGCGGCGAACTGTCGGGCCGGCGCATCACGTTGCGCAGGTAATGGACCTGGGCCTCGTCGAGCGGGGCTTCGCCGCCAGCCGCGAGATCGGCCCCGACGAAAAGACGCGTCACACTCATCTATTTGCCTTCATGGATCATTGTCGCGCATAGCTGCATGATGACGCGCATGATGACGCCATGACCACCGGGCGGACAACCGGCTTCACCGATATCGACAGCACGCACTGGACGCTGCGCTACCTGCCGCCCTGGGCGCGCCCCTATGGGCGGCTGGCGCGCTGGGACCGGCCGATCGGCATCTGGCTGCTGCTGTTTCCCTGCTGGTGGTCGTCGGCGCTGGCCGCCGCGCCCAACTGGGCCCAGCTCGCGGGCTTCATGGCGCTGTTCACGGTCGGCGCCATCGCCATGCGCGGCGCCGGCTGCACCTGGAACGACATCCTGGACCGCAAGGTCGATGCCGGCGTCGAGCGCACCCGCGGCCGGCCGCTGCCGTCGGGCGAGCTGAAGCTGCACCACGCTCTGATCTGGATGGCGCTGCAGGGCGCGGTGGGCGCCGCCGTGCTGTTCAAGCTGAACAAGTTCGCGGGCGGCGTGGCGCTCCTGTCGCTGCTGCTGGTCGCGATCTATCCGACGATGAAGAAGATCACCTCGTGGCCGCAGGTGGTGCTGGGCTTCGCCTTCAACTGGGGCGCGCTGGTTGGCTTTGCCGCCGTCACCGGGACGCTCTCCTGGGCCACGGTCGCGCTCTATCTCGGCGGCGTCGCCTGGACGATGGTCTACGACACGATCTACGCCATGCAGGACCAGCGCGACGATGCGGTGGTAGGCGTGCGTTCGACGGCACGCCGCTTTGCCGCCGCGCCACGGCGCTGGCTCAGCCTGTTTGCCGTGCTGGCGATCGGCTTCTGGATCGCCACCGGCCTGCTGGCGCCGCTGGGCGTCGGCTACTTCGTGCTGCTGGCCGGCATCGCCCTGCACCTCTGCTGGCAGATCGCTCTGCTGAAGCCCGAAGACCAGGCCGACTGCCTGATGCGCTTCAAGTCCAACCGGCTGGTCGGCTGGTTGATGCTGTTGGCCCTCATCGTCGACAAGGTCCGCTGATGTCCAGACTGCCCGAGAATCCCGAAGAATTCATCCGCACCAACACCGCGCTCGAAGCGCCGGCGATGGTGCCGGAGTTCAGGCTCTGGCTGGCCACCGAATACGTGCCGATCTGGCAGGCGACCGAGGCGTGGCTCGAGGAAAAGAATGTCGATCCGCCCTACTGGGCCTTCTGCTGGCCGGGCGGCCAGGCGGTCGCGCGCTACCTGCTCGACAATCCCGAACTCGTCGCCGGCAAGCGCGTGATCGACTTCGCAGCCGGCTCGGGCGTCTCGTCGATGGCTGCGGCGCATGCAGGGGCGGCGTCGGTGGTGGCCAACGACATCGACCGGCTGTCGCTGGTCGCCGCGCGCCTCAACGCCGCGGCCAACGGTCTTTCCATCGACACGAGCAGCGAGGACTGGCTGGCGGCGGCTCCGGGAAACCCCGAGGCCGACGTGGTGATCGCGGGGGACGTCTGCTACGAGCGCGAGATGTCGGTCCAGGCGCTGGCCTGGCTGCGCAGCCACGCCGCGAGGGGCCGGCTGGTCCTGCTGGGCGACCCGGGCCGCAACTATTTCAGCGCCCAGGGCCTGGAAGAGCGCGGCCGCTACGAGATCCCGACCTCCCTGCAGCTCGAGAACCGGGGCATGCGCGAAACCGTCGTCTGGCGGGTCCTGCCGGTTTCGTGAGGTCATTCGGCGGCAGGCTGTTATAATTCCGTAACTGTTCTTTCACAGATGGATCGGGGTACAGCAGACCATGCCCCCTAGCACCAAGAAATCAAAGATAAGCTCGGCCGACTTCGCGAGCCTCTATGACGGCTTCAATGCCCCGGTCTCGCGCTTCGACTGCGGCCGCAAGTGCGCCCCGCTGAACGACGGCGAGCCGGTCTGCTGTTCCACGCAAAACGCCGTGCCGGTGGTGCACAAGGTCGAATGGGACCTGCTCAAGACCCGCACCGACCTGTGGTCCAAGTTCAAGCCCTACGACTACTCCACCCGGATGATCGTCGAGGAGCTGACCTCCGACTGCATGGCCATCCACTGCAAGGGCGCGCGCCATTGCGAGCGCGACAATCGCACGATCGCCTGCCGCGGTTTCCCCTTCTATCCCTACCTGACGCGGCAGAAGGAATTCGTCGGCGTCGGCACCTACTGGGTGTTCGAGGATCGCTGCTGGATGATGTCCAACCTCGAGGTCGTCGACCGCAAGTTCGTCGAGGAGTTCATCGCCACCTACGAGGCGCTGTTCGTCAAGGACAAGGACGAGTTCGACACCTACGTCACCTTCTCGGCGACAGCGCGGCGGACCTTCTCGCGCTGGAAACGCGAGATCCCGCTGCTCGGCCGCAGGGGCGAGCTGCTGATCGTCACGCCCTCGACCGGCGAGATCCGCCCGGGCAAGTCGAAGGACTATCCGAAGCGGGAGCCCTTCAACTCCGAGAAGAACTACAAGCAGGCCATCAAGGACGCCGGCGGCGAATACCCGAAGGACGGTCTGCGCCCGGCCTGACCTCTCAGCGCCGCCACGTCGCGGCTTCGGCCGGATCGGCATTGCAGGCGGCGGCAACCAGGGCGGCCGTCAGCAAGGTCGCCTGCCGCAATTCGCTTTGCGCGACCTTGTCGCGCGTGTCGGCGGGCGTGAGCACGACGCGCAGATGGGCGTTGGGATCGTCGAAGCCCGCCACGAGCCGGATCGCCGGAATGCCGCCCGCCGCGAAGTTCGCGTGGTCGGAATTGGTCATCAGCGGGCGCACGCTGCGCAAGCTTTGGCCATTGGCTTCGGCCACGCCCAGCAGGAACGGCTCGACGCCGGCAAAGCCGCTGGTGAGCGCCGCAAGGTTGGGACTGCCCGCCACCGAATCGAGATTGACGTTGAGGGCGATCTTCGCGCGTTCGGCGTCGCTCAACGCCTTCACATATTGTGCCGATCCGGTCAGCGCCCATTCCTCGACGCTGAAGAACATGACGCGCAGGCCACGCCGCCACTTCGCGATCTCGGGTGCCAGGGCGCGCGTCACGGCCAGGACCGCGGCGAGGCCGGAGCCGTTGTCCATGGCGCTCTCGGCCAGGTCGTGGCCATCGACATGGGCCGACAGGACCACCCATTCGTCGGTCTGGCCGGGATAGTCGAAGACCAGCGTCTCGGTCTCGGCCGGCCCCTCCGCGGTCTCGATGGCGATCGTGACGGTGGGAAAGCCCGTCGACCGGCGCGCCAACTTCGCCGCCGTTTCGGGCGAAATGCCGAGCGCGGGAATGCCCTCGCCGGAATCGCGGCCAGAGGAACCCGCCACAACATGTCCCGCCAGCGGGCCGCCGATCAGGAAGCCCACGGCACCATGGGCGCGCGCCATGTCGTACTTGCGGCGGCGGTGGATCGTGCCCGCCGCGAACATCAGCTCGTGTCGCACCAGCACGATGCGCCCCGCGATCTCCGCCTTGTGCGCCTCGAACTCGTCGGGCGTACCGCGACCGAGATCGATCACCTCGGCGGTCAGGCCGGGCGTCGCGATCGTGCGCACCAGCGGATGGCACGGCGCGAAGGCCCCGCCCGGCAGCCTGAGCGTCGCCGACTTCGCCTGCCAGCCATTGTACGGCACGGGAATCGACCGGCCCGAATTGGCCGGCGACGCCGCGTGAACCCTCTCCCGCAGCAACGCGAATGCCTTCTTTTCGCTCTCGGTGCCCGCGAGACGACCGCCGCAATCGCAGATGTCGTTGAAATCGCGCCACAGCGCCTCGTCGGCGGCGAGCCGACCCATCAGATTGGCGTCGAGACGCATTCATTCACCCTTTCAGTTTGTCGTCGAGCATGTCGAGGAACGCCGTCGCCAGCACCGAAGGCTCGCGATCGCGGCGATGGAAGGCGCCGATCTCGTAGGTGACGGCCGGCTCGAAGGGCCGCGTCACGAGACCGAGATGCTCGAAACTGCGCGCCGACAGTGGATCGACGATCGACCAGCCCGTTCCGGCCGCCACGAGGCCGCAGAGACTCGCGAAGAACTCGGCCTCGACCACGGCATTGATGGATACGCCCGCCGCCGAGAAGACGCCGCGGATGCGGTTGGGCACCTGATGCGAGCGCGCCGGCATCACCATCGGGTATGGCCCGAGCAGTTGCGGCGTCAGCAGCTTGCGCGAAGCGAGTGCATGACGCGGCGGCAGGATGGCGACGCAGCGCATCGCATAGCGCCGGACCTCGACCTGGCTTTCGTCGATCGGCAGCTCGGCGATGCCGATGTCGAAACTCTCGGTCGGCAGGAGCTGGCTCACCACGTCGGAATGGCGCGAGATCAGCCGAACGGAGACTCCGGGACGCTCAGCCAGGAACTGCGCCACGAGATCGGGCAACAGGGAGATGGCGGCCGAGGGATGGCTGGCGATCGCCAGCCGCCCCGACTGGCCCCCGCGGATCTGCGCCGTCGCCGCCTGCAGCCGGTCGACCTCGCCCAGCACACGGCTTGCTTCGGCATAGAACAGCATGCCCTCGGCCGTGGGCGTCAGCCGGCCGTTGGCGCGCTCGAACAGGGAGAAGCCCACCGTCTCCTCCAGGCGCGCAATCTGGGTGCTGACCGCGGGCTGGGTCACGCCCATGGCGCCGGCAGCGGCGGTCATGGAGCGGTGGTCCACCACCGCACGGAAGGCTTCGAGGAGCTTGACGTCCATACTCTATAAACAGCCGTTATTGGTCATTCAGACAGTTATCCCGCCAACTCCTAGCAAAACTCCTGCCGATCCGGCAGGCTTCCATGGAGCGGCATAGGAATTGCTTATGGAGTGACATGAGCAGCACGAGCCCCCTGATCCTCGCGGACGGCGTCTCCAAGAAGTTCGGCATCAACCAGGTGCTGACGCGCGTGACGCTGGAAGTCCTGGAACGCGACGTGGTCTGCGTCGTGGGCCCTTCGGGATCGGGCAAGACCACCTTGTTGCGCTGCCTCGCCCTGCTGGAGGAGCCGAGCGAAGGCCAGGTCGTCATGGAAGGCGTGCCCATTTCGACGCCATCACCGGACAAGCAGGTGAAGGCCGCGGCCCGCGAAGTGCGCTCCGAGATCGGCATGGTCTTCCAGCACTTCAATCTGTGGCCGCACATGTCGGTGCTGCAGAACCTGATCGAAGCGCCGATGCGCGTGAAGAAGATGCCCAGGGACAAGGCCGTCGCCATCGCCGAGTCGCTGCTGAAGAAGGTCGACCTGTTCGAGAAGCGCGACGCCTATCCCGCGCGCCTGTCGGGCGGCCAGCAGCAGCGCGTGGCGATTGCCCGCGCGCTCGCCATGTCACCCAAGGTCCTGCTGTTCGACGAGGCAACCAGCGCGCTCGATCCCGAGCTGCGCCGCGAGGTGCTGGCCGTCATGCGCCAGCTCGCACGCGAGGGCATGACCATGCTGGTGGTCACGCACGAAATGGGCTTCGCGCGCCATGTCGGCACGCGCACCGTGTTCATGGATCGAGGCGAGATTGTCGAGGCGGCGCCGGGTTCGGCCTTCTTCGATGCGCCGCAGACGGAGCGCGCCCGGCGCTTCCTGCAGCAGTTCGCGGACGAGTGATGGGGAAGGTCAACAAGGGAGACCGATGATGGGTGTGGCAAGGATACTGGGTGCGCTCGCGCTGGCCGGCACGGTTGGCGCCTTTTCGATCACGGGCGCGGAAGCCCAGCAGACGCAGTCGCGTCTCTACGAGGTGACCAAGAGCAAGAAGCTCCGGGTCTGCCAGTTCCCGCTCTACTATTCGATCTCGTTCCGCAATTCCAAGACCGGCGAGATCGAGGGTATCGATGCCGACCTCGCGAAGGAATTCGCCAAGGAGCTCGACGCCAAGCTGGAGATCGTCGAATCGAGCTTCGGCTCGTTCATCGCCGACCTGCAGGCGGGCAAGTGCGAGATCGGCATGTTCGGCGTCGGCGCCACGATGAAGCGCGGCCAGGCGGTCGAGTTCTCCAAGCCCTACCTGCTGACCAACCTCTATGCGGTCACGCGCAAGGACAGCAAGATCAAGAAGTGGGAAGACATCGACCAGAAGGGCGTGAAGGCTGCCGTTTCCCTGGGCAGCTACATGGAGCCCTTCATGAAGGGCTACGTGAAGAACGCCGAGGTCGTCTCGGTGGCGCCGCCCAACACGCGCGAGGCCGAGCTGGTCGCGCAGCGGGTCGACGTCATCATCACCGACTTCCCGACCGCCATCAAAGTGACCGACGAGTTCGACTGGGCGACCTACATCCTGCCCAACGAGAAGCTCGCCATCACGCCCTACGCCTACGTCGTGCCGCAGGGCGACCAGATCTGGCTGAACTACGTCAACCTGTTCGTCGACACGATCAAGCTCGACGGCCGGCTGCTGAAGTACGCCAAGAAGCACAAGCTCGACCCGATCGTCGCGCCGTAGCTCATTGGAGCGCGCCACTCCAGTGGCGCAAATCATCCGGGAGAGCGCCACTGGAGTGGCGCGCTCCACCGAGGCTTGAATGTTCAAGTACCAATTCCGCTGGGACACGGTCTGGGGGAGCTTCGACTTCCTCATGGGCGGCCTGCAGATGACGCTGATCATCTCCGCCATCACGCTCGTCCTGGCGATGGTCGGCGGGCTGATCATCGCCCTGCTCGACATGTCGCGGTTCCGGCCGCTGCGCTGGATCGGCATCTCGATCGGCGAGGTCGTGCGCAACACGCCGATCCTGGTGCAGCTCCTGTGGGTCTACTACGTGCTGCCGATCGTGTTCGGCGTGCGCATCGAGGCGCTGGTCGCCCTGATCATCGGCCTCGCCCTCTACCAGGCCGCCTTCATTTCCGAGGTCTATCGCTCGGGCATCCAGAGCGTGCCCAAGGGCCATCGCGAAGCGGCCCAGGTGCTGGGGCTGACGCCGTTCCAGTCGTTCAACCGCATCGTTCTGCCGCAGGCGATCCGCATGACCCTGCCGCCGCTCGCCTCCAACTTCGTGCAGCTCATCAAGTTCTCCTCGCTGGGCGCCGTCATCTCGGTGAGCGAGATCACGCGGCGCGGCATGGAGCTCTCCGCGACCAACTTCCGGCCGCTCGAGACCTTCACCTTCATCGCCGTCGTGTACTTCTTCATCTGCTGGCCCCTCGCCATGGCCATCCGCTTCTGGGAACGCAGGCTGCAGGCTCGCTGATGTCTCCGAGAATTCGCAACGAGCTGGCGCGCAAGGTCGACGCCTCGCTGGACCGTCTCATCGACGTGACGCGGCGGCTGGTCGCGGTTGCCTCGCCCAACCCGCCGAGCGACACGTTCGATGTGGCGCAGGTGGCCGAGGCCCTGCTGCGCGAGATTCCCGGCATCGAGATCGAGCGGGTCGAGCCCGAGCCGCGCGTCGTCTCGCTGATCGGCCGCATCCGCGGCCGCGAGCCCGGCCGACGCCTGATCTTCAACGGCCATCTCGACACTTTCCCGCTGCTGGAGAACCTGCCCTGGACCGTGCCGCCGCTGGGCGGTGTGCTGAAGGACGGCAAGCTCTACGGTCGAGGCGTCTGCGACATGAAGGGCGGCATCGCCTGCTCGCTGCTGGCCGCGCTGCTGCTGGCCGAAAACCGCGACGCCTGGGACGGCGAGGTCGTTCTCACCCTGGCGGGCGACGAGGAAAACATGGGCTCGCTGGGCTCGGGCTACCTCCTCGAGCATTTCCCGCACGCCGCCGGCGACGCCAACATCTGCGGAGACGTCGGCTCCCCCAAGGTCGTGCGCTTCGGCGAGAAGGGCCTGATGTGGGTCGAGGTCGAGGCCACCGGTTCACCCGCTCATGGCGCCCACGTCCACAGGGGCGCCAACGCCATCGACCGGCTGCGGACCGCGCTCGACTATCTGAAGCAGCTCGAGGACGTGCCCTTCCAGTCGCCGCCGGTCGTCACCCACGCGATCGGCAAGGCCAAGCCGATTTCCGAGCCGCTGTCGGGCACCGGCGAGGCCGACACGCTGTCCCGCGTCACCGTGAACATCGGAACGATCGAGGGCGGGACCTCGCCCAACCTCGTGCCCACCCACGCCATCGCCCGCGCCGACATCCGCCTGCCCGTGGGGATCACGACCGATGTACTCGCCGCCAAACTCGACGAATGGCTGGCGCCGCTGGAGGGCGTGAGCTGGAAGGCCATCCGGCGCTTCGAGCCCTCCTTCACCGATCCCGGCCACGAGATCGTGACGCGCACGGCCTCGGTCGCCGCCGAGGTGCTGGGCGAGATGCCTGCCGTAAACATGAGGGTCGGTGGTTCGGACTCGCGCTGGTATCGCATGTTCGACGTGCCGACGGTCGTGCTGGGCCTCACGCCCTTCAACATGGGCGGCGCCGACGAGCATGTGCTGGTCGACGAGTTGCTGGCCGTCGCCAAGATCCACACTTTGGTGGCCTACGATTTCCTCTCCTCGGAGACCTGACATGGATCGCCTGTCCGACGACGAGCTGTTCACCCTGCCGCTCACCTTCATGGGCGTGCCCTACGGGCGTCCGGGCCCGGCCAACAAGGCCGCCATCCTCGGCATCCCATTCGACTGCGGCACCAACATGCGCATCGGCGCCCGCGGAGGCCCCGACTCGGTGCGCCAGCAGTCGCAGCTCATGCGCCGCTTCAACCCGACCAATGCCGACTTCGATCCCGCGCTGGCACTGGGACTGGTCGATTGCGGCAACGTGAAACTCACGCCCTCGAAGATCGTCGATGCCTTCGAGCGGATCGAGCAGGCGGCCGATCGCATCGTCGAGGCCGGCGCCGTGCCGATCACCATCGGCGGCGATGGCTCGGTCACCGTCCCGGTCGCCCGCGCCGTCGGCAAGAAATATCCGAAGATGGCGGCACTCCATATCGACTCGCACACCGATTCCTATCCCTACGGCTCGGAGGAAAAATACAACTCCGCCACCCAGTTCACCCATGTCGCCGAGGAAGGCCTCGTCGATCCCGAGTTCTCCTGGCATGTCGGCATCCGCAGCACGACCTACGCTCAGGGTGTCGTGCCGCGTGCCCTGAGCCTCGGCTACAAGGTCGTGTCGATCGACGAGCTGGTGCGTGGCGGCTTCGCCCAGCGCATGGCCGAGTTCCGCGACAAGGTCGGCAAGCGGCCGGTCTATCTCTGCTTCGACATGGACGTATTCGACCCGTCCTGCGCGCCCGGCGTCTGCACGCCCTCGTGGGGCGGCCTCAGCGCCCGAGAAGGCATCGACCTGCTGCGCTGCCTCACCGACTTGAACATCGTGGCCGTCGACGTGAACACGGTGAGTCCGCCCCAGGACGTGAACGGCATGGCCGCCCACCTCTGCTCCCACGTGATCTACGAGACGCTGGTGCTGCTGTGCCGGCAGATGGGTCTGGACGAGGTGAAGTAGCCGCAACGGAGCGCGCCACTCCAGTGGCGCTCATATGCGCTCTCGGCAAGGCATGAGCGCCACTGGAGTGGCGCGCTCCAATGAATCAGCGCAGATATTTCGCGAAGAAGGCCTTCGTCCGCGCCTCGGCATCCGGCGCCGCAACCGTGTCATAGGCGAGATGGTGCTGCTTGCCCGCTGCGCCGGGCACGGTGCGGTCGGCGGCTCTCGAATCGAAGCTGTGATAGGCATTGGGATAGTAAACCGCGTCGACGAGGCTGCCGCGCGACAGGCCGGAAACCAGCGTCCGGCAGCGGTCCGACGGCGTCCAGTCATCCTTGTCGCCGGCCAGCAGCAGGACCGGAATATCGATGCCGCCGTCGAACTTCGGATTGCAGCCGGGATAATAGGCGACGCCCGCGGCCAGGCCGCGCTGCGCGAGACCAAAGCTCTTCTGCGCCGAGCGGATCACCGTCGAGCCGCCATGGCTGTGGCCGATGATGCCGACCTTGCCCTTCAACACATCGGGCCGCGTCGCGAGATAGTCGAGCGCGCCCGCGATGTCGGCCACACGCATGTTGGGCGTCACCGCGCCGGGTGTCGTGCACACCGCCTTTGTGCCACGCGGACCGAACGAATCCGGCGCCAGCACGAGATAGCCCCAGCTCACCAGCAGCTTGCCCCAGACGTCCGTGTGCGGGTTCGTGCCGGCACAGCTATGAGCCAGGATGATCGCCGGGAACGGCCCGTTCCCTGCCGGTTTGTAGACCCGGCCCTTCACTTCCGGTCCCGCCTGACTGCTGCCGACGGTGACGCTGGGAAAGCTGACGGACTGGGCCCAGGCGGGTATGCCCAGCAGCACGAGAAGGACGATCACCAGGGCTCGGATCATGTCGCGCCCCCAGCCTCACTCCGGCTGGATGCCGGCCAGTTTGGCGATTTCGCCCCAGCTCACCAGTTCTTTCGTGATGCGCTGGGCGAAGGCGTCCGGCGCCTCGCCGCCGGGCAGGCTCGAGAGGTCACGGATCTTGGCCTGCATCTCGGGCTCGGCCAGGACGGCCACGACATCGTCGCGCATCCGGTTGGCGAGCGCCGGGGACATCTTGCCCGGCCCGAACATCGCGAACCAGGCGGTCGTGTCGACGCCCGGGACGCCGGCCTCGGCGATGGTCGGGATATCCTCGAGACCCGGCAGCCGCTTGGTGCCGCTCACCGCCAGCATGCGCAGGGTGCCCGCCCGGTGGTGCGACATCACCGTGAGCGGGCTGGTGAAGCCCACCGGGATATGGCCGCCGGCCAGCTCCTGCATCATGGGGGCGGCGCCCTTGTAGGCCACGTTCTCGATCTTGAGGCCGCTCTTCACCCGGAACAGCTCGCCCACCATGCGGGTCGTGTTCTCGGTGCTGCCGAACTGGTACTTGCCCGGATTGGCGCGCGCCGCCGTCATGAACTTTTCCATCGAGTCCATGCCCGCCTTGGGCGAGCCGACCAGCGCAAGCGCGCCCTCGATCAACGGCGTGACCGGCGTGAAGTCGCGTTCGGTGTCGTAGGGCAGGACCTTGGTGGTGTAGGGATTGATCGTGTGGGCGCTGGTCGTGATCAGCAGCGTGTAGCCATCGGGGGCCGCCTTGGCGACGATCTCGCTGCCCAGGATGCCGCTCGCGCCGCCCTTGTTGTCGATGATGACGGTCTGTTTCCACTTGTCCGCAAGCCGCGGAACGATCAGGCGCGCTACCAGGTCGGTGCCGCCGCCCGCCGGATAAGGGACCACCACGCGAACCTGCCTGGTGGGAAATTCCTGTGCGCGAACGATGGCTGGCGCCATTCCAAACGCGGCGCCCGCTGCCGTTCCTGCCGCCACGAATCCGCGGCGCGTCATGCCAGTCATGCAATCCTCCCGTTCCATTTCCTTGCCGACAGACTAGGGTTCTTTCGGGAGGAAAAAAACATGTTCGATCTGGTCATCAAGGACGCAGAAATCCACGACGGTTCGGGCGCCCCGCCGGTCCACGGCGACCTCGGCGTGAAGGACGGCAGGATTGCCGCCATCGGCCCGAATCTCGGCGCCGCCCGCGAGACCGTGAAGGCCGACGGGCTGGCGCTGGCGCCCGGCATCATCGACGGCCACACCCATTACGACGCGCAGATCACCTGGGATCCCTTCGTCGATCCCTCGCCGGCGCTGGGCGTCACGACCGCGATCCTGGGCAATTGCGGCTTCACCATCGCACCGTGCAAGCCGGCCGACCGCGACCTCACCATGCGCCACCTGACCCACGTCGAGGGGATGTCGCTCGACGCGCTGCGGGCCGGCATCAACTGGGGTTTCGAGAGCTTCCCGCAGTATCTGGACATGCTGGAGAAGAACGGCGTCGGCCCCAACGTCGCCTGCTTCGCCGGCCACTCCGCCATCCGCACCTTCGTGATGGGCGCCGACGCCACCGAACGCGCGGCCACGGCCAACGAAGTCGCGCGAATGGCCGACCTCGTGCGCGAGGCGATGGCGGCGGGCGCCATCGGGTTCGCATCCTCGACGTCGGAAGCGCACAATGGCGAGGGCGGCACGCCGATGCCGTCGCGCCTGGCCGACGACCGCGAGCTACGCACCTTGGTGAAGGCGATGGGCGAGCGCGGCACCGGCGTCTACATGCTGACCAAGGGCCGCACGACCACCATTCCCTACCTCGAGGAGATCGCCGCGGAAGCGAACCGCCCGGTCGTGATCGCCGCTCTGTTCCACTCCAATACCAACCCCGAAGCCGCCTTCACCACGCTCGACCAGGTGAACGAGGCACGCGCCCGCGGCCGCACCTTGGTGGCCCAGACCTCGTGCTGCCCGCTCAGCATGGATTTCACCTTTCACAGCCCGTACCTGTTCGAGAGCATGCAGGCGTGGAAGCCCGCCATGGCGGCGCACGGTCCGGCCGAGCTTGCGAAGATCTATCGCGACCCGGCCTGGCGCGCCTCGGTGCGCGAGGAACTGCAGGCCAAGCGTGGCCGCCTGCTGTTCAATGGCGAATGGGACAAACTGTTCGTCGTCGAAACCGCGAGGGACGAGAACCGCGCGATGGAAGGCGCGACCCTGGCCGAACTCGCCAGGCGGGCGGGCAAGGACCCACTCGACTTCATCCTCGACTTCGCCCTGTCGGAGAACCTGGACACGATGTTCGTGGCGCAGCTCCTGCACAACGACGACACGCAGGTCGGCCGCATCCTGGCCGATCCCAACACCCACATCTCGCTGAGCGACGCCGGCGCCCATCTCACCTTCTTCTGCGATGCGGGCTTCGGGCTGCACCTGATGGGTCACTGGAGCCGCGATCTCGGCGTGCTCGACCTGCCGCAGGCGGTACATCGCCTGACGGGTCAGCCCGCGAAGCTGTTCGGCATCCAGGATCGCGGCCTGCTGCGCGAGGGCCTGGCCGCCGACCTCATGCTGTTCGATCCGGCGACCGTCGCGCGCGGACCGAAGCGGCGCGCCCACGACCTGCCGGCCGGCGCGGCGCGCCTCACCGCCGGAGCGGTCGGGCTGCACGGCGTCTGGATCAACGGCGCCAAGGCTGCCGACGAAAAGGGATTCTGCGCCGATCCGGCCTCGAGGCCCGGCAAGGTCCTGCGCTCGTTTGCCGCCTGAGGGCGCCGCCTAGGAGCGCGTGCGCAGATAGACCGCGACGGCGCGACCCGACAGGTAGGTCGCGCCAAGACCGGCAAGGCTGGTCGCATGGGGAACCCACGCGACCACCTGCCCGGAGACGAGCGGCGCCAGGGTGGCGGCGACCACCGCCGCCGCGATCGCCAGGGTGACGAGCAGCCCGTCACGTGCGCCGGGCAGGCGCACCAGGCCGAACTCGTCGATGTCGGACTTGATGAACAGGCCGCGGATCACGCCCAGCGCCAGCCCCAGCCCGAGCGCGGCGCGCAACAGCCACGGCTGGCGACTCTCCGGCGCGACGAACCCCATCATGATGTAGACGCAGATCAAGGCCAGCGCCGCCGGCACCACCAGGAAGCTGCGCGAACGGGAACGGCCCTGCCATTCCGGCAGCGACACGTAGAAGCAGGCCGCAATGGCAGTCACGGCCAGAAAATGCAGGAGATTCAGAGCCCACCCCCGAGACGTCCGAGGCTTCCCCAAGCCCACGGCCCTACGTAGCTCAGCTCGCGGAACGTGTCACCGCCACCGCTTCCACACCGTAGGCCGCGGACACGTTGCAGGGGGTCACGGCTGAACTACGTCGCACCACGCGGGCGACTTCCATACGTTCGTATAGGGTGGCCATCTGCTCGTATGAATAGAAAGGCCGGTGCCGGCGGCGTCTATTGGCAGCGATCTCCCGTTGCCGGAAGGACCGCGCCGATGCCCACCGTCCCGTCGCACGCCCCGTACCTGTCGCTGCCCGTCCGGCAGCGCCCGTCGCAGCCTCTCTGATCGCCGCGGCGAACGACCATGGGTATCGTCCGGTTCGCGCTGCGCTTCCCGTACACATACTATGTCGTGGCGGCGCTGATCGTCTTCCTGGGCGGCATCGCAGCCCATTCGATGCGGACCGACATTTTTCCGGAGATCCGCATTCCGGTGGTCACGGTGATCTGGAGCTACTCCGGTCTCAGCACGCCGGAGATGGAGCAGCGGGTCACGACCTACAGCCAGTACGCCATCAGCGGCAACGTGAACGGCATCCGCAACATCGAGGCACAGACCCTGGCGGGCCTGTCGGTGCAGAAGGTGTACTTCCAGCCGGACGTGAACCTCGATCTCGCCATCTCGCAGATCGTGGCGGCGACCAACACGATCCGCGCGCTGATGCCGGCCGGCATCCAGCCGCCCGTCGTCGTGCAGTTCAACGCCTCGAGCGTCCCGGTTCTCCAGATCGCCCTGAGTTCGGACACGCTGAACGAGCAGCAGCTCTACGATTACGGCATCTACCGCGTGCGCCAGCAGCTTGCGCCGATTCCGGGCCTCACCCTGCCGACACCCGCCGGCGGCAAGTACCGCCAGATCATGGTCGACATCGATCCCGCGAAGCTCGTGGCGCGGGGGCTGACGCCGCTCGACGTCGTCGCCGCGGTCAACGCCCAGAACCTCACCCTGCCATCCGGCACCGCGAAGATCGGCGACACCCAGTACCTCGTGCGCACGAACGGAATGCCGTCGACGATCGACGAGCTGAACGACATCCCGGTCAAGGTCGTGAACGGCGCGACCGTGTTCGTGAAGGACGTGGGCCAGGTCCACGACGGCTGGCTGGTGCAACAGAACATGGTGCGTCAGGACGGCAAGCATTCCGTGCTGCTGAGCATCATCAAGAACGGCAACGCATCGACCCTGGAGGTCGTGAACCGGGTCAAGGAGGCGCTCGAGACGATCCGCAAGTCCGCGCCGCCCGGCATGGAGATCCACGAACTGTTCGACCAGTCGGTGTTCGTGCGCGATGCGCTTTACGGCGTGCTCCGGGAAGGCGCCATCGCCGCCGCGCTGACCGCCGCCATGATCCTGCTCTTCCTCGGCTCCTGGCGATCGACGCTGGTCGTGATGATCTCGATCCCGCTGTCGATCCTGGCGTCGCTCGTGGCGCTGTACTTCCTCGGTGAGACGATCAACACGCTGACCCTGGGCGGGCTGGCGCTGGCGATCGGCATCCTGGTCGACGATTCCACGGTCACCATCGAGAACACCCATCGCCTGCTGACCGAAGAGAAGATGGGGCTGCCGCTGGCGACCCTGCACGGGGCGGCCGGCATCGCCATTCCCACGCTCGTCTCGACGCTTGCGATCAGCTGCGTGTTCACCTCCGTCGTATTCCTCGACGGCCCCGCCAAGTTCCTGTTCACGCCACTCGGCCTCGCCGTGGTGTTCGCCATGCTGGCCTCCTACGGCCTGTCGCGTACCCTGACGCCGATCACCATCGGCCTGCTGCTCAAGGGCGAGCGCCATGCCGCGCCCGGCGAGACACCCGGCGTCCTTGCCCGGATCCACCGCACCTTCGACGCCGGCTTCGAGCGGCTGCGTCATCGCTACGCCCTCCTGCTCGAAGAGCTGATCGGCCGCCCGGTCGCGGTCGTCCTGGTCGCTGTCCTGGTGCTCGGCTCCGGCGCCGGCGTCTTCACCGTGGTCGGCCGCGACTTCTTCCCGGTGATCGACGCCGGCCGCCTGCAGCTCCATGTCCGCGGCCCCGCCGGCATGCGCATCGAAGCGACCGAAGGGCTCTTCCAGGCCGTCGAGAACAAGATCCGCGAGATCATTCCCGCCCATGACCTCGAGCTGATCGTCGACAATATCGGCCTCCCGGCGCGCCCCTACAATCTGGCCTTCAGCGACGGCTCGACCATCGGCGTGAACGACGGCACCGTGCAGGTCGCCCTGAAGGAAGGTCATGCGCCGACCGAGGACTATGTGAGCCGGTTGCGGCGGGAACTGCCCGCCGCGTTCCCCGAGGCGGTCTTCTATTTCCAGCCGGCCGACATGGTCACGCAGATCCTGAACTTCGGCCTGCCCGCGCAGATCAACGTTCGCACGGTCGGCTACGACCGCGCCAACAACCTGCGTGTCGCCCGCGAGATCCAGAAGCGACTTGCGGCGATCCACGGCGTCGTCGACGTGCATCTCCAGCAGGAGACCGACGCGCCGTCCTTCCTCGCCCGGATCGACCGCACGCGTGCCGCGGAACTCGGGCTGAACACCAGCACGATCGGGAGCAACATAAACATCAGCCTGAGCTCGTCGGAGCAGGTGACGCCGAACTTCTGGACCGACCCCCAATCCGGCATCCCCTACTACATCGCGGTGCAGACGCCGGAGGCACAGGTCGCCTCCCTCAACGATCTCGGCAACACGCCCGTGTCGACGGCGCTCGCCAACGGTACCGCGGTCGATGGCGGCCCGGTGCCCGGTCTCCTCAGCAACGTGGCGACGTTCACGCGCCAGAGCGTTCCGACCAACGCCAACCAGGCGAACATCCAGCCGGTCTACGAGGTCTATGCCGGCGTCCAGGGCCGCGACCTCGGGCGGGTCGCCGACGACATCCGCGCCGCCGTCCCCGATCTGCAGAAGCAGATGGCGCCGGGCAACAGGATCGAGATCGTCGGCCAGATCCAGAGCATGGACCTCGCCTTCCGCAATCTCGGCATCGGCCTGCTGTTCGCGGCGGTGCTCGTCTACCTTCTGATGGTGGTGAACTACCAGAACTTCGGCGATCCCTTCGTGGTACTGCTCGCCCTGCCCGCGACGCTGTGCGGTATCGTCGTCATGCTCTTCGCCACCGGCACGACGCTGAGCGTTCCCTCGCTGATGGGGGCCATCATGGCGGTCGGCGTCGCGTCGGCGAACTCGATCCTGCTCGTCACCTTCGCCCGCGAGCAGCGGGACGCCGGCCTCGACGCACGCGCCGCCGCCATCGCCGCCGGGCACACGCGCATCCGGCCGGTCCTGATGACCGCCGCCGCCATGATCGTCGGCATGATCCCGATGGCGATCGGCGGCGCCGGCGAGGAGCAGAACGCGGCGCTGGCCCGTGCCGTGATCGGCGGGCTGCTGTTCGCCACCCCGACCACGCTGCTGGTCGTGCCCTGCCTGTTCGCCTGGCTGCGCGCCGGGGCCAATGCCGGCGGCGGCGTCTTCAAGGAGCAGTTGCCATGACCACCACTCCCGCGCTTCTCGCCGTGACCCTCTTCTCGCTGCTGACGTCAGCCATCGGGGTCGGCGCCTGGCAACTTCATGAGCGCGACACCGGGGCCAAGGCCGCCACCGAACTCCGGCTCGCGGCCGTCTCCACCGTCCGGGTGGCCGACGTGCGCGCCGCCAGCGACGAACGGTCGGTGCGACTTCCCGCCACCACCACAGCCTTCGCCGCGGCGAACATTTTCGCGCGCGCCAGCGGATATATCGACCGTCGCAACGTCGACATCGGCGACCGCGTGAAGGCCGGCGACCTCCTCGCAACGATTGTCGCGCCGGAACTCGACCACCAGATCGCCCAGGCCGAGGCGACGCTCGTTCAACTGCAGGCGGCCCAGCATCAGGCCGAAGCCAATCAGGAACTGGCGCGCGTCACCTGGGACCGCGACCATCCGCTGGTGAAGGACGGCTGGCTGCCACAGCAGAGAGGGACGATCGACGTGCAGACGCTGAGGGCGACCGAGGCCGCGGTCGACGTCGCCCAGGCGAACGTCGCCGCGCAGGAGGCTCAACTCAAGGTGCTGCGTCAGGAGAAGGCCTATCAGCGGGTCGTCGCACCCTTTGACGGCATCGTGACCCAGCGCAACATCGACATCGGCAGCCTGGTCCAGGCCGATGCCGTGAACGCCACCTTCATGTTCGTCCTCCAGCAGAGCAGCGTGATCCGCACCCAGGTGTTCGTGCCGCAGGACGCAGCCGTCGGCGTCCGGCCAGGCATCAAGGCCGTCATCACCGTGCCCGAGTTGCCGGGACGCCGCTTCACCGGGACGGTCACGCGGATCGCCGACGCCCTGCAGCCGGGGACCCGGACGTTGCTGGCCGAGGTCGACATCGCCAACCCCGATGGCACGCTGCAGCCTGGGACCTACGCCATGGCCGAGATCCTGGTGCCACGCGCGGTTCCGGCGCTGCTGATCCCGGCCGGCGCCCTCATCTTCAATCAGGATGGCCAACAGGTCGCGGTCGTCGAGAACGGTGTCGCGCACCTGCGACGGATCACGGTATTCCGTGACCTCGGGATCGAGATCGAAGTGCGGGAGGGCGTCAAGCCGGGCGACCGGGTGATCCTGAACCCCGCCGTGGATCTCCGGGAGGGCGATCGTGTGAACGTGGCGCCCCGCACGACTCCGCCGCAGCCCTAGGCCATGCAGCTTGCCGGACGTGTCACGGCCAGCGCTTCACACCGCGGGCGGCGTTGCCCAGCGCCCCATCGAGCCCACCGTCGCCCTGCTCGCGCCCTGGCTCGGCATAGCTCACAATGTTGACGTCGAGCGCCCCCAGCCGCACCGCAAAGGTCGAATAGGAGACGTTCAGCGGTCCGTCATGGGCATTGCGCAGGTCGTAGACCCAACGGCCGGCATGCCAGAAATTGCCGCCGCCGCGTGGCGTCGGCCGCACGAAGGTGCCGAGCCCGTAATGGGTGCCACCGCCCACTTGCTTGCCGTCCGGCGACATCATCCATTGCCGCGCCCGCGGGCCGATCGCGGGATTGTCCGGCGCAAAGGCCTGGTAGAAGCGCCCGTATTCGGCCAGGGGCATGCGCCAGCCGCCGTAGCTCGACAGGATGCGCCAGGCCGGGTCCAGCACGGCGTCGCGCGCGCCGAGCGGCGTCAGGACGGCGTCCCTGCAATAGCGTTCATAAGGCTGGCCGGCCGCCTCCTCGATGATGGCGCCCAGCACCAGGTAGTTCGCATTCGAATATTCGAAGCGCTCGCCCGGCGCGTATTGCAGCCTGCGGGCGAACAGCCAGCGAAGCTGCTCGTCGAAGGCCGTGCGGCCTCCGGAGTTGCGCCGAAGCCAGTTGGCCATGTCACCGTCGCGGCCGATCGACGGACCGAAGCCGCCACGATGGACCAGGAGTTCGGAAACGGTCACCGGCAGGAGGCGCGGATCGGCCGGCCGGCCGGTCCTAGTCATCGTGCGCGCCAATGCCTGCGAAACGGGAGTGTCGAAGGAAAGCGTCCCACGCTCGATCAGGGTAGCGATGCAGACGCCGGTCACCGCCTTCGACAAGCTGGCATACGGTACCGGAGCGCCCGGCGCGAGACGGCCCATCGTGGCCTCGTGCACCGGCTGCCCGACGCGCATCACCACCAGCCCGCCGCGCGTGCGCTGGGTCTTTGACATCCAGCCGCGCCACGCCTGTTCGATATCCTCGACGCCCTGGGCAGAGGCTGGTCCGGTGGCGGCGACGACGAGCAGAACGAAAAGAAGGAGAAGCCTCAAGACATCGCCCGCCGGCGGGCGACCTCGACCAGGGCGCGCGAACTGTCCTCCGGCGAGGATTTGTTGCGCTTCACCTCGCCGCACTTCAGGCATTTGTGAACGATGACGTAGCGTCCCCGTGCCTGCTCCACCGCGATCGGCTCCATCAGCCCACCACACCCGGCGGCGCGATCGCCGGGATTCTCGTCGACATGCTTGCTGCACAGGCAGGCCGGGCAATGGTTGGTGAAGCCATTGCCTTCGACCTCGGTGCCGCAGCGTTCGCAGGTGAAGTTCTCGATGTGGCGGGTGAAGAGACGGGCCATCTCCTCAGTTTCGCATTGCCCTTGTAAGGGCGCACACGAAAAAGGGGTGGGCGCCCGCTGGCACCCACCCCGTCGGTCCGACTGTCGGTCTTTAGCGGTAGTAGCCGTAGTCGTTGCGCGGCGTCGTCGCTGCGCCGATCGCGGCGCCACCCAGGCCACCCACGACCGCGCCGGCCACCGGAGCACCCATCGTCGAGCCGACCACGGCGCCGGTGCCGGCACCGATCGCGCCGCCGGTGAGGGCGCGGTCGGTCGGATTGTTGCCGCAGGCAGCGACACCCAGGCCGAGCGCCGCGACGATCGCGATGTTGGTGAACTTCAGCATGAGAGTCTCCTGCGCGTGAATTGTTGGTAATACAACGATGGGAGAGGTTGACGGTTGCGTTACGCATTTGCGCGCCACGCGCGATCACAGGGTGGACACGACCGCTCGAGCCGCGCGAACGGAAAAAGCCGGCAATCGCGGGGATGGCCGGCTTGGATCACGAAGATGGAGACAGAGGGTCTCCGGTCGCAGCCGACGCCACTCGGGGAGAGGGTTGGAAGGCCGCAACCGGAGTGCCGGACCGTGAGGTCCGGCTTTCCTCTAACGCGTGCCACACCGGCTCGTTGCCGGTGCGGCCGACTTGAGTGAACGCTTCGTCTTACTGGATGACGATTTCGACGCGGCGGTTCTGCGGCTCGCGGACGTTCGGGCCGGTCTGCACCAGCAGACCCTGCTCGCCACGGCCGATGACGCTGATATTCGTCGCCGGCACACCCTCGCGGACCAGCGCGTCCTTGACGGCGTTGGCGCGACGCAGCGACAGCGCCATGTTGTAGCTCTCCGAGCCCGACGTGTCGGTATGGCCGGTCGCGGTGATGCGGGCGTTGCCCTTCTGCTTGTAGGCGTTGGCGGCCTGGCGGATCGTGGTCAGCGCCTGGGCCGACAGGTTCGCGCGATCCCAGTCGAAGAACACCATGAACGACGGCGGAGCGACCGTCGGCGGCGGCGGCGGCGGGGCGGCCGGCGGCGATACGAACTTGAACTGCACACCCGCCAACGCGAGGATATTGTTGTTCTGGAAGCTGACGTTCCCGAACGGCGTGTTGACGCTGGGGTTGGTCGTCCCGACGTAGCGGCCCTCGATCATGAACCGGAGCTGCTCGTCCACATTGTAGGCGACGCCGATAATGCCTTGATAGGCGAACTGCGTGCTGCCCAGCGAGCTGTTGCTGTCGACGAAGGCGACACCCGCGCCGGCGCCGATGTACGGCGTGATGACCGAGGTAGGCATGAAGTCGTACAGCAGGTTCGCCATCACGTTGAGCTGGCCGACCTTGCCGTTGATCGCCGTGCCCGGGATGTTGGCCGAGGTCGGGATCTGGCCGTAGCCGACCTCGAGTTCGAGGCGCGGCCCCACGAAGTCGTAACCGGCCTTGCCGCCGACCGACCAGCCGGTCCACGTATTGGCATTGGAATTCGAGCCGATGAACCACGCCGCCCCGCCGCCGGCGCCGATATAGAAGCCCTCCTGCGCATTGATCGTCTGCGCCTGGGCCGCAAGCGGTGCCAAAGCCACGAATGCCGCTGCTGCAAAGTACTTTTTCATTCAAGCTTCCCCGCTCGTTGAGTGACCACGAACGGTTAACTCCCCTGCCCCGATTTGGTTGCAATGCCGCCCCAGTCGCCGCATCGATTCCATATCGTGGTGCAAGGCCGCCACATTTTGCGTGCGTTGCCGAACCGTAAATATCTACAGCGTGAGCGCGAGTTGTTCGAGGCGCGTAAGCGCGTCGTCCATCGCATCTTCGTTGCCTGAAGCGATGGCCACGAAAGCCGCTTCCACGGCCTGGCGCCAGGTCGGATCCCAGGTCGGGTGATTCTCCGAGCGCATGGGCACCATGGTCAGTTGATGGATGCGCCGGGCCAGGAGCTCGGCCTTCGCCCATGCGCCCTGCTGGGCAATCACCATGCTCTCCTGCGCCGCCACGTCCGCCTCCGGCAAAAAGGGTTGCGCCGCCTAAACGTCCCGCCGCGCGAAAAGTTCAGTCCGCGCCGCCTTGCCCGCCCGTTCCGCCACCCGCATCATCGCCTGCATGGTGGACTACCGACGCATCACCGTTTCTCCCATCGCTGGCGCCCTGGGCGCGGAAATCGGCGGCGTCGACATCGGCGCCGGCCCCGACGACGCGACGATCGCGGAAATCCGTCGCGCGCTGCTCGAGCATCTGGTGATCTTCTTCCGCGACCAGAAGCTCGACGATGCGAGCCACAAGGCTTTCACCCGCCGCTTCGGCAAGATCTTCATCCATCCCAACTTCAACACTGGCGCCGGCGATCCCGAGATCGTGCGCGTCGTGCGCGCGCCCGGCGACCAGCGCATCGTCGGAGAGGAATGGCATTCCGACACCACGATGATGCCCGAGCCGCCGATGGGCGCCATCCTCTATGCGCTCGAAGTGCCGCCCTATGGCGGCGACACGCTGTTCGCCAATCAGTACCTCGCCTACGAGAGCCTCTCCGACGGCATGAAATCGATGCTGGCGGGCCTCCGCGCCGTGCACAGCGATATCCGGGTTGCCGGCCCGCAAGCCGGATTGAACGCCCGCCGCTCGATCAAGGTGCGCGAGGATTCGAATTGGCGGCCGACCGAAAGCCTGCATCCGGTCGTGCGCACGCACCCCGAGACCGGCCGCAAATGCCTGTTCGTGAACCACTCCTATTCATGCCGGTTCGAGAACATGACCGACCGCGAGAGCAAGCCGCTGCTCGACTTCCTCATGGATCACGGTCACCGGCCGGAATTCACCTGTCGCTTCCGCTGGGAAGCCGGCTCGATCGCCTTCTGGGACAATCGCTGCACCAAGCACCTGGCGATCCACGATGCCGGCGCGTTCCATCGCCGCATGCAGCGGACGCAGATCGCGGGCGACGCCGTCGTCTGATCGACGACGGCGTCCGAACGCCCGCTACTTCTTCTCGATGTTCCAGAAGACCGGCACGGGCGAGACCACGCTGCCGGTCACGTTCTTCCGGATCGCCATCGCGTTGTTGTACTGGCCGAGGAAGGCGTGCGTCGGCACCTCGGCGGCGCGCAGCTGCAGTTTCTCGACGATCTCCTTGCGCTTGGCCTCGTCGGTCTCGTCGGCGAAGGCATTGCGCAGGCGCGTGATTTCCTCGTCGCACGGCCAGCCGAACCAGGCCTTGTCGCAGGCCGCGCTGATGAAGCTGTAGGTCAGCGGATCGAGCGAATCGGCACCCGAGGTCGACGTGATGAGCACGTTCCAGCCGCCCTTGTCCGGCGCATCCTTCTTGGCGCGGCGGGCGACCAGGGTTTGCCAGTCCATCGACTGCATGTCGACCTTCATGCCCGCCTTCTCCATCAGCGACTTGGCGATCGGCGCCATGTTGGTCAGCACGTAGAGATCGGTGGAATGCAGCAGGACGACCGGCGTGTTGTCGTAGCCGCCCTCGGCCAGGAGCTGCTTGGCCTTGGCGAAATCGCTCTCGTATTTGTCGACGAAGCCCGCGGTCGTCTCGTAGGGCCCGCCGCACATGAACATGGCCTTGCAGACCATGTAGTACTCCGGGTCGCCGATGACCCCGTTCAGGAAGTCCTTCTGGTTCAGCGCGTAGAGCATCGCCTGCCGGTTCTTGGCATTGTCGAACGGCTTGTGGAGCTGGTTGAAGCGATAGATGTACTGGTTGCCCCACTTGTTGGTGGTCACCATCGAGACGTTGCGATCCTTCTTCAGCAGCGGATAGAGGTCGTGCTGCGGCGCCTCGATGATGTCGATCTCGCCGGCCTGCAGCGCGTTCACCGCCGTCTGCTGGTCGGGGATCGCGACCCATTCGACCCTGTCGACCTTGGCGATCTTGCCGCCGGCGAGGCCGGAAGGCGGTTCGGCCCGCGGCTTGTACTTCGGATTCTTCACGTAGACCGTCTTGTCGCCGGGCTTCCACTCGTCGGCCTTGAAGATGAACGGGCCGGAACCCACGAACTCCTTGATCTGGTCGGTTCCCGGCGTCTCGGCGACGCGCTTGGGCATGATGAAGGGATTGCCCGAGGGCTTCGAGAGCGCCTGCAGCACGACGCCCGTGGGCGACTTGAGCACGATCTGGAAGGTCTTGGCATCGACGGCCTTCAGCTCGGCGACCTTCGCCCACAGGATGTTGCCCAGGCTGTCGCGCGAGGCCCAGCGCTTCAGCGAGGCGATGACATCCTCGGTGGTGACGGGCTGGCCGTCATGGAATTCGAGGCCGTCGCGCAGGGTGAAGGTCCAAGTGAGCTTGTCGTCGCTCATCTTCCACGTGTCGACCATCTGCGGCTTGATCTTGAGGTCGCCGTCCAGCGCGAACAGCGTGTCGTAGATCATGTAGCCGTGGTTGCGCACGATAAAGGCCGTGGTCCAGATCGGATCGAGGATCTTCAGGTCCGAATGCGCCACCACCCGCAGCGTCGACGGCTGCTGTGCCAGGGAAACGGCCGGCACCGACAGGCCGACCGCCGCGATCAGTCCGAGAATCTTGCTACGCACGTACGTCTCCTTGTTTGTTGTCCGCGAGGACCATTCCGGCCGCCTTGTCGGCGATCATGATCGTGGGCGTGTTGGTATTGCCCGAGGTGATGGTCGGCATGACCGACGCGTCGATCACCCGCAGCCCCTGAAGCCCGATGACCCGCAGCCGCTCGTCGACCACGGCATGCGGATCCGACGGCAGGCCCATCTTCGCCGTGCCGACAGGATGGAAGATCGTGGTGCCGATGTCGCCGGCGGCCTTGGCGAGCGAGGCATCGTCATCGCCGACAGCGGGACCCGGCAGGTATTCCTCGGGATGGTAGGGCTGCATGGCGGATTGGCGCATCAGGCGCCGCGTCACGCGGATCGCGTCGGCGGCCACGGTGCGGTCCTCGTAGGTCGCGAGATAATTGGGCGCGATGACAGGCTTGGCCGACGGATCGGCCGAGCGCAGGCGGACGGTACCGCGCGAGGTCGGGCGCAGGTTGCAGGCGCTCACCGTGATCGCCGGGAAGCGATGCAGCGGCTCGCCGAACTTGTCGAGCGACAAAGGCTGGACATGGAATTCGATGTTCGATCTTTCCTGATCGGGCGAAGAGCGCGTGAAGATGCCGAGCTGCGAGGGCGACATGGTGAGCGGCCCCTTCTGCAGCAATGCATATTGCATGCCCATCAGCGCCCGGCCGACCAGCGAGTGGTAATCCGTATTGAGCGTCTTGACGCCACTCACCTTGAAGATGGCGCGTTGCTGCAGATGGTCCTGCAGGTTCCGGCCGACACCCTGCAGCTCGTGCAGAACCGGAACGCCCGACTGAGCCAGCCACTCCCCCGGACCAATGCCGGAAAGCTGAAGGATCTGCGGCGAGCCGATCGCGCCGGCCGCCAGGATGACCTCGCCCTTCGCACGCGCCTCGACGAGGCGGCCGTCCTGACGATAGAGCACGCCGGTGCAGCGCTTGCCCTCGAAGGTCAGCTTCTCGACCAGAACGCCGGTCTCGAGCTTCAGGTTCGGACGGCCGAGCACCGGCTTCAGGAAGGCGCGCGCCGCCGACATGCGGATGCCGCGCTTCTGGTTCACGTGGAAGTAGCCGACGCCGGTATTGTCGCCGGTGTTGAAGTCCGAAGTCTGCGGGATGCCCATCTCGGTGGCGGCCCGGATCACCGCGTCGAGGACTTCCCAGCGCACCCGCGATTCCTCGACCCGCCATTCGCCGCCGGCGCCGTGATGCTCGGTGTCGCCCAGGAAATGATTGTCGAGCTTGCGGAACACCGGCGCGACATCGTCCCAGCCCCAGCCGGTGAGGCCGAGCTGGCGCCAGTGGTCGTAGTCCTGCGACTGGCCGCGCATCGAGATCATGCCGTTGATCGCCGAGCAGCCGCCAATCACCTTGCCGCGCGGATAGTTGAGCGCACGGCCGTTGAGCCCCGGCTCCTTCTCGGTCTGGAACATCCAGTCGGCGCGGGGATTGCCGATCGCGAACAGATAGCCGGCCGGAATGTGGAACCAGATCCAGTTGTCGCGCCCGCCCGCCTCGAGCACCAGCACGCGGTTCTTCGAATCCGCCGAGAGCCGGTTGGCGAGCACGCACCCGGCCGAGCCGGCGCCCACGATGATGTAGTCGAAGTCCCCGTCGCGTCGGGAAGCGGCCGTATCAGTCATGGTGCGAGCCCTAGCACAAGCCGACCCGCGAAACAGTAGGAGCATTGCCCCGCCCATCAGACGGCGCATAATTCCCTCAGAAGATCAAAGGGAGCCAAACGCCATGCAATACAAGCGCATCTCGGCCGATAGCCACCTCGACCTGCCCTGGATGCCGCCCGACCTGTTCACCTCGATGGCGCCGCGCGACCTCAAGGACCGCATGCCCTACGTCACCGACACCGACGATGGTCCGAAGTGGGTGGCGAAGAACGGCGCCTCGTTCGGCTTCAAGAACGGCGTCGGCCCCTCCGGCTCCAAGTTCGTTCCAGGCAAGCATCACCGCGTCGACATCATGGCCGAGACCGGCCTCTACGCCGACGGCGCCAGGGACATCCGCCGCATCTCCGATCCGCACCTGCGCATCAAGGACCTCGATCGCGACGGCGTCGACGCCGAGGTGATCTACGGCATCCTGGGGGCCGCCAGCCGTCTCAACGACCGCGAGGCCGGCAACGAGATGCTGCGTATTTACAACGACTGGCTGAAGGACTTCTGCAGCCACTATCCCGACCGGCATATCGGCCTGGCCTGCCTGCCCTACGGCGACATCGATGCCGCGGTGAAGGAGACCTACCGGGTGGCGAAGATGGGCATCAAGGGCCTGGAGCTTTCCTGCTCGTGGGACATGGAGCCAATGTGGCATCCGATGTGGGACCCGCTGTGGAAGGCCGTGAACGACGTGCAGCTTCCGCTGCACTTCCACACCTTCCCCAACGTCCCGCCCGGCACCATCGAGAAGTATCCCGGCCGGGTCGGCCGCTCGGTGTTCTTCACCGTCGTCTCGGGCTTCCAGATGAACCTGGTGAACATCCTGGCCGCCATCATGGGCGCCAACGTGCTGGAGCGCTTCCCCAACATCCGCATCGCCTTCGGCGAATCGGGCTGCGGCTGGATCCCCTACGCGCTCGACCGCATGGATTTCGAGTGGGAAGACCGCTTCACCGATCTCGGCCTCAAGATGAAGCCCAGCGACTACTGGCGCCGCCAGTGCAAGGCCACGTTCCAGTTCGACCGCATCGGCGCCAAGCTGATCGAAGAGATGGGTGCGGAGAGCCTGATGTGGGGCTCCGACTACCCGCACGGCGACGGCGTGTGGCCGCACTCCGACAAATACATCAAGGAACAGTTCGCCGAGGTCCCTGCCGAGCAGGTGAAGATGATCACCTGCACCAACGCCGGCAAGTTCTACGGGCTGATCAACTGACAGAAGTCTTTGGACGGTGAGCGCCACTGGAGTGGCGCACTCCAGTGAGGAAGCGCCTCAACCGACGAGGTCGCTCTTCGACACAGTGTGCCGCAGGGCGAAGACCTCGCCCTCGGGCGCATGGCGGTCGCGGGCGGCCTGGGCGGCTTCGACCGACCAGAAGAAGGCGACCAGCGCCCGTTCGATCTGCAGGTCGGGCTTGCCGCGCAGGTCCTTCTCGGCCGTGTGCGCCTGCCCGACATTGGCACGACCGGTGAGCAGGTCGACGCGGGCCGTCTCCGGCGAGGCCAGCCTGTCGAACGGCGCGACGTTGCTGCCCTTCATGCGCAAGGTCAGAACGGCCGCGCCGATCCCCTCGCCCCAGCGCTGCTCGACCGCGCAGACGGTGCGCGACGTATTGCGGAACTTCGGAAAGATGGCGCGGCTCATCTCGCTGGGCGCGCGCAGCCGGGCGTAGTAGGTCTCGCTTTCGAAGGCCTGGGCATTCCCCGCATCGTAGAACAGCAGGTAGCGACCGGGCCGCGTCACGCCCTTGAAGCGACTGCCGCGCAGCCAGCCGGGACAGGAGACGCGCTCCCCGAGATGCTCGCGGCTGTGCCAGTGTTCGAAGAAGGCATCGTCGGCCGGCTCGATGTCCACCCAGATGGCGAGGACCGCCTTGCCGCCTCTCATCAATGAATCCGGGCTCAATGCCCGCCTGCCTTCTTGTCGGAAGCGATCTTGTCGATATAGGTCAGCAGCAGCGCCGAGACCACGAAGGCCATGTGCATGACGACCAGCGCATAGAGCTTGCCGTTGTCATAGTCGCCGGCCTCGAGGAAGCGCTGCAGCAGGTGGATCGACGAGATCGCCACGATCGAACTGGCGAGCTTGATCTTCAGCGAGCCGGCGTCGAGCTTGCCGAACCAGGCGAGCCGGTCGCGCGTACTGTCGACGTCGATGTGGCTGACGAAATTCTCGTAGCCCGAGATGATCACCATCACGACGAGGTTGGCGACCATGATCAGGTCGACCAGCGACAACACCGCCAGCACGAGATCCGCCTCCTCGGCGCTCACCGCCTTGCGAACGAGCTCCCAGATCTTGAAGGGGAACTTCACGACCACCACGCCCAGCACGGCGACCAGGCCGATATAGAGCGGCGCCTGCAGCCAGCGGCTGCCCATGACGATGCGCTCGACGAGCAGTTCGAGTTTCTTGGCGGGCGTCGTCGTCATGCGGGTCGGCTCTCTCGGTTGGCTGCCGCGCAGGCCGCCCTCACCGCCTGTGTGAAGGTGACGATCTCCGCGCGGCGATCGTGGTCGGTGGCGGGCACATAGGGCGGCTGCGGCAGGGCGGCAAGGGTCACAACCGACAGATCTTCGTCCCGGAAGATGTCGATGCGTTGACCGGCATGACCCAGCGCCGCCATCACCCCGTCGCCCAGCCACCAGCTGTAGCCGTAATGCGTGATGTCGGGCACGGAGGGCGCCGGCACGACGAAGGCCGGCGTCGCGGCCGCCTCGACCCAGCCCTCGGGCAGCACGCGCGTGCCGTCGATGACACCGTCGTTGCGCACGAACTCGGCGAAGCGGCCGAAATCGCGCAGGACCATGCCGGCGCGGCTGCCGCCGATCTCCTGCCCGCCATCGCTTTCGAGTGTGTAGAAGGCGTCGCATTCCATGCCGGCGGGCCGCCAGACCTTCTCCGACATGTAGTCGGCCAGCTTCCTGCCGACGGCGCGGGTGAGCGCAGCGCCCAGCAGGAACGTGTCGCCCGAATTGTAGAGGAAGGTGCTGCCCGGCGGATGGGCGCGCGGCAGCGAGGCCATCAGCTTCAGCACGCCGTCGGGCACCTTGTCGGCCAGCGACTTCGAATAGCGGTTCACGTCGGAATTCCGGTCGGGATAGACCTCGGTCCAGCGCACGCCCGACGACATCGTCATGACGTGCCGCAGGGTGACGCCCTCATAGGCCGAGTCCCTGAGCGCCGGCAGGTAGTCGGTCAGCGGATCGTCGATGGACTTGATGGCACCGTCCTGCACCGCCGCGCCGACCAGCATCGCCGTCATCGACTTCACGGTCGACATGGTCGACCAGCGGTCGTGCTCCTGCAGGCCGAGGCCGTAGCGTTCGAGCACGATCCGGCCGCGATGGATCACCAGGATGCCCACCATCACGTTGCGGTCCATGAACGAGGCGACGTCGTGCTCGCGGCCGGCGGCGACATAGACCGGCGCGATCTCAGTCCCGCGCGGCAGCTCGCGTGGGTTCGGCCCCCTGGCGATCACGCGATGGGCGAACAACTTGTCGACGTTGCGATAGGCGTAGGGCTGGATGGACGGCGGGAGGAGCAGGAAGTCCTCGCCCCTCGGCAGATGCTTCTGCGGAAGGGCCGTGCTCAGGAAAATGCCTTGAAGGTGATCAGGGTGAACGTGTCCTTCACCCCCGGCAGGGTCTGGATCTGACTCGTCACGAAATGGCCGATGTCGGTCTTCGCGTCGAGATAGCACTTCATCAGGAGGTCGTACTGCCCGGAGGTCGAATAGACCTCCGACACCTGCTCCACGGCGACGGCGCTGTCGGCAACCTCGTAGGCCTTGCCGAGCTCGCACTTCACCATGACGAAAATGGTCTGCATCAACGCCCTCCGCCGCGACGCGCGATCCTAGCGCGTCGGACGGGCGAGGAAAGCCGGCACGTGATCGCCGAGGCCCATCGGCGCCGGCGTATCGTCACGGTCGCGACGATCCTGACGTGGACGGTCGGACCGCTCCGGGCGGCGCTCGCGCGGCGGCCGCGCTTCACGCTCGGGACGCGCCTCACGCTCGGGACGCACCTCACGCTCGGGACGCGGCTCGCGCTCAGGACGCGGCTGGCGAGGAGGACGCTCGGCCCGCGGCTCACGTGGCGGCCGTGCTTCGCGTTCCGGACGGGCCTCCCGCTCGGGACGGGCTTCACGCTCGGGACGCACCTCGACATCGGGACGCGGCTCGCGCGGCGGACGGCTGCTGGAGCTGGAACTGCGGCTACGAGTGCCGCTGCTCGAACTGCTCCGTCCACGGCCGCGCCCGCGACGGCGTCCGTCGGACGCCTCGAAGGCCACAGTCTGTATGCCCGGAACCTCGACCCTCGGAATCTCCGTGCCGATCAGCTTCTCGATCGCCTCGACCAGGCCGCCCTCGTCGGGCGACGCCAGCGTGAAGGAATGGCCGGTCAAACCGGCGCGGCCAGTGCGGCCGATGCGATGGACGTAGTCCTCGGGCGAGAACGGGACATCGAAGTTGAACACATGGCTCATCGCCACGATGTCGAGGCCGCGGGCGGCGACATCGGAGGCCACCAGGATCTGGATCTCGCCCTGCTTGAACTTCTCCAGCGTCTCCATGCGCGCGGGCTGGCTCATGTCGCCGTGCAGCGCGCCGGCGTTGAAGCCGTGCTTCTTCAGCGAGCCCTGCAGGATCGCCACGTCCTTCTTGCGGTTGCAGAAGACGATGGCGTTCTTGATGTCCTGTTCCTTGATCAGGGCCCGCAGCGCCTCGCGCTTGTCCTCTTCCGGCACGACCGCGAGGCCCTGCACGATGTTCTTGGAGGCGGAGGCCGGCGCCGAAACCGTGACTTCCTTCGGGTTGCTCAGGAAGCGGTCGGCCAGGCGCTTGATCTCCGGCGGCATGGTCGCCGAGAAGAACAGGGTCTGGCGCAGCGGCGGCAGGGTGGCGACGATGCGCTCGACGTCGGGGATGAAGCCCATGTCGAGCATGCGGTCGGCTTCGTCGATCACCAGGATCTTGACGTCGTTCAGCAGGATGCCGCCGCGCTCGAAATGATCGAGCAGCCGGCCGGGCGTGGCGATCAGCACGTCGGCGCCGCGCTCCAAGGCACGCTCCTGGTCGGGGAAGCTCACGCCGCCGATCAGCAGCGCCATGTTGAGCTTGTGGTACTTGCCGTAGATTTCGAAGTTCTCGGCCACCTGGGCGGCCAGTTCGCGGGTCGGCTCCAGGATCAGCGAGCGCGGCATGCGTGCCTTGGCGCGGCCCTCCGAGAGAATGTCGATCATGGGGAGGACGAAGGAGGCGGTCTTGCCGGTGCCCGTCTGGGCGCATCCGAGGACATCGCGACCCATCAGGCAGATGGGGATGGCCTTTTCCTGGATGAGGGTCGGCGTCGTGTAGCCCTTTTCGGCTACTGCCTGCAGTACCGGGGCGCTCAGCCCCAAACTCTCAAAACTCATTTAATTTCCGTGGTTTAGTCCATTCTTTCCGCTGGACTTGGAGCAGTCACATAAGGCTCGAGGATCGAGCGAGACCGCTGGGCGGACCCCATATGACCCCTTGAAGGGACCAAGTCAATGCGACCGGGCGCGGGGCAGCCCGGCGGCAGCATCAGGCCTTGACCTCGATCTCGACGAAAACGAACTCGAAATCGTTGGGATTGATGACGTCGTGCTCGACGCCCGTCTGCCGGGAATAGGACACGCCGGCCCGCAGCGGCGCCGGCACCGTCGCCTTACCGTCGAAAATGTGCAGCTCGCCCGTGGTGATGGGAACCACGACATAGTCGTGATTGTGGCGATGCCAGCCCGTGTGGCCTCCCGGCGGGAAGCGCCATTCCGTCACGATGACGCGGTCGTTCTCGACCTGGACCGAGGGCTTGGCGAGGGGGCGTTCTGTCTGCTGGGTCATGGCCGAAAGCTAATGCCTCCCTCAGCGTTTGTAAGGTGACACGAGGGCGCGGCCTGATAATGTGCATATGCACCTAATTGGAGCCTTCCCTGTCGCATCCCCTTCTCACCGCGCCCATCGGCAAGAGCCTGTGGAGGCTGTCGGCCCCCACCACCGCCGTCATGATCGTCCAGACCCTGGTGGCCATCGCCGAGACGTTCATCTTCGGGCGGCTGGGCACCGAGGCGCTGGCAGGCTTCGCGCTCGTCTTCCCGCTCATGATGATGATGACCATGATGGCGGCCGGCGGCATGGGCGGCGGCGTGGCGGCCGCCATGGCCCGCACCCTGGGAGCCGGCCGGACCGCTGACGCCCGCGCCCTGGTGCTGCACGCGCTGGTTCTCGGCGCGGTGCTGGCCCTGTTCTTCACCCTGCTCGCCTGGACGGTCGCGCCTTCGCTCTACCGGCTGCTGGGCGGCGAAGGGGCCGCGCTCGCCAGGGCGCTCACCTACTCCCACGTGCTGTTCACGGGCTCGCTGTTCATCTGGGCCAACTTCTTCCTCTCGGCCCTGCTGCGCGGCGGCGGCGATGCGGCAACTCCCGGCCGCTACATGCTGGTCTCCTCGATCGCCCAGGTGCCGCTCTCCTACGTACTGGCGCTGGGCATCGGCGACTGGCCGGGCATGGGCATGGCCGGTCCTGCCATCTCGTCGCTGCTGACCTCGGCGGTATCGGCTCTGCTGCAGGCGCGCGCGCTGTGGGCCGGCAAGCTGGGCTTCGTGCCGGCCCTGTCCGGTATCCCCCTCCAGGGGCGCCTGTTCTGGGAGATCCTGCGGGTCGGCCTGATCGCCTCCTTCTCCGCCTTCACCGCGAACCTCACCGCCATGCTGGTCACGGGCCTCGTCGGCCGCTTCGGCGTCGCGGCGCTGGCCGGCTATGGCATCGGCGTGCGCCTCGAATTCATGCTGGTGCCGCTGGCCTTCGGCATCGGCTCCGGCCTCACGACCATCGTGGGCGTCGCCGCCGGCGCCAACGACTGGCGGCGGGCGGTCCGGGCCGCCTGGATCGGCAGCCTGGTCGCCGGGCTGGGCATCGGCGCCTTCGGCTGGGTCGTGGCGCTGTTCCCCGAGGGCTGGGCCCGCCTCTTCACCGACGATCCCGACGTGATCGCCGCCACCGTGGCCTATGTCACCCGCGTCGCGCCCTTCTACTTCGTGTTCGGCATCGGCATGACGCTGTCCTTCGCCAGCCAGGGCGCCGGCCGCATGAAGGCGCCCTTCGCCGCCGGCGTGACGCGGCTGCTCGTGGCGTCGCTGGGCGGCCTGTTCGCGATCGAACATCTCGGCTGGGGCCTGCCGGGCGTCTTCACGGCCATAGCCGTCGGCATCGTCACCTTCGGCAGCCTGATCGCGGGGCCGCTCCTCGTTCACCCGTGGCGCGGCCGGGCCTGATTAGGGCGGGCGCAACAATGGCGTGATAGGCTCGCTTCTTCCCGAAGGAGGAAGCGATGCAACGGTCTTCCATCATCCGGACCTGGAACCGCAACGCCGCCGACGAGGAGGCGATGGGTGCCGCCCACGCGCCGATCTGGCGGCGCATGATCGACGTTTCGATCCACGAGGATCTCCGCCAGTCGACCATCCTGGACTATGGCTGCAACCAGGGCGGCTTCCTGCGGATGCTCCACGATCGCCATCCCTTCCAGTCGGCGGTCGGCATCGACATCGCCCGCGAATCGGTGGCCCGCGCCGACCTGCTGAAGGGTTATCGGCCCATCGAGTACAAGGTCGGCGAGAGTGCGGCCGCGCTCGGCCGGACGTTCGACTTCGCCTTCAGCCACGAGGTCCTCTACCTCCTGCCCGACCTCGCCGTGCATGCATCAGACATCAAGGCGGCACTCAAGCCGGGCGGGACCTACGTCGCGGCCATGGGCTGCCACAAGGACAGCGCCGTCTGGCCGCGCTGGCGCAAGGTGATCGCCGAAACCTCGTCGATCCCGCTCTACGACCATTCCCTGGACAGCGTCGCCAAGGCGTTCAGCGACGCGGGCTTCCATGTCGCCGTGCGCCCGCTCGATCTCGACGCCTTCATGCCGGTGACGGTGGGCAGCGAATATTTTCCGAAGGTCGTGGACCAGCTGCGCTATTACAGCCAGGACAAGGTCCTGTTCCGTTTCGTGCGCGCTCCCTAGGAGACATCATCCATGGCAATGCCGGCCCTGCCGTTCGTCACCGCTTTCTACGCCGCTCTGACCGGCTTCCTCTGCGTGCTGCTCGCGGCGCTGGTGATCCGTCAGCGCCAGCGGAGCCGGGTCAGCATCGGCGATGGCGGCGACGCCGACATGAGCCGGATGAGCCGGGTCTTCGGAAATTTTGCCGAATATGCCGCGCTGGCGGTGGTCCTGCTGGCACTGCTCGAGATCTGCGGCGGCTCGCGGGTGCTGGTCCATGCGCTGGGCATCGCCTTCATCGTCGCCCGCCTGGCCCACGCCTTCGGCCTCGCCAGGACGACCGCCGTCAATCCCGGCCGGGCCGCCGGCATCGTCGTCACGCTCCTCGTCATCCTCGTCGCGTCCATCGCGCTGCTGCTGATCGTTGCGCGGAAGATCTTCGCCTAGAGCGTTTCATGTTTTGACGTGAGCATATCCGGCGTTGTGGATGTAGTTGCAGCATTCGGATTGGCGGATGGTCTTGATGAGCTTTCCGAGGTGGCGCGAGAGGGCTTCCGGTGTTCGCTTCTGGGCGATGCGCATCCAGTGTTTGATCTTGGAGAAGGCCTGTTCGATCGGGTTGAGGTCGGGGGAGTACGGCGGCAGGTACCAAAGCCTTGCGCCTGCGGCTTTGAGCATCGGGCGCAGGGTCTTGGCTTTGTGGCTGCCGAGATTGTCGAGAACGACGATATCGCCTTGCTGCAGCGCCGGCAGGAGCAGCTGCTCGACGTAGGCTCGGAAGCATTGGCCGTTGATCGGACCGTCGAAGATGCAGGGCGCGGTGAGGCCATCCCAGCGGAGCGCGCCGAGGAAGGTCAGGGTTCTCCAGCGTCCCTGAGGGGCGAAGCCGCGCAGGCGCTGGCCCTTTGGCGCCCAGCCGCGCAGGGGGACCATGTTTGTCTTGATCCAGGTCTCGTCGATGAAGACCAGGCGCCGCGGATCGAGCCCGGCCTGCAGGGCTTGCCAGCGTCGCCGCCGACGGGCCACGTCGGCACGGCCCTGCTCAAGGGCGAACAGTGTTTTTTTTGAAGCTCAGCCCTTCGCGGCGCAGGAACGTCCACACCGCATTGTGCGAGACGACGACGCCTCGAGCGGCCAGCTCGTCCTTGAGGCGATGTAAAGTCAGGTGCGACGTCTGGTCGATCCGCTGGCGGATGAAAGCCCGGTGAGCATCCAGCACCGGCTTGCGATGGCCGCCGACCTTCCCCGGGGCCACCGACCCCGTCCTTCGGTAGCGCTGCGACCACTTCACGACTGTCGACGCCGCAACGTCAAACCGGGCCGCTACGGACCGGCAGCTCTCACCGCCGCTGACCGCCGCAACGACACGCTCACGCAGGTCATTCGATAGAGGGCGCATTCAGGCTGGCCTCCAATCCAGCCTGCATCTTGAATCACAGTCTCGCCCCATCGGGAATCCCCCTTCGATTCCCTCAAGGAATGAAACGCTCTAAGGGGTTGATTTCAATGGGAATTTCACCTCAAACGAAATATTCGAAATAAACGAATCAGACGAATCAAAAAATCCCCGGCGCGCGATTCCCGAGTTTCGGCGGCCCGGATATCGCGTGGCCCGTGCACGGATGTCCTGCGCAATCTCGGCCCGGCCTGGGCGCAAGCCGGCTTCGTTGGAGCGCGTCTGAACGCTAGCCGCGCAGCCCGAGTTGCCTGAGCGAGCGGTCGATCCAGAGGGCCCCGATCTTTTCCTGCACGGAGTTCTGTCGCAGGCGCTGGCGCAGGTTGTTGAAATCGACCAGGTCGAGCCGCTGGTCCTGGTTGAAGCAGGAGAAGACCACCGTCTCCTTGCCGGTCTCGGGATCCCGGTGCAGCTGCAGGCACTGGGCGCAGATCTCCTTCATCATGCATTGCATGGGGGAGTTGATCGAGCCGAAGGCCACGTGTTCGGGCTTCAGGTACGGCTTCAGCGCCGCATGCCGCGCCAGACGCACCGCATTCATCATGCCGTCGGAGCCGATGGCCACGATGCGGTCGGCAGCGCTGTAGGGGATCGGCTGGTCGCCGAGTTCGCCCGAGGCGTACTGGCGCATCGCCTCGACGATGTTGGTGACGACCGATTTGTCCTGCGGCCGCCCGGGCTCGAAGCCAGGGGCCTCGTCGCAGCACCAGACGACCACGTCGGCCGCGGCCTCGATCTCCTCGACCTTGTAGCGGTCGATCACGCGCTTGTAGCCGGCGAAGTAGAGCACCTTGCTGCCAGCCTTGCGGAACGCCTGCCCGATCGAAAAGAGCACCGCATTGCCGAGACCGCCGCCCACCAGAACGACGGTCTCGCCGGGCTCGATCTCGGTCGGTGCGCCGGTCGGCCCCATGACGATCACCGGCTCACCGGGCTTCAGCTGGGCACAGAGGTCGGACGAGCCACCCATCTCCAGGGCAATCAGAGACAGCAGGCCCTTCTCCTTGTCGACCCAGGCGCCGGTGAGCGCGAGGCCCTCCATGGTCAGCAGGGTGCCCTCGGCGCGCAACGACCGCGCCTCGTAGTTCTGCAGGCGATAGAACTGGCCGGGCTCGAAGTTGCGAGCCGCGGCCGGCGCCTCGACGATGACCTCGATGATGGTGGGCGTCAGCCGGTCGACGCGCACCACGCGGGCGCGCCAGGAACGGTTGGCCTCGTCGAGGATCTGCGCCGGCGTGCGCCAAGAGGGCGGCAGCGCCGTCATCGCCCGCGTCAGCACCGGATAACCCTGCTTGGCCCCGCCCATCGCCTTCACGACATTGCCGGCGAACGAGGGATGCAGGTCGCCGAAGAAGGACATGAAGCGATCATCGGCGTGACGGTACATCAGCACGCGAACGTCGCCCGGCTTGCAGACGCGCTCGGGCGTCACCGGGTTTCCCGCCTCGTCGAGCGCGCGGAAATACTTGCCGTCGATGAAGGCATGCGTTGCATCCTCGCGCGCCAGCACCGTGTTGGGCTGCGTGCCCGCGGCGACGAGGATGGTGCGCGCCGGCAGGGTCGCCTCGACCCTGGCGCCGTTCTGCTCGCCTGCAACCTTCAATGCCTTCGCCTGACCCGCCTCGTCGATCTCGACCGCGGCAGGGGAAAGGCCCTCGACGAAGCGGATGTCTTCCTCGAGCGCCTTCAGCACTTCCTCGTGGTTCAGCGTGTAGGACGGCGAATCGATCAGCCGGCGGCGATAGACCAGCGACACGCCGCCCCAGCCGTTGACCAGCTTCGTGATCGCGGGCTCGCGGCCCTCGCGTGCCGCCTGTTCGCGCTCGGCCCGGATCGCCCGGGCATGGGCAATGAACTCCCCGGCGATCTCGCGCTCCTCGGGCGACCAGTTGGCGCCCACCGCCGCCTCGCCGCGCTCGGCGACCAGGGTCTCGTGGCGGGCCAGGAACTTCTCGACCTGGAGCGGGTAGTAGGCCAGCGACTCGGTCGCCGTGTCGATCGCGGTCAGGCCGCCGCCGATCACCACCACCGGCAGACGGATCTGCAGATTGGCGATGGAATCCTTCTTGGCCGCGCCGGTGAGCTGCAGCGCCATCAGGAAATCCGACGCCGCGCGCACGCCGCGCGCGAGACCGTTGGGCAGGTCGAGCACCGTGGGCTTGCCGGCGCCCGCACAGAGCGCGATGTGATCGAAGCCCATGGCGAAGGCGCTCTCGACCGTCACGGTGCCGCCGAAGCGCACGCCGCCGAACATCGAGAATTGTGTGCGACGCTCCAGGAGCAGGCGCACCATCTTGAGGTAATTCTTGTCCCATCGGACCGTGATGCCGTACTCGGCGACGCCGCCAAAACCCGCCATCGCGCGCTCGCCGAGATTCTCACGCAAGGTCGCCACGTCCTTCACCGCGGCGAACGGCACGCGCGTTCCATCCATCCTGACGCCCGACTGCGCCTCGGGCAGCGGCTCGATCTTCAGCCCGTCGATGCCGACCACGGTATGGCCGTCGTTCATCAGGTGATGCGCGAGGTTGAACCCGGCGGGACCGAGGCCGACCACCAGCACGGTGCGCCCCGTGGAGGGACGCGGGATCGGCCGGCGCAGGTTCAGCGGATTCCAGCGCGTCAGCAGCGAGTAGATCTCGAAGCCCCAGGGCAGCGCGAGCACGTCCTTGAGGGTGCGGGTCTCGATCTGCGGGATGTCGACCGGTTCCTGCTTCTGGTAGATGCAGGCCTTCATGCAGTCGTTGCAGATGCGGTGGCCGGTGGCCGCCAGCAGCGGGTTGTCGACCGCGGCCATCGCGAGCGCGCCGATGGAGAAGCCCTCGCTCTTCAGCAGGTTCATCTCCGAGATCTTCTCCTCGAGCGGGCAGCCCGCAAGCGTCACGCCGAACGGCGACTTCTGGAAGGCGCCCGTCTTGCGATCCCTGAGGCCGCGCGAGCAGCTGTCCTTGCCCTGGTTGTGGCACCAGATGCAGTAGTTGGCGTGGTCGAGGGCGCGCACCAGGTCGAAGCCCTGGTCGGTGAGGGCAAAGCCCTCGCGATGGCGCAGCATCGGCCGCGGCAGCTTCATGCGGGTCACGCCGTCGACGATCTCGGTCTCGATCGGCACGAGATGCTCGAAGTCGAGCTTGTGCGGCACCTTGAACAGCGGCCCGTCCTGGTGACGGCGCCTGCCCTCGGGATGATGCAGCGCCCAGGCGGCGTATCGCGTCAGCGCCTCGACCTCGGGCGTCGGCACCTCGACCTTGAACTCGGCCCCGATCAGGTTCCGAACCTTGAGCGCAAAGGCCAGTTCCCAGGCTTCGAGTCCGGCCTCGAGCGTGACCGGGAGGTTCGCGGCGGCCGTCACGGCGGCGCCGTCCAGGGCCGCCGCAGCGTCGGGCTTGAGGGCGCGGGCGACGTAGCGCTGCACGAACAGGCGCTTGCAGTCGTAGAGCGGCGCGAGGCGGCTGTGGCGGGCGCGCAGGTCGGCCGCTTCGCGAGCGACGCCGAAGAGCGCTCCGACAAAATCTTCGAGCGGACGCGCCAGCTCGATCAGCAGATTGGATTCGTCCTTGGCGGCCATCGCGTCCGGCGCAGCACGCGCCGCCAGCAGGCGGGTGTGGACGTCGACATTCGCGTCCTTGAGCCACTCGACGAAGGCGGCATCCAGCCTGACGAGACCTTCGCGATCGTAGAAGTCACTGAAGCTCGACCCGAAGGTGACCGGCGGGGCCAGCGGGGACGCAGTCATTGCGATGTTCCGGAAGGATGGATGAAAATTGTTCGTATGCGAACCGTTAAACAAGGCGGAGAGCGAGCGCAAGACGCCCGAACGACGCCATCCTTCGCGACATTTATGCCTGATGACGGCGCCTCCCGCTTCCCCCATGTTCCGGCGGCCATGCAGCAAGTCCCCGCCTCCGTGCGCCAGTGGCTGATCGTCGTCGCCGGCATGATCTTCTTCATGATCGTGATCGGCGCGCTGACCCGGCTCACCGAATCGGGCCTGTCGATGGTCGAATGGCGGCCGGTCACCGGCTGGCTGCCGCCGCTCTCCGACGCGGCCTGGCAGGCCGAGCTGCAGAAGTACCTGGCCTCGCCGCAGGGCCGGATGGTGAACCACACCTTCACGGTCCCGGAGTTCCGGGAAATCTTCTGGCTGGAATACATCCACCGCCTGTGGGGCCGCCTGATCGGCGTCGTGTTCGCGCTGCCGCTCGCCTGGTTCTGGTGGCGCGGCGCCCTCAACGCGCATCTCAAGCCGCGCCTGTTCGCCCTCCTCGTGCTGGGCGGGCTGCAGGGCGCACTGGGCTGGGCGATGGTGGCCTCGGGCCTCGTCGACCGGCCGTCGGTCAGCCATTACCGGCTTGCCGCCCATCTCATGCTGGCGGTCGTGCTCTATGCCTACACGGTCTGGCTGATTCTCGACCTGATCCCCCACGGCATCCGGCGCGGCGATCCGAAGACCGCACGCAAGTCGACGGCGCTGATCGGCTTCCTGCTGGTGGTGATGATCTGGGGCGCCTTCATGGCCGGGCTGCGTGCCGGTACCGCGCACAACACATTTCCCACCATGTCGGGCTACTGGATCCCGCCCGGCCTGTTCGACCTCTCGCCGTGGTGGGTCAACTTCTTCGAGAACGGCACGACCATCCAGTTCGTCCATCGCTGGCTGGCGAAGCTCCTGTTCCTCGGCGTGCTGGTCATGGCGTGGCGTGCGCCGCGATCCGAGACCCTGGCCGCGGCGGCCATGGCCTTCCTCCAGCTCGGCCTCGGCATCGCCACGATCCTGAGCGGCGTCAGCATCCCGATCGCCACGCTCCATCAGGCCGGCGCCGTGCTGCTGCTGACCGCCCTGATCGTCGTGCGCCATCGCGCGATGCCTTCGCCGCAGCGGTCCGTCTCGGCTATTCTTCGGGGATGACCGGCAAGCCAGCCGCCGCCTCCTCCCTGCTGAAACGGCCCGTTGTCGTGGCGTCGTTCGCGATTGTCGTCGCGACGGCGGCGGGTGTCGGCGCATGGGTAAGCCGCTCGCCGGAGGACGCCCCGGGAGCACCGGCGGTCGTGGCGCTGAGCGAACCGCCGGACCCTCCTCCTGCAGCCCCGCCGGCGGCCTCCGCGGCAGCGCCGCCACCGGCCCCGCCGACAAGCCCTCCGACCGTGAGGGCCGAGACGATTTCCGCTGCTCCGCCACCGTCGCCTGTCCCCGTTCCCGAACCGGCGCCCGCCGCTCCAAGAAGCGATCTGCTCCGCGTGCCTGCTCCCGATCCGGCGCTGGCACGGCCCGCGCCTTCTCCAACGCTGGTACCGCCGACGCCGGACAAGCCCGTCGATTGGGCAACCCTGCCGGTCGACGAGTTGCGGCGCCGCGCCGAGGCCAACGACATCGCCGCCATGGAGGAACTCGCGCGCCGGCTCGTGCAGGGCGTCGGCATGCCGAAGGACCAGCAGGCCGGCGCAGGCTGGCTCCTGCGCGCGGCGCAAGCAGGCTCCGCGCAGTCGGCCTTCAATGTCGCGGTCATGTACGAGCGTGGCTTCGTGATGGAGCGCAACTTGCCGCGGGCCATCGCCTGGTATCGCAGGGCCGTCGAAGGCAACCTGGCGCTCGCCAAGCACAACCTCGCCCTGATGCTGCGAGACGGCAAGGGCACCGCCCGTGACGGCAAGGAGGCGGTCGAGCTTCTGCAATCGGCCGCGCGACAGGGAATGGCCGCTTCGATGTTCAGCCTGGGCGACATCTACGAGCGTGGCGAGGTGGGGCCAAAGGATGAGGCCATGGCGATGGCCTGGTTCGCGATCGCCGCCGAGTTCGAACGACAGACGAACAAGGGCGCCGAGACGGCGCTGGCCAGGACGTCGGCGACCCGCGCGCAGGCACTGCAGCGCGGTCTGACGCAGGAAGACCTGCAGAAGGCCGAGCAGATCGGGCAGGGCGAATTCAGGCGCATCGTCGAGGCGATGCAGCGACCGGCCAGGCCGCAGGTGCGACTTGCCCCTGTCCCGCCGGTCGAAGTCGCTGCCGCGATACCTCCACCCGCACCGCCCCGCACGGGCGCTCTTCCCCCACTGCCGCCGCCGGACCTCGATCCGCCGGACTGGCCCAAGGCCAGCAAGGATCAGGTCCGAATCATCCAACAGGCGCTTTTCGATCTCAGGCTTTTGCGCGACAAGCCCGACGGCGCATTGGGACCGATGACACGCGCCGCCATCCGAACCTTCCAGCGCATCAACGCCCAGCGCGAGACCGGCGAGCCCACCAAGGAACTCTATGCGGCGCTGAAGGAAGCGGTCTCGCGTCGCGACACGACGCCACCGGCAAGGCCGGAGGCCAAGCCCGAGCCGCCGGTTGCGGTCGCTGTGGCGAAGCCGCCGGAGCCCATCGTCATCGCAGCGGCCGAGACGACGCCGCCACCAAGCTCGGACGACATCGCGAAGCTCATGCCGGCGCCACCCGAGCCGCCGAGGCCCATCGAACTCGCTGCTGCCGAAACGACGCCACCACCGAGTTCGGACGACATCACCAGACTCATGCCGGCACCGACCGAGCCGCCCAAGTCCATCGAACTCGCAGCCGCCGAGACGACGCCGCCACCAAGCTCGGACGACATCACGAGGCTCATGCCGGCGCCACCCGAGCCGCCCAGGCCGATCGAACTCGCAGCCGCCGAGACGACGCCGCCACCAAGCTCGGACGACATCACGAGGCTCATGCCGGCGCCTGAGCCGCCGAAGCCAATCGAGCTCGCCGCCGCGGCACCGCCCCCGCCACCGCCCACCTCGGCCGACATCGCAAAGGCCACTCCGCCGGCGCCGCCTCCGCCAAAGCCGATCCAGCTCGCTGCGACGGTACCGCCACCGCCGCCGCCCACCTCGGCTGACATCGCAAAGGCCACCCCGCCTGCACCCAAGCCGATCCAGCTCGCCGCCGCGGCACCGCCCCCGCCACCGCCCACATCGGCAGACATCGCGAAGGCCACTCCGCCGGCGCCGCCTCCGCCGAAGCCAATCCAGCTCGCTGCGACGGTACCGCCACCGCCGCCGCCCACCTCGGCTGACATCGCAAAGGCCACCCCGCCTGCACCCAAGCCGATCCAGCTCGCCGCCGCGGCACCACCCCCGCCGCCGCCCACGTCGGCCGACATCGCGAAGTCCACTCCGCCGGCGCCGCCTCCGCCAAAGCCGATCCAGCTCGCTGCGACGGTACCGCCACCGCCGCCGCCCACCTCGGCTGACATCGCGAAGGCCACCCCGCCTGCACCCAAGCCGATCCAGCTCGCCGCCGCGGCACCGCCCCCGCCACCGCCCACCTCGGCCGACATCGCGAAGGCCACTCCGCCGGCGCCGCC
>NZ_SCUT01000002.1 GCF_004297265.1 Reyranella sp.
GCTCGACGAATTCATCGAGCGCGAGATCCGGCCGCTGGAGCGCGAGAACGACAATATCCGCTTCTTCGACCATCGCCGCGAGCATGCGCGCACCGACTGGGACAATGACGGCCAGCCGCGGCACGAGTGGGAGGAGCTGCTGGCCGAGATGAAGCGCCGCGCCGACAAGGCGGGCCACCTGCGCTTCGGCCTCCCGAAGGCGCTGGGCGGCAAGGACGGGTCCAACCTCGCCATGGCCATCATCCGCGAGCATCTGGCGCACAAGGGGCTCGGCCTGCACAACGACCTGCAGAACGAGAGTTCGATCGTCGGCAACTTCCCGGTGGCCCTGCTGCTGCATCGCTTCGGCACGCAGGAGCAGAAGGACCGCTACATCGAGGGCATGTTCAAGGGTACCGAGCGCATCGGCTTCGGCCTCACCGAGCCGCTGCACGGCTCCGACGCCACCTTCATGGAGACGACCGCGGTCAAGCAGGGCACCGACTGGGTGATCAACGGCATGAAGCGGTTCAACACCGGCATGCATACCGCGACCGTCGACCTCGTCTTCGCGCGCACCTCGGGCAAGTCCGGCGACGCGCGCGGCATCTCCGCGTTCCTGGTGCCGGTGAAGACGCCCGGCTTCAAGATCGAATACATGTGGTGGACGTTCAACATGCCGTCCGACCATGCCGAGGTGTCGCTGACGAACGTCACCGTGCCAGGCTCGACCATGCTGGGCGAGGAAGGCCGCGGCCTCGACGTGGCCCAGACCTTCGTGCACGAGAACCGCATCCGCCAGGCCGCCTCGAGCCTCGGCGCCGCGCAATACTGCATCGACCTGTCGGTGGCCTACGCGAAGAACCGCAAGGTATTCGGCAAGGCGCTGGCGACCAACCAGGCGATCCAGTTCCCGCTGGCGGAGCTGCACACCGAGGCCGAGATGACGCGCGGCCTGGTGCGCAAGACCGCCTGGCATCTCGACCGCGAGCACCACATGAACGTCAGCGAATGGGTGGCGATGTCGAACTACCGCGCCAATCGCCTGGTCTGCGACGCCGCCGACCGTGCCATGCAGGTCCATGGCGGCGTCGGTTACTCGCGCCACACGCCGTTCGAGCATATTTACCGCCACCACCGCCGCTACCGCATCACCGAGGGTTCGGAAGAGATCCAGATCCGCCGCGTCGCCGGCGCCCTGTTCGGCTTCTGGGGCGCGCAGAAGACGTCGACGGCGGCGAAGTAGAGGGGTCGACCTCCCCCGCATGACGGACAAGTCAAAGAGGGGTCGCCGCTACACCGGCGACCTCGTCATGTTCGGCACGGCCATGCTGATGGGATCGAGCTATCCCTTCGCCAAGGACGTGCTGCAGGTCATGAGCCCGCTGCTCTACAGCGGCTCCCGCTACCTGGTCGCCAGCCTCTTCCTGTTCGCCGCCATGGCCCTGATGCGCCGGCCGCTCGGGCTGGCGCGGCGCGACTGGCTGCCGCTGTTCCTATTGTCGCTGATCGGCGTCACGCTGTTCCAGGCCTGCTGGGGCCTCGCCATGACGCGCACCGCGCCGAGCGTCGGTTCGATCGTGATGACCACGACCACCGCCTTCTCGGCGATCCTCGCCTGGTTCGGCGGGCGACGGCTGCCGACGCTGGGCTGGGCCGGCATCGCGCTGGCCTTCGCAGGGGTCGTGCTGGTGGTGAATAACAGCCTCGACAGAGTCACCCTGTCGTTCGGCAGCCTCGACGGCACACTCCTCTGGATGCTCTCCGCCTTCGCCTGGGCGCTCTATGTCGAACGCTGCGCGCCCTACAATCAGCGGCTGGGCGCGCTACCGGTCATGGCCTGGACGACCCTGTTTGGCTCGCTGGTGCTCGTGCCGATTTCGCTCGCCTTCGATTCCCTGGGCGAATTCGCGAAGCTCGACGACCGGCTGCTGGGCTTCTGGCTCTACACCGCCATCTTCCCGGTGGGCGTCGCCTTCCTCGGCCTGACGGCCGGCCTGGAGCGGCTCGGGGTCAGCCGGGTCATGGTCTACATGTACCTGATCCCGGTGGCCGGCGTCGGCCTGTCGGCCGCCTTCTTCGGCGACCCGCTGACCGCGGCCCGCGTGCTGGGCGGGCTGATCGTGCTGGCCGGCGTCATTCTGACGCGTGTGGCGCTCGACCGGGCCGCCCGCGTTCCTGTATGAACCTCCCCATGGCCACGACCCAGCCCTCCCTGACGACGCCCGGCAGCGGCGGACGACGCGCGTCCGTGGACCGCGCGACCAAGGAAACCCGCATCTCCGCCGCCATCAACCTGGACGGCACCGGCGTCTACGACGTCAAAACCGGCATTGGCTTCCTCGACCATATGCTGGAGCAGCTCTCGCGCCACAGCCTGATCGACATCACGCTGCGTGCCGAAGGCGACCTGCACATCGACTATCACCACACGACGGAAGACACCGGCATCGTGCTGGGCGAGTGCCTGTCCAAGGCGCTGGGCGACCGCAAGGGCATCCGCCGCTACGGCAGCGCCACCATCCCGATGGACGAGACGCTGACCGAGGTGGCGCTCGACGTGTCGAACCGGCCGTACCTGATCTGGAAGGTGAATTTCACCCGGGACAAGCTCGGCACGATGGACACCGAACTGTTCAAGGAATGGTTCCAGGCTTTCGCCCAGCTCGGCGGCCTGACGCTGCATGTGTGGAACCACTACGGCGAGAACAACCACCACATCGTCGAGACCTGCTTCAAGGGCATCGCGCGGGCGCTGAGAGTCGCGGTCGAAATCGACCCGCGCCAGACGACGGCCGTGCCTAGCACCAAGGGCGTGCTGTAGCGCCATGACTCTCATCGCCGCTCTTTCTCCTCTCCCCCGCTCGGCGGGGGAGAGGAAGGGGCCCATTGCGCAGCAATGGGAAGGTGAGGTGGTGCCCGATACGAAAGCGATGAGGGTCGAGAGATCGAAGACCCACCTCACCCTCCCCGCTTCGCGGGTCCCCTCCCTCTCCCCCCGCTGCGCGGGCGGAGAGGGCGTTTTGGACAAGACATCATGACAGTCGCCATCGTCGATTACGGGTCCGGCAACCTGCGCTCCGCCGCCAAGGCCTTCGAGCGCGCCGCACGCGAGGCCGGCACGCATGAGCGCGTGCTCGTGACCTCGTCGCCGGCCGAGGTCGCCGCCGCCGACCGCATCGTGCTGCCGGGCGTCGGCGCCTTCGCCGACTGCCGCGCCGGCCTCTACGCCGTGCCGGGCATGGTCGACACCCTGCAGCGCGAGGTGATCGAGCGCGGCAAGCCGTTCCTCGGCATCTGCGTCGGCATGCAGCTCATGGCCACACGCGGCGTCGAATACGGCATCCATGCCGGGCTCGACTGGATCGCCGGCGACGTGGTGCGTATCGAGCCGGGCAAGGACCACCTCAAGATTCCGCACATGGGCTGGAACGAGCTGACGGATCTCAGGCCGCATGCGCTGCTCGAAGGCATCGCGCCGCGTGCCCACGCCTACTTCGTGCATTCTTTCCAGCTCGCGGCCAGCAAGCCCGAGACGGTCCTGGCGCTGACCGACTATGGCGGTCCGGTCACGGCCGTCGTCGGCCGCGACAATCTCGCGGGCACGCAGTTCCATCCCGAGAAGAGCCAGGCGACCGGATTGCGGCTGATCGCCAACTTCCTGCGCTGGAAACCCTGAGCTCCGCCGGAAACTTCGAAGCATGTCCCTCGGCCCCTTCGATGCATTGTTTGCGTTCCTTCAGACGCACGCCAACGGCAACCTCCATCTCGCCGGCCTGTTCGTCCTGTTGTTACTTCTGGCGTCCCTGGAGTTAGGGCTGCAATTCGGCAAGTTCATCGCGCGCCGGCGCACGCCCACGGACGGCGAGAAATCATCGGTCAACTTCGCAACGGCGGGCGTGATGGGCTTGCTGGCGTTCCTGCTCGGTGTCTCGCTTTCGATGGCATCTGATCGCTACCAGCAGCGCCGGGACTCGGTCCTGGCCGAAGCCAATGCGATAGGGACGGCCTGGCTGCGCGCGACTGTGGCGACCGGCGCGGAGGGCGCGACGATGCAACGCCTGCTGCGTGACTATACCGAGACGCGCATCGCCGTGGTGCGCGGCAGCGCCGATCCGGCGGAGGTCGACCGCCTCAACCAGCGGACCAACAGCCTCCAGAACGAACTCTGGCAGATGGCGCGCACGGTCGCCGAGCGCTCGCCGACGCCGATCTCGGGACTGCTGCTTTCCTCGCTCAACGAGATGATCGACCTGTCGCTCACCAACCGGCGCAACTTCACCAGCCATGTGCCGGCCTACGTCCTGCGGCTCCTGCTGACGGTCTCGATCTTTGCGGTGGGCGCGGTGGGCTACGGTTTCGGCCTGGTGGGCAGCCGCCAGCCGGGACTGTCCGTGCTGCTGCTCGGCGTCTGGACGCTCGCCATTGTGCTGATCATCGACATCGACCGGCCGCAGACCGGCGAAGTCCGGGTCGATCCCTCCCCGCTCGTCTGGACGCTGCAGGGTTTCGGGCCGGCGAAGTAGCCACACCGCCGGTTCATCTGCGCAGAAACGCCCGCAGGGAGCCTTCGATCGCGGCAGGTTCGAGGCCGTCGACGATGAATACCAGTCGGGAGCGGCGCTCGTCGTCGGGCCAGGCGGCCATGTGCACCGGCGGATGCACGAGATACTGCACGCCGTGGATCGCCACCGGCGCATCGCTGCCTTCAACGTTCAGCATGCCCTTCACGCGCAGCACCTTCTCGCCGTGCCGGTTGAGCAGCATGGTCAGCCACAGGCCAAAGCGCGTCCAATCGACGGTTTCGTCGAGCGCGAGCACAAAGGCCTGCACGCCCGCGCCATGCGCTTGCGCACCCTCCTCGACCGTGAACCAGCGCCGCGCCGCCTCGGCTCGTGCGGAGGCGGCGAAGAGATCGTGCGCCAGCAGCGCATCGGCTCGGATCGGCTCCTCCGCCGCGCGGACCAGCGGCGCCGATGGATTGATCGTGCGCAGGCGCGCGACCAGGGCTTCGGCCTGGGCACCCGTGACGAGATCGCTCTTGGTCAGCACCAGCCGATCCGCGACGGCCGCCTGCTTCACGCTCTCGGGGCGGCGGTCGAGCTGCGAGCCTCCGTTCACCGCATCGATCGTGGTGACGATGTTGCCCCAGCGGAAATGGTGGCGCAGTACCGGATCGGCCTGCACGGTCGACAGGATCGGGAACGGGTCTGCGAGTCCCGTGCTCTCGACCGCCAGCCGCCGGAAGGGCGGCACCTCGCCGCGCTCGCGCCTTCCATGCAGGTCGCGGATCGCCGCCGACAGCTCGCCGCGGATCGTGCAGCACAGGCAGCCCGACGGCAGCAGCACCATGGTGTCGTCGATCCGGTCGAGCAGGTGATGGTCGAGCCCGACCTCCCCGAACTCGTTGATCAGCACCGCCGTGTCGGCCATCGCCGGATCGTCCAGCAGGCGTTGCAGCAGCGTCGTCTTGCCCGATCCCAGGAAACCCGTGATCAGGTTGACCGGCGTGAAGGCCGGCACGTCATCCATGGTCGTCCCGCAGGCGCGCGATCACGGCGGGATCGAGCGGATCGCAGGGCCTTCCGGCGAGCTTCTCGGCCGCGGCCCAGAGATGGGCGAGATTGTCGACCAGCTCGCTCTTGCCGGTCGCCGTCGACAGCACGAACGACGCGCCCTGCCAGTCGGAAAGCGACAGGCCGTAGAGTTTCAGGATGCGGTTGGCGACCGCCACGCGGGCCATGCGCTCGCGCCGCCGGGCGAGGCCATCGGTGTTTCGGGTGAATACGCCGGGGCGCGGGGCCGCGTCGGTCCAGTGACCGTCGCCGCCCAGCACGCCGCAGAGCGCGCACATCGCTACTTCTTGCGTGGCGAGCGCTTGGCGAAGTCGTCGGCCATCTCGTTCATGGTGACGAACTTCACGCCGGGATGGCCCGCCATGTAGTGATAGAGCCGCTCCAGCATCATCAGCACGTGCGGCCGGCCCGAGACGTCGGGATGGATGGTCATGGGGAACACGGCGTATTCGTACTCGCGATAGACCCAGTCGAACTGGTCGCGCCACATCTCCTCGATGTCGCGCGGGTTCACGAAGCCGTGGCTGTTGGGCGACTTCTTGATGAACATCATGGGCGGCAGGTCGTCGAGATACCAGCTCGCCGGAATCTCGATCAGGTCCGTCTCCTGGCCGCGCTGCAGCGGCACCATCCACTCGCGCGGCTTCTTCGAGTAATCGATCTTGGTCCAGGCATCGCCGACCCGCACGTAGTAGGGCTGGTGATCGTGATGCATCAGCGAATGGTCGTACTTGATGCCACGCTCCAGCAGCAGCTCGTTGGTGACGGGCGAGAACTCCCACCATGGCGCCACGTAGCCGGTCGGCCGCATGCCCGAGAGCTGCGTCACCAGGTCGATGCACTTGTCGAGGATCTCGGTCTCCTGCTCGCGCGTCATGGCGATCGGGTTCTCATGGCTGTAGCCGTGGATGCCGATCTCGTGGCCGGCATCGGCCACCGCCTTCATCTCCTTCGGGAACGTCTCGATCGAATGGCCGGGGATGAACCAGGTCGTCTTGATGCCCAGCCGATCGAACATCCTGAGAAGGCGCGGGCTGCCGACTTCGCCGGCGAACAGGCCACGCGAGATGTCGTCGGGCGAATCCTCTCCTCCGTAGCTGCCCAGCCAGCCCGCCACCGCATCCACGTCGACGCCGAAGCCACACAGAATTTCCTTGGCCATGGTCGCTCCTCCTCGTTTTCAACGGCGGAAGCTCAGCAAGAAACGCGCCTCGATTGCCCCCTTCAACCTGAACTGACAACCGCCACGTCGCTGGTGCGACTCGCCGCCGAGGGCCGCGACTTGCGGTGCGGATTGCGCGCAGCGGCATCCCACATGAGGCGTGGATCGAAGGCTTCGGCGGCGAAGATGGTGACGATGACCACGGCGCAGAAGGCGAGCGCACCCATGCCGGGATCGATCGTGACCGCGCGGCCGAACTGGACCAGCGCACCCAGCAGCGATTCCATGAAGATGTCGACCATCGACCAGCGGCCGATCCAGGCCACGATCCAGTAAAGCTTCGTGCGCTGGCGCAGCAGAAAGCCGGCCTTCTCCGCCGTGCCACTGAGCGAGGTCGCGCCGATCATGCTGACGAGACCGATCAGCTTGAACAGCGGCACCAAAACGCTGGCAAAGAAGACCAGCAGCGCCAGCGGATACATCCTGGACGAGACCAGCTCCTCGACGCCGCCCAAGATGGTGCTGGGCTCGCCGGAGCCGAGCTGGATCACCGTCAGCACCGGGTAGATGTTGGCCGGGATGTAGAGCACGGCGCCTGCGAGCACGAGGGCCAGGGTACGGTTCAGGCTGTCGGGCTTGCGCTCGTGCACGCGCGCACCGCAGCGCGGACAACGCCCGTCATGCTCGGCCGGCACGCAGACCAGATGGCACTCCTCGCACCCCGCCGCGCCCGGCCGATACTCCAGCGGCGCGGTCGGCGGCATCGGCGCATGGGTCTGGCCGCGGCGCTCGATCTCCTCCCAGACCGCCTGCGGGTCGAGCGACAGCTCGGCCCAGACGATCACGACGGTGAGAACGGCCAGCGCATAGACCGCCGGTCCGAGCTCGATCGTCACGAGGTCGCCCAGCTTGGTGTAGGCCACGAAAACGCCCAGCAGCAGCACTTCGAGCATCGCCCAGGTGCCCATGCGCCGAGAGATCAGGAAGACGCCGCGCAGGTTGGGCGGCAGGGTCCGCATGCGCAGGCCGACCAGCACGTAAAGCGTGCCGGCGAACTTGATGAGCGGCGCAAACGCCGTGGTGAAGGAGACGGCGATGGCGAGGGGCCACAGGCCGTGGCGCACCAGCTCTGCAGGGCCCGAGAGGATGGTGGTCTCGTGCACGATGCCCGCGGTCGAGACCTTCATCAGCATCGCAAGCCACAGGATGGCGAACAGGACCAGCGAGGCGAAGGTGAGCGCCAGGCAATGGCCCGTCGGGTCGGCGCGGGTGGCCCGCAGCGGCGTGCCGCAGCGCTCGCAGTCGGAACGCATGTTGGCCGCCATCGCCGGCACGATCTGGAACAGGCCGCAGCCATGACATTCGCGGAGCTGCGGCGGCGTCACGAGGGGACCCGGATCGCGTCGCACGGCGAAGGCCCGCAGCATGGCGCTACTGGAGAAGCGTCGCGATGCCGTCCGACAACTCGCCGAGCGCGTCGCTCATGGCGGCGACGTGGCCCGGCGTATCGACCGTCGGTACGGGCTTCGAGATCGAGAAATTGCGCGCCGCCGTCCGGGTCGGCCGGTTGAACTGGATGGCGACCTGCGCCAGCAGGACGACGTTGCCGGCCTTGTCGGCGTCGAAGCGCTGGATGTCGATGCCGACGGTGGCGTAAGGGTCCATCGTGATCGAACCGGCTTCGCTATAGACCTTGCTGCCTGGCAGGCGCTGCGACAGTTCGAGGACGATGGTGCGCGACAGCATCCCGCCCATCGGCTCGCCCCACCAGGCGTTGGCGCGGACGTCGAGCTTGAAGTCCTCGGTCGAGCGGACGATCTCCTTGCGATCGAGATAGCCCGGCAGGCCGATGTCGCGCACCTGCACGATGCGCGGGCCGCGGGCCTGCACCGGACCCGGCCGCACCGCGAGCGTGTAGAGGACCGGTTCCGGCGAGGAGCCGCAGGCCTGGAGGGCCGGCGCCGCGAGCACCGGAAGGGCGAGGAGGCCGAAATGCCGGCGGCCGAGGCGACGAGTGTTGGTCATTCCTTGCCCGTGTTGGTGCGACCCTTGATCAGGGCCTCGGGGTGACGCGACAGCAGGTCGGCCAGGGCGCGGATCGAGCGTGCGGCGTCGGTGATCTGGGGCAGCAGGCGGTCGAGGTCGCGGTGGAACTTCGACGTGTCGCCGTATCCCTTGTCGACCGAGCCGATCAGGCGGTTGGCCTTGGTGACGGCCTCCTGCAGCTGCAGCGCGATGTCGGGCAGGCGCTTCAGGGCCGGCGTTCCCTCGACGTCGAGCTTCCGGGCGATGTCCTGGACCTCGATCATCGCCTTCTCGAGAGCCGCCAGGGTCGCCTTGATCTGCGGCCCGTTCACCAACTGGTCGATCCCGACGGAGGCGCCGACCAGGCTGTTGCCGATCTTGTCGAAGTCGATGCGATTGATCTTGCTCAGGAGCTCGCTGGCCGACGCGGTGATGCTGTCGAAGCCGCCGATCTCGGCGGCCGGAATGACATAGTGGCCACCTTCCTCGGCGAGTTCGCCCGGCTTGGCGTCGGGCACGACCTCCAGCGATATGATCTTCTGCGGACTGATCAGGCTCGGCGCCTGCAGGGTCGCGCGCAGGCCGCGCTTGATCATCTCCTCGGCGACGTTGATGGGCTCCATCCCCTGCGCCTTGGCAAGGTTGCTGACCCTGCCGGCCTCGACCCGGTAGTGGATCGGCGCGACGACCCGGTCGGTCTTCGGATCGTAGACCAGCCCGACGCGGGTGACCTCGCCGATCTTGAGGCCATGGAACCTGACCTCGGCGCCCACCGTCACGCCCGCGACCGAACCGGGAAAATAGGAGATCAGCTTGATCTGCTGGCCGAATCCCGCCGACTTGGCTTCTTCGATGTTGGCGTAGAGCTTGAAGCGCTGGCCGGACGGGCTGATCGGCGCCGTCGAATCGTGCGCCGTATCGAAGGCAATGCCGCCCAGCAGGATGGCCCGCAGCGATTCCATCTCGATGTTGATGCCATTGGCGCCGAGCGAGATCGACAGGCCCGAGGCGTTCCAGAAGTTGGAGTCGTTGCGCACGTAGCGGTCGTACGGCGCGCGCACGAAGGCATGGATGGCGACGCGGCTGGCGAGATCGTGCAGGTCCCAGCCCAGCACGGTGCCGACCTCGATGTCGCGGAAGAAAATCGGGGCGCCGAGGCTGATCGAGCCCAGTCGATGCGAGTCGAGCCGGAACGTCGTGCCTTTCACCGAGGCCTGCAGGATGGGCGGATCCTCCTGGCCGACGAAATCGCGCTTTGTTGCGGCCGGTTCGGAGGACGGACGCATGCCGATATAGGAGCCGGACAGGATGGTCTCGAGGCCGGAGATGTTGCCGGCGAAGAGCTGCGGCTTCACCACCCAGAATATCGTCTTGTCGGTGAGCAGCGACTCGGCCTCCTTTACCGTCTCGATCGTCACCAGCACCTTCGACAGGTCGGGGGCGATGGTGATGGTCTTCACCGTCCCCATGACGACGTTGCGGTACTTGAGCTGCGACTGACCGGCCGTGAGGCCGGCGGCCGTGTCGAAGGACACGGTGATCACGGGACCTCGCTTGGAGAAGGCGTCCCAGGCGAGCCAGCCGGCAATCAGCGCCGTCACGATGGGCACGAGCCAGACCAGCGGGAAACGGCGGCGACGTCGGACCGAAGCCGCCCCCACGGCACTTCGCACACCGGGAGTGTCCGGGGCGGGGGTCCCGGAAGCGGATCCGGGCGGGGCTTGCTCGTTCATCGTACCTCGTTCGCCCCCTTGGACGGGACGCTCAGCGTTCCCGGTCGTCGATGTCGCGGGCCAGGACCTCGCGCTTGCCGACATGATTCGCGGCGCTGACTACGCCCTCGCGCTCCATGCGCTCGACGATGCGGGCGGCCCTGTTATAGCCGATCTGGAGGTAACGTTGGATGAAAGACGTGCTGCACTTTCGCTCGCGGGCGACCAGGGCGATGGCCTGGTCGTAGAGCTGGTCGCTCTCGCCTTCCTCGGCATCGCCCGGCACCCCGGTCCCCGAGCCCTCGCCGTCGGGATCGTCGGTGACCGATTCGATGTAGGCCGGCGCGCCCTGGGCCCGCAGGTGACGCACGACCTCCTCGACCTCGCCGTCGCTGACGAACGGGCCGTGGACACGGGCGATCTTGCCGCCGCCGGCCATGTAGAGCATGTCGCCCTGCCCCAGCAGTTGCTCGCCGCCCTGCTCCCCCAGGATGGTGCGGCTGTCGATCTTGGACGTCACCTGGAAGGAGATGCGGGTCGGGAAATTGGCCTTGATGGTGCCGGTGATGACGTCGACCGACGGACGCTGGGTGGCCATCACGACATGGATGCCGGCGGCGCGCGCCATCTGCGCCAGGCGCTGCACGGTGGCCTCGATTTCCTTGCCCGCGACCAGCATCAGGTCGGCCATCTCGTCGATGATGACGACGATGAAGGGCAGCGGCGTCAGGTCCATCTCTTCGTCTTCGAAGGTCGGCTTGCGCGTCTCGGGATCGATGCCGGTCTGGACCTTGCGGGTGAGTACTCCACCCTTGCGCGCCGTCTCGGCGAGCTTCTCGTTGTAGCCCGCGATGTTGCGCACGGCGACCGCGCTCATGGCGCGATAGCGATCCTCCATCTCGCGTACCACCCACTTCAGGGCGACGATGGCCTTGCGCGGTTCGGTGACGACGGGCGTCAGCAGGTGCGGGATGTCCTGGTAGACACTCAGCTCCAGCATCTTGGGGTCGATCATGATGAAGCGGCACTGATTCGGCGTGAGCCGGTAGAGCAGCGACAGGATCATGGTGTTGACCGCCACCGACTTGCCCGAGCCGGTGGTGCCGCCGATCAGCAGATGCGGCATGCGCGCCAGGTCGGCGATGACCGGATCGCCGCCGATGTCCTTGCCCAGCGCCAGCGGCAACGCGAGGCGGCCATCCTCGTAGTGCTTGGTCGACAGGAGCTCGCGCAGGAACACCGTCTCGCGCTTGGCGTTGGGCAGCTCGATACCGATGACGTTGCGCCCCGGCACCGTGGCGACGCGCGCGGAGACGGCGCTCATCGAGCGGGCGATGTCGTCGGCGAGACCGATCACGCGGCTCGACTTGGTGCCGGGCGCGGGCTCGAGTTCGTAAAGCGTCACGACCGGACCCGGCCGTACCTTCACGATCTGTCCCTTGACGCCGAAATCGTCGAGCACCGTCTCGAGCAGGCGCGCATTCTGCTCCAGCGCTTCCTCGTCGATCTTGGGCTGGGCGTTGACCCTCGAGGGCAGCGACAGGATGTCGAGCGGCGGCAACTGGTACTCGGCCCCGAGAGCCAGCTCGCGTTGCCCGGCCTTGGCGGCGCGCTTGCCCTGCGGCGCGGCCGACTTCCGCGGCACGATCTTCACGCCCGAGGGGGCCGGCGGCGCGGCGGCCGGCTGCCCGACGTCGAGCGCATTGTCGGGCGTGAACGGATTCTCGTCGGTCTCTTCGTCCGTCCCCTCATCGGCGACCGGCAGGTGCGGCGGCGCGACCGCAACCGGCGGCGGCGCCTCGAACTCCTCGTCGGCAATCGGCTGCCGGTAGTGCGTCGCCGGCAAAGGCGGCGACTCGGCGTCGTAACCACCGAAGCCCGGTTCGATCCGTTCCGCCGTCGCCGCGTTGGCCGTCGTCGGGCGCCGCATGAAGGGCTCGATGCGCAGGCCGCCCGTCAGGCGACTGAGGAAGGTGCGCTCCTGCACGTGGGAAGGGGCTGCCTCGTCCAGCACCGGCGGGTGCATGCGAACACCGCCGGGCACGTCGGGGATGTCGTCGGCCGGCCGCTCGATCGGGGCATAGGGCGCATCGACCATCAACGAGTCGCGTGCCGGCAGCACCGCGCCTTCCTCGGGGATCTGCTCGTAGCGGTTCTCAAAGCGCGCCGGATCGTACTGGCTGGCATCGATCTCGCCCGGGATCTCGGCATAGCCAATGTGAGGCGCCGGCGGCTCGTTCTCTTCCTCATGTGCCTGCGGCTTGCCGCGCCACAGGTCCACGGCCGCGCGCATGCCCCACGCGACCCACAGGAAGGGTGCGCGCAGGATGCGGAAGATCAGCGGCAGGTCGGTGCGGTTCATGCCGAGCGCCGGCGCCATCGCGATGAAGGCGAGGGCTGCCGCCGCAGGCTCGATCAGGGTGAGCGCGCCGCCGCTCGAATGGGTGAGGACCAGCTCGCGGAAACGGCCGACCAGGGCGAGGCCGACCAGGCCGCCCGGCCCGGCATGAGTGGCGGCAGCGCCCACGTCGCCCAGGCCGACGCAGGCCACGCTCATCATCAGCAGCGCCAGCAGGAGCAGCGAGAGACGCAGCCCGAAGAAGCCGAGATGGTGCGTGCGCACCATGCGCACGCCCCACGTGATGAAAGCAACTGGTGCCAGGATGATGGCGAGGCCGAAGGTCTGCAGCAGCAGGTCCGAGATGTAGGCGCCGGGCAGGCCGAGCAGGTTGTTGGGCGCCCGCGCCGTGGCGTGATTGAGCGAGGGATCGCCGGGACTGTAGGTGAACAGCGCCATCATCAGCGCGAGGCCGAAGCCCGCCGTGGCAACGCCGACGATCTCCATCATGCGACGGCGCAGGAAGTCGCGCCCGCCCTCCGGCAGGATGGAGGTCCTGGGCTGCAACGCTGAAGAGACGCTCAGCATGGCCATGCGCGGTTGCGCTCCCTACAGAACGGACGCGAGGCGCTGGAGCCCCTCGCGGGTGGTCTTCTCGTCATGCACCAGCGCCACGCGGATGTAGCGCTGGGAAATGTTGATACCGTTGGTCTCACGGCAGGCATAGGCACCCGGCAGCACCTTGACGTGCGCCTCGCCCCAGAGCTTGCGCGTGGCTTCCTCGCCGTCGCCGACGTCGAGCCACAGGAAGAAGCCGCCGCCCGGTGTGTAGTACGAGAAGCGGTTGTGCAGGATCTGCTCGGCGATCTTGAAATTCTTCACGTACCATTCGCGCGTCTGGACCGGATGCGTCTCCTCGCGCCACAGCGCGGCCGATGCCTTCTGGACAGCAAAGGGAATCTGCGGGCCGCCATAGCTGCGCCAGCGCAGCACCATCGCGACGAGCTTCGGATCGCCGGCCATGAAGCCAGAGCGAAGACCCGCCGCATTCGACCGCTTCGAGAGCGAATGGAAGACCGCGAGATTGCGGAACGGATCCTTGCCGCCGGTCTCGTCGATCTCCAGCGCGGCCTCGAGCGCGCCCGGCGGCGGGGCGCCGGTGTAGATTTCCGCGTAGCATTCGTCGACGGCCAGCACGGCGTCGTACTTGCGGCAAAGCCTCAGCAGCTTCTGCAGATATTCCTTGCTCGCGATCGCGCCCTGCGGATTGGCCGGCGAGCAGAGGTAAACGACCGACAGGCGCTTCCACGTCGCCTCGTCGAGGCTTTCATAGTCCGGCAGGAAGCCGTTCGCCGCCTCGGCGTTCACGAGCAACGGCTCGCCGCCCGAGAGGACCGCGCCGCCGAGATAGGCCTGATAGAAGGGGTTGGGCAGCGCGACAATCGGCTTGGCGCCAGCCTTCTCCTGCGGCGTCGCCACCGTCGAGATGATGTAGACGCCTTCCTTGCTGCCGGCCGTCGGATGGACGTGCACGTTCGGATCGAGCAGGCCCTGGGGCAGCTTGTAGCGCCGCGTCAGCCATTCGCAGATCGCGAGGTTGAGGTCGGGCAGACCCTGGTTGGGCGGGTAGCGATTCCAGCCGTCGACTTCGTCCATCACGATCTGGCGGGCGAAGGCGGGCATCGCCCCCTGCGGTTCGCCGACCGACATGTTGATCATCGACAGATGCGCCGGCGGCGCGATGGGAGCGATGAGGGCATTCAGTCGCGCGAACGGGAAATCGGTCAGCGTCTCTGTAAGGCGCGGATTGAACATTCTCGTTCCCAGTGGGCCAAAACCGGCCAAAAAAAAGCCACGGTGCCGGCCGAGGGCAGCCAGCCTATCGCCATATTCTATGGAACAAATTAGCCAATCACAACAATGGAATAGGCTTGTTTCTTGAGATGAAGGAAGGGCTTGCGGCCCCTTCCCGGCCAACCACAAGCACTAGCTTGGTCATGGCGCCGCAGGGCGGTGGAATTGCCTATTCCGCGATCAGCCGCTCCTGCTCAAAGAGCGTTGGAGCCCGATTCGCCGGTGCGGATGCGTACGGCCTGTTCGACCGGCGTGACGAAAATCTTGCCGTCACCGATCTTGCCGGTGTGTGCCGCCTTCTGGATGGCCTCTACCGCGCGCTCGACCTGGCCGTCGTCGACGACGATCTCGATCTTCACCTTGGGCAGGAAGCTCACGAGATATTCGGCCCCGCGATAGATCTCGGTCTGGCCCTTCTGGCGGCCGAAGCCCTTGACCTCGCTCACCGTCAGACCCGACACGCCGACGCCGGTCAGCGCGTCGCGCACCTCGTCGAGCTTGAACGGTTTGATGATGGCGGACACGAGCTTCATCTGCTTTCCCCTCCTGCCTTTCCGGCTGTCGCAGACAGACTGACGCCTCGCGTTCACGGCGTCAAACGCCGGACAGAAAGAGGGCCCGGCGAGGGACTCGCCGGGCCCGAGGGTCCGCCGCGACACGGTGCGGCGGATGAGAGGGAACCAGGAGGAGAGAGGGGTTCCCGATCTCGAAGAGGAGACGTCCTAGTGGATCGTCTCGCCGTGCAGGTTGATGTCGAGACCCTCGATCTCTTCCTCGGTCGTCACGCGCAGCCCGATCAGGGCATCGACGATCTTGAGGATGATGAAGGTGGCGACCGCGCACCACGCGATGCAGACCAGCGAGCCCCAGAGCTGCGTCAGGACCTGGCCGGCGTTGCCATCGATCAGTCCCTTCTTGCCCTCGCCGCCGATCACTTCCACGGCGAACACGCCGGTCAGGATGGCGCCGACGAAGCCGCCGATGCCGTGCACGCCGAACGCGTCTAGCGAGTCGTCGTAGCCCATCGCCTTCTTGAGGCCGGTGGCGCCCCAGAAGCAGACCAGGCCGGCGACGATGCCGATGGCCAGCGAGCCCATCGGAGTCACGAAGCCCGAGGCCGGAGTGATCGCGACGAGGCCGGCGACCGCACCCGAGATGATGCCGAGGACCGACGGCTTGCCGCGAGTCACCCACTCCGCGAACATCCAGGCCATGGCCGCGGCGGCCGTGGCGAACTGCGTCACCGCCATCGCCATGCCGGCGTTGGGGCTGGCGCCGACGGCGGAGCCGGCGTTGAAGCCGAACCAGCCGACCCACAGGAGGGCCGCGCCGATCACCGAATAGACCAGGTTGAACGGCGCCATGTTCTCGGTGCCGAAGCCCTTGCGCTTGCCGAGCACGAGTGCGCAGACGAGGCCCGCGACACCGGCGTTGATGTGCACGACGGTGCCGCCCGCGAAGTCGAGGACGCCCCAGTCGCCGAGGAAGCCGCCGCCCCACACCCAGTGGGCGATCGGCGCATAGACGATCAGCGACCACAGCGCCATGAACCACATCATCGCCGAGAACTTCATGCGCTCGGCGAAGGCGCCGGCGATCAGGGCCGGCGTGATGATGGCGAAGGTG